>NZ_AP027338.1:0-27904 GCF_055394715.1 Sphingobium sp. TomTYG72 | reverse complement strand
GCTGATCAGAATGAGCTGTTTCCTGCCGCTGGTGGATGGGATTCATGAAAGCCCGCCTTTTGGCGCCTTCATCCGCAATCTGGTGGGCCGCACCTATGCGCGGCGGGCTTTCCTGATCGTCTCACTGGCCAATGCCATGCCTGAGCAGGAACCGACCGTCATCCACATCGCCGCCCCGCGTGCGTCGCAGACCGCCTCTGGATTTCCGGCGTCTGGAAGCCTTGCGCCTGCATCCTTAATGGAATCGCTGCGTCCGGGCGCGTCCTATGCGCTGGACGAGATGCTGAATTATGATGACGCGGGATGAACTGGCGCGGCAGCGCGAGGCGTTGAATGAAATGAACATTCGCTATGGCCGATGGCTGCGCGTGGCGGCGGGCGGGTGGCCGATGCACATTTCCTGCTGGTGAGAGAGCGGGAGGATTTTTCTGCGTCTGCCGTTGCCGTGCTGTCGAGCATTGCCCCGCATTTCGCCGCGGCGCTGCGGACGCTGGTGGCATTGATCGAGGCGCGCTTGCAGGTTGCCATGGCGCAGGGCGCGCTTTCTCGGCTAGGCGTTGCGCAACTGGCGTTCGATTGGGGCGGTCGGGTGATGGCCGCTGATCCTGCGGCCGAGGCGATTCTGGCCTTTACGATCAGCCGGGCCAAGTCCGGAGCGGCGGTTGCAGTTGTTGCCCGACGCTACCCATGCGCTCAACCGGCCTGCGCGGAAATGGCGTCGGCGCCGCCGGGCGCGACGCGGGTAATCCGGATCGACGATAGCAGGGATATCGACCTGCTGCTGCGCAAGTCGGACCTAGCGCTGAGCGAACCGTGCGCCTTGCCCGCTGTGATCGGCATAGCGCGTACCGCCCGTCGCGAACCTGCGCAGGCGGCGGCGGGACTTTGGCGGCGCTGCATTGGTTTGTCGGGCAGCGAGGCGGCACTCGCTCACGCGCTGAGTTTGGGCGAGAGCATCGTTGGAGCGGGTGAGCAGCTTAATCTGACCACGGAAACGGCGCGTAACTATTCCAAGCGGATATATGAAAAGACGGGGGCGAAGGGGCAGGCGGATCTGGTGCGGCTGATCCTCACCGGCCCTGGCGCCCTTTGCGTGATGGCGGGCGATCCAGCCATTTCCGCTGTTTTGAAACAGCAGATTTTTCGCCGTTCGGCTGCAAGTTTCGCGGCCTGTCGTCTGGCGCTTTGACGGAAAAGTGGATAAAGGGCCGCCCAATGCTACGCATATCAATTTGGAGGGGCAGGCGACTATGAGCAATAAGAAGGCAGCCCTCGAAGGCATCCGCGTCATCGACATGACTCGCGTGCTGGCCGGACCCGTGGGCGCGCAGATATTGGGCGACCTCGGCGCTGACGTGATCAAGGTGGAACGTCCGGGCGTTGGAGACGACGGCCGTGTATATGGTCTGCCGAGGTTAAGGGCAAGGACGGGATGAATGTCCGTCAGGCGGGGTTTTTCACGGCGGCTAACCGTAACAAGCGGTCGATCACGCTGAACCATAGCAAGCCCGAGGGGCAGGAAATCCTGCGTAAGCTGGTGGAAACGGCCGACATCCTGATTGAAAATTACAAGGTTGGTGATCTCAAGCGGTTCGGGCTGGATTATGAGAGCCTGAAGACGATCAACCCGCGCCTTATCTATTGTTCGGTTACAGGCTTTGGCCAGACGGGGCCAATGGCTGCGCGGCCGGGCTATGATGGTTTGTTTCAGGCGACGGGCGGGATGATGGCCGTCACCGGCATTCCGGATGGGCAGCCGGGAGCCGGGCCGCTCAAGGCGGGACCGAGCCTCGTTGATTTCATCACCGGCCATAATGTCGCCATTTCCATATTGGCGGCACTCCAGCATCGTAACCAGACTGGTGAAGGGCAGCATATCGATATCGCCCTTCTGGATAGTTCGGTGGCGATGGTCAGCCATATCATGCAGGATTATTTGCTGAGTGGCGTGGTCCCGCCGCGCCTGGGCAATGGCGGCAATGGCGGTGGCCCTGCCGATCTCATCCATACCAAGGATGGCATGCTGTATCTCACCGCTGGCGGTGACGAGCATTGGCGGCGCTTGACGGTGCTGATGGGCCAGCCTGAGCTATATCAGGACCCCCGCTTCGATGAGAATTTCAAGCGCGGCAAGTTGAACCGGCTGGAGTTGATGGACATCATCAATGAATGGAGCCGTGGGTTCACTTCGGAAGAGCTTCAGGCGAAGTTCGATGAGGTGAGCATTCCCGCCGCGCGTTACAATGAGCTGCCTGAGGTTTGGGAAGATCCGCAGATCCAGCATCGCGGCCTTCGGGTGACGACGCCGCATCCCTGGGCGGAGGCCGGTACGGTCGATCTGATCGGAAGTCCGCTGGCTAATATGTCGGAGTCGCCGGCGACGATCCGCCGCGCGCCGCCGCTTCTGGGCGAACATAGCGCCGAGGTTCTGGGTGAGCTTGGCTATGACGAAGCGCGCATCGCCGAACTGCAAGAATCGAAGATCATCTGATCGGGTGGCTCCGGCGGCTCTACATGTGGCCGCCGGAGCTTATTCCTCACCCCCTCGGTTCCCGAGGCATAGCTAATCCGCGTTCAGCGATGATGTTGCGCTGGATTTGGTCTGTTCCGGCGTAGATGGTATCGGATCGAGACATGAGGTGCATGGTTGTGAGGGGACCCATGCGTTCGTCGTTGACGCCGATTTCGCCGGTTTGGCCCATGACCTCCATGGCGAGGTCGCCGAGGGCGACGTGCCAGCGGGACCAGTAGAGTTTGTAGGTGTAAGCGGCGCCGGAGAGGTCTGCGCCTTCGCCATCGGAGAGCATGCGCAGGCCGTTATAGCGCATGATCTTGAGGCCCGCATGGGCGGTGGCGATCTTCTGGCGGATGAGCGGGTCGCTGGCCTTGCCGTTGGCTTTGGCGATGGCGATGATCTCGTCGAGTTCGTTCTTGAACTGCATCTGCTGGGCGAGGGTGGAGACGCCGCGTTCAAAGCCAAGCAGGGCCATGGCGACCTTCCAGCCTTCGCCTTCTTCGCCGATGCGGTCGATCGCGAGCGCCTGCGCGCCATCGAAGAACACCTCGGCAAACTCGGCCTCGCCGGTCATCTGGCGGATCGGGCGGGCATCGACCCCGGGCTGGTCCATCGGGACCATGAGGAACGAGAGGCCCTTGTTGCCGACGCTGCCGGGCGTGGTGCGGGCAACGACGAAGCACCAGTCGGCGATGGTGCCCATCGAGGTCCAGATCTTCTGGCCATCGATGATGTAGCGGTCGCCTTCGAGGCGGGCCTTGGTCTTGACATTGGCGAGGTCGGAGCCCGCGCCGGGTTCGGAATAGCCCTGGCACCAGATGGCGCGGCCATGGGCGATGTCGGGGAGGAACCGGGCCTTCTGCTCCTCATTGCCCATGGCGAGCAGGGTGGGGCCGAGCAGTTCGACCCCGAGATGCCCGGCGCGCGGCGGACCCTTAGCGCGGGCATATTCCTCGGCGAAGATGATCTGCTGCGCGATCGAGGCGTTGCGCCCGCCCCATTGCTCAGGCCAGCCCACGACGCTCCAGCGCGCCGCCCCAAGCGCCGCTTCCCAGGCGCGGCGCTCCTCGACATTGTCGACCTGGTTGGTCTGGCCGCGAATGGACTTGAACGGGCCTGCGAGCTGTTCGTTGAGCCAGCTCGCGGCCTCCTCACGGAAGGCTTTGAGTTCAGGGGCGAAGGCGAGTTGCATGGATCAGGCGACCTCGAACAGACCGGCCGCGCCCATGCCGCCCGCGACGCACATGGAGACGACCACATATTTGACGCCGCGACGCTTGCCTTCGATCAGGGCGTGGCCAACGAGGCGCGAGCCGGTCATGGCGAAGGGATGGCCTATGGCGATGCCGCCGCCATTGACGTTGAGCTTGTCCGGATCGATGCCCAGCGTGCGCTGGCAGTAGATCGCCTGGTTGGCAAAGGCTTCGTTCAATTCCCACAGGCCAATGTCGTCGATCTTGAGACCGGTGCGCTCGAGCAGCTTGGGGATGGCGAACACCGGGCCGATGCCCATCTCGTCCGCGCCGCAGCCTGCGACCTGGAACCCCCGATAGATGCCGAGGATGGGGAGACCCTCCTTCTGCGCGGTGGCAAGGTCCATGACCACCTGCGCCGAGGCGCCGTCGGACAGCTGGCTGGCATTGCCGGCGGTGACATGCTTGCCTTCCTTGATGACCGAGCCGTTCTTGAACACGGGCTTCAATTCCGCGAGCTTCTCGTAAGTGGTGCCCGCGCGGATGCCCTCGTCCTTGGTCAGGGTCAGCTCTTCCTTGCCGGTCTCATTGCCTTCCTTGTCGAACAGGGCCTTGGTGACCGTGATCGGCACGATCTCGTCATCGAACTTGCCTGCTTCCTGGGCGGCGGCGGCGCGCTGCTGCGATTGCGCTGCGAACCGGTCCTGATCCTCGCGCGAAATGCCATAGCGTTCAGCGACGATCTCGGCGGTCTCGATCATCACCATATAGGCGTTGGGATCGCGCGCCTTGATGAACTCGGAGCGGTTGCGGAACGCGGGATAATGTTTGTCGATGGTGAGCGAGACATTCTCGACGCCGCCCGAGACGGCGCAGTCGATCTCGTTGGCGATGATGCCGCGCGCCGCGAAGGCGAGCGCGTTGAGGCCGGACGAGCATTTGCGGTCCATCGAGAACCCCGCGGTGGTGTCGGGCAGGACCGATCCGTGGACGGTCAGGCGGCCGACATTGTAGCTTTGCGTGTTCCACTGGTTGGCAACGCCGAGATACACGTCATCGACGCGGGCGGGATCGATCCCGGCGCGGGCGATGGCGGCGTCCACGACATGGGAGGACATGAACGGCGCTTCGGTGTCGTTGAACGCGCCGCGATAGGCTTTGCCGACGCCGGTGCGCGCGGTGGAGATGATGGCTGCTTCACGCATGTGTATCGATCCTTGGATTAAAAGCCGTGCATGTTGGTGGGACCCCAATAGGCGCGCATTTCGGTCACTTCATTGGCGTCGTTGAAGCGGAAGGTGTCGATGACGTCGATGCGCTTGGCCCCACCATCATAGTTCAGGTTCACCGAGAAGGGGAACACCGCATAATCGCCCGCGACCCGGACGGGGCCTTCGAGCTTCAATTTCGCGCCGGTCTTCATGGACTCGGCATAGAAGGCGCGGATCGCCTCGCGGCCATGGTGGATGGGTGAGCCGATCGGGTCCTCGACCGTCGCGTCTGCGGCATAGAGGGCGGCCACCTGGTCGGCGCTGCCTGCTTCGAACGCGGCGACATAGGCGTGGACGGCGGCTTCCATTTTGACGGGATCAGGCATGGTTTTGGCTCCAACGGGATTGGCGGCGAGAAGGCAGAGGGCGATTACTGCGCCCAAGCTCAGCTTTCCGGAAAATAGCGGTTGATGGTATCGACCACGCAGGCGGGCTTGTCCTTACCCTCGATCTCGACGGTGACGCGGATCACGGCCTGTATCGCGCCGCCCTTCACTTCCTCGACCGAGACGATCTCGCCGGTGCCGCGAATGCGCGAGCCCACGACCACTGGACTGAGGAAGCGGGTCTTGTCCATGCCGACATTGACCCCTGCGGAGAAGCGGCGGACCTCGACGATCTGCGGCATGAACAGGTTGACGAGGCTGAGCGTCAGATAGCCATGCGCGATGGTCGCGCCGAAGGGGCCGTCCTTGGCGCGTACCGGATCGACATGGATCCACTGATGGTCGCCTGTGCAGTCGGCAAAGGCGTCGATGCGTGACTGGTCGATGGTGAGCCAATCGGCGGTGTCGAGCTTGACGCCCTCCTGCCCCAGCAGCGCGCGCGGCGTTTCGAAGATGGTTGCCATCAGGCCCTCTGGCTGGAGACCGCGACGATCTCGCCGGTCATGTAGGAGGAGAGATCAGAGGCAAGGAACATCATGACATTGGCGATTTCCCAGACCTCGGCGGGGCGCTTGAAGGCTTCCTTCTCAACCAGCTTGTCGAGGGCTTCCTGCGTCGTCACCTTGGCAAGGAACGGGTGCATGGCAAGGCTTGGTGAGACCGCATTGATGCGCACGCCATGTTCAGCCGCCTCGATCGCGGCGCAGCGGGTGAAGGCCATGACCCCGGCTTTCGCGGCGGCATAATGGGCCTGGCCTTTTTGCGCGCGCCAGCCCAGCACCGAGGCGTTGTTGACCATGACGCCGGACTTGTTGGCGTACATGCTTGGCAGGAACGCGCGGGTCATGCGGAACAGCGAGGTCAAGGTGACGTCGAACACGCGCGCCCACTGCTCGTCGGTCATGTCGATGATATCGGCCTCGCCGCCCAGGCCCGCATTGTTGATGAGGACATCGACCTTGCCCAATGCGGCGAGCGAGGCATCGCGCAGACCCTGTACCGCCTCTTCGCTGGTGACGTCGCACACGAACAGGGCGGGGCGCTCGCAGCCCACTTCGTCGGCGATACGGTCGGCCGCTTCGTTGAGACGGCGTTCGTGGAAGTCGCTGATGAGGAGCTTGGCCCCTTCTTCAGCCGCGCGCTTGGCGGCGGCAAAGCCGATGCCGGTGCCAGCGGCGGCGGTCACGACCACGGTCTTGCCCTTGAGCATGCCCAGCGGGGTCGGATAGGGGGGAACAGGCGAGGTCGGGGTCATGCGGCGTCCTTCATGATGATCTGTGCGAGCGCTTCGCGATGCTGGTCCGGCGTGCCGAGCCAGCTGGCGGTGGCGCGCGCGCGCTTGAAATAGAGATGGGCGTGATGTTCCCAGGTGAAGCCGATGCCGCCATGGAGCTGGATCGCGTCGCCCGCGACCGAGCGATAGGCGTCGGACACATAGGCGCGGGCGGCATGGGCGGCTTCGGCCAGTTCCTCGCCATTTTCGTCGATCGCGGCGGCGGCATAATAAGCGGCCGAGCGCGAGGCTTCGACCAGCAGCATCATGTCGGCGAGCATATGCTTGTAGGCCTGGAACGAGCCGATGAGGCGGCCGAACTGGACGCGCTGCTTGGCATAATCGACGGTGGCGTCGAGGCTGTACTGCATGCCGCCGGTCTGTTCGGCGGCGAGCAGGCCCGCGCCGATGGTGAGGGTGCGTGCGATCGCGGCGGCCGCGCTGCCGGGCGCGCCGAGGATCATGGCATCGCTCACGTCGCAATCGAAGGTGAGGGTGGCAAAGCGGCGGGTGCGGTCGAGGCTGGGGAGTGCTTCGATGGTGAGGCCGGGGGTGTCCGCTTCGAGGACGACGAGGCTGTCGTCGGCGGTGGCGATGACGATCAACTCGGCGACATGGGCGAAGGTTGCGAACTCCGCCGTGCCGGTCAGCTTGCCGTTCGACAGGGTCGGGCGGCTTGCGGTGCCCGCGAAGCTGGCGCGGGTGCCTGACGCCAAGCGGGGCAGCAGCGCCGCCTTCTGCTCTTCGCTGCCTGCGGCGAGCACCGCCTGCACGGCGAGCACGGCGGTTTCGAAGAAGGGCACGGGTGCGAGCACCCGGCCGGTTTCCTCGAGCACCAGCGCCATTTCGACAGCGCCAAGGCCAAGGCCGCCTTGGGCCTCGGGGATCATCAGCCCGGCAAAGCCCATTTCGCCAAGGCTCGACCACAGGCTCTCGTCAAAGCCGCTCGTCCCTTCGACGGCGGCGCGGATGACGTCCGGGTTGGCGGCGTCGGTCAGGAAGTCGCGCGCGGCTTCCTGGATCGCGCGCTGGTCGTCGCTGAGCGCGAAGTCCATCAGGCGGCTCCGTAGACGGGCTTTGCAGGCTCGCGGGTCTGGAGGAGCCCGCGCACGATCGCGTCCATTTCGCTCGCTTCAATCCGCGCGCCCTTGTCGAAGGCAGGGCTGTCGGTCCACCCCTGCGAGAGGACGACCTGGCCGCCCTTGAGTTCAAAGACCTGGCCGGTCACCCCCTTCGACTGTTCGGAGACGAGATAGGCGACCAGCGGCGCCATATTTTCCGGCGCGAACAGGTCGAACTCGCCTTCCTTGGCGTCCATGTCGAACGCGCCGGTATTGGTCATGCGGGTGCGGGCGTTGGGGGCAAGGGCATTGGCGGTGATGCCAAGGCGGCCAAGCTCGGCGGCCTGCACCAGGGTGAGCGTCGCGATGCCGCCCTTGGCCGTCGAATAAGCCGACTGGCCGACCGAGCCCTGCAGGCCTGCGCCCGAGGTCGTGTTGATGATGCGCGCATCGACCGGATTGCCGGCCTTCGACTGCGCCCGCCAATATTCAGCGGCATGGCGGCTCGTGCAGAAATGGCCGCGCAGATGGACGCGGATCACCGCGTCCCATTCTTCAGGGGAGCAGGTGAAGAACATGCGGTCGCGCACGAAGCCTGCATTGTTGACCACGGCATGAAGCGCGCCGAAGCTGTCGAGGGCTTGCTCGACCATGCGCTTGCCCGATTCCCATTCGGCGACGTCGTCGGTGTTGGCGACGGCTTCCCCGCCCATCGCGCGGATCTCGTCCACCACCTGCTCGGCTGCGCCCTTGGTCGCGCCTGCCTCGCCATGGGTGCCGACGCCAAGGTCATTGACCACGACCTTGCAGCCTTCTGCGGCGAGGCCCAGCGCATAGGCTTTGCCAAGGCCATTGCCCGCCCCGGTCACGATCGCAACACGTCCTTCGCAGATACCCACTTGCCTTACTCCTTCATTGCGCTGCGACGGGGATCAGCAGATGCTGGCTTAAGTCCCCAACCAGATCGAGCAGGGAATAATCCCGCCCGGAAAAATGCCATGCCTCGTCCACCCGGACGAAGGCGTCATGATAGCGGCCCGCGCAGATCGCCTGGAGCGGCAGGGCCGGGGTCGCCTGAAACACGGTATAGTAAGAGCGGCAGGTGGCGGTGCCTGCCGCCTCGTCCACCTCGATAATGGGATTGGTGATGACATGCTTGGTGCGCGGCGTGCCGCAGGGGTAGAGGCGCACATGGGTGCGCCAGAGCGCCAGCATCGGCGCGGAGCCTTCGACCACTTCGCCGCCGCCGGTCTTGATCCGGGCGCGTTCGAACAGGGCGGCTACGGCTTCCAGATCGCCTGCGTCCATCAGTTCGGCATAGCGGTAGAGGAGGTTGGTGATCGCCGTGGCGCTGTTCATGCCTGACCCTCGCGCTTTGCGGCTTGTTTTTCGCGATGTTCGGCGGTGCTGCCCGAAAGGCGCACGGCGATGGCGTCGGAGGCGATGCGCTGCGCCTGCCGCTCGGCGCTGGCTTGGCTGAGCGGCTCGGCTTCGATGAGATCGGTGAGCGCGGCGCGGGCGAGTTTCTGATATTCGCCCTCGCCATTGTTGCGCCAGGTCACCTGCTGCGGCTCGAACGTCTTGACCACCTTGGCCGGGTTGCCGACGACCAGGCTGCGCGGCGGGGTCACCGTGTCGGACTTCACAAGGGCAAGGGCGGCGACGAGATTTTCGTCACCAATGATGGCATTGTCGAGGATCACCGCGTTCATGCCGATCAGCGCATTTTCACCGATCTCGCAGCCATGGATGATCGAGCCATGGGCGATGGTCGCGCCGCGCTTGATGACCGTGTCGCGCAGCTGGTTGGCATGGATCGACACATTGTCCTGGATCGAGCTGTCGCCTTCCACCACGATCCGCCCGAAATCGCCCCGCAGCGAAGCGCCCGGCGCGATGAAGCAGCCCGGTCCCACGATCACGTCGCCGATCAGCGACGCCAGCGGATGGACGTAGCTGGTCGGATCGACGACGGGAACAATCCCCTGATAGGCGTAGGCGGGCATCGGGGCTGGGTCCCTTAGAGCCGCTCGATGATGGTGACGTTGGCCTGGCCGCCGCCTTCACACATGGTCTGCAGGCCATAACGCCCGCCCGTGCGCTCCAGCGCGTTCAGCAACGTCGTCATCAACCGCGCGCCGGTCGCGCCGATCGGATGGCCCAGAGCGATCGCGCCGCCCTGCACATTGACCTTCTCATGCGGGACATCCAGTTCCTTCATCCACGCCATGGTGACGCTGGCAAAGGCTTCGTTGCATTCGAACAGGTCGATGTCGCTGATCGACATGCCAGCCTTCTTCAGCGCATATTGGGTGGCGGGGATCGGCCCGGTCAGCATCCACACCGGGTTGGCGGCGCGGACCGACAGGTGATGGATGCGCGCGCGGGGCTTCAAACCATGTTCCTTCACCGCCTGCTCGCTGGCGATCAGCAGCGCGGCGGCGGCGTCGCAATTCTGGCTGGCGACGCCTGCGGTGATGATCCCGCCTTCATTGACGGGCTTCAGGGACGCCAGGCCCTCCAACGAGGTCGTCGGGCGGATGGTCTCGTCACGGGCCAGGCCCTCAAGCGCCACCACTTCCTTGTCGAACCAGCCATTGTCCCAGGCGGCCTGCGCGCGCTGGTGCGACGCGAGCGCGAACTGCTCCATCGCTTCACGGCTGATGCCCCATTTGTCGGCGATCATCTCGGCGGACTTGATCTGGTTGACCTCTTCCATGCCATAGCGTTCGACCCAGCCCTTCGACCCGTGGAAGGGGCTGTCGAAGCCATATTGCGCGCCCGCGATCATCGCGGCCATGATCGGGATCTGGTTCATCGCCTGGCTGCCGCCTGCGACCACCAGGTCCTGGGTGCCGCTCATCACGCCCTGCGCGGCGAAGTGGACCGCCTGCTGGCTTGAGCCGCACTGGCGGTCGATGGTGACGCCGGGCACTTCTTCAGGGAGCCCTGCGACCAGCCATGCGGTGCGGCCGATGTCGCCCGCCTGGCCGCCGATGGTTTCGGTGCAACCCCAGACCACGTCCTCGACCTGGGTGGGGTCGATACCGGTGCGCTTGACCAGTTCCTTGATCGGGTGCGCGCCAAGGTCGGCCGGATGGACGGCGGCAAGGCTGCCCTTCTTGCGGCCGACAGGCGTGCGGACGGCGTCGATGATATAGGCTTCAGGCATTTTCATGTTCCCGGGCAAAGGTCTGATCCGGCCCCATGGGCTGGGTGAAGATGCGCGTGGCGATGCGCGCGCGGTGTTGGGCGGGGGTGCCCCATGTTTGCGTGAGCGCAACCGTGCGCTTCAAGAACAGATGGACGTCCACCTCCCAGCTGTAGCCCATCGCGCCATGCACCTGGATCGAGGCGCGGGCGGCCTTGTCGGCGGCTTCCAGGGCGACGAGCTTGGCATGGCTGACACGGGCGCGGGCTTGCGTGTCGCGGGCGCCGATTTCGGCGGCGGCGGCGGCGACCACCGGCTTGGCGAACTCGATCGCGACCTGGGCGGACGCCAGGTGATGCTTGACCGCCTGATAGCTGCCGATGGGCTTGCCGAACTGCTGGCGTTCCTTGGCATAATCGACTGCGAGGTCGACCGAACGCTGGGCAAGGCCGAGGCCAAAGGCGGCGTTGAAGAGGGCGGCGCGGTCGAAGGCGAGATCCCAGTCGGCCTTGCCCAGAGCCGTCGCCTTCTCCTTGCTCCACTCGACCGAAAAGAGGCGGCGGAAGGGATCGATGCTCGGCTGCGCCGTCAGCGTCACCTGATCGGGCGTGGCGAGCCAGGCCTCGCCATCGGCATGCAGGAGGATGCCGCCTGCGCTGTCGGCATTGGCGACATAGGGGTTCGACGGATGCTGGATGGCGATCGTCGCATTGGGATCGCTGAGCAGTTCATGCTCGGGTGCCAACGCGGCGAGCATCGGCGCGGCAACGCCTGCGCTTTCAACCAGCGGTTCGGGCAGCGCGACATAGCCCGCCTCTTGCGCGATCAGGGCAAAGTCGGCTTCCGCCAGCCCGATGCCGCCCGCGCTTTCGGGGAGCAGCACCAAAGTCAGGCCGGTTTCCACGATAGAGGCCCAGCGCGCATCGTCGCGTGCGACGCCCGCTTCCATCATCTTGCGCCAATGGTCGGGCGTGCAGCTGTCCGCAAACAGCGTCCGCGCGGTTTCGGCGAACATCAGCTGTTCATCGCTGAGGGTGAAATCCATTTCTCTGTTCCCCCTTAGCGCGGCAGGCCGAGCATGCGCTCGGCAATGATGTTGCGCTGAATCTCGTTGGAGCCCGCATAGATGGGTCCGGCGAGCGCGAAGATATAGTCGTCGATCCAGTCGACGGCCCCAGCGCCGGGCGCTTCGTGCGTCAGTTCGGCCTGCGGCCCCAATATGGCGAGCGCGGTTTGCGTCAGGTGAATGTCCAATTCCGACCAGAAAATTTTGTTGGTGGACGCTTCCGGCCCGATCTTCGCGCCCGCCATCAGCCGCGAGGCGGTCTGGTAGATGTTGAGCGCATAGGCGTCGGCATTCATGTGCGCGCGCACGACATCGGCTTCGAGCGCGGGGTCGGCGGTTTCCTTGTTCGCCTGCCACAGTTCCGCAAGCTTGCTTGCCGCCACCTGGTAGCGGGCGGGCGAGCGCAGCATGAGGCCGCGTTCAAAGCCTGCTGTCGCCATGCAGATATGCCAGCCCTGACCCTCGTCGCCGAGGCGATTGAAGGCGGGGACGCGGACATTTTCGAGGAAGATCTCGGCGAAACCGACATGGCCGTTGATCTTCTTGATCGCGTTGACCGTGACCCCCGGCGCGTTCAGCGGGAAGAAGATGAGGCTCATGCCCTTGTGGCGCTCGGAGCCGGGCTCGCGGAACAGGCCGAAGGCCCAGTCGGCGAACACCGCGCGGCTCGACCAGATTTTGTGGCCATTGAGGATATAGTCGTCGCCATCCCGAACCGCCGTCGCGCGCACGCCGGCAAGGTCTGAGCCCGCCATCGGTTCGGACCAGGCTTGCGCCCAGATTTCCTCGCCCGACGCCATCTTGGGCAGGAAGCGCTGCTTCTGCTCATGGGTGCCGAACTCGATCAGCGTCGGCCCCAGCAGGAAAATGCCATTCTGGTTGACCCGGCCCGGCGCACCCGCGCGATAATATTCTTCCTCGAAAATCAGCCACTGGATGAGGTCAAGGCCGCGCCCGCCATATTCCTTGGGCCATGTCACCATGCCCCAGTCGCCGGACTTCAGGGTCTTTTCCCATTGGCGGTGGGCCTCGAAACCCTCGCGCGTGGCGTCGAAATGCTCCAGCGGCTCGCCGGGCACATGGGCTTCGAGCCAGCTGCGCACTTCGGCGCGGAACGCCTGCTGTTCGGGGGTATAGGTCAAGTCCATCAGAATTTCGCCGCGCCCTTATTGTCCACAAAGGCGTCACGCGCCTTCTGGCTGTCTTCATGCATGTACATTTCGAGCGTGAAGCCCTGCTCGATCCGGTAATGGGCCGACGGGTCGGTCGGCTCGATCAGGTTCAGCGCCTGCTTGGCGATCACCAGCGCCGCCCGGCTCTTGGACGCAATTACTTCGCAGAAGGCGTAGGCCTCGTCCCTGAGCTGCTCGAGCGGCACCACCTTGTGCACCGAACCGTGACGGTAGGCGTCTTCCACCGGAATGCGCCCGCCGGTGAAGAAATTGGCGCGCACCATCTGGACGGGCAGCATGCGACTCATGAAGGCCGCGCCGCCCATCGCGCCGCGATCGATTTCAGGCAGCGAGAAATAGGCCCCCTCCGCCGCGATCAGCGCGTCGCACGCGCCCGCGATATTGACGCCGCCGCCGATGACGAAGCCATGCAGCGCGCCGACCACCGGGATCGCGCATTCGCGGATCGCCTTGAACGTCAGGTAATTATCCTTGTTCAGCTTGGCGATGCGTTCGGGATGCGCCGCCATCTCCTTGATGTCGACGCCGCCGCAGAAACCCCGGCCTTCGGCGCGGATCAGGATGCACTTCACATCCTCGTTCGCTGCGGCTTCGTAAACCAACGCCGGGATCGATTCCCAACCCTTGGTGTCGAAGGCGTTGACCGGGGGATGGTCGAACAGGATTTCGGCGATGGCGCCCTTGACGGTCAGCGTAATCGGCATGTCTTGTCCCTCTTCCTCAGGCGGCGCTGGCCGTCTCGCGGCCCATGGCGGCGAGCGCGGCGAGCCGCTCATGCGCCTCTTCGACGATGCGGTCGACCAGCTGTTGGCAGGTCGGGACCTCGCCAATTCGCCCGCCCACGACGCCGGTCGCCATCACGCCATGTTCGATGTCGCCATCGACCACGGCTTTCTGGATCAGCATCGGCATGGTCGCGGCCATCATCGCCTGCTTCAATGGCATCGCGCCATGGGCGGTCATGCCGCGCGCCGACTTGATGAAATCCATCCAGCTCGCGCCGGTCTGCTTCTTCATCGCCATGCCCGCCTCGATCGCGCGCAGCCACATGGCGAGCGGGCCGGACTTCTCGATCCGGTCCATCAATTTGGTGCGGACCATCCGCTGGGGGATGCCGTCGAGCTTGGTGGTGACAACGATGCGGTCGGTCGAGGCCTTGAGATATTCCGCTTTGGCGCTGTCGGGCACCGGGCTTTCCTTGGTCAGCAGGAAGCGCGTGCCCATGGCAATGCCGACCGCGCCATAGGCGAGCGCTGCCGCCAGCCCGCGTCCGTCGGCAAAGCCGCCGCTCGCGATCACCGGCACCTTGACGGCGTCGAGCACCTGGGGGAGCAGCACGGTGGTCGGGACGGAACCTGTATGCCCGCCGCCTTCGCCGCCCTGGACATTGACCATGTCGACGCCCAGTTCGACCATCTTCTGCGCATGCTTGACCGCGCCGACGGTGGGGATGCACAATATGCCCGCATCCTTGAAACGGCCGATCATCTTGGCATTGGGGCCACGGCCAAAGCTGACCGCGCGCACCTGATCCTTGTTGGCCAGGATCAGTTCGACAATCTGGTCAGCGCCCGGCTGAAAGCTGTGGAAGTTGACGCCGAAGGGCTTGTCGGTGCCCTTGCGCACGGCGAGGATCTTTTCGCGCGCTTCGTCCGGCGTCATCACCGCTGCGCCCAGAAAACCGAACGCGCCTGCATTGCTCGACCCGATCACCAGCGAAGGCTCGGCGACCCAGCCCATCGCGGTCTGGATGATCGGCCAGCGGCAGCCAAGCCGTTGGCAAAGGACTGTGTGCAGCGGATCGCCCATCATTCGCTCGCCTGTTTCTTATTGGCCTCGGCCATCTTCTTGGCGTCGAGGCCCGCGATCGAGCTGCCCTGGACGAGGTCATTCTGGGCATGGGCGAAATGGTGCATATGATATTGCGCGTCCATCGCGTTCCTCTTGCCCATCAGCTCCTCGACATGGTTGATCGCCTGCTTGGTCAGCCAGTTGCCAAGGCGGGGCTGGGCGACGAGCTTGGCCGCCATGGCCGCGACGGTCTCGCGCAGCGCCTCGCGCGAGACGATCTTGTTCACCATGCCGAACTGTTCGGCGCGCTGCGCGCTCATCCGCTCACCCAGCAGCAGGAATTCCTTGGCGATGCGCGGGGGCAGTTCATAGGCGTGGGCGAAATATTCAACGCCCGGGATGCCCATGCGGTTGACCGGGTCCTGAAAGAAAGCGTCGTCGGTGGCGACAATCAGGTCGCACACCCATGCCAGCATCAGCCCGCCCGCGACGCACGCCCCCTGCACCATGGCGATGGTGGGCTTGGGCGCGTCGCGCCAGCGGCGGCACATGCCGACATATTGCTCCTTCTCGCGGGTATAGAGCAATTCAGCGGCGGGCTTGTTCACATGACCCGGCACCAGCAGCCGGTTCTCGAAATGCTGGTGCACGTCGCGGCCGGGCGTGCCGATGTCATGCCCGGCCGAAAAATGCTTACCGTTACCGCCCAGCACGATGCAGCGCACATCGTCATCGTTCGTCGCCTTGATGAAGGCGTCGTCGATCGCATAGGTCATCTGGCCGTTCTGGGCATTGTTGAAGCCCGGGCGGTTCATCATGATCCATGCGACATTGTCGATCACCTCATAGGTGACCGGCTCGTCCGTTTCGTAAACAATGTCGACCTGCTGCGGTTCGACCAGGCGGTCGGTCTCGTTCATCTTCAGGCTGCCCTTCTGTCTCCGGCCGGATTGTCCTTGAACACGGTCGCCCGGACATTATTGGGGTCGATCTTCGCGATCAGCTCCAGTTGCTCGGCCGTCGGCGCAGGGGTGGTCGGGATTTCGCCATCGACCTTTGCCAGCGGGAAGCCGGTATTGTCCTGCACTTCCTCGAAGGTGACGCCCGGATGCAGCGAGATCACGCGGATCTGGTGATCGGGGCCGCCAAAGTCCATCACGCACAGGTTGGTGATGATGCGACGCAGGTCCAGGCCCTGGGGCGGAGCGCCATTGCGGTAGCGTGCCGGATTATAGCCCGCCATGCAGACGAAATCGACTTCGCCTTCCACGAACGCCCGCTTGTTGTGGTTCTGGAAGAAGAAGCTGTTGGGATGGCTGATCGAGTTGCCGGGGAAGCCGCGCGCGCCGAGCATCGCCGCCTTGGGCTTCTTGTGGTCGCCGATCACCGAGATGTTCGCCTGACCGAAACGATCGATCTGGACCGGGCCGACCAGCGCGTGGCGGCGGCCGCTCCAGAGCGCCGAGAAGACGCGGTCATAATTGGCGATGCCCTCGAACTCGGGCTCGGCGGTGCGCTTGCCCGGGCCGACGGGTTCGCTGGTATAGAATACCTCGCCATCGGTGGTCTGGATCGCGGGCGCGAAGGAGAGCTTGGCCACGCCCGCGCCAATGCGGGGGAGGGGGCCGATGCCGGTCGCCATTACTTCGCCATCTTCGCGCCAGACTTCGGCGCAGGCGGCGATGACGAGTTCAGCGAGCGAATAGCTGTTCTGGGTCATGGGTCTCTCGCTTAGTAAATGGGGACGGGGAGCTGCTTGACGGCGTCCGCGCCGCCGATCGCTGCCTGATAGTCGGCTTCCGACACATCGATGAACTTCGCCTTATAGTCGGCCCAGGCCTCGGGCGAGGCGGCGCTTTCGACATAGGTCTTGATGTGCTTGAGATCGAGCTGATAGTCGGGATCGGCGCTCGACGGGTGCGCGCCCAGCGGGGCTTCTGCAACACCATTGATCATCGCCCGCTCGACCAGATTGTAGCGGCTGTTCTTCTTCATATCGAGCTCGCCCGTCGGCACGATCTTCTCGACCGTGGCGAAGCTCCTGGTTGCCGCACGGACCAGCAGTTCGTCGAACAGCGCGTCCTTGCTGAGCGTCAGGAGGTTGCCGCGCTCGTCGGAGCGGTGGGCGTGGATCAGCGCGATGTCGGGCACCAGCGCGGGCATGGCGACGAATTCCTCGCCATCGGCATAGGGGCTTTTCACGAATTTGAAGTCGAAGCCGTCTTGCGTGATGATGTCGGTGCCGATGCCGACGCGGGTCGGCAGGAAGGGCAGCTTCATCGCGCCTGCGCGCAGGCCCCAATGATACATGCCCTCGTCAAGCTCGAGCACCTCGAAGGCGCCCGCCTGGCGGGCGTTGCGGAAATGGGGTTCCAGCGGATAATGGTCGAGGCTGGCAAAGGCGAAGACCAGCTTCCTGATCTTGCCGGTGGCGGCGAGCAGGCCGATGTCCATGCCGCCATAGCCCGCCATGACGGTGAGGTCCTTGAGGTTCGATCGGGCGATGGCGCGGATCAGCGCCATGGGCTTGCGGCGCGTGGCCCACCCGCCGATGCCGATGGTCATCCCGTCGGAAATCTGGTCGACGATGTCGTCGACGCTCATGCGCTTGTCGAGCATAATGTCAGTCATCCTTTTGCGTCAGTCCTGCTCATGAGCCCATTTATGGCCCCAGTCGCTTACAGCAAGGCTGGTGGTGGGGACCCATGTTTGCGGGTCTATTACCAGGCCGTTCCAGCCATATTCGATGTCAAATCCACCTGGTGTCTGCATGTAGAAAGAGGTCATCTTGTCATTGACATGGCGGCCAAGGGTCGCCGAGAGCGGCACCTTGCCCTTGCTCTTCAAGACCCGGTCATAGGCGCGGCCGACATCCTCGAGGGAGCCGACCTCGAGCATCATATGGACAGCGCCATTGGGGCTTTCGGGCAGCTGGCCGAGCGCCAGGCTGTGGTGGCGCGGGTTGCAGTGGAGGAAGGCAAAGCCCACGCCCGGATCGTCCGCGCCGCCGCCCATAAGGTAGAAGCGGCCAAGGTCGGTGTCGCCAAAGCCCATGACGTCCTTGTAGAAGGCGTGGGTCTCGTCGAAATTGGGGGCGGTCAGCACGACATGGCCCATCCCCATGTCGCCGTCCGCGCCATGGGGGCTGCCGGTCACGAAGCGGCTGACGCCCACAGGCGAGACGAAGGGGGCATAGTCGACGAAGCGACCGTAGAAGATCTCCATGGGATTGCCCGCCGGGTCCGATGAACGGGCGAGTTCATAGACCTGACGGCCACGTGCTTCCATGACGCCCGCCCGTTCCACCGGACGGCCTGCTGCCTCGAGGCGGGCCAGCACCGATTCGAAGGCGTCACGATTCGCGCATTCCCAGCCCGGCGCCACGAAGCGGTCGGCCGCGCCTTTCTGCACCCGCAGGCGCCAGGGCCGGTCGTCCATGCGGAACAGCGCGACGTCCTCGTCCGGCGAAGGGGCCGCCATCAGCCCTGCGATATTGCAGGCAAAATCCTGCCAGGCGCCCAGGTCCCGCGCCTCGATCACTACATAGCCTAGCGATATCACTGCCATTTCAAGCGCCTCGCCTTCTTTCCTGTCTGCCAGCCATGCTCTGCCGCAGAGCGTTGCAAAATGACCTTCCCCATACGCATATGGCAAGCGCTGCCGCCTGTTTTGCACTTGCTGGGGGAGGCGCAGTTAAGCGCGCTCACGAGCTTATGGCAATTCGTTCCCAATCCGCCTATAAGTAACGGCCAAAATGCGCAAGCCCTGTTTGTCTTGACAGTTTGCGTAATGGCATTTTACATAAACTACGCATATAGCAAATCTGAAGCAGAGTCGCCTACAATGGAGAAGATCATGACCGGGGCAGTAGCAAGCCGACCCATTGACGAGGCGAATGCCGCGATACCTTCACCCGAAAGTCTGATCGCCAAAGCCAAGGCGATGATCCCGGTGCTGCGGGAACGCGCCCGGGCCTGTACGCTCGCCCGGGACGTGCCGCCCGAGACCGTCGCCGAGATGAAGGCGGCAGGCTTCTTCCGTGTGCTCCAGCCCAAGCGCTACGGCGGCTATGAGATGCACCCCAATGTCTTCTTCGAGATCCAGAAGGCGTTGGCGCAAGGCTGCATGTCGACAGGCTGGATCTACGGCGTGCTGGGCTGCCATCCTTACGAACTCGCCCTCTTCCATGACGAGGCGCAGAAAGAAGTATGGGGCGATAACCCCGACATGCTCGTCTCCTCCACCTATCAGCCGGTCGGCAAGGTGGAAAAGGTCGAAGGCGGCTTCTATCTTTCGGGCCGCTGGGGCTTCTCGTCGGGCTCCTCCCATTGCGGTTGGGTGCTGCTGGGCGCGATCAATTTCGACACCGATGGCGGCCCGCCCGACATGCGCACCTTCCTGCTGCCGCGCTCCGACTATCAGGTGATCGAAGGCAGCTGGGACACGTTCGGCCTCCAGGGCACCGGCAGCTTCGATATCGTCGTCGAGCGCGTGTTCGTGCCCGAGCATCGCACCCACAAGGCGAGCGACGGCTTTGCCGGCACCAATCCGGGCCAGGAAACCAACACCGCGCCGCTCTACCGCATCCCCTGGGCGCAGCTCTTCATCCGCTCGGTCTCCAGCGCCGCCTTCGGCGGCATCCGCGCCGCCACTGGCGCTGCGATGGAGATCATGGGCAACCGCGTCTCGACCAACACCGGCAAGGCGTCCAAGGCCGACCCCCATCTCCACGCCGCCATCGCCCGCGCGATCGCCGAGGCCAACGAGATGGAACTCACCCACCGCACGACCTTCAACGAGCTGATGGACTATGCCGAGCGCAATGAGCCCGTGCCGATGGAAAAGCGCGCGCTCTTTGCCTATCAGTCCGCCAGCGTCGTGCGCCGCATGGCCGAGCTTGCCGACGGCATGGTCAAGCTGCTGGGCGGCCGGGCGGTCTATATGTCGAGCCCGATCCTCCAGCCCTGGCTCGACCTCCACGCCGCGCGCGCCCATGTCGCCAATGACCCGGCCAACCGCACCAGCGACGTCATCGGCACGATCAATGGCGAACCGCCCGCCTTCACCTTCATCTGAAGCGAGCATCTGACCATCTGACATCTGGACAGCATCGGGCCAGGACAAAAGAGGATATCCATGGGCAGTGAATTGATCCGCAAGACCTATAGCGTTGCGGGCGGATATGAGATTTCGATCGCGGAAATTGCGGGCGCTGCGGCTGATGCCCCCACCGTCATCTTCATCCATGGCAGCGGTCCCGGCGCCTCGGGCGCGTCCAACTTCCGCAACAATGCGCAAGTGTTCGCCGATGCGGGCTATCGCGTCATCCTGCCCGACCTCATCGGCTATGGCGCCTCGTCCAAGCCCGAGACCGACTATCCGCTCGAGCTGTTTACCGAGACTTTGCTCGATGCGCTGAAGCAGCATGGGATCACAGGCGGCCACCTCATCGGCAACTCGCTGGGCGGCGGCATCGCCCTCCAGATCGCGCTCGACCATCCCGACTTCACCATCGGCAAGCTCGTCCTGATGGCGCCGGGCTGCGTGGCGGAGCAGATGAGCTATTTCACCATGCCCGGCATCGCCAAGATGCGCTCGGGCTTTGGCAGCCCGGAATTCAACATCGAGGAACAGCGCCGCCTCATCGGCAACCTCATGCATCCCTCGTCCGCGCACCACATCACCGACGCGCTGGTCGAGGAACGCTTCGCCGTCGCGCGTACCCAGCCCAAGGATGTGCTCGCCCGCGTCAAGACCCCCGACCTTGGGCCGCGCCTGGGCGAGGTCACCCAGCCGATCTTCGTCCTCTGGGGCCTCAATGACGAATTCTGCCCCGAAAGCCATGCGCGTCTCTTCCTCGATGCTTGCCCCGACGTGCGCTGCCTCACCTTCTCGCAGACCGGCCATTGGGTGCAGGTCGAGCGGACAGAAGAGTTCAACCGCTACTCACTGGACTTCCTGAAGAATGGCTGACGCTGCTCCTGCGCAATCCGTGCCTGTTCCAGAGCCTATCGATGTCACCACCGGGCTGAAGGGCGCGATGCGCCGCCTGCCCTCGGGCGTGGCGATCGTCACCGCGCTGGGCGAAGGCAAGGCGCCGGTCGGCATGGCCGCGACCTCGATCACCTCGCTTACCATGGACCCGCCCGCCGTGCTCGTCTGCGTCAACCAGACAGCGGGCATCCACGCCCATCTCTCGCCCGGCTGCCCGGTCAGCATCAACCTCCTCTCGCGCCACCAGCGCGAAGTGTCGGCAGCATTCGGCGGCGCGGTGGCGCGCGAGGCGCGCTTTGGCGTTGGCAGCTGGACCCCCGATGCCCATGGCCTTCCCATCCTTGATGAAGCGCAGGCCAACCTCTCCTGCACGATCGAGAGCATGACCCCCTTTGGCACCCACAGCATCGTCATCGCCCGGGTCAAGGCGGTGCGCCTGTCGGATGCGGTCGATCCCCTCATCTTCCAGGACGGAGCCTATCTGTGAGCGAGACGCTGAACGAAACATTGGCGGACGAGCTCTACCGCGCGCTGCGGGACAAGCGCACCGTGCCGCCGCTCATCGCCCGCCACCCTGAGCTGACCATCGATGATGCTTATGCGATCTCGCTGTGCGCGCTCGACAAGCGCAAGGCGGACGGCGAAAAGGTCATCGGCAAGAAGATCGGCGTTACCTCCAAGGCCGTGCAGGACATGCTGGGCGTGCACCAGCCCGATTTCGGTTTCCTGACCGACCGGATGTTTATCGAGGGCGATATCGATGTCGCGGCAAACGGCCTGATCGCGCCGCGCGCCGAGGCCGAGATCGGCTTCATCCTGAAAGACAGCCTCAAGGGGCCGGGCGTCACGGCCGAGGACGTGATCGCCGCGACACAGAGCATCGTCCCCTGTTTCGAGATCGTCGACAGCCGCATCCAGGACTGGAAGATCGGCATCGTCGACACCGTTGCCGACAATGCCTCCTGCGGTGTCTATGTGCTGGGCGAGGCCCGCGCGAACCCGCGTGACCATGACCTCCCCAATCTCCACGTCACCGTGACCAAGAACGGGCAGCCGCTCTCCGAAGGCCATGGCCATGCGGTGCAGGGTTCGCCAGCGCAAGCGGTCGCCTGGCTCGCCAATACGCTCGGCGCCTATGGGGTAACGCTCGACGCCGGCGATGTGATATTGTCAGGGAGCCTGGTGCCGCTCGAACCGGCACAGGCGGGAGATGTGTTCGAGATGCAGCTCCACGGGGTTGGCAGCTGCACCGCGCGCTTTATCTGAAGATTTATGAAGAGGGTATCGCTGGCACGCGATGCTGTGAGGAGTATCTGATGACGGGCAAGGTCAAGGCGGCGATCATCGGGTCGGGCAATATCGGCACCGACCTCATGATCAAGATGATCAAATATCCGCAGAATATGGAGCTGGTGGCCGTGGTCGGCATCGACGAGGCGTCCGAGGGCCTCGCCATGGCGCGCGAGCGCGGCGTCGCCACCACCCATGAGGGGCTGGAAGGCCTCATGAAGATGGACGTTTACCCCGAGATCGGCATCGTGTTCGACGCGACCTCGGCTTACGCCCACAAGGTCCATGACGAAGCGCTGCGCAAGGACGGCAAGCAGGTGGTGGACCTAACCCCCGCCGCGATCGGCCCCTACACCATCCCCACGGTCAACGGCGAAGCCAATCTCGATGCTGGCAACGTCAACATGGTGACCTGCGGCGGGCAGGCGACGATCCCGATGGTTGCCGCCGTCTCCCAGGTCGCGACGGTGCACTATGCCGAGATCGTCGCGTCGGTCTCCTCGCGCTCGGCAGGCCCTGGCACCCGCGCAAACATCGACGAGTTCACCCGCACGACGGCAGGCGCCATCGAAAAGGTCGGCGGCGCCGCGCAGGGCAAGGCGATCATCATCCTCAATCCCGCCGAACCGCCGATGATCATGCGCGACACGGTTTTCACCCTGTCGGAAGGCGCGGACGAGGACACCATCCGCGCCTCGGTCGAAGCGATGGTCAAGAAGGTGCAGGCCTATGTGCCGGGCTATCGCCTGAAGCAAGACGTGCAGTTCGAGCGCTTTGGCGACAACAACAAGCTCACCATCCCCGGTCGCGGCGAATTCACCGGCATCAAGACCATGATCCTGCTCGAGGTCGAGGGCGCGGGCGACTATCTGCCCAGCTATTCGGGCAATCTCGACATCATGACCGCCGCCGCCAAGGCGACCGGCGAGCTGCTCGCGCAGCGCATCGCCCAGGGCAAGACGGTCGCCGCTTGAAGCGCGCGCCCACGGAGTATCAAGACATGACCAGCACATTCAACGTCGAGGCGGGCGACAAGCTCTACATTCAGGACGTGACGCTACGCGATGGCATGCACGCCATCCGCCACATGTATGGCATCGACCATGTGAAATCGATCGCCAAGGCGCTGGACGATGCAGGCGTCGACGCGATCGAGGTCGCCCATGGCGACGGCCTCAATGGCGCGAGCTTCAACTATGGCTTTGGCGCGCATACCGATTGGGAATGGCTCGAAGCGGTCGCCTCGGTGCTGACCAAGTCGGTGCTCACCACGCTGATCCTGCCCGGCGTCGGCACGGTCGAGGAACTGCGCCGCGCCTATGATATCGGCGTGCGCTCGGTGCGGGTCGCGACCCATTGCACCGAGGCGGACGTCTCCAAGCAGCATATCGGCATTGCCCGCGATCTTGGCATGGACGTCTCAGGCTTCCTGATGATGAGCCATATGATCGAGCCGGACAAGCTCGCTAGCCAAGCCCTGCTCATGGAAAGCTATGGCGCGCAGTGCGTCTATGTGACCGACAGCGGCGGCGCGCTCGACATGGACGGGGTCAAGGCCCGGTTCGAAGCCTATGACCGGGTGTTGAAGCCCGAGACCCAGCGCGGCATCCACGCCCACCATAATCTCTCGCTTGGCGTCGCCAACTCGATCGTCGCCGCCCAATGCGGTGCGGTGCGGATCGACGCGTCGCTCACCGGCATGGGCGCGGGCGCTGGCAACGCGCCGCTCGAAGTGTTCATTGCCGCTGCCGAGCGCAAGGGCTGGAATCATGGCTGCGACGTCAATGCGCTGATGGACGCGGCCGAGGACCTCGTTCGTCCCTTGCAGGACCGGCCGGTCCGGGTCGATCGCGAAACCCTCGCGCTTGGCTATGCCGGGGTCTATTCCTCCTTCCTGCGCCACGCGGAAAAGGCCGCCGAAACCTATGGCCTCGACACCCGCGCCATCCTGGTTGAACTCGGCCGTCGCAAGATGGTCGGCGGACAGGAAGACATGATCGTCGATGTCGCGCTCGACATGCTGAAAGAACGCGCCTGACCCCATGCCGGGGCGGCCGCACGAGGCCACCCCGGCAGGCCAGCCAACCAACAAGAGGAGAGGATATGGCCGATAGACGCCTGTCGCTCGACCATATCACCGTCACCGACACCACCCCCTGGCAGCTTGCCGAGATCGCCGCAGAGGTGGGCTGCCAAGGCATCTGCCCGTTCCTCCATTCCATGGAGGTGTTGCCCGCCATGCCCGCCTATGACCTGGTGCGCGACCCGCAAGCGCTGCGCCAGACCCGCGCCGCGCTCGCCGCCACCGGGGTCAGCGTCGACCTCCTCTACCCCTTCACCATGGCGGGGCGCACCAACCCCGCTGACTTTATCCCCGCGCTCGAAACAGGCGCAGCGCTCGGCGCGCCGCTTGCCAATGTCCTGTGCTATGATCGCGATCCCATCCGCCGTACCGAAAGGCTCGTCGAACTGGCCGAGCTTGCTTCAGGGTTCGATATCGCCCTCGCCATCGAATTTTATCCCCCCTCCCAGGTCCAAAGCCTAAGCGCCGCCCTCGAGGAAATAGCCCGCTCCGGCCGATCCGACATCAAGGTCACAGCAGACCTTCTCCACATCATGCGCGGACCCGAACCCGAAACCAGCTTCCCCCTCCTTGCCCATCCCGCCATCGCCATCGCCCAGATCTCCGACGGCCCAACAACCATCGATCCCGACCAGATCGAACGCGAAGCCGGCATCCAGCGCCAACTCCCCGGACAAGGCGCGTTCCCTATCCCAGCGTTCCTCCACGCCCTCAATCCCACAACACCCCTCAGCGTCGAAATACCCCAGCAACACGCCATCGACAAAGGCTTCAACGCCCATCAACGGGCAAAATGGGCGGTGGATTGCGTGAAGGAAGTGTGTGAAAAGAACGCACTGAAAAACAAGAAATAGGAAAATAGGAAAAATAGGAGAGTATGATGCGTGACTTGATCGACCCCACCCTGTTGCCGGGGTTGGATTTCATGCCGGCGCTGGACATCACGGCAGAGAGCCTGCCTGCGATCCGCGAGGGTATGGAGCAGATGACGGCGATGGCGCCCGAGCCGCAGGATAGTGGTGTTGAATGGCGGGAGGAGCGGATCACGGCGCCCGATGGGCATGAGCTGCTGGTCAGGATTTATCGTCCGGCCGATGCGCAAGGGACTCTGCCCGCGATCCTGCACATCCATGGTGGCGGCTATGTGCTGGGTCGGTGCGTACCAATCACCTTTCCAACATCGAGCTTACGCTTTCCCGCTTCCGCCTCTCGTCGTTTCGGTTGATTATCGGCTCGCGCCGGAGACGGTGGCGCCGGGCGCGGTCGAGGATTGTTACGCGGCGCTGCAATGGCTGCATGATGGCGCGGAGCAGTTGGGCGCCGATCCCAAGAGGATCGCCATTCGCGGGGAGAGCGCGGGCGGCGGGTTGGCCGCGGCCCTCGCGCTGCTGGCGCGCGACCGGGCGGCCCGGCGATCGCGCACCAGAACCTGATCTATCCGATGCTGGACGACCGTACCTGCATCACTCGCCATCCCGAACATCTGGGCGCATTCGTGTGGACGCCGCAGGCCAACGCCTTTGGCTGGCGATCCTTGCTGGGTAAGGAGCCAGGATCGGCGGACGTATCGCCCTATGCGGCCCCCGCGCGGGCGGAGAGCCTGGCTGGTTTGCCGCCCGCCTTCATCTGCGTGGGCGCGCTCGATCTCTTCCTGGTGGAGGACATGGATTATGCCCGGCGGCTGATTGAAGTCGGCGTCGCGGCGGAACTGCATGTCTATCCGGGGCCTATCATGGTTTTGACGTGACGCCCGACGCCGCGCCAGTCCGCCAGATGAAGCGCGACGCGATCGCTGCCCTTCGCAAGGCGCTGCATCCCGCCGAAACACGGTAGGATGAGCGGTAGATAGCCGCGCAAATTGCGGCGGCATCAGCTTTGACACTGGTGCTGCCCGCAAGTGCGCGCTATTGAACCGGCTACATTTTTGAAGGCGGGGCAAGAATGCAGATCAGGAGCGGGCGGAAAATGACGCCGCCATCGCTGGATACTCTCGATACGAATATCATAGAGATACTCCGGACCAACGGCCGCGCAACCAATCAGGAAATTGCCGAACGGCTGTCCGTTACCGCTGCCACGATTTCAGCCCGGCTGCAAAAGATGGACGACGGGAAAGCGATGCGCGTCGTTGCCGTCACCGATTTTGCGGCCCATGGCTATAATGTGATCATCGCCCTGGGCGTGAAGGTTCAGGGCCGCAATGTTCAGGAGGTCGGCCGCGATCTGGCGGATCTTCCCGAAGTGCTGAGCGTCAATGTCATGAGCGGCGACCATGATGTGGAATTGCTCGTCGCGCTGCGGGATTTTGGCGAGGTGCAGGAGATGTTGTTTGAGCATATCGCCAGCGTGGAGGGGGTCGTTCACATCACATCAGGGGTGGCGGTGGATATCGTGAAATATGAATTCAACGTGGTGCCGCTGTGACCGGAAGGCTGATTGGGCACGCCTGGACAAGCTGGACCAGGGGATCGTCGAAAAGCTCGCCCGCGACGCGCGCATTTCCAACCGCGCCATCGCCGCCGAACTGGGCGTGACGGAGGGCACCATTCGTACACGCGTCAAGCGGTTGCAGAATGAAGGGCTGATCCAGTTCACCGTCGTCACCGATTTCCGCATGGCGGGGTCGCCCAACCTTTGCATGCTGGGGATCGATGCCGATCCATCCATGTGTCGGAATTGGCGCGCCGTCTATCCGACATTCCGGAAATCACCTGCGTCATCGTTCTGCTGGGCCGTTACAGTCTGTTGGCGATGGGGTTGTTCACCAATATCGAGCAATTGAACGACCTGGTGACGGAGCGCATCCGGCCGATGCCGGGCGTCCAGCGGGGAAACGTCCGTGTCCGTTCATAATTTGAAATATGAGGCTGGCATCGCGAAGATCACGCGAGAAGCGCCCTAAAAACAGGTCGGGACGGTCGATCTGTCCAACCGCAGAAAAACGGGGGGAGGTTTCAACCCCTGAGGAGAGTATCATGTCGATCAATCTGGAAGAGCTTGCCGCCCGCGTGACCGCATTGGAGGACGTCAACGCCATCCGTCAGTTGAAGGCGCGTTACCTGCGCGCCTGCGACCTGAAGCTGGTGGACGAATTGCGTGAGACGTTTCTGCCGCAGGGCATAAGGCTGGATTACCAGAATTTCCGCTATTCACGGATCGCGACGAGTTCATCGCCATATTCCAGAAAATGGCGATGGCAGGCGGCGTTTATGACATTCACCATGCGACCAATGCGGATATTGAATTGGTGAGCGCGGATGAAGCGCGTGGGCTGTGGTCGCTCAATTTCCGGACGATCATCCTTGCCACCCGATCCGTGACCCGCTCGCGGTGGAATATCAGGATGTCTACCGCAAGCAGGACGGGCGCTGGTGGATCGCGGAGTCTGTGAGCCGCGTCACGTCCATCCTGACCGAAGAGATTGGCGAGGATGGCACGCCGCGTTATCTGCCTGGGGTGAGATGCCCGCTGCGGTTTGAATTCGTGAGGGCAGGGTGCGATCGTTGCTCCTGCCCTACATTTGAGAAATAGAGCATGATCCGATCAGACTGAACCGGATCATGCTCCATTTATCTTTTGTTTTCCGCATTTTCCGAGCCAGCAGATGATGCCATCCTTCGAAAATGCTTTAGCTGCA
>NZ_AP027337.1:295000-952202 GCF_055394715.1 Sphingobium sp. TomTYG72 | reverse complement strand
CGTCTCCACCCTTTGTCTGCATCAGGGCGCGGGCTTCGTCCGGCGTGGCCACGGTCAGGCTGAGTTCTTCCAGTATGCGGCGGATCTTCGCCACCTGTTCGGCGTTGGACGTCGCCAGCTTGCCCCTGCCAGCATAGAGGCTGTCTTCCAGTCCGACGCGCACCGATCCGCCCAGCAGCGCGGACAGGGTGACGAGCCGCATCTGGTGCTTTCCTGCGGCGAGCGCGGAAAAGATGAAGTCCTCGCCGAACAGCCTGTCCGCCGTTGTCTTCATGTGCATGACGTTCTCAGGATCAGGCCCGATGCCGCCCAATATGCCGAACACGCCCTGAATGAAGAAGGGCGGCTCCACCATCTTGCGGTCAACAAAATGCGCAAGATTGTAAAGATGCGCGACGTCATAGCATTCGAACTCGAACCGCGTGCCCTGGTCCGACAATTGCGTCATCGCCTGCTCGATCTGAGCAAAGGTATTCGACAGGATAAAGTCTTTGGTCATTTCCAGATAGGGCAGTTCCCAATCATACTGCCAATCCGAAATCTTGGCTCCGGCCCCGGAAATGTTGAAGTTCACCGATCCCATGTTCATCGAACAGACTTCGGGCCTGAACATCTTCGCGGGCGCCAGCCGGTCAGACAGGCTCATGCCCAGGCCGCCGCCGGTGGTGATGTTGACGATGGCGTCGGTGGACTGCTTGATGCGCGGGAGGAATTGCCGGAAAAGTTCCGGATCTTGTGACGGCTGCCCGGTTTCGGGATTGCGGGCATGCAGATGAACCATCGCGGCCCCTGCCTCTGCCGCCGCGATCGCCTCGGCGGCGATCTGGTCAGCGGTGATCGGCAGATGGGGGGTCATGCTCGGCGTATGGATCGACCCCGTGACGGCGCAGGTGATGATGACCTTATCGGTGCGTTTCATATGATTTTCGGCTTTGCGCCGCCTCTCCAGAGAAAACAGTTCTTATCAATAATTCGTCAGATAATCTCGCCCAGCACAGTGCCCACAGGATAGGTTTCCCCGATTTCCTTGAAAATTTTCAGCGTGCCCGATGCGGGTGCTTCCACTTCCTGTGTGGACTTGTCGCTTTCCAGAGCGAATAGCGGCTCTCCGGCCGTTACTGCCCCACCATCGGCCACGAGCCATTCGGACAACAGTCCTTCATTCATCGAAAAGCCGAGCTTGGGCAGCAGGATTTCAGTCGACATGATATTTTCTCCTTAGGCGGCGCTACCGTGACGCCGAAGATGATCAATTTAGCATGGTGGCGAATGAACGACGTCCGCGTCCATCGCCATGATATTTGTCTCTCAGACGGAACACCCCGATGCGCTGAAAGCAGGATAATCCGTGTAGCCTCTTTCCTCTCCGACATACGCATAGTCGAAATTCGCCTCCGCAAGCGGAAGGCTGCGCCTTATCCGGGCGACGAGGTCGGGATTGGCGATGTAGGGACGGCCAAAGGAAATGGCGTCCGCCTTGCCCTTGGCAATGGCATCGCCCGCAGCGGGGCCGTCGAAGCTGCCATTCTGGATGATCGTGCCTGAAAAGACGGCGCGCAACCGTTCGATGACCGGGTAATCGGGCTTTTCCATGAAGCCCGAGGCGATGGGCTCGATCAGGTGAATATAGGCAAGCCCGCTCTGTTGCGCGAGGCGGCCGATCGCCTCAGTCAAAGCGCCCGGGTCCGCATCGCCCATGCCCTTGCGCTCGCTGGTAGGGCTGACGCGAAGGCCCACTCGGGCGGGGTCGACCTCTGCCGTCACCGCATCGATCACCTCACGCAACAGCCTGACGCGGTTTTCCACACTGCCGCCATAGCCATCCTGCCGATGGTTGCTTTTCGATTGCAGGAACTGGTCGATGACATAGCCGTTGGCGCCGTGGATTTCGACGCCATCGAAGCCCGCGCGCTTTGCGTTTCTTGCTCCTCGGCCATAGGCGGCGACTAGCTGGCCGATATCGGCCTGCGTCATTTCGCGCGGTACGACATAAGGCTTCATCGGCAGGAAACCGCCCTGATAGTCTTCAGGAGGCGGCGCCATCGTTTCGCCCTCACCAGGAATGGGCGATGGAGCGATCGGCTGCTGCCCACCGATATAATCCGGCAACACCAATCGGCCCATGTGCCAAAGCTGGCAATAGATGCGCCCGCCCGCCGCATGGACACGCTGCGTGACGGCTTTCCAGGCCGTCGTCATCTCGTCCGACCAAATACCCGGAGCGCGATACCAGCCCATGCCTAGCGGATCGACCGCAGTCGCCTCCGAAATGATGAGGCCCGCGTCCGCGCGCTGGGCGTAATATTCGCCTTGAAGCGGCGTCGGCACGTGCCGGTCGTCCGCACGGGCACGGGTCAGGGGCGCCATGACCACCCGGTTCGGAATTTCGAGCGACCCAATCGTCAGCGGTTCAAACAAAGCGTCCAGAGACATTGCGATATTCCTGCGAGCTTACCCATCCAAGAGGCGGCGGACATTCGACGGCCCGCCGCCGTCACCCTGCTATCAGGGGTCGAGCCATTCGCCCGGGTTGATCCCGGCGTTCGAACGAGCGAATTTCAAGATCTTGGAGACGCGTTCGCCGAGCACCGTCGGGTCCTTCGACGCTTCGCAGCTCGGACCATGCTGCCAGCTTTCCGCGACAGTGATGCCGTATCCCCAAACTTCGAACACGCGGCCACTCACCTGGCTTGCCTCGGCGCTGGCGAGCCAGGCGACGAATCCCGCAATCCATTCGGGGTCGCGGCGTTCCAACTGCTCGGGCGTCCATTCGCGCAACCCCGCCGTCATGCGCGTTTCGGCCCGCGGCGCGATAGCATTTACGGTGACGCCGATCCGCTGCAACTCGCGTGCGGCGACCTGGCTGAAGCTCGCAATGCCGCCCTTGGCTGCGGCATAGTTCGCCTGGCCGATATTGGCGAACAGGGCCGAGTGCGACGTCGTGTTGATGACACGAGCGTCCGGCTGGCGCCCCGCCTTGCTTTCCGTGCGCCAGTAATTGGCGGCGTGGTGCGTCGGTGCGAAGGTGCCCTTCAGATGCACCTTGACCACGATGTCCCATTCCTCTTCGGTCATGTTGACCAGCATGCGGTCGCGCAGGATGCCCGCATTGTTGATGAGGATGTCGAGGCGGCCGAAGGTTTCGACGGCCTGGCTGACCATCTCCCGGGCATTGTCCCAGTTGGAAACATCACCGCCATTGACGATGGCCTCGCCGCCCAGAGCCTTGATCTCGTTGACGACCTCTTGCGCGGGGGTCAGGTCTTCGCCGCCGCTGCCCGCTGCGTCGCCGCCCAGATCGTTGACCATGACCTTCGCCCCATGCTGTGCGAGCTTGAGCGCATAGGTGCGGCCGACGCCACGCCCGCCGCCCGTAACGATCGCCACTCTGCCTTCTAGAAAACTCATGCCCTCTTCCTTGCTTACCTAGGAAATATGTCGGCGCTCAGCGGCCGAACCGAGCGTCGCGTCCGCCTCGCCCGTCCTTGCCTCTTTACGCATCTAATCCGTATGCGTACTATATGCTTTAGATCGTTTATGCAACATCAGTCAGCGTCAATAGGATGCAAAGCGATAAAAATGACATATGTCACTTATGTGCAGCTGCGACGATGTTCAGCAGACAGGGAAAGGCCCGGTGGGAGAGGTGGCAATGGCAAGGTTGGAACGGAAGGTCATCATCATCACCGGCGCGGGTTCAGGGCTCGGCCGGGCGGCAGCAATCCGCTGTGCGCAGGATGGCGCGCAGTTGGTGTTGGTCGACGTGAAGGCGGAGGGTCTGGAAGAAACAAAGCGGGTGGTCCTGCAGCTTTGCCCGGAGGCGGAAATTCTGCTGGTGCAAGCTGATGTGTCGCAGGAAGATCAGGTCCGCACCTATGTGGAAAAGACCGTCGCCCGCTTTGGCACAATCGACGGTTTCTTCAATAATGCAGGCATCGAAGACCGTCAGGTGGCCACCGAGGATGTGGATGCCGAATTTTTCGATCGCATCATGGCGGTCAATGCCAAGGGCGTCCTGCTGGGCCTGAAACATGTGCTGAAAGTGATGGCGAGGCAGGGACATGGGCGGATCGTCAATACCGCCTCTGCGCTGGGTATTCGCGGTTCGGGGCGGCAGGCCGGTTACACCGCCAGCAAACATGCGATCGTGGGCCTGACCCGCAACGCAGCGCTGGAATATGGCACCATGGGCATCGGCATCAACGCGGTCGCTCCGGGCGCTATCCTGACGCCATTGGTCGAAGCATCGCTGCGCCAGATAAATCCGGATGACTGGCAGGAAGCCGCCGAGCAGTTCGTCGCGCATAATCCGATGCGCCGCATGGGCAATCCCGATGAGGTCGCATCGGTCGTCGCCTTCCTGCTGTCCGCCGACTCATCCTTCGTGAACGGCGCCATCATCCCGATCGATGGCGGGCAGTCGGCGCAATATTGAAGGGTTCAGACTTATGAACATCATGGGCAAGATCGCGATCGTCACCGGAGCCGGGCAGGGCGTGGGTCGGGGTATCGCGCTGGCGTTGGCGGCTGGCGGAGCGCTGGTCATACTGGCAGGCCGCACAAAGTCCAAGCTGGACGCCGTGCATGCCGAGATAGCGGCTGCGGGGGGCCAGGCAGACGTGGCTCCGCCCGCCGACATCAGGAACGCGGCGGACATCGACGCCCTTGTCGCCTATGCCGCCGATCGTCATGGCGGCATCGATATCTTGGTAAACAATGCGCAGCAGGCAGTGCTGGCGCCGCTGCTCGACATAGATGATGAGGGGCTCTTGCTGACCTTCGAGAGCGGACCGTTCGCGACGTTCCGCATGATGAAGGCGGTTCATCCCCATATGAAGCGGCGCGGCGGCGGGGCGATCATCAACATCGTCTCTTCGACCGCCGTCAACTGGGACACGAGCGGGACGGCCGCTTATTCGGCCGCGAAACAGGCGATCGGTGCAATCACGCGGGCGGCGGCATCCGAATGGGGACCAGACGGCATCCGCGTGAACAATATCGCGCCATTGGCGGGGTCACCCGCCATGCTCGCCTGGCTGGACGCCAAGCCGGAAGGACCGGACGCCTATCTGTCCACCATCCCCATGCGGCGGATCGGTGATCCCCAGTCCGATATCGGACGCGCGGTCCTTTTCCTCGCGAGCGAAGATGCCGCCTACATCACCGGCGCGACAATCCCGGTGGACGGCGGTCAGGCGAACTGGAACTGAAGGGAAAAGCGATGAAAGCCGAACCGGCAAGCGGCATCGTGCGGGCATTGCTCGTAATTGGTGGAAACTTTCATGATTTCGACATGGTGCGCCGCCGCCTGCTGGAGCGGCTGGGGGAGCATGAGCGCATCAGGACGACGTGCACCAACGACTTTCATGATCTGGACGCGCTGAGGGCCGCTGATTTTCTGGTGACCTACACCACGAACATCTTCCCCCAAGGCGAAGCACTGTCAGAACTGGAGCAATTCCTGGCGCGCGGCGGAAGATGGCTCGCTGTCCATGGTAGCGCCGCTTACATCGAGTTTTCCGGCCCAGAGGTGGAGATTGGCGGCATAAAACTGCCGGGTCTTACGGACACGCCAGACCGGCATCCCGCCTATATGGATCTGCTCGGCTGCCGCTTTCTCTCCCATCTCGCGCCCCAGCCCTTTACCGTGCGCCCTGTATCCGACCACGCGATCGTAGCGGGCCTGCCGCCTTTCGAGGTGGTGGACGAACCCTATATTCTGGAGTTGCGTGGAGAGAGCGAAATCCTGCTCGAGTCCCGCTATACCGGCGAAGCGCCCGGCTATGTGAAGGGGCCATGGCTGGAGGATGCGCCGCGTCCGCAGGCGGTGCTGCATCGTCACGGCGCGGGCGAGGCGCTGTTCCTGGCGCCGGGCCACAGCTGCGGACGATATGATATGCAGCCCTTTATCGCGGAGATTGAGCCGCAGGTCGGACCGTGGGACAATCCGGTCTATATGGAAATCATCCGGCGAGCGATCCGCTGGGGCGCGCGCATACCGGTGAACGCGCCATGACCCATCCCAGCCCTATCGAAGCGGCACTGAAAGCCGCATATGCGCTCGACGAAGCCGTTGATGCGAAAGATTGGCGGCGCGTAAGGCATAGCTTCACGCCCATGGTCACCGTGAGAATAGGGGTTCTGGTAGGCGGTGAAGCTGCGATGGTGCCTGTGGACGAGTTGGTGGCAAGAATCGCTTCACTCAATCCACCCGCCAAGAGGTCCTGCCACATGTTGCTCAACCCGATCGTTTCCGTGACGGCCGAACATGCGACCCTGCGGGCAAAACGCTATGGCTGGGCCAGTTGCGAAGAACTGACGCCGCCGCTTCATGAGCTTTGGGGGCTGCTCTCTTATGGCTTTCGGCTGGCAGACGGGGAATGGCTGATCGATGAGATGGGCCTCGTCACGCTGCGTGAAGCGGGAAATCAGGACGTCGCCCTGTTTCGCGATGTCGCCCAATCCTAACGACCTTCCACCTCATCCGTCGCTTGAGCGAAGCGAGCAAGATGCAGGTCGGCGTCACCAAACTGCCGCGCGATGACGAAGAGGCGGCGATAATGGTGGCTGATATTTAGTTCCTCGGTCACGCCGATCCCGCCGTGAAGCTGGATCGCCTGCTGGCCTATGAACAACCCTCCGGTTGACGCCTGCACCTTGGCCGCTGACACGGCGGCAGTCCTGATCACCTCTTCTTCCTCCATCGCGCCCAGCGCATGGAACAACGCGGAGCGGGTCATCTCCACCTCGATCAACATGTCTGCCATGCGGTGTTGAAGAGCCTGGAAATTGCTGATGGTCGTGCCGAACTGCTTGCGGACCTTCAGATAATCACGCGTCGCCCAGAGCGCAGCGTCCATAATGCCCAGCGCTTCGCCGCAAACGGCAACGATGGCATGATCAACGGCCAGCGCGACCGCACGTTCGGCCTCAGCGCCCTCCATGAGCAATTCGGCCGACGCGCCTTCCAGATGGATGTCGCAGACCCGCCGATTGTCCAGGGTACGATAGCGGCGCAATTCGGCACCGGCTTGGCCCTGTTTAACGAGATAAATGCCGACCTGATCGTCATGCCGAGCGGTCACGAGGAACATATCTGCGTGGTTCGCGCCCTCAACCAGAGATTTGACCCCGGTGAGGAGCCTCGACGACCCCGAAACTTCCGCGCGCGTTTCGACCATCCGCCAGTCGCCGCGCCCTTGAGGTTCCTGCAAAGCGACAGCGGCGCGTTGCTCGCCCATGACCAGGTCCGCGAGCATGGTGCCCGCCATGTCCGATCCGATAGCCGCCAGCAATTGGGTGGCGAGGACATGGCCGACAAAGGGTTCGGTCACCAGACCGCGCCCCAGTTCCTCGGCGATCAGCGCATTTTCTGTGACCCCACCGCCAAAACCGCCCGCCTCTTCCGTCAGTCCCGCGCCCAGCCAGCCCAGTTCAGCGAAGGCTTCCCAATGATCCGGCGCGACCCCTTCCGCCGATCGGATGATGGCGAACCGCTTTTCCCAGTCATATTCCCGTTCGACGAAGCGCCTGACGCTGTCCCGCAGCGCGTCCTGCTCGGCTGTATAATTGAAATCCATGATGTCACAGCTCCAGGACGGTCTTGGCGATCAGGGTGCGCTGAATCTCGTTCGCTCCGCCATAGATGGTGGTTGCGCGACGGAACATCGCCTTGGCCGCAACGCCGATGCCATGTTCCGGCGTGGGGCTGGCGCCATGGTCCTGATCGTACAGGCGATATTCCGCATCGCCATCGGTACTGACGGCAATGCCATAGTCGCCCAAGGCTTCGGCGGCGAGGTCGGCCACGCGCTGGCGCAGTTCCGATCCACGAACCTTTACCAAAGACGCGACGGACGCGCTTCCATGATTGTCGGAGGTCAGCGCGCGCAGCACCGCGATTTCCAGCGACTTTGTGTCGATCTCGATACGGGCGAGCTTCGCGCGAAAGAGCGGGTCTTCGATCAACGGGCGCCCGTTCTTCCTCTCGATACTGGCGATCTCGCGAAGCTGGGCGATGTCACGCCGGGTGTGCGGGACTTCGGCGCTGTTGGTGCGCTCATTCCCCAGCAGGAACTTGGCGTGGGTCCAGCCTTGCCCCTCCTCCCCGATAAGGTTTTCCGCGGGCACGCGCACATCGTCGAAGAAGAATTCGTTGACCGTCAATCCCTCGTCCAATGTCCAGATCGGGCGACGGGTGATGCCGGGCGTCTTCAGGTCCACGACCAGCGACGATATGCCAGCTTGCGGCTTGACGTCGGGGTTGGACCGCACAAGCATGAACATCATGTCGGCATGATGCCCTTCGGTCGTCCAGGTCTTTTGCCCGTTGACGACATAATGGTCGCCATCCCTCACCGCGCGCGTGCGCAGCGATGACAGATCGGAGCCCGCGCCCGGTTCCGAAAATCCCTGCGCCCAGAATGTCTCGCCCAGCCTTATGCCGGGAAGATAGGCCTGCCGCTGCTCTTCGGAACCGAAAGTGTAGATGACAGGCGCGACCAGTTCAGCGCCAATCCGATCCGCGGTTGGGGCATAGGCGCGGCGCATCTCATCCTCGAAGATGAACCGTTGAACAGCGCTCCAGCCGGGACCCCCGTGAGCGGCAGGCCAATGCGGCATCGACCATCCCCGCTCGGCGAGAATGCGCGTCCAGGCCGCTTGATCCTCCCGATGGGGATGAAAGTCGTGGCGGCCACGCCGGGCGAGGTCTGCTGGAAGGTGGCCTTCCACAAACGCTCGGATTTCGGCTCTAAACGCCTTATCCTCTTCACTGTAGGCGGGATCCATCGGCTCAACCTAGCCCTAAATAGTGTGTATCAATATAATATGCATACATACGTAATACAGGGGAGCGCAAGATGGAAAGCGCTCCTCCCATCCGATCAACGGCCAGTGAAGGACGGATGCCGCTTTTCGCGAACCGCACGCAACGCTTCGCCGAAATCGGCGGTGTAGGTCGCCAATCCTTCATAAGCGACGCCAGCTTCGAACACTGAACTGAACAATTGCCGCAGGGCGATGTTGGTGACCGATTTGGTGTAGCGTATCGCCGATTGCGCGCCGCGAGCAAGGCGTGTCGCATATTTGGCGACATAATCGTCCAGTTCGGCGGCCGGGACCACGAAGCTGATCAGATTGCATCTTTCCGCTTCCACCGCGCCGATTGCTTCGCCCGTCAGAAGATAATGCTTCGCCTTGCCAAAACCGATCAGTTGCGGCCAGATCAGCGCGCCCCCGTCCCCCGCGACGAGGCCCAGCTTGACATGGGGATCGGCGAACCGGGCATGATCGGCGGCGATGACGATGTCGCACAGCAGGGCAATAGACGCGCCGAAACCGATCGCGTCGCCATTTACTTTGGCGATCACCGGCTTGGGGCAGTCGAGCAGGCCCATGACGATGCGCCGCATGCTTTTTGCGTCATTGACGAATGGTTCACGGCGGCCTGCGGCTTGGTCTTCCAGCCACTCCAGGTCACCGCCTGCGGAAAAGGCGTTGCCTGATCCGGTCAGGACTATGATATCGCTCTCGGGGTCGTCCGCAGCGTCGAAGAAGACGCGGGCCATTTCCTCGTGGAGAGCCGAACTGACGGCGTTCAGCACGTCCGGGCGGTTCATCCTTATGGTCAGAACCCGTCCCTCACGCTCGAAAGCCAGGGTTTCATAATGCTCGAACTTCATGTCCTCTCCCAGTGATGCTTGGGTTCGCCTGGCTTCGTAGCAACAAGATAACAGAATCTAGAACGCTAGCATACTATCAAGTGTGAATTGTGGGAATGGCGCAAAAATTCGCATCACTCCAATGTCTCCGCTCTGCCCGCATCGATCGGCAAGCTGCCCGACAGGAGTCGGTTTGTTTCCTCCAGAAGGTCCGTCAGCATAGAGATTCGTTCGGACCCCAACTTTCGCGAGAGCAGTTCGTCCTGCTCGACCGCTCCAATTTTCAACGGCTGGTGCAATGTCTGCCCTTTGGCGGTCAAGTGGACCATCACCAGCCGCCGATCGGCCGCGACCCGCCGCCTTTCTATTATGCCCGCCTTCTCAAGCCTCTGAAGCGTCTGTCCGATTGTGGCTTTGCCAATCTCGAGTCTTCGCGACAATTCTACCTGAGAGAGAGGTTCTTCCAGCCATAATTCTCCAAGAACATAGGCTTGCGCGGGCGCTATTCCTGTCATCCTGATTCTCTCAAGATAATCCGCTTGCGTGATACGCGCCAGCAATTGCGCCTGATATGCCAATGTCTTCTTGAACATCGGGAATGAGCATTGTTGTGCGTCGTTATCGGGCTTTTCCGCCCGCTTCATCTTGTCACTGCTTCTCGCCACCCTCATCCCCCTTTGTTTCGTGCCGGATGTCGCTGCGAATCATGCCGACGTTTGGCGGTGGCCTTGTCTCATCATCTTGCATCATGGCTCTGCCTGCATCAATAAATGACATTTGTATGTTTATGCGCCATATTGTAGTGACGGTTGTCAAGGAGCGTTGAGCGATACTCCAACGCGATCTGCCAGAATCAGGAGAGAAGCACGTGAAGGGAAATGTGGACACGCAATGGCCCGCTGAGGGCATCGCATTGATCACGGTGGGCGATGGCGGCGTATCGGGAAGCCTTACCACCTGCGCCACGGTGAGTCTGCTTGCGGACGCATTGGAGGCGGCGATCGAGCAAAAGGCTCGCGTCATCGTGCTCGCGTCATCGATCGAGGGGCATTGGCTCGAACATGCCTATCTGAGTGACATCGTGAACCTGGTCGAAGGGAAGGCCGCCACCGGCGACCCGGCCGGGTGGTTCCGCTCGCTCCAGCTTCTCAACCGTGGACCTGCGGTCACGATTGCCGCGATCAACGGTGACACATCGGGCGGCGGTTGTGAGCTGGGTTGGGGATGCGATCTGCGGGTTGCCGAGGAGCAAGCGCGCTTCAGCCAGCCGGAAGTAGCCATTGGCGCAGGCACCGGGATCGGCGGAACGTCCCGCCTGATGCGTCTGATAGGACGGACGGCCACTGCCGAAGTCGTCCTGACAGGGCGCCCCCTGACCGCGCAAAGGCTACATGAGCTTGGCGGCCTCAATCGCGTGGTTCCCAAAGGCAAAGCAGTCGAGGAGGCGCTTACGCTCGCGCGGCATATCGCATCGCTCCCGCCGCAGTCGGTCGCCGGGATGAAGAAGATGCTGGGCGAGGCGGAAGATCTCAACCAGAGCCAGGGCATCGAGAACGACCAGCTGATAAGCCAGGGCTTGTTCGCGCATCCCGACAGCGTGGCCAGCATGAAGGCGATTCAGGCGCGCTTCGACGCTGGCGAAGGCATGGATCAGCTCTACTGGAAAAATGACTAATGTCGGCTATTGAAAATAGTATGCTAGCATAGTAATGATGATGGGGCGCGGAGGTCGGTCGTCAGGCCTTGCCAGTCATTATCCAAAAATGGGAGAGGGTTCATGGATCTGGGCTTGTCAGGATTGAAGGTCATCATGGGCGGCGCGACCCGCGGGATCAGCCGCGCCGCCGCCGAACTGTTCGCGGCGGAAGGCGCACAGTTGGGCCTCTTCTCGCGCAACGGAGACGCGCTGGAGGAATTCAACAGCGAGTTGGGTGGCAAGGCCGTCACGCGGGAATTCACGCTGGAGGACCGCGAAGGTTATAAGGCGATGCTCACGGGCCTCGCCGAAGAACTGGGTGGCTGCGACATATTCATCCATTCGATCAGTTCGTCGGGCGCACAAGGCGCCATGGACTGGGACGAAAGCTATCGTATCGACATGCTGGGTGCGGTCGATGCGTGCGAAGCGCTGGAGCCATATCTTGAAAAGTCGCAAGCTGGCTCTGTCATCTTCATGTCGAGCACTGCTGCAATCGAGACATTCCTGATGCCCCAGGCGTTCAACGCCATCAAGGCGGCGCTGATCACCTATGGCAAGCAGCTGTCGCAGGCCTGGGCGCCCAAGGGCGTGCGCGTCAACATGGTGACGCCTGGCCCGATCAGCTATCCGGGCGGCAACTGGGAAGGGGCCAAGGCGCTCATGCCGGACCTCTATAATGGCATCGTTGCGCAGATCCCGATGGGGCGGCTGGGATCACCGGAGGAGGTTGCGAAGTCGATCGCATTCCTTGCCAGCCCGGCGGCCGGCTACGTTACGGGGGCCAATCTGGTCATCGACGGCGGCTTTACGAAGCGTGTCCAGTTCTGATCCGGGGGTACTCAGGAGTAAGATAAATGGCGGCCAATGCTCGCTATGCGGAAATCCGGTTCAATGACCGTCCTATAAAGGAGCAGCTGTCTGATCCGGAAAGCTTCATCCTGGAGCCAGGAGAAGTCACCGCGGACTATGAAAAGAAGTCGCCCTGGCGACTGGAAGACCTCCACCCTAATATCGCTGACTATCGTACCGTCAAAACCAGTAGGTCCATCGATCCGGCGGTCATGGCCGCCGAGGAGGAGCGGCTGTGGAGCAAGGTCTGGCTGCTGGCGGGGGTCTCCAGCGATATCCCCAATGTCGGCGACTGGTTCCGGTTCGACGTGGGCAAGCAGTCCATGATCATTGTCCGCAATAAGGAATGCGTGGCCGCCTTCTACAATGTGTGCAAACATCGAGGGAATGAGCTGGTACAGGATGATTTCGGCCATGGCGCCACCTCCTTTACCTGCATCGTGCACAGTTGGCGCTTCAACCTGAACGGCAAGAATGTACGCGTGACCGACCGGGAGACATTTCGCGAGGAAGCGCTGTGCCAGAATCTGGACCTGACCCCGCTACATGTCAGGGAATGGGGCGGATTGGTGTTCGTCAGCATGAATCCCGATCCGATGCCGTTTGAGGAATATTATGCTGATCTTCTGCCGATGCTGGCTTCCTACAAGATTGAGGAGATGTTTGTCGTCAAGCATTTGACGGTCGATATCCCCGCGAACTGGAAGACGATGTACTCGGCGTTCAATGAGACGTATCACGCGCACGCGACGCATCCCCAGATCAAACCTTATGTCGATGACCATTATGTCCAGTATGACTTCTACCGGAACGGGCATAATCGCAATCTGTTCTCGGTCGGATCGGTAAGTCCGCGCTGGCCGGACAATCGCTTCGTCAATGTGGGTCTCGCCTATTTTCTTCAGGAAGCAGGCGTGAAGATGTCGGCGCTTAAAGGCGATGCGCGGCATGTTCGCCGGGCATTGCAGCAGGCCAAACGAAGCGAGAACAATCCCTTTGGCGTCGATTATTCCGGCTATACCGACAATCAGCTGACCGATGACTGGAATCCGTCGCTGTTCCCGAATGTGACGATGAACATGCATCCCGAAGGCATATTGCTCCAGCGGTTCCGGCCTCATCCGACCGACCCGGAACGCGGATATCAGGACGTCTTTGTCTTGTCTGCCAAGCTGGCGGAAGGTCGGCGGCCGCCAGCCTATATGGGCGTGGAGGACGATGTCGACGTTTCGGGCAAGGTTCGCCCCCCGATCCGCCGTTCGACCCACGACAACCCCCAGGCTGGTGAAGTGGTCGAGCAGGACATCGCCAATATGGTGACGATGCAGCGCGGCATGCGATCAAAGGGACTGAACGGCACCATCGTCTTTTCCGAGCAGGAGCGCCGCATCCAGCATTTCTATGCTGAGCTGGATCTCTATCTGGAAGGCAAAAAGGGAGGCTGAGCCACGCTTTTTGCCAGAAATGGCATGGTAAGGCGAAGGGGCCGCGCATCGGATGATGCGCGGCCCCTTTCTTGTCAGTTGCGGATCAGATCGTGGGAGGAGAGAAAGCAGCGCCGCTTTCCAGTTCCTGAGCCAAACGGGTGAGGAAATCGCCCGCAGGAGCGCCATCGATGATCCGGTGATCGACGGTCAGCGACAAGCCCATGACCGGCCTCACCACTATGGTCTGACCATCTTCGGCTACCCATGGCTTGGCTGTCATGCGTCCCAGGCCGATGATCGCCTGCTGAGGATAGCTGAGAATCGGCGTGAAATGCTCCACGCGGGTGAGGCCCAGATTGGTGACGGTCACTGTGGCGCCCGTCAGTTCGGCGATAGTGAGCTTGTTCACCCTGGCCCTTGCCACCAGGTCAGCACGTCGCTCCGCAATGTCTGGCAAGGAAAGGTTGCCTGCATCGAAAATGGCGGGCGCTACCAGCGCGCCGGGCAGCGCGATCGCGCAACCGACGTGAATCTGCTCCTGCGGCTCCACGCCACGATCCGTCTCCACCGCATTGAATAGGGGGAAATCGCGCAGGATGGATGTCAGCGCGGCGATGATGAGATCTTCATAGCCCAATTTCGTGTCGGCCGCTTTCCAACTGTTGCGCGCAGCGACAAGCGCGGATGCGTCAATGTCGCAGAAGAAGCTGAGCTGGGCAGTCTTTTGCAGACTTTCACTCATCTTCTGCGCGATGATTCCCCTGATGCCCGTCAGGGGAAGTATGTTGTCAGACGCCATTATATGCCCTCAATATCAGTGATTGGATCGCACTTCGCCGCACATGCAGTCAGCCGCGGAGCGCCCGGAAGCAGTCGCGGAGTTCGCGCACGAAGATGTCGGGTTGTTCCCAGGCGGCGAAGTGGCCGCCCCTATCGACATTGTTCCAGTGGATGATGTTTTCAAAGTAACGGTCTGCCCACGCGCGGGCAGGCCAGATGATCTCACGCGGAAAGTGGCTGTAACCCAGCGGCACCCGGACATTTCTGGGTCGGAAGCCGCTCATGCTTTCCCAATAGAGCCGCGCGGACGACGCGCCGCTGTTGGTCAGCCAATAAAGTGTGATGTTGTCCAGCATCTCGTCCAGAGAGAAGATGCTTTCCGGCACTCCGTCGCAATCGGACCAGCGCTGGAGCTTTTCGTAAATCCACGCTGCCTGGCCGATTGGGGAATCGGCCAGCGCAAAGCCGATGGTCTGGGGCTTGGTCGCCTGAAGCCGGGCATAGGCGGATTCCACGTCATTAAACTGCCGCATGGATTCCAGCGCCATCTGCTCCCCAGGGTGAAGAGAGTCCGCCAGATCGGGCGGCACTATTGAAAGCATATTGAAGTGGACCGCCGCCAGCTCGTCGGGTTCATCGACAGCAAGGCACATCGTGACCAACGACCCCCAATCCCCGCCCTGCGCCACATAACGGTCATACCCTAACCGCCGCATCAACTCGGCCCAGGCTTTGGCGATCCGTTCCACCCCCCATCCAATGACGGGAGGTTTTTCGGAAAACCCATAACCGGGGAGAGAGGGTATGATGAGGTGGAATGCGTCTGAAGCCCTCCCGCCATGGGAGAGCGGGTCGGTCAACGGGGCTATGACGTTGCGGAACTCCAGTACCGAGCCGGGCCAGCCATGTGTCAGCAGGAGCGGCATCGCATCCGGTTCGGCCGAACGGATGTGGAGGAAATGAATGTCCAGACCGTCGATGCGCGTCCGGAATTGGCCAAGGCTGTTGAGCAACGCCTCGCATTTCCGCCAATCATAGTTGGTGCGCCAATGATCGGCCAAGACGCGCAGCCGGGCTGATGGCACGCCCTGTTCCCAGCCTGAAACAGGCGCCTCGTCCGGCCAGCGCGTCCGCTCCAGCCGCTGGCGGAGATCGTCAAGCTGCTCCTGCGGAACGTGCAGCGCGAACGGTTCTACGAGGGACATCACGAACGCTCCAACACGGAATGCAGCACCAGGGCGATGCGGTGCATCAGCCGCTGCGTGAAATGCGCCCCTGCGCTGGCAACCAAGATGTCGTCGCTCAGCCCCTTTTCGAAAGTATCCCGGCCGCCCTTCAGCACTAGGTTCATCAGCCGCAATCCGGCGCGCAGGGCGAAATAATCGATTTGCCTCTGCGGAATGTCCAGGCCGCCCGCAGAGCGATAGGCGTCCATGAAGCTTTCCCAGTCAGTCGCTGCGATCACGACCGGATAACAATAGCCGAGATCCTCGCCCGGATGACCGATCGCTGCTTGTTCCCAGTCAAGGACTGCGGTGATGCTGCCGTTCTCAGCCAGAACATTATGAAAAATCATGTCATTATGGACGATCGATCGCCGATCATCCAGGCGGTCGACATTGGCACGCAGCCAGGAAATGGCGGCCGACATGGTGATGGATGGCCAGCGGGCTAGGGCGTGCCATTCGCTCGCCATCCCTTCCAGTTCCGCCTTCCAGCTTTCTATGTCGAATGAACTGCGCGAAGGACGCAGGCCCTGTCCCACTTCGCCGATCGGCTGCTTGTGCAGGATCGCCATCTGTTTGGCGAGATCCAGCACGACATTGCGGTCAGCGACAGGCAGCCAATATTCCGGCTGCGCGGTAGTGCCCGGAGCATGCTCGACCAGCATGAAGGGGGCATCGAGCCACGCGGCGTCCGTTTCGACCAGAACCGGCGCTGGCACGCGCATGCCCGCCTTGTGCAGCAGGTCCAGCAAGTTGAACTGCGTCAGCTCGTCCAGAAAGCTGTCATTGGTGGCCAGATTGGGGATGCCGCGCTGGATGACCAGCCGGGCGGGAAGATCGCCCATATCTGTGAGACCGAGTAGCGCCGTCTGGCGCGACCTGCCGCCGACGACCAGTTTGAACGAATCGACGCGCAATTCCTCGCGTCCGGTTCGCTGCCGGAGATAGGCTTCCAATCTTTTGGGATCGATGGCGTCCTTATCCGCTCCCACTTGCCGGGGCGGGGCACGCTCGACCTCGTCCATGCGCGCGACGGCTGTCTCAAGAAGCCCGCGTTCACCGGCTATCGCATCTCGAAAAGCGGCAAGTTGATCGCCCCTGTCCAGGCATCCGGCTATGTCTGTGATGACCGCGCCCGTCGTTCGATAGGCGGCGGCATTTTCAGCAGGGCCTCCTAACCGGTCTGTGTCCGCGAGTTGTAACGGATGGGGCGAGTCCATGAAGGCAGATGGCCCCGGTTCCAAGCCGTTGGCCGTAGCGGTCAGCACCCGTATGCCATTGTCCAGCGTGGCGCGTGCATCGCCGTCGGTGACGAAGGGGCGGACCTCTCGCTGCAAGGCTTCGGCCACGGCCCAAATATGACGTGCGTTTGTCATTGGCTTCCTCTTTAGACCGCATGCATATGGTACGATGACATATTAATCAACAGAGGCATTATCGGACGCCAAAATCTATCCTTTTCCGCGCTACCCCTCAGCGCGCTTGACATAGGGCATGAAGCATATAGTAATATCGCGTACCAATGTTTAGGCGCGCTTGAATCGGCAAGCCCCGCGCAAAGAGAGCAATGCAGTGGATATTAGCTTATCAGAGGACCAGGAAGCCATCCGTGACAGTGTACGGAAGGTGTGCGACCAGTTCGGGGACGATTATTGGTCCCGCTGCGAAGATGAGAAGACCTTCCCATCCGAATTCCACAAGGCCATGGCCGATGCCGGATGGCTGGGCATCACCATGCCGGAGGAATTTGGCGGCGCCAATCTGGGTGTCACCGAAGCCGCCATCATGATGCATGAGGTGTCGGCAAGCGCGGGCGGCTATTCGGCGGCGAGCACGATCCACCTCAACATCTTCGGCCCCCATGCCGTGGTGGTTCACGGCACGGCCGAGCAGAAGAAACGGATGCTCGAACCGCTGATCGCAGGAACGGATCGCGCCTGTTTCGGCGTAACGGAGCCGGACGCCGGGCTCGACACGACAAGTATCAAGACCTTTGCGACGAAAGTGCCGGGCGGATATCGCGTCACTGGCCGCAAAATCTGGACGTCATCCGGGCAGGTCGCGAACAAGATCCTGCTGCTGACCCGCACGACGCCCAAGGAACAATGCAAGAAGCCGACTGACGGCATGACGCTGTTCTACACCGACCTCGACAAAAGTCAGATTGAGGTGCGCCGCATCCCCAAGATGGGCCGGAACGCGGTGGATTCCAACGCGACCTTCATCGACGATTATTTCGTGCCGGACGAGGATAGGATCGGCGAAGAAGGCAAGGGTTTCCATTATATCCTGCACAGCCTCAATCCCGAACGCATCCTCGTCGGCATCGAAGCGGTTGGGCTGGGCCGGGGAGCACTGGCGCGAGCGGCAAAATATGCCGGTGAGCGCAAGGTATTCGGCCGCTATATCGGTCAGAATCAGGGCATCCAGCATCCGCTGGCGGAAAACTGGACCTATCTGGAATCCGCCTATTGGATGATCATGCGGGCGGCGCACCTGTATGACACGGGCAAATCCTGCGGCGCGGAGGCGAATGCGGGCAAGTTCCTGGGTGGCCGCGCTGCCTTTGACGCTTGCACCCGCGCCGTCATGACGCATGGCGGCATGGGCTATTCGACCGAATATCAGGTGGAAAGGCTGTTCCGCGAGTCAATCCTGATGCGGATCGCGCCGATCACCGAGCAACTGATCCTGAGCTTCATCGCCGAAAAAGTTCTGGATCTGCCGAAGTCCTATTAAGAAATCAGCTGGAGTGGATGACATGTCCAATTGGCCAAAACCAGACGCGGCAACGCTTCTGGAAATCTATCGCAAGGCAACGCTCATCAAGCAGAATGACGAACATGTCATCAAGCAGATGATGGCGGGTAAGCTGGTGATGCCCTATTATAGCCCGCGCGGGCAGGAAATCATCCCCTCGGCGATATCCGTCAGCCTGGATGACGACGATTATATCTGCACCATCTATCGTGGTATCCATGACATGCTGGCCAAGGGATTCCCCCTGGGCGAACTGTGGGCGGAACTTGCAGGCAAGGTAACCGGCACGTGCAAGGGCAAGGGCGGCCCGATGCACCTGACCTGCCCTGAAAAGGGCATGATGGTGACGACCGGCATCGTGGGATCGTCCATGCCGATCGCCACCGGCCTTGGCTGGGCAGCGAAGCTCGACGGCCGCAAGCGGGTATCCGTCGCGAACTTTGGCGATGGTGCGACGAATATCGGCGCCTTCCATGAATCGATGAATATGGCCGCCGTGTGGAAGCTGCCCGTCATTTTCCTGTGCCAGAACAACCATTATGCCGAACATACGGCTCCCGAATATTCGCGCGCGATCGACCGCATTTCGGATCGTGCTGCGGCTTATGGGATGCCCGGCGTGACCGTCGATGGGAACGACCCGGATGAGATTTACGGCGCTGCCAAGGTTGCGATCGAACGTGCCAGGGCGGGGGAGGGGCCGACGCTGATCGAGGCCATGACCTTCCGCTTCAATGGCCATATCCTGGGCGAACCCGGCCACTATATGGACAAGGCGATCTATGCCGAGGCGCAAACGAAGGATCCGATGCCGGTCCTGCGCGCCCGGCTGCTGTCCGAAGGCATCGCGACGGAAGCCGATCTGGCCGCCATCGAAAAGGAGACGGACAGCCGGATCGTGGCAGCGATCGAAGCCGCCATGGCCGCAGACTTCCCTGACGTCGCCGAACTGAAGCGTGACGTGTTCGCTGAAGAAATCGCTTGAGGTAATGGCAATGACAGACACAATCACTGCATCCGCCGCGCAGGCTTCACCCGCGTCGCAGGACACCGAACCCAAGAAGATGACGATGGTGGAAGCCATCAACCTGGCGCTTCACGATGCCATGGAGGCCGATTCCAAGGTGATCGTCCTTGGCGAGGATGTCGCCGATCCGCAGGATGGCGGCGTCATGGGCGTGACCAAGGGGCTATCCACCCGTTTTGGCGAAGAGCGCGTCAAATCCACGCCGATATCCGAACAGGCGATCATCGGCGCGGCGATCGGCGCGGCCGTGGGCGGGTACAAGCCGGTGGCCGAGATCATGCTGATGAACTTCATCGCGGTTCCGATGGACATGATCTTCAACCATGCCGCCAAGCTGCGCTTCATGTCGGGCGGCCAGACCGGCGTGCCGATGGTCATCCGCACCATGACGGGCTCGGGCTTCTCCACGGGCGGCCAGCATAGTGACTATCTTGAAGCATGGTTCGCCCATACGGCAGGCATTAAGGTGGTCGCGCCCTCAACCCCCGACGATGCCTATGGCCTGATGCGGGCCGCCATCGACGACCCCGATCCCGTGCTGTTCATCGAAAATATGCCAAGCTACTGGACCCCCGCGCCGGTGACCAAGCAAGTCGTTCCGATCGGCAAGGCGCGGATCGCCCGCGAAGGCTCCAATGTGACGATAATAGCGCATTCGCTGATGGTGACGCTAAGCCTCGCGGTAGCCGATGCGCTGGCAGCGGAGGGAATTTCAGTGGAGGTCATCGACCTGCGCACCATCTCGCCCTGGGACCGGGAAACCGTGCTTGCTTCTGTGCGCAAGACCGGCCGGGCGGTTGTCGTGCATGAGGCGGTGAAGCAGTTCGGCATCGGCGCCGAAATCGCGTCGGTCATCTCCGAGGAATTGTGGGGCACGCTCAAAGGCCCGGTCCAGCGCGTGGGCGCGGCCTATTGCGCCGTGCCATTTTCCAAGCCGCTGGAGCAGGCGTTCGCGCCCAGCGCCGATACGATCCAGGCCGCCGTTCGCAAAGCGCTGGCCTGATCAACAGGGAAGGAATACCGGGCATGCTTCAATCGGCGCCGGACGAAAGCTATCTGGTCGATGTGGAAGATGGCGTCCTGCGTCTGTCATTCAACCGGCCGCAACAAGGCAACGCTATTCCCAAGGCGATGGTGCCGCTGCTGACCGAGCTTTTCCGCGCGGCGCAGGCGGATCGAACCGTGCGGTGCATCCTGGTTCGGGGCGAGGGCAAGGTTTTTTCGGCGGGCGGCGACGTCGCGAGCTTTGCGGACTCGATCAAGCAGGAGGTGGCGGTGCGGCAGGCGGATTTCGCTCGCCGCCTGCCCTTGGCGCGACATTTGGTGGAGGCCGTCGTCGCGTTCGATCGGCCAATCGTCACATCGGTGCGAGGGGCGGTCGCGGGCGCGGGACTGTTCTACCCTCTGATCGCCGACTATGCGATTGGCGACGAAAGCGCGACCTTCGTCTTCGCACACCAGCGTTTGGGGCTCAGTCCCGATGGCGGCGTGACAGCGGTGCTGCCGCAGGTGGTGGGAACGCGCATGGCCCGCATGCTGCTGATGACGGGGGCAAAGGTCGATGCCGCTGAAGCGCACCGGCTGGGCATGCTCCACAAGATTGTCGAAGCCGAAGCGTTGGAAGGGGAAGTGATAAAGATCGCCCGTCGCCTCGCGCAGGCTCCGCAACGCGCTGTCGTGGCCGCCAAAAAGCTAGTCAACGAAGCGGCGGCGCGCAGCCTTGCGCAGGTCCTCGATGCCGAAACAGATGGCATCGTCGCTTGCGTCGGCGACGCTGATTTCGAAGAGGGCGTGACAGCCTTCCTGGAAAAGCGCGCGCCGGTATTCCCTTCCGTCCGTTAAGGCGCAGCGGCACTCCCCCTGCGTTGGAGAAGACCATGCACATCCCGCTAAAGGAAACGCCCTGGGAGGGCGCCTTTCCAGATATCGAGAATTGGAGCGAGAATTTCTGTCTCGCCGGGTTCGATCCGCAATCGGGCGTGGGCCTCTGGTTCCATATCGGCCGCTGGCATCATGATCTCACCCAGTTCCGCGAAGTCGTGATCATCCGCTTGCCTGACGGAACGGTGATCGCCCATCGCGCCATAGGCGATGCTTTCGCTGCGGCGGCCGGCCCTGGCGGACCTCATCTGGCGGTGCGGATCGTCGAGCCAGGGCGCAAGCTGACCTACCACTTCAAAGGCGGCGTGATGCGTGTTCCCGCCAGGCAGATGCTTGAGGGGTTGGTGGGAGACGGACGGCGTACGCCTGCTTCGTTCGACCTGACCTTCACATCGACGGCTGACATCTGGGATCTCCATAAGGTCGGCGCGTTGCAGGAATTTCTGCCCGCTGGCCACATCGAACAGCCCGGTCTTCTTTCCGGATTAATCCGCATCGGCAGCGAGCAGTTCACCTTTAACGCGATGGCCAACCGGGATCACAGCCTTGGCGGCCGCGATAACCGCAATCTGCACAGCCATCAGTGGTTTCAGGGCTATTTTGAAAATGGCTTGTCCTTCCTGCTCTTCGATGCAGAGATCGATCAGGGTGAACAGGTCGTGTTTTCAGAGGCAGTCATCTACGAAGATGGCAAGAGCTTCGAAGCCAGGATAGAACAGATCGAACGATGCAACCATGTGGATGACGACCAAAAGCTGATCCGGACGGTGCTAAGTTATGAGAACGGGACGCTGGTCATCGAGACGGCAGGCTTCCACGGCAGCTCCTACCTGTCGCTCGCTTCGCCCAATGACACCTATGTCGGCGTCTATCCTACCGATCCGGGTCCGACGCGCGTGGTTGACGAGCAGTCCGTCACCCTCCTCCTCAACGGGACGGTGAAGGGTTATGGTTGCTACGAGCGGACGATCCCGGGCGCCCATATTCGGGAGGTGTAGGGCGCCATCCGGGTTTTTCTGCCCGAATGGCGCGTCAGCGCTTCATACGTCCTTCAAAGTCCCGATCTCGACATTGGCCAGACCTTCCTCGCCGGTCTCTTCACATCGCACCCGGCACATATTTTCGACATTATAATAAACCTTCGCGCCGGGCTTCTGCGAATGCAGCGGCAGGCGGGCGAAGGCGTTGCCAACGTCAGCGGTCAGGGTGAATTTCTCGCCGCTGAGGGTCATGGTATGAAATATGACCTTGTCCGGCATCCCTTCCGGCCCTTCGCCGACATTCTCGATCCTGAGCGTCTTGATGACTTCATTCCCCTCCGGCCGCGCGATATAGCCTTCGGCCGTCATATTCTCGGGGCGCACAATGTTGCGCACCGTGAATAGGTGGAAGCCCATCGAAGGAAAGTTGAAGAAGGACCAATTGTGATCCATCACAATCTGATCGTTGCGCATGCCCCAACTATGGTCGCGATAGCCTGATCCGTTGACATCAAGGGACACACCCGCAAGATCACCTGTCTTGAACGTCACCTTGCCGGTGGCATTCATGCACTGACCTTGATGGCGGAAGCCGGACTTGTCTAGCGCGGTATTTTCCGAAATAGAGAACTGGTCAGGATTGACGTCGGCGCAGGCGAGGAAGTCGAACAGATGCATGCGCCGGGTAAACCGTAGCGATGCCGCAACATTCTCATCCTCATATTCAACAAGAAACTCTTCCTGCGGCTTCAGAAAATGCACCGTCTGATTGCCGTAGCGCAGCAGTTTCTGATGTTCGAACGGCTGGGGCAGGGGAACCTCGCCGCTATGACTGACCTTCACACCCCTATGCAGCACCGTGAAGGAGGCAAAAGCCCGGTCAAAGGTCGGCTCTGCCGTACTATGCGCAAGGCAGCATAGGTCCCGGTCGGGGTCCATGAAGACCCAGAAGTAATTTTCCTTCCAACGCAACCAGGCCCGGGCCGGAACTGTGTGGGGATAATCTTCGTGCAGGAGCATAATCGCCTCCAAAAAGCGGGAAAAGGGCGCAAAGGCGCCCTGTCGGCCATAAATATGGCGATGCCGGTTATGTCCATGACCCGCGCCAGTCTTACTTGGCGCGGGTCATCTTTCTATTTTTCAGCAACCATGCAGGCGACCGTGATCAGAGATCGAAGCGGACTTCGACCCCGTACGTCCGCGGATCTCCAACGCCGCCCAGATCACCGGCGGGCGTATTGGTCTGCGGAAGTTCGTTGTTGTAATATTTCTCGTTGGTGAGGTTGGCGCCCCATAGACGGAAGGTCAGCTTGTCATTGAATTCCGGCTTGAACGAGATGCTGCCGTTGAACAGGGTCAGCTTCGGTTCCGTCAATATGTTGTCGGGATCCCACTTCAGGCTGGAACGGTACGACATCTGACCGGCGAAGCTGAACTGACCGACAGAGGCTGGCAGATCATAGTTGAAACCAGCGTTGATTTTCCATTTCGGGGTCTGGGACAGCCGGTTTCCACCCACATCGCCGACTGCCAGCGCGACGCCCCAAGGCGGGGCGAAGATGGGAACGTTGATCGGCGCACTGTCAAAGCTCAGGAATTTCGCCCAGAGATACTGTCCCGCCAGGTCGAGCCTCAACCGCTCGGTCACCAGAACTGTTGTGTCGAATTCGAAACCTTTGGTCCGCGCCTTGTCCGCATTGGCAAAGGCGACAAAGGGCGTCGGTCCTGCTGGCGTATCCACAAGCTGGACGAGCTGGACCTGCGGGTCCTTGATGTCGTTGCGGAACACGGCAAGGTTTGCACGCACCCTGCGATCGAACAGGGTCATCTTCAAACCCGCCTCGTAGGACGTCACCGTTTCCGGATTGGTCGGCGGGGCGGCCAGCGGAATAGTATTGAACGTACCCGACTTGTAGCCGCGACTCCATGTCGCATAAGCCATGATATCGTCGGTAAATTTGTGGTCGACTGATACTTTGTAGGTCCACTTGTCGAAGTTGGCGACCTGATGATAGCTACCAGCTGGAATGTCGGCTCCAACTAGCGGTGTCAGCGAAACACGGCCGTTCCCTTCCACGCGATCTTTCGTGTAGCGCAGGCCAAGCGTGACATTCGTCTTGTCATCCACGACGGGGAAAGTCGCCTGCGCGAAGGGAGCCAGCGACTCGATCCTTTGCTGGCTACCAATATTCTGGCTGGCAAGACCGTTCAGAGTGAGGGCGTCACCATTGAGAGCGATATTCACGTCGGTGCGCGAATTCATGTAGAAAAGGCCCAATATCCAGCTGATCTTCGATGAAGACAAAGACTTCAACTGAAGTTCCTGGGTAATCTGCCGGTCCCCGATCTTGATCGGAAATGCCAGCCAGTTCAATTCGGTATGATCGCCCTCATAATTCAGTAATTCCTTGGCTTTCCGGTAGGAAGTGATGCTGGTGAAATCCGCAAAGCCAAGATCCTGATCGATTTTAATCGAACCACCCCAACCGCGCAGGCGATGGAAAATCTCGGTATTCTCGTTGATGTCGTAAAAGCCCGGCGGATCGAAATATTGGGTGCCCTCAAGGGGTGATCCCAGAGGATAGCCACGGGTCGTTCCCGGATAGATCCGGACCGAATTGCCCTGGTTCTGCCGCTGATAGGTATAAAAGCCGCTCAGGCGGATCTTTGTTGTGTCGCTCGGTTCGAACACGACCTTGGATCGAATATTATAGAATTTGCGCCGGTAGGTGTCCTTGCCGGTGAACAGGTTTTTCCCCCACCCATCACTTTGATTCAAACCGCTGAAGGAAATTCCAGCTGCCACGCCTTCGCCCAAGGGCGTCGCCGCGTACAGCTTACCGCTGATCGTATCGTAATTGGCATAGCCGAGCGTGGCCGAAAGATCAGTGGTGTCGCCGGGATCGCGGGTGAACACCTGCATCAGGCCGCCGGTTGAATTGCGGCCGAACAAAGTTCCCTGCGGACCTTTGAGAACTTCGACGCGCTCGATGTTCGCCAGTTCCAGATAGGCGCTCGCAAGACGTGAATAATAGACGTCGTCGATATAAACAGGAACACTTGCCTCATTACCCGGTGTCGACGCACCGGGATTTCCGACGCCGCGCAGGAACGGCACAACAACGCCGGACATCTGTGAGACGAACAGTGACGAGTCGGCCTGCTGGAGGTCGGACACGCGGAAAATGCCCTTTGTTTCCAGAGCTTCTCCTGTAAACGCCGTTACCGCGACGGGAACATCCTGCAGGTTCTGGCTGCGGCGCTGAGCCGTAACGATGATCTCCTGAAGCCCTACTGGCGAGGATGTGGACGCTGCGTCATTTTGCGGGGCTGCATCAGTCTGGGCAAGCAGGGGCATGGGGGCCACGCTCGCCAATAATAAGCCCGCGATCGAAAATGTCTTCTTCTTCATTGATCTTCCCCTCGACTAAATATTATAATTATGAATTACTCGACCGAAAGTGTGACAAAGCGAATATTGTGTTTTCTTTGTCTGACCTTGTTATGAAGTAGTACCATTTTCGGCCGCTTCGCATCGGGTGCCAACTACCGCACCCCTATCAGGTGGGCGCATTCCAGCACCATCAACGACGGCTGTCAAGTAAGTAAACATGCGAACGATAAATATATGTATCTATTTTTTGGAGAAGCCTATCTGCGGTTCGTCCTGACCGCAGCTTCCCGGCCAGCAATGTGGCCGAAGACCAGCGCCGGGCCGATCGTTCCGCCCGCTCCGGGATAAGCCATGCCGGTAACGCTCGCGGCGGCATTGCCAGCCGCATAGAGGCCGGGGATATTACCTCCACGCAAATTCTGCACTTCCGCTCTGATGCTGATTTTCGGGCCGCCCTTCGTTCCCAGAACGCCGGGATAAACCCGGCAGGCGTAGAAGGGGGCCTGATCCAACGGCCCGACGGTTTGCAATGCGCCGTCCAGCGACCAATCCCCATGGTAGCGATCATATTGGCTCTCGCCCCGGTGAAAGGCGGGGTCGTTGCCCTCACGAGCCGATCTGTTGAACTGTTCGACCGTCCGCTCCAGGCCATCGGCATCGACGCCGATCTGTTCTGCAAGCGCGCGCAGCGTCGCCGCCTGTATCATCCAGTTCGGCAAGGGATCGCCCGGATAGCGCGTGAGTACAGGATATTTGTCCAGATAAGCCTGATGGAAGATGATCCACGCCTCCCGATTGGGATAGTCGAACGTCTGAGGGTCGAACTGGAAAAAGGAGCGGCCAAGATCATTATAATTGCATGCTTCATTCACGAATCGCTGCCCCTTGCGGTTCACCATGATCGACCCTGGCTTTGTAAGTTCGGTAACCGCGAAACGGATTGCGGGATTGCCATCATATTCTTCGCCCGGAATCTTCATGATCGGCATCCACCATGCCTCATCGGTATTCGCTAGGGCAGCTCCGGCCTCCGCCGCCATCAACAGGCCATCGCCCTCATTGTCCGGCGGGCTCGCTGCCCCCTCGTGCGGGCCGCGCAGCAGGTCCTTCACCAGACCCGAATTCCACTCAAAGCCGCCGCTGGCGATGATGACGCCACGCCGCGCACGCATCTCGAAAGGTTCGCCGTCCTTGCTGCCCGCAACGCCTGTAACCGCGCCTTCGTGCATGACAAGGCTTTGCGCGCGCATGCCGAACAGGATGCGCACGCCCTTCTCAATCACGCTGGCGGTTAGCCCCGCCACAAGCGCGTTACCGACGCCCACTAGGCCCTTTTCCAGCCGATCGCCGATTATGGCAGGGTCGAAGATATCGACGCCATCCTCAAGGTCGTTGCTCGACACCGGAATGGGAAAGGTCAGGCTGCTCCGTAATCTCGGCCGTAACTCCCCCAACTTGTTGCCAGGAAACAGCCCTGCCGACAGGGATCGTCCGAATGTTCCGCCGGGAAGCTCGGGATGATAGTCGGGCCATTTCAGCGCCCGAAATCGAATGTCCGTCTGCGCTTCGATGAACTTGATGACGTCCGCGCCCTGATCGACATAGGTTTCGATCATCTCGTCATCCATGCGGCCCAAGGACTGGCGGCGCATGTAGGTGAGGGCCGCCTCGCGGCTGTCGCTGGTTCCGACTTCATGCATATGGTGATTGCACGGAATCCAGGGAACGCCCCCTGACATCGCGGTGGTCCCGCCGAGTTTTTCCGAACGTTCCAGAATGACGACATCTGCTCCCGCATGACGGGCACTCAGCGCCGCAGCGAGTCCCGCAGCGCCCGAGCCGATCACGATGACGTCGGTTTCTTCAATCCCATCCTGCTCGGGCACCCTGTCCTCCTGAAACTGTCATATGGTCCTTGCAGCGGCGCCCGATTGAAGGCGCTGCCACGGCCGATCAGGCATTTTCCCGTGCCAGCGCGAACTGGCGCGCGATGGCGTCGAAGGAACGCTTCGCCGCTTCCTCCGGCTCAAGGGCGCGGAATTCGTGCGACAATATCTCGATCCCGTAGCAGCCGTCATATCCGGTCGCCGCGATGGCTCGCAGAAATGCCGGTACATCGAAGCTGCCTTCGCCCGGCAGCAGCCGATTGTCCGTCGAATCGTCGAAAAGACCGCCAACGACTTCGGCCGCCGCGTCGTCCAACTCGACATGCTTGATATAGCTGGCAGGAAGGGCAGCTACCTCTTCATACGGTATACCCGGACGCGTCATGTGCCAGATGTCGATCAATAGCCCGCCATTATCCGTCCCGGCCATTTCGATAAGTTGCCGCCCCGACTTGAGGTCGCGGATATTCGCCAGGGGAAAGACCTCGATCGATACATGGGCGCCCACCTCCGCAGCCTGGTCGCAGAGCAGCCGGAAGTCGGCGGCCATGGTTTCCATCGATACGCCGCTGTCGCCCATGTCCCCGACGATCTTGATATGCTTGGTCCCGATCTCGACGGCGGTGTCCAGCCATAGGCGACGCATCTTGTCAGAAGCGGCCCGGGCCTCCCCTTGAGCAAACCAGTCAGTCAGGCACTCAATTTCCAGGAACTGGATACCGGCGTCGTCCAGGATGCGGCGAATTCCCGCCGTACCATGCAAAGCGACGTTCGTGGCCAGATCATCGCCTGACAGGCCCATGCCGTAATAGCCCGCAGCAACCGCCGCCGCAGCGCGCCGTTCCAGCGGAAAAGGGCTGGCGACCGGCGCACCGGGATAAGCATCGCCCGCGATCGTGTAATAGGTTGCTACAATTTTCGGATCATTCATGATGGAATTCCTTCGTCAACATCGCAGGAAGAGGGAGGCCGCTTCCGCTCGACAGGGTGTTCAAAAGCGGTTTGATCCGCGCGCGGCTTCACGGCCAGCAATGTGGCCAAAGGTCAGCGCGGGGCCGAGCGTCGCACCGCCGCCCGGATATGCCATGCCCATGATGCTGGCCATGGCATTGCCCGCCGCGTAAAGGCCGGGGATGATGCCGCCCGACAGGCTCATCACTTCGGCCCGCTCGTTGGTGCGCGGGCCGCCCTTCGTTCCAATCGTTCCGATCTTGGTTTCGACCGCATAATAGGGACCGCGTTCGAGTGGCCCCAGCGTCTTCGCGGCGCCCTCTGCGCTCGCATCGCCCCAATACAGTTCATAGACGCTTTCACCGCGATGGAAGTCGGGATCGACGCCTTTGCGGGCATTATCATTGAAACGCGCGACTTCCGCCTCCAGCCCGGCAGGATCGACCCCGATCTTGCCCGCCAGTTCGGCCAGCGTGTCCGCACTCACCATCCAGGACGGAACCGGATCGCCCGGATAGCGCGTCAGGAAGGGGAAGCGATCCATATAATCCTGGCTGACGATGTGCCAGGCGGGCAGGTTGGGATAGTCGAAGTTGACTGGATCGAAGGCCTGGAACACGCGCCCGATATCATTGTAGTTGCAGGCTTCGTTGACGAAGCGGCGACCTGTCCGGTTGACGATGATCGATCCGGGACCGCAGCGTTCGATGCCCGTCAGCCGGACGAGCGGCCGTCCGTCATATTCTTCGCCCGGTATCGTCACTGATGGCTGCCACCATGCCTCGGACATGTTGCCGAGCGACGCGCCAGCCTGGATCGCCATCTTCAGCCCATCGCCTTCGTTCCAGGGCGGGCTGTGCGGACCATGCATCGGGCCGCGCAGGAACTGCCGGGTCATGTCCTCGTTCCACTCATACCCCCCGCAGGCCAGGATCACCCCTTTGCGCGCGCCGATGCGCAGGGGCTTGCCGTCATTGTCCGCCTCGATGCCGATCACGACGTCGCCTTCCTGCACAAGCCGCAGCACGCGAATATTACGCCTGATCTGGACGCCATGATCCATCGCGCCCTTGAGCAGGCCCGCCATCAACGCGCCGCCCATGCCGACCATATCTTCGTTGAGGCGGCCGCCGATAATCTCGGAATCCAGCACGTTGATGCCGTCTTCCACATCGGCGATGGAAATGGGAATAGGGAAATGCGCGCTCGCCCGCAGCGCAGGCCGCAATTCGCCAAGCTGCCCAGCGGGGAAAATGCCTGCGGTCACCGAACGGCCGATATTGCCGCCGGGAAATTCAGGATGATAATCGGGCATCTGGAGCGCGCGGAAGCGAAGATCGGTCTCCTTTTCGAGGAACAGCAGCATCTGCGGCGCCGTGTCCACGAAGGTTTCGATCATGACGTCGTCCATCTTGCCCAGCGATATGCGGCGAAGATAGGTGAGGGCCTGCTCGCGGGAATCGCTGCGGCCGATCTCCTGCATATGATGGTTGTTGGGTATCCACGGTACGCCGCCTGAAACGGCGCTCGTGCCCCCCAGCTTGTCCGTGCGTTCGAGCAGCAGCACCTCTGCGCCCGCCGTCCGGGCGGCCAGCGCCGCAGAGCAACCGGCGGCGCCGGAGCCTACCACCAGAACATCTGTTTCCTCATCCCATTGGGTCGTCACGATTATCTCTCCTGCATTCTATCCTATGGCTGGCCGCGCACGCCCTTTGCGGGTCTTGCTCGCGGCTGCCCTACGTCGCCCTAACCCTTTGTTTGCCGCGATTTCTTAACCAGCGATCGATCTCGATCGCTTGGAAATCGCTCTAGCGCGCGTCTTCCAGGATCAGCGAAGACGCATGCCAGGCCATTGCCATCACCGGTGCGTTGGTGTTGCCCGAGGTCAGGTTGGGCATGATCGAACAGTCGATCACCCGCAGGCCGTCCACTCCGCGAACGCGCGTGCGCGGATCGACCACGGATTCATCATCGCTGCCCATCCGGCACGTTGCGACGGCATGGGTTCCGCAGCTCAGATGACGGCGTACGGCGGTCAATATCTGGTCGTCGCTATCATTACCGTTCAGCCCCGGCGCGATTTCGCGCGTCACGAAGGGCGCGATGGCAGGCTGGGTCATCAACTTGCGCACGAAACGCACCATCGCGACCGCCGTCTCGCAATCCTCCTGCGTCGTCAGCCAGTTGGGATGGATGCGCAAAGGATCGTCGGCATTGGGCGACGTAATAGTAAGACAACCCTCGCTGGTGGCTCGCAGCATCGCCGTGGCGATCATCATGCCAGGCGTCTTGTTGACGCCGTTGGTCGGAACCGCAACATCCGCCTCGCCCTGCGCCAGAGTGACGCCACCAACGAAGCACTGGAGGTCCGGGCGGGTTACGCTTGGACGGCTGCGGGCAAAGATGCCGACCTCCTGCGGGACCGTCGCCATCGGGCCGCCCTTGAACAGGAAATATTCGGCCAGGCTACGGGCCAGACCTAGGCCACGATAGCGATGGTTCAGGCCCTTCTCGCCCTGCAAGTCGTAGTTGATGCCGTAAATGGGATGCTCCTGCATCCGTCGGCCTACGTCCGGGCTGTCCACGATGACATCGACGCCTGCGGCTTTCAAATCCTCCGCTGGCCCGATCCCCGAAAGCTGGAGCAGCTTGGGGGATGCGATGGCGCCTGCCGACACGATGACTTCGCCCCGGCACCGGAACTCCGTCTTGCGCCCGCCGATCCTGCACAGGACGCCCTTGGCCCTGTGCTGTTCGATGATGATGCGGTCCACCTGTACGCCCGTCCGGATCACCAGATTGGGCCGATGGCGTATCGGGTCCAGAAAAGCGACCGCCGCGCTCTGCCTGCGCCCGTTCTTGATATTATAATGATAATAGCCGACGCCTTCCCGGCTTCCGGCGTTGAAATCATCGTTGCGCGGCAGGCCCATTTGCTTGCCCGCCTCGATCATCCGGTCTGCAAGCGGGTAATGGAATTTCGCGGTCGATACATGCACCGGACCACCCGCGCCATGCTCGCCTGACGCGCCGAGTTCATGATCCTCGATGGCGTTGAACGCGCGCAGCATGGTGTTCCAGCCCCATCCCTTCGCGCCGCGCTCTTCCCATTGCTCGAAATCCTCGGGCTGGCCCCGGATATAGATCATTCCGTTAATGGCGGAAGATCCGCCCAGGCCTCTGCCCCGCAGCCAGATCTCGCTCGCGTCCAGTCCTTCTTCACGTGGCTGTTGGACCGGGAAATATTGCGCGAATGTCGGGTCGCCGACCAGCTTCGCCACGCCTTTTGGCATGCGAACGAACATGTGCTTGTTCTCGCCACCGGCCTCCAGAAGCAGCACCCGATTCGATGGATTTTCGGACAGCTTGTTGGCAAGTACGCAACCGGCGCTGCCTGCGCCCACAATGATGAAGTCGAACTCCTCAGCCATGACCTCTCCAGAAATTAAATGACATTCGTCTTATATACGCTTCTATGACACGGCGGATTGGCAGACACAATGGCCTTTCCCCCCTCTGTCAGCCCGACCGCATATCAAGGACATATGCGGGCAGTATTGACAGTTTGTCAGACATTAGTCACGTAATGACACCGTAAGACGCCGTCTTGTGAAGACGGCTGGCTCGGCCTCAAGCGTCGGGCAATTGATTGGGAGAGGTGTGAAGATGGCTGTATTGAACGGGAAGGTTGCGCTGGTGACCGGCGCCTCGGGCGGCATTGGTCGGCAGATCGCCGTTGCCTTGGCGCAAAGCGGCGCACGGATCGTCGCGCACTATTCTTCCCGACGTGAAAGCGCCGAACAGACGGCAGCCGCAGTGCGCGAAGCAGGCGGTGATGCAGTGATTGTGCAGGCGGACCTAAGCCATTCCGAAGGAGTCAGGCAGCTGTTCCAGCAATTTGACGAACAGGCTGGAGGGCATCTTGATATTCTGGTCAATAATGCTGGCGCGGGACGAACCTCTCCAATCACCACGATCGATGAAGAAGAAATCGACAGCATGTACCGGGTCAACTTCAAGTCGCCGATACTGGTCACTCAACAGGCGTTGAAAAGACTCAATGATGGTGGCGCGATCGTCAATATCTCGTCGATGAGCGGACTGATGGCGCAGCCGCCCGGCTTCGCCTACGCGATGAGCAAGGCGGCGGTGAATTCGTTCACGGTTTCGATGGCGGTAGAGCTTGCGCCGCGCAATATTCGGGTCAATGCTGTCGCCCCTGGACCGGTCGATACCGACCTCATCAACGGCTATCGGGACAGTGAGGAGGCAATGCGCATGTTCAAAAGCATGGCCGCGCTTGGTCGCATCGGCACCGCCGATGACATTGCGCAGATCGTCCTCTTCCTCGCATCCCCGGCCTCCGGCTGGCTCACCGGGCAGATTATTCAGGCGAGCGGCGGCATGAGATTGTAGTCGAACGCGGACAGATAAGGGATGGCCGGAGAAAATATTTTCGAAGGAAATGATGGCGTGAGAGATGAAATGATTTCCCAAGATGGTCAGCCGGTGATTTCCATCGAAAATGCGGACATGTTCCAATGGGACGACACGGCTGACGTCGTCGTGGTCGGCTATGGCGGCGCGGGAATTTGTGCCGCGCTGGAACTGGTGGAAAACGGCGCCAGCGTGATTGCCATAGACCGCTTCAATGGCGGCGGCGCAACGGCCTTCAGCGGCGGCGTCGTCTATGCGGCCGGGACCGACATTCAACGGCAAAACGGCGTTGAGGACGATCCCGACAACATGCTGAAATATCTGCGGCTGGAAGTCGGCGATGTCGTTCAGCCGGAAACACTGAAACGCTTTTGCGATCAAAGTGCAGGCAATCTGCAATGGTTGCAGTCGCATGGCGTTGTGTTCGGGACAAAGCTTTACACCGGAAAGACGACCTATCCGCCGGAAGGCTATTTCCTGCAATATTCCGGCAATGAGAAAGTAGAGGCCTATTGCCGCGACGCCAAACCCGCACCGCGAGGGCACCGGACGCTGGGGCGCGGCTTCACAGGCAACAAGCTGTATCGCGCCTTGCGCGAGACCGCCGATCGGTCAGCCATTCGCAAGAAGCTGCATACGATCGTGCAGAGCCTGATTGTCGATGGTGATGGGCGCGTCGTCGGCGTCGCTGCGCTGGAGCTTCCGGCCGCCAAGCATGCCGAGCATCAGAAATATTACGACAAGTTCCCGCCTACCGCTCCCTTCAAGGAGAGCAAGGCCGAAGCCGCGAGCGGTGCAGCGCGCGTCATGGAGCGAGAGCATGGCCAGCTACGCTATGTAAGAGCGAAGACCGGCGTCATCCTTTCGACGGGCGGTTTCGTCTTCAACCTCGACATGCTCGGCCAACATGCGCCCATGCTGAGCAAGCATTACAAGACCATGATGCGCCTCGGCACCCTGGGTGACGATGGCACGGCCGTGCAGCTCGGCACGGCGCTGGGCGCGGATACCGTGGGCATGGACGCGATGTTCGTTGGGCGGGTCCAATCTCCTCCCGCCGCGCTGCTGGATGGCATTCTTGTCAATCAGACAGGGGACCGGTTCGCCAACGAAGCCGTCTATGTCGGCACTCTGGGCCGCGCCATTGCCGATCAACCGGAGGGCAAGGCGTGGCTGATCATGTCCACCAAGGACATTCGCAAGGCGATGCGCCAGGTGGCAACGGACGGTCTGGACGCGTTCATGCGTTTTGGCGCACCCGCCATGCTGAATCTCATGCTCGGCGGCACCAAGCGCGCGAGGGACCTGGACGTGCTTGCGGAAAAATGCGGCATCAACCCCAATCGCCTGCGCCAGACTGTACGGCGCTATGAAGACATGGTCCGCAACCGGCATGACGATGACTTTTCGAAGCTGAAGGATCATCTCAAGTCGCTCGGCAACGGTCCCTATGTCGCAATGAACGTGTCCCTCGCCAACCGCTATAGCTTCATCACCTTCCATACTTTGGGAGGGTTGGCGCTCGAAGAGGCGACAGGCGCGGTGCGGCGCGCCGATGGCAGCACCATAGCGGGCCTTTATGCTGCGGGCCGGGCTACCGGAAGCATACCATCGCGCACTTATATCAGCGGCCTTTCCCTGGCGGATTGCGTGTTCACAGGGCGCAGGGCCGCTCAGTCCTGCTTGCGAGAGGCGGAGCAGGACGCGCTCGCTCCCGCCTGAACAACGGATTGACGGACATCTGTCAATCTACAGTCCGTGCTGTTATTGACATATGTCGTTTATTTCGAAATATACCCAGCTCCCATCTGCACATTCCCGCCCGCAAGGGTGATATTTTATGGAGAGAGTTTCATGTTTTCGCACATCGTGCTTGGCAGCAATGACATAGAAAAATCAAAGCGTTTCTATGACGCGACGCTTGGGGCGCTGGGCGGCGCGCAGGCCTTCGTCGATGATAACAGACGGCTGATCTACATGCACAACGGTCTGTCGCTGCTGATTACCAAGCCCATTGACGGCCAGCCCGCGACGCATGCCAATGGCGGCACGATCGGTTTCGCCGTTCAGGGACCTGAGCAGGCGGACGCATGGCATGCGGCAGGGGTAGCCAATGGCGGCGTTTCCATTGAGGACGCTCCGGGCGTGCGCGAGGGGCCGATGGGGGCTCTGTACCTTGCCTATCTGCGCGATCCGGACGGTAACAAGCTCTGCGCGCTGCACCAGATCGCTCAGTAAGACAAATCGATCCATGAGTGAGGCGCGCCGCTGCCACCTTCCGTAGCGGTTGCGCCTCTCTTCCTTTCATGGGACAATGTCGGCGGGAGTGACTGCATCGATACAGTGATGGAGAGATACCCATGACGAACGCAGGCGACGCCCGCCCTGACGCAGCTTCTGCGCGTGGTCGGCCGACGGTCTCCGACCACCGCGAAGTGTCGAACGAACTGCTCCATGCGATGGAGCATGGCTTGCGGAACAAGAGTCATCTGGATCTGACGACGCGGGAAATCGCGTCCGCCGCCGGGACCAATGCCGGCATGATCCACTATTATTATCACGGCAAGAACGGCCTGATCGACGCGGCACTGGATAATCTGAGCAGCGACATCGCGCAGATACTCAACGATCTCAATAGTTTGTTCCTGACTGACTGTCAGGATGCCACGCGCAAGATTGTCAGTGCCTGGATGAAGGTGTTGGAAACTCACCGGGGCACGGCCAGCGTGGTCCTGATCGAAAGTTTCCGCCCCTACTCGACCGTATGGAATTCCTATCGGCAGAAGAAATCGCAGGGCAGCTTCATCCGGATGCAGGAATTGGTCCGGACATTGGTGAGTCAGGGATATTATCGGGCGGATACCGATCCGCAAGTTGCTGCTTTTTCAATCACTTCCATTGTCCTTTCCCCGATGCTGGTGGGCCAGATCATGTCAGAGATCGGCCACCAGATCAGTCACATATTGGACAATTGGGAAGAAGAGGCCGTCAAGCTTATCGACGAGCGCTACCGCCAAATCTAATGCGGGGCGCTGCCTCGCCGGGTGCCAAAAAAAGGAAGGGGAGCTTTGACCGGAGCCGCCCGATCGGGGAAGATCGTAACATTGAGCGGCCAATCGGAGAATCTATGATCCCGCTCCCCTTCATGCAATGTGACCGCCTCGTCAGGCGGCGCACATCATCCCGGCGCCCGCTTCCGCAATGGCTGCGTCAAATTGCTCGCGAACACCCCAGCGGGCGAGCCTGCGCATGATTTCCATGGCGTCATGCGGATAGCCCAGTCCTTCATAAGCGATGCAGCCGAGCGGTGAGAGGCGTTGCGCGCCCCGCAACATGCATCGGTCGGCAATTTCCGCCTGCGCCGCATTGGGATAGATGCCGATGGTCTGCGTGTGGATGGTAACGGCGGCCACTGCGGCGTCGAGGTCCGGCACGGGAATGATATTGATGACGCGCCCACCGATCCGGTCACTGAATTCGACCGCCTCGGCCTGCTGCGACACGATGACGCCGCCTTCATTCGCTTTGACGCCGAACACGCGAAAATCGTCGGAATAGCGGATGCCCTCTATCTCGTCGCGCAACACGGGGTCGAACGCGGGGTGGGGGGAGCTATAGGCCGCGGGCAGGGCCTGCAACGCGTCATGCACCATTCGGCCGAAGCTGTTCAGCTTGTCGAGCGAGCGATCGTCGTCGCCGCACACGACATAGGCGAGGCGGCTGTTGCCGCAGCCTTCCTGATTGAAATAGCCGAAATCCTTGGCCAATTGCTGCGCAACCCAGCCCATCTGCTCCTCCGATTCCAACGCCTCCGCGCCAATGATCGAGGCGCTGACCTTGGGATCGAGCGCGATCAGGTCGAGGCCGGAGGTCAGATGCTGGCGGATGTGGTTCATCGACGCAGGGCCACCCCACGCAACGATCTTGTCGATGTTGCGCGTGTCATACAGCTTCTTCTCAAAGCCCAGGTCGCCGCCCTTCCAATAGGCGACCGTCATGTGGCGGGTGATGGGATGATCGGGGTCCATCGCGATCATCGTCTTGGCGATCGCGACGGCGGTGAAGGGGTCGTTCGACGGGCTTTTGACGATATTGTCACAGCGCAGCACCGCCCCGTTGATCACCGCGTGCAAGGCCACATTGGGCGCGTTGCCTGCGTTCAGGTGAACGATGCGCGATCCAAAGGCGCGCACCATCGCGTCGCGGTCATGCAGTGGCCTCGCCTTCCAGCCTTCCAGATAGTCGCGGCCGATATTCTGATCGACGGCTTCCTCGACGATGGTCCGCCGCAGGTTCGCGGCAAAGGAAACATAGGCGGTGCGCAATATATCGGGCGACTGGCCCGACGACTGCATATTCATTTCCAGCGCCAACCGAATGTCGGGATTGGTGTCCGGGTGCAGCCTGCGGCCCAATTCCTCCAGGAAGTCGAGGATATTGTCCAGGCTTACGGAATAATAATCCTGAAGGTCAGCGCCATTGCGCAGGACGATCTGGTCCAGATATTTGTTCACGTCGGGGGTCAGGAACGCGATTTCGCCCCGGCGTCCTTCAAAGCGGACCAGGTCATCTTCTATGATGCGGCCCCGGATGATGAGCGGGATAGTATATTCTTTCATCTTCGATACTCCGAGACAGATTGGGTCAGGACGCCTTGGCCAGGAAATCTTCCAGGCTCTGGAAGGCCTGCGGCGTGCGGGCGCACACGATCTTGTCGTCGCCGCCATTCAGTTCCGAAATGCGGTTGATGTCGTTGTCCATGAACGGACCCTTGCGCCCGCATGCGCATCCGCCGTCGAAATGGACCGTCACCTGATCCCCCGTGATGACCCCGGCCCAGAAGGTGGTTGGCATGGGATCGAACACCACCATGCGCCCCGTCTGCGTGCCCGTGCGCGGCAGTGATTGGCCGGTTGCCGGGTCCATCAGGTGCGTGATGCCCCAGGGCAGGGGATGCAGCTTGTCATGGGGGCAACAGACCGCCGTCGAGCTGGATTCGGTCATGCCATAGACTTCCTTGACGCGCCCCGGCACATGGTGCGGGAAGCGTTCGGCGACGACATCGCGCCATCCTTCGGGAAAGCTGAATCCTTTAGTACCGCCACCGGTCATGATCATGGAATCGGGATGCCATTCGACGAAGATGTCCATTTTCCGGCAGGCTTCGGCCATGAGATAGAGATTCATGCTGGCCCCGTAGAACATGACCTTTTGGCCCTTTAGGCCAATCACGGCATTTTCGATGAAGCGGGTCCACCGTTCGTCCGCATTGGCCGCGCGGGTTGAGAGCGCAGTGGCGATCGCCTGCTCGGCGGGGCTCAGTTCCAGCTCCTCACCCAGCGCCTGTGCGCGTTGAAGCCGTCCGTTCAGCCACATTTCGTCTGCGGTCAGCGTGCCATCGTCCAGCGTGATGAACATGTCCTCCCGGCCGTCGTAGCAATTTTCCTTCAGGACACGCATGATGAGCGGGATGTTGTGGCGGCCGTAGCGGGACGGCCACGGACAGACGAAAACATATTCTCCGCTTTTTGCGTTGATCCCCGGCTCGTCACGATAAGGTTCGACGATATAGGTGTTCTTGTCGACAAAAAGAGTTTCCTCGACCGTGCTCAGGGGGAAGAGCGAAATCTTGCCGCTGGTCCCTGACGAGGTGACGGGCCGCAATGGCGTCACCCGCTCGACTTCCAGCAGCCATTGTTCGATCGATTCACAATGTTCGGCATGGACCGCCGACAGGTCGTGCGTGGTAAGCGCCTGAAGCCAGCGGGTCAGCTTGTCGAAGCGCGCTTTCTGCACGTCCAGCGCGGAATAGGATTTGAACATGGTGTGCGGCATTGCCAGACGCGTCAGGTCATCGAACCCGCTGATTTCCTCTAGCCCCACTTCTTCGGCCAGACGCTGGAGCGCGCGCAACTTGGGCTTCAAATCCCGGAACCGCCGCTGGAACAGGGCAAGCTGGATCTTTTCGACTTCGGCATAATCCAGGTCGAACAGTTCCTCCTGGCTCAGTTCCAGGAAGCGCCAGGGATCTTCTTCCAATCTATCGTAGAGATTGGCCGTCGGGGTGGATGTCATGAAATGCTCCTGAAATGATAGGTATATGAGGGGCGGCCGATCACTCGCGCGTGATCAGGCGACATCTGCCGGTAATTCGGGGTGCTTCGATCCGGGATCGAGAGCGTGGCGGACAGGTTCGGCGGCGGCAGCCTTGCCTGCTCTGCGCCCGAAAAAGGTCGCGCCGCCGATCAACAGACCGCTCGCATAGCCCCAGCCTTCGACCGACAGATTGGGGGCGACCTGACCGACCGCGTAAAGGCCGGGAACAGGCGTGCCATCGGCTTTCAGCGCGCGGCCATCGACGTCAGTATCAACGCCGCCCAGGCTGATGCAGCAGAAATAGGCCGAACCTACCGAACAATCGATCGCGGCATAGGGTATCTCCGAAATCGGGGCGAGCCATTTGGGGTTCTTGCGGAATTCCTCGTCATAGCCCGTCGCGGCATAGCGATTATAATTGCCGATCGTCTCCACCAGCGCCCCTTCAGGCATGCCAAGGTCGGCTTCCATTTCGGGTATGTTGTCCCAGGCATCGACGACCTCATGCTTGCGCTCGGACCTGATGTCGCCCAGCTCTGGCCGCCCGAAATTGACATTGTCGCAGATCAGGTAAGCCTTGCCCTCGGGCTGGTTCAAAATCGCGTCGGTGGACCAGGCGTGATAGACATCCTCCGCCACGAAACGGCGGCCTTCGCTGTTCACCAATATGCCTTTGACCAGGCTGGCGGGGGGATAGAAGGGCGATGTGATCATGCTCTGATCCAGCCCGACGGTCGCCGCGTCCATGCTCTGGCCCAGCGCTATGCCCGATCCGTCAGCAGTCGGCACGCCCAGTGGAGCGATGCCCTCCCGCCCAGCTTTCGATCCATGAGCAAGGCCGAGTTCCCGGTCCCACTCGCAACCGCCGGTCGCCAGCACCACGCCCTTGCGCGCTGCCACCGCCATGTTGCGGCCTTCCTGCCGATACTGGACGCCGACGACCGCGCCTGCCTCGTCCCGAACCAGCGCGTTGACCGCTGCATCGTAGACGACGCGCACCTTGAGTTCATGCAGGCGCTGGAGCAACCGGTCGAACAGCAGGTGCCCGACAAATCCGCCGCCCGGCTTGTGACCACGCGGGAAAGGCTCTGCCGCTTCAGACAATGGCCAGCAGGCTTCGCTTCCGGTCCACACCAGCGTTTCATCGCTATGGGGGTGGAAATGCTTGCCGTCGAAATAGCGTTCGTTGAACGTGACGCCCAGCGACATCAGCCAGTCATAATGGCCGACGCTCCCCTCGCAATAGGCTTCGATCTTGTCCACGGCCGCCTTCGGCTGCGTGGCCTTTAAAAACCGGGCCATATTCTCCGGCGTATCGGCAAAGCCATTGGCCTTTTGCGGAGGCGTGCCGCCGCCCAGATAGATGAACCCACCGGACATAGCGGTGGAGCCTCCCCCGCCAGAGGTTCTTTCGATGACCAGAACCTCTGCGCCCGCTTCGGCCGCAGCAATCGCGGCGGAAGCGCCAGCCCCTCCCAGCCCCGCGATTACAACATCCGCCGTCGTCGCGAACGTAACTTCGTCCAGCGCCTTGGCTGCCTCTGTCTTCACTGTAATCCTCCCACTTGTGCGGCCGCGCCGTCTTTGAGTTCCAGCATGCGGACGGGATCGTGCCCGTCCCAATCTTGCGCAGCTTCGGCCACGTCGCGGAACAGGTTGATCAACACCGGCTCTGCGGGCACCAGTTCCAGCATGCAGCCCAGCTCGTTGCGGGTGTCGGCATAGGCGACCTGCGCTCCGCCGACCGACCGGAACTCGCTCGCCATCTCTATGCCTCGCGCTCTCAGGCGCCCGATTTCCTCGCCGACATTGTGCACTATCCGGCACATGTGATGAAAGCCGGTCTGGCCTTCGGGAACCATGTCGCGATAGGCGGATGGCCCCTTGCTCGTCTGCTGGATCAGTTCGATCTGAACCGGCCCCGCCTGCGCCAGCGCCGCCTTGAAAGCGAGCGGCTCGGGCCGCCCGCGATACAATGCGTCAGGATAGTCGGAGTCGCGCCGGAAAAACGGCCCGACCCCCATGGACAGCCACCGCTCCATCGCATCGTCCAGGTCCGCCACGACCCAGCAATTCTGCAACAGCGCCATCCTCTCATTGCGCGGGATGAGTTCTTCCAATCCCATCAGAAGTCTGCCGCCAGAGACACGCCCCAGGTCCTGCCGACCGACGGGATCGCGAAGTCAATGAACGACCCGATCGTGTTGCTGGACGTGAACCCGTCATAAGTGGTGTTGTTCGTCACATTCTTGACGAAGCCAGTCAGCGTCAGGTCGAGTTTGTCATGCACCGGGAACTGGTAACGCATGGCAAGGTCGATCTTGGTCACAGGGGGAATGGACCCGCGCGGGTCATTGAGAACGCTCGTCTCATAACGCGACGTATGATAGAGGGCGGCGTTCAGCCCCGCTCGCCCTGACCCCAGGTCGAAAGCATAGTCGGAGATCAGACCCGCAGTCCATTTGGGCGTGCGGCGCAGCTTCAGGTCCGATAGGTCCGCAAGGCCCTGACCGGCGAGATTGCCGACAAAGCTCAGATATTTCGCGTCCAGATAGCCCGCCGATCCCGTGATCGTCCATCCGGCGACAGGGACCACTGCCAGTTCGGCCTCCACGCCCTTGTACCGCGCCTTGGCGGCATTCACCGTTGCCGTAACAATGCCCCCACCGGCTGCGACCGTCAGGACATCTTCCTGCTTGTCCTTCAGCGTATTGTGGAACGCCGCGACGTTCAGGCGAACCCGCTTGTTGAACCATTCGCTCTTGAAGCCGACTTCATAAGCATCCATGATTTCAGGACGATAGGGAATGACGGCGTTGACGATGCTTCCTGCGCGACCATTAAACCCGCCCGCATTATAGCCCCGGCTCCAATTGGCGTAGACGAGCAGGTCGGGCTGAACCTCATATTGCAACCCGATGCGCGGCGTCAGTTCGTCGAACTTGACCGTAGCGCTCACCGGACCTTGCTGCGGGCCAAGTACGAACTGATCGCGGATCGGCTGCTGTAGCCTTCCCCAAAGCGTGAAGTTCGTCTGCTTGCGATCCCACGTTTGCCGCGCACCGGCCGTCAGGCGCAGCTTGTCCGTGATGTCCCAGTCACCCTGAAAGAAGACCGCGAAGGAACGGCTTTTCTGCCGGATGCGATAGGCGTTGAGCGAGTTGAAGTAGGCCGTGCCCGGCGCGGTAGTCGCCGACAGCCCGGCAAAATCGACCGACGGGAACTGGCGCGCCGTGAACGCATATTCGATGAAGAAAGCACCCGCCACGAAGTTGATCGGGCCATCGAACTGCGTTTCCGCACGCAACTCCTGCGAAAACTGCCAGGAACTTTCCCGCTTGTCGTTACGCTGTATCGCAAATCGGGTCGCGTCGAAGTCGCCGAGCTGATCTTCTTCGTCCTCACGATAGCCCGACAGGCTGACCAACTTGACGCCATCGAGTTCGTGCGCGACTTCCAGCGTTACTGCATTAAGATTGTAATAGGCCGGAAACTGCGTCGTCTCGACATCATTACGCTTCTTGCTGAGCGGCCTGCAAACGATCGAGGTCGCAGGATTGAGACATTGTATGTTTTGTCCCGACACATAAGTCGGATATCCCAGCGTGCCCAGACCATTGGCCGTCAGCAGCTTGGGGCCGGTCAGTGGAATGAGGTCGGGGGTAAGGACCGGCACATAGGGCGGCACTTCGCTGTCATCTTCCATCCGCTCGAGCGAAAGGTAGATGCTCGTCCGGTCTGAAGGGGTAGCGACCAGCGACAGCATGTAATCCCGCATATCGCGTTTGCCTTCGCGATCGCCGGTGATGCTGTTGCGGAACTCGCCCTTATGCTTCTTGATCGCGATCGCGCCCTTGACCGCCAACAGGCCGGGGATGATCGGCGCCATCACGACACCTTCAAAGTCCGTTCGTCCGAAACTGCCCACCGTCGCGCGCAGCCTGCCGCTTGTGGGAGCGTCGGGATCGGGACGGGAGCGGATGACGTTCACCGTTCCGCCCGTCGTGTTGCGGCCAAAGAGCAGGCCCTGCGGACCACGCAAAATCTCCAGTCGTTCGATGTCGAACGCATCGAGCAGCGTACCCCGCTGAAATGCCAGCGGAATGCCGTCAATGGTGAAGCCGATGCCGGATTCGACGGCGCGGTTGGGATCTTGAAGCGAGATGCCGCGCAAGCTGATCTGCGGCGTGTTGAGCGCAGCGCCAGAGCGTGAGATCGTCATGCCCGGCACCATGCCGCGCAGCCCGGTCAATGCATCCAGGTTGGACGCGCGCATGGCCTCGCCGGTGAAAGCCGTCACGGCGACGGGGACATCCTGCAACGGCACGGCCCGTTTCTGGGCGGTGACGATGATGTCCGCCAGTTCAGCCGACGAGGACTGTTTTGAGTCCGCCGAAGCTTGCGCTAGGGCGCTGCCGGGTGCCATCACGCCCAAACTGAGCGCCAATAGCGAAGTTCCTGTAAAGGTCCGCATGTTATCCCCTCCATTTATGTCTGTTGTCGGTCTTCCGTTTGTCGCGTCATTTTTCGCGCGACTATAAATCTGATTACCGATGGCTCGTCCTGGGACAGCCACGGATCATATGAAAACCCATTCCGGACATAATGGAAAGTTGGATAATAGGCCGTAGGACCAAGCCGGTGATCGCCAACCAATATCTGACGCCTGTCGGACGTTGAAAAGCAAGAACAAAGGGGGGTGACAGGGGAACCGCGCCGCCGCTCACCGCGTCGGCGTCATGGGCGCGGAACAATGCCGTAATCGGACGAAGGCCGGGTTACGGAAATGCGGAGGTGATGGGGAGGCGAACGACTCGTCCTTCCCCGCCACCCGCCCAGCAGTCGTGTACGCTGGGCCGGGGAGCTTCAGCGAAAGTGCCGACGCAGCGTCGGCATTGCCCAGTTCAAGCTTTCTTGCGACGCCTCGCCGCTGGCTTGGCCGCCAATTTGGTGACCGTGGACGCGAGCAATTCGATCTGCGCCGTGGCCATCTCAATGAGCGCCGGGTCGTCATGCGCGGCCAGGGTTCTGGCGGCCGCCATTATCCTGTCTTCCAGCGTGGGTTCTGCGGGTGTGGCTTCTTCCGGCGCTGCACCGTAACGCGCTTCGGCCCGAGCGAGAAAATCCAGCGCGACTTCTGTCGCCTGCTTTACCGCAAGATCCGTGATCTTCCCCTGCTGCTGGATGCTTGCTTCGAAAATGGCTGACTGGATGATGACAAGCGTGCGGAACGGGTCTTCTTCCGACAGCGGTTCGATCGCCCAGCCCGTATGCCACAAGGTATGGTAGGGCAGGGCAGCAACTTTGTCGAAATCCCGCACCAAATGGCGGGACTCGAACGGAATGTGACGGGCCAGGGCGCCCGGCTTCGCTGGATTGGGTTGGTTGAAATAATCCTGGATTCCCTTGATCATCAACGTGACCAGTTGCTCCAGGCTTTCCGGCTTGCGTCGCCGAACATAGCGTTCCACTTCGACGCCAGTCTGCTGGACAAACCGGATCGCGATCTGGCCCAATATCTCCTCGACGCTGGCGAAGTGGGAATAGATGGATGTCCGGGTGATGCCGCCATGGTCGGCGATCATGGCGATGGAGATGTCAGCTGGCTTATGCGCCTTGAGCAGTTCAATCGTCGCTTCGATGATCCGATCGACGCGGGCTCTGCCCGGCGCACGCTGCCCCAGCTTCTCCCGTTCGGAAAGCAACTCGCTTTGAAGAAACTGAAGGGTATTGGGCTCGGAATCTGTTTTCAAACTGTGAGGTTTGATCTTCGCCGATATTTTCTCCGCTTTACCTTTGAGCGGCGCCAGTCCCTGTTTTTTCATCGTTGAACCATATCATAGCGGGGTGAGGTTTCAAGTGAAGTCGGTTCGACAATGGCTGTCAACTCCGATGTCGCAAAAATAGTATCCTAGCGCACGATATCGCTTTACAGCTTTCCGTCGGCGCGATAGATGGTCCTTATATGACATTTGTCTGTCTCTGAAAGGCCGTGGTGGTCGATCACGCCGGGTATGGAGCAGGCTGTAGGGAGAGGTGCGTTGGGCGGTCGACTGTCTGGCAAGACGGCAATTATCACAGGCGCTGGCTCGATGCACGGCATGGGCGCGGCAACCGCCCGTCTGTTTGCTCGGGAAGGCGCGTCGGTGATCCTGACGGACCTTGACGAAACGGGCGCTGCGGCGGTGGCGGCTTCCATCACGCAGGAAGGCGGCGTTGCGTCGTCCCGATCACAGGATGTCCGTCAGGAAGAGGGATGGCAGGAACTCGCCGCCGACGTCCTCAAACGGTTCGGGCGCATCGACATTCTTGTGAACAATGCGGGCATCTATCATGCGGCATATGTTTCTGACACACCCGTCGCCATGCTCGACCGCCTTTTCGAAATCAATTTACGGGGCGCTTTCCTGGGCTGCCAGGTGGTGATCCCTCACATGCGCGCCAATAGCGGCGGCGCCATCGTCAATATCTCGTCAATCGCCGCATTGACGGGCGTTCACAGAAGCGCTGCTTATGCTGCTACCAAGGGGGCTGTTCGTTCGCTGACCAAAAGTGTCGCGCTCGATGAAGCGCCCTACGGCATCCGGTGCAATTCGGTGCATCCCGGCACGATCGAAACGCCGATGGTCGATCAATTGCTTCAGGGCGATCCGGCCGCTATCGACGCGGCGACTGCGCCGATCCCGCTCGGTCGCTTGGGTCGGCCGGAAGATGTCGCGAACATGTCGCTGTTCCTGGCATCGCAAGAAGCGTCCTATGTGACGGGTGCCGAATTTGTCGTTGATGGAGGCTTGACCATAGCATGAGCGCCGATTTCCTTCCCGTCGCGGCGGCAGCCGACCTGCCGAACAACAGCAGCAAGCCGATAACAGTCAACGGTTTGGACCTTCTGTTGTGTCATGCGGACGGAGAATTTTTCTGTGTGCAGAATGAATGCACGCATCGCGCATTTTCCCTGGCGGCCGGACGCATCAGGCGCTGCATGGTGCTGTGTCCCGAACATGGCATGCCCTTCGACCTGCGCACCGGAAATCCCAAGGGTCAGCTGACGGACAAGCCGCTCCGCACGTTCGAAACACGTGTCGTGGATGGCCAGGTAGAGGTCGCGGTGCCTGCGGAGGTAAGTTGAGACAGCTGCGATCGGCCGCCATTGCGTAATGTGACAAGGGTCGCATAAGGTGCGGCAGGGCGCATAAGGGCGCCAGTGGAGAAATTGGGGCGGAACAAGCGCCTTGAAGGAGTAGGATCGTTGCAAGCTCATTTGCATTTCCGCCACTGCGCGCTGGTCAGCCATTGCAGCGGGACCTCCGCTGATAATGCGCAGGCCTCATTCCCGGAGTGCGGCCATTGAACGCGGACTATATCGTTGTGGGCGCGGGAGCGGCGGGCTGCGCCGTCGCCAACCGTCTGTCGGAAGACAGCCGCCACAAAGTGATCCTGCTTGAGGCGGGGGGCACTGACCGTGATCCCCTCATCCATGCGCCCGGCGGGCTGATGCCGCTTTTGACGTCGGGCAAGCATAGCTGGAACTACAGGAGCGCGCCGCAGGAAGAGCTGAACGACCGCGTCCTTTTCCTGCCCCGTGGCAAGGTTCTGGGCGGCGGCAGCTCGATCAACGGCATGATCTATGATCGAGGCACGCCGAGCGATTACGATCGGTGGGCGGCGCTGGGCAATTCCGGCTGGTCCTATGAGGACGTGCTACCCTATTTCAAGCGGGCCGAAAGTTACGAGCCGGGCGGCGATGCGCGGTGGCACGGTCACTCCGGGCCGGTCAGGATCAGCCGCCCCGGCGTCCACAATCCACTCGCCAAGGCGTTCCTGCAAGCCTGCGAAGAAGCTGGCTACCCTTATAATGACGACACCAACGGCGCGGTTCGCGATGGCGCCGGTCCCGTCGACATGTTTGTCAGCCGGGGCCGCCGGTGGAGCGCGGCGACCGCCTACATAAAGCCGTTCCGCTCGCGCTCGAACCTGGAGGTGCGTCTGGGCGCGCAAGTGCTCAAGATACTGGTCGAAAATGGCCGCGCTGTTGGTGTTCGCATCCGTGAAAAAGGGCAGGAACTGGACCTTCGTGCAGGAGGCGAGGTGATCCTCTGCGGCGGCGGCATCAATTCGCCCCAGCTTCTGATGCTGTCCGGCATCGGTGACGCTTCGGCCCTGTCGCAGGTCGGCGTCGACCCGGTCCATAATCTGCCCGGCGTCGGTCAGAATCTTCAGGACCATCTGTCCACCTATGTGAAGCAGGCGGTGACGCAGCCAGTATCCCATTATCAATATGTCAGCCCGCTGAAGGGGGCGCTGGCCTTTGCGCAATATCTGGCTTTCCGCACGGGGCCGCTCGCCAGCACCGGCATGGAAGCGGTCGCCTATGTGCGATCGCAACCGGACCTCGCTGAGCCGGACATAAAGCTGTCGCTCGTGCTGGCGCTGATGAATGACACGCTGACAGGCCTGATGCCGCGTCATGGCTTCATGGCGCATGTCTGCGTCGTCCGGCCCCACAGCCGTGGCCATGTGACGCTGGCCTCGCCCGACCCGCAGGCCGCGCCGGTCGTGGATCACTGCTACCTCAGCGATGCCCGCGACATGGTCGATTTCCGCAATGGCATCCGCGTGTGCCGCCAGATTTTCGGACAGGCCGCCTTCGATCCCTATCGCGGCGATGAATTGTCGCCGGGCGCGTCCGTACAGACCGACAGCCAGATCGACGCCTTCATCCGTGCCAACGCAAGTGCGGATTATCACACGGCCGGTACGTGCAAGATGGGATCGGACGATGATAGCGTCGTCGATGCCCGCCTGCGGGTCCGGGGCATTGGCGGGCTAAGGGTCGCCGACACGTCGGTGATGCCGACGCTCGTCGGCGGGAACACTAATATGCCCGCCATCATGATCGGCGAAAAGGCCGCGGACCTGATCAAGGGACGCAGCCATGCGTGACAAGTGCAAACGACATAGGAAGCGGCGCGAACCGCGAGCGACTGGAGAGCTATAATGCCGGTATGGGATGAGGTTTTCGACGTGGTGGTCATGGGCTCCGGCGCGGCGGGCGTGTCGGCGGCGATCGCGGCACAGCATCGCGGCTGCAGGACGCTGGTGCTGGAGCGCAGCGACAAGCTGGGCGGGACGAGCGCCGTGTCGGGCGGCGTGCCGTGGATCCCCAACAATCACCACATGCACGAGGTTGGAACGACCGACTCGCGCGAACAGGCGCTCACCTATCTTCGCAGCCTTTCGCTCGGCAAAATGGACATCGAACTGGCCGAAACCTATGTCGATGAAGCGCCAGGCGTGTTGCGTTACCTTGAGCAAGAGACCCAGCTGGCGTTCCGGGCGCTCAAGACGCCGGACTATCACCCGGAACATCCCGGCGGCACCTTCGGCCGCTCCGTAAGCCCCGGCCTCTTCCCGGCGGGCGAGTTGGGGGAACTGCGCGCGCACCTGCGTTCGGCCCCTTGCTTCCCGCTTCCTGTCGCGATGACCGACATTGATGACGGGACCAACATGCTGGACCCCGAGATCATCGGCGACCGCCTCGCCAAGGGCATGGTGGGCACCGGCATGGCGCTGATGGCTGGCCTCATCAAGGGCGCGGTGGACAAGGGCGTGGAGTTTCGCCGCAACGCCCGTGGCCGCCGTCTTGTGATCGACGATGGCGCCATTGTCGGCATTGAGGTCGAACAGGATGGCCGCATGGTTAGGATCGGCGCCCGTCGCGCCGTCATTCTGGCAAGCGGCGGCTTTGAATGGAACAAGGACATGGCGACCGACCTGATGGGCGCTCCCATCGAAGGTCCGCTCAGCCCCCCTTTCAATGAGGGCGATGGCCTGATCATGGCGGCCGAAGCGCAGGCGAGCATGGCCAACGCCCATGAAGCCTGGTGGATGCCGATGATCCGCATTCCGGGTGACGAATATGAGGGGCAGCAACTCAATCGCATGGTGGTCGGCGAAAGGGCCTCCCCCGGATCGATCATGGTCAACCGCGCGGGCAAGCGCTTCGTCAACGAAGCCCATAATTATAATGACGTTGGCCGCTCCTTCCGCAATTTCGATCCCGTAGCGTTCGACTATCCGAACCTGCCCGCCTGGATCATCCTCGATTCGACTTTCCTCGACAAATATCCGTTCGGCACGCGCTATCCGGGCGATCCGATTCCGGCATGGCTCGAATCCGCGCCGACGCTACGTGAACTGGCGGAGAAAATCGGCGTAAACCCCGATGGCCTTGAAGACACGGTCACGCGTTTCAACGCCAATGTCGAACGGGGTGAGGACCCCGACTTCCACCGCGGCCGGAGCAAATATGACCGTCATTATGGCGACCCGTCACGCGAAGGGGCACTCCAGTCGCTAGGACCGATCCAACAAGGCCCCTTCTACGCCTGCCGGGTCTATTCCGGCGTTCTCGGCACAAAGGGCGGTCCAAAGATCAACGCCAAGTCAGAAGTGGTGAATGTCAGGGGCGGCCGCATCCCCGGCCTTTACGCGGCGGGGAACGTCTCCGGCGGCTTCACCGGCATGGCCTATCCGGGCGCCGGGGCCACGATCGGGCCGGGCCTGGTATTCGGCCACATCGCCGGGCGCGAGGCGGCGTCCAGCGTCAACAGGTTCTGAAAAAGGAGGCGACATTGCCCGAAGTCGAACATACCACAACGGTCACCGCCTCCCTGCCTCAGGTCTGGAATTTCGTCGAGGACATGGACAATTGGGCGCCGTTCCTCACAGGGTATCAGCGCCACGAGAAGATCAATCGCGATGAATCCATCTGGGTTGTGAAGGGCGAACTGGGCGGCCTGACCCGCAGCGCAGAGTTCAAGGTTCAGGTCACGGAATGGAACGAGCCTAGCCGCGTGACCTTCGTGATGCAGGGCTTGCAGGAGCCTGTCACCGGTTCGGGCGAATTTCTGGCGATCGACCTGGGGGGAGGCATGCCCAATGCCGTGCCACCCGCCGCCGTCCCCGCACATTCTCCTTCCGGCGGTTGGCTCAGCAGATTGTGGGAACGCTTGTCCCGCTGGCTATTGCGGCGCGTCACCAACAGTGCCGATGTGCAAGCGGCAGCGCCCGTGGCAGATGCGGGCGATCCGAACACGCAGATCACTTTCCGGCTGAATGTTCAGGCGGGTGGAGCCACAGGTCCGGTTCTCAACCTGCTGCTGGGACCGATGCTGAAACCGGTTGCTGAAGATCTGGCGATGAAGATCGCCCAGGCGGTGGACAAGCCGTCGCAAGGATAAATCTTGCGCGGGGTCTGCCGTGAAGGTGCGGACTCCGCGAAGGAAGGATACTCCGCTATTGACGGACAAATGTCCGTTATGCATGATCGTCCGGAACCTGGCCGCCCTTTGCCCAGTGCGCGTAAAGCGGGCCGTTGGATGTAGCTGGACGATTGGAAACAGGATCAGCGCGCCGGGATGCGCCTGGATTGAATCGACAGGAGATGGAAATGACGGAAAATCTGGTCGCCGACGCAGGAGCCGGACGTTCTTCGAAACTTCAGGGCTGGCGCTATTTCGACCGCGACTTCGCGGGGCGGGAATGGGATGCGGTCTGGACCAAGAGCTGGCTCGTGGTTTGCCGCGAAGACCAGATTCCTGAGCCGGGTGACTTCCTGGTGGAAGAGGTTGGTACGGAATCCATCCTTGTGGTGCGTCAGGAAGATGGCGGCATCAAGGCCTTCTACAATGTCTGCCAGCATCGCGGGAACAAGCTGGTGTCCGTGGCGGAAGGGTCTATGCCATCCTTCACCTGCGCCTATCACAGCTGGAAATGGTCGTTGGAAGGCGAGTGCATCGGCGCGCAGGACCCGGAGGATTTCAGTGCAGGCTCCCCATGCGGACGCAAGCGCCTCGCCGAGATCAACAGCGAGACCTTCGCCAGCTTCGTCTGGGTGAACATGGACGCCAACCCGATGCCTCTCAAGGAGTATCTGGGCGAACTGTACGAGCCATTGGCGCGCTATCCCTTCGAGCAGATGCACTGCACCCAGGCCATATCGGTGCGGATGCCCTGCAACTGGAAGATCATTTCGGACAATTTCCGCGAAACATATCACATCCCCACCGCGCATCCGGAGGGGCTGTATGTGAACGAGCCCTATTATGTGACGGCTGTCATCGAAACGCTGAAGAACGGGCATGCGCGCCTTGTGACGCCGGGCAGCCAGCCTTCGCGCTATCTGCCCGATGGCAAGCTGGCGATCGACGAATATCTGATCCAGGATCTCAAGACCTGGGAATTGCAGCCGGAAGATTTCAAAGACAAGCCGCTGGCGATCCGCGAAGCGATCATCGCGCAAAAGCGGAAGCTGGGCGTCGAGCGCGGCCATAGCCATTATGACCGGATGGAAGACGCGCAGCTGACCGACACCTTCCTCTATTCGATCTTCCCCAACCTGACGCTGACCTGTTTTTCGGATGGCATGCTGTTCCTGCGCGCCTGGCCGCACCCGACCGACCCGGAAAAATGCACCTTCGACACCTGGTTCTATGCGACGGGTTCAGAGGATTTCTTTACCAAGATGCTGACCTCGGCCGGCGGCGTGGCCGACACCGTGCGGGCGCCTGTAGAACGCGAATGGCGCAACTTTGGCGAAGGAAGCCTTGGTATCACGCTCGACGGCGATGCGGGTATCATGGAGGCGCAGCAGCGCGGCATGCATTCGCGCGGGTGGAATGGCGCGGAACTCGCCGGGCAGGAAAAGCGGATTTCCCATTATCACGACCGCATTGATCAACTGATCGCCGAAAATGGAATGTCCATCGCCGCTGAATGACGAACGGCGCTGCGGCGTACGCGTCCGCAGCGCCTTTGGTGTAACGGATGTCGTCCGGTAACTGGCGAAACGCAAGACGTGCGCCCGCATCTTCGGGCGGCGCTCTAAAGACAAGGAGAGGCTCGATGTTCCTGGACCCTGTTTCAGGCCAACTCAAAAAGGTACGGCAGATCGCATTCGTTGTACCGGACGCGATCGAATGGGCGCGCCGACACATGGCCCGCTTCGGCTCCGGCCCCTTCTTCGTGCTCGCGCACCTTCCCCATAACCTGCAAACCTATCGCGGCAAGGAAATCGACCTCGATACGACAGGTGTCGTCGGCCAATGGGGCGATGTGATGGTCGAACTGGTGGAACAGCATTGTGACACGCCATCGGCCTACAGCGAACTTTATCCGACCGGCGGTCCCGGCCTGCACCATATGACGGTGTTCGTTGACGACATTCACGCGGCGATAAAGGATTATGAGAGCAAGGGCTTTGATAACATCCTCTATTCCGTCGTCTCACCGCTCGGCGACTCCAAGCCCAGCCCTTATGCGATGATGGACACGCGCAAGGAGTTCGGCATGCTGACCGAATTTTATGAAGAGGCCGTTGTCAGCGACTTTTACAAGATGGTGCGGGATGCCGCCGACGGCTGGGACGGGTCCGATCCCATCCGCTACATATATGGCCAACCCTGAAGGGGATATTCTCGACATGGAAAAGCGTAATCTCGGGAAATCCGACCTTAAAGTCTCTATCGCTGGTCTTGGCTGCAATAATTTCGGCTGGTTCCTGGACAAGGAAAAATCCCTTGAGGTGATCTCGGCTGCGCTGGACGCCGGGATCAACTTCTTCGACACCGCCAACAACTATGGTTTTCCTCCGGGGGAATCGGAACGCATCCTCGGCGAAGCCTTCCGAGGCCGTCGGGATTCCGTCATCATCGCCACGAAAGTCGGCGACAAGGTTGGCGACAGCGACGATAATCAGGGCGCTGCCCCTGCCTATGTGCGTCAGGCTCTGGAAGAGAGCCTGGCCAATTTGGGCACCGATTATGTCGACCTCTATCAGCTGCATTATCCCGATCCGAAGGTGCCGATCGGCGAAACGCTGGCCGCATTCGACCAGCTGATTCAGGAAGGCAAGGTGCGCTATGTCGGCTGTGCGAACCACAGCGCCGCGCAACTGGCTGAAGCACTGGACGCGGCGGGAGCCACAAATCGTGCGGCTTTCATATCATGCCAATCCGAATATAGCCTGCTGGCACGCGATGTCGAAAGCGAACTTGCGCCCCTGATGGTCGCCAATGGTGTCGGGTTTCTGCCCTACTTCCCTCTCGCCAACGGGCTGCTGACCGGCAAATATCTGGGTGGCGACGACAGTTCGGGCCGTCTGGAAACCCTCAAGCAGATACCTTTCTTCGACAAGTTCCTGACACCCGAAAGATTTGAGAAGGTCGGCCGTCTCGGGGAGATTTCCCGTAAATCCAGCATTCCGATGGTAAAGCTGGCCCTCGGCTGGCTCGCCGCAAAGCCCTTCGTCTCATCCGTGATCGCCGGGGCGACCAAGCCCGAACAGGTTTACGCCAATGCGCAGGCCTGCATGACAGTCTTGCCGCAAGATATAATGGCGGAGCTGGATCAGCTGTAATTTAGGACGGCCCCCAGTCACTGTGGCCGGGGGGCGCCAGTATAAAAACGGCGGGAAGCTCTAAACCTCCCGCCGTTTCATTTTCAGCTTTGCATCAATGCGCCGGTGAATAGGGCGCTGCATCAGCGAAGATCAGCGTTTCCTTCGCACCGCTCCGGCAGATTTCCTGATAGATTTTGCCACCTTCAGGCGCGCTCGCCATCGCCTGGATACCGGCATCGAAAGCATTCATGTCGGGCAATTTCCAAAGATGGATGACGGTGTTGGCCCGCCCGATCTTGGTGACCAGCCCGGCGATCATCTCCCACCCCGCGCCTTCGGCGATGCGCTTCATCTCAGGAACTATGTTCAAAAAGACGGGAAGCGTCTCATAATCGAGTTCCAACGTTGCCTGAAGATAAACGCTCATCTGATATCCACTCCTTGCGATCGCGGTCGGAGCCTGGCTCTCACCGCATAACCTCACGATAAATGACGAACGTCTGATATTCAAGCGACGACGTGATGCATCAAGGACCGGCGCGGGACAGGAAAAAAATAAACGTCATATGTCAGATAAAAAGCTCATGAGCGCTTGTTGCGGCCCCTTCACTGTTGACCCTCCGGCGAAAAGCAGTTAGCTAGCACACTTGTGTGGCGACAAGTCGATTCAGAAAGAGTCGCGGCCACATCGGATCAAAAATCAGCGTTGAAATGGGGAGGGCATATGCGAGGCTTGGCATTTTCGTCGGCGATAGCGATCGCAACTGTGTTGGGCGGCTTTCAGGCGGCATTGGCCGCAGAGCCGCAGCAAGCGCCGGACGCGACCGCAGCCAATCAGCAGCAGCAGTCCGAAGGACTTTCGGACATCATCGTCACCGCGCAAAAGCGCGCCGAGCCACTTCAAAGCGTGCCTGTCTCCGTTTCCGCGTTCAGCAATGACACGCTTCAAAAGGCCCGCGTCGACGGCCTGACCGGCCTTCGCGGCCTCGTGCCAGGCATGACCGTCACACGTTCAGGCGCAGCGGTTGATGTTCCGCAGCTCAGCCTTCGCGGCATTTCGATCCAGGACGTGCTTCCCAGCGTCGAGGCCGGTATCGGCATCACGCTCGATGGCATTCCGATCGCGTTCCAGCGCGGCGCGCTCATCGATGCGTACGATGTCCAGCGCGTGGAGGTTCTGCGCGGCCCGCAGGGCGTTCTGAACGGCAAGAACACGACCGGCGGGGTGATCAACGTGATCCGCCTGCGGCCCGACCCGTCGGCGGACACGACGGGCAAGGTGCGCTTCACGGTGGGCAGCTTCGGCCAGAACGACTACGAAGGCTACATCATGGCCCCGGTGATCAAGGACGTGCTCGCGGTCAAGGCGACCGTTTCGGTGCGCAAGGACAATGGCCAGTTCCGCAACATCGTGACCGGCGGACGGGAGGGCGATCGTGATGTCCGGCAATACTCGCTCGCCGCTGTTGCAACCCCCACCGATCGCCTGAACATCTATTTGGCATTCGACCGGCTGGAAAACGACAGCCAGATTCCGCCCTATACGCCCCTTAACGTCCCCGATTTTATCCCCTATCCGTTGCCGGGCTATGTCGGTGGCGCAAACGCGACCTGTTACAATCCGGCGACGAGCATCGTCTGCGGCCCGCTTGCCAATCTCGACAAGGGCAAGAATGTCGTCGAAACGACCCAGCTTCCCGCATCTCTGCGCATGACTGCGGTGACCGGTGAAGTGTCGTACGATTTGACCGATCAGGTCAAATTCGTTTCGCTGACCGGCTATCGCGAGTTCCACGAACGGCAGACCAGCGATTTCGACGCAACCCGCTTTGCGCTGTTCCGCGACAAGGCGCGGGTCGATGCCAAGCAGTTCTCGCAGGAGGCCCGCTTCGAAACGTCGTTCGACGGGCCGTTCAACGTCGTTGCCGGTGCATTTTACATGAACTACTCCTATACGGAGGTGCAAGATCCGTCGCTTGACGTGTCGATGCTGCCCGACGGGTTTCTCACCACGGGGAGTCCGATCCTCACGAACGGCTTGCCGACTTTCTCGACTCCGCCGGGCGTAGGCTTCCTCAATTCACTCAACCGCTACGATACGCATCAGACCAACAAGACCTTCGCCTTGTTCTTCCAGGCGGATTATGACATCACCGAAAAACTGCAGTTGTCGGTTGGTGCCCGTCAGACCTGGGACAGGAAGACGACTGCCTATAGTTTGTGGGGTCCCGTATTTTCTACCGTGCGGGACAATGATGTTATCGGGCCGCTGGTCGGAAGCGTTGCAGGGCGCGCAAAGTTCAAAAAATTCACGCCGAAGGTGAACCTGCAATATAAGTTTACGCCCGACGTCATGGCCTATGCCCAGTACAGCCGTGGTTACAACACCGGCGGCTTCAACGGTCGTCCTGGCAACCTGGTTACCGCAACACAGGCCTATTTGCCCGAAACGATGGATGCGTTCGAGATCGGCCTCAAGACCGAATTCCTCAATAACCGGGTTCGCCTGAACCTTTCCGCGTTCCACAACACGCTGAGCGACAAGCAGGAAAATATCCTTCAGGTCGTCGGAACCACGAACGTCACCAACACCCTGAACGCCGCCAAGGCTCGTTATCAGGGCATCGAAGCCGAATTGGCCGTTGCGCCGATGCGGGGGTGGACGATCTCCGGATCGCTCGGCTATCTTGAAGCGAAGTATCTGAACTTCATCGGCAATCTTGGTCAGGGAGAAACGGACCTTTCCGGATTGAAGCTGCGGCGCACCCCGAAATGGACCGGTGGTCTGATTTCGGACTACAGCTTCGACGCCGGTCCGGGGACCATCGGCCTGAACGCGGCCCTGTTCCATACGTCGCGGTACCAAACGGACGTGATCAACGATCCGCGTGCGTCGATCCCGCCGGTGACAAAGATCGACCTCGGCGTACGCTACGAGTTCCCGGTGAGCGGCAACACCACGCTCGAGGTCGCGGGCTTCGTCAAGAACGTGACCGACAACACCACGTACGACGGTTACACGTCGGGCGAGGCGGTATTCACCTTCATCGACTGGGCCAACCCGTCGCCGGGCCGGACCTGGGGCGCGTCGCTGACCGCGCGCTTCTGACACGACATGGCGGGCCGCCTCGTCAGCCTGGCGAGGTGGCCCGGTCTTTTTCGCTTTTCATCAGGCTGCGGTGGACGCCGGACAAACCCAGGAGTTGAATATGAGGCTTGAAGGAAAAGTAGCACTGGTCACCGGCGCTGCGGGCGAACAGAACATGGCCCAGAAGATCGCCGAGCGCCTCGCTCAGGAGGGCGCGAAGGTTGTCGTGACCGGTCGTCACGAAGAGCCGTTGCGCAAGCTAGCGGCAGAGATCGGCGGTAGCTACATATTGATGGACATTACCAGCAAGGCCGATGTCGAAGCCGCCGCTGACTTTGCCGTCAAAACCTATGGCAAGCTGGACGTCGGGGTGAACGCAACTGGCTGGGGGCTGATGAAGCCGACCCATGAAACGACGGAGGCCGATCTCGACAAGATCATGGACATCCAGTTCAAAGGTCCCTTCTTCTTCATCCAGGCGATGTTGCGGGTCATGGGGCAGGGCGGATCGATCATTCAGATCTCTTCCGCCACGGCGACCATCATGCTCGAAAATCACGCCGCCTATATGGGCACCAAGGCCGGAATCGACCATGTGATCCGTACTGTCGCCAACGAATATGGGGCGCGCGGCATTCGGGCGAACTCCATCTCGCCGGGCCTCACCGAAACGCCAATGGCTGGCGACAGCTTCAGCGTGAAGGAACTGATCGACGCCTTTGCGAAGGAATATCCGCTCGGCCGCCTTGGCACGCGCGAAGATATTGCCGCTGCTGTCGTGTGGCTGGCATCCGACGAATGTTTCATGACCGGCCAGAATCTTCAGGTGAATGGCGGGCTCACGCTTCGCCGCAACCCGATCCTGTCCGAACTGGGCGAAGTGGCCGCGCGCGCTACGGCGCATCTGAGCAGCTGACGACGACAGAGCGGTGCGGGCGGGGGCATTGCTCCCGTCCGAATGGCGCAGGGAATAAAGAAAGGGAGGGTAGCGCTGGCTACCCTCCCTTTTTCGCTGCTGGCAGTATTTGGATGGCCCGGCGTGTCGCGGCTGCGTGGGCGTATATCAATTAGAGCATCGTGCCTTTTATCTGGATCACTCAACCCCGTTCGGGCTGTCCGAAAGAGCCACTCGCCTCATTCGGATGTCGAAGCCCTTCCCTTTCTCAAAGAAGAAAAGCCGTTGGCTTCGTCGGCCTTCGGCTCGACAAGCTCAGGGCGAACGGTAACAGAGGGCGATTCTGATTTAAGGCACCATGCTCTGGCCGCATTCACGGCTCGGATTTGAATCTGGCGGGGAAGTAGCCGCTTGCACAATCCGTTTGCCACATGCAGGAGCCGCCCCGACCTGTCAGCTGTCGGGGCGACTCCACCTCGTCTTAAAGGTCGGTGAACTGCATCCGGCGGATCGGATCGGTTCCATCAAATCCTTCTGCGGACTTCTTCATATGGTCGTAGAAGGGACGGGTGCCTTCTTCTTCATAAAGTTCAGTCATCACGCCAAGTTGTTTCGACGTATCCATGATAGCGTAGCGGCCCATACCATTAGGGAAGGTTTCGCCATAAAGAGCAGCCTCACAGCCTTCAGCTTCATATTGCGCCATCCGCTTGTCCAGATCATCGACGAACATGGCGAAATGATGAATCCGCGACTCGCCCTTCTTCACCAGGTCGCGATAGGCGGACGGTTCATCATCATGCTGCTGCACGAATTCGGCGGTGATATTGCCCCACTGACCATAGACGGAGGTAACGTCGATGACGCTGTCCTTGCCGCGATAGCGATGCACGTGAAGCGGATAATGTTCGACTGCCCAGAACGGCCCCGATCCATAACGGCGGGAATGGGCGCGGGCGGCTTCGATGGCGTCCGGCACCACAAAAGCGATCTGCGTGATAGCGAGGGCGGGTGTGAAGATAAAATCACTCATGGCGTTGCTTCCTTCAAAGACAATTGTCAGATGCTTGATTCGACGGTGAGGGTAATCGCGCGAGGGATCCGATCTTCGCCGACGGCATTGGACCATGTCGGCCGCGGGTGGCCAAGGACATGCCGCAGGTCCGAAAACCGGCGTATTTCCTGGCCCTTGAGCGAGCTGGCCCTCCGCTATGCAGCGCTTTTGGTGACCTTTTGATGATCATTCATCCTCTACCCGGAGCGGCGCATGCCCTGCTCCTCCGTCGCTGATTTCTCGACAAACGACAAATGTCTGCTAACGAATATGCCTTCATTCGTCAAATTGATAAATGGCGGCACCGACTAAATGGGGCGGGGGAGGCGGCCCATTGGTGGCGGCACAGCGCATTGGTCATTGACTAAATGAACGACAACCGTCAGGTAATATGCAAACACCTTTGGCACTGACGGGCGTTCGCTGGCGGATTGGGTGCTTGCAACGCGGACTTATGGAGAGGAAGAAATGACCTATAATTTGACGGTGCGGCGCGAAGGTGCCGTGTTCATCATCGGCGGAACCGGCGGCGCGGGGTCGGCGATCGTGCGCGCCTTTGCAAAGACTGGCGCCAATATCGCCTTCACCTACAACAGCAATGAAACCAAGGCGAATGCGTTGGTGAATGAACTGGAAAGCGAAGGGGTAACGGCATCAGCCAGCAAGCTGGACATAACCGACTTGCAGGCTGTCGAACAATGCATCAGCGGCGTGGTGAAGCGTTTCGGCCATATCCACACGGTCATCTATGCGTCCGGGCCGATGTGGGACAACACTCTGCAACTGGCCGACGTGAAGCCGAGCTTCATGGAATTTCTCGTCAAGACCGAACTGTTCGGTTTCTTCAATGTGATCAGCGCGACCAAGGAACAGATGCGCGCCAACAAGGGCGTCATCACTGTTTGCACCAGCTTCGGCAACGCCCGTCGCTTCGATCGCGACGGTCAGTCGGCGGTGCCAAAGGCGGGTCTGGAAAGCATGGCGCTTTATCTGGCGGCGGAAGAGGCTGTCTATGGAGTGCGCGCGAATGTCGTCCGCCTGGGCTGGTTCAACTTCGGCATGGGCGCGATCGACAAGACGGAGGCTTCGCTCGATGATCCGGGTCGTGCCATGACCGGCGGCGACGCTGGGGCCGAAGCGCTGGAATGGATGACCAGCCGCATTCGCTTGGGCAATCGGCCGGGTCGGGGCGAGGAGCTTGCCAGCATGGTGCTCTACCTTTCGTCCGAACAGGCGTCCTATGTCACCGGCCAGATCACCTGCGTCGACGGCGGCATTTCGCTTTGAACCTTTGGGCAGGCGCCAGTCTTCATGACGGCGCCTGCTCCATGACTGCCCGCTGCGCGATCGCGCGTGGGTCGCGTTGATAATTGACATATGTCAGATAACATGTATCACTGACGCGCCCCCCGGGGGCTGAATCGGGCTATTCCCGCATCGCGAGGCACATCAGCTGCGGTGAGCGTTGCCCGGCTGACTGAGGCAGAGAGAGGATCGATGGTAAATATTTCCGTCCTGGCCGACCAGGTGGCTGGTGAGCATCGCGTAGCCATGACGCCCTCGATCGTTGCGCGATATGCAAAGCTTGGCCTGTCGACGCTGGTTGAGCGCGGTGCAGGTCTTGCTGGAGGCTTTTCTGATGACGCCTATGCCGCGCAGGGCGCCCTGATTGCGGATCGCAAGGAAGCGCTGGCGCAGGCGGATGTCGTGGTCACCGTGCGTCCTCCGGCCGCCGCCGACCTGTTCGGGGTTCGTCGGGGAACGAAGCTGGTCGGTGGCCTGGCACCCTTTGCCGATCCGGCCAGGATCGCGGCTTATGCCGATTTGGGAGTGGAAGCGATGGCGCTTGAACTGCTCCCGCGCACCACCCGCGCGCAGGCGATGGATATATTGTCCAGCCAGGCCAATCTCGCTGGTTATCATGCTGTCGCGCGGGCCACGACCGAACTTAATCGCTGCCTGCCGATGATGACCACGGCCGCAGGCTCGATCGCTGCCGCCAAGGCGTTCGTCATGGGCGTGGGCGTTGCGGGCCTTCAGGCGATCGCGACCGCACGGCGACTGGGCGCGGTCGTATCCGCCACCGATGTGCGGCCCGAAACGCGCGAGCAGATCATGTCCTTGGGCGCCAAGCCCATATTCGAAGAGATTCAGGACGGCGACCAACTGACCGCAGCGGTAGGCGGCTATGCCGGGGAAATGAGCGAAGCCTATCGGCAGCGTCAGGCGGCGTTGGTCAGCGGGCATATCGCCGGGCAGGACATGGTCATCACGACCGCCCTCATCCCCGGACGGCCCGCCCCGCGCCTCATCAGTGACGCGCAGATCGCAAGCATGAAGCCGGGCAGCGTGATCGTCGATCTGGCGGCAGAAAACGGCGGCAATGTCGAAGGGGCCGTCGCCGGGGAAATGGTGCTGCGTCATGGGGTCAAGCTCATCGGGCTTGTCGATGGGGCGGCGAAGGTCGCCGTGGACGCGTCGAACCTGTTCGCGCGCAACTGCTATAATTTCATCGAAGCCTATTGGGACAAGGCCGAAGGCAGGTTGACGATGCCCGCCGATGACGCGCTGGTCGAAGCGGTGACGCTGACCCGCCATGGCGAAATCGTCCACCCGCGCTTCGTGCAGGCAGCGGCGGCCTGAATACAGGGGATAAATCAGTGAACGCTTTCAATGCAGATTATCTGTTCGTCTTCATATTGGCGGCTTTTCTTGGTTTTCAGCTGATCAAGAAGGTATCGCCGCTTTTGCACTCGCCGTTGATGTCGCTGACCAATGCGATCGCGGCGGTTGTGATTGTGGGGGCGATCACGATCACGGGTGAGGCGGGGGCGACGCCGCTGGCCAAGACACTGGGCTTCATCGCGGTGTTCTGCGCGACGGTGAACCTTGTGAGCGGGTTCATGATCACCGATCGCATGCTCAAGATGTTCAAGCCGCGGGGGAAGTAACAGATGGACGCTTTCGTACCCTTCGCGGCGATTGTCGCGTCCGCTTTGTTCATCCTGTCGCTGATGTGGATGAGCCATCCCTCGACCGCCCGTCGCGGCGTGCGCGCGGGCGAGATCGGCATGGTGATCGCGATCATCGGCGCGCTCGTTAGCCATGAGGTGGTTGATTACAACCTCATCATCATCGCGATGATCGCGGGCGCGGCGGCGGGCATTCCGATGGCGCTGCTGATGCCGATGACGGCGATCCCGCAGCGAACCGCCATCTCCCACGCCTTTGGCGCGCTGGCCGTTGGCCTGATCGGCGCGGCCGAATATTATAAGCATGCCCATGCCGAATATGCGGGCGGCTTCATCATGTGGGCGCTGATGTTCGAAATGCTGCTGGGTTTCCTGACCTGCACGGCCTCGATCATCGCCTTTGCCAAACTGCAGGAACTGATGGGCAGCCGTCCTGTGTCCTTCCCCGGCCAGCGCATCGTCAATGGCGCGGTGGCGCTGGCGACGGTGGCGATCGGCGTGACGCTGGCGCTTGACCCGACGCAGACCTGGCTGTTCCCGGCCTTCGCCGCGCTGGCGCTGCTGTTCGGCATATTGCTGGTGATCCCGATCGGCGGCGCGGACATGCCGACCGTGATCGCGCTCTTGAACAGCTATGCCGGTCTTGCTGCATCCGCCATGGGCTTTGCGCTGGGCAACAAGCTGCTGATCGTCGCGGGCGCGCTGGACGGGGCGTCGGGCTTCATTCTGGCGCTGGTGATGTGCAAGGCGATGAACCGCAGCTTCGCCAATGTCATGTTCGGTGGCTTCGGCAAGGTGGTCGCGGGCGTTGCGGGCGGCAAGGACGACCGGGTGGTGCGCTCGGCGTCTGCCGAGGAAGCCGCGATGCAGCTGGAAAATGCCAGCAGCGTGGTCATCATTCCCGGCTACGGCATGGCGGTCGCGCAGGCGCAGCACAAGGTCAGCGAGCTGTACCAGGCGCTCACCAAGAAGGGCGTGGACGTCAAGTTCGCGATCCATCCGGTGGCGGGGCGCATGCCCGGTCATATGAACGTGCTGCTGGCCGAAGCCAATGTGCCCTATGAGCAGCTGGTCGATCTGGACGACATCAACCCCGAACTGCCGCAGGCGGACGTTGCGGTGATCATCGGCGCGAACGACACGGTGAACCCGTCGGCCCGGGACGATCCGCAGAGCGCGATCGCGGGGATGCCGATCATCGAGGCGGATCGCGCCAAGTCGGTGTTCGTGATCAAGCGCTCGATGAACGCGGGCTTTGCCGGGATCGACAACCCGATCTACTATAACAGCAACACCCAGATGCTGTTCGGCGATGCCAAGGACATGGTCGGCTCCATCGCCAAGGAACTGGCGGGGGGTGGTTCAGGCCTCCACTGATCGCCGTCCTCTTTCCGTCAACTACCCCACCGACCAAAGTGCCAACAATGACACTTTACCCTCGGGCAAAGTGTCATTCGCGACAAAAGCGACCAATTCCCAACACAAGGGATTCACATTGGCCTCCACCTGTGCTTGATTCGTCCCCGCTATGTTTCACGGTTCGATCAAGCCTCGTTCTTCGGCCAGTGGCGATTTGTCTGCCCTGCTGGACCGGCTTGCCCATGTCAGCACGCGGCCCCGCTACGCCTTCATGCTGCTGACCCTGATTGCCGAAGCGGCGCGCCCGGACGGCAGCGCCGGCCCGTTAGTGGCGAAAGAGGGCGGCTTGCAGCCCCTGCGCGACTGGCTGTGTGACGCATTGACCCCCATGGGCGGCCGTGATCCCCGCCGCATGGCGCTGACCGCGCGCGTGCGAGCCGAACTTGCCGCACAGGGGCGCCTTCCCGCCGATCCCGACGCCGCCAGTCTCGCGGTCGAAGAGGAGGTGAAGCTGCGCGTCCGCGCCTCGGGCAAGACCAACCTTAGCCGCGCCGTATCGGAAATGGTCGCGGCGGGATTGCTGCGCCGTCATTATCAGGGCTACCGCGTCGATCACCATAATCGCGGCGCACAGCGACAGGCCGTCTATACGCTGACCGGCCTCGCTCGCATTCTGATAGCATCCGCCGCCATTCCGCCCATGCAGCCGCCGCTTTCCCCGCCAATATCGGCGCCAGTGCGCCCGCGACAGGGGGAACTTGGTCTCTGACCGCCCCGACCGCATCACCGATGGAACAGGCCCACGGAGTCCGTCGATACTCTACCTAATTCCCCGCGTTCGATGCTTCTTTGTCACCCCCCAATGACGCGCATGTACTGACGCGGGTAATGCTCCATCGCCCGCGACGCCATCGGGCGAATGCCAAACTCCATTGGCAGGCTTAAGACGAACCGGTCCAGGTTGACCACCACATGTGGACCCTTTCGCCTCCAACATCGTTTCCCATCCGTTCATATTAACCTTTGCAGGCAAAATCGATGCTTCTGGAGGTCCGTGAAATGGGACAGGCATTCCCAATGAAGTACTTGCCGCTATCCATGACAATTAGGGACGGCTCGCCGTCCATTGGCGCGCCCCGGTTCGGAAAGCGGTTCGCGATGGGGCAGTCAATCGGTGAACCCGCCGCCACCAACCCGGTCGCCCGGCCATGACCGTCATCACCCGCCTGTCCGCTCCGGCGCGCCCCGCCATCCGCAGGCTTTCCGCGCTCACCCCTCTCGATCAGGATGCGGAGGCGGCGCTGGCCGATGCCGCCCTGCGCAGCCGCATATTGAAGCCCGCCCGCGAGTTGATCGCGGAGGGCGCGCCTGTTCTGAACCCGCTGCTGATACTCAATGGCTGGGCCGCTCGAACGCGCTTCCTGCCCGATGGACGGCGGCAGATCATGAGCATAATCCTGCCCGGCGACCTCGTCGGCAATTGCCATCACGACCGCCCCTTGTCGGTATCGACCGTCGTCGCGCTCAGCCAGCTGACGGTCTGCGCCGCGCCCTCCATCGGCTCCCCGGCGCTTCAGCAGGCTTACCGGATAAGCCACGCCCTGGACGAAGCCTATCTGCTTGCCCAGATCACGCGCCTCGGCCGCCTCAGCGCGGAGGAACGGATCGCGGATCTCATGCTGGAATTGCGCGACCGTCTGGCGCTGTGCGGCCTGGTGAGCGAGGGCAGCTTTGCATGGCCGCTGACGCAGAACGCTCTTGCCGATGCCCTCGGCCTGACGTCCGTTCACGTCAACCGCACATTGCAACAGATGCGGCGGCGTGGCGATGTGATCCTGCGTTCGGGCCGCCTGCAACTGACCGATGCGGCCGAACTCGCCAAGCGGGTGGGCCATGTACCGGTGCGCGTGACCGCCAGGGACGACTGACGAAGAACGGGCCATTGCGTCGACCGCAACGGCCCGTTCCTTATCTCGAAAAGGAAGGAAGCGTCAGCTCTTGGCTTCTGATCCGGCCGCTGCCGCCTTTGCGCGAGGCTTGCGTGCTGCCTTGGCCGCCTTGGGCTGCGCGCCGTCAGCCGCCTTTGCCGAAGCGGCGGCAGGCTTTGCGGCGGGCTTCGCCGCTGCCTTGGCGGGCTTTGCAGCCTTCGCCGCCTTGCCCGCGGGCGCCTTGGCGCTTGCTGCGGCACCGGCTGCCTTCGGCGCCGCCTTGGTGCCTGCATCCGCCTGCGCGGGTGCAGCTGCCTTCACGCCATTGGCGGCTGCGGGCTTGCGTCCCAGGCCGAGGCGCGTGGCAACGGCGCGGCGCGCTTCGGAATAGCTGGGCGCAACCAGCGGATAGGATTTGGGCAGATTGTAGCGCTGGCGATATTCGTCTGGCGAAAGACCATTCGTCGCCAAATGGCGCTTCAGCGTCTTGTACGGCTTGCCGTCGATCATGCTCAGGATGTGGTCGGGTGACGACAGGCTTTTGCGAACGGAAACGGCCGGTGTGTAAGTCGCTGCCTGCGCCTCGGCAGACTCCGCAGCCGGATCTTCAGTCAAGGCGATCCGGGTTGTCCGGATAAGCTCGGCGAGCCCCTCGCTCGTAACCGAATTGTTGGAGACAAACGCACTCAAAAGCTGAACCGTGAGCGTCGTGATGTCGGGCTGCGAATTTTCAGACATTGGCACGCTTCTCCGCACTGAATAACTGTGGCGACCTTCTGCGCGCTTTCAACTCAAATGTAAATCGCCTTCACTCTTCTAGTGTGGCGATATCTGTCCCTATGATGGACGCTTCTGATGTTCCGCTGCTGCGGCGTCCTTAGTAGAGGGCTGATCTTGTCCCAGATCGTTATCGACATGATGGGTGAAGATGTTGATTGAACGTGGCTCTGCCCACAATTTAGGCCGTAACCATCTTGTGTATCGTCGCTGGGGGAGGAGCGCGGAATGCGCATCCAAAATACGCTGCCATCGCCGAAAGTAACCGGCCGTCGCGTTGCGGACCAAAAAAAAGGGCCGGTCCAAAAAGGACCGGCCTAATGAGTTTTTAGGAGAGGATGCCTGAAAGGCAGGGCGGCATTTGCCGCCGCGATCCTCTCCTGACAATTGTTTAGATTGGCATGTCGATTGCACGTCATGCAATCGTAACATTCGCGGCGCCCCGTTCCTTGCCGGAAGGGGCGCCCGGCCTGTTAGCCGTTCAGCTGATCCTTGACCGCCTTTGCGGGCGTGAAGGTCAGCTTCTTCGATGCTGCAATCTGGATGGTTGCGCCGGTCGACGGATTGCGGCCTTCGCGTGCCGGCTGATCCTTGACCTTGAACTTCCCAAAGCCGCTCAGCGAAACTTCGTCACCCTTGGCAGCGGCGCCAGCGATAGCGGCAAACACGCCGTCCACATATTTGCGGGCGTCGGCCTTGGTCAGGCCATGCTCGGCTGCAACTGCTTCGGCGAGTTCGGTATTGTTCATCGATCGTCTCCCTTTCGTGGACGACGGGTCTTAACCTGTCTCATCGCCCGCAACTAGGGGTGTTTTTGCCCATTAACCGATATTTTCGTGCCGGATTCGACATATTTAGGGGGTTGGTGAGGTCCATGCGCCTGTTCGTGCCGCGCGAATCTCTCTCCGCGCCCCTTCATGCCGCAGACTCGATGCCCCTACCGGCAGGCTCAATCGGCACGCTTCCGCCGCCACAGCCGTCCGCCCAGCGCCATGTCCTTCATTACCGCCCGCGCGGCATTATGTCCCGGCGCGCCCGTCACCCCGCCGCCCGGATGGGTGCCCGCGCCGCACATATAAAGCCCCTCGGCAGGTCCGCGGTAACCCGCATGGCCCAGCACCGGCCTTGCCGCCCACAATTGGTCCAGCGTCATCGCGCCATGCATGATGTCGCCACCCACCATCCCGAACTTCCGCTCAAGGTCCAGCGGCGACAATATGTCCCGGGCGATCACGGATGCAGCAAAGCCGGGCGCATAAGCGTCCACCGTCGCGATCACATCATCCGCCGCTTGCCTCCGCGCCGCGTCCCAGCTTCGGCCATCGGGCAGCTGTGGCGCGAATTGCTGGCAGAACAGGCTCGCCACATGGCATCCCGGCGGCGCCAGACTGTCGTCGATGATCGACGGGATCAGCATCTCGACGATCGGCGCGGATGACCAGCCCTTCACCTTCGCATCGGTAAAGGCGCGGTCCATATAGTCCATGTCCGGCGCGATGATGATCCCGGCCTGCAAATGCTCGCCCGGTCCCGGCAGGCAGGAAAAGTCGGGCAGCGCCGACAGCGCGACATTCATGCGGAAACTGCCCGATGCCGTCCTGAACCCCCGAATGCGCTTGCGGAAATCGGGTGGCAGATCAGCCGGGTCCATCATCCGTTCGTACAGCAGCTTGGGGCCGACATTGGCGATCACCGCCGCCGCCATGACCTCCTCCCCGCTTTCCAGCCTGACGCCGACGGCCCGTCCGCCGTCCACCAGCACCCGGTCGACCGGCGCCTCCAGGCTGATCTCCACGCCCATCGCGCGGACGACCTTCGCCATGATCTGGGTGATCGCGCCCATGCCACCGACACAATGGCCCCATGCGCCCTTCTTGCCGTTCACCTGCCCCATGACGTGGTGCAGCAGGACATAGGCGCTGCCCGGCGTATCGGGCGATGCATAATTGCCGACCACCGCGTCAAAGGCGAAGGCCGCCTTCACCGCCTCGCTTTCGAACCAGCCGTCCAGAAAGGCGCGCGCCGATTTCAGGAACAGGTCCAGCATGTCGCGCTGCTCGTCCAGCGACAATGCGCCCAAGCGCCGCCCCTGCGACAATGCCGCCGTCAGCATCGACAGGCCATCGCCCGCGTTGGGCGGGGCCTTCAGCATCATGTCGCGCAACAGGTCCGCTATCGCCTCCAGTGCGTCCTGATAATGGGGCAGGGCGGCCGCGTCCTTCGCGCTGAACTTTGCGAACTCCGCCTGCGTCTTTTCGATGCCGCCGCCCACCTTCAGATAGCGTCCGTCCGGCTGCGGCAGGAAATTGGCGATCGGCCGCTCGATCACGCGATAGCCATGGTCGGCCAGCGCCATGTCCGCGATGACCTTGGGATGCAGCAGGCTTACGGTGTAGCTGGCGACCGAATTGCGGAAACCGGGATGGAACTCCTCCGTCACCGCCGCGCCGCCTACGACGTGCCGCCGCTCCAATATGCGGACCCGGTAACCCGCGCGCGCCAGATAGAATGCGCACACCAGCCCATTATGCCCACCCCCGATAATGACCGCGTCATACTTATACATATGTATAACAACTCACGGACTTTCGGAAAATCCCGTTCTATTCACCATTTCCTTCACGACTTCCATAACGCCGCGCCAGTCCGGCACAAACCATCAACTGAATCTGGTGAAACAACATCAACGGCAACAATATCGGCCCCACCGCACTCGCCGGAAACAAAACCCCGGCAATCGGCACCCCCGTCGCCAAACTCTTCTTCGACCCGCAAAACTGCAGCACCACCGCATCTTCCCGCGACAATCCCAGCAAGCGCCCAAGACCCCAGGTAAACAGCAGCACCAGCACCAAAATCGCAATCGACAACAGCGCCAGCAACAACAATTCTGCCCGCGACACCTTATGCCACAGCCCCTCGACCACCGCTGCGCTGAACGCGGAATAGACGATCAGCAGGATCGATCCGCGATCCACTCTTCCCAGCATTGCCTTGTGCCGCGACACAAAACCACCAATCCACGGCCGCGCCAGATGCCCCAGCAGGAAAGGCAGCAGCAACTGCAATACAATCCCCTCCACCGCCGATAGGGAGATCAGACCGCCGGTCGTCCCCCCGACGCTCTTCTGCATCAGCAATGCCACCAGCACCGGCGTCAGAACGATCCCCAGCAGGTTGGAGAAGGACGCACTCACCACCGCCGCCGCGACGTTGCCCCGCGCTATCGCCGTGAAGGCGATCGACGATTGCACCGTCGATGGCAACAGCGTCAGGAACAACAGCCCCGCTCGCATCTGCCCGGGGATCGCTTCCACCTGCTGCGTCGCCAGACCGATCAGGGGAAACAGAGCGAATGTCGTTCCCAGCGTCGCCAGATGCAGCTTCCACGCCGTCGCCCCGCTCCAGATCGCTTCGCGCGATAGTTTCGCCCCATGCAGGAAGAACAGCAGCACAATGCCCGCATCCGCAAGGATGCCAACGATATGCGTACCCTCGCCCCGCGCGGGAAGGAAGGAGGCCAGCGCCACCATGGCGATCAGCAACATCAGGAAGGGGTCGGCAATTTCCCGGATACGGTTCATGCCGCGGCTGTAGGCAGTCCAATGGAAAAAGGATAGACGCCCGACCGATCGACACATTAGTGGGCGCTTAGGAAATGGAGGCGGTCATGAACAACGGGATCGAAATCATCGAACAGGGCGGCGTCCTGGAAATCCACATCGATCGGCCCGATAAGAAGAATGCGCTCACCGCAGCCATGTACGACAGCATGACCGCGGCCCTTGCCAACGCGTCGGCGCGGAGTGACATCGGCGCTGTCCTGATCGCAGGAAAGGGTGATGCCTTCTGCGCGGGCAACGACCTTAAGGACTTTACGCAAGGACCGCAGGGTGGCGCGGCTGCATTCGCATTCATCCGCGCCATTGCGAGCTTCGACAAACCGCTGATCGCTGCCGTCCAGGGCCTGGCCGTGGGTGTGGGCACAACGATGCTGTTCCATTGCGACCTTGTCTATGCGGCGCCCGACGCGCGCTTCATCATGCCCTTCGTCAATCTGGGTATCGTGCCGGAAGCTGGTTCAAGCCTGCTAGCGCCCGCGACGCTGGGCCATGCAAAAGCAGCGGCGATGCTGTTGCTGGGCGAGCCAATGGACGCCCAAACGGCTGACCGGTCAGGTCTGGTGACAGCTGTCATACCCACCGAGGAACTGCTTGGTCACGCTCGGGCGAAGGGGGCGGCCCTCATGAAGAAGCCGCCCAAAGCGCTGGCGGCCACCCGGCGGCTGCTAAAGGGCGATCCTGCTGTGCTGCTCGGCAGGATCGAGGAGGAGGCACGGCTTTTCGAACAGATGCTGGAATCCGAAGAGGCTCAGGAAGCCTTCGCTGCCTTCTTCGAAAAGCGCGCCCCTGTATTCTGTCGCGATTGAACTTAGCGGGAGCCGTCTCTCGGTCGTCTGATAGTCACAAGGGTATCTAAATTGAAACCCTTGCTGGAAAACTTCAAGACGTTCAGCAATATTCTGTCCCGGTGCCCGACAAGACAAATGTTCAGCGTGAAACGAGACCAAGGTAGATGAGCGACAAGGCCGGCCATGGCTGAATCTTCCCCTTCACCGGCAGGCCGCTTCGCCCTTCTGGAGCCATTGCGTCAGCGGACCTACCGCACCATCTGGATCGCCAGCCTGTTTTCGAACTTCGGGCAGCTGATACAAGGCGTCGGCGCGGCCTGGCTTATGACGCGGCTGAGTTCATCGCCGCAGATGGTCGCGCTGGTGCAAACGGCCCTCATGCTGCCGTTGATGCTGGTCGCTCTGCCCGCCGGGGCGATCGCGGACATGTTCGACCGGCGCAAGGTGGCGCTGGCTGGTCTTGCCTTCGCTTCGCTGATGGCGATCTGCCTCACGCTGCTTGCCGGTGCGGAACTGCTATCCCCCTGGACATTGCTGCTCTTCTGTTTCCTGATCGGCACGGGGGTCGCACTATATGGCCCTGCCTGGCAGGCCTCGATCGGCGAGCAGGTAAGTGGTGAACATCTGCCCGCAGCGATCGCGCTGGGCACGATCAGCTATAATGTGGCGCGCAGTTTCGGCCCCGCGATCGGCGGCATCATCGTTGCCTCATTGGGGGCGATGGCGGCCTTTGCAGCCAATGCTTTCTTCTATCTGCCGCTGATCCTCGCCTTCCTGATGTGGCAGCGTGAACATAAGCCATCGCGTTTGCCCCCGGAAAGGATCGATCGGGCGATCGTCTCGGGGGTCCGTTATGCGGTGCATTCGCCTCCGATTCGGGTCGTACTCATCCGCACCCATGTCGTGGGTCTGGCCGGTGCATCGGTCTCCGCACTCACGCCTTTGATTGCAAAGGACCTGCTGCACGGGTCGGCAAGCACCTATGGCTTGTTGTTGGGCGCCTATGGCGTGGGTGCGGTGCTGGGCGCCACGGGGCTTGATCTCGTGCGTCGGCGCCTTCGGCCTGAGCAGGCTGCGCGATTGCTGTCGGTTTTGCTGGGCGCGATGATCATTCTCGCCGGGATCAGCAGTTACACCCTCCTGACTTGCGCGGCACTGCTGGTCGCGGGCTTTGCCTGGATGATCCTGGTCGCGCAGTTCAACGTTGCTGTCCAAATGTCAGCGCCGCGCTGGGTCACGGCCCGCGCGCTTGCCTGCTATGGCTCGGCGTTGACGGGTGGGCTCGCTCTGGGCGCGTGGCTGTGGGGAGCGGTCGCTACTGCTCTAGGAACAGGTGAAGCGATGATGATGTCGGGGGCAGCGATGGTGTTCAGCACTATTCTCGGCCTCTTCTTTCCGTTGGCACGATCGCTCCCCGATGGATTGGAACAAAGCATTCTCAGTCATCAGCCGCAGGTTGGCCTTGCACTGACCTCGCGCAGTGGTCCCATCGTCGTGGAAATCGATTATCGGGTAGATACTGACAAGGCGCGCGACTTTTATGCCGCGATGCAGAAGGTGCGCAGCGCCCGCCTGCGAAGTGGTGCCTTTGGCTGGTCCGTGGCACGTGACATCGCCGATCCTGAACTTTGGACCGAACATTATCATTGTCCAACCTGGGGAGATTATCTGCACCAACGCGATCGTATGACGATGGGCGACCGTCAGATCGAGGACGCCGCCAATATATTCCACATGGGTCGCAGCGAGGGGCGGGTACGGCGGCGCCTTGAACGGCCAACCGGATCGGTGCGGTGGCGGGCGGACACGCCTGACCGCCGAGACGAGGCGATCGATATAATTTATCCATAGATCAACCAGTTCGTGCAAGAATGTAGGGAAACGTTGTCAATATAAACAAGTGCGCTAGAATCGCTTTGAAATCGAATTTGGAGAGCGGAATGCCAGGGCAGGCGAAACGGATGGTAGGGCGTCCCCGAAGGCTGACGCTGGAAATGATTGTCGGTGCCGCCTGCGAGGTCGGTATCGCCAAGCTGGAAATGAGTCTGGTTGCCGAAAGGCTGAATACCGGCGTCGCTACGCTATATGGCTATGTGCGGGGGCGGGAACATCTGCTGCAACTCGTGGCACAGCGTCTAGTAGGGCAAGCGCTGATCAAGGATGAAGGGCAGAGTTGGCAGGATATACTGCGCGAACATGCGACAGTTACCTATCGTCTCTTCCGGTCCCTGCCTCACCTCATCACCAATCTGATTGGAAAAGAACCTGAACAGCATTCGTTCGACTATTCGCAGAGGGTACTCACGATGCTGGAGGCGAGGGGGCTTCCTCCCGCTGTGGCCCTGAACGTCTATATCGAGATAAATCAGGTCGTGATCGGTGCTGCGATCAGCATGATGCGGAGGGAGGTGCTGATCCAACTCCCTGAGTACGAGACCGACAATTGGGGACCCCTGCCGGACATCCTTGGCGATTATTGCACAACACTGGAGCGGATCATCTCTGGCTATGAGGTGGAACTGAGGTTGGGTGAAGACGAAGCGTCGCCTCAGAATGCCTGAAAAGTCGGCTCGCGCTCTTGCAGCTGATTAAATTTTCGTCGTGCGGCGATGGAAGAAATATCTCTCTCCCATCTGGGAGGTTTGATGATTCGCGCCTTCTGTCATCTGGGTCTGCGAAAGGCTGGACAAGACGATGACAGATACAAAAACGCTCACCCACCTGGCGCGCCTGGAAGCGGAGAGCATACATATTCTGAGAGAGGTTGTGGCCGAGGCTGAAAAGCCAGTCATGTTATACAGCGTGGGCAAGGACAGCGCGGTGATGCTGCATCTCGCCCGCAAGGCATTCTATCCCTCGCCGCCGCCATTTCCGCTGCTGCACGTCGATACGACCTGGAAGTTCCAGGAAATGTACAAGCTGCGCGACCGGATGGCCAAGGAAAGCGGTATGGAGCTGCTGGTCTATCACAATCAGGAAGCCAAGGATCGCGGGATCAATCCGTTCGACCATGGTGCGCTCCACACCGACATGTGGAAGACCGAAGGTCTGAAGCAGGCGCTCGACCTGTATGGCTTCGACGCAGCCTTCGGCGGCGCACGTCGCGACGAGGAAAAGAGCCGCGCCAAGGAGCGCATCTTCTCCTTCCGCACCGCCTCGCATGGCTGGGACCCAAAGAACCAGCGCCCGGAACTGTGGAACCTCTACAACGCCAAGAAGAACAAGGGTGAAAGCATCCGCGTCTTCCCGATCAGCAACTGGACCGAGCTGGACATCTGGCAGTATATCCACCTCAACAATGTGCCGATCGTGCCGCTTTATTTCGCCGATAAGCGCCCGACCGTCGAGCGTGACGGCATGCTGCTGATGGTGGATGACGAGCGCTTCCCGCTCAAGGAAGGCGAAACGCCGGTGATGCGGTCGATCCGCTTCCGCACGCTGGGCTGCTACCCGCTGACTGGCGCGGTGGAGAGCGAGGCCAAGACGCTTCCCGAGGTCATCCAGGAAACGCTGCTGACCACCACGTCCGAACGTCAGGGCCGCGCCATCGACAAGGATGCAGGCGGCGCCGGCATGGAGAAGAAGAAGCAGGAGGGGTATTTCTGACGCGCCACGGAATGCGCAAGCGTTCCGAAGCGTCAGCCCCAGCGCAGGCTGGGGTCTCGTGCCTCCAGGCCGAACCTTCCCCCAGATCAACGAGATCCCAGCTTTCGCTGGGATGACGGGATTAGACCAATGACCGACACTCTCGACGAACCCATTTACAAGACCGATGCCCTCATTGCGGAGGATATCGACGAATATCTGAAGGTGCATGAGCACAAGACGATGCTGCGCTTCATCACCTGCGGGTCGGTGGACGATGGCAAGTCCACGCTGATCGGCCGCCTGCTCTACGACAGCAAGATGATCTTCGAAGATCAGCTCGCCGCGCTGGAGGCAGACTCCAAGAAGGTCGGCACACAGGGCCAGGAGATCGACTTCGCTCTCCTCGTGGACGGCCTCGCCGCCGAGCGCGAACAGGGCATCACGATCGACGTCGCCTACCGCTTCTTCGGGACCGAAAAGCGCAAGTTCATCGTCGCCGACACGCCCGGCCACGAACAATATACGCGCAACATGGTGACCGGCGCATCGACCGCTGATCTCGCCGTCATCCTGACCGACGCGCGCAAGGGCGTGCTGACCCAGACGAAGCGGCACAGCTATTTGGCGCACCTGATCGGCATCAAGAACATCGTGCTGGCGGTGAACAAGATGGATCTGGTCGATTATGACCAGGCGGTCTATGACAGCATCGTCAAGGACTATACCGAATTCGCCCGTTCGATCGGTATCGAACATTTCGTGCCGATGCCGATTTCCGGATTCAAGGGCGACAATATCACCGGCCCGTCGGACAACACGCCCTGGTACAAAGGCCCGGCCCTGATCGAGCATCTGGAAACGGTCGAAGTCAACAGCGCGACCGACGCGGAAAAGCCGTTCCGCATGCCGGTGCAGTGGGTGAACCGGCCGAACCTCGACTTCCGCGGCTTTTCGGGTCTGATCGCCACCGGCACAGTGAAGCCGGGCGATGCGATCCGCGTGCTGCCTTCGGGCAAGACCAGCACCGTCACCCGCATCGTGACGCTGGACGGCGATCTGGATCAGGCTGTCGCAGGGCAGTCGGTGACGATCTGCTTCGCTGACGAAATCGACTGCTCGCGCGGCGACGTCATCGCGCTGGCGGACAATCCTCCGCAGGCCGCTGACCAGTTCGAAGCGACCATCGTTTGGATGGCGGACGAGGAAATGCTGCCGGGCCGTCCTTACTGGCTGAAGATCGGCACGCAGACCGTGACCGCGACGGTGCAGCACCCGAAATATCAGGTGAACGTCAACACGATGGAGCATCTGGCGGCCAAGACGCTGGACCTCAACGCCATCGGTGTTGCGAACCTGTCCACCGACAAGCAGATCGTGTTCGAGCCCTATGAGCAGAACCGGACGCTCGGCGGCTTCATTCTGGTCGACAAGATCACCAATGCGACGGTGGCGGCAGGCATGCTGCACTTCTCGCTGCGGCGCGCGCAGAATGTCCATTGGCAGGCGACCGATGTTACCCGTGAGTTCCATTCGGGCCTCAAGAACCAGAAGCCGGCTGTGCTGTGGTTCACCGGGCTCTCCGGTGCGGGCAAGTCGACCATCGCCAACCTCGTCGAAAAGAAGCTGGCGCGCATGAACCGCCATACCTTCCTGCTCGACGGCGACAATGTGCGTCATGGCCTGAACAAGGATCTTGGCTTCACTGACGCCGACCGTGTGGAGAATATCCGCCGCGTGGGCGAAGTCGCCAAGCTGATGACCGACGCGGGCCTGATCGTGATCACCGCCTTCATCTCGCCTTTCCGTTCGGAGCGCGAAATGGTGCGGCAGATGATGCAGCCGGGCGAGTTCATTGAGGTCCACATCGACACGCCGCTTGCTGAAGCAGAGGCACGGGACGTCAAGGGGCTCTACAAGAAGGCGCGTGCCGGGGATCTCAAGAACTTCACCGGCATTGACAGCCCCTATGAGCAGCCAGAGGACCCGGAAATCCGCATCGACACAACGGCCATGACCGCCGAGGAAGCTGCTGACGCCATCGTCGCCAGGCTGATCCCATGAGCGGCGGCATGAGCGACGCCGACCTCGCGGCGCATCTTGCCGAAACCGCTGGACGCATCCTGCTTGAGGTGCGCGCCAGCGGCATGTTCAGCGCCAAGGCGCTGGGCAAGGCGGGCGATCAAACGGCCAACCAGTTCCTTGTTCACGCCCTGCGTGAACAACGGGGCGAGGACGGGTTGCTGTCTGAGGAAGAGAAGGACAATGCCGAGCGGCTGAGCCAAAGCCGCGTCTGGATCGTGGATCCTGTCGATGGCACCCGCGAATATGGCGAGGAGCGATCCGATTGGGCGGTCCATGTCGGTCTGGCGATCGATGGGCAGCCGGAGATCGGCGCTGTAGCGCTGCCGGGTCTTGACCTGACCGGAACAGGGAAGGGTACAATAGTTCGGTCGGATCAGCCGCAGCCGATCCCGCCTGCACCCGAAAAACTGCGCATGGTGGTCAGCCGCACTCGCCCAGCCGCCGAAGCTGTCGCGGTCGCGGAAAAGCTGGGTGCCGAGCTTGTTCCGATGGGCTCGGCCGGCGCCAAGGCGATGGCGGTGATATTGGGGCAGGCAGACATTTACCTGCATTCCGGCGGCCAATATGAATGGGACAGTATGGCACCTGTCGCCGTGGCGAAGGCGCATGGCCTGCACTGCTCGCGAATTGATGGCAGCCCCCTGATCTACAATCAGGCAAATGTGTATCTGCCTGATCTGCTCATTTGCCGAAAGGAACATGCTCAGCAGTTATTGGCCCTTATCAGCGAAGTTCAGGTCAGCGCCTGATAATCAAAGCTGAGGACTGCCAATGCCTGTTGAGTGAGGGTCGAGCCATGCCATGCAGCACGCGGCGTGGCTCGAAGCTCATTTCGTCAAAGAAAACTGTACGGAAAATGTCGCACCCAAATTCAATTCGCCCGGCTCCACCGAACTTGGTTGAGAGGGAGGCGGCGGGTGCTCCAGCCATACGGCCCGTCACGGTTAGGGCTGAACCGAGTAAACTCCTAAAAATCGGCACCGATTGCGCGATAGAGGGATATACGGTTTAGCAGCAGTTCGAGGTCCGTCGCGATCGCGCTTCGTCGGGCGGAATAGAGCGAGCGTTGGTTCACAAGTGTGGTCAGGAACGGATCAATTCCCGCGCGATAACGCTGTTCGGACAAGGCATAAGCGTTCTCATTTGACATGACCAGAGCTCGCTGAGCCTGCTGCTGTTCGCCTATGGTGCCTGCGCGTGCCAGGGCATCGGCGACTTCACGAAAGGCGCTCTGAATGGCGTTCTCATAGCTGGCAATTGCTGCCTGCTGTTGCGCCTTACTATATTCGGCATTGCCTTTGACACCGCCGCCGAAGATGGGAAGGCTCGCCGATGGCGCAGCCGTCCAACTGAATGCGCCGCCCGTGAAAAGCGACGACAGTGCTGAACTGGCGACACCGATCGCTGACGTCAGGCTGATCTTCGGGAACATCGCAGCCCGTGCGGCGCCGATATTCGCATTTGCAGCCTGCAAACGGTGTTCGGCCTGCAGCACATCTGGCCGCTGGAGCAGGACATCTGATGAAATCCCGGCAGGGACTTGCGCAGTCGTACTGATCAGCGTGGAGAGCGACAGCGGGAGAAGGACTTCTTCCACCGGCACCCCGGCGAGCAGGTCCAGCGCATTGCGATCTTGCGCCACCTGCGTGACCGAGGCCGCGACATCGGAGCGCGCCTGTTCGACGATCGTTTCCGCCTGATGGACGTCGAGCTTGCCGGAAAGACCGACGCCGTTGAGCGATCGTGTAAGCGCCAGCGTTCGTTCGGCGCTGCTGAGCGTATCGCGAGCCACGGTGAGCAATTGCTGGTCCGCAGCAAGCGTCGCATAAGCGCTGGCCGTCTCCGCGACGAGCGCGATGCGCGCGGCGCGGGCGCCCTCCTGACTCGCGAGATAGGATTGAAGGGAGGCTTCACTCAAGTTGCGCAGGCGGCCGAACAGATCGATTTCGAACGCGCTAAAACCGATGTCGGCGCTGTAGCTGTCCTGACGTTGGTCATTCCGACGCGTGAGCGTTGCGTTGGCATCCGCCGTGACCGTAGGAATCTGCGCGGCCCGCTGAATGCGATATTGGGCGCGCGCCGCGAGAACGTTGGCCAGCGTTACGCGAAGATCCCGATTGTTGATCAGCGCCCGATCAATGATGGTCCGCAGCCGTTCGTCGCCGACCAAAGCGGTCCAGGGCAAACCTGCCTTTTCTGTAGGAAGGGCGGCTGAATATGCGGATCCATTTGGCCAGGCCGGCGGAACGGGCGCGGTGGGCCGCTCATATACGGGCGCCAGATTGCAGGCGGTCAGCGTCACGGACAGGCCGAGGGGGAGCAAGCGCCTCATGCGGGCACCTCCGATCCGGTGACAGATGAATGGTCCTTGCGTCTGAAAAGCCGCATGATCGTGAAGAAGAACAGCGGCACATAAAATATCGCCAGCAGGGTTCCAGTCAGCATGCCGCCTGCGACAGCCGTGCCGATGGCGATGCGGCTCTGTGCGCCAGCGCCATGAGCGAGCGCCAGCGGCATAACGCCTGCAATGAAGGCGAGCGAGGTCATTATGATCGGTCGGAAACGGAGTTTGGCTGCTTCGATCGCCGCGCTCATCGCGTCCTTGCCATCGCGATAGGCAAACTCGGCGAATTCAACGATCAGGATTGCGTTCTTGGCCGCCAACCCCATCGTGGTGAGGAGGCCTACCTGAAAGAATACATTATTCTCCAGCCCACGCGCCCACACCGCGACGACTGCCCCGATCAGGCCCAGCGGGATTACGAACAATACTGCGAGCGGCACCGACCAGCTTTCATAAAGCGCAGCGAGGCAGAGAAAGACAACCAGTACGGAGAGAGAATAAAGCAAGGGCGCCTGTCCGCCGGACAATTGTTCCTGGTATGAAAGGCCGCTCCAGGCATAGCTGGTTCCGGTCGGCAATTGCTGCTGCAAACGCACCATTTCATCCATGGCCTCTCCCGAACTCGCACCGGGTGCCGCCTGTCCCTGTATTTCATAGGAGGATTGGCCGTTGAAGCGCGATACTGTTGTCGGACCCATTTCCCAATGGGTGGTGGCGAAAGCGGCGAATGGAACCATTTCGCCCGTGGCGGCAGAGCGTACCTGCCAGTTTTCAATGTCGGTCGGCAAAGCTCGATAAGGCGCGTCAGCCTGCATAAAGACACGTTTCACGCGTCCCCGATCAATGAAGTCATTGATATAGCTACTTCCCCAGGCGGAACTCAGCACATTGTCCACATCATTTTGTGTAAGTCCAAGCACAGCCAGCTTTTCATTATCGATATCGACCTTCAACTGAGGCGTGTCCTCGAGCGTAGCGGCGCGCACGCCCGCGAGCATAGGGCTTTGCGAAGCTGCAGCGAGTAGCTGGTTGCGCACGGCCAGGAACTTGTCTCGGCTGAGGCCGCCTGTGTTGAGCAGCTCGAAGGTGAAGCCGTTCGACTGGCCCAGGCCACGGATGGCGGGCGGCGTCATGGCCAGAATTTTCGCATCACGTATGGCTGCGAGCTGCTTTGTAGCTCGGTTCGCGATCTCGGTTGCGCTGTTCGCCTCACCCTCCCGGTCTTGCCAGGGGGTGAGATTGATGAAGCCTTGCGCGGTATTTTCGCCCTGTCCTGCAAAACTGAAACCTTGGGCTATGAATATATTACCGACGTTATTTCCTTCTTCGCTTTGGAAGTAGTTGCGAACACTCTCGACCACTTGCGCGGTTCGCGTGGACTTGGCGCCAGCGGGAAGGGTCATCTGCACCATGACCTGCCCCTGATCCTCTACGGGGAGGAAGCTGGTCGGCAAGCGGACGAAGATCAGCGCAAGGACGCCCAATATCAGCAGATAGATCGTCCAGAAGACGGCGCGCCGATGCATGATTGCCTCAAGCCGCCGCATATAGCCGCTGGTCACGCGCCCAAACCAGCGGTTGAACCGGCCCGCCCATCCCTGCTGACGGCGCTCTTCACTGGCCGATTTCAACAATGTGGCGCACAGGGCGGGCGACAGGATGAGTGCAACCACCATGGACAGAAGCATGGAGGACACAATGGTGATGGAGAATTGCCGGTAAATAACCCCCGTCGAACCGCCGAAAAAGGCCATGGGCAGAAGAACGGCTGAAAGGACGAGCGCGATGCCGACCAGCGCGCTGCTGATCTCTTCCATTGACTTGATCGTGGCGGTTCGCGCGTCAAGTCCCTCGTCATGCATCAACCGCTCGACATTTTCGACGACGACGATCGCATCATCGACCAGAAGGCCGATGGACAACACCATGCCGAACAGGGTGAGCGTGTTGATGGAATAGCCGAAAAGGGCCAGCACGCCGAAGGTCCCGAGCAGGACGACCGGAACTGCCACCGCAGGGATCAGCGTCGCGCGCCAGCTTTGTAAAAAGACGAACATGACCACGACGACCAGCCCGACGGCTTCGATAAGTGTCTTGATGACCTCATCCACGGAAAGCCGGATGAAGGGTGTCGTATCGCGCGGGAATGCGATGCTGTACCCATGGGGCAGGTTCGTGGACAGCTCAGCGACCTTTGCCTTGACGAGTTCGGCGGTCTTCAGAGCGTCGGCGCCGGGAGCGAGTTGGAGCGCGATGCCAGATCCGGGATGTCCGTTCAGCGCGGCTGAAGAGGTATAACTTTCATTCCCAAGTTCGACCCGAGCAACATCGGAGAGGTGGACGACGGACCCCTCGCTTTGAGTCTTTACGATGATGTTGCGGAATTCTTCGGGAGTCTGGAGGCGTGCACGCGCGCGAACGGTGGCATTCAGTTGCTGTCCGGCGGGCGCCGGATCAGCGCCGATCTGACCGGCGGAAACTTCGACATTCTGGGACCGGATCGCGCTTTCAACGTCTGACGGCATGAGCTTTACCGTCGCGAGTTTATAAGGATCCAGCCATATGCGCATGGCATATTGCGATCCAAAAATCTGAACGTTGCCGATACCTTCCAGACGCGAGATGGGGTCCTGAAAATTGTTGACCAGATAATCCGAAATATCAGTCTGAGTGGTTCGATCGGTGCGATCGTACAGCGCGACCAGCATCAGGAAATCGGTCTGCGATTTAGTGACGGTCAGGCCCTGCTGCTGAACGGCGTTGGGCAACCGGCTTAACGCCTGCTGCACCTTATTTTGAACCTGTACCTGTGCGGTATCGGGGTCGGTGCCCTTATCAAAGGTGACAGTGATACGCGACTGGCCATTGGCCGTAGATGTCGATGAGAAGTACATCAGGCCATCGATGCCAGTCAGTTGCTGCTCGATGACCTGCGTGACGCTTGTCTCTACAGTATCGGCCGAAGCACCCGGATAATTTGCTCTGATGTTGACCGCAGGTGGCGCGATATCTGGATACTGAGCGATAGGCAGCGACAGCATGGCGCCAAGTCCGGCCAGCATGATGCCGATCGCGATCACCCAGGCGAAGATTGGCCGATCGATGAAAAAGCGGCTGAGCATCGGAGGACCTAGCTCCCTTGACCGATGGCTGCGGCGCGGACAGTGTCGCCCGGCTTCACCTTGTCCGTTCCTTCGACGATCAGCCGATCACCGGACTTGAGGCCTGCGGTCACGAGCCATTTGTTGCCTATCGCCTGAGCCGTAGTGACGGTACGCTGCTCGACTTTGTTTGCGCGATTGACGATAAGCGCCGTGGCATTGCCCTTGGGGTCACGGCTGATCCCCTGCTGGGGCGCGAGTATGCCATTGGGGACGACGGCCTGCGGGGCCACGACGCGGACGAACATGCCGGGGAGGAGGAGACTGTCAGGATTGGGGAAGCGCGCGCGCAGGGTGATCGTGCCGCTATTGGGGTCCACGATGGGCTCGGCAAATTCTATTCGGCCTTCAAGCGGATAGTCGCTGCCGTCGTCCAGTTTTAGCCGGATAGTGGCACTGGCGGGCAGTGCTTTACCTGCGGCCAGATTGCGGCGCAGCGCGAGGAGCTGCGCGCTGGACTGTGTGATATCGACGAAGATAGGATCAAGTTGCTGGATCGTGGCGAGGGGTGCAGCTTGACTGGCTGTGACCAACGCACCCGGCGTTACAGAGGAACGGCCAATGCGCCCGCTGATTGGCGCCCGAACTTCGGTGAAGCGCAGGTTTATGCTGGCAGTCTGAAGTGACGCGCGCGCTTGTTGAATGGCGGCGCTTGCTTGCCGCGAAGCCGCGACCACATCGTCTCGTTCCTGCGCGCTCACAGCCTCCGTCTGCCCGAGCGCTTGATAGCGACGGGCCTTCGCTTGCGCCGCAACCGCTGTCGCCTGCGCATTGGCTAGCGCAGCTTGCGCTTCATCGCGAGAGGCGCGGTAGAGGGATGGATCAATCTGATATAATGGCTGGCCCGCATGCACATAGGAGCCTTCGGTAAAGAGGCGCTTTTGAACGACGCCAGCAACTTGAGGCCGCACCTCAGACATCAGCGTCGAAGCGGTGCGTCCGGGGAGTTCGGTCGATACAGTGACATCCTGCGCCTGAAGCGTGACCACGCCGACCTCAACCTGCTTCTTCTCTGGCGGCTTGCTCTGGCTGCACGCGGTCGCGAGCAAACAGAATGCCGCGCCTAATTGAGCGTAGCGGGATGAGGAGAGTGCAAAGCGCGACGGCATGGCGGCAGGCGATCCAATGGCGGGGTTTAGCAGTGGGAAGCTTCACCCGGCGCAGGGGGAGGGGGAGCGCCGGGTGAAGGACGGGCCAGCTATTGACCGGCTCCGACACCCCCTCTTCGCTTCTTGGCAGGCGTTTGAAAAGGCCGAACATGTGCCATTGTGCATCGCAATATGTCGGAATGTATCAGCGGGTATCAGCGAGCATGACGAAGGCAGACTTTTAATGCCGAACACCGTAAAAGGACGCGATGCCTGACCAAATGAACAGCCGCCAAGCACGCCTGATCGTAGTCGATGATGACCCCGACATTCGGGACTTGATTGTTCGGCAATTGCGACAGGAACATTATGAGGTTGTGCCCGCAGGCAGCCTGGCAGAGCTTCATCAGGCCCTTTCGGTACATGCGGCCGACCTCATCGTGCTTGACCTCAACCTCCCGGACGGTGACGGGCTCACCCTGTGCCGGGAGTTGCGGGCCGAAGGAAATGACGTCCCCATCATCATGGTATCCGCCAGAGGCAGCGCGATCGACCGGGTGCTCGGGTTGGAACTGGGAGCGGATGACTATCTCACAAAGCCGTTCGAGCCACGCGAATTGCTCGTTCGCATACGCAACCTGTTACGCCGGTCCCATGCTGACGAACCCGACCGGCAGCGCGACAAAGGCGTGCGCATCGCCAGGCTCGGTCCCTGGCGTCTCGATCTCTTCCAGCGCAGGCTGATCGCTGAAGACGGGCGGCTGGTGATGCTTTCGTCAGCGGAGTTCCGTCTGCTGTCCCGGTTTATCGATGAGCCCAATGTGGTCCTCTCAAGGGAAAACCTTGTGCCTGAACGTCGAGCGACTGCTGCGTTCGACCGCTCGACCGATTTACAGGTGAGCCGATTGCGGCAGAAACTGGCGACCATGCCGGGGGGTGAGGAACTCATTCTGACGGTGCGGGGCGAAGGGTATGTACTCGCCAGTCCGGTGTCCTACGAATGATTGAGCGTCTTTGGAGCCGTGTTCGAGGCTTTCTGCGCTCACTGACAGGGCAGATATTCCTGCTGCTGACGATTGGCATGTCGTTGGCCGCGATGCTGGCTTTGCTGATCGCTGAACAGAGCAGGAGCCATGACTTTCAGCAATGGCGCATGCAGCGGGTGGTGGCGAGCGCCGAGGACATCGGCCATCGCCTTCAGCGTGATCCCAAGCGGGTGGAGGCCATGCTGGCGGCCCAGCAGATCATGGGCGCAGCGTTAGCACCGGAGGGCATCGCGGTGGCTGAACCGGATGCTGAGCTTGCAAAAGCGCTCAGGGCGCGGTTCGGCCCCGGGTCCAACCCGGAGGCTAGCCAGGTTCCTGCAGGATTTTGCTTTCCCCGCCTGCGTTATGATCCATCGGCGGGCGCGGCAGGGGTAGTCAACGCGCCGCGTCCGGCATGCTGGATCGTACGGTTTACCGATAGCACTGGTGCTCGGCGGTCCATGGCGCTCAACCTGCCGCGCATGGAGCGTCCGCCCAGCATGATGGCCAACCCGCTCTATATGCTCCTGATCATCATCGCATCTGCTGGTCTTGCTATCATCGTGTCCCGGATCGTAACCCAACCACTGCGGCGCCTTGAGCACGCGGCGGAGTCCTTCTCCCTGTCGCTCGACCCGGAGGAAATCCCGGAAAATGGGCCGGAAGAAGTACGTGCGGCGCTATCGACCTTCAACCTCATGCAACGGCGCGCACGTGCGGGTTTCGCCGAGCGTACGCAATTGCTGGCGGCCATCAGCCACGATCTGCAGACGCCGCTTACCCGGCTAAGGTTGCGGCTTGAACTCGTCGAAAATGACGAGTTGCGTGCGCGGCTGTTGCAGGACCATCAGGCGATGCAAACCTTGGTCAAGGAGGGGCTTGATCTCGCCGCCAGTACCGAGACGCAGGAAGAATGGTCCGTCATCGACATCGATTCCATGCTGGAAAGCATGGTCGAGGATGCGCAGGATCTGGGCGCTCCATTGCGGTTCGCGGGAGGGTGTGGCGGGACGATCCGGGCCAAACCCAATGCACTGAGCCGGTGCATCAGTAATCTGGTCAGTAACGCCATCAAATATGGTGGCGGGGCCGAAATCGGATGTTTCCGCCAGGGATGCAGACTTGTCATCCACATCAGGGACAAGGGGCCGGGCATACCGCCGGAACAACTAGATCAGATGTTTGAGCCCTTTACTCGCGGGGCGTCAGGGCAGCCGGGCGGGCGGCCCGGCACGGGCATCGGTCTGACTATAGCGCGGTCACTGGCGCTCACCTTCGATGCATCCGTCCGGCTGATGAATGCGAAAGGTGGCGGGCTGGTCGCCCTTATCGAAATGAAGGCGTAAGTTCGATCTTTCGCGTTGCCAGACGATCGGCTTCGTCTGGATTATGGGTGACATAGATTATTGGGAGCCGAATCTCGTCCCGTATGCGCAGGACAACATCCATGATGTCTTCCCGGCGGGCGGGGTCAATGGAGGCGAGAGGTTCGTCCATGAGCAAGGCTCGCGCGCCAGACAGGAGCGCGCGGCCAATGGCAACGCGCTGTGCTTCGCCGCCCGACAGTGTGCGTGGCCAGCGGCTGAGGAGATGCTCAATCCCGAGAAAATCGACGACCGCTTGTAGAGACATCCACCTGTCCTGCGGCGTCGCAAGCCGACGGCCATAAAGCAGGTTCGCCCGCACCCGAAGATGCGGGAAAAGGCGGCCATCCTGGAAAACATATCCGATGCGACGACGATAGGAGGGCAAATCGATGGCGGCATCGGCATCGAACAATATTTCTTCATCGACGCTGATATGGCCCTGATCCGGGCGCAGCAGACCAGCGATCATGTTGAGGATAGAGGTCTTCCCTACGCCGGAAGGTCCCCAGAGTAGGGTGATGCCATCTGATGCTGCAAAGCGCGCCGTAACGAGGGTGGGGCCGAGAAGCTTGCGGACGTCGATGTCAAAGGACATGGCTGGACCTATCGGCCGATACCCGGCGGCTGAGCGCTTCTGAAAGCAAAAGTGCGCCTAGCGACAGGCAGATCGAAATCACGGCGAGCCGCCATACGACGGCGTCGGCGCCGGGGACCTGGAGGGCGCTGTAGATGGCGAGCGACAGGGTGCGGGTTTCTCCCGGAATGTTTGAGACAAAGCTGATGGTGGCGCCGAATTCGCCGAGTGATCGGGCAAAACCAAGAATGAATGCTGCAGCTAATCCGGGTAGAGATAGGGGGAGGAGGATCGTCAGGAAACACCAGGCGGGGCTGGCGCCGAGGGTTTGGGCGGCTTCTTCCAAGCGGTGATCTACGGCTTCGATCGATAGGCGGATCGCGCGCACCATCAGGGGGAGGGCCATGATGCCCGCGGCGATGGCGGCGCCGGTCCAGCGGAACATGACGGTCACACCGAACCACCGTTCCATTATGCTTCCTACAGGTCCGGCAGGTCCGAGAGTCAGGAGCAGCAGCCAACCGATCACCACCGGTGGCAGGACAAGCGGGAGGTGGACCGCCGCGTCGAGCAGCAGCTTGCCCGGAAAGCGCCACCGCGCGAGAACCCAGGCTAGGGCGAAGGCCAAGGGCAGAGTAAAGAGCATGGCCGCAAAGCTGACCTTCAGGGACAGCTGGACGATCTCCCATTCTTCCGGGCTCAAGACGGTGACCGTCACCGCGTTCCGAAACCGTAGCGGTGGAAGATCGCCTTGCCGCGTGGAGACAGGAGAAAGCGGTGGAATGCTGCCGCCTCGGGATGGGTGGAGCGGCTTAACAGCGCTAATGGATAGGTGATTTTCGGGTGACTGGCCGCCGGAAAGACGCCCACGATACGGACGGCGTTCGTAGCCCGTGCATCGGTTTCGTAGACGATGCCAAAGGGCGCCTGCTGCCGCTCCACCATCGCCAGGGCCGCCCGGACGTTTTCCGCCGCCGCCACTTTACCGGATAGTGCTGGCCAGACGCCGAGTGCCACAAGCGCCGCCTTGCCATATTTTCCGGCCGGGACGCTGTTCGGGTCCGCCATTGCGAGGCGGCCAGTGCCGATCGCACGGGCGAGGGGGAATCCACGGCGGATAGCCATTTTCGTACCGCTGCCCACCGGAGCGATCAGGACGAGGCGGTTGGTAAGCAGCGGAACACGGGTCCCCCGGCGGACGAGCCCTTTCGCGGCGATGGCATCCATCCAGGGTTCATCCGCCGACAAGAACAGGTCGGCAGGCGCCCCAGCCTCTATTTGCCGGGCGAGGGCGGAAGAAGCGGCGAAGGAAAGGACTGGCCGGTCATGCCCCTGCGCCGTCCAGGCATCGGCGGCGGCGGTCAGCGATTCCTGGAGGCTGGCGGCGGCCAATATCAAAGGCCCGCGTTCCCGCGCCTCAGCGGGTTCAAACGCAAAGCCGGTAAAGAGCAGAAGGAGCAGAACAAGGAACCGATGCATGCGACGCCTGACGCCTGAGATATATATGCCGCTATACAGCGGTTGGCCGTCAAGGCGAGGCTAAATTCAGCGCGGTGCAAGAAGGCGGCGGCGTTGCGCGGTAAGGGCTTCGCCGGTGAGCGGCGGCCGTTCGCTCGCTTCCTTGCCTTTGCGCAGGCGCTGGCGATCCTTCTCGCGGGGTTCGGCAAGCCTGACGCGCACGGCGCTTTGCCCCTGACTGCGTATCCCCAGCGCTTCCGCCGCCCCTCGGGAGAGGTCGATGATCCGCCCGCGCGTGAAGGGACCCCGATCGTTGACTCGAACCAACACGGTTCGGCCGCTGCCCAGCTCCGTCACCTCTACATAGGATGGCAGCGGCAAGGTGGGGTGAGCGGCGCTGATCCAGCCCGGCCGGAACTTCTCTCCGCGCGCTGTACGGTTGCCTGATTCATTCCCATACCAGCTGGCATAGCCGACCTCATCATAGCCCGGTTGTTGCGCGGGAACATAGGTGACGCCACGCACCGTATAGGGCGACCCAACGCGAACCGGCGTGTCCGATACGGGCTGGTACGAAGCGCATCCAGCGATGAACAAGGCAAGCAGGAGCGGCAAAAGGGAGGATCGCATGGTTGCGTCATAACGGCACAGCGGTGGCCTGCTCAAGCCCGCTGTTATCGGGATAGCCAGTTGCGATTCCATGGGGATAGCGTGGCTTTCCGTCAACTCTCCTAAAGGAGATTTGGCTTCCTCCCAAATCGCCGGACTGGCAGCATTAAGCGTCAGTGTTTGCAGAGGCGCGTCATTGTAGAATGCTGCTCAGCCGCCGGTGCTCGGGGAGCCTGCGGCTTCCGCGAGGTTCCCCCGATCTCGCGGAACCGGGTCCGGTTGCCCCGACCATGATAAGGTCGAAGATTTACAGCCGGACCCGACTTTACTTTAGCCGTAGTCCAATAGGCAGCGGATCATGGTTTTGGACGGCGGTCCTTTTCGCGGTCGGCTTCATCGATCGCCTTAATCAGATCGTCGAAGGCGCCGTCGCGCGGGAGCGGGAAGAGCCGGGAAAAACTTTCGCCAAGCCGATGAATATCGTTCTGCGTCAGCAGCCCTATCGCAACAATGTCTTCACGGGTGTCCATTCAAGACCCCTCCTGAATGACGATAACGACGCAAAGTCGATCTGGTGCCAAGCTATTGGCGGAAAGCGGCAAAAATCCTTATCTTTTTGGTGGGCTGGCGCTTCAGCCGCTGATCACTGGATAACGCATTCTAAGGTCATCCATCAGCCCTTCGATCACCGAAACTTCATGGAAGGTGCCGGTTGGTGTGATCGTCCAGTTGCAATGCGGATGGGTGGCGCGGCTGTAGAGGCGAACGGCGCCGAGTAGCTTGCGCCAGTGATGCTTGCTGCGGCCGTGGTCGCGAACAAGGCGGGCGACGAGGAGATCGGTGATCTTGTCAGACGTCATCTTCGGTTTTCTCTCCGCCGATCCAGCGGCCGGGCAATTCTATATAGGCTTCCAGTTCGCGCCAGTGGCGGTCCCAACCGGGGCCACGACGATCCTCCGGCACATAAGCTTCGACCATACGGCGGGCGCGGGCCACGACATTGTCGGGCGGCGTACGCAGGCGATCGAGAATGTGGCGGATATCCTCGCTCATGACGGGCTGATAGCCTGTCCTTGGCTAACGCGCCAGTCGCCGGGAGAGCTGCCGGTATAGGAACTCTTCATGGACAAAGCGGGCGCCAGGTTACATTCATCGTTGTAATTGATATGCTGATGGCAGCCGAGGGGATAGAAATGAGCCAGAAATCGACCATTCTCATCGTCGGCGGCACGGGGAAGACGGGTCGTCGTCTGGCCGATCGTCTGACGGCTCTTGGTCACATTGTCCGCATTGGTTCGCGTAGCGCGGCGCAGCCGTTTGCGTGGGAGGATGAGGCCAGCTGGAAACCTCTGCTGGAGGGCGCGGATGGCCTTTATATCGCGCATCATGACAATACGCATCCCGATGCTGGCGCACAGATTGGGCGGCTTGCACAGCTTGCGCTCGATTGCGGGGTTAAGCGGCAGGTGCTGCTTTCCGGGCGAGCCGATGAGGGCTTTCTGGATGCGGTTGAAGGCGGATTCAGGGCGAGCGCGGCGGACTGGACAGTCCTTCGTCCGGCATGGTTCATGCAGAATTTCTCGGAAATGTTCTTCCTCGACGCGGTGCTGGCGGGTGAGATCGTGCTGCCGGTCGGTGACGCGACCGAGCCGTTTATCGATATCGAAGATGTCGCTGCTGTCGCGGCAGAGGCGTTATTGGACGGTCGGCATAGTGGACAGATTTATGAGCTGACCGGGCCGGAATCGATAGGCTTTGAAGCAGCCGCCTATGCGTTGACGAAGGCGGCGGGACGGAAGATCAGTTTCACCCCCATCAGTTTCGACGCATTTCGGGAGTCGATCCTGTCGAACGGGTTGCCCGAGGAATATGCCTATACCTATTCTGGTATCGCTGACGGCAAGCTGGCCTATGTTACGGACGATGTTGAGCGGGTTTTGGGCCGCAAGCCGAGACGCTTTTCCGAATATGCGCGGGATGCGGCGGCTAGCGGCGTTTGGGATGTGTGACTGATTGGCGGGGCATAAAGCGGAATCCGGATCAAGGCCCGTTCGCTCATTGTGGAACCTGCTGTTTCAAAATTCCGCGCATGCGCAACCAAGCGACGAATTGTGGCAGGACGCCAGTGGAAGTGGTGTTTGGGCGACCGATGCCGAAGCCATGGTCGCCGCGTTCGTAGGCGTGAAGTTCGACCGGGCGGCGCGCATTGCGCCATGCTTCGACAATGCCGAATCCCTGCTTTTTGAAAAGGTTGTCGTCGAGAGCGATGGCATTGAACATGGGTGGCGCGTCGGCGGGTACGGTGACGGCAGTCATGGGGCCATAGATATAGCCGATGAAAGCCGGGCGTGCTTCGCCTTGTCCTTCCAGCGCGGCATTGAGAGCGGTCATGGCGCCTGCGGAAAAGCCGATCATGCCGACACGAGTCGGATCGATGCGGAATTCCTTTGCTCGGTTGCGGACCATGGCCAAGCCCGCAAGAGCATCCTGGGTGGCGCGTGGTTCCTTGATTTCCATGTTGGGGGTGCCGCGGGCGGCCTGCGCCATGCGTTGACCTATCGCGGCCATGAAGGCTTTGCTGTCCCGCGGCGTTTCGTTGAGGCGGTATTTGAGAACGAAGGCGGCGATGCCCTGCTCGGCGAGCGAGCGGGCGATGACTTCACCCTCACTGGACATTGACAGCGTCATGAAGGCGCCGCCGGGCGCGACGAGTACCGCCGCTCCAGTGGCCTTGGCAGGATCAGGCAGATAGGGCGTTATGGTGGGACGCGTGACGTTGCGGACGGTGTCATTTTCGATGACCAGTGGGCCATATCGAGCACTGGCATGCTCCCATTGCTCATTATCGGGGGTCTTGTCGTTGGGGTAGAGCGGCAACTCTCCCTTGGTGAGTGGGGCGATCGGCTTGATCTGCATTTGCGCAGCGGCGGGGGTAGCAATCGCCAGGGCCAGAGTGGTTAGGGCCAGGTGCCTCATCAAGTCGTCTCCCTTTCAAGAATACCGATTATCTGTCCGGATTTCATATTGCCATGTGCCATCGCAGTATAGGGGGAATGGGCGCCAGATATTCACTCTCCGAGTTCGGGAAGCGGCGTCCATTCCCTGTCCGGTGAGAGTGGTGCGAAGATGCTGTCGATGAGCGCATTCGTGACCTCTTCGGGGGTGGCAGGGTTCCATCTCGGCGCATTGTCTTTGTCGAAGATGACGGCACGCACGCCTTCGATGAAGTCGGGGCGGCGGATGACGTGGCAGGCGATGCGATATTCGTTGCGCATGTTGGCCGCGAAGTCCGTGAAGGCCGCGCCCTCTGCCATTTGCCGCAGGGCGACCTTGATCGTCTGGGGTGATTTGGTGGCGAGAACCGCTAGTTGCGCTTGTGCCCATTTCGATCCGTCGGTGCGCAGGGCAGCAAGGATGTCTTCGTAGCGGTTGGAGGCAAACAGCCGGTCTATGTCGGCCCGCTGTGCTTCCCAGAGGGAGGGGGGTGACGGGTCGCTCATCTCGTCGAGGATTTCGCTGATGCCATCGGGGTCTGCGATGATCCGGGCCTTGACGGCGTCGAGCTTTTCCGAGGCCATATAATGGGTGGCGATGCCGATCGCCGCGCAGTCCGCTCCATTGATGCGGGCTCCGGTGGTGGCGAGCCATGTGCCGGTGCGGCCCGGCATACGCGGGAGGAACCAGCCGCCGCCGACATCGGGGAACAGGCCGATGCCTGTTTCGGGCATGGCGTAGACGGTGCGCTCGGTCGCGATGCGGAAGCGCGCCGGATCGGAAATGCCGACGCCACCGCCCATGACTATGCCGTCGATGAAGGCGATGACCGGCTTTTCATATATGAACAGCAGATGGTTCAGCCGGTATTCGGTGTGGAAGAAGCGTTCCGCTTCCGAAAAGTCGTTCTTTGCGCTGTTGGCGATCATGGCGATGTCGCCGCCCGCGCAGAAGCCGCGCGACAATTTGGGGTCGCCATCGGGGGAGGGGGCGTGGTCGAGCATGACGGCTGACACGTCATCATCGTGACGCCAGGCGAGCAGGGCATCGATCATGGCGGCGCACATTTCGGTGGTCAGCGCATGTATTGCTCTTGGCCGGTTCAGGCGGATGCGGCCGACGCCATTTTGCACGAAGATGATCAGTTGATCCGTCATTCTTATCTCACCTGTTTCGCTGGCGTCGCATGATGCTGTTATCGGTTCAAATCATTCCGGGGAAGGGGCTGCGGCTTGTTGGGAAGAGATGAACAACTACAGATGGATCGGCAGCAAAGTTGTCAGACCGCCTCTTTTTTTAGCCACAAATATTTGACTTGAGGCGATAATTCGGTTAAATAATCCCCAAGGCAGAGAAGCGCGCTGCGGCGAGTGATCTGACGAAAAGGCAAACTGCTGGTGACGGCAGGACGCAAAGCTTCCGATCTCTTGATTGAGACAGCGGGGTTACCGAAGCAGGACATGACGCGATGAAACCGCTTATCCTTTTTTCTCCATTGCTGAAATTTGGGCCGCCTGGCCACGCGATTTGCCGTCGGGGCTGAATTAGTCATCCGTTCGGGCGGGCGCAGGATATCGATCGAGCCTGCGCGGTCCCTGTTACAGACATACCGCGATCATGTGCGGGATCGTCCTGCCATGTCGCGCTGCCTCAACTCCCTCGGGTCGCACTGTGGGAGAGAAGCACAGCGTCCCAAAGACCCATCTCCCCACCTGGGGCGCTGTGCTTCATTCATTCCGGACAGATCGGCATGAAACAGGATGGTCGAGATAGCGGACAAGCGCCTCGCTTGCCTCCGGCGTCAGGTGCAGGCCGAGCTTGCTGCGGCGGTAGAGAATGTCTTCGGCAGTCTGTGCCCATTCTTCCCTGACAAGATAATCGACTTCGGCACGGCTGAGGTCGCCGCCGAACATTTCCCCCAGATCGTCCAGCGTTTCAGCCGCGCCCAGCAGTTTCAGGGCGCATGTGCCATAAGCGCGGGCCAGGCGGTGGAGGAGCGAATGGGGCAGGGCGGGATATTGGCGTTCCAATTCTTGCAAGAAGGCACCGAAGTTCCCGTCGGGCATATCCCCACCTGGGAGCGCCGTGTTCGCGGTCCAGGCGCCCCGCGTCTCGATTCCCTGGGGCGCAAGGAGGTCGAGCGCCTGCTCGGCCAGTTTCCGGTAGGTGGTGATCTTACCGCCGAAGATGCTGAGAAGGGGAGCGCCTTCGCTGTCGAGGTCGAGGACATAGTCGCGGGTGACGGCGGAGGCATTGCCCGCTTGATCGTCATAGAGCGGGCGGATGCCTGAATAGGACCAGATTATGTCTTCGCGCGCGATTTTCCGGGCGAAGTAGCTGTTTGCGACGCCGAGCAAATAGTCGATCTCGGTCTCACTGATTTGTGGCTTGCCCGGTGGATCGTGCCACTCTTGTTCGGTGGTGCCGATCAGCGTGAAGCGATGCTCGTAGGGAATGGCGAAGATGATGCGACCGTCAATATGCTGGAGCGTGAGGGCATGGTCCCCTTCGTGGAGGCGCGGCACGACGATATGACTGCCCTTTACGAGACGGACTTTCCGGCGGCTGTCGAGGCCGGAGCGGGCGATGATGTCCGCGACCCATGGACCTGCGGCATTGACCAATATGCGTGCGCGCACATCTTTCGCGCCATGCGCATCCTCGATGGTAGCCGACCAGACTGACCCGTCCCGGCGAGCGTGGAGCAGGCGGGTGCGGGTTTCGATATGCGCGCCTTGCTTGGCCGCGTCCATCGCGTTCAGCACCACAAGGCGGCTGTCCTCGACCCAGCAATCCGAATAGAGGAAGCCGCGTCCCTTGCGGTTCGCCAGGCTGTTTCCCAGGGGCGATCGATCGAGCGCAATTGTGCGTGTGCCGGGCAATTTCTGCTGACCGCCCAGATGGTCATAGATAAAGAGGCCGAGGCGCACCAACCATGCCGGGCGCGTCGAGAGGTTTTGCGGCATCAGGAAGGCAAGCGGCCGGATGATGTGAGGCGCCATGCGCCAAAGCCGTTCCCGTTCGATCAGGGATTCACGGACCAGCCGAAACTCGCCATATTCCAGGTAACGCAGGCCGCCGTGGATCAACTTGGTCGACGCGGACGAGGTTTGGCTGGCAAGATCGTCCTGTTCCACCAGAAGGAGCCGGTAGCCGCGTCCAGCCGCATCGCGCGCGATGCCGACGCCGTTTATCCCTCCGCCGACGATCAGCATGTCATAGAGAGGTGGCGTGGCCAAGATGCTCTACCTCCGCACTTCTGAAACATGAAGGCGGCGGGGCTGCTTCAGTTTCACGAAAGTTCCGAGTTCGCGGCCCAGCATTCCCAGCATCCAGAGCCGATGGCTTGCGATATATTCGGGAAAGCCGTCCGGTTTGGCGGGGTCGAAGACGGGCACCTGCCAGTCCGCAGGCTGTTCTTCATAGCTGGTTTCGATCTGGGCGCCGCCGTCATCGGGGGCATCGACATGACTGCCCAAATAGCTGTTGCCCTTGAACCGGAAAGACTCCGCTGGATCAAAGCCCGCCTTGATCAGATAGTCAGGGCCGTTGCGCCCGATCTCGCTGCCATAGCGGGCGGTCCCCGCAACCTTGAACACATTGCTGCGAAAGCGGACGCCGCGCGCCCATCCGTCCCATTGGGTCGCGACGACCATCTGCACGTCCATCGCCTTGCCAACATGGACGACATTTTTCTCGATCAGCGCGTCCGACACATTGCCCGCGATCTGGAATATGCGCGTGCCGTCATTGCGGCTGACGTTGAAGCGGGCGACTGTCCCGTGGTTGCCGATATTGGCGCTGTCGTCCTGGCCGGGCGAACAGATGAGCAGAAAGCCGCCTGCATTGTCATGGCTGTAATTGTAGAGGAACGTCGTGCGGCGGGAGTTGAAATCGGAATCGAAGCCCTGACCATCATAGCGGGTTCGGGTATAGGCGGCCTCATTCAATTGTATCAGGCTATTGTCCGTGCTCCATTGCCAGATGCCTGCATTATAGCCGGGCGCGCGGCTGCCCGCATAACGCACGATATTATGTTCGATAAGCGCGCCATTGGTGCCGCGCGGCACGATGCCGTCGCCGCCAACATCCTCCACATAATTGTCGCGGATGACGACCTTTTCGCTGGGAAACCAGTTGGAGGATGTCACCTGATCGCTGATCCCGGCTATGCCGGATCGATCGACGCGCCAGACTATGTTGCGTTCGATGATAAGGTCGTCGAAGCGGGTAGGCAGCTTTTGCCCGGTGGCGCGGAAGACTATCCCGCCATTATCCTTTCGGTCGTTGGTCCCGCGTACATCGTGAATATACATGTCGCGAACACGAATACCGCGCGTGATGCCGCGATCCTCGGCCGATATGAGAAGGCCGGTGCGGTGGGCGGGAAGGGGGCTGTCGTTCGTGATTTCGAGGCCGCTGACCGTCACATAATCTGCATTGATGATGCCGACGGCATGGGGAGACACGCCGCCTGCATCAATACGCGCGCGCGGGCCTGTTCCGTCTGAGGTGACAGTGATAGGCGCCTTTTCACTGCCCGACCGGGTGAGGGTGAGAGGCTCTCGCCATACCGATCCCGCCATCAGCTTGACCTGATCGCCGGGTTGCAGCGGGAAAGTCGATAGGCGGGAGAGAGAGCGCCACGGCTGCGTTGGTGAGGTGCCGTTGAAGCTGTCGTCGCCCTGCGTGGAACTGACATAATAGGTTTCGGCATTGGCTGTCGCAATGAAGCCTGAAGACAGGGCAAGAAGGGATGCGGCGGCCAATGATTTCAGCAAGTTCGGCGTATCCCTTCGCGCTAGGTCGGTTTCTTGTTTTAGCGCAATGAGCCTGAATGCGAAGTGAAATGATCGCCAAGGCCAGGCAGAAAAAGGCCCCGCCTCCGGGAGGAGACGGGGCATGGAAGGGCGGGATGGCCCCGGAGAGGGTTAGAATTTGGCGCCGACGGTGATGCCGTAAGTTCGCGGCTCGGCATAATATCCGCCCGCATAGCCGAGTTGGCCGAAGTCGATGCCGCGAGCGAAATCCTTCGCATTGGTGAGGTTCTTCACCCACAGGCGGACTTCGCCTTCGCCCGTCCCCAGAGGAATGCCGTCAACACCGATCTGTGCGTCGATCAGGTCGATATTATCGCCCTTGATCTGTTCGTTGAACGGTGAACCGAGGCTGCTGCTGAAATTATATTTGCCGTCTTCATGCGTATAGCCGATCCGACCACGCAGGGTTGCATTGCCCCAGTTCAGCGGGAATTGCGCGTTCAGTGCCACATTGGCGGTCAGCGGTGATGTATAGCCGGGCGTTGCGATCGACGCGATGTTGACCGGAGGTTCCCCGGCCACGGGCGACTGTCCGGCCAGGAACTCCCTATATTTTATGTCGATATAGCCAATGCTGCCATCGATCGAGAAGTTGTCTGACAGGACTGCCTGCGCTTCCGCTTCCACGCCATTATAGATGACCTTGCCCGCGTTGATAATGCGGGTAGCAAATGTGCCTGCTGGAGCGTCGGTGACGGGGCCGATAACGGCCAGATTGTCGTAGATGTTGTGATAGGCCGCGACGTTCAGGCGCAGGCGGCGGTTGAACAATTCCGTCTTTGCGCCGATTTCGTAGGAGGTCACCTTCTCCGGTTCAAAGCTGCCCAGCTGGTTGGTGCCGGTGAGCGCGGGGTCCTGAGAATTGAAGCCACCCGAACGATAGCCCGTGGCGGCGCGCGCATAGACGTTGATGCCATCGGCGACATCATAGCCCGCCATGAGATTCCAGGTGAACTTGCTGAACTTGGCAGCACCATATTCCGGGACGGGCGGCGGGGCTGCGCCGTTCTGGAGACGGATCATCTTCTTTTCGTCCCAGGTGTAACGGCCGCCCGCAGTCAAGCGGATGCCACTGTCACGGCCACCCGGATAGAAGGTGAACTGGCCGTAGAGCGCGGTGCTCTCGCTCGACGTTGTGTAGTTCAGTCGGGCAAGCGTCTGGACGAGCCGGTAACGGGCTGGATTGTTGGCGGCGAAGTCCGGTCCAAGAGGGCCGAAGTTGGCTAGGAAGACCGAATTGGTGTCCAGGATGAAGCCGCTATTTTGACGGCCGTTTTCGGACCCCTTCTCCCAGAAGTAAAAGCCGCCGACGACCCAATCCAGCGAACTGCTGTCACCGGAAATTTCAACTTCCTGGCTGAATTGCTTGTGACGCCGCTTATTGTCGACGAAGAACAAATCCTGGCTGACTGTCGGCACTGGGGCCGCCGAGATGAACGGTATGGCGGCGGCCGGTATGGTAGGAATTTGCTGAAGCAGGAATGCAGGCATTCCATTGAACAGTGTTGCGTTGGAGAAGGCCGGGCCGCTGAACGCGCCAATCCCGTCCAGATCGGTAACGCCGTCGCTGTTCCAGAAGCGATAGCCGGTGGTCGTCTTGACCTTGAAGCCGCCAAAGTCATTCTGAACTTGCAGATTATGACCCCAGGTCTTGTCGGTGGCGCTGCTGAGGATGTTGTTGCAGACCTTATGCCGATAGGTGCGTGAGGGCGCAGCCAATGCAGCGCATTCCGGGTCCGCGAAGGTCGCCCCCGCCAGATATTGGGCTACCGGCGCCTGCTGCGTCACCAGCGCCTGTCGGCCATCGACAGTGATGGGGGCGTTGGGCGTACCATCGGCGACATGGGTCAGGATGAAGGGCAGCGGCGTGCCCTTGATACGGTTCCAGTCGAAAACATACTGGATGCTGCCGGTCCCGCCTAAGTCGATTTTGGCGCCAGCGCGAAACGCATCTGACTTTCGAGCGCCCGGATCGCGGGAGTCGCGGGGTTGCAAAATGTTGTCGATGACCCCGTCCCGTTCGCTGTGGCTGTAGGAGAAGGTGGTTGAGATACCTGCGATCTCGCCGGGATCGAGGGAAATTTTGCCGTTCCAGGCGTTGAAATTGCCGTAGCCAGCCTCCGCCTTCAGCCGGAAGGTGGATGAGGGCGCGCGGGAAATGAAGTGGATCGCGCCGCCCGTTGTATTGCGGCCGAACAGGGTGCCCTGCGGCCCGCGCAGAACCTCTACCCGTTCGATATCCATGACGCTGAGGCCCATTGCGCCGCCGCGCGCGATATATACGCCGTCCACGTAAAGGCCGTTGGCTGCATCGATGCCGAAGCTTTCGCTGCCGCCGTTTGAGATGCCGCGCATGGAAAAGACCGCCGCGCTGTTGCTTGTGGTGCCCTGCGTCACGACGACGTTTGGAGCAAGGCCGCTCAGGTCGCGGCTGTCGCGAATGCCGAGCTGTTCCACCTTTTCGGAGCTGATCGCGCTGATGGCGATGGGGACATCCTGAAGATTTTGGGCCCGCTTCTGGGCAGTGACGACGATTTCGTCGAGGCCCGGCTCCGAAGGTGTCGCGGTGGTCTGTGCCATTGATTGGCTGGCAAGAGCCAGACCGCTGACCCCGATGATCAGCTGTAGCGCTGCACATGTATATGTCTTGGCCATCAATATCTCTCCCATAGATATTATAAGGTTCGTAGTTGTGACGAATGCGCCCGCGCCGAAGTCTATTTGCGTGTGCCGGACTATTCAGTTCTGGATGTTGCTGGTTTGGGCCTCAGGTCGGCATGTAAAGTTGAGCTGCCTTCCCGCCATCGACGGGTAGAGCTGTTCCCGTGATGTAACTTGCAGCGTCGGACAGCATGAAGACGATGGCATGGGCCAGTTCTTCGGGCTGGCCCCCACGCTGCATCGGTATGGCTGCGGTGGTGCGAGCGGCAGTGTCCGCTGCGCGTGCCGAGAACAGTTCGGTTGGTGCGGTTTGCACCTGGCCGGGAATGATCGCGTTTATCCTGATGCCCAGTGGCGCAGCCTCCATCGCGGCGGCGGCCGTGAAGTGCATCAGCGCGGCCTTTGAGGCGGAATAGCTTGCCATGTTCACGGTCGCGCGGATGCCGCAGGTCGAGGCGATGTTGACGATCGATCCCTTGCCCGCCTGAGCCATTACTTTCAGGGCGGCCTTGGTGCTGACGAAGGCGGCGTCGCTGTTGACGGCGAAATCCTTGCGCCAATGTTCCAGCGTCAGTTTGCTGATCGGCGCATAATGGGTCGACATGGCGTTGTTTACCAGCATGTCGAGGCGCCCATATTTTTGCGCGGTGCCTTCGACCATCGCCGCAAGGGCATCGGTGTCAGTGACGTCGAGTTGGATTGCTTCGATCCGGCCGCCTTGTGCAGAGATGCTGTCGCGCGCGCTGTCGAGCAGCGCCTGCCTGCGGCCGCAGATGACGACCTGAGCGCCGCGCTGCGCCAACAAGGTGGCGGTCGCGAGGCCGATGCCATCGCTGCCGCCCGTGATGATGGCGACGCGGCCTTGAAAATCCTCGCTCATTCGACGTCCAGAACCTCACCTAACAGAATCGCACTCTTGCCGAGACCGGTGCGATGCGACTCAGGATCATTCAGAATTCGTAATTTGTAAATCTATAAATTCCGAATGTGGATGTTTTGGGACGTCGTAACGGATATATGACGGCATCGGAATGAGGTTGTGATCCGCTATTTCTCAGGTTGAGATTGTGCGAAAATCTTTTCGATTTCAGGGTATTTCAGCCACTTCCCCGCTTGCGGAGGCAGTATCAACGGCAGCCTGGAACGTGCGGAAAAATAATATTGTTGAATTACGCGAATGACGGAATAAAGTCGGTCTCAACAAAAGCAGGCGACGAGTCGAGGATAGAGGATGTCGGGAACGCGCGCGGGCTGCGGCTCCGGCGCAACCTCCCGTCGAGAAATTCCACGGCGGTAGAGTGATCCCCAAGGATAGCATGAGCAAGATCGACCCAATTTTCGCTACAGTCACCGCGCCAGGAACGCCTTTTGAGATTGGCGAGCAGGATGGGCTGCGCTTCTTCGTGAACGCGCCGTCGGACCTCAATCAATTGATAGAAGGCGCGCGCCGCTTCGGAGAGCAGGTCTGTATCGTTGATTTTGACGGGCCGGAGGGTGAGCGACGGCTGAGCTTTGCGGATATGTTTGCCTGGCGGGATGAGCTGGCCGCCCGGTTGGGCGTCGAGCGGGGGCAGCGGGTCGCGATCTGCATGCGCAACCGCGCGGAGTGGGTGGTGGCGTTTCTGGCGGTTGTGAAGCAGGGCGGCGTTGCGGCATTGCTCAATAGCCGCGGGTCGCCCGCCGAGCTTCACGCGATGGTCGAGGAGGTTACGCCGGACCTCGTTTTGGCGGACACCGAAAGGGCGGCTTTGCTGCGCGACGGAGGCTATGCGGGGCGTCTGATCGACGTGACGCAGCCGTGGGGTGGTGACACGTCACCGATTGCGAACAATACAGCTGCGGGACCGGGCGATCCCTGTGCCATATTGTTCACATCGGGAACGACCGGACGGGTAAAGGGCGCGGTGCTTTCCCACCGCAGCCTGATTACCGGATTGCTGGGCACGCAGCTGACCGGAATGATGGTGCTGCACAACATGGCGCTCGAATATGGGGTTCCGGTGGAAGCCATCGCAGCGCAGGTGCCGCCTCAGGCAATTCTGCTGGTTTATCCTCTCTTTCACATTTCGGGGCTGGGTGCTGGTTTCCTTGCGCCCTTCCTGTCGGGCGGCAAGATCGTCGTCATGCGCCGCTGGGAAGCGGAAGAGGCTGTCCGGCTGATCGAGCGGGAGCGGGTGACGCAGCTTTCGACCGTGCCCACGATGCTGTGGGACATGGTGCACCGCGCACGCACGAAGGATGTGGACCTGAGTTCCGTGCGGAATATCGGATCGGGCGGGCAGGCATTGCCGCTCAACCTGCTGGAAGAGGTGCGTAAGCTGTGCCCCCATGCGATGATCGGGACCGGCTATGGCATGACCGAGACATCGGGCGCGATCGCTCAGGCGGTAGGCGCGGACTTTCTGGCTCGGCGCGCGTCGGCGGGGCGGGTGCTGCCGCTGGTGGATTTGCGGATCGAGCGCGAGGACGGCGCGGTCTGTGGCCCCAATGAGACCGGCGAGATCATCGTGCGCAGCGCCATGATCATGAACGGTTATTGGAACAGGCCAGAGGATACGGCGAAGAGCCTTACGACCGATGGCTGGCTGCGCACTGGCGACATCGGGTATCAGGATGAGGACGGCTATATCTTCATCGTCGATCGCGCCAAGGACATGGTGATTTCAGGCGGCGAAAATATCTATTGCGCCGAAGTCGAGCGCGTCCTGAGCGAAATGCCGCAGATCACTGAATGCGCGACGTTCGGGATCGCGGACGAGCGACTAGGCGAGGCGCTGGTCGCGGTGGTTCAGGCGGAGGGCCTGGATGAGCGTAGCGTCATCGATTGGGTCGCGGGCAGGCTTGCGCCCTACAAGGCGCCGGTGCGTGTCGCTTTTTCGGCCAAGCCGCTGCCGCGCAACCAATCGCAGAAGATCAACAAGATCGCGCTTCGTGCGCTGTGGCCCGAGTTGGCCGAAAACAACTGAACAGGAGAGTTCCCATGGGCATGCCCAAGGACATAAAGATAATCGACTGCATGCTGGGGATTCCGGAGGCGGAAGATCGTTCCGCCTGGTTCGATCCGTTCCGTCCGCTGATCAAGGATCAGCAGACGCTCCAGCAGTTCGCGATGCCCGCGCAATATATGTTCAAGGACATTCCCCAGACCGGCAAGGTCGATGATTTCGTGTCCTGGACTGTCGAGCAGATGGACCAATTTGGCATCGACAAGGCACTGGTCGGGTGGAATGACAATGCGACGTCCTACCGTGCGAAGGAAATGTACGGCGACCGCTTCTTCTTCGACCTGCCCTGTGATCCGAACAAGGGCATGGAGGAAGTAAGGCGGATCAAGCGTATCCATGCCGAAGTCGGGCTGTCGGCGATCAGCGTCTTCCCGGCGGGCACGCTGCCGCAGGTGGCGATCAACCACAAATATATGTTCCCGCTCTATACGGTTGCCGCCGAACTCGGCCTGCCTGTGCTGCTGAATGCCGGTATTCCGGGTCCGCGTATTCCGATGGAAACGCAAAAGGTTGAGCATCTGGACGAGGTATGCTGGTTCTTCCCGGAGTTGAAGGTCGTGATGCGTCACGGCGCGGAGCCTTGGGAGGCTCTCGCCGTCAAGCTGATGCTGAAATGGCCTAACCTCTATTATTCGACCAGCGCCTTTGCGCCCAAGCACTACCCCAAGGCGATCATCGACTACGCCAATACGCGCGGCGCGGACAAGATCATCTACGCGGGCTATTTCCCGATGGGCCTCAGCCTGGAGCGGATATTCAGTGACATGCAGAATGTCCCTTTCAAGGACGAAGTCTGGCCGAAATTCCTGCGCGAGAACGCCATCAAGGTCTTTGGTCTTTAAAATAATCTGACGGAGCTTTCCCATGTCCAACGCCCAAACCAGCGCTGCCACTGATGCGCGTACCCCGCCTGTTGCCGTCTGGCAGATATTGGAAAAGCTGAAAGGGCAGGACCTGCTCGACTGGCGGCTCGCCGAGGTGAAGGATCGCGCGTCGATCGAGGAGCGTAACCTCAATATCGGCATTCCCTTTGGCTGGTATCCGATCCTGCTCTCTTCGGAATTGCAGGTCGGCGAGGTGAAGCCGCTGCGTTACTTCTCCAAGGATTTGGCGATCTGGCGCGGCGAGGATGGCAAGGTCCGCATGCTGGACGCCTATTGCAAGCATCTGGGCGCGCATATGGGCCATGGCGGCAAGGTGCATGGCAATTTGCTGGAGTGCCCTTTCCATGCCTGGCGCTATGATGGCGATGAGGCGGTGGTGAAGGAGGTTCCCTATGCCCGCAATATCCCGCCGCAGGTGAAGCGGAAGTGCACGCGCAACTGGCACATCACTGAGGAAAACCGCTTTATCTGGGCCTGGTATCACCCGCAGGACGTCGCGCCACTGTTCGAAGTCGCGGTGCTGCCAGAGGCGAGCGATCCTGAATGGACCGATTTTGAGGTTCATGAGTGGAATGTGTGGGGTTCGCTTCAGAATATGGCGGAAAATGGCGTGGACGTAGCGCATTTCCGTTTCATCCACGGCACCGCGAACGTGCCGCTGGGCGAACTGCGCTGGGGCGAGTGGGGTAGGGGCGCCGACGTGAAGGCGAAGATGGGCACGCCCTGGGGCGAGGTCGATGGCTGCATCAGCTATGACACGATGGGGCCGGGGCAGAGCTGGACGCGCTTTACCGGGATTTCGGAGACGCTGCTGGTCGCATGTCTGGCCCCGGTCGAACTCGATCATGTGCATGTGCGCTTCTGCTTCACTCAGCCCAAGGCGCAGGCTGAAGGCGAGCGCGCAGGCGTTGCCAAGGCGATCATCCGCGACATCTGCAAGCAGTTCGATCAGGACAAGGTCGTGTGGGACCGGCAGAAATTCGAGCCGAACCCGATCATCTGCGATGGTGATGGCCCGATCCCGCAGTTCCGCAAATATTATGCGCGCTATTATGCGGATCGGGATGCGGCGGCAGAGGTATAGCGCGGCTTACGTCCATTGCACCCACCAGGCCCGTTCGGGCTGTTCGAACGAGCCGCTTGTCTCATTCGAATGTAGAAGCCCTCTTCTTCTTCAAAAAGAGAGTGAGGCCCTTCGACAGGCTCAGGGCGAACGGGGCGGGGGTGGATGATCTCCTATGGCTGTCACGCCAAAGGAACCTCTTGGAGAGATAGAAATGGACATGACACGCCGGGAAACAATGGCAGGCGGTGCGGCGCTTGTGGGGCTGGCGGGCAATGGCAAGGCTGCGACGCCGCGCTCCACTCCGCTCGACGTGCACGACGCGCTTGGGCTGGCCGAACTTGTCGCCAAGAAGCAGGTTTCGCCCGGCGAATTGCTGGAGGCGGCGATCGGCAAGGCGGAGGTGCTGAATCCCCGGTTCAACTTCCTTGCGCAGAAACATTATGATTATGGCCGCGCGGCGATTGCCGAGGGTTTACCGCAAGGGCCGTTTAGCGGCGTTCCTTGGCTACTGAAGGACCTCAACACCTATATTGCGGGTCTACCGACCGAAAATGGCAGTCGCTTCTACAAGGGATACAAACCTGAGGTAACGTCCGAGCTGGTGCGGCGCATCGAGAAGGCTGGCTTCGTCATCTTTGGCAAGACGACGGTGCCGGAACTGGGCCTGACCGGGACGACCGAGAACAAGCTGACTGGCGACACGCGCAACCCTTGGGACGTGAGCCGGATTACGGGCGGATCGTCGGGCGGTGCAGCAGCAGCGGTGGCCGCAGGAGTGCTCCCTGCCGCGCACGCCACCGATGGCGGCGGGTCGATCCGTATTCCGGCGTCCTGTTGCGGGCTGTTCGGATTGAAGCCTAGCCGGGGACGCGTACCTATGGGGCCGCCGCGCACCGAAGGCTGGGGTGGACTGTCGGTGCATCATGGCGTCACTCGCAGTGTGCGGGACTCTGCCGCTATATTGGATGCCACGCAGGGGCCAGAGCCGGGCGGGCGCTATGCAGCGCCGACGCTGGGCGAGACTTTCCTGTCGCAAGTCGGGAAGGCGCCGGGGCGCTTGCGGATAGCGTTGATGCTGAATGCGCCTGCTGGATCGCCGGTCGACCCGGAATGCGTGGAAGCGGCGCGCAAAGCGGCGCGGTTGTGCGAGAGCCTGGGCCATCATGTTGAGGAAGCAGCGCCGAAGCTGGACATCGCGGCGATGGGGGCGGCGAGTTTCGTGCTGATCGGTTCGTCCGTGGCCGCAGACATGATGGATCGCGCCAAGGCGACGGGCATCGCGATCGGGCCGGATGTGCTGGAGCCGATCACGCTGGGCTTTGTGGGCTATGGGCAGAAGGCGACCGGCATGGATTTTGCTCGCGCGAACAACACGCTCCAGGCAGCGGCTATAACCATGGCGCAGTTCATGGGAAAATATGACGTGATCCTTTCGCCCACTTTGGCCGCTCCGCCGCTGAAGTTGGGCCAGATCAGCCTGACCCCTGATGTCGATTTTGCGGCGTGGGGACAGCGCGCGGCGGTCTTCTCGCCCTTTACGCAGGTTGCGAACATGACCGGCCAGCCTGCCATGTCGGTGCCACTGGCCATGTCTTCGGCGGGTCTGCCGATCGGGGTGATGTTTACGGGGCGCTATGGCGACGAGGCGCTGCTGTTTCGCCTGGCCGGGCAGTTGGAAGGTGCTGCGCCGTGGAAGAACAGGCGTCCGGCGATTTGATATATTGGAGAATATGATGCGGGGATTGGAAGGTAAGGCGGGGATCGTCGCGGGCGGTGGACGCGGTATCGGTGCGGCTACGGCGCGGCGGCTGGTGGCCGAAGGGGCATCAGTCGTGATCGGTGACATTGTGGGCGAGTGGGCCGAGGAGACTGCGCGAGCTATCCGCGAGGAAGGCGGACGTGCGATAGGCGTGGTGCTCGACGGTACGAAGGCGGTGTCTCAGGCGGCGATCGTTGAGGCCGCCTTGTCCGAGTTTGGGCGGCTCGACTTTTACCACAGCAATCTGGCGGGTGGCACCGAAGGCGACATTGATGTGCTGAACTGTTCGGAAGAGGTGCTGGATCGGTCTTTCGCGATCAATGCCAAGAGCCATTTCCTGGCGACGCAGGCGGCGCTTCCAGTGCTGTTGGAGCGTGGGGGCGGCGCGATGGTTTATACCTCATCGGGTGCCGCCATTTCGGGCAATCCTATGCAGGTCGCCTATCCGATGACGAAGAATGCGCTGCATGCGCTCGTCCGGCATGTCGCCCGCAAGTTCGGGAAGCAGGGCATCCGCGCCAATGGCATTTGTCCTGGGGTCGTCCTGACCGAAGCGGTTGCCCAGCATCTGACGCAGGATTATGTGGACAATATGCTGGAGAATTTGCCGCACCGCCGCCTCGGCAAGCCCGACGATATTGCGGGTGCGGTCGCTTTCCTGGCGTCCGACGATGGGGAATGGGTTAACGGGCAGCTATGGCATGTGAATGGCGGCTCGCTCTTGCGAGACTGATGGCATGCCCCCTGCTTCCAATCCTTGGATGGTGCTGGCGATGCTGCTGGCCGGAGGATGTGCTTTCGATTCGACCTTTTTGCCCTTTGCTGGCAAGAGCAGCGGTTGAAAGAGGTTGAGTGGGTATATGAGCGAGACGTTTGCGTTCGACGAGACGGACCGGAAGATTGTCGAACAGCTGCGGCAAAATGGTCGGGCCACCAATCAGCAGATCGCGGAATCCCTCAACCTGATTGCTTCCACCGTTTCGACGCGCATCCGGCGGATGGAGGATGCGGGCATGCTGCGCGTTGTGGCCGTGTCCGACTTTGCGGTGCACGGCTATCATGTGCTTATCCACCTGGCGGTTCAGGTGAGTGGCCGGTCGGCACTGGATGTAGCGGAAGAACTGGCTGTATTTCCTGAAGTCTTCGCTGCGCATCTGGTGACGGGTAATTATGAGATTAGCCTGCTCTTGACGCTCCGTGACATTGATGAGCTTCCCTCGCTGATAACGGATCGGTTGTCGAGGGTGCCGGGAATAAGATCGATGACACCCGCGATTGGGCTCGATATCGTCCGCTATGGCCTGGACACCGCTCCAATTGATCGCAGGAGGCTTGCATGAGGAGGCCAGACCTCGATGAGCTGGACCACCAGCTGATCGACATATTGGCGCAGGATGCGCGCGTGTCCAACCGCAAGATCGCGGCCGATCTGGGCGTGAATGAGGGCACGGTCAGAGGACGGATCAAGCGGTTGCAGCAGGAAAAGCTGATTGCCTTCACCGCTCTGACGGGATTGAAGCTTGAGAAGGCGACTAATGTGGCCTTCATCGCGGTGCAGGCTGACGTCAGTCATGTGCGACAGATCGCGCGCGACATCGCGCATATACCGCTGATCAAGGCCGTGATGATCACATTGGGGCCGTGCAACATCATGGCGACATGCCTTTATGATGACCTTGACGACCTTCACAAGATGGCGTCGGGGCAGATTCTGTCGATGGAGGGGGTAAATCATGTCGAAACCTCCCTGGCTGTCAGAACTGTGAAGTTCAGTAACCGCGTAGTGCGGATCACGGACGCGCAAACGGTTGGCAGCTAAAGTCGAGCCGAACAGTGAAATTCGGAATTTAAATATTTCATAATTCCGCATATGAGCGCTTGAAAAGGAAAATAAGCTCATATAGCAGGATGTGAACGGCGTTTGGCGGGACATGACTGCCGACCGTCATTGGCAGGAGAGAGCGGCCGGGCAACTGGACGGCTGATGTCTGGCCCCGTCGGGTGCCGGGGCAAGGATCTCCGCCAACATATTTAAGGGCGGCCGAGATGGAATTCGCATTTACCGACGAACAACAGATGATCGCGGAGACGGCGCGCAGCTTCTTCGCGGAGAATGCCACCAGCGAGCGCACGCGTAAGGCGATGGCGGGCGACGGCATCGACCGGGCGCTTTGGCAGGCTTTCTGCCAGGAGCTAGGGTTATCGGGCATCGGACTTCCGGAAGGCGCTGGCGGCGCAGGTCTGGGCATGGTCGAGCTGGCGATCATCTCTGAGGCCGCAGGTGCTCAGGTGGCGGCATTGCCCATGCTGAGCAGTCTCGTGCAAGCGGCTCAGGCCATCGCAGCTGGCGGTGACTCGGAGCAGCAGAATGAGTGGCTGCCGCGCCTGATCTCTGCCGAGGTGATCGGCGGTTATTTCTATGGTGCGGATATCCGGTCGGATGGCGACCGGCTGACGGGGGGATCGCGTTTCGTCGCCCATGGCGCCGCTGCCGACATGTTCGTAGTGACCGACATGCGGCAGGTCTGGATTGTCCGCGCGGATGCGCCGGGCGTCAGCGTGGCGAGCCAGACGAGCATGGACCAGACCCGGCCCTTCGCTCATGTGCAGCTGGACAATGTGGCGGGCGAGCGGCTTGCCGATCCGGAAGCGGCGCTGACCGCTGTACACCGCGCTGGGTTCATCGCCGCGGCGGCGGAGGCGCTGGGCGGCGCGCAGGCTTGTCTCGACCGGACCGTCGACTATTCCAAGGAGCGTATCCAGTTCGGTCGGCCGATCGGGTCGTTCCAAGCCTATAAGCACAGGCTGGCGGACATGATGGTGGAGATCGAGCAGGCCCGGTCGGCGGTATATTGGGCTGCCTGCGCCGTGGATGAGGGCGCCGAGGAGGCGGAGATGGCCATTCATGCCGCCAAATCCTTTGCCACCGACACATATTTCCGCTGCGCCGGTGACATGATTCAGTTGCACGGCGGCATCGGCTTTACCTGGGAGCATGACGCGCATCTGTTTTTCAAGCGGGCGCGCTCGCTGCAGACGATGCTTGGCAGCAATGTTTGGCATCGCGAGAAGATCGCCACGATGATCCTGGGAGATGCGGTGTGAAACTCGGATTTTCCCCGGAAGAAGAACTGTTCCGGCAGGAGTGCGCCGACTGGCTGAATGGCCAGATGGCGGGCGAATTTCGCGACATCAAGGGCGTCACCAAACTGACCGGCAGCCCGGAACGGCGCAAGGAGTGGGAGCAGCAGCTTGCCGCGCACCGCTGGTCCTGCATCGGTTGGCCATCGCAATGGGGCGGGCGCGACGCGACATTGGCGCAGCAGGTGATCTTTGCCGAGGAATATGCCCGAGCGGGCGTTCCGGGTCGCGTCAACCATATCGGCATCGAGCTTGCCGGTCCCACAATCCTGACATTCGGCACCGAGGAGCAGAAGCAGCGCTTTCTGCCGGGCATTGCGGGCGGCAAGACCATTTTCTGTCAAGGCTTTTCCGAGCCCAATGCCGGTTCGGACCTGGCGAGCGTGCGGACGAAGGCGCGGCTTGAAGACGGCGAATGGGTCGTGAACGGCCAGAAAATCTGGACGAGCCTTGCCCATATTTCCGACTGGATCTTCGTCGTGACGCGTACGGAAGAGGGGTCGCAGGGGCCGAAGGGCCTCACCTTCCTGATGATGCCCATCGATCAGCCGGGTATCGAAATTCGGGGTATCCGCCAGATCAACGGTGATGCGGAGTTCAACGAAACCTTCTTCACCGACGCGCGGTGTCCGGCTGACAGCCTGATCGGCGCGGTGGGCGACGGGTGGCGGATCGCGATGGGCCTGCTGGCCTTCGAGCGGGGTGTGTCGACGCTGGGTCAGCAAATGGGATTCCGCAATGAACTTGACGAGATCATCGCTGCGGCCAAGGCCAATGGCGCGGCGAATGATCCGCTGATCCGCCAGCGCCTCGCCAAAGCGGAAGTGGGCTTGCGGCTGATGCGGTACGGGGCCTTGCGCATGCTGTCGCAAACCGATCATTCCAAAATCGACGGCGCGGCGCTGACCTACAAGATTCAGTGGGCCAGTTGGCGCCGCGACCTTGGGGAACTCGCCATGGACGTGTTGGGCCAGGGCGGCGAGATCAGCGATCATGCTGAATATGAATGGGATACGCTGCCGAATCTGTTCCTCTTCTCTCGCGCCGACACCATTTACGGTGGCACCAACCAGATCCAGCGCAACCTGATCGCGGAGCGGGGGCTCGGCCTGCCGCGTGAACCGCGCGGGAACGCCTGAACGGTGGAAGAAGAAGATGCCTTCGAGCGATTGAAGAACCTGCCGCCGCGGGGGCATCATGCGTTGCTGGGCATCTATACTGTCGATCATGGACCGGACTGGGCGGAACTGGCTTGCCCTTTCGCTCCCGGATTTCTGATGGATGCCGATGCGGGCCTGGTATCGTCCGGACCCATCATATCGCTGGTCGATGCGGCGGCGGGTTCCGCCATCATAGCGCGCACGCGGCAGTGGCGGGGGATGGCTACGCTCGACCTGCATATTGATTATCTGCGGCCAGCAAGGGCGGGGCACAGCCTCCATGCGCGCGCTCATTGTCATCATATAACGCGCAAAGTCGCTTTCACCCGTTGCGATGTGCATGATGGCGACCCGCAGGCGCCGATCGCCACGGCAACCGCCAGCTTCTTCTTCACGGACGAGTCATGATCGTTCGCACGCCCTACGCGCAGATGCTGGGCATCCGGAGCGTTGCGCTGGATGGCGAATCCGCCGTCCTGATGATGCCCGCTGCTCCTTCGCTCGAAGGGCGATCGGGGTTTCTGTATGGCGGCGTCATTGCCAGTCTGCTGGAACTCGCATGTCTTGAGGCCGTCGCGCAGGATCGGAGGGAGCCCTGGCCCAAACCGATCAACATGTCTTTCGATTTCCTGCGCGGTGGGCTGATGGTGGACAGCTATGCGCAGGCCCGGCTTGTTCGCGTCGGGCGCCGGGTTGTGAACGCCGATGCCGTTTGCTGGCAGGCGGACAAGGGCAAGCCCATCGCGACAGGACGAATGCATCTGCTGTTGGATTAAGGGTCGAAGGGAGAAGATCATGGCGCTGTTGAGCGGGCGGGTCGCGATCATCACCGGTGCCAGCCGGGGCATTGGCGCTGCCATTGCGCGCCGCTTTGCCGCCGAGGGAGCGAGGGTCGCGATCGTTGCGCGGACATTGGATGCGGGGGATAGCAGCCTTGCTGGGTCACTTGCCGGAACAGCGGCGGCGATCCGCGCGGGAGGAGGGGAGTGTTTCTCCATCAAGGCCAATCTTGCCGACGCACAGGATCGGCCCCGTATCGTCGCTGAAGCGGTCGCCCATTTCGGCAGGCTGGACATTCTGGTGAACAATGCCGCCTGGTCGCGCTTTGTGCCTATCTGGGAAGCGCAGCCTAAACATTTTCACCTGGCCTTCCAGATGAATGTCCACGCGCCGCAAGAATTGTCGCAACAGGCACTGCCCCATTTCCGCGATCATGGTGAAGGATGGATCCTGAATATATCAAGCGCCACGGCGGACATGCCGCCGCCCGCGCCCTATGACACGGATGATCGCTACGTCCGCTTCAATCGCGATGGCCATGCAACGCTTTACGGCACGACCAAGGCGGCGCTCGATCGACTGACGGCCGGATGGGCGGTGGAGTTGTCACGCGAGAAGATCGCGGTCAATGCGCTGGCGCCGGTCGGAGCCGTGGCGAGTGAAGGTGCGTTGTCGGTTGGTGGATGGGATGAGCGAGACCATCTGGAGCCTGTAGAGGCCATGGCGGAAGCAGCTCTTCATCTTTGCCACCGCCCCGCGAGTGAACTTAGCGGCAATATCGTCCGCAGCCTTCACCTGCTCAAACGTCTCAATGTTCCGGTGCGCGGATTAGATGGCACGGCTTGACCCCCATCGTCATCGTGGGTGCCGAACTGAACGTGAAATTGTGCATCAGATGGCGCGGGACAGCATGATCGTCCGACCAAGCGGCTTGGCGAGTGGGACATATACCTTGTCCATACAGCCGGAGAGGTGCCCCGGTCACCCGATTGTCGCATGACAGGCAACTTTTTCGTCCCTCATGACTTGGCATGATCATCAACCCGCTAGCGACCAGCAAGGGAGAAGTTCATGGCGCAGACTCGTGAGCAGCGTGGCGAAAAGGAAACCAAAGCGGCTGTCGCCAAGGTGAAGAAGACAGGCAAGGCCACAGGTGGCGCGCGAGGAGGGATCACCGCGCCGGTTACGCCCTCTCCTGAGCTGGCCGACATTATTGGCGATAGCAAGATTCCGCGAAGCGAAGTGGTCAAGAAGATTTGGGCCTACATAAAGGCGAATGACCTCCAAAATCCGAAGGACAAGCGAGAGATACTGGCCGATGACAAGCTTGAAAAGATATTTGGAGGCAAGAAAGCCAGCATGTTCGAAATGAACAAGCATTTGGCAAAGCATCTCAAGGCTTGAGATGGATTTTCAGGCGAACTGCCTGAAATGAGTGGAAGGCCCTCTGCGCTGAATGCGAAGAGGGCCTTCCTTATAGCGCATTAGCGCAGGTTGCGTGTCAGGTCCGGCCGAACTGGGCGATCAGCAACCATGTTCCGCCCGCAATCAGCAGAAAGAGAATAAGCGCGCCCCAGGCCGATGCGAACCGCAGCGTTGGCCGATCTCCTGACCATTTCCGCGTTCCGCTGATCATTGGTCCGACAAGATTGTCGCGCCGGTGGAGAAGGTAGAAAAGAACGGCGACGACATGAAGAGCCGTGAGGGCAAGAATGACGTTGAAGATGAAGGCGTGCCATTCCGCAGCGATCCGGCCGGTTTCGAAATCGACCAGATAGGAAAAGGGACCGGACTCCATGCCGTCGATGTCCACGGAAAAGAAGCCGAGCCCCACCTGCACCGCGAGAATGGTGATCATCGCGATCACACTCCAGCCGCCAACGGGATTATGGCCAACGGCTGGTGTGGCGGCCCGGTTGAACATGTGGCTGCGGACATAGCGAAGCAGGGTCGATGGGCCGCCAACGAAGTTAGAGAAACGGGCCGTGCTGCTGCCCGCGAAACCCCAGATCAGACGGAAGAGCAGCAGCGCGAAAATGCTGTAACCGGCGAGCCGATGCCAATCCAGCATCCGCTCTTCAGCAGTCCACCAGGCGAAACCCAGCAATGGCACCAGTGTCCAGTGAAACAGGCGGATCGGCAGATCCCAGATACGCACGCGCATCGGCGCACCGCTCATTTCCGCATCCACCATCAAAGCTCCGCGCGGAAACGGTCGTGGCAGCTTTTGCAGGTGCCGCCCAGGCTGCTGCGCGCCGTGCCAAGGCCAGCGACATTGCCGCTGGCGGCGGCGGCATCCAGGGCCTTCGCAGCCGTGATCATGTCGCCCTGAAGCTTCACGAAGGCGGCGTTATCCTTCCAGATTTCGGCCTTGGCGCGTGTCTTGATGCCCGATTCCGGACCGCTGCCCTTCGGGAAATATTTCGGCAGCAAAGCGGCGCGAGTGGCAATATCACGCGCCAGCGGGCGGACGCTGTTCATGTCGGGTGATCCGGACTTCAGCTCATCATTGATGCTTTTGAAAGCTCCGCCAATCTCCTTGTAGCTGGCTTGGCGCGCCTTGATCGCGTTGGTCACCGCAGGTGTGGCGGCATAGGCCGCGTAGCTCGCGGCCAAGCCGAGGGTTGCCAAAGCCAGGGAGTAGGGAAGCTTCATCTTCTGCCTCATTCTTTCTGTGATCGTCACGCCAATATTTCGCCGATGGGCCGCTTGGTATTCATGGCATCCATGCCCCATGAGTCGACCGAAATTCCCATAACCTGTTGGAGTGTCAAGCCGACACGGCTGATCGACTCTCCATTGCCATGGACGTGGATGCCGGATTTGACCTTTCCGCCTGCGCGCCCGGCCAGCATCACCGGAATGCCCAGAACATCATGGTTCTTGGCATAGGACACGTCCGAATGCGCAAACACCAGCGTGTTGTCGAGCAGGGTGCCGTCGCCTTCCTTGATCGCGGCGAGGGCTGATACGAAATCCGCCCAGGCTTCCATACTGCGGGTGGCGAAGAAATCCACGGTCGGCTGATACCCGATGGCGCGGTCGATCATTTCCTCATGCGTGTTCTGGTGATACCCCGTCGTCTGACCCGCCTGACGCAGATCGGACGCCGCTGTCGAGAAATTCATGTTGAACACGCGGGTCTGGTTGCAGGCCAGTGCCATGGCCAGCATCTGCGCCATCAGCTTGTGATTGATCTTCCGTTGCTGGACATCCGTGATGTCGCCTGACATGGCCGGTGCTTCGGCGGGTACGACGCAGGCTTCGGCGGGGGGGGGCTTCTGCAACTGTAGCGCGAGCTTTCCTTCCATCTCGCGGACGGAGGTGAAATATTGGTCCAGGCGGGCCTTGTCGGTCGCGCCCAGATTGGCTTCCAGTGCGCGGCGTTGTTCGGTAACCCCGGACAATACGCTCCGGCGCACCATGATGCGCGGATCGGGCTTGAAATCGGCCTTGTTGGGATCATTGAAGTCCGGGCCGAAAATCTTGCGGTAAAATTCAACCGGGCTTGGCGTGGCGGCATTCATGCTGCGTCCGTCGCGGAATGAATAGCTGGTGCGCGCATTGCCGTCCGCTGAAAGATCAAGCGAACGGAAGAAGGAGCCGCCGCCGATCGCATCGCCGATAAGGACGTCTAGCGTAGGTGCCCGAATGGCGAGCCAGTCGTCTGCGGGCGCGCCCGTGCGCACGGCGGTGTTGCCAGACAGATGAGGCAGATTGCCCTTGCCATCCAGCATCACGTCGAAGCCGGTCAGGACGCTTACATGCTGCTTCACGGCGGCAATGGGTGCAAGTTGTGGCGGCAGGTCATAATCGGCCCCCATGGATTTTGGCTGCCAGCGATCGGGGATCATCCCGCATCCCCAGAACCATGTGCCGAAGCGCACAGGCAGGCGCCCGCCCCCCAGCGTCGCGGCAAAGGCGGTGCCGTTATTGTCCAGAAACGCGTCCAGCAGGGGCAGCCCCAACGTAACTGCACCGCCGCCCAATATCCCGCGCAGCAGGAAACCGCGCCGTGTCGTTCCATTCATCAACATCAGCCAGTCTCCTTCGATCTGCGAACCGTTGCCACGCGGCTTGCAGGAGCAAGGCGCGGCATAGCGTAAAATGCGGGGTCCAGCGCGATCGCGCGCATCAGGGATGGGAAGCGATAGCCGCCCGCCGAAAAGCCCTGGCTCAGTCGCGCTATCCCGGCTCCGTCTGCTTCCACCGGATTGCGTCCATTGGCGTAGCGCCATGCCGACTGGACGAGGCAACTGCTGACGCGCGGGCTGTCGTGGAACAATTGCCCAAGAGCAGCGGCGCCGTTGTAGGCCTGCTTTTCGAAATCGCCGGTGACGTCGATCACCTCGTCATGTTCGACCTTTCGGAACTGGCCGACGCCGTCAAACTGTTCCAAGCCCAAGCCTATAGGATCGGTGCGGCGGTGGCAGCTGGCGCATTCCTCGTCATCAAGGTGCGCCTGTAGCCGGGCGCGGGTCGTCTTGAGCGTCGGGTTATCGACATTCTGCACCACCGCGAAATTCACGTTGGCGGGCGGGGCGGGGATTTTCTCGCAAAGGAATATCTCGCGCAGCGCTACCCCGCGAAGTGTCGGTGAGGTGCGGCCCGGATGCGAATGCTGCGAAAGCAGGCTGGCGTGGGTGAGCAGCCCGGTTCGCGGATCACCCTGCGGAAATTCATAAATGTACCAGTCGGGCTTAGTCACCGGCACGTCGTAGATCGGGCCGAGCGCGCGGTTCATCGCGATGGACCGCGTCGTGAAAAGATCGCGATAGTCGCCCTTCCGATCCACCAGCAACCAGTTGATGGTGCGCAGCGTCTGGTCTCGCAACGAAGTGCCGACGGCCTGCGAATAGGCGGGATAGATAAGGGTGTCCTTCGCCAGATCGTCCATTCCATCCAGCCGGAGATAGTCGGTAAAGAAGGCGCGAACACCCTCATGGAACCGTGGCGAGGCGATCAGGCGATCGACGGCCTTGGCAAGTCCTGCCTGGGTATCGAGCGCGCCGCTGCGTGCTTCGTCGAGCAATGTCTGGTCTGGTGAACTGTTCCATAACAAGAAGGACAGGCGGCTTGCCTTCGACCATGCATCGACGCTCCGGCGCGAGGGGCCGGGGCGATCTATGCGGAACAGAAATTCGGGGCTGGTCAGCATTCCGCCGAGCGTTGCCGCCAGACCTGCGTGAAAATTCCCAAGCGTAGTTGTCGCCTCTGTCGCTGACCTTGTCAGAGCCGCGACCTCGCCCTCGCTCAAGGGGCGTCGGTAAAGCTGCGAGCCGACACGTTGAATAAACTGGCGGGCGCAAGCAGCGCCGTCCTTGTCCGCCGGAGTAGGCGCGCAACCGATCAGTTTTCCGCGATGCTGTTCGTCCGTCACTTGCGTCGCGATGCTGCGGGCTAACGTCTCATATCGTTCAAGGCCTGCTGCCGTGACGGAGACGGCACTGGTGCCGACCGCCTGAAGTCCGTCGATGCGCAGGTCTGGCTCAAACCGGCCGACAATCTTGATGTCGGGGCCGAAAATATCGGCGATGACGCTGCGATACTGGCTTTCCGTCAAGCGCCGGATCTGGCTGGGAGGTGTGTCCGCGTGCGTTTCATCGGCGCGCGCTCCGTTGAGGGCGATGCTGAGCCCAAGGGTGAGGCAGGCGCCAGCCAGGGCAAGCGAGGGAAGGGCGCGGACCTTCATGGACGCACCTCGCTTTGTGCGACTTGGCTGGGCGGAGCAAGAAAGGCTTTTACGCCGACGAAATCATAGGCCGACGATATGGCAGTGAAGCGACCCGTGCGCGGATCACGATAGCCGTCGGCGAAACGATCGATCGCCTTGCGAATACCGGGGCAGGATACTCGCGTCAGATTGGCACCATTCTGCGTCATCTGTTCGATGGAGTCATAGAAGCTGTCCAGTGTGTAATAGCCAAAGATGCTACCTTCTATCGAGCCATCAGGGCTGAACTTGGCACGCAACCGGGCGCCCCGGATGTGGCGGGGCGCATCCACTATCTGTTCCTTATAGTTCATGGTCAGATCGACCGGATCCGTCGTCAGGACGCCTCCGGTAATGCGGCCTGATACTGTGGCGCGAAGCCGGGAATCAGGGTCGGGCGTAAAGGTGGCGCGGGCGAGCGGGCCGCCACGGCCGTCGCGGGTCAGCGGTTCACTGACAGCAAGAATGGTGACGCTCACTTCAGGGTCATCCTGAAGGCTGTCGACGCCGCGAAGCTCGATTACAGTGGGCGCCCGGGCCGAGATCATGGTCTTACCCGCGACTACTTCCTTGCCGTTTTCGCGGAAGGTGGAAACGCAGCCGACGGCGCGCCAAAGCCGGTTATCGACGCCACTTGCGCCATCCGGCCCTTCGAAATCCAATTTTCCTTTTTTACCGTCCAGGTTGATACCGGCGGCAACCTTGCCCTCATAGGTCTTGAAGTTCTTCGCCAATGCCGGGAAATCTGCGGGGTTGGAGCAGGCGCTGTAAACCACTTCGCGCTTCTGGAACGCGAGCCGCCCGGCGCCTTTGGGTAAACCGTTCAGGGCGCCGATCGCCGCCGCCAGCTCCTGCGTTGGCTCTGCCTTTGGATCATAACCCGGCGGGAAGGTCACGGAAGATGAGCGGTCGCCGCGAAGAAATATTCTGCGGAATTTGAAATATTCGTTCATCCGCTGCTCAAGTTCCTGCCGTTTCTCCTTGCCGGCATATTTGGCCTGCTCGGCAGGCGGCAGCATCGCATAGAATCGATCGAGGTCCCCGCTATCGGGTACGGGGCAGCTATCCTTTTCCCCACCCTGGGCAAGATAGACATTGCTGAGTACGAAGGCATGCACACCGGTCTCACCGCCCGTGGGCGCGTCGGCGCCGATGAGGGATGCCGCGATCAGGGGCAGGGCCACATATGTTCTGGTCGGTCGACCGCCGGTCGATCCCAATCTGCCCTTCATATATTCCTCTCTGATGCCGCTTTAGGCGGGTGCTTCAGATTTCATGACTCTTCCTGCGTTTTGCCACCACCCCAAAATCGATCATGTGGCGCGGCAATTTCGCGCATTCAATCTGCGCCAACACCGGAAACAGAAAGATTTATCCTGGGCGCTGGATCGACTAGGTTGATCGAAAATCAAGGGAAGTATCAATGCGGCCATTACAGACGGAATCCGGCGAATGGCATCTTGCCGAGAGCGTGGCTGAGCGCGTGCTCGCCATTTATGCCGAAGCGTTCGGGTCCACTGAGCCACTTTTTGCCCATGTAGGCCGGTCGGTCGATGGGGGAAGCTCATTGAGAAGCTTGCCGGTTTCCGATCTTGCGCGGATGACCAGCCAGGCGATTAACGAACTGGCGCGCCGGGACGCGGTGATGATAGGACGCCGGGGGCTAGGCCCATGTGATTGGCGCGTCATAATGTACAGCCTGACGAGCGCACGAACCTTGCGTGAAGCCATCATGCGTTGCTGCGACTGTTTTGAAGCCATCGACTGGCGATGTGGCAAGATGGCGCTGCGGACCTATGGAGACAGGGCTGAACTTCAATTGGAAGCGATGCGAACCGGCGGATCGACGTCAGCGGGCTGCTTGATCGACCTTTTCGGTGTGATGGAAATACACGGCCTGTTTGGTTGGCTGATCGATCATGCGATCCCAGCACGCAATGCCTGGTTGAACCATGCTCCGGAAATATTCGAGGTGCTGAGCCTGCCAGCCTTGCCTTTTCCGGTGCGCCTGAACGAAGGCTGGAGCGGCTTTGATTTCAGTGCGTCTCTGCTGGATTATCCCGTGATGCGCAGCTGGGAAGACCATCATCGTCGGCCGCTCAGCAATCTCCTGTTCGTTTCGAGTGCGCGGGACACCGAGCGCATGCCAACTGAGATACGCGTTCGTGGCATTGTTATGGCGGCCCTGAAGAGCGACCGGCGCTTGCCTGCCTTTGGGGAGATAGTGATTACTCTTGGGGGAAGCGAGGCAACGCTGCGCCGTCAATTGGCGCGGGAGGGCACAAGCTACCGTCAGGTACGCGAAAGCTGCCGCCGCGAGCTGGCACTTCATTTGTTACGAAGGACTGGTTTGTCCATCGAGGAAATCGCTGGGCGACTGGATTATTGCGATTCAGACGCCTTCCGCCAAGCCTTTCGTGCATGGACCGGCCATTCTCCGACATCCTATCGTGAGGAAAGACGCGCAAGCGCGAGCCATAGAGAACTCCCTGACCGATATATGGAGAACCAAATGGGTTAAAACCACTCGGTTGCTGAAGTGGGCTGTCATGACCGACGCTCGCGGTTCCCGAACGTTCAGGGGAAGCATCAACGATAGCGGAGAAATCTGTTGATCTCTGCGACCGCTTCTTCAGCAGGGCCGCTGTTCGCCAAAAGAGAACCCTGCCCCCGCAATGCAGGAACAGGGTTCAGACATTGGACAGGTCTGCGCCCCCTTACCCCCGAAAGGAGAGGGAGGCCACAGAGGTTATTACCACTTGAAGCTGAGCGTTGCGCCGAGCTCGCGCGGGTTCATCACGTTCACCCCACGATAGCCCGAATTGAGTGTTAACCCACTACCGTTGCACAGTGCCGGATTTAGATAATATCCGGGCGCACAGTAGGTCGACATGGTGCTGTTGCCCGCTGAGATGTTCGTGATACGTTTCTGATTAAGCACATTGCGTGCGAACAGTTCAACGCCCCAGCCCGCATCATCCGAGCGCACGCCCAAGAACAGATTGAGCAATTCGCGATCCCGGTAATTATAGTTCACGCGTTCTGAATGGAAGCCGGGGCGATAATCCAGCAGGGCACGGATATAGGGTGTAACCGATCCCATGGGGAAACGGATTTCCGTGTTGGCCCTCAGAGTGAAATCCGGAACTTCCGCCATGCGTCCGCTGGTCGTGCAATAGCTCACGTCTCCCGTGCCGACGACGGTTGGGTTGCCGTTCGCGTCGAATGTGTTGCATGGAACAGTGGCATTGTCGAAACGGGCCTTGGCATATGATCCGCTGATATTCAGATCCCAATCCGGAGTCGGACGAGCATTAATCTCGGCCTCCACGCCTTTGACTGTGGCTTTAGTGTTGTAGTTGAAGTCGAAGCTGCCAGTAGCCTGATAGGCTCCGCCGAAGCGCACCACATTATAATGAATGCCAGTAAAGCGATTCAAGAAATTGTCGAGCTTCTGATAGAAGGCTGCGACCGTGAAATCGATCTTGCGATCGAGGGCGGAACCTTTGAGGCCGATTTCAAAGGAATCGGTCTTTTCAGGTGAGGTCTGAACCAGATCGTTGGAAATGAAGGTGGGCGCTGCGACCGCATGGCTGCCCGCGCGGAAAGAATGGCCATAGGAGAAATAGGCATTCAGAGCGGGTGAGAAAGCGTAGTTGACGGTCGCGCCACCAGTGATCGGCTTCTCGTTGCCACGGAATGGTCCGTCCACAATGGGATTTGACGGGATCGACGCGGGCAACGGATCGAAAAAGATGCTGGTGACCTGCGTATTTTTCATGATGGAGTAGCGTAGGCCACCGGTGACCGTCAGCGGACCCGTTTTGTAACGCAGATTGCCGTTGAACGACCAAGTCGATGAATCAACCGGGACCACGATCCTCAAATCCAGAGGGGAGAGGGTAAGCGGTAGCGTTGGGGCGATGATTGTATCCTGCGCCTGATTCACAACCGTGGTGCCCGTCTGCTTCTGATAAAAAGCGCCAACGCCCCAGCCAAGCCCTTCGTCGTTGTTTGACGACAACCGTATTTCGGCCGTATCCACCTTATATGGCGTGACCACATTCGAAGCCGGCGCGTAACCGGGGACGGCATTACCCGTGTCGGTGTCGCGGCTGATGTTCAATTTGGTGAACTGGTGAGCGGCCACGACGGAAAGCGTAGCCGGACCCAAATCCCAATCGGTCACCAGATTGACGATATGAGTTTCGTTGCGGTTACGGAACACCCCTTCTTGCACCGCCTTGTAGTCGGAAGTGCTCAACGGCGGTCCGGACGAAACCGAGGGGTCTGGAGCCACAATGAAGCCGAAACCATAGGAAGGCTGTGCAAAATCGAAGCCATCAAGATAGAAGGGCGTGTTGCCGCTGCCTATGACCTGCTGGAACTGCCGGTTGTCGGCGTACAGATATTGATAGGTCAGATAGGCGGTGAAATCGTCCGTAGGTCTCCAGCCCAGGGTGCCACGCACGCTTTCGGTGCGGCTCCTTGACCGTTCGCCATTCCGATTGACGTTGCGCACGTGATTGAGGCGATTGCCGTCTACCACGCCGGCGAGGCGAATAGCCAGCTTGTCGTTGAAAGGCAAAGAAGCGCCAAACTGCACGTTATAGCCAGCGCGGTCGGTTGCAGTTGCCTGGGCATAACCTTCTGGCGCGTCAAAGTTCGGGCGCCGTGTCGTGATCGTGATGGAGCCCGCAGGTGCAGAGAGGCCCCGCAGCAGACCTTGCGGGCCGCGCAGCACTTCAATTTGCCCGATGTCGTACATGGCGGTGTAAACGGTCTGCGCATCGGCCGGAATTTCGTTAAGATAGACTTGGACCGCTGGAGCGGTACCCTGATCCGGATCGAAGGTGATGCCGCGCAGCGTGGTCGTATTATTCCGCCCGGTCGAGTTGCTCAACTCAAGGCCCGGTGCGAGTTGCGAGACGTCCTTGATGTCGAAGATCTTGAATTTTTCGAGCTGTTCGCCAGTGGCCACGTTTACGGACATCGAAACGTCCTGCAGCTTTTCCGCCCGGCGCGTGGCGGTTACGATGATGTCGCTTGAGCTATTTTCAGCTCCGGCTTGAGCGTACGCCAGCGCGGGTACGGCAAAAGCAGAAACGCCAGCGCACAGAAGCGCTGCGCGTAAGACACGCTTAATTCGCATCGATAATCCTCCCCTGAGGGTGTTGCTGTTAAACGGCTCTCGTTAATTTGGGCCGTTTCCTGCACTATATTCGAGTGGACAACGCTGGCAACGCTTTTCTGAACGTCGACGTACGAAATGAACCGGATGAGCAAAATTGCTTCGCCGGTTCGTTGAGCCGAGCGGGAAGGGTGATGCTAAACCATACTTCAACAGCTCTGCGTTGGCGCCAAGATGCCGCCGCAAAACAAGCCGGTCAAACGGCGCGCATGAGCATTGAGATGGGTCGGATCGATGCTGTTTTCGGCCTCGCCCTGAAAAAAGCGGCGATGAGATTCGGAGAGGATGAGGCTGGTGAGAGACTCGGCCGCGAAAGCCACATCCTGATCGGGGATGGTGCCCTGGTCGATCTGCGATTGTAGAAATGCGATCATGGGATCGAGATAACGGCGCACGACGACCTGTTCGATATGAGGGCGGGCTTCTTCCATGAAGGATGGGTTCAACATCAACAGGCGGCGCATACCGGTGGCATAGGGTTCGCACACTTCGGCAAGGCAGGCCTCAACGAATGCGAGCAGGCTTTCGCGCCAGTCGGGGCGGGGAGGGACGGTCATCGGTTCGAGGCCATAATTCAGCATTTGCCGCACTACTGCGGCGAACAGCGCGGATTTGTTGGGATAATGGGCGTAGACGGTTTTCCGCGACAGACCGGATGCGGCGATGATCGAATTCATCGTGAGGTTCGGCCCATGTTCGACGAGCAGCTGCATCGCGGTGTCGACCAGGCGCTGCTCGACGTCGCCGCTTTCTTCGCGGCGGGGGCGGCCGGGGCGGCGGATGGGGGGAGTGGAAGTCATGAAGGAAAGCATTGGCAAAAAAAGCTTCGGTTGAAAATAAACAATCTTGTTTCTTTTTGTCGCGGCGCTATCCGTGTCGCTGTCGATCAAGGTTGGAGTCATTCCGCTTGCCGCTTTCTGGCCCGCGCCGTTCATCACTTCTGTTCTGTGCGCTGCTGTGTGGTTGCGCACCGTCGATCGAACTCGCGCGCCCCAGGATCGCGTTGCCCGAGCGGTTTGAAGCGGCACCCGCCCCGGCGGCCGAGGAAAGGCTGGACCGGTGGTGGAGCCGCTTCAACGATCCGCAACTTTCCGCATTTGTGGAACAGGCGCTCGCGCAGAACACCGACGCTCGTTCAGCCTATTTCCGGCTGCGCGAGGCTCGCGCGATTCGTGACCAGTCGCTGTCCCAGCGCATGCCGACGGGCGCCGTCAGCGGATCGGCCAAGATACAGGATGGCCGCCAGCTGTCGGGAACCGATCTGTTCGGGTCCACCGCGCGCAGTGACAGCCAGTCGCTGGCCTTCAGCCCCAGCTGGGAACTGGACCTGTTCGGCAGGCTGGGCGCGATCGGACAAGGGGCGCGGGCGACCTATGTGGCGGCTGCCTATGATTATCATGCTGCCCGGTTGAGCCTAGCCGCCGATGTTGCGAGCGCGCTGTTCGAGGCGCGAGGATTGGCAGTGCAACGCGACGACGCGCAGGAGGGGCTGCGCATTGCGAGAGAATTGGAGCGAGCCTCGCAGCTCGGCCGCGATCGCGGGCTGGTAGCGGCTTCGGAAACGGCTCGACTGGAAGGTGATGCGGCGACAGCGCAGGCAGAGCTGACGCGGATCGAGACGGCGCTGCGAAACGCCAAGCGGTCCTTGCTGGTCCTGATCGGAACGCCGGACGCCCCGACCGATAGCCTGCCGATAGAGGCACGGCTCGACACGGCGCCGCCGGTGCCGCCGCTGCTGCCCGCGTCGCTGCTGACGCGGCGGCCGGATATATTGGCTGCCGAGGCGCGGGTCGCGGCAGCGACGAGCGCCGTCAAGGTCGACAGGCTGGCGCTGTTCCCTCGTTTCACGCTTCAAGGCAATGGCAGCATCAACCGCACGTCCGGGGTGGCGGGCGGCGTTTCCAGCCTCTGGTCCATCGCTGCCGGATTGAGCCTGCCGGTCCTGGACCGCACCCGACTGATGGCGCAGCTGCGCGCGACGGAGGCGCAGGGCGAACGCGCCGTGGTGAGCTATGAGGCAGCAGTGCAGGCAGCCTTCCGAGATGCGGACATCGCTCTGGCACTGGTCGCTGCCGATCGGGTGCGGCTCGCCGACCTTAGTCTTGCCGAGGAACGGGCACGCTTTGCGTTTGACGCGGGGCGCAAGGGCTATGGCGCGGGGCTGATCGACCTTACCACGCTGATTCAGTCGGAACAGACATGGCGCGCCGCGCGCCGTGCCCTTACCAATGCGCGGACACAGGCGCTGGGCAATGCCGTTGGCGCCTTCCGTGCTTTAGGCGGCGGATGGAGCCCGGACGATCCCGCGACGGCGCCTGAACAGCCGCCGGTCGCCCTGCCTATTCAATCCAAGGAAATGCCGTGACCTTCAAGCCGCATCCCTTTGCCATGGCGCTTCCCCTCGTCCTGCTGCTTGCTGCCTGCGGTGGGGGCAAGGAAGCGGCGAAGGAGCCACCGCCGCCGACCGTGACGGTGGCCATGGTCGATCATCGGGCGCTGGCAGGAGGCCTTAGCGCCTCGGGCCGACTGATCCCGCGCGAGGAAGTTGCAGTCGCGCCTGAGCTTTCGGGCTATCGCATCGCCCGCGTGCTGGTGGAAGAAGACGCCAGAGTAGGCGCGGGACAGGTATTGGCGGTGCTGGACGATACGCTGCTGCGTTCGCAGATCGATCAGGCGCGCGCGCAGTTGAGCCAGCAACAGGTCGCCTATGAGCGGGCTCGCATGGACGCGGGCCGGGTGGCGGGGCTCGACAATCAGGGCGTGCTGTCGCAGGAGGCGATCGACCAGCGGCGCATCGCCGCACGATCGGCGCAGGCCGCAGTGGGCGTGGCGAAGGCGCAGCTTGACGACCTGCTGACCCGCCAGAGCCGGTTGATCATCCGATCGCCCGTGGCGGGCCGTGTGCTCCAGCGATCCGCGCGGCCGGGCGAGCCGTCCGCATCGGGCACGGTGCTGTTCACCATTGCGCGCGACGATCTGGTCGAATTGGACGCCGAAGTTGCGGAAGCAGCCATGGGAACGCTGTCCATCGGCGATCCCGCTACGGTCACATTGGCGTCGGGCACCAGGCTGTCGGGCAAGATCAGGCTGCTGGGCGCGCGCGTCGATAATCAGACAGGGCTTTCACGCGCGCGCATCGCTTTGCCGGTGAACCCGCAATTGCGGCCCGGCGGATTTGCCAAGGCGGAGTTCGTCAAAGCCAGCGGCACCGTGTTGGCCGCGCCTGAAGCCGCCGTGCATTATGATGCCGACGGCGCCTATATGCTGTTGCTCGACAAGTCCGACCGGGTTCATCGCGCTTCGGTGCGGACAGGGCGGCGCGCGGGTGGCATGGTCGAGATAGTGAGCGGCGCGAAGCCCGGCGTGCGAGCCGTGTTGGGCGGCGGGGCTTTCCTGCTGGAGGGTGACCGGGTGCGGATTGCCGCTGGCAGGGGCAAATAACCATGCGCATTTCCGCCTGGGCCATCCGCAATCCGATTCCGGTTGTTTCGCTGTTCATCCTGCTGACGATCGCGGGGATCGTGGCGTATATCGGCCTGCCCATAAAGCAGTTCCCCAACGTCAATTTCCCTGTCGTCAGCGTGACGGTGACGCAAAATGGGGCGGCGCCCAGCGAAGTCGAAAACCAGATCACCCGGCCGATCGAAAATGCGCTGAGCAGCGTGGCCGGGGTCAAGCATATCAGTTCGACGGCCGTGCTGGGATCGTCCACGACGACGGTCGAGTTCGAACTGCACAGCGACATGCAGAAGGCGACGGACGATGTCCGTACCGCCGTGGAGCGCGCGCGCATCGATTTGCCGCCGGGGATCGACCCGCCGCTGGTGCAGCGTCTGGACATCGATGCCGCACCCATTCTGACCTACGCGGTCAGCGCGCCCGCGATGGGCAACACGGAATTGTCGCGCTTCGTCGACAAGGTGGTCACGCGCGCATTGCAGGCCCAGCAAGGCGTGGCGCAGGTTCACCGCATCGGCGGTGCGGATCGGGAAATCAACGTCGTGCTGGATGCGCAGCGCATGGCGGCACTGGGCGTGACAGCGCCGCAGGTGAACAACGCGCTCGCCGCGTTTCATAGCGACGATCCGGGTGGCCGTGCCGATGTGGGCGCGGTCGAACAGACGATCCGTGTCCTTGGGTCATCCATCACCATCGACAGGTTGCGTGATCTGGCGATCCCGGTTCAGGGGCGTTATGTCCGCTTGGGCGACATTGCCGAGATTGGCGATGGCGCGGCCGAACAGCGGGGTTTTGCGCGGTTGGACGGCAGGCCCGTGACCGCGATCCAGATCAGCAAGACGCGCGAAGCGAGCGACATCAGTGTCGAGGACCGGGCGGTCAAGGCGATAGCCCAGCTTCAGGCCGAGCATCCGGGCGTCACCTTCACCAAGCTGGTGTCCACGGTGGATTCGACGCGGCGGACCTTTGCATCGACCCAGCATGTGTTGATCGAGGGCATCTTTCTGGCGGTAATCGTCGTCTATCTGTTCCTGCGCAACTGGCGTGCGACGATCATCGCGGCGGTGGCCATGCCGCTATCCCTGATCCCCACTTTCGTCCTGATGTCAGCCATGGGGTTCAGCCTCAACAGCATCACGCTGCTGGCGCTGACATTGGTGATCGGCATCCTGGTCGATGACGCGATCGTGGAGGTCGAGAATATCGAGAAGCGTATCGAGACCGGCGAAACACCGTATCGCGCCGCGCTGATCGGCGCGGATGCCATCGGTCTGGCCGTGATCGCAACGACTGCGACGATCATTGCCGTGTTCGCGCCCGTGTCACTGATCCCAGGGCAGGCGGGACAATTTTTCCGCGAGTTCGGTTTGACCGTGGCCGTCGCCGTGCTCTTCTCGCTGGTCGTGGCGCGTTTGCTGACGCCGCTGATGGCGGCCTATTTTCTCGTGCCGCTCAAGGATCGGGTGCATCGGGAAAAGCGGCCGGTGAATCCGATTTACGGCCGCATATTGGATTGGGCCTTGGCCCACCGATGGATGACGATGGCGATCGGTGGCGGGATTTTCCTTCTGTCGCTCCTGCTGGCGAGCCTTACCCCGGTGGGATTTCAGCCGGTCGGCAATCCGGGCTATCTCTATATCGCGGTGCAGGGTCCGCCCGGCGCGACGCGTGACGACATGGCGCGGGCAGTGAACGACGCCACCCGCATGCTTTCGGCAGAGCCCGCAGTGGAACGGGTCTTTGCCCAGGTAGGATCAACGTCCGGCGGCTTCAGCGCGGGCGACGACATGCGCACGGGCACGCTGACCGTGGTATTGAAACATGATCGCGACGTCACGACGGATGAGTTCCGCCAGATCATAAGGCCGAAATTGCGGGATATTCCAGACGTGCGCCTGTCCAATCAGGGCACGTTCGGTTCGGCTGGCGTCAACATCGTGCTGGCCGGGGAGGACGGGCAGGCGCTGGAACGGACGCAAATCGAACTGTTGCGGCAGATGCGCAACGTGCGGTCGATTTCCGACCCCCGCCCGGCGCCGCCGCCCGCAGGCCCGGAGTTGATCGTGACGCCCCGGCCGGAGGAAGCCTCGCGCCTCAACGTCGATAGCCGGACGCTGGCCCAGGTGCTGCGCATCGCGACTATCGGCGACATCGACGCCAGCGTGGCGAAATATTCGGATGGCGACGAGCGCGTGCCGATCCGCGTCCGCCTGCCAGAAGGATCGCGTCAGGATCTGGAGACGATCGCGAACCTTCGCGTGCCGACCATCGATGGGCAGACGACGCCCTTGTCGGCGGTCGCGGATATTCGGTTCAAGGCGGGACCGGGCAAGATCGTGCGTTATGACCGGGAGCGGCGCGTGTCGGTGGAGGCGGATCTGATCGCCGGGCGGACATTGGGTCAGGCTTTGCAGGAAGTGAACGCATTGCCGGTCATGCGTAACCTGCCCAACGGGGTCCAGGAAGCGAAGACGGGCGATTCAGAAGCGATGTCCGAGCTGTTTGGCGGCTTCATGCTGGCGATCGTGGGGGGTATCGGGCTGACCTTTTCGGTGCTGGTGCTGTTGTTCAAGGGCTTCTTCAAACCGGTGGTCATTCTGGCCGCGCTTCCGCTGTCGCTGCTGGGTGCCTTTGCCGCGCTGACGCTGTTCGGCAAGACGCTGGATCTGCCCGCGATGATCGGCCTGCTGATGCTGCTTGGTCTATGCGCGAAGAATTCGATCCTGCTGGTGGAATTCGCGATCGAAGAGGAGCGGGCGGGCACGCCGATGACGGAGGCGCTGCGCAACGCATGCCGTGAACGGGCGCGGCCGATCGTCATGACGACGGTGGCGATGGCGGCGGGCATGCTGCCGACCGCGTTGGGCATTGGCGAAGGCGCGGAATTTCGTCAGCCGATGGCGCTGGCGGTGATCGGCGGCCTCATCACCTCAACGGCGTTGTCGCTGATCTTCGTGCCGGTGATCTATGAGATCGTCGAAAGCATCGAAAGGTGGATCACGCCAAGGGCGGCGCGTCTGGTGACGCCGCGTCAACCGGGAGATGACGATCCGTTTCCCATATGATGGGAGTGTTGACAGGCGCTCGCCGGTCGCTTGACTTATCGAACATGCATGTTCAATTAGATGCGCCTTTCAGGCACTCTCCTACACCTACCTGGGCCGGCCACAAACCGGCCCTTTCTTTTATGAGGCGGTAGGGGTGCCCAACAGAAAAAGGGCGCTTGCGCGCCCCTTTTCCCTCAATAAAGCCTGAGCTTTTTGTCGTTAGGGCAGCTTGGCCAGATCGGCGTCGATCGCCGCCAGACGGGCGTCGGTGACATCATCAGGCGCATATTGCTGAATTGACTTCAGCGTCATGGCGCGGGCCATGTCCACCTGATCATTGCTGGTCATGCCGGGAATGTACTTCTCGATAATCGCCTTGGCAGCGGGGTTGTCGAGCAGGACGCCCAGTTCGGTGTCGGCCGAGGTGTACTTGGCGGTAGCAGCAGTTTCCGCCAGCGCCGGAGTGGCGAGCGACAGGGCAGCGGCAGCAAGAATCAAAAATCGCATGGAACAGGATCCTCCGTTTGTAATATTTTCTATATCGCACGATATCGTGCTAAATTCAAGTCACCAGCTTTTGCGGGCGGCCATCAAAAGATCGACGGTTTTCCGGGCGGCGCCCAACAGTTCGGCTTCGACGATCGGACCCGCGCTGCTTTCCTGCAATTCCCAGCCGGTGATGGCGGCTACAAGCTGTCGAGCGATCGCGGACGGATCGCGGGCAGGAATGCCGTCGCGCGCGGCAGCCTGGCTGATGTCGTCGCTGATAAGGCGCACGATGTAGAGATAGCCTGCTTCATACATGGCGCGGGCGAGTTCGGGGAAGCGTTCACGATTGGCGAGCGTCAGGACCTGGAACGCGTGCACTTCCTGCTGAAGCAGCGATCGCGCGATCACTTGCGCGTGATGGTGGAGGCGTTCGGCAATGTCATCGGTCAGCAGATGATCCTGGCTTGCCGACATAAGCGACCATTGCTTGACGCGATCATGGATGACGGTCGTGAACAACGCTTCCTTCGAGGGATAGCGGGCGTACAGCGTGCCTTTGGAAACGCCGGTGGCCGCAGCGATATTTTCCATCGCCACGCCGTCATAACCCAGTTCCAGGAACATCCGGGTGGCGGTGGCCAGGATAGCACGATCGATCGCGGCGACCTGTTTCGCGTCGGGTCGGCCGCGTTTTGGGGTGAATGCTTTCTCGGTCTTCGTGGCTGGCATGACCGCATCTCTGACTCAAGCCATGGGCGGAAGCAATGGCCTTCTGAAATAAATCGAACGACACCGATCGAATATTGACGTGTGCGCTCCTGGAACGTAAGAATGTAAACTGCCGACAATCGGAAAATGTCCCCCCAGCGGAGAGGCTGCACATCATGAAGAATTCCTCATCCATCCTGTTGCTTGCCGCCGCCGGGACGATGTTGACGCCGGTCGCGGGATATGCCCGCGATACCCAGAAGTCACCTGAGCGCAGGGCGGCTGAGACCCTGTCGAAAATGACGGGTGAAGAGAAGATCCGGCTCATCCACGGACCCATGACTGGCCTCGTCCCTGCGTCGAAGCGGCCGCAGGGAGTACCCGTCAGCGCGGGATATATCGAAGGCGTAGAGCATCTCGGCGTTCCTACGCTGGTGGAAAGCGACGCAAGCCTTGGCGTGTCCAACCTGATGGAAATGCGCAAGGGCGATGTGGCGACGGCATTGCCCTCAGGGCTTTCGCTTGCGTCCACATGGGACCCGGAAATCGCCCATGCGGGCGGTGCAATGATTGGTGCAGAGGCGCGGGCCAAGGGTTTCAACGTGATGCTGGTGGGCGGCGTCAATCTGGTGCGCGACCCGCGCGCTGGCCGCAATTTCGAATATCTGGGCGAAGATCCGCTGCTGGCGGGCGAACTGGTCGGAAGTCAGATCAGCGGTGTGCAGTCCAATGACATCATCGGCACGATCAAGCATTTCGCGCTCAACAATCAGGAAACCGGTCGCAACATCGCATCGGTGAACATGGATGAGCAGGCGATGCGCGAGAGCGATCTGCTGGCTTTCCAGATCGGCATGGAACGCGGCAAGCCGGGGTCCGTGATGTGCGGCTATAACCGCGTCGATGGAAAATACGCCTGCGAGAATCCTTTCCTGCTGAACGACGTGCTGCGGCGCGATTGGGGCTTCAAGGGCTATGTGATGTCGGACTGGGGCGCAGTGCATTCGACCGAAGCCATCATCGCAGGCCTTGATCAGCAATCAGGCGAGCAGATCGACGGCAAGCGCTATTTTTCCGACCTGATGGTGGAAGCGGTCAAGGCGGGGAAGGTGCCGCAGTCGGCGGTCGACAAGGCGGCCGGACGCGTGCTCTACGCCATCTATGCCCATGGCGTTGCCGACAAGCCGCTACAGCCGGGCCAGCCGATAGACTATGACGCCAACGGCGACATCGCGCAGCGTGCGGCGGAGCAGGGCATCGTCCTGCTCCGCAATGAGGGTGGCATCCTGCCGCTGGCCGCTTCGGCGAAGACGATCCTGGTGGTCGGAGGCAATGCCGATGTTGGCGTGCCGAGCGGCGGCGGGTCGAGCCAGGTCAATCCCGTCGGCGGGCTGAAGCGCGTTTCCAAGGGCGCGGAAAGCGGCCCCGCTGCTGGCTTTGCCCGTCGCGGCTATGGCGGCACGGCGCCGCTCGATGCGCTGCGCGCAGAGTTTCCGAATGCGACTGTCAGCTATCTGGACGGCAAGGATGTGCCAGCCGCTGTCCAGGCAGCGAAGTCTGCCGACATCGTTGTCCTTTTCGCGGAGAAATACGCGACCGAGGCGGCCGACCACAAGGACCTGTCGCTGGGCGAGGGGCAGGACGACCTGATCGACGCCGTGGCGAGCGTGAACGGAAAGACCGTCGTCGTACTGGAAACCGGCAACCCCGTCCTGATGCCCTGGCAGGCCAAGGTCCCGGCCATCCTGTCGGCATGGTATGGTGGCCAGCGTGGCGGCGCTGCCATTGCGCGGGTTTTGACCGGAAAGGTCAACCCGTCCGGTCACCTGCCCGTCACTTTTCCGGCCTCCGTCGATCAGTTGCCCAATCCAGTGCTTCCCGGCTCCGACGCGCCGCCAGCAGATAAGGAAACGCGCGCCGTCTATGGTCTTCAGGCGGGTTTGAAGCCGTTCGACATCGTCTATCCGGAAGGATCGGACGCCGGTTATCGCTGGTTCGACAAGAAGGGGCTGAAGCCGCTTTACCCCTTCGGCTACGGTCTTAGCTACACCCAGTTCCGCTATGAAGGGCTGAAGGTCACGGGCGGGAAGGCGCTGTCTGTCCGCTTCACCGTGGTAAATAGCGGCCAGCGGGAGGGTGCGGACGTGCCGCAGGTCTACGTCACCCGGCCGGGCAAAGCCAAGCGGTTGATCGGGTGGACGAAGCCCAATCTCAAGCCCGGCGAAAGCAAGGAAGTCACGGTTACGGCGGACATGCGCGTGCTCGCGGACTTCGATGCAAAGGCGCAGCGTTGGGTGGTGCCGGCGGGTGACGTCAAGGTAGAGGTGGGCACATCCGCCGCTGATCCGGTGCTGACCGGCACGGCGCGGCTGAACCGTATGATCCGGAGGCCCTGAGCCATGACAGCGAAGCGTTTGATGAAGAACTGCCTGCTGGCGGCAACAGCTATGCTTGCACTTGTCGAGGCTCCGGCTTTTGCAGGTCCGCTGGACGATCATTTCCAGAGTCCGCCCGTCGATGCTCGGCCCCGGCTGCGTTGGTGGTGGCCGGGCGATGCGGTGACGGATCAGGAATTGCAGCGTGAGCTGAAGCTGATGGCGGACACCGGATTTGCCGGTGCGGAGATTCAGTCTTTCACGCCCAATTTCGTGACGCTTACGCCGGACGAGAAAGCGCGTGTCGACCAATATGCCGAGCCGTCCTTCTTCGCCCATGTCCGCGCTGCGGGGGAGGCGGCGAAGGCGTTGGGCCTGACGCTGGACTATACGCTGGGTTCGTCCTGGCCGTCCGGCGGCGGCTTTGCCATCACGCCGGAACTGGCGTTCACCGAACTCGCCATGGCCAGCACCCAGGTCAAGGGCGGGGAGGCTGGTCCGATCAAGCTCAATATCCCCAAGCGCACCAAGCGGCTGGGCGCGCTCAGTATGTTCGATGCGCGCGTCAAGGACCCGAAGGTCGCCGACTGGGGCAAGCGGATGGAGGCTCGGGCGCGCACCGTCGCGGTCGTTGCGGTCAAAGGCAATGCGCCCGTGCTTCAGCCTTCCGCGCCCGGCGCGATGGGCATGACATTGACGCCGTGGCGGGATGTGGTGACGGCAGGCACGCTGGACCCGGCAAGTAGCGTGCTCCTGACCAGCAAGTTGCGTGATGATGGCACGCTCGACTGGACCCCACCGCCCGGCGATTGGCAAATCTTCGTGTTCCGCCAATATGCGTCCGACGTCGGTGTGCTGGGCGCGGCCGGGCAGGGGCCGCAGCTGATACTGGATCATATGAACCCGCAAGCCTTTGCTACGCATGCGGCGCGCGTCGGTGATCCGTTGGGGAATGACCCGGTCGGAATCCGATCGACATTCGTGGACAGTCTGGAATTGATGCAGGATATTCAGTGGGGACCTGAATTGCTGCAACAGTTCAGGAAGCGGCGCGGATATGACCTGACGCCCTATCTGCCCTTCGTTGTCCAGCCCGGTTGGATGCAGGCGTGGAGCGAGCATTGGTCGCCGCCCTATTTCGACACGGCGAACAGCGATGTGGCGGAACGGGTTCGCGCCGACTATCGCCGCACGGTTTCAGACATGATGATCGAGGGGTTCATCCAACCCTTCGTCGCGTGGAACCATGCGCATGGCCTGAAGGCCAAGTTCCAGGCGCATGGCGGCGCTTTCGATACGATCCGGGGATATGGTCTGGTCGATATACCGGAGACCGAAGATCTGCCCGGTTCAGGCGATCCTTTTTTCATGCGGATGGCCCGGTCGGGTGCGCATCTCTATGGGCGTCCAATCGTATCGGCGGAAAGCCTGGCATGGGGGAATCGCCCCTATGATGTGACGCCCGACGAAATGCGGCGGCGGGTCGATGCCTTCATGGCGGGTGGCGTCAACTCCATGATCCTGCATGGTTATAATTACCGCTTCCATGCGGACGATTGGCCCGGCTGGCACGCTTTCCAGCCAAGCCCCTTTGCCGGGGGCTTTTCCAGCATGTTGAACGAGACCAATCCGATCTGGCCCGCGATGAAGCCTTTGGCGGGCTATATCGGCCGCTTGCAGGCCGTCATGCAAGCAGGTGAGGCGGTGGTTCCGGTCGCCTATTTCTATGGCCGCTACGGCTATTATGTCGGCATCGAGGATGACGGCGCGGGCAAACAGGCAGCGGAAAAGGCGTTCCTGGCGGGTGGATATGATTTTGACCGGATCAACCCGGATTCGATCGCTCATGCCCGGATCGAAGGGAAACAGCTCGTTTCGCAGGGTGGCCAGCGCTACCCGGTGCTGGTGTTGCCGCCGATCGATGGCATTCAGGCAGAAACAGCCGAGGCGATCGCGCGTTTTGCGAAGGCGGGACTGCCGGTGTTCTTCACCGATCGGGCGCCGAGCCGGGATGAAGGGCTGGCCCAGGCTCGCCAGCGCGATGCGAGGGTGAAGAAGGCAGTGACCGCCGCGCTGAAATCCGGAGCGAAGATCGTTCCCGCCGCTGGCATGACCGATGCTCTGCGGGCAGCGGCGATTCCGGCCAATCTGCGCTTTTCCGGCGATGCTGCCGATCTTTATTTCGTTCAGCGGAAGATCGAGGGCCGTATCGCGACCTTTGTGTACAACAGAGGAGAGGCCGCACGGCAGGTGACGCTGACGCTGCCCGAAGTGGGCGGCGTGACGCGGTGGAATGCGATGGACGGCACGGTTGCGCCTGTGTCGGCGCGCGTCGCTGGGCAGGGGACGGACGTGCCGATCAGCCTCGCGGCGGGCGAAAGCACGCTGCTGATGCTTGATCCGCAGACGCAGGCTGTGACCGTTCCTGCATCCGCTAGCATGGCCAGCATGACGCTGCCCATGGATGGGTGGCGGCTTCAGGCGATCGGTCATGTCCAGCGCAAGCCCTATAGCCAGGATTTCGCCTCTATCAGTCTGAAGGACTGGCAGCAGGTGCCTGAACTGGCGCGCTTTGCAGGGACGGGAACCTACAGGCGCGCGATCAATGTCGATGCGGGCTGGTTGACCAAGGGAACAAGCGTGATGCTGGATCTGGGCGAAGTGCATGATGTTGCCACGGTGACGGTCAACGGACAAAGCTTGCCCACGCTGTTCAGCGCACCGTTCCGCGTCGATGTGACGAAGCTTGTTCGCGCGGGCAAGAATGACATCAGCGTTGCTGTCGCCAACGTACCCCAGAATGCGATGATCGACCCCAAGGACAAGATCTACAAAAAGCTGAAGCCGGTTCCGGCCGGATGGGTGGGGCCAGCGAAACTGGAGGCGCAACGGTGAGAGGGCGGCGTTTCGCAGCCGCGATCGCATCCTGCCTGCTGATTGCAGCGGCGCCGGTCGTACCTTCTCCGGAAGCAGGATTGAGGTCGGTCAATCCGGAGTTGCGGCCGGTCGCGCGCGGCATCATGCAGGCACAGCGGAGCGGGGCGATATACAAGCCTGCCAAGCTCGGCCCACTGCCCGCAGGGGTCGAGGAGCGTCAGGCACCCGGATCGCGCGGGCATCCGTCGGTGCCGGTCTATGTCGTGAACGCTGGTGCCGAGCAGGGGGCGCCGCGCGGCGCCATCTTCTTTGTTCATGGCGGCGGTTTCATCGGCGGCGATGCGCGAGACAATCTGCCCGCGCTCAAGAGCCTGGCCGAGCGGCTGAACTGCGTGATCGTGTCGGTGCAATATCGGTTGGCGCCGGAGACGCGTTTTCCCGGGCCTCTGGAAGATGCCTATGCGGGTTTGAAATGGCTGCACGGCAATGCCGCCGCGCTGGGCGTCGATCCGGGGCGGATTGTCGTCATGGGTGAAAGCGCGGGTGGCGGCTTGGCTGCCATGCTGACGATTGCGGCGCGTGACAGGGGCGAGGTGCCGGTCGCGTTTCAGGCGCTTATCTACCCTATGCTGGACGATCGGACGGGTTCTTCGCGTCCGGTGCCGCCGCATATCGGCCAGCGGATCTGGACGGCGGAGTGGAACCGGAAGGGCTGGCAGGCACTGCTTGGGCGGCGGCCTGGCGCTGCCACTCAGCCTGAAGGTGCGGTGCCTGCGCGGGTGAAGAACCTCAAGGGGCTTCCGCCGACCTTTATCGGAGTCGGGTCCATCGACCTGTTCGTGAACGAGGATGTGGAGTTTGCCCGCCGCCTGATCGATGCGGATGTCCCTACCGAATTGCTGGTGATACCGGGCGCTTTCCATGGGTTCCAGCTGATCGTGCCGCGCGCGGCCATATCCCAGCAATTCAATGCCGCGCTCGATGCAGCGTTGGCCCGCGCCCTTTCGCCGGAGAAGAAATGATGAGGATGGGCGCATTGCTGGCTGCTTCGCTGATGTTGGGCGCTGCGCCCGCCGCTATCGCTCAGACGGGTGGCGCTGAGGGCTGGATCAGTCATGCGGAGGCGGGGCCAGCGGTGCGCCCGATCGTCCTGCATTTCCGTCGCACGCTCGACCTGCCGGGCAAACCGCGCTCTTATAAGATGCGAGTTACGGCAGATAACCGTTTCATATTATTTGTAAATGGTGTGCGAGTGGCCGCAGGGCCTTCGACGGGCGACATCGCCCATTGGCGCGAGGAGAGCATCGACCTTGCGCCCTATATGAAGCGAGGCGTCAACGTCATCGCGGCGACGGTGTGGAACGGGGTGCAGCCGCTGAAGCTGCCCGCCAATGCCACGCCTGCGCAGGTTTCGGCGGCTCAGGGCAATTCGCTGTTCACCAACACTGCGCCGCTGTTCCAGCAGAGCGTCGCGACCGGGTTTCGCCTGATCGGCGAAGGCGAGGCAGCGGAGCTTTCGACTGACCGGCGGGGGTGGCGGGTGAAGCGGGACCAGGGTCGTGGCTTCGCCAATGGCTGGGGGCAGGTGAAGCGATGGTATTATGTCGCGGGCAACCCTGAGAAGATCGATGCGGCGAAGGCTGATTTCGATGCCGCCGGGCCACAGGAAAAGGGCGAGGGCTGGCAGGACGCTGTTCCCGCTCCCGATGCGGCGAAGCGGACGCTGGTGGCCGACCGGCTGCCCCAACAATCCTATATGTCTGTGGCAGCGGGCAAGGTGGTGCGGACTGACCTGCCTGCCGCCATGGCTTTTCCTGCGCGGGCGGTGACGATTCCGGCCAACAGCAAGGCGACTTTGCTCATTCAGCGCGATGCGATGGTGTCGGCCTATCCTCAGTTGGACGTGTCCGGCGGGAAGGGGGCGGCGATCAAGCTGCTGTGGACCGAGGCGCTATACGATGCGCAGGGCCGCAAGGGCGACCGCAACCTGATCGAGGATCGCAAGCCGATCGGCATATGGGACAGCTTTATCGCTGATGGAGAGAAGCGCAGTTTTGCCCCGCTATGGTGGCGGACATGGCGCTATGCCGAGATCACGGTCGAGACCAAGGATCAGCCGTTGGTGCTGGAGGGGCTGCGCGCGTACGAGACTGGCTATCCGTTCCAACAGGTCGGCAAGTTCGAAAGCGATGATCCTGAACTTGCACGGATTTTCGATATAGGATGGCGCACGGCGCGGGTCGATGCGCATGAAACCTATATGGACACGGCCTATTGGGAACAGTTGCAATATGCGGGCGACACGCGCCTTCAGATGCTGATTTCCTATGCCGTATCGGGGGACCCTCGTCTGGCCGAGCAGGCGATCGATGCCTTCGCTGCATCCGATGTCGATGGCGGGCTTATGGAAGGCGCCTGGCCGACGCGTGGCAATAATGTGATCGCGCCCTTCGCGCTGATGTGGGTCGGCATGCTGGATGACTGGCGATTGCGCCAGCCTGACCCCGCGCCCATCGTCCGCAACATCCGGCGCATGCGCCGGGTTCTGGACTGGTTCGAGACTTACCGGCGCCCCAGCGGCCTGTTGGGTAAAAATCCGCAATGGAACTTCATCGACTGGGTCGGCCAGTCCGCCACCGACCGGACCATCTTTCCTTCCTATGGTAAGACGGACGAAAGCTGCCTGATGAGCGTTAGCTGGCTCGGCGCTCTCCAGCAGGGAGCGGCGATCGAGGCAGCCTTTGGCGACGCCAGGCAGGCGCAGCGTTATGCCGCGCGTGCCGAGACGGTGAAGGCGGCGATCCGCAACCGGTGCTGGGTTCCGGCGCGCGGTCTTTATGCGGATAATCCTGACGGCGACCGATTCAGCCAGCATATGAATGCGCTGGCTGTCCTTTATGATGTTGCGAGCCGCGACGAGGCCGGGGCGATCATTGATCGGATAATGGTGCCGGGCAAAGGCATAGACGCACCGGAAGGGATCACGAGCGTCAGCTATTATTTCTCCTGGTATCTGGCGCAGGCGCTGGTCCATGCGGGCAAGAGCGACCGTTATCTCGACATGCTCAAGACGTGGCGTGATCTGCTGGCGATGCACTATACGACCTGGCCGGAAGAGCGAGACGACGCGGGGCAGGGGGGCAAGGGCCAATCGACACGATCGGACAGCCATGCATGGAGTGCGCACCCGAGCGCCGACCTGCTGGGTATCGTGGCCGGGATTGGGCCTGATGCGCCGGGCTATGCGCGGTTGAAGGTTGAGCCCGCGCTGGGATCGCTCAAGAGCCTGTCCGCAACCGCTGCCACGCCTCAGGGGCCAGTCAGCGTCCGCTACCGAATTTTGGGAAGCACCTTAAATGCCGAGATCACCCGGCCGACAGGGTTGCCGGGGGATTTCTTGTGGAATGGCAAGCGCTATCCGCTGACCCGCGCCACCACCAAGTTGAAGGTGCCGGTGCGCTAGGACGGGGCATCCAACTCAGCGCTTCGGGGCTTCTTTTGCCCCGAAGCCGTTGAGGTCGATCCAGCGGAACAACGCTTCCGTCCAACCTTGTGTGGCCGTGCCCTTGTCACCCAGGCCGAAACCATGACCGCCACGTTGATAGGCGTGGAACTCGATTGGGCGGCGAGCAGCGATCCAGCTTTCGATGAGCGCATAGCCCGCGCGTCCTGACAGCGGATCGTCGGTCGCCATCGCCACGAAGGCGGGTGGCGCGTCGGCCGGTACGTCCACCTTTTCCATCGGCGGATAGAGCATGACGGAGAAGGCGGGACGGTCGGCGAGCGGCGCGTCGATGGTCACACGGATCGTCGTTCGCGCTCCGGCAGAAAAGCCGATCATGCCGACCTTGGTCGGATCGACATGCCATTGCGCCGCACGCGCGCGGACGAGCTTCAGCGCAGCGATCCCATCGGCGATCGCATAAGGGGGCGTGACGATGCGCAGACCTTCACCGGGCTTGCCGACCCAGTTGGTCATTCTGCCCTGCATCATCTTTCCGAACGTTGGCCAGTCGCGCGGGGTCGGATCCAGCCGGTATTTGAGCACGAAGGCGGCGATGCCCTGATCGGCCAGCAGGCGAGCGACCTCCATCCCCTCATGATCCCAGGAAAGCGTCATGAAGCCCCCGCCCGGCGCAATGACCATGGCGGTGCCGGTCGCTTTTGCCGGGTCGGGGAGGACGGGCAGTAAGGCGGCTTCGCTGGTATTGCGAACGCTCATGTTGCCGGACTTGCCGAACCAGATTTCCGATCCGTTGCCACCGGGCACGGGGCCGGTGCCAAGAGGGATCGCCTGCTGCAATTCCGACGGGGCGGGCAGTTGCGCGGCCGCCGCCGTGATCCCTAGAATCCATGCGGCAGCCAGGCAAACGAGCGTCGTTTTCATTCCACCTCTCCCTATATCTTCTCCGGCTTAACCGGCGGCGTCGCCCCATACCTGCGCGAAGAAGGGATTGCGCGCGGCTTCCGCTTCATAGGCGGTGGTATCGAGCATGGTGACGGGGCACCAATGACCGCCCTGGAGGTATAGACGCGGCGTCATCGTGAAGCGATGGCCGACAGCGGACTGCCATTCCACGGGTGCGTCAGGGCCATCGAAAGAGTTGCCAAGATATTTGCCGCCGCGATATTCTGCTGCTGCCTTCAGATCATCGATCCGCCAGTCTTCCGGCGAACGGCTTTCGTCATAGCCATGATCGAGCAAGGTGGGTTCCCGCGAAGGCTGGGCGAAGTGGAAGTCGGCCCAATTGCGGGGAATGGCTTCCCATGCCGCGCGCGATCCGAAATAGGCGCGGATCTTGGCTTCATTATTTGTGGCGAACCAGTTGAGGCTGCCGTCCGGCCCGTTGGCCAGTTTCTCGATCTGTTTTGATATGACACCCGGCATCAGCTTGGGCACCATCCGGGCGATCCACGGCATATGCCGTGGGGCTTCGCGAAAATACTCATCGAGCGATTGTTCGCGAAACGGCACCAACGCTTCGAGCCGGTCGGAGTCAGCATACCATTGGCCGTGGAAGTTGCGGGTGGCAAACCAGTGCGGTTTCAGCACCTTGCGGTAGTTGGGCATGGATTTCTCCATGAACTCATGATTCACGACGCGCGATGAGGCGCCGCCGCCCAGATTGTAGAAATTGCGCCAAAATGCATCCGGCACGTCGTCGCCGCACAGTGCCGCCATCAAGCGGCCGCTGTCATTGGCGGTAGACCATTCGAACACGCCATTGAGCGGATTGTGGAACATGATCGGATCGAAAATCTTCCACATTTCGAAATGCGCCATGCCGCTTTGGCGCACCGATGCCCAATGGTTGATGCCGCTTTGTGCGACGATCGCTTCAGCCTGTGTCTTTGTGACCGCATAATGATCATAGGCGCTGATCTTGATCGGATCGCCCGTCCGCCCCCAATGCACAGGTGCATTGCGGCTGCCGGTTTCGGCGATGGTGCCGATATAGATGAGCCGTGTCTGCTTGGGGTCGCCCACCGCGTGGATCGCATCGACGATATTCTGCGCGCCGCCGACGTTGACGCGGGTCACAAGCTCGGCCGGAAGGCGATCCGCAAGCGGTGACACCAGAGCGCCGACATGAAGCACGACATCGGCGCCCTCAACCCCCTTACGGATCGAGGCGGGGTCGGTGAGGTCGCCCCATATAACTTCGGCCAGACCACGGCGCTGGACGTCCTTGACGACCGGGTGCGACTTTTCCTCTGGCCTTACCAATATTCGCAGGCGCAGCGTGTCCGCCTTTTCGGCAATGCGCTTCACCGTTTCGCGGCCCATATTACCGGTGGCCCCGGTCAGGAAAATTGTCTTGCGGCTGTCGGTCATGATGCGTCCCCAAATTATGCGACATTAATCGTACTTTGGCGTGCCAATAACAAGAATGTAGTTTGAGCGGAACAATGGGGACATCGATATCGATTCCCCATCGATCAACGAAAAATACGATCAGATGAATATTCATTCATATATATGCGGATGTCACGATCGCATTCTCTACGAATGAATTGGGCATGTGTTGCTCATAAAACACGGTTGCGTGCGAAAATCGGCAAGGTGATGAGTCTCCGGATTGCGATGAAGTCCTATGGCCGTTAGCGGGCTCCACATCGCTCGGGCCAAGTCCGGGCTTCTCGGAAAGGATGTCATGAAGAAGGTTAACGGAATTTCTGCATTGTTGTGCGGTGCGGCACTGATTGTCCCTGTTGCTGCTTGGGCGCAGGAAGGCGTCAGCAACGATGACGGCGCCACCAACGAAATCGTCGTAACAGCGACTCGTGAATCGCGTTCGCTTCAGTCGGTGCCGATGGCCGTGAACGTTGCGACCGGTGAACAGCTCCAGAAGTTCAACATTTTCGACGCGAAGGACGTGCAGCAGCTTGCACCTGGTCTTGAGCTGACCAACACCTCGGGCCGCAACAACACGACCACCCTGCGTGGCGTGACCTTCGATCCCGATCAGGGCACCAGCCCGGCGGTTCAGGTCTATTATAACGAAATTCCGACGGATGCGCAGACCGTTTATACGGCGCTCTATGACATCCAGCAGATTGAAGTGCTGCGTGGTCCGCAGGGCCTGCTGCGCGGTCTGTCTTCACCGGCCGGTTCCATCACCATCGCGACCCGTCGCCCGAACTTCGATGAAATCGAGGGCTATGCGCAGGCGACCGCTACCTCGCGCGATGGCTACAACGTGCAGGCTGGCGTTTCCCTGCCTTTCAACGACACGCTTGCGATCCGCGTCGCTGGCCTGGTCGATGGCAACCGCCTGAACAACGTCCGCAACATCACGACGGGCGAGCGCTCACGCAGCCGCACTGAAAGCGCGCGCGTCACGCTGGGCTGGCGTCCGAGCAGCGACTTCACTGCCTATCTGAGCTACCAGTATCTGTTTGCGGATAACAGCCAGCTTCAGCAGGTTGTCGGTGCTGGCAATGTGCCGGACGGCTTTAACCCGTCGGGGCCAGCTCTCTCTGAGTCGGATTATACCGCGGTGTCGGACGGCCGGTTCCGTAACCAGAATGAGAGCCACATCGTCAATCTGGCCTTCGATTATGATCTTGGTCCGGCCACCTTGTCCTTCGCAGGTGCTCACCAATACAGCAGGCTGAAGGCGGAACGCGACCTCGACACGGGCAACGCGATCCCCAACTATGTGCAAGCGTCTACCATTGACACGCCCTACAAGGTGGACTCGGCGGAACTGCGCCTGGCGTCCAACAACAAGGAAGGTTTCGGCTGGGGTGTAGGTGCGTTCTACACGAAGCAGACTGGCACCGTTGTGACCAATCAACGATCAGACCAGTTCTTTGCTCCGCTTCCTGTCGCGTTTGGCGTGTATCTGCCGATCGATACAGAGGTGTTCACTCCGGTGAATGCGCAGACATGGTCGTTCAACGGCAATTTGCGTTACCGTTCCAATGGCTTCTCGATCGAAGGCGGTCTGCGCTATTCCATTATCAAGAATGTTCAGACGACGGACATCTTCCTGACCTCTCCGGGTTATGCTGGTTTCGGCATTCCTGCTTTTGAACGATTTGAGGAAGGCGTTCCGGCCGATCTGCAGCGTTTCACGAACAAGCCTCTGACGGGCGGCCTGACGGTTTCCTATGAGTTCAATCCGCGCCTCAACGTGTATCTGGCCTATGGCCACTCCTATCGGGCCGGTAGCACGGGGGTCGCTGTTCCCGCCGGGGTGAGCCGGGACCTGATCCGTACACAACCCGAAAAGACCGATTCTTTCGAAGCCGGTCTGAAGGGCAAGCTGTTCGACAACCGGGTGAATTTCACAGTATCGGCGTTTTACCAGACGCTGGAAAATTATCTGAGCCGGTTCACGGGCATCCAGTATAACTGCCCTGAATTGAACGGGGCCTGCAGTGTCAATGGAACGGCGATCGCCCCTGGAGAACCGACCAACGGCGGCTTCGATTTCAACTATAATGGCGATGCCAAGATCAAGGGCGTGGAAGCTTCCATCGATGGTCGCATCAACGATAATTGGAACTTGGGCATTAGCGCATCCTATGTTCGTGCCCGTTTCAAAGATGCTCGCGTACCTTGCAATGACTACGCAGGTACGGGCGTCCCCAATCAGGACGGCTCCCCCGTTATAACTGGCCCGGGCAATGTGAGCTACTGCGTGACCAATGGTCGCCTGTCCCAGACTCCGGACTTCACCCTCACGGCGAATACGGAAATCCGTTTCCCGATGGGTGAGTTTACGCCGTTTGTACGGGCGCTCGTGAACTATCGTCCGGGCTTCTATGCCGACCAGGTCGATTATGACTACCGTTCGCGCACCCTGCTAAACGTTTTTGCGGGCTTCCGCACGGAAGACGATCGTTTCGAGCTTACGGCTTTCGTAAAGAACCTGCTTAACCAGAAGCGGATTACCAACACCAACCTGGGCACCGCCCAGATCAATACGGCCGCAGGAGTCCCTTATGATTCCGGCTATCGCACGGTGAATGTCACCAATCCGCGCGAATTCGGCCTGACCGGAATGTTCCGGTTCTAATCTTGATCCTGTCGTTCGTTTAGGATCACAGAGGGCCAGTGGAGACCATCCACTGGCCCTTTCTTGTATCTTTCGTGGAGTAGGATGAATGACTTCGCATTTTGGTTTTACCAAGCTTGTGGTGCAAGATCTGGAGGGCACCGCCGCCTTCTACAAGGATGTTGTGGGCCTGGTTGAAATGGCGCGGATTCAGGATACGGTTGGCGATCGGCAGATCGATGAAATCCTGTTTAATGCTACGGGCGAAGGCGGCGCTACCTTCGTTTTGTTCAAGTTTCTGGATCGGTATACCGCTGCACAGGATGAGGTGATCCTGGGATTTCAGACGAGCGACCTTGAGGCATTTGTCGGGCGGGTTCAAAAGGCTGGCGGCAACGTTGTGCAGCCGATTGAAGTCAGGGAAGCTCATGGTGTGATGGTCGCCTTCGTGACCGATACCGAGGGGCATCTGATCGAGGTTGTGGAATTGCTGGCCAGGTAAAAAAGGCGGCGCGAGGTGTTCACGCCGCCCACCAACCATTCTCCGCTCTACGTGCAAGTGGCGGATCCGTATCCGCAGTGGGACGACGGCTCTTGTTATGTCGGTCCTGGCGATCAACGGGGTGGACGCGCGCTAAGATTGTGCGGGGGAGGTAGCGACAGGAGCTTGAAGAGCGGGGTGTCATGGCCCAATTAAGGAGCTCCCCAGCCCGTTTTGGCTGCCTCAACCAAGAGTAATCATGACTTCTCTTAACCCCCTCCTTGCCGATACCGACCTGCCCGATTTCGCCGCCATCGAGGCAGCACATGTGGTTCCCGCCATAGAGGCTGCGATTGACCAGCATCGCGCGGCGATCGAGCAGATTACGGCTGGGCAATCTGATGACTTCGGCAACGTCATATTGGCGGCGGAGCGGGCGGACTTTCTCCTGTCGCGCACATGGTCGCCCATCGGCCATCTTGCAGGGGTAGCCGACACGCCGGAATTGCGGGAAGCACACGCTTCGGCACAGGCCTTGATGACGGCTTATCTGATGGAGGCGGGGCAGAACCGGGCGCATCATGATGCGGTCGCGCGCGTGGCCGACCGGCCCGATTTTACTGATTTTCCTCCTGCGCAGAAGCGGGCCGTCGAATTGGCGTTGCGGGCGTTCCGTCTGGCGGGCGTGGCTTTGGAGGGCGAGGCCCGCCAGCGTTTCCTCGACATTGGCGTGGCGCTGAGCGACCTTGGCACCCGCTTTGGAAATGCCGTGCTGGACGCGACGGAAGCGTGGAGCGAGCATGTCACCGACGAGGCGGCGCTCGCCGGAGTGCCGGAAAGCGACAAGGCCATTCTTGCCGCCTATGCGCAGGAAAAGGGCCTGCCGGGCTGGCTCATCACCTTGCGCCAACCGAGTGTGCTGGCGATCCTGCTTCACGCCGACGATCGGGCATTGCGGGAACGGGTTTATCGCGCCCACAATACGCGCGCGTCCGATCAGTCGGATGACCGCAGCCATGACAATAGCGAGCGGATCGACCAGATCATGGCGCTGAGGCATGAAGCAGCGCAGATATTAGGCTTCAACGATTCCGCCGCGCACTCGCTCGAAACCAAGATGGCGGCGGATGCGGACGAGGCGCTGGCCTTTCTGGCTGACCTCGCCAAGCGCGCTCGCCCGGTTGGCGAGAAGGAACTGGAAGAGGCGCGGACCTTTGCCGCTGAGCATTTTGGTTTGAACGAACTTTATCCGTGGGACCTGTCCTACGTCGCCGAAGCGATGCGGCGGACGTTGCATGGGGTTGATCAGGAAGCACTGAAAGCCTATTTCCCCTTGCCGCGTGTGCTGGCGGGTACGCAGAAGCTGATTGAGCGGCTTTTCGATGTGCGTCTGATCGAACGGGAAGCTGTTTCGTCCTGGCGTTCCGATGTTCTGTTCTATGATGTGCTGGATGCGAGCGGCGAGATTGTTGCGGGGGTCTATCTCGACCTGTTCGCGCGGGCTGGTAAGCGGGGTGGGGCGTGGATGGATGTGTGCCGGGCGCGGTTCCGGGATGCCGATGCTTTCCACAGGCCAATTGCCTATCTCACCACCAACTTCGCGCCGCCTGCGGGTGATCGTCCCTCGTTGGTCACGCATAATGACGTGGTGACGCTGTTCCATGAATTTGGCCATGTGCTGCACCATCTGCTGACGGAGGTCGATCTGCCGTCGGTCGGCGGCATTTCGGGCGTCGAATGGGATGCGGTCGAGCTGCCCAGCCAGTTCATGGAGAATTTCGCCTGGGAAAAGGACACGTTGATCGGCTTGTCCGGGCATGTGGACACGGGCGAGCCGTTGCCTGAGCCTCTGTTTGACCGGCTGCTTGCCGCACGGCAGTTTCAGGCGGGACTGGCATTGTTGCGCCAGATCGAGTTCGCGACCTTCGACCTGCTGCTGCATCGCGACTATGATCCGGCGCAGGGGGCGCGTGTGATGCAGACGCTGGAACAGGTGCGGGCGGCGGTGGCTGTTGTCCATCCGCCTGAATGGAACCGCTTTGCCCATGCGTTCAGCCATATTTTCGCGGGCGGATATGCGGCGGGCTATTATTCCTATCTGTGGGCTGAACTTCTGTCCGCCGACGCCTTTGAAATATTCTCTCATGCCGATCTGCCGGGGGGAGGCGCTACCGCCTTCCGCCGCGAGATATTGGCGGCGGGCGCCAGCCGTTCCGCAGCCGACAACTTCCGGGCTTTCGCCGGACGCGCGCCAGAAGTCGATGCCTTGCTTCGCTCGCGCGGGCTGGCGGCCTAACGAAAGGCCCGTGTAGTATGGATGGTCCCCTTGTGATCAGTTGCCCAGCATGCGCCACGTTGAACCGTGTGCCGAAGGAACGGTTGGGCGCGGGGCGTTGCGGGCGGTGCAAGCAGGCATTGTTTCAGGGTCGGCCGGTGACGCTGACCAGCGCCAATTTTTCGCAGCATGCGGTGAGCAGCGACGTTCCACTCATCATCGATTTCTGGGCGAGTTGGTGCGGTCCCTGTCGCCAGATGGCGCCAGCCTTCGAAGCCGCCGCCGCGCAGCTGGAACCACATGCCCGGCTGGGGAAGATTGATACGGAAGCGGAAGCCGATATTGCCGCCCGCTATGCGATCCGCAGCATTCCCTCGCTGGTGATCCTGCACAAGGGGCGGGAAATTGCGCGCAATGCGGGCGCCATGCCGATGGCTGCGATCGTCAGTTGGGCGCGGCAGCACCTGCCTGCTTGATCAGGCGGGCTCCTTGATTCGTTGGACGATGCTGTTGGCGAGTTTCGGGGCAACCTCCGCCAGATGATCGAAATGCGCTTCGAAATGAGCCATGCCCTGGCTCATCGAGCGGATTTCAGCCTCCAGCCCTTGCAGCCCTGCTTCTGGTAGCAGGACTTCTATCACATCCCAGGTCGGCCAGCCTTCGCGGCTCGTCATCCGCAGCATCTGGCCACGGCGGCTCGCCACGGCGGAGGTGATGCGGGATGAGGCTGTGCCGGGCGTCATGATCGTCACATGCGCGACCGGCTCCAGCAGATAGGGGGACGCAGCGGCCAGTGCGTCGTTCATCGCTATCCGTCCAGCGGTGCGGAAAGCGAGTTCGGAGCTGTCCACGCTATGAAAGGAGCCGTCGACCAAAGTCGCCGCAACATCGACCACGGGAAAGCCGAGGGGACCTTTTGCCTGGGCATCGTGCACGCCCTTTTCGACCGCCGGAATCCACTGCTTGGGTATCGCGCCGCCCGTGATCCGTTCCTCGAAGCGGAGGCCCTCTCCCCGTTCCAGAGGACGCACTTCCAGCACGACATCGCCGAACTGCCCATGCCCGCCGGACTGCTTCTTGTGCCGCCCGCGTTGCGTAACCGCTTTTCGGATCGATTCCCTGTAGGCGATCGTCGGCGGCTGCACCGATACGGCCACGCCATAGCGGCGCTTCAGACGGGCCAGCGCGACGTTCAGATGTTCGTCACTCACGCCGTGAAGCAAGGTCTCTCGGGATGCTTCGTCCTGGCTCCAGTGAAGGGCGTGGTCTTCTTCCGCCAGCCGATTGAGAGCGGTGGACAGGCGCACCTCGTCCTTATGATCCTTCGCGGCGATCGCCACCGCGCAATTGGTCGCCGGTCGGTCAGCGGGCAGCCCTGTGCCGCCGGGTTTGGCCGCGATGCCGATCAGATCCCCTGCCTTTATCGTGTCGATCTTGGCAATGCCGACGATCGCGCCCGGTTCGGCGGTGGCGATCTTGGTGGTGGCAAGACCCTGGAGGGCAAATATCCCGCCCGCGCGCAGGGATTGTCCGCTATTGTCCTGGAGATCGGCGCCGTCCTGCAAACTGCCGCCGAACAGCCGCGCGATCGCCAAGCGGCCTACTGTCGCCGCATGAGAAATCTTCAGCACCTGTGCCGCTGCTCCGGTGACGCCTAGCCGCTCCGCCGTCTTCGCGGGGGCAGGGGTGTCATGCCGCAGCATCTTGAGCAGGCGGCGGATACCAAAGCCATTGGCCGCGGAACCGAACAGCACCGGCACGATGAGGCCGCTGGCGGTTTCCTGTGCCAGGTCGGCGAAGATGGTTTGAAGGCTTGGCTGTTCGTCCGACAGAAGCTGTTCAAGTAGGACGTCGTCATGATCGGCCAGTTGTTCCAGCATATGGAAGCGCGCATGGCTTTCATCAGCCTTCAGCTCTTCGGCGAGCGCGATCTGCTGCGACTGCTTGCCTGTTTCATAATGATAGGCCCGTTCCAGCGCGAGGTCGACGAAGCCATCGACCCGATCGCCCGACCGGATCGGGATTTGCCGGGCGACGAGCGCGGCGGCGCTCATGGGGGCGAGGGCCGTAAGCAGATCCTGGATGCTGCCCCGCGCCTGCTCGATCTTGTTGACGAACAGGGCGTGCGGAACGCCCGCGCGTTCGAGCTTGCGCAGTGTGGGCTCTGCCAGAGGGGCGCGGGCGGGGTCCGGATCGATGACGACGATGGCCAGATCGACCGCATTGAGAGCGATGGCCGCGTCATCGGCAAAGCTGGGAGAGCCCGGAATATCGACGAGGGAGAAATGATCCCCCATCCATTCGAACTGCATGAGGTTGAGTTCAGTGGAGCTTCCTCGTTCTCGCGCTTCCGGACTTGCATCGCCGACGCTGGTGCCAGCTTCGACCGATCCCTGTCGCGAAACAGCCCCGCTGATGTGCATTATTGCTTCCGCGAGGCTGGTTTTACCCGCTCCGGCGGGGCCGATCAGCGCAATGGAGCGCGATTGCGTGCCGCTCATCCTTGCTCTCCTCATCCCGTCTTTCGTGGCGAAGACGGTCTTCTTGTGGAAGCAATGTTCTGCCTATCGCGAAGGGAACGCAAGGGGGCTTCGACCGGATCGCGCCACCGCCTGCCTGAGCGCACATACAATTGCGAGATGTGCATTGCGGTCATTCATAATATCCATCCTTATCTGCCGGAACCGGTTTAACCGCCGTTCGATTAGGTAAAGCGCAGAGAGAGGCTGGCTAATGCCCAGGGATGACGAGCGGAGGCAGCGGCGAAATGCCAAGCGATGGCTGTGGGCGATCGTTGCTGCGGGTCTGGCTCTGGCGGCGCTCATAGCTTATACCAGCCTGCGTGCGCCCGATCCGGCATCGCGAACGTCCGATGTGGCGGTCCCAGCCTCTGCAACCGCAGCACCAGTTGAGGACGAGAAGCGGAACGAATCGCCGCATCGGTGATTGCAATCTTCGCGATCCCTCCACGAGGGACCGATCTTCCTCATTTTCAGGAGTTTGATCGATGTCGCTAACCGGACTTACTGCCATCATCATCCTGATCGCTGCGGCCCTGCTCGGCCTGGTGCTTTATGCGCGCAATCGGGGGCGGTTGAGTAGCGGAGCCGCATTGATCGCGGCCCTCGTCATCATCGCTGCGGCTTCCGTCACGATGATCTATCCGTCTTTCCTGACCGCGACGCACGCGGATCGGCCGGTGCCCTGAGCCGCATGATTGTTCCCGATCAAGCGCCGGATTCCCGAAGCGTCGCGCTTCACTATGATGAGCTTGACCTCGCCTATCGTCGCATCTGGGGCGATCATGTTCACCACGGATATTGGCGCACAGGGACCGAAACGCCTGAGCGGGCCGCTGCCGAGTTGGTGGCTGCGGTGGAGCAAAGGCTTGGCATAGAGGCTGGGCACCGTATTTGCGACATTGGTTGCGGATATGGGGCGACAGCGGCCGATATCCTGACACGCCATGACGTGTCGATCGTCGGCCTGACGCTATCGGCGGCCCAGCACGCAATTGCGCAAGAGCGTTCGCCGCGCTTTACCTGTCTGGTGCGGGATTGGTTGGACAACGGCCTGGAAACGGCGTCGTTCGACCGCGCTTATGCGATCGAAAGTTCCGAGCATATGACGGATAAGCCGCGCTTCTTCACCGAGGCAAGACGCATATTGCGGCCGGGCGGCCGCTTGGTCGTGTGCGCCTGGCTGGAGGGGGAGGGGGCGTCTGCTTGGGAGGTGCGGCATTTGCTGCTGCCGATATGCAAGGAGGGCAGGTTGCCCAGCATGGGAAGCCGGGAAGATTATCTGACATTGGCCTCTGACGCTGGATTTCGCCTGATGGATCATCGGGACATCAGCCGGGAGGTGCGCCGGACCTGGTCGATATGCCTTGGTCGTTTGGCGAAGAGCGTGTTGAGCGACCGGGACATCCGTCGGCTTGCGATTGGCCGCGCCACGATGAGCCGCGATTTCATATTGAGCCTTCCGCGCCTCATCCTTGCGCTACGCACAGGGGCGATGCGTTACGGGATATTCCAGTGGGAAGCGCTTTGATGGCCAAGCTCATCACCAGATCCCGTCAGGAAGAGCAGATGGACGCGCCCGATCTCGATCCGGCGGTATATGAGCGGGTTTTGCACGATCTGGCGCGGGTCAATCGTTGGACGTTCACAGCCTGGCCCACCATCGCCTTTCTCCAACGCGCTGTGGGACAGGCAAGGCATTTCCGCCTGCTGGATGTCGGATTTGGCGACGGCGACGTCCTGCGCGCGATTGCCCGATGGGCGCGCCGCCGGGGTATCGATGCCGAACTGATAGGCGTGGACCTGAATGAAAAGAGCTTGCAGGCGGCCCGGCATGCGACCCCGTCCGACCTGTCGATCGATTATCGGGCTGGCGATTATCTCGATCAGCCGGAACAGTTCGACTTCATCATTTCAAGCCAGGTCACGCATCATATGACCGACGCGCAGCTGATGACTTTCCTGCATCATATGGAAGCGAATGCGAGGATGGGCTGGTTGATCTGCGACCTGCACCGCGATGGTTTCGCGCATTGGGGTTTTCCCATTTTGGCGCGACTGCTGCGCGTCCACAGGATCGTGCGGGAAGACGGTCAGTTATCGATCGCCCGATCGTTCCGGCGTCGAGAGTGGATCGATCTGCTGGCGCAGGCTGGCATATCCGAGGATCAGGTGCGGATAGTGCGCCGTTTCGCTTTTCGCCTGTGCGTGGAGCGTGTGCGGGAGACGCCACTTATCCTTTCCTGATCCGGGTGAGAGATGCTGCGCCGGTTCCCAGTCCGGGTGCGAACCGTAGCAGCGACATGAGGACGCTGCGGGTGAGGGGTGCTGCGGCGCCATGGCGCAAGGCTTCGGCAATGCCGACAGGCCGCGCGCATTGCCGCCCCCATTTGTTCTGCCATGCCGGTGAGGCTTCAGGTCCTTCGGCCAGCATTGCTCCGGCTGCGCTCGCTCCGCTGGCCAGGGCGATGGCGATGCCGTCGCCTGCGAGTGAGGCTATGACGGCGCTCTGGTCGCCGATGCGAAAGACGCCTTTGTGGCTTTGCGGCGCGCGCCAGCCGTAGGGAACACCCGCGACAGCATCGAAATGGGCGGGTACGCCTTGAAGCCGTTTGCTGAGCAGTGGCGCCTCCTGTTGCAACTCGTCCAGCAGCGCAGGAACGCTCCCCGCTGTAGTGAGCCGATCCTTGCTTACCGACAGGCAGAGATTGACCGATCCGTCCTCCTGCAACAGCAGTCCCGCATAGCCCTGGTTAAACAGGTGCAGTTCAACGACGCCCGACAGCGCGCCATGCAATGCGGAGGACGCAGGGAGTGAGGTGCGTAGCCCGACCGATGAGCTTGAGAAATCCCGGACCACGCCGCGCAGCTCATGCTTGCCAACGCCTATGAACAGGGCGTCTGCGGTAAGGGTCTCGCCATTGTCGAAGCGCACGGCGCGGTTATCTGGATCGGCTGTGCGGGCTGTTCGGCCTCGGCTGACAATAGCACCGGCGTCGGCCGCTGCCTCGATAAGGGCATTGTCCAGGACGTGGCGGGAAATGCCCCCGGCCGTGGCGGGCAGGGCGGCTTCGACGCAGCGTGTTCCTGTGGCCAGCCTGAAGCGGTTTATGGGCCGCGCCCCAAGCTTCCAGGGGTCCACTCCCAATTCCATAAGGCCAGCGATCGCGTCCCAGCCGAGAAAGCCGCCGCATACGCCAGCAGGGGCAGCGGCCTGACGCTCAATCAGATGTGGCCTCATTCCGGCGCGGGCGAGGGTGATGGCGGTGGCAGAGCCAGCCGGGCCGCCGCCTATGATGAGCGCCTCTAGCTTGGCCGCTCCCGTCATCATCCGGCTCGCGAAAAGCGGAATCCTTCCGCAGCGACGCCCGGTCCGAAGGCGAGCGCGACGCCGGGGCCGGGGCTCCCTTCATCGAGCAGGTCGCTGAGGATAAACATCAGCGTTGCGGACGACATGTTGCCATGGCGCGCGAGGATGCCGCGAGACACGGCCAGAGCATCGGGTTGCAGGTCCATGCCGTTTTCGACCGCGTCCAATATGGACCGGCCCCCGGCATGAACCGCCCAATTCGCGACCGATGCGGGATCAGTCGAACCGCAAATCCGGTCCCTGACGCCATTCTCTCGCAGAGCGGTCTGTATGCGGCTGGGGACTTCACCGGACAGGTGCATGACGAAACCGGTGTCGCCTATCTCCCACCGGATGAGATCGGCAGACCCTTCCAAATTTATCGCGAAGGGCGCATCCATCGCGAAACCGCGATCCTGCGCGCTGACCAGTGCCGCCGCTGCGCCATCGCCGAATTGCAGCATCATCAGCAATCTTTCGACCTGCTGTTCCCGCTGAAGATGGAGCGACGACAATTCGACGGTGACCACCAGTACGCGCGCATCGGGTTCCGACCTCACGATGTGCCGCGCAGTCCGAAGCGCCGCGACCGCTGCGTAACAGCCCATAAAACCTACAAGTGTTCGCTCCACGCCTACCAGACCCAGCGCGTCGGCGATGATCTGATCCACTCCGGGAGCGACGAAGCCGGTGCAACTGGCGACGACCAGATGGGTAACGCCATCGAGAACCATTTTCGCGCGCAAGGCGTCGATGGCTCGCAGGGCCAATTCAGGGGCGTAGCGATGATAGAGTTGCATGCGTTGCGACGTCGAAGGCATGGCGTCCGCATAGAAGCCGCCGGGATCGACAGGTGAGGCTTCCGCGTCCACTTGGGGAAGGACCGACCAGCGATGATTGATGCCGCTGCGCTCTGCCATGCGGACGAACAGGCTGCGCGCCCGTTCATCCACTACTTGCTGACTGGCCCATCGAATGAAAGGGGAATGCACATCCTGGTCAGGAACGGCGCAACCTATCGCGTTTATGCAGGCACGTCTTTCGTTCATCGCATCCCACTTTGTTGCCCGGATCTACAACGCCGACGGTGCGGTATATGATCCGGGCTGGACAGGTCCAACATGTGTAGCGCGATTTTGATTGCTTCCCAATGAATTGGGATTTGCGTTAGCCGTGACGAACCGTCACGGGCACCATTTCCTCCCACAACAGTTCGAGCTTGCGCCGGGTAAAGCGCCACGCGTCACCATCACGACGCCATTCATCGAGATAACGGATCGTCCAGCGCAAAATCTGGTCTGCGTCGTTGAGCAGATGATCGGCGGTGCAATAGGTCTCGCCGCTGGCTCTGTCACCGTCGATCATAACTATCTGGTTATGGACGCGGTGGAAGGTCGAACGGAACATCTGCGCAAGTCCGTCGATCGACATCAATGTCGCCTCCAGCCCTTCTGTGACGAAGCCCGGCCCTTCGATCCGGCAGTCGTCTGCCAGCACGGATCGCCATAGTTGCTTGTCCCTGCGATCCGCACCCTGAGCGTAAATTTCCGCTGAGCGCCGGAGCGCCGCTTCGTCGATCAGCTTGTTCATCGCGCCGCTCACAGGTTCATTCCGTTGCCAGTCACGATCGGCATGTTGGTCCAGGTCCCGTTGATATCGCGGATCCATCCCGCCGCCGCCAGCGAACCGCCATCGACATTGATGGCCGTTCCCGTGACCCAGGACGCCATTGGGCTGGCAAGGTAAAGCGCCGCGCCCGCGCAGTCGTCCGGATGGCCAAAGCGGCCGAGCGGCACCCATCTTTGCACATGTTCGCGATTTTCCGGCGGCACCATATAATCGATCGGGGTCTGGGGTGTGTCCGTGGTTTCCGGCGCGATGTCATTCACCCTGATGCCGAGGGGCGCGAGTTCAAGCGCGAGGCTCTTGGTGAAGCCCGTTATCCCCCATTTGGCGGCGGCATAGACGGAGCAGTTGGGAATGCCGCGATAGGCCTCGATCGACGTGATGTTTATGATGGAACTGCCGGGTGCTGATGCCTTCAGTAGCGGAAGCAGGCGGTTCGTCACGTGCATGAGACTGATCAGGTTGAGGCCGACAATCTCCTGCATCTCATCACGTGAAAGATCAGAAAATGCTTTAGCATGAAGGAAATGGCCGACATTGTTCACAAGAATATCGAGCTTACCGCCTGTTTCCTGTTTCAGTCGGTCGGCCAGCGCATCAACTTGTTGCGGATCGTTGACGTCGCATTGAATCGCTTTGCCAACGGTGAAATCGGCACAGCGTTTCGGATCAATCTCCGCAACGAAGACCTGCGCGCCTTGCCGTGAAAAAGCATCGGCGCAGGCGCGCCCGATCCCCGCGCCGCCACCGGTCACCAAAACCGTCTTGCCCGTGAAGTCCAGCATCATCCTGTCCTCGCTTATTCTGTCCGTTGATCAGGCGCTGCCCAGCAGGTCTGGATTGCGCCGCAGTTCTTGTCCGCCATCGACCGCGAAGGATTGTCCTGTGACCCAGGACGCAGCGGGGCTGGCAAGATAGGCCACCGCCGCCGCGATATCTTCCGGCTCTCCCGTCCGTTTGAGCGGCGTTTGCTCCAGAAAGCGATCGATGACCGTCGGGCTGGCGAACATATCCGCCGTCGCGTCGCTGCGAGTGAGGCCGGGGCGAACCGCGTTCACGCGAATGCCGAGCGCGCCCAGTTCGTCGGCCACGGTTCGGATCAATGCTTCTAGCCCGGCTTTGCTGGCGCAATAGGTGGCGAGCGCGGGGAAGGGGAGGATCGCGGCCGTGGACGATATGCACACGATTGACCCGCCTTCGCGCATCAACCTGGCTCCGGCCTGCATCGCGATGAAAGCGCTGGTAATGTTGAGGTCAAGATCCCGGCGCAAATCCTCTACACTGGTCGAGAGGAAGGGGCCGAAGCCGCCGCCTCCGACCGCAGGCACCAGAATGTCGAGGCGATCTGCCATGGAATATGCCTGAGCCAGCGCGTTGCCAACGTCCTTTTCGGACGTCGCATCACCGGCAAAGGTGGCGACCTGCGCTTCCGGAAAATCACCGATTATCCGGGCGCGCGCTGCGTTGAGCGCCTCCTGCCTGCGTCCCGTGATGAGCACGCGCGCGCCATCGGCAACCAGCGCCCGTGCGCAAGCCGTGCCGATACCGCCGCTGCCCCCCGTAACGACCGCCGTTTGGCCGACCAGAGAAGCCATATTCATTGTACCGACCGGAACTGATCGACGACTTCCTTTACGGCACGAGCAACATCGTTGCGGCGGTAGCGAAGGTCGGCCATCGTCTGCGCGTCGGGCTCGTAGCGCACCATGTTTCCGCGCCCGGTGAAGATGGCGGCGTCGGGCAGCATGGGGTGCTCCTGGTCGAGCGAAGGCACATCCAGGTCATTTCCGGCGGCCTGGAAGAACAGCTTGAAATAGTCTGCGAAGCTCAGATTTTCGTCGCCGATCAGATAGGCTTTGCCATTTTCACCCCGTTCCAGAGCGGCCTGGATGGCTTCCGACAAGGACTGGGTGGAAATGAAGTTAGTGCCGCCAGCAGGGCCGAAAGGCGGGATGCCAAGCTGTCCTTCGGCATAGCGGGTGTAGGCTTCGAACATCGGCAAGCTCATGCCCGGAACGGTGCCGACGACGAACGGCGCATCCAGGCTGACGACATGGAAGCTGTCGTCCGCCAGCGCGGCAATACCGTCGGTCGCTAGCTTGCGGGCGCGGATATAGACATTTGTCTCCAGCAGTTCTGGTGCAATATGCGGATAGAAGCTGCCGATATGGATGAAGTGCCGGACGCCTGCCTGCTTGGCGAGCGCGGCGAACTGCGGCACGGCTTCGGCGTTGGCCCGGAAGACGTGAGCGTCATAACCGGCCCCTTGCGGAACATGGCGGATGTCGTTGCCCGCCGCGAAGACGATGGCATCAAAGCCGGTCAAGTCCTGAGTCGTGAAGCTGCCCTCGACATAATCGCCCTGCAAAAAAGGCAGGCGCGACAATTCGGTGCTTTGTTGCGCGGGCTTGCGGCCCGAGACAGTGACATCATGCCCCTGCGAAGCAAGATGAAGGGCTGCATGGCCGCCGATCATGCCGGTACCGCCAATAACAAGAATTTTCATGATAGTTTCCTCTCCACAGGCGTGTTGCGCCTCTTGATGAAATAGGGCTACCGATTCTAGTTTCTATTTGCAACAAGGCACCTATTAGGTATTAGGTATCTTATGGATACCAAAGTAGACCAGCAAACCGCCTTGGAGATTCTTGAACTGGTCGGGAACAAGTGGACAATGCTCGTCACCTACAGACTGGGTGGTGGCGAGATGCGCTTTTCCGATCTCAAGCGCTGCGCAGCGCCCATCAGCTCCAAAATGCTGACGCAGACGCTGCGCGAACTTGAGCGTTTCGGGATGGTATCGAGGGAAGTCCTGCCAACCATGCCGCCAAGCGTGGAATATCGGCTGACGGATCTGGGCAGGGGGTTCCTGGGGACCGTCAGCCAGATTTGCGACTGGATCGGCGACAATCATGAAGCGCTGGAACAGGCGCGCGAGCGCGAGGCTGCAAGGTCGCTGGACGGTTGTGTGGCGATCATCGGCGTTTGACCAGCCGTCTGGATCAACGGGTCATATTCAAGATTTCCTGAAAACGTCGCGGCTCATGCCAGCGATCACCGGGTCAAAGGCTTCTACGATGCTTCCGCTGATCTGCGTTTCGACGCGCCGTTCGATACGCCAGCCGATTTCGAGCCGACGGTAGGTCACCTGATAGTAGCCAGCCGCGTGGCGTTGGCCGCTATGCGTTGCCCCAGGCCGGAAGATGCCGATCCACTGGAAGTGGACCTGGCCCCAAGCCATGTCTCCGTCAATGCGAAGGCGGGGCGCGGTGTTAAAATGGAGTCCCTGATAATATTCACCGACTTCCGCGCAAAACCCCGCAAGTTCTTTTGTTCCTGTGACCAGCCGGGTTGGCTGGTCGCCGGATTTGGCAATCTCGAACACTCCGTCTGGGGTAAAGACATTCGCCCAACCATCTGTGTCTCCGCTATCCCAGGCGCGGGAATATTCTGCTTCCAGATCGATAATCTCTAACCGGTCTTCTGCGGCCGTGAGACGTCGTTCGAATGTGGCAAATGCGTTTTCCATGATCTGATCCACAAAAGAGGTGAGCGCGATTGCGCCCTCAATTTGATGTCTTCATGCGAGCTGCAACTTTTCACCCATTCAGCATCATATCCGCTGCCTTTTCCGCGATCATGATGATCGTCGCATTGGGATCGCCTGTAGTAATTCGCGGCATGACGGAACCATCGACGATCCGCAGTCCCTCGATGCCATGCACACGCAACTGATCATCGACTACCGCCATGTCGTCATGACCCATGCGGCAGGTGCCGACCGCTTCGTAATTGACGTGGCAGTCACGGCGGAAAAAGGCATCAAGCTCCGCATCGGTGGAACAATCAGCGCCCGGGTGATATTCTTCGCCGCGATATTTGGCGTAGGCGGGCTGTTTGAAGATTTCCCGCGCTATCCGAACGCCGCGCCGCAGGGCATCGCGGTCGCGTTCCTCGGCCAGATAGTTGGCGTCGATGATCGGCTGCGCGAACGGATCGGACGATCGCAACTTCAACTCCCCGCGGCTTTCCGGGCGGGTCAGGATGACGAGATTGGTAAAGCCATGTTGGCGAACGATCTGCGCGCCGTCACCCGACAGGATCGGCAGGAAATAATATTTGAGGTCAAGCTCGTCATGCCCTGGCGCACCTGATCGCAGATAGGCGATGACGTCCGTGCTGAAGCCTGCAAGCGGCCCGGTGTGCGTCGTCATGTAGCGCAAAGCTGCCGCTGCGATCCGCAAGGGGTTCGAGATGAACTTATAATCCGACACCGGTTCGGGGCTGATTATCTGAACCTGGGAGCCGATATGGTCGTGCAGGTTCTGACCGACACCCTTGAGGTCTGCAACCGCTCTGATCCCGACCGACCGGAGATGATCGCCATCGCCGATGCCCGACAGCATAAGCAGTTGGGCTGACTGGAAAGTACCGCCGCTGCTGGTGACCTCGCGAACGGCGCGGACCTGTGCGATGCGGCCTTTCTGGCGATATTCGACCCCGACGGCGCGATGGCCTTCCATGATGATACGGGTGACGTGGGCTTTCGTACGGACCGTCAGGTTCTGCCGCTTGTTTGCGGGCCGAAGATAGGTGACCGCCGTGCTCATTCGGCGGCCTTTGCGGATCGTATATTCGCATGGACCGAAACCCTCCGGCGCGGCGCCATTATGATCGTCGCTATAGGGGAAGCCTGCCTGCTGGGCGGCTTCAAGCCATGCCTTGTGGCCCAGGTTGGTCACCTTGGCGTGCGTCACCGGCAGAGGGCCGCTGCCGCCGTGAAATTCATTCTCCCCGCGCCAGCTGCATTCCGCCCGCTTGAAATAAGGCAGGACATCCGAATAGGACCAGCCGCTGTTGCCGAGATCGGCCCACAGGTCGAAGATTTCGGGGCTGCCCCGGCTATAGCACATGCCATTGATCGAACTGCTGCCGCCCAGAACCTTGCCGCGCGCATCATTGAGGACGCGGTTGTCCAGATGCTTTTGAGGCGCGGTCTGATACTTCCAACTTACCATTCCGGCCTGGAGCATCGGGAAGAAACCCGCAGGCATGTGGATCAGCGGATTGACGTCCCGTCCACCCGCTTCGAGCAAAAGGACCTTGACCGACGGGTCGGCGGAAAGCCGGTTGGCCAGGACGCATCCGGCCGAACCAGCGCCGACCACGATATAATCGAACTCTTCAGCGGTCTTCACGAACTTCCTCCCTCGTCATTTTCAGCGTGCAGGATTGGGCAGGCTCGCGACGGCCTTGATCTCGACGAGCGAGCCAGGATAGCCCAGCGCCGCGACGCCCACCGCCGTCCAGCAGCAAATGGCGCCGTTCATGAAACTGGCCTTGGCGGCCATGAAAGCGTCCATATGGTCGGGGAATTCGACATGGAACGTCGTGAGGTCAACGATGTCGCTCGCCTTGCTTCCGTGACGCGCGAGGACATCGGCTAGCGCGTCGAAGGCGAGCGCAAACTGGCGGGAAGGATCAGCAGGCACGGTTCCGTCGGCCTCCACACCGATCTGGCCGGAGCAAAACAGAAGTCCGCCCGCCACCTTCGCTTCGCACAATCCATAGCTTTCAGAGCCTTCAATATCAGACATGTCTTTCTCCTCCGATCGGCGATCCGCCGCCACGAATGCGCTTTGTCATAAACGATACAAAATGTCTTGTTAAATAAAAAACGCTGTGCCAATTGCCGTCTCCAAGAACAGGAATGGGCTCGGACGAGTCCAGAAAATTAGGGGAGTATTGGCATGAGAGTTGGACTCTGTTCGCGCTACGCGTTGCTGGCGGGGATAGCGTGGAGCGTGACCCCGGCATGGGCGACCGCACCACAAGAGCAAGCCACGACACCGGTTGCGGAAGGCGAGGGCTCCCGTCTGGAAACCATAGTGGTGACGGCGCGTCGGACGCGCGAAAACCTCCAGAACACGCCAGTCGCCGTGACCGCGATGTCGGGTGAATTGCTGGACAGGCTTAACATCCGCGACGTGGTCGCTACGGCTCAATTCACGCCCAATCTAGGCATCAGCCAACAGCCCGCGTCGATCACCGCCGCATCGGTGTTCATCCGGGGTATCGGCAATGCATCGCCCAGCGCGGTGTCCGAGCAGGGGGTCGGCATTTATCTGGACGGCGTCTACATCGCCCGATCGGCCGGTGCGGTTTTCGATCTGGTCGATCTGGAACGGATCGAAGTGCTGCGCGGTCCACAGGGGACGTTGTTCGGTCGTAACAGTGTGGGCGGTGCCGTCCAACTGATCAGCCGCAAGCCTGCCGATCATGCAGGCTTCGAAGGCAAGGCGGGCTATGGCAGCTTCGCCGACTGGTACGCTCGGGCGCGCTTCGATACGGGATATATCGCTGGAACGCCGATCAAAGCGTCCGTTTCCTATATGCACCGGCAGCGCGACGGCTATTTCGACAATGTCCTGGCGCCGTCCAACCAGGACCCTGGCGCGCTCAACAGTGAAGCCGTCACGGCTGCGGTGCAGGGAGACTTTGGTGACCTGACTGTCAACTATGGTTTCGACTACAACACGCGCACCGGCATTCCGGCCTTCTTCCAGGTCGTCAATGCCACCGACGATGTGCGCAACTATTTCGGTGCGTCGCCGCTGTTCGGTGGCTCATCTTTCCAGATTGGCGCGGACGGACTGCGCAAGGGCGAACAGCAGCCCGCGCTCGACCTGGATGGCAATCCGACCTTCGGGGTGAAGGCGAGAGTCTATGGTCATGCGCTGACACTGAACTATCAGTTGATCCCGGAACTCGCGATCAAGTCGATCACCGCCTATCGCTCCTACCGCCAGGACGGCGCGAACGGCCTATCGGGTAATGGCACGCTGCGCGGCTTTACGCTCAGCCCGATCCTGTTCGTCGATGGCACTGTCGTGCCGACGGGGGTGCAGCCCGTTACGCCCTATGATGGCTACACGACGCAACGCCAGCATCAGTTTTCGCAGGAAGTCCAATTGCTGGGTGAAGCCGGTGAATTCAAATATGTCGGCGGCGCCTTCTATTTCAGCGAGAAGTCTTCCGAAGCCAATTATCAGCAGCTGACCTTTGTGCTGCCGGGCGGCGATGCGGGTGTCAACCTCTCCCCCTTGCAGGCATTTTCGGGCAAGGCGCGTTCCTATGCGCTGTTCGGCCAGATCAGCTACACGCCGGAAGGCAGCGGCCTCGAACTCACAGGTGGCGTTCGCTACACGCGAGACAAGAAATGGCTGACGCTGGCGGGCGATGTGCAGCCCAATCTGGATGGGCAGGTTTCCTATCGCAATCTTTCATGGCTCGCGTCGGCGAATTACCGACTTCGGCAGGATTTGATGGGCTATGTTCGTGTATCCAGCGGTTTCCGGGCTGGCGGCATCAATCCTTCCGCGTCAGAGATCAATGTTTTCGCGCCGGAAAAGGTGGTCGCCTATGAGGCAGGGCTGAAGGGTGAGTGGTTCGACCATATGCTGCGGACCAATTTGTCCGCTTTCTATGTCGATTACCGCGACCTTCAAATCTCGCAATTTCTAGCTGACACTGGCGGCGCGACTTCGGCGATCGTCAATGCGGGGCGCGTGGCCTATCGGGGTGTCGAGGCCGAAATCACCGCCATTCCGGTGCGGGGACTGACGATAGATGCGTCGTTGGGCTACACCTCGCCCAAATATAAAAGCTATCTTTATCGCGATCCTGCGACCAACGAGCTGGTCAATGTCGCGTCCGAAGCACGCCTGTCGCAAGCGGCGAAGCTTAACACGCATATCGGCGTTCAATATGATTACAGTCTGCCCGTCGGAAAGCTGTCGCTACGCGCCGACTATTCCTATCGCAGCACGGTTTACTGGTTCACGATCGATCGATTGAACCTGTTCAATCGCGATATCCGGTCTCGCCCGGATCATAATCTGCGTGCTCGCATCTCGCTGGCGGACATTTCCGCAGGCGGAGGCAAGCTGGATGTCGGCGTGTGGGGCGACAACCTCACCAATCAGCGCAATATCGATTTCGGCATCGACTTCGGCAGTCTTGGCTACGGCAGTGCCTCGTTCAAGAAAAAGCGCACGTTCGGGGTGGATGCAAAGTTCACTTATTGAGCGATCGGCGGCCGGGGAAGGGCGAACCTTTTCCCTGGCCGTCGGCAAGTCAGCCTTTCGCCCCGGGGATTTCGCATCCCCTGATCAGCAGGTTCGTCAGTTGCTCCAGATGATCGTCATCCGGCCGGTCCTTCGCGATCACGATCAGGCCCGCTATCGACGTGAACAATGTCGCGATCACCATCGTGATGTCTACATCAGGGCGGATCAATCCCGTGCGCTGCGCCTCACGAAGCGGCTCCCCCATGTCATGCGAGATGGACAGCCATTGGCGCCTCGTTTCCTCGTTGAGGAAGCCTGGTCCCAGGCTGGCGATCAGGCCATTGATGGCGATTTCATCAGGCTCCGAGGAAAAGTCGCGAAATGCCGTGGCAATCGCGCGCAGATGATCGCGCCAGTCGGACCTGGGTTCGACCTGGAATGTCGAATTATGCGTCGTCAACGCCTCTGCGATCAGCGCATCTCTGCTGGGCCATCGCGCATAAATGGTCGACCGCGCAATGCCGGACTGTTCCGCGACGTCCAGCATCGAAAACTCGGTCGCTCCGCTTTTTATGAGGTGAAGGACGGTCGCGGCAACGGTCTGCCGAACCCTTTCCGTGCGCCCCCCGGGGCGGATGTTGCCGCGCGTCATGCGCTTTCCTTATCGGGCCGCGACTGCCCGGTTCAAGCGTCATTTCATTGGATATGAGAATATATGCAGACGACCGCACAGGATAGGCTGTCGAAAGGAGAGGCGGTATTCCCGGATGAGCCATGGGAACTGCTGTTCATCCTCGCGACGATAGGCTTTTTATTGATCGGGGGCATGCTGACCTCGCTCAGCGTCTATGTCTCGGTGATGCAAGCGCATTTTGGCTGGAGCGAAGCGGCCATGGGTGGCGGGCCGGTGATGATGCTGCTTGGCATGAGTATCGGCAATTTGAGCGTCGGCGTGCTCATGCGGCGTTTAGGGGTGAGGGGACTGTTTTTCGTCGGCGTAAGCATTGCCCTGTGCGGCTGGGTCGCGGCCGGGTTCGTCCGGTCTCTGGCGGAATTCATGGCGGCCATGGCACTGACGGGCATCGGCACGGGCGTCGCGACGATCGTGCCGGGCATTGCCGTGATTTCGCAATGCTTTCACCGGCGAAGGGGATTTGCGGTGGCGCTGTTCATTGGGGCCAGTGCTCTTGCCAGTTCGACCATGCCAATCGCCAGCCGTTGGCTGATCGACGCTGCGGGATGGCGGCAGGCTTTCTGGATTTTCGGATCAGTCGTTGCCCTGATCGGGCTGCCTCTCTTGTGCCGCTTGCCCCGCAACATCAACGGCGGCCAACGTCATGAGCATCAGGCGTCGGGCCTCACGGTAGAACGGGGCCTGAGACTGCCCGCCTTCTGGATATTGACTCTGGTCCTGACAATCAGCCAGTTCGGAATGAACGCCATATTGTTTAACCTCATCGCCTACTTGCGCAAAACCGGCTTTTCGGGCGCCGACGCGGTCACCCTTTTCGGCGTTGCCAATTTCATGAGCCTGCCCGGCCTGATGATAGGCGGTTACTTGTCCGACCGGGTGAGCGGGCGCATTCTCCTGCCGCTGATCCTGCTAATTCAAAGCGCGGGCACATTGGCGCTGCTTGGCGTCGGGCACGGCTATGCTGCTATTTTGCTGTTCATCCTGTGCTGGGGCGGTGTTGCAGGATTGCCCGCGCAGGCCGGTTCGTTACTGTTGAGTGAGATTATCGGGCAGCGGGCTTATGCCACGATGCTGGGGATCGTCTTCACGGTGAATGGCTTTCTCGCCGCGCTGGCACCGGCGGTCATGGGCTGGGCCTATGAAGCGACCGGCGGGTATTCCCGGCCGATACTCGTCATCGCGGCCCTTTGCCTGCTCGCCGCATGCGCCTCGACTTTCTGCCGTGCAAGACCTGCGCGCGATGAATCCACCCTCTGTCTGGAAATATGATCATGTCGAACAACGAAGCCTATGAACGGGGGGAAGTGCCCGTATCGAGCAGCGGCTGGACCAAGCCACAAGGGCTGGCGCAAGCGTGGCCAGCCTTGATGAAGGATGTTTCGACCGATGTCGTGGTGATCGGCGCCGGGCTAGCGGGTGCGTCTCTGGCGCTTCATCTGGCGGAGGCGGGGATCGGCGTGACCGTGCTGGAAGCGCGACAGCCCGGCTGGGGTGCCTCCGGGCGTAATGCGGGCCATGTGTTGCCGATCCTGCGCGACATAAAACTGTTCGAACGTTTTCCGGACGGGGGGAAGCACTTCCTGGAACTGTTTCGCGAGCATCACACCATCCCCTTCGATCTTTCCGCTCGATATGGGATCGACTGCGACGCGGTTCGGTCGGGCTATATCAATGGCATGAAGACACGGAGATCCTTTGACGCCTTCGTCCGGACCTTCTCCTATCTGGAGACGAGCGGGCTTCAGCGGCTGACGGTTGCGTCCGGCGCGGAAATGAAGGCGCAAACCGGATCAGATGCCTATCCCTTTGGCGTGATCTTTGAAGATGGCGGGCGAGTGAACCCCTATCTCTTCACCAACGGCATGATCGCGACGGCGGCCCGGCTCGGCGCACAAATTCATGGGGACAGCGAAGCTCTGTCACTTGAACCGGCGCAAGGCCGGTGGCGGGTGCGAACCCGGAGTGGCAGCGTGCTGGCCGATCGTGTAATTTTCTGCACCGCAGCCTATCCGGCCGCCATTGAACCGGCGTTTCGTAAAGCCTTCTATCCCCTGACCGCCTATGCATTGACGACAAAGCCTCTGCCGTCCGAAGCACTGGATAACATCCTGCCCGGGGGAGGCACCTTCGCGCAGGCGCCGGTCGATCTCAATCCGATGGTACGCGACCGACACAACCGGTTGATCCTTTCGTCCATTCCCCGTGTTGGTCGTGCCCATGATGCGGCATGGCATTTCCGCTCTCAATTGCGATGGTTGCACCGGGTCTGGCCGGAAGCTCGCGGCATGCGAATTGAGATGGAGGATTATTGGACCGGCCGTGTCGCGATGCGAAAGGCGCAATTTCCGGGCGCGTTTGAACTGGCGAACAATGTCTTTGGCCTCATGTATTTCAATGCTTGGGGCAATGTCATGGCGCCGCTGATGGGCAAGATCATGGCGGACGCGCTGGCCCGCGATGCCATGCACGCCATGCCTTTCCCATTGGAAAAGCCGGAGCCTGTCTCGTTCAACCGGAAATATGAGGTGCTGATCCGCCATCTTATGCTGCCAGCTGCCCGGGTGGGACAACGCTGGGGCGTTCTGTAGCGTCAGTCCGCTGCCGCCACGCCGCGTAACCCATCAGCGTCGGTCAGTTCGATACGGCCATAGCCCAGCCGGATCAGCCCTGCCCGTTCGAACGCGGCGAGATGCAGGTTAATCGTCTTGCGCGTGACGCCGATCATCTCCCCCAATGCCTGCTGGCTGAGCCGGACGACGGGTCCGTCATCTGACGGGACTGCGGAAGCGTCAATGCAGTGGCAATGAAATCACGGGATTATCGACCAGCAGCCCGTTCCGCCTGGCGGCCAGCGTTGAGGGGGCGGACGGGCCGCCCCCAAACTTGAACCTCAATAGGTGGATAATTTTATGCGAAGGAGCGCGGGCTCTTCGTTGAAATTGAAGCCGTAGGAAATCTGGTCGCCGTTCCAGCGGCGCCGTGCTTCCCACTGGCCGTTCACGAACGTCCCTTCTTCCGCGCTGAGGATCTGCCCGTTGACAGCCAAATCCGTCGGCGTGAACTGGAATCGGCTATATTGTCCCGCGACCAAAAATTCGTTGGGAGCCAACTGAGCAACGACCCCTCCGCCGACCGGTTCCTTGGCCCAGGGCGGCGGTTCCATGCCTGGCCAGGCGGGCACGTCGAAGTTGTTGTGACCATAGGTCACCGAAATCTTCCAGCTGCCCATAGTGGTGGAGTCTTCGCCCGCGCTATTCTTCGCAGTGCCCCAAGTGGCGCTTTTGCTGGCGATCGCCGCCCAGTCGCTCGCGATTGGACGGAACAGGCGATAGGGCGCGGCAAAGGCTTCGATCGTGGCTGCGTCCAGCTTCCGTGCACCCAGCGGATAGTTTGAATAGCTGGTCGCATCCATGCCGAACGGCGCGTAGCCAATAGCTCCACGACCTAGTGCCGACCAGAAGTAGCGCGCTGCCCAAGTCGCGTTGCTCGTTTCCGGAACGAATAGTGCGTTGTCAGGGCGGGTATAACGATCCAGCAGGCCTAGATAGGTCTTTTCCAAGGGTAGATAGAGATCAGGACCTATAAGGTCTAGCGCGGGCGCAACGGTTTTCCATATGGGCAACACATTCCAATTGGGGCCTCCGCTCGCAACCTGAGCCGCCATGGCCGTCCCCGTGGCATCGAACACTGCTGCGTTCGTGTAGAGGGGAAGGTTCTTCTCGGCCTTGCCCGCGACGGCAACCTGCTGGACGAAGCGCGCATAGGTCCATGCCGCAAATGCCTGATCCGCCTCCTTGCCGAAGGCTTCGGCCCAAGTACCTGCGGGCTTGCCGGACGCGACGCGGACATCTTCGGGCACTGGCTGCGCGAACAGTTGCTCTGCTGCGGCCGAATAATCACGGGCGACCCCATGGCTGCCGATCTCATTTTCGACCTGGACCATGATCACCGTGTGCTTTGCGTCCGCCTCACGCAAGTGCCGCATCAGTGCCGTGAAGGCCTTGCGATCCGCCTTGAGCGTCTCTTCGCCCAACGGCGACAAGGTCATTGTCGGGCGGCCATCGCGGCGCATCAGGCGGGGAAAGCGCTTGGTATCGCTCTTCACCCATTCCGGCGTGTAGGTCGATTCTCCATTCTTCCAGCTGCCAAACCATAGCAGCACGACGCGCATGTCGTTCTGGCGGGCTTGGGTCAGCAGCGTATCGACCCAGCTATAATCGAATTTGCCTTCGGTCGGTTCGAACTGTTCCCATGCGACCGGAATCTCGATCGTGTTTGCGCTCAACGCCTGCATCACCGGCCAGACCTGCGGCAGTACCGAAGGATAATTGCTGGAATTATGAACTTGCGCGCCCAGCATCAGATAGGGCTTGCCGTCAACCATCAGCGCATGGCGGCCATTTTCCGTGCGAAGGCGCGGTATTTCACCAGCGGTAGTCTGTCCAGCGAGCGTAACGCCGCAAAGCATGAGCGTCAGATAACGGAAGGGGTGGCGCACGTGATCTCCTCGTCGACTTTCATTAGGCCCGTTTCAGGCAAGACCATTCGTAGGCCTTGCTACTTACCACGAGGCCAGGCGTGACAGGCCTTGTCCGGTCGTCGGCATGGCGAGCGCAGCCCTGTAAGCTACATCATTAAGGGCGGTTTTAGTGTGCGAGGTCGACAATGTAAACAACTACGTTTCATTTATGAACGCGGGTCAAATGTTCTCGTTCTGGCTACCCGATAGAATGATCATCCCTCTCCCGGCCTGATCGCCGTTGCAGAGGGCTATGACGTGCGGGGCATATGCAGCAGGGTCTGGGCAATGGGTGGGGAAGGGACGTGGCATTCGGGAAGAATGCACCGCGATCGGGAAGGAAGCCGCGGTCCTTATGCTCATCCCCTTTGGGAGGAGATGTTGCCCCCATCGACGACAATTTCCGACGCGGTGATATAGCTTGCCTCATCGGACAAAAGAAAGCGTATAACCCGCGCCACTTCCTCTGGATCGCCAAGGCGATTGAGCAGGATACGCTTTTCGAAATGACCATGGGGCAGAGCTTCGACTGCGGGACTCATCATGGGCGTCATGATCTGGCCCGGTGATACCGAATTGATGCGGACGCCATCCTGGGCCAGCCGATCGGCCAGTGATCTTACTAGCGACAATATTCCGCCTTTCGCCGCGCTATAGATCGGGTTCATGGCATTGCCGAGCGTTGCGTTGATCGAAGCGATCGCTACGATTGCGGAGCCGGGCTGCGCGGCCAGATCCTGATGGAGCGCCTGAACGATGAAAGCGAGGGAGCGGAGATGAATCGCTATCCCGCTGTCCCAGCTTTCCGCCGTCAGCCCGTCCAGCGATGCTGTATCAACAACGCCAGCAGCATGGACCAGTCCGCCTGGTCTGCCGATCGCTTTCCGCGTCGCCGCCAGGGCAGCTTCGATGCCACCAAGTTCACGCAGATCAATCGCAATGCCCATGGACGCTGTGCCATGTTCCGTCACGATGGCGCGGGCCGCTGCCGATGCCTTGTCGCCGTCGATGTCCCACAGAGCAACAGGGCGGCCAATGACGGCCAGCGCATGAGCGGACGCAAGACCTATGCCCGATGCGCCACCGGTGATGATGACCGGAGAGGAAGGGGAGGCAATGGCGGGGGCGAGTGACATGCGAGAGAATTCCTTTAACCGAACGATGAACCCTATTTGTCTAAAAAGCTGAGGAGGCGGACGTTGCTAATTCGCAGCGGGCCGTCCGACGGCGAATGGTTCCATATGCCGGTGAGTCCGTAACGAGATGGTGGATAGTTGTTCGCCATTAACGTTGCCGACAAGCTCCATCGGAAACATCGCCAATGTCGAAAATTTGTCACAGATTGAATTGGCATTTCATGGACAGCGCCTGCATGTCTAATGTGAAGTGACCATATGGGCTCACCAATTGATCCGACACGGAAAATGGGGATGGGGCTTTTGCTGCCACCAGCTTGGATGCGGCATCGCTATTTTTGGGGCAACGCCCCCAATGAATGGTGACGAAGCCTTCGGTGAGTTTTGGCAGCGGATGATCCTGGGGCGATCGCCGTTGACATGGAGCAGGCCAGTAGGGCGGCGCGGCATCACATTTGGCTGCTGTCGGCGAATGCCGCTTGATCAATTACACACTAATGTGTAATATATTCTCATCGAGTCCGAAAGCGGGCACATAAGAGGAGAAACAGGATGCACGAACGGGTGCTGGACATGAATGCCAGGGTCGATGCCGCGATCGATGTGCTGGACCCCACCATGGCGCTGATGGCGTTGATCCAGATGACCGGCAATCGGACGCTGCTGAACCACTATTGGGATGCGATCGACGGCCGCCAGGAAGATCTGGTGGAGACGTTCGTCGATATCCATGCGCATGAAGAACGGCCGTCCATCGATCCGGCCGTGGTCGCCGAGATCCGCGATCGCCTGCGCGTGGCGGTAAAGTCCGGGAAGCCTCCGGTCATGCCACAGCTGGACCGGCCGATGTTCAAGCGGATGAGCCGCTTGCTGCTGGGCCAGGACCTTCCCGAAATGTCGGTGGATGTCGCGTTCCAGCATGCCGGGTTCACCACCGACACGCGCATTCGCAAGGCGGCCGATGTCCCGCCCGCCGATTTCAAGGTGCTGGTCGTGGGCGCGGGCATGATGGGCATCAACGCGGCCATCAAATTGCAGCAGGCCGGTTTTGACTTCACCGTGCTGGAGGCGCTGGACACGGTGGGCGGCAACTGGCTGACCAACACCTATCCGGGCGCGGCGGTTGATACGCCGAGCCGCGTCTATTCCTTCTCCTTCGAGCCCAATGCTTCCTGGACACAATTCTACCCGCGTGGCCCGGAATTCCTGTCCTATCTGGATCGCGTCACCGACAAATATGGCCTTCGCGACCGGATCCGGTTCGGCACCTGGGTCGAGGGTGCGGAATGGGATGAGAAGCGTAAGATCTGGACGGTGAAGGCGGTCCGCAACGGCAAGCCGGAAAGCCATGAGTGCAACGTCCTCATCATGGCGGTGGGACCCAACAACAATCCCAATTATCCCAAGGTGAAGAATCTCGACAGCTTCAAGGGACCGGTCATTCATTCGGCCGCCTGGGACCATAATGTCGATCTGACGGGCAAGAAGGTCGTCCTGGTCGGCACGGGCTGTTCAGGCGTGCAGGTGGCGACGGCCATTGCCGACAAGGTTGGCGAACTGGTGATCGTGCAGCGCCAGCCGGAACATATCATCCCCAATCCGCAGGCGCATGCGCCGGTGGCCGAAATCGAGCGCTGGGCGATGGAATATGTGCCCTTCGTCGCGCAGTGGAAGCGGCTGCAAAGCCTGCACAGCCAGATGCGCGACATGCATGGCATGATCATGAAGGATGAGGACTATGCCGCGAAGACGGGCGGCTTTGGCCCGATCAACGACGGCATGCGCATGATGTGCGAAGGCTATCTGAAGAGTCATTTCCCGGACGATCCGGAAATGGTGGAATTGCTGACACCCAACTTCCCGGTGTTCGCCAAGCGGCCGATCCTGGATTGCGGTTTTTACGACACGCTCAAAAAGCCCAATGTGTCGATCGTGCGCGGCGAATTGGCCGAGGCCGAGCAGGACGCGGTGATCCTGGCCGATGGCACGCGGATCGAATGCGACGTGCTGCTGCTGTCGACCGGCTATAATCTGCATTTCGGGCGGCAGTTCGACATTCGCGGCGCCGGCGGCGAAACTTTGACGGACGCGTTCGACCCGCATCCCTTCTCCTATGAAGGCATGCTGATCACCGGCTTCCCCAACTTCGTCTTCATGGGCGCGCCTTACAGCTATCTGGTCGCCAACCATGCGGTGGTGAGCGAGCAGCAGGTCCATTATATCATCGAACTGCTGCAATGGATGGTGGACGATCATCTGTCGTCCTTCGATGTGTCGCCAGAGGCGACGCAGGCGTTCATCGACGATGTCGATGCGAACCTGGCCAAGACCGCCTGGGTGCAGTGCGGCAGCGCCCATGGCTATTATCGCGACAAGGGCGCCGACGGGCAGAAGAAGGTCATCCTCGCCATCCCGCGCCACAACTCGCGCATCTGGCATGTCCTGCGCTCGCCCCGCGAAGAAGACTTCAACGTCACCCGCGCCGACGATGCCGTCAAGACCGCACCGCCCGAAATGGAAATGCTGACCATCTGATCAGCTTCCGTAAAACAGGAAACGGATGAAAACCGAATGATATTGGGAGACTAGATGATGCTTCGTGATCTCGCTGAGCAGTTCCGCCCTGTCGCACCTCCGCAGTTGATCGATAAAGCTTATACGGACGATCAGCATGCGCGTTTGTTGAGTGTTGCTCGTAACAACGGTCCTTGGCCGTTGATGTTGGCAGAAAACTTCAAAACGCCAGAGGAGGTTATCGCCACGACTTCAGGCGCAGGCAAGCAATTGCCGGAAGGCGTCAAGCTGACCTGGGACATGATTGGCATCTATCCCGGATTTCGAGGATATTTGGCGCGTGGGGGCACCTGCTTCTACCCGGAGATCGAGGATTGCTATTACAACTCCCGCTTTCTCGAACTGGTGCGCAATTATTACGACTGCCAATATGCGGAACCCGAAACCTTCCTCTTCAATATCCAGGGGCCGACGCCGCTCGGCGGGCCGCCCCATCTGGACGGCACCGTCTTTCGTGGTTTGACGATGGAAAACACGCCGCTCTGGCTGCTGCTGACCATGGCGAAGTCCTGCCTGTTCAATCGTTGGCGCTCGAAGAAGGGCCAGGTGATCGCCTGGTATTATAAGGGCAAGATCGGCGGTGGCTTCAACTGCTGGCCTGATGGGCCGAGCGGTGAGGCCATGCAGATCAACGCCCCCATGTGGGGCCGCGCGGTGGTCGTCGAAAACGAGATGACGTTCCACCATGGACAGGCTGCGGGTCCGGTCGCCATGCGCAGGCCGCAAGGACTCGACATCAGTTCGACCTTTGGTCCTGATACGCAGGATCCGACCGGCTGGCAGATCGAGACTTTTGGTAAGGTCACCCAGAAGGTGCCGGAAGAGGAAATGCGCTTCCTCGTCCATTGGGGCGCTCGCCTGTTCAAGGACATGGACGATTTCAAGCTGACCTACGATCACCGCGACGACATCACCCATGAGCAGGCGATCAACATGCTGATCGACGACATGAAGAAGCGTGGTGTCCAGTTCGAAGTGCCGACCGATCCCATGAACGACAATGCGTTTGTTGGTCTTCTGGCCAAGGTCTATGATATTGGCGGTCCTACAAACATCCCGCCCGATGCAATGGATGAAGCCGCCTAAAGGCGGCTTCGTCCACCGCTTCACGCAGTTCGGCGAACAGTCGATTGCTGTGCGAGAATGTCAGAATAGGAGACAAAACGTGGCTATACCCTTTGGCAAGAACGGCGACACCGATTTCATGTTCACCAAACTCCAGGTCAAGGACCTGGACAAGGCGGTGTCCTTCTATTCCTCGGCCATTGGTCTGGTCGAGATGAACCGCGTTGAGACGGAAATCAATGAGCGGAAGGTCAGCGAAGTCGTGTTTATGCCGACCTACGAGGGTGGGCCGCTGTTCATTCTTGCTCAGTTCCACGACACCCAGACGCCTGCCGCAAACGAGTTGATCCTGGGCCTGGCAACGAAGGATATTGCCGATCTGATCGCCCGGGTGGAAAAAGCCGGTGGACGTGTTCTGGAGCCAGCGCGGGAGGTTCCCGGCATGGGCGGCATGCAGGTTGCCTTTGTTGCCGATCCAGAGGGCCACATGCTTCAGCTGAGCCAGAACGGCGGTTGATTTTGCAGGAAACAGGCTCGCGAGGAGCGATGGCGCTTTTCGCGAGCCATGTGCCGGTCTGAGCAGTCGCAGCGCTTTGGGCTGAAGCCAGGACTGGGGCCTGCGGGCTTATGGTATATCGGTACTGTTCGCCGGGCTCTAGATGTTTGGTCCCGGGATTTGATGGTGCGGGTTTGAAGTGAAGCGGTGGGGCTCTTTTGTCCAGCATTTGCATATGAACTCGTAGGGCGTGAGGCCTTGGAGGGTCTTCAGACGCTTGGCGAAGTTGTAGGCGGCAACGAAGGTGGCGAGGTGGTCGCGCAGCTGGTCATGGGTCTCGTAGTAGAACCGCTTGACGGTCGCATCCTTGATCAGCGGCACGGCCGAGCCACCCCCACCCGGCGTGGTGAAGTGGATGCCGTTGTCGGTCAGCACGGTATGGACCTTGTAGGGAACGGCCGCGATCAGCCGGTGCAGGAAATCGCGTGCAGTCGCGGTCTTAGCCTTCTCATGCAACTCGACTAAGGCGAACTTGCTGGTGCGGTCGATTGCCACGAACATGTACGGTCTGCCCTGCTCGGTGCGGACCTCAGCGATGTCGATGTGGAAGAAGCCGATTGGGTAGCTCTTGAACTTGCTCCGCTTGGGCTTGTCGCCTTCGACATCGGGCAGGCGCGAGATGTCGTGACGCTGCAAGCAACGGTGCAACGATGATCGCGTCAGCTGCGGGATCGTTGCCTGCAGGGCATACAGGCAGTCGTCCAATGGCAGCAGCGTGTGTCGGCGAAAGGCGACGACGATCGCCTCTTCCTCAATCGACAGCACGGTCGACCTCGGCTCCTTTGGTCCCGTCTTCCGGTCGTTGGGAGATCTCCGCGCCCGCCACTTTGCGACGGTCTTCGGGTTGATCCCATGGCGCTTTGCGAGAACCCTCAGGCTCTCTTGACTATCTTGTATTGCTCGACGGATTGCCGCCGTCGTGCGGGGGCTCCCGTGGATAACCTGGCCCATAGTGCATCCTTCCACTGCTGGCCGAATAATGCACCATCAAATCCCGGGACCAAACACTTAGACCGACATTACGGTACTTGCCGCTCACCCTTGCCCACATCGGCCTTCATACCATCCCGGACGCCTCCGTCTCCGGTCAGCCCCCTCTCACGACTGCCTGTTCCTCGACAAGGACCGGGACAGGAGCCACTAACCCCTTAGCGTCTGCCATGACAGCGAGTGCGCTCAATCCGCCTTCAATGAGGTCGCGCACCGCGCCATGACGCACGACCAACCCCGCGCGACCTCACAGAAACCTCTGGATTCCCAAGCGGACCGATCGCTGATTCATAGGGCACCGTGTTTTAGCAAGGTCTTCATCCCGCATGACACCGAACTCTACAAGCAAAGAAACCGGATCGAGCGATGGCTTCGGCCGCGTCAAGCATTTTCGCCGTTTCGCTATGCGTTACGATCGGCGAACCATCCACTTTGCCGGTTTCATTCATCTCGCCGCCGCCATGATCTGGCTACGTTGAATGTCGACCCCGCCTAATTATATTATCGAGTTCTTTTGAACACGTAGAAAAAGCCTGGCCCGGGCGGCCTTTTAAGCCTGTCGCGTTTGGCGACGCCAACCCCGGCAGGATCCGAAGCTGCAATCAATCAGCCGCAACGACTTTGCCCAATCTGACAATAGTGGCCGATGACCGCACGATGTCGACAGTAGCAGCAGGGACGCTGCGGGAGGCGAGGTCCAGGCGGGCCTCGCGGCTGTCGAGGGATGGACCGCTCAACGTGGCGACGCTCTGGTGGCGGGGCAGCGGCAGGCGGACGTCGGTGCCGACTTCCTTGTTAAGGATAGCGAGCAGCGTGCCCTGAGCCGTGTCGGCTGCATAGGCGACGACGTTAAGTCCCTGCGCGTCCAACTGGACGGTCCGCATGCGTGCGCCGCTGAACAGCCCGGCGAACTTCATACCCCAATAGACCGGCTGCGGCTGCACTTGTCCGTCCATATTGCCGATCGGCGTGTAGAAGGGGCGCGGGCGGGGCTGCGCGTCGGGCAGCATCTTTTCGCCCGCAAGCCCGCCGACCGAGTTGGCAACCGCAGGGCCAGCGCCGCCGTGCAGGTTCACGCTGGAATAGCCCAACGACATGAGCTGGAGCATATAATCAGCGGCCCATAGCGCGGCGACATAGCTATCCGACACGCCCGGCTTGCCACCGTGGTAGGCGGTGTTGCCTTCCGTCATGCGGTAGGCAACACCCATCTTGCGCGCGGCGTCGCTGGTCAGCTTGCCTTCCCGGGCCTCCCGGGTCGAGCGCAGGAGGAGGCGGTCGGGCTTGATCCGCGGATCATTGGGACCGCCCTTGTAGAAATGATGCGACAGTGCCTCGATCCGTGGCGGATTCTTGATCGAGGCCCAGCGGTCGGCGACGGCGGGCAGCCAGTCGAGCTTGTAAGCAACGTCGGGCAGGATGAAGCGGGCATCCGGGCTGACCGCCGTGATCGCATGGGCAGCGGCAAGCCACTCGGCAAGATAGGCGTCGGGACCCCAGGTCTTGGGATCGCGCAGGTGCGAGCTGAACACGTCAACTTCATTGCCGATGACGAATGCGACCAGCCGCTTGCCAAGCCGCCGTTGGACATAGGCTGCCTCGCGCGCCATGTCATGCGGCAGGCCATTGCCGAGGTTAAGGCCGTAAATGCACCGCCATCCGGTCGCATCCAGGAATCCCTTGAGCGCGTCTATGGCTGCTGGCGTGACGGCGTAGCTCAGGTCAGGGCGCGGCTGGCCCGGCTTGATCGGCCGTTCGATGCGCGGCGGCTGCTTGTCGCCGGGGCGCTCCTTCCACCAGGAAAACTCGCTGGTGTTGCCACCGATGCGCAGGATGCCAGCGGGCGTCAGGTCACGGAAAGCGCGGACCAGCGGGCGGTTACGCGCGTTGAAGAAATCGGGCGTTTCAAGCTGCTGCGTCTCGTAGGACAGGCCGACGAAGTCGCGGGGCACCAGCGGCCCTTGCGCCGATCCATTGAGCGAGAGCGACAGGGTCGCCGGGGTTTCCGCAGCGCGCGCTGGGACGATCAGCGCTCCGACCGCCGTCAATATTCCCGCGTTCAGAAAATTACGGCGGTCTATCATTGCTTGAACCTCTTAAGTGATAATTGCCGGTGATAGTCATTTTTGCAGACTTTAAAGAAGCCAACGACCACCGGGCGGAGACGATGAAGGTGACTTACACTGGTAATGCGGAAGTTGATCGGCGGCGGCACACCGGACTGCTAAGTTGCCTACGCTACGTTGAATTGAACGGCTAAAATGAGGGCATACCACTGTCGGCCTGCTCAACGAGACAGGAATGACGGCTTAAGTTGGTCGACAGGAGCCTGGCGGAATGCAGAGTGCCGTTTGTAGACACAATCTCAATACCCGCGTCGGGCTCGTGCCTTTCTGATTACCTCCCGCACTACGATGCCGCGACTCCCACATTCGCGCAATAAAGTCAGTCGAAGCAGCGGACATTCTTTGATCGAGCGATGCCATTTTCGTTGACCGCGTCGATGGCGACACAATACCTCTTTCTAAGGTTCAGACTACCGATCTCCAGTGATGTTACTCCGTCATAAACCTGGAAGTTCTGGTTCATCAAATCCGGGCGGCGACCGAGGCGAACGATATGGAACTCGGCACCCGGAGCGGCTTGCCAGTTGATGGTCACGCGACGCGGATCCTTGACACTGCGAATAGCCTGCACCGGGCCAACCCGTCCGGGACGCCGCCCCGCGCCCTTGCCAAATACCCGCAGATCATAGAGGGAGAAGTTACCGCCGTCGGGCGCGTGCACATTGCGCAGGCGCACGAAACGGGCGCGCTGCGCCCGGGGCAGCACCTGATAGTCATGCGGCGCGTCACGCCCATCGTGGGCGTGATCGATAGCGGTGCGCCAGCGTTGGCCATCATCCGACAGCTCCAGCACATAGCGGTAGCTATCCCGGCTGATCCCGCGGCCCTGGCTGCCCTGATCGGCAAAGTTGATCTGAATCGCGTCGATGCGTTTTTTCGCCCCCAAGTCGATCTGGAACCATTCGTCGCCGCCCGATCGTGCCGACCATGATGTCCGCGACTCCTCATCGACGGCGTTTTCGACCGGAAAGCCGTCCAGTGTGGAGGACGCGGTGGCAGTCCTGCCGCGCGAAAGAAGCATCCATCCCGTCAGGTCACGATTGCCGCTGAAGTAACGCGGATAATCCCCCAGGTAGGTGTCCGACAGAACTTCGCCCGTCCGTGTGAAACGAGCCGGGAACAGTCCCAGCCGCCGTTCGAAAATATGGCGCTGCGAGATAGTCATGGTGCCTGCGTGCCACCACCGTCCCGCCTCATCCTTGAAGGTATTGCCATGCCCCGCGCCGGTAATGAAGCCGGTGGGCTTTACAGCGAAGGGGCTGTAATCCTGATAGACGAATGGCCCCATCGGATTGTCCGCAACGAGGACGCCGTTAGCATAGGTCTTGAACTCGGTGCCTGGCGCGGAATATTCCAGATAATAGCGACCGTCGTGCTTGGTCATCCACGATCCTTCGACGAAGGAGGGAGCATCGGGCTTATCATTGGTGTCGCCCGGCACCTCCCACCCGCGACCATCCTTGTCACGGGACTGCGATATCTGCGCGGTTCTGATCACGCGGAAGGTGGTGGTATCGAGCTCGTCCACGCGGAGCGGACCTTTCGATGCCAGACCGCTGTACATGTACAGGCGGCCATCGTCGTCGAGGAACATGTCCGGGTCCTCATAACGCTGTTCGATGACAGCGGCTTCATACCAGCGCCCGGACTTTGGATCGTCGGTCGTCCAGATGCGGCGCGTACTTTCGCTTGTGGCCAAATACATCCGGCCCCGGATCACGACGACGGTCGGAGCGAACTTGTCCACGGCGTAGCCGCTCGCTTCCACGAAAGTCCAGTGCTGGAGGTCTGGCGAATGCCAATAGCCCTTCGAATGGGATGCGAAGAGGTAGTACAGGCCTTTATATGTGATGATCGTGGGATCGGCCGCTTCCCGATAGGCTTCGCCGAGCTTGAGCTGGATTTGCGGGATTTTGACGGGCACCTGGTAACGATAGGGTAGATCAACAGGATTTGCATAGGTCGCCATGCGCGACCTGCCTGCTGCCTCTGCCGGGACGAACGGGACCAACGCCATGACGGACAGGCTCGCCGTTACCCAGTGTAGAGCCTTACATACCGCCCCGTTTCGTACCGAACTTCCCACAAGACTACCCCACTGATGCGTCAGATGCCCCGTGACATAGGCCAGGCTGGCAAATAAGTATACAGATACGTTGCATTAATCCGGCGGTGGAGTATGGCCTGCTTCTGGAAATATCTGGCGAGGCAGCGCAGTAATGCGAGCGTGCGGGGCTAGACCCCCACGGTCAGCGCCAGCGGTGGCAACTTCACCGCGCAGATGTTGAGCGACGGCGATGTCGTGAAAAGCACGGAGTTGACCCCCGGCCCCGATGGCGATGCCTGGCTGCGATTTGACTATGGTCGCGCCGTCACCGTCCGCGCGGTCACGACCGCAACCGGCAGCTACGCCCATTTCGGAGGTCGCGGCGGTGCGGGCCTTGGGTCGGGCGGCTGGAAGCAAGCAATGACGGCCGCAGCTGGAATCAGGTCGGGATGATCGAAACGGCAGCCCCCCCCAAAAAAAACAGGCGCTGGCAGAAGCCGTTGCCGCCGTCGGCAAACCCATGATCGTGACCCTGCGCAACGGGCGCGCGCTGGCGCTGGAAGGCGCTGTGCTGAATGCCCCGCAATCCTTGTTACCTGGTTCCTGGGATCGGAATCCGGCAACGCGACGGCCGATATCCTGTTCGGCGCGACTGGCCCGTCCGGCCGCCTGCCGGTCAGCTTCCCCATCTCGGCGGGGCAGGTGCCTTATTATTATGCGCACCGGCGGCCGGGCCGTCCCGACAACACGCGCTATATCACGTCGAAATATGAGGCGCGCTTTCCATTCGGCCATGGCCTGACCTATGGAAAGATTAGCTATTCCGATCTCGTCCTTTCCTCCAAGAAGATCGGGATGGACGGCCAGTTGCGCGTCACGGTGACGGTCAGCAACCATGGGCAATATGCCGCCCGGGAATTGGTGCAGCTCTACGTTCAGGATGTCGTCGCATCCGTCACCCAGCCGATCCGTGAGCTGAAGGCCTATCGCCATGTCGAACTGGCGCCGGGCCAATCGCAACAGGTGACGCTGGATTTACGGGCCGCAGACCTTGCCTTCATCGGCGTCGATCTGAAGCCATTGATCGAGGCTGGCCGGTTCAAATTGTGGATCGCGCAGTCCGCTGAAGCGGCAGGGCTGGCGGAAGAGTTTGAGGTTGCTTGACCTGGCGGCGCGCCTAGGGTGTGTTCGAAGCAGATGGAAACGCCAGTTTGGCGAAGCCAATCATTTTCCGTCTCGGAAGACACGGAAAACAAAAGATAGATAGAGCATGATCCGATTCAATGTGATCGGATCATGTTCTAACGCGCATTGCCAAGAATATGGTCGATGAAGACCCTCAATTTTGGCAGTGCCTGCGTCCGGCTCGGGTAATATAGGAACACCCCTGACGAAGTTATCCCATAATCGTCCAGGACCGTGATCAGTTTGCCGCCAGCAATGTGATCATCCACCATGCTTTGGGGGATGTACAGCAGCCCCAATCCCTGCAGCGCTGCTGAAATTCCCAAGCCGAAGTCGTTCACAATCAATCGACCGGCGACGGCCACATCCGTTGCCCGCCCGTTATCCAAAAAGTGCCAGTTGGCAATTCCTTCAGGCCCGCTCCGCATCCGGATGCAGTTATGGCGGCGCAGGTCGGTTGGACTGCTGGGCCTTTCGTGCTTGGCAAAATATTCCGGCGCACCCACGACTGCGAAGCGAACGGGTGGCGTCACTCGCAGTGCGATCACGTCAGGGTCGAGCAGTTCACCCAATCGAACGCCAGCGTCAAATCCGCCCTCAACCAGATCGGTCGGACGATCTTCGGCCCAAATGTCCAAGTCGATCTGAGGATAGGCTTCGCAGAACCCCTTCATTATCGGTTCGATGAGCAGGGCGATCATACCGCGCGGCATATGTATGCGGAGCAAGCCCGATGGCGTGCTGAGGTTCCGCGCTTCATCATAAGCGGTGGCGAGATCGGCGAAAGCAGGCGCTGCGCGCGCGAGCAATATCTCGCCCGCCTGCGTCAGCCCGACGCTGCGGGTTGTCCGCATGAGCAGCGCAACGCCCGCCTTGGCCTCAAGCGTCTTGATCTTCTGGCTGAGCGCCGAAGGGGAAAGATGCAATTCATCAGCCGCCGCACGAAAGCTGCGGCGCTCCGCCACGCGAACAAAAGCCTCGATGGCGTCGAGAAGGCTGCGATCCATTATGTTGTCCAGCTACATGACCCATCAACTTTATAGCGGATTATCACCTAATGAGCCAAGCGGTAGATTGACGTTCAGGCAATGAAAGGAAGTTCAATGACCCATTCAATCTTCGTTACCCCGCTGGCCCTCCTGTCGTCTTACCTGATGCTGGCTGCCGTTCTTGGTCCTTCCCTCTCGCTCATTGGGTGAGCCACGCGCGACAAGAAGAAGCTGTTCCACAAAAGGCCGCGCAGCCCCACTTGGCGTGAACTGCGGGACATGCAGTTCAATGGATCGGCCAGGCCCGTCCCCTCGTTGATATTTAATTAGTATGAGTATATACCATCACTAACGGCGTCAGTCCCGCCTTGGCAGAGCTTCGGCGCGGCAAGGGCGGTTTTCTTATCCGGCCTCTCAGACTCCGGGTCTGCCCCCGCGACAATCAGTGATGGAGAATGCACAAGTGATCGACGGCAGCGTTCTGGTGGGCGGCGACGCACGCCAGCAGAAAGAGCGGTTCAAGGGTATCGATCCGACGACGGACCTGCCACTTGCCCAAAGCTATTCACAAGCCTCGCCAGAGGATGTCGCGGAGGCATGCGCCCTGGCGGCTGATGCGGCGCCGTCCTTTGCCGGGCTGACGCCCGACGCGAGAGCGCGCTTTCTCGAAGCCGTGGCCGAGCGGATCGGTGCGATCGGCGATTTGCTTATCGAAACAGCTATGGCGGAAACGGGCTTGCCCCGCATGCGTCTGGAAGGTGAGCGCGGGCGCACAACCGGGCAGCTCCGCCTGTTCGCCTCTGAATTGCGGGCCGGCTACTGGCTGGGCGTGACGATCGATCGCGCCTTGCCGGATCGCGCCCCGCCGCGTCCCGACCTTCGCCGTATGAATGTGCCGCTCGGGCCGGTGGCGGTGTTCGGCGCGTCCAATTTCCCGCTCGCTTTTTCCGTAGCTGGCGGCGATACCGCGTCGGCGCTCGCTGCGGGATGTCCGGTGGTGGCCAAGGGGCATCCGGGTCACCCCGGAACCGGAGAGCTCATCGCTCGCGCCGTGACCCAAGCTGTGACGGACTGCGGTCTTCATCCGGGCGTTTTTTCCTATCTGCCCGGCACTGGCAATGCGCTTGGCGCTGCCGTTGTGGCCGATCCTCGCATCCGCGCGGTCGGCTTTACAGGATCGCGGGCAGGCGGACTGGCGCTCGCCGAGATAGCGGCCCGGCGTCCTGAACCTATCCCCGTCTATGCCGAAATGAGCGCGGTCAATCCCGTCATATTGATGCCGGGCGCTCTCAAAACCCGCGCCGAGACGCTTGGGACGGCATTTGTGGGCTCTCTGACGCAGGGGGCAGGACAGTTTTGCACGAATCCCGGACTGGTCATCGCGATCGACGGACCGGACCTCGACCGCTTCCTCGCTTCGGCCACTTCGGCCGTCAGCGAGGCGTCGCCGCAGGTGATGCTGACGCCCGCCATTCGGGCCGCCTTCACCAATGGCGTGGCCAAGCTGGAGACCATGCCGGGCGCCAGGTTGATCGCGCGGGGCCAAGCTATCGAAGGGCGTGCCGGGGCTGCACTGTTCGAAAGCCAGGCTGAGCAAATCGCGCTTGAACCAGCCCTTGTCGAAGAAGTGTTCGGCGCGTCGTCCGTGGTGATCCGTTGCAAGGATGTCGATGCGCTGACGCAGGTCATCTCTGGACTGGAGGGGCAGTTGACCGCAACGATCCACATGGAGGATTCCGATGCTGCCGACGCGGCCGCCATACTCCCGCTTCTTGCGCAAAAGGCGGGCAGGGTCCTGGCGAACGGCTGGCCGACGGGTGTCGAAGTGACCTGGGCGATGGTTCATGGTGGTCCGTTCCCCGCCACCACCGACGGACGGTCCACCTCGGTCGGCACCCTCGCCATGTCGCGCTTTCTGCGACCGGTTTGCTTTCAGGATATCGGCGCGAAGCTGATCCCGCCGCCATTGCAGGATGGTAATCCCTGGCGCTTGCCGCGCCGCCTTGATGGCAAGATGGAGATTGCCCAATGATCCGATCCCTCGTTCAATATGAACAGGATGGCCGACGTGGCGTCGCCGCTCTGGACGAGAGCGGATCAGCCCGGATCGTGCGTGATACGGCGTCCGTACGGATGCTGGCTGGCGATGCGCTGGCGTCGTCTACCACGCTTGCCGCTCTTGCCGAGGAGCGGGCAGGGGCCTCGATCGATTTGGCCGCTGTTACCTTGCTGCCGCCGATCGATCATGAAGATCCCGCCCATCTGCTGGTCAGCGGCACCGGCCTCACGCATCTGGGCTCCGCCGAAGGCCGCGACAAGATGCACAAGGCCGCCGCCGCCGGTCAGGCCACCGACTCCATGCGTATGTTCCTGATGGGCGAGGAGGGTGGAAAGCCAGCTGCCGGAATTGAGGGTGTGCAGCCCGAATGGTTCTACAAGGGCGATGGATCGATCCTGGTGCCACCGGGCGCGCCTTTCCGTAAACCTGCTTTTGCGGGAGATGGGGGCGAGGAACCGGAAATCGCCGGCATCTACCTCAACGCGCCGGATGGAACGCCGGTTCGCCTGGGCTTCTCAATCGGCAATGAGTTTTCGGACCACGTAACCGAACGGGTCAATTATCTCTGGCTCGCCCATTCCAAGCTGCGTCAGGCGTCGCTCGGCGCGGAATTGTTGCTGGGCGACCTGCCCGCCGATGTTCGCGGCGCCAGCAGGATTATCCGCGACGGTGAGATATTGTGGGAAAGTAGATTTTTTTCTGGTGAGGCGAACATGTCTCACAGCATCGAGAATCTTGAGCATCATCATTTCAAATATGACTTGTTCCGGCGTCCCGGCGACGTGCATGTGCATTTCTTCGGCACGGCGACCCTCTCTTTCACCGATCAGGTGGCAACGCGGGCGGGCGATATATTCGAAATAGAGGCGGACGCCTTCACCATGCGGCTTCGCAATCCTCTCGTGGCGGCAGCCGACGAAGGACTGGCCAAAGTGAGGGTTCTATGATCCCCACAGGCCTTAGGTTGCAGAGCCGCAATCGCCATAGTCCGGTGTAGATGTAGCCTAGCGAAACTCTTGTATTTGCTGCCACGCTATTCGTGCAAGCTCCGGAAATGCTTCGGCCCGCTCCGCTGCTTGCACGGATGAAGCCGTGCCACGGATGACGCGGCCTTTGATGCCGTGAAAGATGGCCGCCAACCGAAAGAAATTGAACGCAATATAGAAATGGTAATTGGGAATAGAGGCTCTGCCTGTCCGCTTACAATAAGCCGCGATATATTCGTCCTCGGTTGGAATATTGAATGCGGCAAGGTCGACGCCGCCCAACCCCGCCACAATGTGGGGCGGCATACGGTACATCATCGCGTTATAGGCGAAGTCCGCGAGCGGATTACCGAGCGTCGACAGTTCCCAATCGAGAACGGCCACAACCCGCGGTTCCGTTAGGTGGAAGATCATATTGTCAACGCGGAAGTCGCCATGCACGATCGATGACTCGTCGTCGGGCGGAATATTAGCGGGCAGCCATTCGATCAGTCGATCCATGTTCGGATCGCGTCCGGCCTCGACATCTCCAAGGTACTGCCGCGACCAGCGGTCGATCTGGCGTGCGAAGTAATTGCCAGGTCGGCCATATTCACCCAGCCCTACGGCGTGGTAATCAACTCCGTGAAGCTGGGCCATAGCAGCGTTCATCGCATCGAAATAGGCCGGGCGGTCGGCAACATTAACCTCTGGCAGCGTAGCATCCCAGAAGATGCGCCCTTCGACCAATTCCATGACATAGAACCATCGGCCGATCACGCTATCGTCAGTGCACAGCCCATAGACGTGCGCCACCGGGAAGCCGGCTTTTTCGAGGCCGGTCAATACCTGCGCCTCGCGTTCGATCGCGTGCGCCCCGGCCAGTAACTGCCCCATAGGCTTACAGCGCAGAACATAAGCCCGGCCAGGCGTCATAAGCCGGTAAGTCGGGTTGGATTGCCCACCCTTGAACTGGTCAACACTCAACGGACCGGTGAAACCCGCGACATTCGACTTCATCCAGCGGGCCATCGCCTGCTCATCGAAGCCCTGACCCGCGCGTACCGGGGTCGTGCCCACATTGGACTGCGTATCGGTGCTCATTCGATATTCGCAATCGCGAAGGTGCGCTTGATTTTTTTGGCCAGCGACCATTTATGAACTTCTGTCGGACCGTCATAAATGCGAAAAGCCCGGATTTCTCGAAAGACCTGCTCAACGACCGTATCGCGCGATACCCCCGTGCCGCCCAATATCTGTACGCAACGGTCAGCGACGCGGTAGAGCGCCTCCGACACCGCAACCTTTGTCATAGAGCTTTCAGTCACAGCTTTGTCTCCGCGGTCGAGTGCATCGGCGCACCAGTCGATGATCAATTCACTCTGCTTGAGGTCGATCAAATTTTCCGCAAGCATGAAGCCGACGCCTTCGTGATCGATCAGCAACTGGCCGAAGGCCTTGCGTTTGAGCGCATAGGCTGTCGCAATTTCGTTGGCACGCATAGCGCTCCCCAACCAGCGCATACAATGTGTCAGCCGGGCCGGGCTGAGGCGTATCTGTGCGTAGGCGAACCCTTCGTGCGGCGCACCGAGGATGGCGCTGGTCGGCAGGCGTAAATCGTTGATCGTGACGACCGCATGGCCACCCGGCATCGAACTGTCGATGGTGTCGATCAGCCGATCCTGCCTGATCGCGGGATGCGGAAGATCGACCAGAAACATGGTCGCGGTATCCTTGCCGTCGCGCACCGTCTTTGCCATCAGGATCGCGAACGCCGCGCCTTCGAAGCCCGTGGCGAACGCCTTGCGCCCGTTCACGATCCAGTAGCCGTCGTCCTGCCGCGCCATCGTCATCATCATCGAAGGATCGGAACCGGCGCCGCCCTCTTCCGCTGGTTCCGTCATCAGGAAGCAGGAGCGGCTGTGCCCCGCGATCAGCGGGTCAAGGAAACGCGCTTTCTGCTCTGTCGTTGCGACGTGGCCCAGAAGGTAGATATTGCCCTCATCCGGCGCGGCTGTGTTCAAAGCGACGGGTCCGAGCGGTGACAGGCCCGACGCGCGCAGGATCAGTGCGGTTCCGCGGTGTGTGAAGTGAGACCCATCTGGTCGAACATGCGGTGTCAGCAGCCCCGAAGCGATGGCCTTGGCCCGCATCTTCTGGACCAACGCATCGGATGGCCCATGACCTCCCTGGTGATAATCCGCCTCAAAAGGGATGACGACATTCCTGACGAAAGCTTCCACCTTGCCAGCGATGATTTGCGCTTCGCCGAGATCATTTTCCATCAACATGTGTTCCTGCACATGGCTGGACGGAGGGACTGCCTATTGTCCTGTTGGACCTCACAGCGCCTCGATCCCGGCTTTCAGTGCATTGAGGAAAGCGATGACGGGGCCTCCGTCGATCGCGCGGTGGTCGAAGGTCAGTGAAAAACAGACCATCGGCTTCACCGCCACAGTCCATTCACCGTCTACCATCGCTGCGCGAGGCGAGTGAACGATGCCGCCCACGCCCAGCAGCGCAACTTGCGGAACATTCAGCAAGGCTTCGGCGCGCATGACAGGTCCGACAGAGCCGGGATTGGAGATCGTAAACGTTCCACCTTCGAGATCCGCTTGCCTGACCGATCCGGTACGGACGCTCTCCGCCAATGCGGCGATTGCCTGAGTGAGCGCCATCGGGTCTTGCTGTTCCGCGTTACGGATCACCGGCACTATCAGGCCGTCTTCCGCATCGACCGCGATCCCCAGATTGACCGTTGGCCAAAGCGACAGTCCCTGCTCGCCCCAAGTCGCATTTAACTTTGGATGTTTGAGAATGGTTGTCGCAGTGACATGGGCGATATAGCCCAGAATGGAAGGCGTGGGTTGCCCCGCCTCTTTCAGGGCGGCGCGCCTTGCGAATAGCGCCGAAAGATCGATCTGCATATCCGCCGTCAACGAAGGCACTGCCGCCGCTTTCGTCAGCGTTTGGGCAATGGCCTTTCGCCGCATCGAGTGCGGCGCGAGCGTCGGCCGATCGCCGCCGCCTGCGGCAAGAACGTCGTCCTGCGTGACTTTGCCGCCGGGCCCGGTTCCGGTCACGGCCGACAGGTCAACGCCATGATCCTTTGCAAGTTTGCGAACCAGCGGGCTTATCCGTCCCGCAATGCCTTTCATGTCAGTCGGGTCGGCCGTTGCGGTCGTGGGCGCAACGGCCTGTTCCGCAACTGTGGCCGGGCCAGCCTCATCAATTGCCGCCAGCGCCTCCGCGATCGCGGTCGGTGACGTGCCGGGCGGAACCCAGAGGCCGACCTTGTCGCCAATCTTCATCTCGTCGTCTGTCCGACCGATCTGTCGGGCGAGTATCCCTGCCTCGACCGCTTCGACTTCCGTTGCGGTCTTGTCCGTCTCCACCTCGTAGAGGATATCGCCTTCTTTGAAACTGTCGCCTTCCGAAATTCGCCATTCAAGGATCTTGGCATTCTCTACCGAGCCCATTTGCGGAATGTTGAGGGTGTGTAGAATGGACATTGGCATTTCCTCAAAGGCTCATCAGGTCCCGTGCCATCTGTGCGATGGCATCGATGGACGGGATCGAAAGGGCTTCCAGATCACTGTGCTGGGGCAACGGAAAATCCTTCGCGCCAAGGCGCAGGATTGGTGCTTCCAGATCGAAAAATGCGGTTTCCTGTATCTGCGCCGCGATTTCCGCGCCGGGGCCAGCGGTCTTGGCCGCTTCATGGACGACCATTGCACGATGCGTCTTGCGCACCGATCCGAGCACGCAGTCCCAGTCCAGTGGCACAAGGCTGCGAAGATCGATCACCTCGACATCGATGCCGTCGGCGGCGAGCTGATCGGCCGCAGCAAGTGAGCGAGATACCATCGACCCATAGGTTATCAGCGTCATGCTGTCGCCTTGGCGGCGGATCGCGGCCTTGCCGATCGGAACGATGAATTCAGGGTCGAGCGGGACAGATCCCTTGCTCCACCCCAGACTCTGGACACTGTGAAACAATACGGGGTTGGGTTCGCGCAGCGCCGCTTTCATAAGCCCCTTTGCATCTTCCGGCGTCGAGGGAACGACCACCTTCAATCCCGGAAAATGCATCCCCAAGACTTCGGTGCAGCTTGAGTGTTCCGGCCCCGCGCCGCCCATCGCTCCGATCGGGAAAATGATGACGGCAGTCATCGGCACATTCAGGCCGTGCATATAGCGCCATTTAGCGAGCTTATGATAAATCTCATCGCCAGCGATCAGGGCGAAATCGCCAAAGCCCATATTGATGACGGGCTTCATCCCCGCAATCGCCGCCCCGGTGGCGAGGCCCGCCTCGAACGCTTCGGAAATATTGCTATCCACAACGCGGTCGACGCCGAACTCGTCAATCAGTCCCTTTTCCGTGCCGAACCATCCGCCCGTGGCGACACCTTGCCCCAGTACGAATATGCTGTCGTCGGCGCGCATTTCCTCAACCAGGGCAAGGCCCATCGCCGCATTATAGCCCATCGTTTCAGTCGACATAATAAAGATCCCGTTCGATAACCGACATGTCGGGGTCAGGTGCGGCCTTTGCCTCCCGATAGGCTGCATCCACGATGCCTTCCGCCTCCTCGATCAACCGAGCGGCGGTGTTCCCCGAAAGCCGCGCGGCCAGAACATCCAGCGGATCGCGATAATCGTCGAATTCGTTGTCGCTGCGATAATTTTGGGGATCGCCCGCATAATGCCCGCGACGGCGCGTGACCTTGGCTTCGATCAGCGTCGGCCCGTCCCCCCGGCGCGCGCGATCGACCGCTTCACAGGTCGCCTCATAGACGGCGATGGCATCCTGACCATCGACGATGACACCGGGAATATGATAGCCCGCCGCGTAGTCAGCGATGTCCGTCGTCGGGTTGACCGATCCCAGACGCGTACCAACCAACAGGCCATTATTCTCGCAGAAATAGATCAGCGGCAATTTCCATGCCGCAGCATGGACCATGGTTTCGTGAAACGTGCCCCTTGCGGACGTGCCGTCGCCGAAATTGGCCAGCGAGACCCGCCCGTCCTTTCGGATCTTGGACGCAAGCGCTGACCCGCCAGCCAAAGGATAGACGCTGCCCAGCGTCGCGCCTTCGCCCATTACGCCGATGGAATAGTCGGCCCAATGAGGAACACCGCCACCTTTGCCGCGTGTCGCGCCCGACATCTTGCCGAGCAGGTCGCCAAGGATGGGACCGGCCGCCATCCCCTTGCCAATCGCCCAGGCAGCACCGCGTCCCTGATACCAAAGATAATCCGATGTCGCGAGAGCGGCGGACGCGCCGATGGGCGCAGCCTCCTGTCCTTCGCCCGGATGCCACCAGCCGGAGAATTTATGATCGCGCGTGTGGCGCAGCATTAACCGTTCGATCGCGCGCGATACCGCCATGCGCGAGAACATCGTCTCGACAAGTTCTGAATTTGGCTCCGACATTGGCCCTCTTCCTATTTGATTATTTGCGGCAAGACGCGCGTGCATTATCCCGCCGTCTGCGCTCCATCGACGGGCATGGCGATACCGCTGACGCTCCGCGCGTCGTCCGATCCCAGAAAGGCGATCGCAGCGGCGACTTCTTCGGCATCGATCATGTCGCCCATCTTCGATGCATTGCGCGTCAGCAGGCTGACATCGACATCATCTGGCCAGACGAGTTCCCCGGTCATCGCCGTTTTCACGCCGGTCGGACAGATGGCATTGACGCGAACGCCAGCGCTTGCGAATTCGACTGCCAACGACTTGGTGACGCCGATCACGCCATGCTTGGTGGCGCAGTAGGCCGTGGTGTAGGCGATGCCGACGAGGCCCGCCGCCGAACTGATGTTGACGATATTACCCTTCGTGGCGATCAGGTGCGGCATCGCCGCCTGGCAGAGGTAAAATACGCTGCTCAGATTGACGCGTACCATCCGCTCCCAGCGGCTGTCGTCGAAACGGGCGAGCGGTGCCCAGTCCATGATGCCCGCGATGTTGCACAGCATGTCAATGCGGCCCGCCGCCTTTGCTGCGTCAGCGATGAACGCGCGGCAGGAATCGGGATCGCCAGCATCGAACCCGATCACCACCGGCGTGGTCAGGGTATCGAGCGTGTCAGCCACGGCCTTTGCACCCGCTTCGTTGAGATCGCCAAGCACAAGTATCGCGCCTTCTGATGCCATCCGCTGGGCGGTGGCACGGCCGATGCCCGATGCGGCACCGGTTACGATGACGACCTTGTCTTTGTATCGCATGAGATCCGCTCCTGTTCAGTTCGCTCGCGTGGGCGTTATCGCGCGCAGATCGCGTCCATGATCGGTCAGCGTGCCGATGAGATCATTGCCCATATGGCGTTCGATGAAGCGCCACTGGCCATCGACCTTTGCCACGGTGTCGCGGTAATCTCCGCCAATGACCGGCTGGAGCGGCAGCGTGTCGGTTTGCTGGAAGACCATCACATAGGATGAGACGACGGCTGTGCCTTCGTCCTTCGGCCGAATGATGACATTGCTTATGAAATGGCGCGTCCGTGGCGTTCCGTCCGAATAGGTAATGACCCAGTCGCGGAACGAGGCTGCCAGCGCGGCGGGATCGCGGTCGGCCATCAGCATCCCCGCGCTGTAAACGACAGCATGTTCAAAAAGGCGCCCGACCGCGTCGAAATCGCCCCCGTCGAGCAGCGTGGGGTAGGTGAAAATGAGATTCTGTATCTCGAAATAATCCTCGCCGGTCATTTTAATTCCTTTTGCGGTCTTTTTGCCGCGTCATCGAGATTACTGGTGGCTCTGGCGCTCATCCACCTTCATTTGTGGTAAGCCGCCCAAACTGGCGGGCTGCGCGAGCGATTACGCCAGTTCGAAATCCTCCATCCGTGGCGCGGCCATCGATTGGGCAAAATGGTCGTAGCTCCATGGCCATGTCTGGGGGACGCCCTGCGCGTCGAGATACCAGCTCGTGCATCCAGAGCCGAATATGGTCCGTTTCGCGGCCGCGATACGGCGCTCCTCATAATCAGCCATGGCTTCGGGCTTTGCAGCGATCGCGGAACAGGTTCCGTCGCGCAAAAGATCGAGGAGTTGGTCGATATAGTCCCATTGCCGCTCAGCGATGTCGATCAGCGAAAAATTGCCCACTGGTGCGGTGGGGCCGTTAAGCAGGAACAGGTTGGGGAAATCGGGCACGGTGATTGCGTAATAAGCGGTCGGGCGCAGCGCCCAGGCATCATCGAGGTTATTACCGCCTCGTCCGATTACCTTAATGGGGCGCACGAAACGGTCGGTCTTGAAGCCTGTTGCCAATACCAACACGTCCAGTTCGTGGAGCGTGCCGTCTTTCATGCGGACGCCCGTGGCCTCGACCTGTTCGATTGCTCCCGTCTCAACGATCACACCGGGACGTTGCACCGCCTCATAATAGTCGGGCGAATAGATCAGCCGCTTGCAGGCAGCGCGATAATCGGGCCGGAGTTTTTCGCGGAGGACCGGGTCCTGAACATTGTCCTCCAGATTACGCAGGACGATGCCTTCTATCTCCGCCATTTCGGGCGAATCCACCTCAATGATCGCCTTGTTGAACCGCCGGATCCCGGCCCAATATTCATCGCCGAAGCGGATCGCGTCGATCCTGGACACATCCGAACGAAAGGCGTGGCGATCGGTTTCCGAATAGATGAAGTTCTGGACCGGCATGATCCATTGTGGCGACCGCTGGAAATGGACAAGCGTGCTGGCGCGGGTCGACAGTGCCGAAACGATCTGGACGCCGGTCGAACCATTGCCAATCACGCCGATGCGTCGGCCGTCGAGCGCTACGCTGTCGTCCCAACGTGCGCTGTGAAAGCTATCGCCCCCGAAGTCCTCCAGGCCGGGAATGGCCGGGATATTGGGGTGATGCAACACGCCGGTCGCGGCGATGATGACATCGACAATGTCTTTGCAGCCATCGGATGTCTCGATATGCCAGCGGCCATCGACGTAGCGGCAGTCCGTCACTTCCGAATTGAAGCGGATGCGGTCGCGGAGCCGATAATCGTCCGCGATCCGTTCGAAATAATGCTGAATCTCCGGGCCGGGTGAGAAAAACTGCGTCCATTCCGGGTTGGGCGCGAAACTATAGGTATAGGCATGGGCGGGAACGTCGCAGGTCAGGCCCGGATAACGGTTTTCTCGCCACGTGCCGCCGACGGTGTCCCCTTTTTCATAGATGACGAAATCTGCATCACCCTTCTGGTCCAGCCGAATCCCGGCGAGCAGTCCGGCCATACCCGCGCCAATTATCGCAAACCGTAATCTGCGGTGGCCGGTTTCCATTTCCTGTTTAGCCATGAGTCGGTATGCTTTCGATCTGGTCGTGGTGGTTCTGTGGCATGGGCGTTCAGGCGATCCATTCAGGCGGACTGTTCAACTCGGACAGCCGTCGTTCCTTGAGCGCACTAAGGTATAGCGCGATCGCATCGCCGGTATTTTCGATAAGATCGATATGGTCGGTCGCAACGGCTTCATCGAAGTGGTCGCGCACCTCTTCGATGGTCAGGTCGCCACCGGCATAACCTTTTGAAAAGCCGGTCACGATTTTGGCGAAACGGCCAGAGGATGCAGCAATTGACTGGCCGGTGCATGTTGCATCGCGATGGACCAGCCAGGCGACCACTGACGCCACGCGTTCGGGTGTGGCGGCCTTTTCCATCCAGTCGCGAATGTCGCTGTCGGGAAGATGCATGGCGACCAGCCGGGTAAAGGCGGCTGGCGAGATCGCGTTGCACTTAATACCGTGTGGCGCGCCCTCCATCGCCAACGCCCGTACGAACCCCATCATCGCCATCTTTGCCACCGGGTAGCCGATTCCGGCGCTTCCACCCATCCCGAACATCGAATCCGACAATGTGCAGACGATGCGCCCATACTGTTGGCGCAGCATCGCTGGCCATGCGGCGTGCACCAGATGGAAGGGGGCATAGGCGTGGATCTGCATCTGATGGTCGAACTGCGCCAACTCCATCTCAGCGAAGGATTGTGTCACGTCCGGCGCAATGCTGCCCGCGTTGTTGATGACGATATCGACCCGGCCCCAACGATCGAGTGCAAGCGCGACAAGGCGTTGCGCGGTCGAGGGGTCCGTCACGTCGCCAGCATCGGCGATTGCCTCACCGCCCAGCGCCATGATGTCGCCGACCACGGCCTCGGCCAGGTCCGACGATTTTCCACCACCTGTAGTCGATCCGCCCAGATCGTTGACGATGACCTTTGCGCCACGCGCAGCCAGTATCCGGGCATAGCTTCTGCCCAAACCCCGCCCCGCACCGGTGACGATGGCGACCTGGCCGTCATAGCGTAGCTGTTCCAAACATCTTCTCCTTGAGCGGATGTCGTGCGGCGCATCCGATGTCCATTGGCTGATCCAAAAGGCGGCGTCGCTCCACCCCCAAATCGATTAGACCCTGATTTTCAGCGCCTCCTCTGTTTGGATGAGGCACCGGCTTTTCCAACGGAGCATGTTGCCGGAACAGAACTGGCGATACGACCAGCATAGGATGAGGATCGGGCGGTTTCATGATGTTCAAAAACAGGTCTGCGTTGATCACGGGCGGCGGTTCGGGAATCGGCGCCGCTGCGGCAATGCGTCTTGCCGAGGAAGGTTGCCGCGTTGCGATCGTCGATATCCGGGCAGGCGAAGCGCAGCGGATCGTCGACCTGATCGCGAGGCGCGGCGGCCATGCTATCGCCATCGCGGGCGATGTGTCGTCGCAAGCTGATACCATCCGCTTTTTCGATGAAGCCGAAGCGGCGTTCGACGGGCTGGACATGGCCTTTCTCAATGCCGGGGCGTTGCAGGACTATGGCCCGTTCGACACGATCACGGTCGAACAGTTCGACCGGATGATTGCGATCAACCTGCGCGGGCCTTTCCTGGGGCTGCGAGAGGCGCAAAGGCGACTGCGCCCCGGTGGCGCGGCAGTGGTGACGGCGTCCGCCGCCGCGTTACTCGGCTTTTCCGATGCCGTGGGTTACACCGCCGCCAAGCACGGCGTCGTTGGTCTCGTCCGCGCCGCAGCACGCGAATTTGCCGCGCGCGGCCTGCGGGTCAACGCAATTTGTCCCGGCCCCGTACAGACGCCAATGGTGGGCGCGCCTCCGCAGGATGAGCTTCTGCCGCCGGAAAAGATCACGCCGCCGACCTATCGTGGTGAACTGACGCCGCAGATGGTGGCGGAAGTCGCGCTGTTCCTGATGGGACCGGCATCGGCGGCAATCAATGGGCAGGCGCAGCTTGTCGACGCAGCGCTGCTGTCCGCCTTTCCGACCGCCCCAGACGCCAACTGAACAAAGGACCAACCATGCTCGACACCGCCTTCGATCAGAAAACCGGCTTCGATCCGGCCAATGTCGTGAGTTCCGACAAGGTCACGATCGAGGCACCTGCCGGAATAGTGTGGGAGATTCTGGTCGATCTGGACCGTTATGGGGAATGGAACCCTTTTTGCGTGAAGGCGGCATCCACGCTCGAAATCGGCGCGCCGGTCCATATGAGCCTTGTCAACTATCCCAATCCCGGCGCTCTGCTGGTGAATTGCGAATATGTCTGCGCGTTTGAGCCGGAGCGGCGACTGGCGTGGGAGGCGCCGTGGCACGAGGCATGGCCATACGCCGCGCGCCGCGACCAGATAATCGAACCCGTTGCAGAAGGTCTTTGCCATTATTGGTCGACTGACGCGTTTCTGGGTGAAAGCGGCGTCCATGTGATGCGCTTTTGCGGTCCGTGGGTGAAGCGGGCGTTCGACGATACAGCGCGGGCACTCAAGGCTCGTGCCGAGGCTTTCCATGCCGAGCGGCAAGCTGGCTCACAATGACCGCGAGCACGGGTCAGGCGATGCAACCGCAGCGATTTGATAGTGAAGCAGCTTTCTTGCCGGCAGCGGACAGGCCATCCCGCTTTCTGGGGTGGCGCATGGTGTGGATCGCCGCGTTGACGCAGAATGTGGCGGTCGGGCTTACTTTCGGGTCGTTCGGCACGCTTGTTCTTGCCATCGAGCAGCGTTTCGCGACGACCAGAACGCTTTCGACGCTGGCCATTTCGCTGACCATTTTGGTCCTATCGCTCGGTGCGCCGATGATTGGCATGCTCCTTATGCGTATGTCGATCCGCCGCATGATGACGATCGGCGCATTGCTTGCCGCTAGCGGCTATGTGCTGCTGCCCTTCTCTACGGGCATCGGTATGTTCCTTGCGTTGTTCGGTCTGCTCGTGTCGCCCGGTGTCTTGTTGTTGGGCGTGATGCCGTCCAACATCCTGGCAAGCAACTGGTTCATTCGTGGACAGGGCCGTGCACTGGGCTTCGTCACCATGCCGGTGTTCGTGATGATCGTGCCAATGATCAGTTCATGGGCACTCCAGCGGTTCGGACTTGATGCCGTGCTCATCGGGCTTGGGCTTGCCCATCTCATCGTCCTGCCCGTCATGCCGTTGGTGATCGATCGGCCCGAACAGGTTGGCCAGGTTCCGCTCGGTTATCACGAAGCCAACAATCCGGTCGAGGCGCGGTCATTGCTATCCGCGCGGGATATGCTGTCCCGACCGGTGACCTGGTTCGTCACCGCCGCCATCGGGATCGCCGTGGGGGGTGGCATTCTGAAAGCCGCTCATCTGGTGCCACTCGTCATGGGGCAGGGTTGGCCGCTGGAAGAAGCATCCTTCCTGTTCGCCATCTCCGGCGGTACAGGCATATTGGGCGCGATTGTGTTCGGTTGGCTTGCCGACAGGCTCGGGCCGGGGCAGGCTCTGGCGCTCAACTGCCTTGTCCAGGGCCTCGTCTGGTTCATCTTCCTCCAGCCGGTCGGCTATTCGCTGCTGGTGCTGGATGCGATTATAGTGGGTGCGTGCGGCGGCGGGATCGCGGCAGCGCAGGGCGTGCTGCTGACCCGGCTGTTCGGCATCCGTAATTTTGCCCGCGCAATGGGTCTTGTGACACTGTTCACCGTCCCGTTCACCTTCGGTATTTCACCGCTGGCGAGCGCGCTGTTCGACGCCACCGGCAGTTACTGGACGCCGATCGTGCTGCAAATCGCCGGCTTCGGCCTGGCCGCCTGTATTTTCCTGTTGGTCGAGCGTCGCGCGCGCCGCGCTGCTGACTGATTGCTTCAAGACATCTGGAGATGAACATGATTCTTAAGGACAAGGTAGTGATCGTTTCGGGCATTGGCCCGGGGCTGGGACAGGAACTGTCCTCGCTGGTGGCGGCCGAAGGCGGCCATGTCGTGATGGCCGCGCGCACTTCTGCAAAGCTGGACGCAGCCGAAGCGCTGATCCGAGAGGCGGGGCATGATGTCGAGGTACTGAAGGTTCCAACCGACATTTCCCGGCGCGAGGATGTCGCACGGCTGGTCGCCGCTACCAAAGAGCGTTTCGGACGTATCGATGGCCTGATCAACAGCGCCTATATTCCCGGCGCCTTCACCGATGTCGTCGATGCTGATTTCGACGAGTGGCGGCGCACCTTCGACGTCAACCTGTTCGGAACACTGGACCTTTGCCAGTCAGTCATACGGGAGATGCGCGAGACAGGCGGCGGATCGATAGTCAATGTAAACACACAGGTGACGCGCAAGCCTTGGGTGCAGCAGGCCGCCTATGCCACGTCCAAAGCCGCAATGGCGATGGCGACGATGCAAATGGCGACCGAAGTCGGGCAGTGGAACATCCGGGTCAATTCGACCTTCATGGGGTGGATGTGGGGTCATTCGGTCGAGCAGGCGTTCGACCATATGGCGAAGGAAAGCGGCCAGTCGGTCGCGGAACTAAAGGCAGCGCAGGAAGCGAACATCGCGCTGCGCCGCATGCCGACCGATCGCGAGTGCGCGCGGCCCATCATCATGCTGCTGTCGGATTATTGTTCGGTAGTTACAGGCGCGAGCCTGGACATCAATGGTGGCGAGTTCATGCCAGGGTGAGGAACAGGACTGTTATGCATTCATCTGCCGAAACACGCGTGATGCGCGCCGCCGATTTCGTGGAGCCGGGCACGGTCGATGCACGGCACGATGCATCGATCCCTGCGCCTGCCGCTGGCGAGGTCATAGTAGCAGTCGCGGCCTGCGGAATCTGCGGGTCCGACCTGCACATGTTCCGTAACGGCGCCTATCGCGATCAACTCGTCCGTTCGACGCCGGAAGGATATCATGTCCCCGGCCATGAGTTTGCGGGCACCATCGCCGCCCTGGGCGAAGGTGTGGCGGGCTGGTCGATTGGCGACCGGGTCGTCGGCGTTACCGGCATGGGCGGCGGCATGGCCGACTTTGTCGCGGTGCCGGTCAATCCATACCAGCTGGTGCGCGTGCCGGACGCGGTTGGCTTCATTGAAGCGGCAACCACGGAGCCAATGGCAGATGCGCTCCAGATGGTGCGCAAGGCGGCAATTCGAAGCCGAGAGAATGTCGTCATATTCGGCGTTGGCATCATTGGGCTGGGCGTCATCCAGGCGATCCGCGCCAGGGGAATAGAGACCGGCTCGCTGATCGCGGTGGATGTGCACGCCGCGCGGCTTGAAGCGGCGCTGGCAGTCGGCGCGACTGCGGCGATCAACGCGCGCGATGGTGATGTGTTCGATCAGATTGCCGCTCTCACTGGTATTGAGGAGGGCTATAACGGCATCTCGGCCCGGATCGGCGTGGTGTTCGATTGCGCCGGATACATCAAGCATATGCCTGGCCCACCGCCACTGGAAACGGCGCTGAGGTTGATCGCCCTGGATGGGGGGCGGATCGTATGTTTCGGCGGCTATGAGGATCGCATGACGATCGACTTCGGTCCGGTGATCCAGAAGCAGCCCACGATCATGGGATCGAACGGGTATGCGCCGGAAGAACTGGTCGAGGCGCTGGAGATGATGGCCGAGGGACGAGTCGATCGGGTGGGGTTGGTCTCCCATCAATTTCCGATCGGCCAGGCGGCAGCGGCATTTGCCGCACAATGCGCGCCGGAAGCCCTGAAAGTGATGCTGACGATGGAGAAGTCATGAGCGCGATGAACGGATTTGATGAAGAGGTCGATATCCTGATCGTGGGATCGGGGGCCGGTGCGCTGACGGCTGCGATCGTGGCTGCGGATAACCATGCGACGGTGGCCATCGTTGAAAAAAGCGACCAGTTCGGTGGTACATCCGCCACATCGGGCGGCGTGATCTGGATTCCTGCGAGCCACCTGGCCAAAGCCGCCGGCGCGGACGATAGCCCCGAAGAAGCCGCGCGCTACATCACGGCGCTCGCCGGTGATGACGTCGATGCGGATCAGATCACGGCCTTTGTCAACAATGCCCCGGCGATGCTGGCCTACCTCGAACGCGAGACGCAGGTGCGCTACGCTTCGATCCCCTACACCGATTATCACGCCGAGCTTCCAGGTGGCAAAATGGGGTGGCGCAGCCATGATCCACAACCGATCGATGGTCGGGCGCTGGGCGATGATCTTGATCGCTTGCGGCCGACGCATCCCGCTGGGATGTTGTTCGGCCGGATAAGCTGGACCGCCGCCGAGGCCGCGCCGCTGATCACGCGGATGCCCGGTTGGCAAAAGATGCTGACGAAAGCCTTGTGGCGCCATTATACCGATTTCGGCCAGCGCCTGCGATCGAAGCGGAGCCGCTTCCTGACCTCTGGCAACGCGCTGCTCGCCCGGCTGAAATTGTCGCTCGACACGCGCAAGGTGGATATTCGCTATCGCCATGCACTCCTGTCCCTGATCCAGCGCGATGGCCGCGTCGAGGGCGCGGTGGTGCAAACGGACGCGGGCGAGCGGCGTATCCGCGCGCGCAAGGGCGTGATCCTGGCCGCCGGTGGGTTCGAACGTGATGCACAAATGCGGGCACGCTATCTCACCGGCTCGCCCAACCCCGACTGGTCGGGCAGCCAGAGCGGTAATACCGGCGACGCGATCCGCGCGGCGGAGGCCGTTGGCGCGGTCACGACACGAATGGATTCGGCGTGGTGGGCGCCCACGATCAAGGTTCCGGGCGAAGATCGCGCCCGGCCGCTCTTCTTCGAACGCTCCCTGCCTGGATCAATGATCGTCGACAGTTCCGGCAAGCGATTCCTCAACGAAGCCGCCTCCTATCACAAGGCTGGCGAAGCGATGCGCGCTGCAGGCGGGGGGCAGGCCTGGATCCTGCTCGATGCGCGGTTCCGCTGGCGCTATCCGATGGGCCCGTTGATGCCGATGATACCGGACTGGATGCATTCATCCGCTGTCCGCGCACTCATGCGCAAGGCGGACAGCATCGCGGAACTGGCAAGGAAGATCGGTGTCGATCCGACCGTGCTGGAAACGACCGTCATCCGCTACAACGAAAATGCGCGGGTTGGGCAGGACCCTGATTTCGGCCGTGGGCAGCAGCCCTATGACCGCTATTATGGCGATCAGAAGGTGAAGCCCAATCCCAATCTGCTGCCGCTCGAAAAAGCGCCTTTCTACGCGCTGCCAATCAATGCAGGCGATATCGGCACCAGCGGCGGCCTTGCCACCGATGCCAGCGCGCGCGTGCTTGATGCAGCGGGCCAGCCCGTTGCCGGACTCTATGCGGTCGGTAACAGCGCCGCTTCGGTGATGGGCCGATCCTATCCCGGTGCGGGATCGACGATCGGCCCGGCGATGACCTTCGCCTACATCGCCGCCCGCGATGCAACGGGCGCAAATTGAGAAGCGCTATTCGATAACGGCCGGATGGAAGGGGCGCGGCTCGCCAAGCATCGCTGCGAAGGAGGCGGGTTCACGGCCATCGATATCGGTAAGGCCATAACGCATGGCGAGATCCGCAGTGTAAAAGGCCTTGCCCGATAGCGCCATCCGGTCCCGATCACGCGCAACCGCATCGATCACCAGCCCTTGCAATTGGGGCGTTTCGGCGGCGTCATACATCTGGCCATAGACTTCGGGCCGTTCTTTTCGCCCCAGTTCCAGCCGTTCGGTCCGCATCGGCCCCGGCCAGATCGACAAAGTGGCGACGCCGAACGGGCGGAAGTCGTGCGCCATGTCGAACATCATCTTGTCGAGGCCCGCCTTTTGCGCGCCATAGCCCGGACCGTGCATGTAGCAATGCGCGCCCGGTGACGAGACCGCGACGACCAGCCCGGCCTGCGCCTTTAGCAGCAACGGAGCGGCCGCGCGTGTCGCGATATAGGCGGAACGCAGTCCGACATCTAGAATATCGGCCAGATCGCCGGACTTCTCCCAGAAAGGTCCCGGCTTCACCAGATCGTCGGAAAGCGCGGTGGCGCTGTGGACGAGAATATCGATATGGCCCGCCTCATCCGCGACCCGCGAAAAAAAGGCTTCCACCGCCGCATCATCACGATGATCGAGTGCGACCGCGACACCCTGTCCGCCCGCTTCATCTACGGCGCGCGCGGTGGCGCCGATCGTGCCGGGGAGCGGCAGCCCCTCATCGCTCAGCGAACGACCGGTAACATAGACCTTAGCGCCCGTGCCCCCCAGTGCGATCGCGATCCCTTTGCCCGCGCCTCGGCTCGCGCCTGTGACGACCACGATTTTCTTACTGGTCATTGTCTCTCTCCTATCTCGCCCGTCATTATCCTGCGCCGCGTCTCGTTCCTCCCCCCAAATCAAGTAATCGCGACTTTCGAAAATCGGTTAGCGCCAGGCAAAAGGAGAGGATCGATGACCAGTACCGCCAACCGTGATTTGTTCGTTCGGATGCTGACGGCGCTTGGTATCAAGGATTTCGATACGTTCGAATCCTGCCTTGCCGACGACATACAGCTCGAATGGCCCTTTCCCGTTATGGAGGGCTTTCCGCTCGAACACCGTGGTGCGCGCTGGTTTCGCGATGCGTTGGAAGCGAGTTGGCGCGATTTTGATCCTTACGCCTATCGCATTGAGGTCATCCACGATCTGGCCGCCGAGGATCGGCTGATTGCCGAATATAGCTCGCACAGCCGCTATATTCCGACGGGCGAACCCTATTCCAACCGATATGTCAGCATTCTTGATTTCGCCGAAGGCCGGATCACGCGCTGGCGCGAATATGTGAACCCTCAGGTCGTGTCGAAGGTGCTCGGTGAGAATGCCGGGTGGAGCGAAACGGGCGGCGCACGCACGGCCTAGTCTATTTCGAGGTATCGGCGGCCGGATCGAAGGTCTCAAATAGCGGTCAAAAGTCGGATTGGAGAGCGAAGATGGCACAAACCGCAGACTATGGGTTGGGCGAATATACATTCCCTCGCGGCTGGTTCATGGTCGCCGAAGGGAGTGAAGTTTCGGCAACCCCAAGCACGATCCACTATTTCGGCCGGGACTTCGTCCTGTATCGCGGCAAAAGTGGTACGGCGCACATGGTCGATGCCTATTGTCCTCATCTTGGCGCGCACCTGGCCAAGAACACGACCTCTTACATCGTGCGCGATGGACAGCAGGTGGAGGGCGAATCGATCCGCTGCCCTTATCATGGATGGCGTTTTGGCCCGGATGGTGCGTGCGACGACATCCCCTATTCAAAGTTTATCCCCAAAGCTGCCTGCCTGCCGACCCACCGGATCATCGAGCGCGCGGGCATCATCTGGTACTGGCACGACCCCGAAGGCCAGGAGCCGGATATCGAATTGCCCCCCTTTGCGGAATGGGACGATCCAAGCTGGGTGCGCTGGCAGGTCGATCATCTGGGCATCATCCCCTGCCATCCGCAGGAGATACTCGACAATATGGCGGACGCCGCGCACATGGTTCCGGTCCACGGATCGACCGACTGCGCCTATTTCGAAAACGCCTTTAGCGGGCAGATCCTTCACCAGACGTTCGGCGCGGGCCATCGTACGCTGGTCAGCAGCGACGCAGTGCTGGAAACCGACACATGGTATACCGGGCCTGCAATCCTTCAGGCGCGACTGACCGGGGCGTATCCCTCGCTGATGCTGATCTGCCATACGCCGGTCGAGGATGGCGTGGTCATGGTGTGGCATGCACTGATGTCGAAGGCTGCTAACACGCCGCCAACGCAGGATGACATCGCAATCGCATATGGTTATGCCGAGGCGGGACGGCTGGCGCTCGCGCAGGATTTTGAAATCTGGGCCAACAAGCGTCCCTGTTTTAACCCACTCCAAATTCCGGCGGACGGGCCGTTTGGCAAGGTGCGCATCTGGTATCGACAATTTTACAACCCGCGCGCCCGCGCCAGTGAATTTCAGGATCGGGTGGACGGCAAGATCACGACATATGACACGCGCGGCAGCAGCGCGGCGGCCTAAAAAAATATCGAGAGGATGACGATGGACAAGGTACAATTTTCCGCAGGAGCAGCTTTGGTGTTCGGCGGCAGCGGCGGGATCGGTCGCAGTGTGGCGCAATGTTTCGCAGAAGCCGGAACGGACGTGGCGATCGGCTATCATTCGAAGGCCGATGCCGCCGCAACGCTGGCCAGCGCGATCGAGAGCGAGGGGCAGAAGGCATCAACCCATCGTGCCGATGTGCGCGATCGTGAACAGGTCGAGGCGGCATTCGCAGCGGCGGTCGCAGCGCACGGACGCATCCACACCGTGGTCTGGGGCGCCGGGCCGCTGGTCGATCAGGTCATGCTGGGCGATACCACCCACGAACAATGGCGTCGCGCGATCGACATAGAGGTCCATGGCTTCTTCAATGCCGTGCAGGCTGCCTTGCCGCATTTTCGCGAACAGGGCGGCGGATCGTTCGTCACGCTGGGATCGGCGGGGCAGATGCGCTGGCCGGAAAAAGACGGTTTGTCTGTCGCGCCCAAGGCGAGCAATGAATCGCTCGTCCGCGGCATTGCGCGGGAAGAAGGACGGCACGGCATCCGTGCGAACAGCGTGCTCGTCGGCGTGATTGAGGCTGGTATGTTCCTGGAACTGACGGAACAGGGCGTGTTCGGTCCCGAATGGGTGGCGGAAGTGCAAAAGAGTCTTGCCCTCAAGCGCTGGGGCCAGCCGGAAGAGATCGGCGATGCGGCGGTGTTCCTTGCATCCAACCGCGCCGCCTATGTTACCGGGCAGCAGATCAACGTATCGGGTGGCTATGGCATCTAGGCATGGCATCCTATCCACAACAAGAGGTCGAGGCCGCCATTACCCGCCTGCGCGACGCCTTTGTCGAAGCGGAGGCGCGTAACGACTGGGCATGGATCGCCGACGAACTCTACCATGAGGACTGCGTCTATATCTGTCCCTATGGTGGCGCGATGCCCGTCCGTGCGGACGGGCGCGAGGCGATAAGACGGACCCATTATAGCCGCGACATGGATGTCGGTTCAGGGTGGGAAGGCTGGACCTTCCCCATATTGGACTGGGCGATCACGGATGATCGGATCATCAGCCACTGGGTCAATCGCGGCCCCGGCAGACGAGCGGACGGGGGATTTTACGAGACGCATGGCGTATCGCTGATCACCTATGGGGGCGGCGGTAAATTTTCATCGCAATATGATCTGTTCGACATCGCCCACCAGATGCGCCTGTGCGATGAACTGGAGGATGCCGGTCTGCTTAGCCCCACGCTTAAGGCGGAATGGGTCGATCCGATGAAGGACAGGCTCATAACCATGCTGGAACGGCGCTGATCCCTTCCAACGTGACGATGCGCGCCTGATGCGTAACCACCAATCAGGATGTTTGACACCTGCCATCCGAGCAGGGTGAAGGAGGATCGCCACATGGCCTATAGCCATCTGCTCGCACCGGGACGTATCGGCGCGATGGACTTGCGCAATCGGATATTCATGACGCCGATGGGGTCCAACCTTGCGGACGAAGACGGGATCACCGGCGAACGGCTGCGCGCTTATTATGAGGAACGCGCAAAGGGCGGCGCGGCGCTGATCACGATGGGATCGGTATCGATCGGCTATCCCGAAGGCTCCGGCAATTGGCGCAACGAGGCGATTTCGCACGAGCGCCACGTGCCGGGCGTGCGGGCGCTGGCCGACGCGGTCCACGCTCATGGCGCGAAACTCGCGATGCAGCTTCAGCACGCTGGTCTGGTCGCGATGAACGACATGCTGGCTGGACGACCGATCTGGACGCCTTCGATCCCGGCGGTCGGCAAAAGCGATGGCGACATGATGGAGGGATTCCTGGAGGATGAACTGGCCATCTTTACCGCGCCATTTGCTGCCATGGGTGCGCCCAATTACCGCGTCATGACCGTGCAGGATATCGAACAACTGGTCCAGATGTTCGCCAGCGCCGCGCAACGCGCCCAGCGCGCAGGCGTCGATGCGGTCGAACTTCATGCCGGTCACGGTTACCTGATCTCATCTTTCCTCAACCCGTTGATCAACCAGCGCGACGACGATTATGGCGGCTCGATCGAGAACCGCTCGCGCTTGCTGTGCGATATCATTCGCGGCGTGCGCGCTGCCGTCGGCCCCGCCATGCCGATATGGCCGCGCCTGGACAGCCAGCATTTCCTGATCGACGGCGGGATCACAGTGGAGGACGCGGCCGCGACCGCCCGGCTGGCGCAGGAGGCAGGAGCAGACGCCATCCACATATCGGCCGATGGCCATCCGGGGCGGGGCCTCACCTATTCGACCGGACATGCAACCGACACGCGCAACGGGTTTGTCGAGGCCGCAGCGCGGATCAAGGCACATGTGACCATACCGATCATCTGTCCCGGTCGGATCGAGCCGGAAGATGCCGACCGCTTCATTGCTGATGGGAAGCTGGATTTCGTGACGATGGGCCGCAAGCTGCTGGCCGATCCTCATTTGCCGGCCAAGCTGGCCGCAGGGAAGGCCGATCAGATTCGCCCTTGCGTCTACTGCTACACCTGCATCAGCCAGATATTTTTCAGTCGTCCGGTGAAATGCGCGGTCAATCCCGAAACAGGCTTTGAGCGTGAGCGCGCGCTCGTTCCTGCCGCCGCCGCTCGTCATATTGTCGTGATCGGCGGTGGACCGGCCGGAATGGAGGCGGCGCGTCGGCTGGCAAAGCGGGGCCATCGGGTCACGCTGCTGGAGGCAACAGACTCGTTAGGCGGGACTGCCCGCTTCGCATCGATCGCCTATGCCCCGAACCAGGGCATTGTCGATTGGCTGAAACGGGAAGTGAAGGGGGATCCGAATATCACCGTGCAACTGGGCGCGAAGGCGACGCCCGAACTGCTCGCGTCCCTGGCCCCCGACGAAGTCGTGGTCGCCACCGGCGCGCGACGTGCGCTGCCCCCCATTCCCGGCGCGGATCGCGACAACGTGTTCAGCGGCGACGAAATGCGCAGCCTGATGCTGGGCCAGGATCTGGGCAAGCTGGCGCGCAAGGTCGACGCCAAGACGCGGCTGATGATGCGTGCAGGTCGTGTCACCGGCCTGACGGCGCGGCCCGGTTTCATCCGCGCTGCCAGCACCTATTTCATGCCCTTTGGCGAACGCGTGGTGATTATCGGCGGCGAATTGGTTGGGCTGGAACTGGCCGAATTCCTTGCCAAGCGCGGCCGAAAGGTCGTCGTGATCGACGAAGCGGCCAAGATGGGTGCGGGTCTTCAGGTCGTGCGCCGCTGGCGGGTGCTTGATGAACTTCACCATCTGGGCGTCACGCTCCTGCCGAACGCCGGGGACATTGCGATTGGCGATAAGAACGTCAGCTACCGCAACGGCTGCGGACAAGTGAGAACGGTGGCCGCCGACCAGGTGATCGTCGCCAAGGGCGCGCAAGGCGACTCTCGCCTGGCCGACCAACTGAAAGCGGTCGGATTCAGTGTGCGCAGCATCGGCGACGCCAATGGTGTAGGCTATATAGAAGGTGCGATGCAGGATGCGGCCGACGCCGTGCTTGATATCTGAAGAAAGGAATGGCGATGTTCGACTTTACCGGACGGCACGTGCTCGTCACCGGGGGGACCAGCGGGATCGGCGCGGGCATCGCTGCTGCCTTCATCGCTGCGGGCGCACATGTTATCGTCACCGGCACACGGCCGACAGAGGCGGATTATGAAGACATTCCGCCAGGCGCCACCTATCGCCCCCTTCGTCTTGGCGACCGGCTTAGCATCGACGCCTTGGTGGCGGGTTTGGGGACGTTGGACATCCTCATTAACAATGCGGGCGGTACGTCCGTCCCGGAGGATTTCGACGCAGCCATCGACGCCAATCTGAAAGGCGTCCATGCGTTGACGATCGCCTGCTTGCCGCTGCTGATGCAAAGTCGGCACGACGGCGGCGGCGCGGTCGTGACGATCGCCTCGATGATGGCGATCTTCGGCAACTCCATGTTCCCCGGATATAGCGCGGCCAAGGCTGGCCTTCTGCTACTGACCAAATCGCTGGCGCAAGGATGGGGGACAAAGGGCGTGCGGATCAACGCCGTGGCGCCTGGTCCGGTCCGCACGCCGATGACGGTGCGTTACGCCGATGATCCTGTCTATGGTCCCGGCACGGCGCAGCGGATGGCGCTTGGCCGCTGGGGAACACCAGACGACATAGCAGGGCCGACCCTGTTCCTCGCCAGCGCGGCAGCGCGGTTTGTGACGGGGGAATGTCTGGTGGCGAGCGGCGGGTATATGATCGCCGAGGCATGATGCTTGCCAAAGACATGGTGACGATTGGCAAGCCTCGCGCAACCGACTACGCTCTCCATCAGACGCATCCGGTAAAGGAGTGCGAAGGAGATAATAGGATGGTTGCACACGCGAATGAAGTCGCCTGCTTTTCGCGTATGATCCTGGCGCTCAATGCTTCGCTGGTCAGCGAAGATCCATGGCGAGACTTTCTGCTGCTGCTTCGCGACCATGTGAACGCAAAATGGGCAACGCTGATCCTCACGCCACCCAATATAGATGGTTTGGGCACAATGATAACGCCCACCGCACCACCGCCTGCGATTCAGGAATATCTTGACCGCTTTATGCAGATCGACCCATTTGTCGGCCTGCCCGAAGGCAAGGTCATGGCGTTGTATGAATATGTGGCCGAGGCGAAACTCAAAAATTCAGCCTATTATAAAGGGTGGCTGGAAGGGATCGACGGTTCGCACGTTCTTGGCGTGGATCTGCGCATAAGCAATGGCCTGGAAGCCCGACTTCGGCTGACGAGGGCGCCCGATGGCGCCCCTTTCGATACCGAAGAGCGTGGCCGCATAGAAGAAATCGTGCCCCATCTGCGGCAGGCGGTCGAACTCTATCGCCGACTGGAGGTATCCCGTTCGGAGCAGGCAGTGATGACCGGCGCCATCGAACAGTTCGCTGTCGGCACCGTGATGCTCGATCATAATCTGAATGTTCTCAAGATGAACGAACTTGCCGCATCCATCCTGGCCGATGCGGATGGGATAAGCATCGTGGGGCAGCGTCTGGCGATCGCCAATTCCAACCGTGACCGCGAATTTCGCCAGCAACTCAAGGATGCGGTGAACGCCGCGCCAGGATCATCTCCTTCAGTATTCCTGGTCGAACGTCCATCGGGCCACCGAGACATCGGGATCGTCATTCGGCCAATCACTATTCCTAATTTCATGCATGGCGGGACAACGCCGGCCATCGCGCTTTTCCTGGGCGATCCGGAACGTCAGTGCGTCGTGACCAGCGATGCCCTGAGGGAATTGTTCGCCTTTACCCCGACAGAGGCGTCGATCGCGGCTTCGCTTGCAAACGGCGTGTCGGTGATCGAGACCGCGCATCGGCTGGGCATTGCCGAAAACACCGTGCGCGCGCATCTCCGCTCTATCTTTGCCAAGACGGGCGCGAGCCGCCAATCACAGCTTGTGCATCTCATCCACACCAGTCTGCCCGAACTCGCCGTTGTTCGCCGCTAAATTATCCAGCCTAATTGATTTGAAGGTATTGCAGGACGCTTAGCAGAACGATGTTCAACCACACAGGATCCGCGCCAAAGCGGACAGGACTGAGGGGATATCGAAGATGGCTTACGGAAAATATCATTATCTTGCTGGTTCGGCATTGATGCTTGCTCTGGTAGCGTCGCAGGCAAATGCGCAGGATTCTTCGCCAGCAGCACCCGCCCAAGCGACGCAGGGCGTGGGTCTTCAGGACATCGTGGTTACTGCGCGGAAGCGTACTGAAAACCTGCAAAATGTCCCAACAGCCGTAACAGCTCTCGGTGCGCTTCAAATTGCGGATTATCAGATCAAGAGCTTCCAGGACGTCGGCAAGACCGCGCCAAACGTCAATATCCAGAAGCAGGCAGGCTCGCCCAGCGCGCCGCAGTTCAATATTCGCGGCGTTTCGTCCGGCTCCATCAACTTCCAAGTCGATTCCGGCGTCGCGCTCTATGTAGATGGCGTTTATCTCGGCCGCCCCGGCAACTCCGCCTTCGATCTGGCCGATCTGGAACATCTCGAAGTCCTGCGCGGTCCACAGGGCACACTCTTTGGCCGCAACTCGACCGGCGGCGCAATCTCATTTGTGACGGCCAGCCCGACTGGCAAATTCGGTGTTGAAGCCGAAGGCACGCTAGGAAACTATCAGCGGCGTCGCGGGCGGATAACGGTCAACACGCCTGAATGGGCTGGTCTTTCGGCGCGGTTCACATATGTCCATGACGAAAATGACGGTTATGTGAAGAATTCCGCACCGCAGCGCACATTCCTTTATCCGGCACCGTTCGGGCCGTCCACCAGCGCGAAGAGCTTTGGCGCGAACAACACCGAGTCGTTTTTCGCAGCAATCCGTTATGCCGGAATCGATGGCCTGACGCTCGATTATCGCTTCAACTATACCGACGCGGTAACCACGCTCGACGCCATGCAATTACTGCACAGCGGCGCCGCATTTAGCGGCATCACCAACTTCCCGAACCAGCCTGCACTTGGCGGCACGATGGTGGAGAGCCTGACGCGGCTCGACCGTATTCCGATCGATGGCCTTTCTCCAGCTACCCAGAAAACCTGGGGCCACAGCTTTACGGCCGTTTATGAGCTTAGTGATTCCTTGAGCGTCAAATATATCGGCGGGCTGCGCGGATTTACGCTGAACACATCGTCTGATCTCGACGGAAATTCGCTGGTCGACCCTTATGGCGGGACGGGCGGATATTATCAGGCGCTTGCAGCCGAGCGCTATGCAAAGCAGCGGCAGTCGTCCCACGAACTGCAACTCCTCGGTCAGACCGGCAGTTTGGATTTTGTTGGTGGCCTGTTTTATTATCGCGAAAAGGCCTACCTCAATAGCCCCACCATCTTCGGACAGGTCAGCCAGCCGGGCGTCCCGATCCCCATCGATAATCCCGGCAGCTATCTTGCGAGTGGCGATCTGCTTAAGGTGCTCAACAAATCTTACGCGGCTTATGCCCATGCCAATCTCAGGTTGACCGATGCGCTCGAACTGGGCGGCGGCATCCGCTACTCTAAAGATGATCGCACGGAGAATGATCTGATTGATGCGGATCGGACCCCCACGGTTCAGCGCGGCAGCTTCAACGCCAAGCAGGATCGCGTCGATTATGACGCATCATTGAAATATCAGTTTGCCCAGAGCAGCAACGTCTATGCGAAATTCGCGACCGGCTTCGTTTCGGGGGGTATCTTCCATGGCGCGGAATTCCAGCCGGAAACCATTAAATCCTACGAAGCGGGCGTGAAGTCTGAATTTCTCGATCGGCGCGTCCGGCTTAACGTCGCTTTATTCCAGGCGGATCGAAAAGGCCTCCAGGTGACGGGCTTTGATCCCAATCAGGGTGGCAACATCCTGTTGAATGCCGGTAGCGAAAGAGCGCGGGGTTACGAGATTGAAGCCACGATCCTGCCGGTCGACGGCCTTACTTTGACCGGCACTTATGGCTTTACGGACGTCAACACAAAGCCACAGACGGCTAATCCGGCCGCTACCCCGGTGCGTACATATCAACCCCGGCGCACCGGCTATGTCGCTGCGCAATATGAGTTCCCCGAATTTCCAGATGGCACCAAGATGAGCTTCCGCATTGATGGCCAGTATAAGGGCGATCATTTCCGGTTGCAGTGCCCGGTGGGGGCCACACAATCGGCGACCGACGGCTGTATCGGCGCTGGTGACCCCGTGCTCGACGACCAGTTGGTGATAAGGGCAACTTGGGAAATAGGCGCACGGTTCACCTTTGCCGAAATCCCGGTAGGCAACGCTAAGGGCAAGATTTCCCTCTGGGGCAAAAATCTCAACAATTCGGATAAGCCAGAGTTTCTGTTTCCGATCTTCGATACGTGGGTACTCGGCACCTTCCAGGCTCCGCGCACATACGGGATCGACGTCGGTATCGCGTTCTGAACTTCAAGTGTGTGTGTCGGCTGCTTCGTTATTGTCGACACACACACGCCATTTCTTATTGCGACGGACGGGTATATCGCCTTCCCCGTCAGAAAATGGCTATCCCTTTCGGCGGCTTTGATTTGAAGTGTGACACCCGGGGTTATGCATAGTATTTCATCCGGCTTGAGGAGGGCGACCTGTTCTCCCACGACATCGTGCGGGGTGCGATAGCTCAGGCACTTGAGGGTTGTGCTGTTGAGGCGATCAGCGGCTTGTGGATTTCCTTGTCCGACAGCAGCGTAACGTGTTGGAGGGCAGGAAGCGCCGTATCCGTCCATTGCAATTTTCCACGCCGCCTTTCTGCCGGGCGCGGACGGCAGGCAGAAATAGCTGGAGATGCCGAGTTGTTTCGCAGTTTCGCAAAAGCGGCAAATTCCGTGTCCGGATCGAAGGTGATGCTGCGCCAGAGGGCAGGGCGGATGCCCCGCAAATGCCGATCGATGTCGGCCATGACCCCGGCGGAATGCCGACTCGGACTACGCGCGAGAAAAGTGAAACGGCTGCGACGTTCGACCAGCGAGGTGAGGTTTGCTTTGCCTTCCTGGAAAGGGGATCAAACCCTTATAAATCCTGGGATTTCGCACTTCGAAATAGAATCCGCCATCCGCCTTAGGGAAATTCGATAAACTCACCTAACTTCCTTATAGGTCACCTCTGACGGCGACCCATCGCAGTCGTTTAGTCGAAAAGACTCCGATCTCCGCTGCGGACAGTCCCCTTGTTCCGTTGCCAAGTCTCTAACCGCACAATGGCGGACTCGCAGACTTCGCTCGGGTCAAAGATATAATTGCCGCAGAATATGGCACAAACGGCGCTATCTTATAGGCGGGTCAATCACCCAATTTGCCTCCCCGGTCAGCGCCACGGCACGCGCCAGCGCCTCGCGGCATTCGCCCACGATGCGCTCGATCAGTTCGGCGCAGGTCGGAATATCGTCCATCAGACCGATGCCAAGGCCTGCCCAGACTAGCCCGCCATCCACTTCGCCGCTCTCCAGCGCCGCACGCCCGCGCGCACCAGCGACCAGCGGCCGGATATCCTCAAAAGTCGCGCCGGGCTCCCGTTCCTTGACGTTCACCTCCTCGGCGACGGCATTGCGGAACACGCGCGCGGTGTTGCGCAGCTGGCGGAAGATCAGCGTCGTATCGCGCTCGCTGCCCTGCACCACCGCCTGCTTGATCGCCTCATGGATCGGCGCTTCCTTCGTCAACATGAAGCGGGTGCCCATCGTCACGCCTTCCGCCCCCAGGGCGAGCGCCGCCGCCATGCTGCGCCCGGTCGCCATGCCGCCCGCCGCCAGGATCGGAATCTCCAGCGCCCGCGCCGCTGCGGGGATCAGCACCATGCCCGGAATATCATCCTCGCCCGGATGCCCCGCGGCTTCGAACCCGTCGATCGACACGGCATCGACGCCTGCCCGCTGGGCCGACAGCGCATGGCGGACGGCGGTGCATTTGTGGACGATCTTGACGCCCGCCTGCTTGAACCGAGCAATGAACTCGGCGGGACTGCGTCCGGCTGTCTCGACCACGCCAACGCCGGAGCCTGCGATGACTTCGGCATAGGCTTCGTAAGGGACCGGCTGCGCGGTCGGCAATATGGTCAGGTTCACGCCGAACGGCTTGTCCGTCATCGTGCGGCACCGCTCGATCTCGGCCGCCAGCGCCTCGGGCGTCGGCTGCGTCAGCGCCGTCAGGATGCCGAGGCCACCAGCATTGGACACCGCCGAAGCCAGCTCCGCGCGGCCGACCCACTGCATGCCACCCTGGATAATGGGATAGCGCGTGCCGGTAAGCTCGGTAATCCGGGTCTTCATTCCACCATTCCCCTGTTGATCAGGCCGCTTCCGCCTCGCCTTTATCCTGCGTCCCCAACCGCCAGCACTTGTATGTGGCGTATAGCCCAGCGCTTCTGCTTAGTTTTCGAAAGTAAGAGCAAGGATGAGAATCTTCACGACGCCAAGGCTCTACGGCCCTGTGTCCGGCTCATCCAAGCAAAGTTGATAGCCGCCCCGAAAGATAGAGCCATGAGCAGCAGCATCGCCACATGATAGTTGTTCGTCGTATCCCGCAGCCAACCTGCGGCCGGAGCGCCGAACGTGAAAGGCAGGGTGAAAGCGCCCAGAAATCCTATAGTGCGCGGAAATGCCGCTACCCCAAATATCTGGGCGACAAGAACCGCAACCAGCGGGAAAATGGCCGCTCCTGATATACCCATGATGATCATCGCCAGCGCCAATGCTGGAAACCAGCCGCTTGCTGAAATTAGGATCCAACTGACGGTCAATCCGGCACCGGCAGCACTCAATGTGCGCGCGGGGCCAAATTTATCGCAAGCCAGTCCTGCCAGGATGGACCCGAATATGCTTGCAAAGCCCTTGATGGACAGGAGCAGCGCTCCCCAGCGGGCCGCGACCCCATATTCGGTTGCGATGGCAACGATATGGGCAGACCCAGTGATGGTACTCGCCTGAAGGACACCCTCGCCGATCAACACCCCCCAGAACAGCGGCTGCGAGAGGATGGAAGGTCGTGAGCCCGCAGCCACTGTGGCGCTTTCGGGGTAATCGCTCTGCGGCGGCTCCGAAACGCCCAGCAGTACGGGCAGGAGCAAAATGTGCAGTACCGCCAGGGTCACGAAGAATGCCGGCAGGCCAAATCTTTGTATGACTGCAAGGCCGAGCAGGGGAATGACAGTGACGAATAGCGGAATATACGCAATCCCGACCGCCCTTCCTCGCGCATGTGGATGCCAGTTCCCGGCCAATATACTAGGCGGCAAGCCTCCGAGCAGAGAAGCGCCAGGGCCGATCGCGAGCGTGCATACGATAAGTGTAGCCTCAATCGATTGCACCAAGGCAAGCAGAAAATAGCCTGTTATCGAAAGCACAGCACCGGTCATCATGGTGTTGCGCAGGCCGATGCGGGAAATCATGCCCGCGACGATCAGACCCAGCCCGCTCATCGCCAGCACCGTGAGGGCAAGGACCATCGCGGCCATGCTCCGCGTCGTGTCGAAACGGGCCTGAATCGCCAATATGCTGACCGCAAAGCCGCCAAACGCGCACCCTGTGGCTGTGTTCTGCGCGAGAAATGCCCGGACGAGCATCATGCGCGCTGTCCGCCTGTTCGGGTCAGCGGCGGCGCGCCGTTGCGCAAGGCTGCTCATATTATGGCGATCCCAAAAAAGTGGAGAAGGCGAGCGTAGCCGCCACATCAACTGTGACGAGCGGCTACCTTTGCTCACAATAGCTGCCTCATTTTTCCCGCAACGATGCGTTATCGATGACGAATCGGTAACGCACGTCGCCCTTTTCCATGCGCTCATAGGCGGCATTGATGTCCTGAATGTCGATCAGTTCGATGTCGCTCGCGATGCCATGCTCTGCGCAGAAATCGAGCATCTCCTGCGTTTCGGCGATCCCGCCGACATTGGAGCTGGCGACCGACTTGCGGCCCATCATCAGCGACACATTGTGCAGCGGCGGATCGATCGGGCCGAGCAATCCCAGCAGGATGAGTGTCCCGTTCCACGCAAGTGTCGCGACATAGGGATTCACGTCATGCGCGTTGGGAACAGTGTCGAGGATGAAGTCAAAGCTGTTGGCCGCCGCCGCCATCTGCGCCTCGTCAGTCGACAGCACGACATGGTCCGCGCCCAGGCGGCGTGCTTCTTCCTCCTTGTCGGGGCTGCGCGTGAACAGCGTCACTTCGGCGCCCATCGCCTTGGCGAACTTCAGGCCCATATGACCCAGGCCGCCCAGGCCGATCACCGCGACCTTGTGCCCCGGGCCGACCTTCCAGTGGCGCAGCGGTGAATAGGTGGTGATGCCTGCGCACAGCAATGGCGCCGCCGCCTTCGCATCCAGCCCATCGGGGATGCGCACCGTGAACTTCTCCGAAACGACGATATTCTCGGAATAGCCCCCTTGCGATGGCATGCCGTCATGCCGATCCGCGAACCCATAGGTGGGCGTCGCATATTCCACGCAATAGGGCTCTTCACCCGCATTGCATGGCTTGCACTTCTGGCAGGAGTCCACATAGCAGCCCACCCCAACCATGTCGCCGGGCTGGAATTTGCTAACGCTGCTCCCGACCGCCGCCACCCGGCCAACGATCTCGTGGCCAGGAACGGTAGGATAGGTGACATACCCTCCGTGATTACGGACGTGATGCAGGTCGGAATGGCACACGCCGCAATAGAGGATATCGATGGCCACGTCGTCGGCACGAAGATCCCGGCGGGCGAAGGAGAAGGGCTCCAGATCGGCATCAGAGGCGAGCGCCGCATAGCCTTTGGTCAAGTTGGTCATGACTGTGTCTATTGTCCTTAGATGAGGCCGAGACCGGAGAGGTCAGCCAGATATTTGCCGATCAGTTCGCGCAACAGATGCGGGACGTCCTTGGCAGCGCCCACTTCATGTCGGATCACATCCGCGCGGAAGCGAGCGGAAGGAACGCTGGTCCCGAATTCTCCCGGCATCTGATATTGCAGCTGGTGCAGCAGCGGCAGCGACGAATGTTGCCGCCGATCCTCGGGCAGCGCACGCATGGCGGTGCCGAAACGTTCGAGCCAGTCGGCGTAATCCTCGATCCGTTGGACCGGATATCCGGCGGCGTCGATCCAATCGACGAAGCTGTCCAGCGAAATGCCGTCATCATGGGAATTGATGACATGGTAGGTGCGATAGCCGCTCGTCGCCTTGGCCCCCAGGACGGCGATGGCCTCTGCCGTGAAGTCCACCGGCAGCCCGGGATAATGGGGCTTGGCCGTGCCGCTGTAGAATGACCGCGGCGCCAGCCCCGTCACTACGATGCTGAGCAGCAAGCGGGTGAACATGTCGGGGACGTTGAGTTGCCCTTCATAACGGCTGTGCGCCAGGATCATGTCCGATCGGAAGGTCGCGACCGGCAGGCCGAAGCGATCATGCGCATCCCGCAACAGAACCTCAGCCGCCCATTTGCTGTTGGCATAGCCATCGGCGTAGCCCTCGCTCGACAAGGGCCGGACGGGGGAGGTTGTGCGCACGTCGGCGTCTTCGTCGATCATCACGCCGTCCGGCGTATGGGCCGCCGCCACGGTCGAGACATTGTTGATGGGCTTTAGCCTATGCGTGATCGCCAGGCGGATGACCTCCGCCGTGCCTGCGACATTGGGGCCGAACAGCTGATGATAGGGCAGGACGTGGTTCACGAGGGCGCCCGGATGGACGATCAGATCCACATCCTGGGCCAACCGCTTCCAATCGGCATCGGCAAGGCCAAGCTGCGGTTCGCCAAGATCGCCTGCCAGAACCTCCAGATGCGCGTCGGCGAGCGCCTCAAAGCGGCTCTTAAGTTGCGGGTCGCTGCTGAAGACCTGCGCGATGCGCTGTCGTGCCGCTGCTGCGTCGCGACCACGCGCGACGCAGATCAGCTTGCCGCCTATGTCGGCCATGCGCTCCAGCCATTCCAGGCCGAGGAACCGCCCCAAAAAGCCGTTCGCTCCGGTGAGGAAAACCGTGCGAACTTCCGTCGAAGGAGGCAAGGCGTTGCGCGCCGCGTCGAGGACACTGCCATCAATGAAGCGATCCAGCGTCAAGTCGCTCGCCCGGATCTCCTTCGCACCGGCACCGTGTACCGATGCAAAGGTCGTTCCCTTCGCCTCGCCACTCCGACCCCGTTCGATGAACTGGGCGAGGTCCTGCATGCTGCCGGCAGGGCTGTTGATGACCGATACCGGCACATCAATGCCGTAAATATCTTCAAGCAGCAGCGAGCAGGACACGGCCGAGAGCGAGTCTCCACCCAGATCGGAGAAGCTCATCCGCTTGGAAAGATCGACATCCTCCAATCCGAGCGTCGCCTTGACGGCGCGGGCGACGGCTTCGAGCACGGGAAGCTCCTTGCCTTCACGGCGCAGGGCCTCAAGCTCATCCTGCTGGCTTGCCGCGATCCTGTCGTAAACGGCTTCAAGCGCGCCGGTATAGCGTTCCTTGAACTTGGGCCGCTGATATTTGCCGATGCCCGCCAGCAGGCCATTCTCTGCGCTGAAGGGCTCATGCTCGACGATGAAGTCGCGCGGCACTTCATAAGGTTGCAACTGTTCTGCGCGCGCGATGTTCTGGATCGCTTCGCGCAACGCGTCCTTGATCGCAGCCGGGTCATCGGCGATGCCCATCTGCTCGAGCGTCGCTTCATTGGGCACAAAGACGCCGACCAGGAAGGCGCGCTCGCTGCTGCCGTATAGATAGACTTGCCGGATGAGCGGATCGCCGTTGGTGAAGATCGCCTCCAACCGGGCAATGGCGACGAACTCGCCCTGGGCGAGCTTCAGCACATTGTTGCGGCGATCGATGTACACCAGATGGTCGGGTGCGATCTCCTGCATGATATCGCCGGTCTTGTAATATCCGTCTTCGTCGAAAACTTCGGCGGTCACATCAGGTCGCTTGTAATAACCAAGCATGATGCTCGACGTCTTGATCCGCAACTCACCGCGCGGATAGGGCTTATCGGTCTTGAAATAGCCAAGCTCCGGTACATCATCCAGCTTATAGTCGATCACCGGCGGACGCTGAATGCGGTTGTCAGTCAGCACTGCGGCGACTTCGGTGGCGCCATAATTATTGCCGAGCTTGTAGCCCAAACATTCTTCCATGAACTGCGATAGTTCAGGGGCGAGCGGGGCCGAGGCGAATGAAGCGACGAGCAGCCGCCCGCCGAGGAGAATATCGCGTGTTTCGCGCAGCAACTCGGCCTTCACCGTGTCCAAGTCCGCGCCGGGTACGGAGCGCCGGTCGAGCGCGACCTGATATTGCTGGTAAATCATTTCGCACACGCGCGGGACCAGCATCATGTAGCTTGGCCGACAGATGCGCATGTCGTCGAACAGTTCGGACAGGTCCTTCTTGCCCGTGAAATAGCCGATGCCGCCCAGCCCCAGGAGCGAGAAGACGATGCTCCGCCCTGACGTGTGGTTCATCGGCATGTAGATGAGGTTGATCATCGGCATGGGCGAATCCACCAGCCACAGCTGCTTGATCATCCGCTCAGGCAGCATCGCGCCCTTGGGCAAGCCGGTGCTTCCCGATGTGTAGTAGATGGTGGAGAGCCGCTCTCCATCCGCTTTGTCGAACAGTGGCGCGGGCGGCAAGGCGCTGCCCTCCGTCAGAGCCTGTTCCAGCGTGACCAGCAAATGCGACAGACCCGCATCGGCGAGCTTTGCCCGGGCGGCTTCGAACCGTTCGCGCTCGTCATCAACCTCCGGATGATAATCGAACAGCAGCACACCGCGCGGACGATGGCCCTGGATGACCAGTTCGGTGGCCGTTTCGATATATTCCAGGCTGACCGCGAGCCAACTTGGCGCCACCTCGTTGAAGATGGACAGCGACTGCTGGAACGCCCCATTGGCCTGAAGGGGAACCGCTACCGCCCCATTGTGGATCGCGGCAAGATCGACCGTCGCAAAGTCCACGCTGCCAAAGGCAAGAAGGCAGAGAAACTCATCGGCTCCCAGCAACTGATCAGGATTATTGTGCCAGAAGGCCGCAAGTCGACGCGCCCGGTCCCATAGCGTGGCGTAGCTCGTTGTTTCGAAATGCTTCTGGATTTCCCGCGTGGCCCGGCCAGTCGCGGGATCGACCTTCAGTTCCACCGCGCGCTCCGCCAACGCAGGGCGGTCAGCATAGCCCTCCATGCAAATCGCCACGATCTGGGCGAAGCCGAGACCGCTGAGACGCTTTGCAGTGTTGATTGCAGGGTCCGGTATCGCTGCCGCGACTTGCGGATCGGTTTCGATCAATAACTTCAGCCGTGTTGCAATGCCTTCGGCATAATCATCTATCGACACCGTGTATTGCGAGCGATCCAGCTTGTCCTGAATACCCATATCACCTCTCGAAATTATCTTATTCAGAACAATATCATTCTATTGTCCGGAACATCTTTATTCAGTTCATCCATCTAACGATGAGGATGATCGAAATTGCAGCCGTTGCGCAGTATGGCTGCGGTGCCGACTTTTGCCTTGCGTCGTGAAACTACGGCTCCTGCCGCCGGGCAATTCCGTCGTCAGAAGCATGGTCTGAATATTTGGCAATCACCAAGTTTTGTCAATGACCGTTTTTTGAGCAACGCGCATTTCCTGCGCGCGCGCAGAGGCAAAGCCTAGAAGAGGCCGTGCATCTGGTCATCCCGTTTCCGTTTGGCGCCCTGCGCGTCAGCCCTACTTGGCCCGGGATTTAGCGTCTGCCTTGGGGAGTTTCGATATGTCTCGCGGAGTGATCGTTTTCGCGAGCTCTACCAACCCCTTGATCGCGATATTTTTGACGCCGGGCATGTCGGATGCCCAGGGCCGCCCAAAGCCCGAAAACATCGTCATTCCATCTGTCGCGCCATATATGAATATGGCCACCACTTCCGCATCCTTATGGCTCAACGCGGGGTTCAACCGCTCCACGAAAGAGGTTATCATCTGATGGACATGGCGATGCAGTACCCCCAGCCTGTCCGCCACCAATTTGTTATGGTTGGCCATTGCCCAAAGCTCGGTAAACAGATGCGCGGTCTGCTTCGTGCTGACGTCATCAAGAATATGGGCGATCAACCGCGCTAACCCGTCCTCTGCGGAAAGGCTGGGCTGTTCCATCGCCCCGTTGATCTGGGTTTCGCCCGCAACAAGAATTTCGTCGAGCAGCACCTCGACCAACAACTCCTTGCGCGGAAAGTGATGATTGACGTGTCCGACCTTCAAACCGCATTCGGTAGCGATGCGTTGGAGCGTAAAGGCGCTGGAGCCTTCCTCGACCAATACATGCAGCGCCGCCTTAAGGATGGCGTTCACCGTTTCGGCTCCGCGCGAATAGACGCCGGGTTTCCGGCGCTTGGTTCCAATACGGTCATCGTTCATGGGCCGCTTATATCTCTGGCTGGGCGGCGATCAACCGACGAAACAGAAATGGGAAAAGATCAGGGAGACCCAGTGGGCTTGCGGTGAGACGCTCGAATCGCGCTTCTCCCTGACGATCGTCCGGGGCATCTGATTTTCCCCATTGACAAAACCTTGTCATTCACCAAGTATTTGGCGCGAACACACGTTGCTCAGCGGGGAGGTATAGGAAAGGGGCAGATATCACGGAGAGTTAGAAAGGAAAGACTCCATCCGCTGATGATCCGATCTCCGAGTCGGGATGATCCTGCTGAGTTTAAGATCAGAGCTGATAAGTTCGTAAATCGATTCGTGATTGAGAATTCTGACGTGATTCAAGTCATAACCATTCTGGTTGATGGCATGAACTTTTATATCGTTAGATATACGATTATCTTTATAACTATTATGTCCATTAGATGATCGAAAAATATTCGAAAAATATTACCAGGCAAAAAGGGGAGATTTCATGATTGCGCGACATCTATTTCTCGTTCGCACCTTGATGGGGAGTGTAGCTCTCGTCGGCTGCGCTGGAACGGCCTTTGCTCAGACGTCGACGGGACCGGATGAGCCCACGACAGCGGCAAGCGGTTCTGCGCCCTCCGGTCTGTCGGAAATCATCGTGACGGCACGCAGGCGGGCCGAACGGCTTCAAAATGTCCCGATCTCTGCCACTGCCTTTGATGCTGGCTCGCTCACGCAGCGAAATATTTCAAACACGCAGGACTTGCTCGGACAAGTGCCGTCGCTCGTTGTCGGCGGCTCTGGCCAGCAGCGCAATAGCGAGAACGTGACCATCCGTGGCCAAGGCGCGACTTTCAATGCAGCCCCAGGCGTGGTGCTCTATTCCGCCGAGGTTCCGATCATCGCCGATCAGCGCAATAATGCGCAGAATGGTGGCGGCCTCAATTATTATGACCTCGCCAGCCTGCAGGTATTGCGCGGGCCGCAAGGCACGCTGTTCGGCCGCAACACGACAGGCGGCGCCGTCTTGTTCGAGCCGCAGCGTCCAACCGATCGTCTCGAAGGCTATGGCCAGATCCAATATGGCAATTACGATTCGATCGAATTGCGCGGTGCTCTCAACGTGCCAATTGTTGAAGACAAACTCTTGCTGCGTGTCGCCGGCATTTATCAAAAGCGGGACGGCTTTACGCACGAGATCACCACTGACACAGACTTGGACAATCGCAACCGTTATTCATTCCGCGCAGGCTTAACTTGGCGCCCGGCGGAGGGGATTGAGAATTATCTTCTTGCGACCTTCGCTCGCGTTCAGGAACATGGCACCGGGACGGTGCTCAACGCGGTTCCCGACGGTGTGGATCCTCAGACGGGGTTGCCGTTCAGCACATATCTGCAACAGCAGATTGATCGCGGTATCCGTTCGGTAGCCCTTAGCCCACTGCTCTTTAGCGAACGCACGCGCTATTTCTCCGTAACAGATATCTTCTCGGCAAAACTCACGGATGTTTTGACGTTCCGCAACATCGCCAATTATCAGCATCTGAAGAACAGCGCGCCTTTTGACGGTGACGGTTATCCCGACGATCACAGGCCGCTATCGACAAATGGCGGAACTTTGATCGGGGGGGATGAGATTAGTCCCGGTGGATTTTCGAAATATAACTATTACACTGACGCACGCCAATATTCGATCGAACCTCAGATTCAGGGCAATTTGGGTGAAGACGCGCTTAACTTCACGGTAGGCGCTTACTACCAGAATGTTAAGCCGACAGGTCCGCAGCTTGTCAGCGCGTCTAACCCGACAAGAAGAGGCCAAAGGTCAGACAGCAAAGCGCTTTATGCGCAGGGAACGTTATCGTTCGGCAGTTTCTCTGATAGTCTTGATGGGCTACGGTTGACAGTCGGCTATCGCTATACATGGGACAAGCTCACGGCCTTCTCAAACTTCGGCCTCCCTGACGCTCCGGTTACGTCATCGAGTGCCAAATTCAAGGCGCCAAACTGGACAGCCGGCCTCGACTACAATGTCGACAAGAATGTGTTGTTGTACGCAAAGGTCAGTCGTGGATACAAGACAGGCGGCGTCGGCACTGCAACGCCCGCGCCTGAACTGCGCTCGTTCCAGCCCGAATTCGTAACGGCTTATGAAGCAGGCATAAAAGCCGATTGGCACATCGGCAGCATTCCGATCCGCACGAATATCAATTACTACTACACGGATTATAAGGATCTGCAGAGGACAGGAGGAACCGCCTATTTCTATAATGGGCAGCAAGTCTTTGGCGCTCAGACCAGCAATGCGGGGAAAGCGCATATCCAGGGTGTGGAATTCGAAGGCGAGTTGCGGCCCGCAAGCTGGCTCACGCTATCGGGGACCTATTCGCACATCGCTGCGAAATACGACAAATATACGGCGCCATCGCTGTTTCCTGACGGCATTCCCGCCTACGGCCTGCCGCCCGGCTTCGACTGCGGCGTGGGCGTTCCGTTCAATGGCGCAACGGGCCAGTGCGTCCTGACTGGCATACCTTTCCAGTTCACGCCGAAGAACCAGTTCAGCATTACCGGCAGGGTGGATCTGCCGCTGGATGAGTCCATCGGGAAGGTCAGCATTTCCGCTACCTATTCCTATATCGATGCCCAGTACACGTCGCCTTCCAAGGCACCCGTTGACGAACCGTTCGCCTATATCGGCGGAAACTGCCCCCGCCTGAATTCCGGAGCCTATGCCGGGTCAGTTCAGTGCGGCCCGGGTGATGGCTACGGCTTGCTCAGCATGAACTTGCAGTGGCAGAATGTCGCAGGATCGAACTTCGACCTTGGCGCGTTCGCAACCAACCTTACTAACGTGAAGTATATCATCAGTAGCCAGGGCGTATCCTATCAGAATGGCTTCAACTCCTACATATATGGGGAACCCCGAATGTACGGCTTATCGATCCGATATCATTTCGGTCGTTGAGTAAGGCGAAGCGCCATCGGCCAATGGGGCCGGTGGCGCTTCGAGCCGAACATTCGTTTCTCCATTTGATCCGCCGATACCGGTCGGGAACCATGCGAGCAGAAACCGCCAGCGGAGCGGTACGTGGACCCCCACCAGGACTGAGAATTGAGGGCTGGGTTGGATCGCCGGGGTAGGCTCTGCGCGCTAGGCGCTGTCTGCATTCACAGGATTCCCATTGAGTTGAAGTTCTGATTCAAGGTTGTCGAAGGAGACGATCATTGAGCAGACGTGCACTGACGGACGACCAGTGGGAGCGGATCAAAGGGCATCTTCCCGGGCGATCTGGCATGCCGGGCCGGAGCGGAGTGGATAACCGGTTGTTTGTCGATGCGATCTTGTGGATGGCGGGCAACGCAGCGCATTGGCGGGATCTTCCTGAGGTTTTCGGGAAGTGGACGGGGGTGCATGCCCGCTTTCGCCGCTGGTCTCACAATGGCGTGTGGGAAGAGCTTTTCCATGCCATGGCCGATACGCCCGACTTTGAGTATGTCATGATCGACAGCACGATCTCAAAGGTCCACGCCGACGCGGCGGGCGCAAAAGGGGGGCTCAAAGTGCCGCCATCGGTCGTTCGCGTGGCGGGCTGACAACCAAATTGCATGCCGTGGTCGATGCGATCGGCCTGCCGCTGCGCATCCATCCAACGCCGGGGCAATATGGCGATTGCCCGCAGGCCCAGTCCCTCCTGGCCGGGCTCAAGGACGTTGATCATGTCATTGCCGATGCCGCCTATGACGCCGATCCGCTACGCGCCTTCATCGCCGGTGAACTCGGCGCAACCGCTCAAATCAAGGCCAATCCCAGCCGCGCTGTCGCGCCGCCCATTGACTGGAGGCTCTACAAGGAGCGCCATCAGGTCGAATGCTTCTTCAACAAACTCAAACGCTTCCGTAGGATCGCCTTACGATGCGAGAAAACCATCTCAGCCTTCATGGGCTTCGTCCATCTCGCATGCGCCATGATCTGGATACGGTGAATGCAGACGGCGCCTAGCCCGAGAGTTATTTAACATAATGATTATTATCGATCATAATGACCGTGGCGGCTATTCGGGCATGCCCCCTGCCTGACCATCATTGTTATAAGGCGACACCTCTCACTGGACAAACGACATAGCGCTGGACTCATTTGTGCAGGCAAAATGATGATCGGAGCCTCCGAAAAGTGCCATTTTCGTGTCTAAATCCAAGCCTGTTCGGTCGCCAGCATATCCATCCGATCAATGAGTCAGTTGGCGGGCCTTATCGCTACATATTCTTCCATTGATCGATCATATCATCGGGTTCTCGCGGCTTCATTTCCCGTCGTAGGCCCTGGCAGTCCGTCGCTATTCTACGGTTGCGCAAGGCGGATACCGATCTGAGGCGCTCGGCAGCTGCCACCTCTTGCATGCAAAAAGACCTCAATGTCCGTTAGCCAGTATGGATGTGCTCTGCCGCCCTACCGGAACCAAAATCTACTGTTAGCACCTCATCATGCCGATTCGAAACAGGAATACGAGCCCTCGATTTTGGCCATCCCTCGTCGCAGTTGCCCGTCCTGAAAATAAATTTCAATCCAAGAAAGCGTGACGGCGTTTCCCTGTTTCTAAAAGATTAGTTCCTCAACGAGGAAACGGTGAGGGACTTTATAGATTCTTTTTTCATGAATTACAAAGGGATAGCTTCAAGCCGTTTACCTCATCTTAGCGGGTGCCCCAGCAATTACACGCCAGACGACAGGCGTGGATTGCGAACCGTTACAAGCCCACATCATAGCACCTTTGACGACCTGGAAGATTACCGAAATGTTCTTCAGATGCTCCGGTTGGACTGCAATGAATCTGTCCATTTCCCCTCTGAAGGAGCATACCCTATCGATCTTGATGAGGATTCATTCAAAGCTTTAGTGGACGGCCAAACGTTGACGAGGCATATGCCGCCCTTTTTGATGACGGGAGACTGTTTGATGTTCCTCGCGTCGAACTCTCAACCTCTTTAATGTACAAAAAATTGCAATGATAACGTATTCGTCTGTACCAGTTGCTTGCAGCTGAGCTGATTTTTCTTGATTTTATCGAGAAGAATTGAATTGTTATATTCTGCGTGGCATGTGAATATATCTTATGTTAAGTTCTATCGTTCATGAATATAGCTGTTCGATCCTTTTTCATATTTTCATCGCCAGACCTCTGGCGCGCAGACGCCAATGTGGGGCGTGGACGGAAGCATGACGATGCCGCGTCATCACGTGCAGAGCTTTGGGATCGGCCTTGACAAATTATCATGTTAAATAGATAGCGGACTGCGTATTGGAGGCCCCGCATGTCGAGTGGGACGATCTAAGGAAGTGCGTGAAATGATCGCAACGAGCAGAAAATGCGCACTTTAGTCGCCTCAAACTCCGGATTGTTTTGATCATGCCACTCGCCGATGAAACCATCGCCCGCCTGGCGGATCAACTCGAGGCCGCCGAACAATCGCGCACGCAGGTTGCCCAGTTTTCACTGACCCATCCCGACATGACAATTGAGGATGCCTACGCCGTGCAGCGCGCATGGGTTGCCAGGAAGATCGCCGCTGGACGACGCGCGATTGGGCGCAAGATCGGCCTCACCAGCCGCGCGATGCAAAGATCGTCCAATATCAGCGAACCCGATTTCGGGCTGTTGCTCGATGACATGTTATTTCCCGATGGCCAGGATATCCCGATCGATCGCTTTATTGTTCCACGCGTCGAAGTGGAGTTGGCGTTCATCCTCAAGACCAGCTTAACTGGCCCCGGTTGCACGATTTTCGATGTTCTGTCGGCGACGGACTATATTGTTCCAGCGATCGAGATCATCGATGCGCGCATTGAGCAGGTGGACAAGGCAAGTGGCGTGACGCGGAAGGTGTTCGATACGATATCGGATAATGCCGCCAATGCCGGGATCGTACTCGGGGGTGGGCCGATCCGTCCGATGGACGTTGACCTGCGCTGGGTTTCCGCGCTGCTTTACCGCAACGGAGTGATCGAGGATTCGGGCGTTGCCGCGGCGGTGCTCAATCATCCGGCCAATGGCCCAGCCTGGCTGGCCAACAAGCTGGCTCCTTATGGCGAGTATCTGGAGGCGGGAGAAATTATCCTTGGCGGCAGTTTTACCGCGCCGGTGCCCGCTCGTCCGGGAGACAGCTTTCATGTGGACTATGGTCCCTTGGGCGCCATTTCGGTGCGCTTCGCATGAATGCTTTTCGTGCGCTGTTGGATGAAGGACGCCCGTTGATCGGGCTTTGGCAGGCGCTGGCGAATCCTTATACGGCAGAGATTTGCGCGGGTGCGGGCTTTGATTGGCTGTTGTTCGATGGGGAGCACGCGCCCAACACATTGCAAACGTTGCTGGCGCAGCTTCAGGCGATCTCCAACTATCCGGTAGCCCCGGCTGCACGCGTTCCCGTTGGCGAAACAGCAATCATCAAACAGTATCTCGATATCGGATTCGAGACCCTGTTGGTGCCTATGGTGGAAAGTGCTGCGCAGGCTGAAAGGATCGTCGCGGCTACACGGTTTCCGCCTCTTGGCATACGCGGCGTCGCAAGCGCGACCAGCAGGGCGTCGGGGTTCGGCGTCGATAAATCCTATCTGGCGTCCGCGCATGAGAGGATATTCACAATCGTTCAGATCGAAAGCCTAGCAGGACTGGATGCGATAGAGGATATCGCATCCGTGCCGGGTGTGGATGCGCTGTTCATCGGGCCGGCCGATCTCGCCGGGTCGTTAGGACATCTTGGTAATCCCGGTCACCCTAATGTGCAGCAGGCAATTTCCATGGCGCTGAGCCGCATCAGGTCGGTTAGAAAACCAGCGGGCCTGTTTGCCATTTCACCTGATGATGCACAGCAGCGCATCGCTGAAGGGGTCGATTTTCTGTCTGTCGGCACCGACATCGGGCTTTTGGCGAATGGCGCCCGCAGTCTGCGCCAAGCGTCTGAATAGGCCGATTAGCCTAGAGTATCCGTGATGATCAAGCTGGAGATTGCATCCAGCATCGATCGGCTTTGAGCAGGGCGTTCGCGGTGACGACGAGCTTTCGCATGACGGCGGTGATGGCGATCTTGGCGGGCTTCCCGGCAGTAACGAGCTGCTGATATTTTGCCTTGAGATCGGGATTGTACCGGGCGGCGACGAGGGCCGGCATATAGAGAGCCTGCCGCACGTTGGCGCGTCCGCCACGGATGAAGCTCTTGCCTTTCCATTGTCCGGACTGTCGAGCGACGGGGGCGAGACCGGCGAGGGATGCGGCCTGCTTATTCTCGAGGCTGCCGAGTTCGGGCATGGTGGCGATGAGCTGGTTGGCGGTCAGCGTTCCGACGCCGGCGATGCTGGTGAGGATCTCATGCCGGCGGGCGAGCGCGGCATCCGCGGCGATCAGGTTGGCGATCTCGGTATCGAGCGCCTCGATATGCCGATCGATCTGCTCGAGCCGCTGCCGGCACTGGCGCTTGAGGAAGGCGATGGTGAGGTTCTTCTCGCGATTCTTGAGCGCGGTGCGATCGCGCACGAGGCCGTCTCGGGCATTGATGAGCTCCGCCATCTGCGCCTGCTGTGCGCTTCGAGCGGGTCTGACCGGCGGCTGCAAGGTGGCCGCCATACGGGCCAGCAACATGGCATCGATGCGATCGGTCTTGGCCAGAGTGCCAGTCGCTTGGGCGAAGCGCCGGGCGCGCTCTGGGTTGAGCTTAACGCAGGGCCAGTCGGCCAGAGCCGCCTCCAGCGCTCGATGGTAGGTTGCGGTTGCCTCATAGGCGATCCGCTCGACCGGCCATTGTCGCAGCCAGGCGATCAGCGCCTTGTGGCCCTTGGCGGTGTTGGCGAACTGACGTTCGGCGCCGGCAGGGTGGACATGGCAGTCGAGGCTCGCTTTGGAGATGTCGATGCCGATCGTCTGTGGTAGATTGTCGCTCATCTTTTCCGCTATCCCATGCTTGTCATCCGGGTCCAAAACCCCGGTATCCGTTCGGGCCTGATGGAAAAGAAAGGGGCGATCCTACTCTAGCCCGGTCCCACAACGACCGGCGTTTTCACGATCCGTCCCCTTCCGCCCGGGCCGGGGTGGCCACCCCGGCCCGGGCAATCCAGCATGACCCAAACGGACCGCAATGTCATAAGACAAGCATTTTTCGAAGCAGATGTTATTATCTGCTGGCAAAAAATGCGGGAAACAAAGACAAATGGAGCAAGGAGGCCGCCGCCAGAATATGGCTGCGGCCTTTCACATTCTCAAATCAGACGATGCCTGCGCCCAGCCCAACGGCTTTGCGCTCCTGCGCCTTGCGCTCGCGCCATAGACTGGCGCGGTAGGTCGCAAGCACATCAATTGCTCCGCCAGCTTCCAGACGTGCCTTGGCAATGATCGGCGCGACATCGACATTATAGGCACGGCGCAGCGCCTGGAACGCCATCATCGTGTCATTGCCTTCCTGCGCGGCGTGCAATGCTTCGCGATCGACCAGCAGCGCCTTGGCGTAGCAAGCCGTGATCGTCTCGGCAGACGACAGCATGGATTCGATCGGGTCGGTCACATTGTGCGACTGATCGATCATGTAGCTGGGGTTGAACCCGTCGCGCGGGTGCAGTTCCGCTTCGACCAGCTCATTGAAGACCAGATACAGCTGGTGCGGGTTGATCGAACCGCTGTCCAGATCGTCGTCGCCATATTTGCTGTCGTTGAAGTGGAAACCGCCCAGCTTCCCGAAGCGGTGCAGGCGCGCCACGATTTGCTCGATATTGACGTTGGGCGCATGGTGGCCAAGGTCAACCAGGCACTTGGCCTTCGGACCCAGTTCCTGCGCGGCCAGGATCGACGAACCCCAGTCAGAGATCACCGTCGAATAAAAGGCCGGCTCGAACATCTTATGTTCCAGCAGCATCCGCCAATCGTCAGGCAGCGCCGAATAAACCTGCGCCGCCGCTTCCAGATAGCGGTCCAGGCTGCGGGCGAAATCCTGCTGGCCCGGGAAGTTGGTGCCATCGCCGACCCAGACGGTCAGGTCGGTCGAACCCAGCTGACGGCCGATCTCGATGCATTCGATATTATGCTCGACCGCCTGCTGGCGCGTCGCTTCCACGGTCGAGGACAGCGATCCGGTGGCGTAGGTCTGCGCCTGTCCAACCTGATCCTGGAAAGTGTTGGAGTTGACGGCATCAAAACCCAGACCAAGGCTCTGAGCTTCTTCGCGCAGACCCTTGTAATCGCTTACCTTGTCCCAGGGGAAATGCGGCGACACGCGCGGCGTTACGCGGCTCAGCTGGTTGATGACGGCGCAATCTTCCAGCTTCTCATGGATGTTCGTCGGCTCGCCTGCGATCGGGAACTTGGCGAAGCGGGTGCCGCCCCGTCCCGCGCCCCAGCTGGGCACGGCGACGGAAAAGCCCGCCACGCGGTCCTTGATCGCTTCGATGTCGATGCCGGTGCGCGACAGCTTACGGCCGAGCGCGGCATAATCTTCTTCCAGTGCTTGCGTGTCGCGGGCATTGGCTTCCGCGATCAGTTCGGCGGAAATGGGCAGATTGGTCATGATGATAGCCTCTCCGTTGCCGATCAGCGCGTGAACGCCTGGGCGTTGCCCGCATCGACATTGATCATGTTGCCAGTCGACTTGGCCGACATGTCGCCGGCAAGGAAGTAAACCGCTTCGGCGATGTCGGACGGCAGCACGTCGCGCTTCAGCATCGAACGCTGGCGGTAATGCTCCTCCAGCTCCTTGCCCGAGTCAATGCCATGCGCTCCGGCGCGCTCCTTGCGCCAGTCGCCGTCCCAGATCTTGCTGCCCTTGATGACCGCATCCGGGTTCACCGTGTTGACGCGGATGCCGAAGGGCGCGCCTTCGAGCGCCAGGCAGCGCGCCAGATGGTTGGCAGCAGCCTTGGCCGAAGCATAGGCCGACGCGTTGGTCGCGGCGGCGACGCCATTCTTCGAACCGATGAACACGATTGATGCGCCGCCCTGCTCCTTCATCCGCTTCATCAGCGGAAAGGCGGCGCGAGCGGTGAGGAAATAGCCCTCGGCCAGCACATCGTAATTCTTGCGCCACAGGGCGACCGTCGTTTCCTCGATCGGCGCCGACGAGGCGATGCCCGCATTGGCGACCAGAATGTCGAGGCCACCGAACTCGCGGGCGCAATCATCGAACGCGGCCTGGACCTGCGCTTCGTCGGTCACGTCGCAGACGGCGGCGCGAATCACATCCTTGCCGAACTGCTTGGCAAAGCCCGCGCGGACCTCTTCGATCGCGTCGGCGGCACGGTCGGCGAGCATGACACAAGCACCGTCGGCCAGCAGGCGCGCAGCGGTCGCGGCTCCGATGCCGCCCGCGCCGCCAGTTACGAGGGCGATCTTGCCAACCAGCGGCTTGGGCTTGGGCATGCGCTGGAGCTTCGCTTCTTCCAGCAGCCAATATTCGATGTCGAACGCTTCCTGTTCGTCCAGCGCGATATATTCACCGATCGCTTCGGCGCCGCGCATCACGTTGATGGCGTTGCCGTAGAACTCTCCGGCCAGGCGCGCGGTGGTCTTGTCACCGGCGAAGGTGATGCGGCCGACGCCCGGCACCAGCACGACGATGGGGTTGGCATCGCGCATCGCGGGCGAGTTGGACCGCTTGCAACGCTCATAATAGGCCGCATACATGTCGCGATAGGCCGCGATCTGCTCCGCCAGATAGGCATCGTCCTGCAATTTCGCCGGATCGAGCGGCAGCGGCGCGATCTTCGTGCGCAGGAAATGGTCGGGGCAGGATGTGCCCAATCCGGCGAGGCGGAGGAATTCGGCCGAACCGACAAACTCCAGCGCTTCGGCGTCGTCCGAATAATGGCCGACCTTGGTGCGCGCGCCGGTCATCAGGCCGCGCAAGCGGGGCATCAGGTCGGCGGCGATCGCCGCACGATCGGTATTGGGAGCAACGACCTGACCACCAAAGGCAGGCTTTTGCGCCAGCTTGGCGTTCAGATAATTGGCTGCGTCCGCGATCAGTTCGACCGTATGCTCGTAGCAGGACTTGGCGCTGTCGGCCCAGCAGATGATGCCGTGGCCCGCGAGCATTACGCCTTCGACGCCCGGATTAGCCTTCACATAGTCGCGCAGCTGCACGCCCAGCGTGTAGCCGGGGCGCTTCCACGGCAGCCACCCGATCTTGCCGCCCCAGATTTCCTTGGTCGCGGCTTCGCCACCAGAAGAAGCGGCCAGCGCGATGATGGCGTCGGGGTGGACGTGATCGACATGTGCAAAAGGAAGTAGCGAATGGAGCGGGGTGTCGATCGAGGCGGCGCGGGGGTTCAGGTTGAACGTGCAGTGGGGCAGGTAGCCGACCATCTTGTCGTCGTCGTCCGGGCCGCCATAATGCTTCTCAAGGCCTAGCAGCTTTTCCTGATAGAGCGTTGAAAATCCATCAAGCTTCATCGAACCGATGTCACCGCCGGAACCCTTGACCCACAGCACTTCGGTCTGCGCGCCCGTCAGGGGATCGGTCTCCACGATCTTGGCGGAGGTGTTGCCGCCGCCGAAATTGGTCACCGTCAGGTCCGAACCGAGCAGGTTCGACCGATAGAGGAGCAATTCGGCAGGGCTGAGAGTCGCGGCGACGCCGTCATCCCAGCGGCTGGAGGGGGCGGCAAAGGGGATGGCCGCCGACGAGACTGGATTTTGCATGTTCATGGCGCTCCTATTATCATTTGCGCTTTCCTCTATCAATCCTTTGCGTTACTAATCGATCATATTCGATCAAACAATATGAGAAAAGTTTCATGCGGGAGGACGAACTGAACTGCGGCTTCGCCATCATCGTCGATATCGGCAAAACGCTGAGCAAAGTGTCCCTTTGGTCTCGTGACGGCCAGATTCTGGACCGCCAGGTCCGCCCGAACGAGGTGCGGATCGAGGACGGGATTCGCCGCCTCGACACCGCGGGCATCGCCGACTGGCTCACAGAATCACTGTCGCGCTATGCGTCGAGTCCCGTGGAAGTCATCGTCCCCGTCGCGCACGGCGCGGGCGTGGCCGCGCTTGTCGGCGATAAACTTGCCTTCGCGCCGCTCGATTATGAGCAGTCTATTCCGGGCGAGATCATGGACGCCTATCGCGAAGAGCGCGATGCCTTTGCGATCACCGGTTCGCCCGCCCTGCCCGACGGCCTTAATATCGGGTCGCAACTTTACTGGCTCGATCGCCTCTACCCTGCCGAGATGGCGGCGGCGACCCTGCTGCCCTGGGCTCAATATTGGGGCTGGTTCCTGTCGGGGACCGCAGCGACGGAAGTGACAAGCCTCGGCTGCCACAGCGACCTATGGACGCCCGATCAGGCCCGTTTCTCGCCGCTGGCTGAACGGCTCGGCTGGGCAGCGCGCTTTGCGCCGCCGGTCAAGGCGGCGGACAGCCTGGGCGCTATCCGGCCCGAGCTGGCGGAGCGCACCGGCCTTTCTCCCAATATCCGCGTTCTTGCCGGGCTGCACGATTCCAACGCGGCCTTGCTTGCCGCGCGCGGATTTGACGAAATCGCACAGGGCGATTCAACGATCCTGTCCACCGGCACCTGGTTCATCGCGATGCGCCTGCCGAAAGAGGCTTTGGCGACCAGCAGCCTTGCCGAAGGGCGCGATTGCCTGGTGAACGTCGATGCCTATGGATGCGCTGTGCCATCGGCCCGCTTCATGGGTGGCCGTGAAATCGAGACGGTGATCGAATTTGACACGCGCCGCGTCGATATCAAACCCGATCAACCAGCCTTGCTCGCCGCTGTGTCCGAGGTCGTACAATCGGGCGCGATGTTGCTGCCGACGTTGGCCCAAGGCTTTGGCCCCTACCCCACCGGCAGCGGCAACTGGATCGCACGGCCGGAAGATTGGTATCAGCGGCGCGCTGCGGTCTGCCTATATGCCGCATTGGTGGCCGACACGATGCTGGACCTGATCGGCTCACGCGATCGACTGTTGGTCGAGGGACGCTTTGCCGACGCGGAGGTGTTCGTCCGGGCTCTGGCTTCGCTGCGGCCCGAAATGCAGGTCTATACGGCCAACGCCCATAATGATGTGTCCTTCGGTGCGCTGCGCCTGATTGACCCCAGCCTGAAACCGCAGGGATCGCTCAGCCTTGTCAAACCGCTGGATCAGGATATTTCCTCTTACCGTTCCAGTTGGTTGGCTGGGATTGGTGAGATGGTTTCTTAAAGGTTTCCGCGAATGCCGATAGCCAGCGTTACCGATTTCCGCGAGGCCGCCCGCCGCCGCCTGCCCCGGTTCCTGTTCGAATATATCGATGGCGGTTCTTACGCCGAAGTAACACTGCGCAAGAATGTGAGCGAGCTGAGCGATATCGCGCTTCGCCAGCGGGTGTTGCGCGATGTGTCTGAACTCGATCTTTCGACCAACCTGTTCGGGCAGAAGCTGGCGCTGCCGGTGGCGCTCGCGCCGATCGGGCTGGCGGGGCTGAATGCACGGCGCGGCGAATGCCAGGCGCTGAAGGCGGCCGAAGGCGCTGGCGTGCCCTTCACCCTGTCAACCGTAGGCGCCTGTTCGCTGGAGGAAGTCGCACGTGCGGCATCGCGTCCTTTCTGGTTCCAGCTGTACATGATCCGGGACCGGGCCTTTATGAAGGACCTGCTGGCCCAGGCAGCGGCGGCCAACTGTTCGGCGCTCGTCTTCACTGTCGACATGCCGGTGCCGGGCAGCCGCTACCGCGATTATCATAGCGGCCTTGCGGGCGCGGATGGCCTTAAGGGCGCGATCCGGCGTGCCGCTCAGGCCGCGATGAAGCCCGGCTGGGCATGGGATGTGGGCGTTCGCGGCCGCCCCCATACGCTGGGCAATGTCGCTCCCGTGCTCAAGGGCAAGACCGGGATTGAGGATTTCTTCGCCTGGATGCGCAACAATTTCGACCCGTCGATCAACTGGCGCGATCTGGATTTCATCCGATCCGAATGGAAGGGGCCACTAATCATCAAGGGCCTGCTCGATTCGGAAGACGCGCGAGAGGCCGCTGCCTTGGGGGCGGACGGCATCGTCGTGTCCAACCATGGCGGGCGACAGCTGGACGGCGTGCTGTCCACGGCCCGAGCCCTGCCTCCGATTGCCGAGGCGGTTGGCGACAAGCTGACCGTCCTGGCCGATGGCGGTGTCCGATCGGGTCTGGATGTGGTGCGCATGCTGGCGCTGGGTGCCAAGGGCGTGTTGCTCGGGCGGGCTTGGGCCTATGCGCTGGCAGCGCAGGGGGAAGCGGGCGTGACGAAGATGCTGCAATTAATTGAAGCCGAAATGCGCGTGGCGATGGCGCTCACCGGCTGCTCCAATATCGCCGACATAGACCAGAGCATTTTGGCCGGGAGGGACGTATAATGAGTGCGGGAGCACAGAAGGACAATTGGCGCAATACGATCCTTGCGGGTCTGGCCAACTATATCGATGCCGGTTCGATCGTCGCGGGCTCTGCCGCCCTCGCGCTTTGGCAGGAAAGCTATGGCCTGTCGAATGACTTCATCGGCCTGATCGGTGCGTTCGGGCCTAACGCGATCGGCGCCGGGATCGGCGCCTATGTGGGGGGCCGGTTATGCGACAAGCTGGGCCGCAAGAAGATCTATCAGTGGGACATGCTGATTTATGCGATCGGCATGGCGATGCTGGTCTTTGCATTCGCGCCATGGATGATCGTGGTGGGCTTCCTGATCGTGGGCGTGGCCGTGGGCGCGGACATTCCCGCATCATGGTCACTGATCGCGGAGCAGGCGCCAGATGACCGGCGGGGCAAGCATTCAGGCGTTGCGCAGGTGCTGTGGTATCTGGGGCCTGTGGTCGTGCTGCTGCTCAGCCTGGCGCTGACCAGCCTTGGCGAATTGGGCGCGCGCATCGTCTTTGCCCATCTGCTGGTGATCGCCCTAGGCCTGACCCTATTGCGTTCGCGCATGAAGGAGTCGGAACGGTGGGAAGCGGCGCAAGCGGAAGGCGTCACCAAGCTGCCGGTGTCCACGCTGTTCCAGCCCAAATATCTCGCGTCGATCCTGGGGCTGGTTGGCATGTATGGCTTCTGGAACCTGTGGGCAGGGACTAACGGCTTCTTCTTCCCCTATATCCTGCGCACGGTCGGCGCGGCCACGCAGGCGCAATCGGTTGCCATTCAGGCGCTGTCCTTCGCGATCGGCATGGCATCGATCGGCCTCATCTTCATGCGCTATGCCGACAAGGTCAATCAGCGGATGCTGTTCGCGATCTCCGCGATCATCCAGGTGATCGGTATGGCTCTGCTCGCCATCTTCCCGCTGACCATCCCGATCGCGCTGCTGCACGTGTTCCTGCTTCAGTTCGGCGGCGGTTTCGGCGCCCAGAGCTTCTTCCAGCTGTGGAGTGCGGAGATGTTCCCGACGGCGCTCCGTTCCACCGCGCAAGGCCTGTGCTTTGCCATCGTTCGCATCAGTCTTGGCATATTCAGCTTTTTCGTTCCGATGCTGAGCGCTACGGGCTTCACGACGCTGGCGTGGATTTTGACAGGCTTCCTCGTCATAAGTGGCATTATCGGCACCCTTTGGGCGCCGCGCAACGAAGGCAAGTCGCTGGAACAGCTTGAAGCTGAACGGGCGACTGCCTGATCAAGGGGGTTCGGGGACAATGCACGCGGAAGAACGCGAAAGGCTGATCATTGAAGCCATGAGCCTTACCGGCTTCGTCAGCTATCGCGCTCTTGAATCGCGGCTTGCGGCGTCCCCCGCCACCATCCGCCGGGACCTGACTCGCCTGGAGGAAGAGGGGGTAATCCACCGCGTTCGTGGTGGTGCGAGGTTGACGGAAAGCCATGGCGGCAAGCCTGAAGGCGCCGCCCGGCTCGCGGGTACGCCCTTTGCCCAGTCGATCACGGAACATCTGTCGGAAAAGCGATCGATCGGGCGGGCCGCCGCCCAGCTATGCCAGCATGGCGAAGGCATCATGATCGATGGCGGCACGACGACATTGCAGATGTGCCCGCATATTGGCGGACTGGACCTGTCGGTGCTGACCAATTCGCTGCACATCGCCAATGCGCTGCTGCCTCAGTCGGGAACGCAGATATTGCTGCCTTCCGGGACATTGTTCAGGGAGCAGAACATCATTCTCGCCCCTGCGGGTGAAGAATCGATGCCGCGTTTCCATGCGCCAAAGCTGTTCATGGGCGCGGCGGCGGTGGGGCCACAGGGGGTGATGCAACAGGATGTCATTCTGGTTGCCGCCGAACGCCGCCTGATTGATCGGGCGGAGCAGGTGATATTGCTGGTCGACAGTAGCAAATTCACCTCTTCATCGGGCGCGATCGTATGCGGCCTGAATGAAGTGGATATAGTCGTGACGGATTCGGGCGTCGCCCCGGCAGCGAGGGCGATGCTGGATAAAGCCGGGGTGAAGGTGATCATCGCTGAGGTTTGATCGCCCGTGCCGCCTGCTATCAAAGAATAGAGCGGGCGAGATATCGCTACAGCTTTTTCGGCCATCGCGGCATCTCGCCCGTTTATCTATTCAAAATATTTGATTGAGCGAGTGTTACTCCTCGCCATTGTCCTTTACGCCAACGGTCGGGACGTCGATGGTCTCCTTTTTGGAGCCGACCACCACTTCCTTGGAATCAACGTCCACTTTGGGAAGCTCACCGCCCTTCACGCTGACTTCCGGAACATCGCCGCCGGATACGTCGGCCTTCCAGAAGCCGGTGGCAAACAGGATGCCGACAATTGCCAGAATGACGATCAGCACGATCGCAACAGTACGTCCGCCGCTGCTCTTGTGAACGACCACGCGGTCTCCGGTATAGGGATCTTTATGTACTTCGGCCATCTTGTACCTCCTCCAGGTGGATATTGAACAGCTGGACCTTCAGCTTGTTCCGTCCCCAGCCTAGAAGAAGCAGAGCGTCGCTCTCATCAGGTCACGCTGTTCAAATCCACTCCGCGCGTTTCGGGGGCGGCAGCGACGGCGATCAGGGTGAGGAGCAGGCCGCCTATCACATAGGCGGCGACCATGCCCGTTCCGCCGCTCGCCTTGTATAATGACAGGGCGATGATGGGGGCGAGAGACCCTGCCACGATGGAGGTCGCCTGATAGGCGATGCTGGCACCCGAATAGCGCAGGCGCGTCGGGAAAAGTTCGGTGATCATCGCGCCCTGGGGCGCATACATGGCGCCGTGCGCTACCATCGCGATGGTGATTGCCAGTCCGACGGTCCAGATCGTCCCGCTGTCCAGCAGGGAGAAGAAGATCGTGAACCAGGCTGCAACGCATATCGCGCCCGCGCCATATACGAGCCTGCGTCCGATCCTGTCCGACAGTGCGGCGAAAAAGGGCATGGTCAGGCATTCAAGGGCAGAGCCGATCAACACCGCGTTCAGGACGAGCGAACGGTCCCCGCCCCTTATTTCGGTCCAATAGGTTATCGAGAAGGTCGCGGCGACATAGTAGCAGATATTCTCGCCAAAGCGGAGCCCGGCTCCGGTGAGCAAAGCCCGGCCCTTGCGCCGGATCGCTTCTACCGCCGGGAAGCGCTCGACACCGCCTGCGGCCGCTTCACGCGCGAAAACCATGCTTTCCGAAACGGCGCGGCGGAGCCACCAGCCCACGAATACCAGCACGATCGACAGAAGGAAGGGAATGCGCCAGCCCCAGGTGATGAAGTCCGCTTCCGTCAGCAGCGCGGATGACGCGGCGAATACGGCAGCGGCGAGCAGGTTGCCTGCGGGCGCGCCGACCTGCGGCCAGCTGGTCCAGAAACCGCGTTGCGACGCGGGCGCGACTTCCGCCACGATAAGGACCGCCCCGCCCCACTCGCCGCCGACCGCGAAGCCCTGCAACAACCGAAGCAGAACGAGCAATATCGGCGCCCAGGTTCCGATCTGCTGATAGGTCGGCAGCAAACCGATGGCCGTGGTCGACAGGCCCATGGTGAGCAGGCTGATCATGAGAAGCGTCTTGCGCCCGATCCGGTCACCGAAATGGCCGAAGACCACGCCGCCGAGCGGTCGGGCGAGGAAGCCGAGGGCATAGGTCGAGAAGGCGAGCAGCGTGCCGGTCAATGGATCGAAAGACGGGAAAAACAGGCGGTTGAACACCAGCGCCGAAGCCACGCCATAGATGAAGAAGTCGAACCATTCGATCATCGTGCCGATCAGGCTGGCGCCCACGACCGTCCGTAGCTCACGCTTGCTGACGCCAGATGTCGCCGCAACGGCCGGTGTGTTCGTCCCCGTCAGCATAGCCCCTCCTGCCCTTCCTGCTCCCAGACGCCTGCATAGAGGCGAACCGCCCGAGTGAACAAGGGCGTGAAGTGGTGAAGCGTGAATATCGTGGAACCAATGTTCGCTCGGGTCGTTGGAGACCGCCGGGATGGAATTGACGGCTCTGTATTGCAGGGTTTGGATGTTCGATCAGGGAATGGGTCTAAAGGGGGAGCGAGCTTCCTGTGCGCTTGGAGCGTCACAGGGGCTCTTTTTTTAAAATGCAGCAATTCAAATCGACGATCACGCAGGCCGGGCTTTATGCGGCGTTGGCCGTCCTGCTCGCGCTTCCCTTTCTGGCCGATATAATCTTTCCGTTGGGAACCGCCGTATGGGTGGCATATTTGCTGCCGCTCGTGCTGTCTTATGTCGCCCGGCGTCCACTAGTCCCGATCGTCGTTGCAACAGCCGCGACGCTATTGATGATCGTCGGATTCACCTTCGCCCCGGCCGGCGTCGATCCACAGGTTGCCATCACCAACCGTTCGCTGGCGGGCGTGACCTGCTGGATACTGGCCATTGTCGGCGTCCTGTTCATCCGCAACCGCCTGGCGATATCGCGGGAGGAATGGCTGCAAAATGGGCAAGTCGGCCTTGCCAAGGCAGTGGGTGGCGAACAGCCGCTGGATACGCTGGCGTCGAGCGCTCTTACGTTCATGGCCGATTATCTTCAGGCGCAGGCCGGAGCGCTTTATATCGCCAATGGCGAGGGTTTTCGCCGCTACGCCACCTATGCTGTTCCCGCCGATGCACCCCTGCCCGAACGCTTTTCGGTGGGAGACGGATTGCTAGGACAGGCGGTGAGCGATCGTTGCAGCTTTTTCCTCAAAGATGTTCCTGAGGGCTATCTGTCCTATGGATCGGCGCTGGGCCAATCGAAACCGGACAACCTGCTGATCAGCACCACGCAGGCTGACGGCACGATCAATGCCGTCATAGAACTCGGGCTTCCCAAGGACGCCGATGGCGATGCGCTGGCGTTGCTGGACAGGATCGCGGGGCAGTTGGGTGTCGCCATTCGTTCCGGCAAATATCGTGCGCGCCTGCGCGAATTGCTGGAGGAAACGCAGCAGCAGGCGGAGGAATTGCAGGCGCAGAGCGAAGAACTGCGCGCCAATAATGAGGAGTTGGAGCAGCAAAGCCGCCAGTTGCAGGAATCGGCCGCACGCCTGGAGGCGCAGCAGGCGGAACTGGAACAAACCAACGCCCAGCTGGAGGAGCAGGCGCGGCAATTGGAGATCCAGCGCGACGACCTGACCCGGGCACAGCATTCGCTGCAAAACCAGACGGGCGAACTGGAACAAGCGAGCCGCTACAAATCCGAATTCCTGGCGAATATGAGCCACGAACTGCGCACCCCGCTGAATTCGCTGCTGATCATGGCGCGGTTGCTGGCGGAAAATCGCGGCGGCAATCTCTCCCCCGACCAGGTCCGTCACGCCGAGACGATCGAAACGTCGGGCAATGACCTGCTGACCTTGATCAACGACATTCTCGATATTTCGAAGATCGAGGCGGGCAAGCTGGAATTGCAGCCCCGCCGCATGAGCATCCGCGCGCTCACCGAGAAGATGGAAGCGATATTCGCGCCGTCCGCCCAGTCCAAGGGGCTGGCCTTCGATGCAAGCCCCTCCCCCAACGCGCCAGCCGAGATGGAAAGCGATCCTCAGCGGATCGAGCAGGTGCTGAAGAATTTCCTGTCGAATGCGATCAAGTTCACCGAGCGTGGATCGGTCAAGCTGAGCGTGAACAGCACGCCAAATGGGCGCATTGCGTTTACCGTGCGCGACACAGGCGTCGGCATCCCGGCCGAGCAGCAGCAGGTGATTTTCGAAGCGTTCCGCCAGGCGGACGGCACGGTCAGCCGGAAATATGGCGGCACCGGCCTTGGCCTTTCCATCTCGCGTGAACTCGCCCGGTTGCTGGGCGGCGAAGTGCAGGTGGAAAGCACTGCTGGCGAAGGCAGCGCCTTCACGCTGATCCTGCCCGAGCGGTATGACGGCGCGGCGGCGGCATCGGCGGACAGGATACGGCCTGCCGAGCAGTTCCGATCCGCGCCATCCAATCCCAAGCCCAGCCGCCCGCGCCGAGGCCCCGCTACGCAGGACGATCGAGAAAGATTGTCGGGCGACGCCCGCGTCATCCTGATCGTTGAGGATGATCCTGTCTTCGCCAAAATCCTCTGCGATGTGGCGCACGAACTGAATTTTCAGTGCCTGATCGCCAGCACTGCGGATGAGGGCGCTCTGATGGCGCGGCAATATGTGCCGAATGCCGTCATTCTGGACATGAACCTGCCCGATCATACCGGCCTGTCGGTGCTGGACCGGATCAAGCGGGACGTGCGCACCCGCCATATCCCGGTTCATGTGGTATCCGTTGACGACGATAGTCAGGCGGCGCTGTCCAGCGGCGCCATCGGTTATCTGTTCAAGCCGGTGAAGCGCGACGCGCTGGTCGAGATGCTGGAAGGGCTGGAAGCACGCATGGCGCAGCGCATGCGCCGCGTTTTGGTGGTCGAGGATGATGCCCAGCAGGCGGAAAGCGTCAAGCTGCTGCTGGCGTCGCGCGATGTCGAGACGGTGGAGGCGCATTCTGCCGCGCAATGTTTCGAACTGCTTGGCCGCGAAACATTCGACTGCATGGTGCTGGACCTCAACCTGCCCGACGCGTCGGGCCTCGATCTGCTGGAGCGGCTGAGCGCCGACGAAGCCGTCGGCTTCCCGCCCGTGATCGTCTACACCGGGCGCGACCTCGCCCAGGAAGAGGAGATGCGGCTGCGGCGCTACAGCAAGTCGATCATCGTCAAGGGCGCGAAGTCGCCCGAACGGCTGCTGGATGAGGTGACGCTGTTCCTGCATCAGGTCGTGTCGGACCTGCCCGAACCGCAACAGGCGCTGATCGCCAAGTCATTGAACCGCGACGCCGCGCTGGATGGACGCGAAATCCTGGTGGTCGAGGATGATATTCGCAACGTCTATGCCCTTACATCCATATTCGAGCCGCATGGGGCGAAGGTGCGTATCGCGCGCAACGGGCGCGAGGCGCTCCAGACGCTGGACGAGGCGGCGCGCGGGCTGTCCGATCCGGTCGATCTGGTGCTGATGGACGTGATGATGCCGGAGATGGACGGCCTGACCGCCACGCGGGAAATCCGGTCGCAGCCATGGGGTCGGCAGATGCCGATCATCGCGCTGACCGCCAAGGCGATGGCGCGCGATCAGCAGGATTGCCTGGACGCGGGCGCGAACGACTATCTCGCCAAGCCGCTGGACGTCGACAAGCTGCTGAGCCTCACGCGTGTGTGGATGCCGCGATGAGTGAGGAGGTTTTCGCACCTCACGAGGAGTTGGAACTCGATTTGCTGCTGGAGGCGCTGTGGCGGCATTATCATTATGATTTTCGCGGCTATTCGCGTGGTTCGTTGCATCGCCGCCTTGCCCGCGCGCAGCAACGGCATGAATGCGAAAGCCTGTCGCAACTCCAGCATCTGCTGCTGCGCGACCCGGCGGTGTTCGCAGACCTGATGGGGTTCCTGACCATTCAGGTGAGCGAGATGTTCCGTGATCCGGCCTATTTCCGGGCGCTGCGGGAAATGGTGGTGCCGCATTTGCGCACCTATCCGTCGCTCAAAATCTGGATCGCGGGCTGTGCCAATGGCGAGGAATTTTATTCGCTGGCGATCCTGTTTCGGGAAGAGGGGCTGGAGGATCGCACGATCTTCTATTGCACGGACATCAGTCCCGCCGCGCTGAAGAAGGCGGAGGCCGGGATATATGATCTCGACCGCATCGCGCAGTTCACGGAAAATCACCGGCTGGCTGGCGGCAAGCGGTCGCTGTCCGACTATTATACCGCCGCCTATGGCGCCGCCGTCTTCGACAAGACGCTGCGCCGCCGCGCGGTGTTCGCGGAGCATAATCTCGCCAGTGACGAGGTGTTTGCCGAAGTGCAGCTGGTGTCGAGCCGCAATGTGCTGATCTATTTCGATCGAGAATTGCAGGACCGCGCGCTTGGGCTGTTCGGCGGATCGCTGGTGCGCGGCGGGTTCCTGGGGCTTGGGTCTAAGGAAACGCTCCGCTTTTCTCGCTATTCCGAAGCCTTCGCCGACTTCCACGAAGCGGAAAAAATCTACCGCCGCAACGTCAAGGATATGGAGGATCTGCGTCATGCCGCCTGAAAGGCCCAAGATCCTGGCTGTCGACGATGTTGAGGAAAATCTGACGGCGTTGGATGCCCTGTTCGCCGGAGAAGGCGTCGAACTGCTCAAGGCGCGATCTGGCGTTCAGGCACTCGAACTGCTGCTGGTGCATGATGTCGCACTTGCGCTGCTGGATGTGCAGATGCCGGGCATGGACGGCTTTGAACTCGCCGAACTGATGCGCGGCACCGAACGGACACGCAGGGTCCCGATCATATTCCTGACGGCGGTCGCGACTGATGAACGGCGGCGCTTTCGCGGTTATGAAGCAGGCGCGGTCGATTATCTGCTGAAGCCGGTCGACGCGCATATCCTGCGCAACAAGACGGCGGTCTTCGTCGAGCTATTCGGGCAGCGGCAGGAACTGGCCCGGCAGCGCGACGAGATTGCCGCCGCCCTCGCCCGGCTGCATGCCCATAGTGACAATTCCCCGCTGGCGATCATCGAATTCGATGCCGGGCGGCACATTGTGGCCTGGTCCAATGGGGCAGAGCGGCTGTTTGGATGGCGGGCGCCGGAAGTCGCTGGCTTCAAGGCGGACGAACTGAAATGGATCGACCCGGAAGACGAGGCCACGTTCGACAGCCTGATGAGTGACCTTATCGCCGGGCGATCCGTTCGCGCGGTCCAGCATCTGCGCATGCGGACGGCCGAGGGGCCGACGCTGGAATGCGAATGCTATTGCTCTGCGCTGCTCAATGGACAGGGGCGGCTCGTGTCGGTCAACGTCCAGGTGCTGGACGTGACGGAAAGGAAGCGGGCAGAGGATACGCAGCGCCTGCTGATTGGGGAACTCAATCATCGGGTCAAAAACACCCTCGCCTCGGTTCAGGCGATCGCGGTGCAGACATTGCGGCATTCATCGGGTCCGTCGGACTTTGCGCCAACCTTCACCGGGCGCATCCACGCCCTCGCCCGCGCGCACTCGTTGCTGAGCAGCACGACATGGCAAGGCGCGTCGTTGCGGGAGTTGGTCAATGGGCAGATCGACATTGGCGCTATCGATCTTGGGCAACTGACTATCGAAGGGCCGGAACTGGAACTGGCGCCTGAGCTGGCTTTGCACGTCGCACTCATCCTGCATGAGCTGGTGACCAACGCGCATAAATATGGCGCGCTTTGCATTCCGGCGGGAACGGTTTCACTCTCGTGGAAGATGGAGCGGGACCGGCTGTTAATCCGCTGGGTGGAAAGCGGCGGGCCGCCCGTCACTCCACCCTCACGCAGAGGGTTTGGCACGGCTCTGATCGAACGTAGCCTGAAGGCGGAAGGCGGCCAGGCCAGCGTGGAATATGAGGAAAGCGGGGTTTGCTGGACCATGACACTACCCTGCGGGCCACGGATCAGCCGCATCAACACCGCCAGTGCCGCCATGAATCTGAACGAAGAGGCGTTGGCGGTGCAAGGCGGCGCGATAGCGGGGCGCAGTTTCCTCATCATCGAGGACGAACCGCTTGTGGCGATGGAGATTGCCAGCATTTTGGAGGATGGCGCGGCCGCCGTCACCATAGCGGGATGTGCGCAAGAGGCTCTGGCGTTGATACAGCATGCGGATTTCGACGCCGCACTACTGGATGGCAATTTGCAAGGCATGCCGGTCGACGATGTGGCGGCTGCTCTGTCGGAAAGGGAGATACCTTTCGCCTTCGTCACAGGATATGGGCGCGAGAGCCTTCCTGAGCGGTTTCAGGATCGGTTGTTGATCAGCAAACCGTTTGATCCGAAGGCATTAATGCACTGTAGTGGCAAGCTGTGTGAGGAAAATAGCGGGGCTGTTTCAGGCGGGCTCGACAGTCAGTTCGGCGATTTCGAACAGGAAACTGCGCCACCCGCGCATCCTTGATGCCTCCTCTGCCGCAGTGCGTTTCCTCTTCGCCTCGGCGAGCGATTTGACATGACCCCAGAATATTTCGGTGTTGCCATTTTCCAGTTCGGCAACGATTCGCCAATAATGGGTGAAGGGGTCGGTCGTCGGCCCGATCCGCTTCACATATCCGTCCGGCATCGTTGCTGTCAGATATCGTCTTTTCCGCTTCGCCATGCCCTTTCCTACCATAGATGGTGCAAATTCGCGCAATAGCCACCATGTAGGGGGCATGGAAAAATTCACTGCCGCTTTCCCGCAACGCCATCGGCTATCGCGTACGTCTAACTGCGCGGTGCCCGCATGAACGAGAGCATCGCTTATATCGGCCTGCTGGCTGACGAAGAGATCGAGCTGGACAGCGCCGCCTTGATGTTGAGCGCTCTGGACCATGAAGGGATCGACGTCGAACCCTATCTGGCCCTGCTGCGCGAAATCGGCGACGCGATCGAGGCGGAACGAGCGGACATCGATGATGATGATCTGCAATCGGGAGAAGCGCAGGGCACCCTTCTCGCGCATATATTCAGCGGCCAGTTCGGGTTTGAAGGCGATAGCCTGACCTACGACGCGCCCTTGAACGGCGACATGATCCGGGTGCTGGATCGTCGAAGGGGGCTGCCGGTCAGCCTTTCCATCCTCTATGTCGCAGCCGCCCGACGCGCCGGATGGCAAGCGCATGCGCTGAACACGCCCGGCCATGTCCTGGTCAGCATCGGGCCTGATGAGGCTCCGGCGATCATTGATCCGTTCCGTGGCGGCGCGCTGGTGCAGGCCGGGCAAGTGGCCGGGCTTTTCACGGTCGCCGCATCGACGGGCAGGCAAAACGTTTCGACCCTTGAGCCGATGTCGAACCGCATGACCCTTGTGCGCCTGCTCCTCAATCAGGCCACTCGGGCGGAACAGGCGAACGACACATGGCGGGCCTGCTCGATCTATGAGCGTATGACGGTGGTTGCACCCGAACATGATGCAGGCTGGTGGGCGCTTGCCCGATTGCAGTTGGAACATGGCGAGGTGGAAGCCGCCCGGGGGAGCCTGTGCGCCATGCTGGAGATCAGCCGCGATCCTGAGCGCCGCCGCTATGTTGCCGCAGCGCTCAGTCGGCTATCCGGTCAATCTCAGGCATGAGTGGGCGTTAGAATCTTAGCCCTGAGACTCACGCCGCTTGTTCAATCCCTCTTCAAGTCATTCCCCGCGCGTTCCATAGCGGCACCCGCATCTTCCTTCACTTCCCGGGCTTCGCGCCTTGCATCCTGCGTTGCGTTTCTCGTCGCCGCACCGATCTCGTTCGCGCCTCTGTCGATCGCCCGTTCGGCATGATCAAGACCATTGTCGATCTTCGCTCCTGCCTGATCGACCGCCCGGCTGACGTCATTGCCAATCGCCGACCCCGCATTTTCCAGGCTATCAGATGCTTTTTCCGAGCAGGCCGACAGGCCCACCCCTGCGACAATCACCAAAGCGGCCACAATTGATGCTTTCATGCTTCCCTCATCTTGCTGTCAAACGCATCAGCCCAACCGTTAGCCAGCCTTATGGTTGCCTGTGGGTCAGCGGCTACGCAGGCCGGAAACCATCGATCGATCTGTGTCGGGGATTAGCCCCTCCAGCACCCGCCAGAAGCCCGTCACCGACCCCTGCCCCGCCTGCGCATAAGCCGCCGCCATCTTTTCACGCAGTGCGCGGAACAACTCGGCCTCCAGCATCTTGCCCGACGGGCTGAGCCGCAACAGCTTCTGCCGCCGGTCGCTCGCCCCCTGCCGCGTTTCAATATAGCCACGCTCTATCAGGTCATTGAGCACCCGGCCCAGCGACTGCTTGGTGATGGACAGCAGGCGCAGCAATTCCTTCACCGTCAGGTCCGGCTGACGCGAAATAAAATACAGCGCGCGGTGATGCGCACGCCCTAGCCCCTGTGCCGCAAGCCCGTCGTCGATCGACCGGGTAAGCGCGGAATAGCCGAAATACAGCATCTCGATCCCCCGCCGAATCTCATCCTCGCGCAGGAAGAGGGGCGACGCAGGCGTGATCTGCGAAACCGGTGCATTGGCGGGCGAACTGTTTGCATTCATGCGGGGCGTCCAGGAAGATTTCGAAGCCCGCATATTGGCGAAGCCATAGTGACATGACTAGGCTTTCCTTTCGCGCAACAGACGCTATATGCCGTCCCGCGCGGCGGTCGCCGCACACATGCTGGGGCGTCGCCAAGCGGTAAGGCAGCGGCTTTTGATGCCGCCATGCGCAGGTTCGAATCCTGCCGCCCCAGCCAAGTTTTTCCCAACATACTGCCAAACCTGGCTTTTCGGACGACGCCGGAACCGTGGTGGGGCGTCTGCTACAGAACCGTGCTACAAAGTTGGGGCTTTGTGGGCATGGGAAGCATCCCGAATACTGTACGACGCGGGGGCGTCTATCACTTCCGGCGAGCGGTCCCAATCGGGCTGCGCGTATGGCTGGCACGCAGCGAATTGACATGCAGCCTTCATACGCACCAAGCAGGAGAAGCGCGGTTCCTGTCGCGCTGTCCGTATCTGCGCTCGGAGGAATTGTTCGTAGTGATCGATGCACTAAAGGAGCTCTTCGAGACGCCGATCTGGACAGGTTGCCAATCCGAACACCGGAGGTCGAAGCCGGGGACGTACATCATTCGGGATGAGAATTTCTGGCTGCCCCTGATCGCTGTGTTTTCGGGAATGCGTCAGGAGGAAATCTGCCAACTGCGTTTGGAGGACGTGCGCCAAACGGAAGGCATATGGGTTTTCGACCTTAGGGAAGGTGACGGGCGGCAGCTGAAAACAGCAACGCGATTCGAAAGGTCCCAATTCATACGAACCTGATCCAATTGGGCTTGCTCCGGTATGCTGATGGGATGCGAGCGCAATCTAGCGCGTAGACTCATTACGCGTTGCACCAGAGGCGAACGCAGATGAGCTTGATGGCGGCGAGGAAGTTGGCCGGGTCTTTGTCGTAGCGGGTCGCGATGCTGCGGTACTGTTTGATGCGATTGAAGAAGCGCTCGACGAGGTTTCGCTGTTTGTAGAGCCATGGCGAGAAAGCGAAGCGTTGCGTGCGGTTGGATCGATTGGGAATGTTGGCCCAAACGTTCCTGGCGGCAGCGGCCTCACGGATGGCATTGCTGTCATATCCCTTGTCGCCCAGCAGGGTTGCGCCTTCGGGGATGGCCTCGATCAGCGCCTCGGCTTCACAGGCGTCGTGGACCTGCCCGCCTGTCAGTCTCAGGCTGACAGGGCGTCCGTCAGCATCGACAAGAGCATGGAGTTTGCTGGTAAGGCCGCCCCGGGAACGTCCCATGCCACGATCGCAGCCTCCCCCTTTTTGCCCGTCGCACCATTCTGGTGGACGCGCATGCAGGTGGAATCGATCATCACCAGTTCGCCATTATATCCGGCAGAAACTGCTGCCAGCAGCCGGTCCCACACCCCGGCTTTGCGCCAGCGGACGAACCGATTGTAGCAGGTTGTCGAAGGCCCATAGCGCTCGGGCACTTCGGCCCACGTCGCTCCCGAGCGAAAGCGCCACATGATCCCGTTGATAACTCGACGGTCATCCACCCGGGCCACGCCGCGCGACTTGTTGGGAAGCAAGGGCTCGATAATCGCCCATTCCCGATCTGTCAGTTCATACCGCCGCCGTGCCATCAAACCCTCCAAATCTGGAGGCCCCTGAATCATGCAAATGGCCAATCCTCAAGCCATTTTATGAGTTTACGACCTAGTCGGCTTCTGTTCCCCAACCTGCATCCCCGTCCCAGGCTTTGACGTTCACCTCCGTGCCCACATCATCGACCGCCGGCTGCTGTCGGGCTACCGGCAATGCGACCTCTCCAATTGGGCCGCACTCTCGGAGTAAGAAACCGGACGGCCCCGCAACCGTTCCGCCGGACTCCTTCAGACCTCCCGCAGCGCCTCCCGGAGTAATCCCCGGTTGATGCCTGCTGCCGAGGATGCCGCAGACTGTCCCCCTTCAGCACCAATGGCACAGATGAGGCCGATGATCTGACCATAGCATGTCAGGCCATAATGTTTGCCCACGACATAACCGATGAAATCGGACGCCGCGCCGCCAAAACCGGCTTGCACGGTATCTATGATAGCGCTACCATATTTTGTAGGAGTAGGTGAGGCATGTTTCTCGGCATCGACATTGGGACCTCGGGCGTCAAGGCCGTCATCGTCGGGATCGACGGACGGGTGGTAGCGTCAGAGACAGTTCCGCTCAGCGTTTCCAATCCTTATCCGCTCTGGTCGGAGCAGGGTCCGGAAGACTGGTGGGATGCGACACAGAGCGCCGTCCTTGCACTCGAACCTGCGCTTCGTGCTCAAGTGCGTGGTATTGGCCTTGCGGGGCAAATGCATGGGGCGACCCTGCTGGCTGCGGATGATAAGCCGTTGCGGCCTGCGATCTTATGGAATGACGGTCGTAGCTTCGCAGAATGCGGGGAACTGGAAGCACTTGTTCCACAATCTCGGGTGATCACCGGCAATCTGGCCATGCCAGGTTTTACAGCGCCCAAGCTACTCTGGGTCAAGCGGCAGGAACCGGCTCTCTTTGACCGGATCCGTGCGGTGCTGCTGCCCAAGGATTATGTTCGCTTGTGCATGACGGGCGACAAGGCGTCAGACATGGCGGATAGTGCCGGCACGCTCTGGTTAGACGTTGCGAAACGCGACTGGAGCGATGCGATGCTCGACGCGACCGGCCTCGCTCGCGATCAAATGCCCCGGCTTTTCGAAGGCAACCAAATCACCGGGATGCTGCGCAGAGAGGTCGCTTCGGCCTGGGGCATGGAAGCGATCCCCGTTGTCGCGGGCGGTGGAGACAATGCGGCAGGAGCTGCTGGCGTGGGCGTCGTAAATGATGGGGACGCGCTGCTTTCCCTGGGAACATCGGGCGTCATCTTCGTCGCAACAAATGATTTTCGTCCGAACCCGGGGCGCGCGGTTCACGCCTTCTGCCACTGCTTACCTGGCATGTGGCACCAGATGAGCGTGCATTTGTCTGCTGCCTCCTGCGTGGACTGGGGAGTTCGAGTGACAGGCTTAGAGGGGGTCGCAGCCTTTTTCTCCCTGGCGGAGGCGGCAGGTCCTGCTACCGGGTCCGAATTGTTCCTCCCTTACCTGTCTGGGGAGCGTACACCGCACAATGACCCTCACATCAGGGCCGCGCTGCTTGGCATTGGTAACGAAACGGACAAAGGGCGCATTGCTGCCGCAGTGCTGGAAGGCGTTGCCTTCGCCCATGCTGATGGCATGGCCGTATTGCGAGAGGCCGGAACGACTATAAACGAGTTGTCTGTCATCGGCGGAGGCGCGCGCTCGCGCTATTGGGGACGGATATTGGCATCGGCGCTGAACGTGCGGCTTGCTTATCTCGACGGCGGAGAGGTTGGGCCGGCTCTTGGCGCAGCAAAGCTCGCTTTAATGGCGGTAACCGGGGCCAGCATTGCCGAAGCCTGCGCCCCTCCTCCTATTACAGATGTCGTTGAGCCGGAGTCCGCCCTTGCGGATCGCCTCGCTCCCCGTCTCGCCCGTTTTCGCGCAGCCTGTTCCGCGCTCAAATCACTCCAATAAGGATTTCCCATGTCCGCTGACTATTTCGCCGAGTTCGCCCCCGTTCGCTATGAAGGACCTGATAGCGCCAACGATCTCGCCTATCGCTGGTACGACAAGGATCGCGTGGTCCTTGGCAAGCGGATGGAAGATCATCTGCGCTTCGCGGTGTGCTTCTGGCACACATTCTGCTGGCCGGGCAGCGATGTGTTCGGCGGTGGCACATTTCGCCGCCCATGGCACGTCGGCCCGAACGACACCGCGGCAGCGCGCGAAAAGCGGGAAGCTGCGCTGGCGTTCGTGGAGAAGCTGGACCTGCCCTTCTACTGTTTCCACGACGTCGATGTCATGGCGGACGCAGACGACATCGGGGCGTTCCGAAAGAGCTTTGCCGAAGCGGTTGATCATCTGGAGGAACTGCAGGTCAAACATGGCCGCAAGCTTCTCTGGGGCACCGCCAACCTTTTCAGCCATCCGCGCTACATGGCTGGCGCGGCCACAAATCCTGATCCCGAAGTCTATACCTGGGCAGCGAGTCAGGTACGCGATGCGCTGGAGGCGACCCATCGTCTCGGGGGACAGAATTACGTACTTTGGGGCGGCCGCGAGGGATATGACACTATTCTGAACACGGAAATCGGCATCGAGCAGGAAAATTTCGGACGATTCCTGAGCCTGGTCGTCGATCACAAGCACCGCATTGGGTTTAACGGCACGATCCTGATCGAACCCAAGCCGCACGAGCCGACCAAGCATCAGTATGATTTCGACACTCAGACCGTGTACGGCTTCCTCAAGCGCTTCGGCCTGGAAAAGGAAGTGTGCGTGAACATCGAAGCCAATCACGCAACACTATCCGGCCACACTTTCGAGCATGAGATTGCCATGGCCCGCGCACTGGGCATTTTCGGTTCCATCGACGCCAATCGAGGCGACCATCAAAACGGGTGGGATACAGACCAATTTCCAAATTCGGTGGAGGAATTGACGCTGGCCATGCTCGAGATCATCCGTGCGGGCGGCTTCACGACCGGCGGGTTCAACTTCGATGCGAAGGTGCGCCGCCAGAGTATCGACGCGGTGGACCTGTTCCACGGCCATATTGGCGGAGTCGATACGATCGCGCATGCGTTGGTGAAGGCCGCCGCTATCATCGAGGATGGACGCGTCGATGCTTTCCGGGCCGAACGCTATGCCGGGTGGAAAGGCGAGCTTGGCCAAGCGATTCACAAGGAAGATGCGACGCTGGCGTCGATTGCCGATATTGCGGCCGAACGCGGCTTGCAGCCGCAGCCGCGCTCCGGACGTCAGGAATGGCTCGAAAATATGGCGAACCGCTTCTGATGCTGACGCTGGGGGCAGGTGACTATCGGATTGATATCGACCCGCGCAGGGGCGGTTCGGTGCTGCAATTCGACTGGAACGGGATGCCCCTTTTCCGGCGAGATAAAGGTCGATCCGTGCTGGATGCTGCCTGCTTTCCCCTCGTCCCTTTCTCCAACCGCATTGCCTTCGGCCGTTTCCAAGCGGGCAAACGGACGGTCACACTTGCCCCGAACTTTCCCGGTACAGGCCATCCGCATACGCTGCACGGTTTCGGCTGGTTGTCACAGTGGAATGTGATGCAGGCTGACGAGAGCAGTGCGACGCTCGAGCATCTTTATCCAGGCGGTGAGTGGCCCTGGCCCTATCGCGCTGAACAGCGATTTGTGCTTTCGGGAGAAGGGCTCTCCATGACCCTGTCGATCGTGAATTTGGGCGAAGAGGAGATGCCGACAGGGCTGGGCTTTCATCCGTATTTCCCATGTGACGCCGACACTGTGTATCATGGTCTGCACCGGGGCGAGTGGCAGAACAGCGCCGACTGCCTGCCTGAACAGCTCGACTTGCGGGCAGAGGCCCTGGATTGGTGGGGTGGCGCGGCGGTGACGCGGCGATCAGTCGATACAGTCTATACCAACAGGGTTGGCCCGCTGCGAATTGACTGGCCCAGCCGAGGGCTGTCGCTGGAGATGACGCCCGATGCGGTTTTCCAGCACACGGTGGTTTATACCCCGGAAGATGCGGGGTTTTTCTGTGTTGAGCCGGTGACGCATAGCACCGACGCCCTGAATGCGGATGGCACACCCGATATGCAATGGCTTTTGAAGGATGAGGTATTTTCGGCAGGCGTCAAATTTTCGGCGGCCGAAATCACGAAAGAAGTAGCGAATTGAACGCCTTTTTTGTGAGGCAGGTTTTGAGCCGCCTCCCTCTCCGCCTGGGGCGCCTTTAAGGCGCCCCTTTTTTTAACCCGGCGAAGGAGTCCAGAGAGACCGCAGGCTTGCTCGCAAGAGGATGGCCCGATAGCGGTTGGATGGGAGCACATCAAAACCATGAGCGACAGGAAATACGCGCGGAAAAGACGAGACGGACCCAGGATCGCGGATGTTGCGGTCGCGGCGGAGGTTTCGCCCATGACCGTCTCGCGGGTCATAAATGGCGATCCCCGGGTGCTTCAGGCCACCCGCGATCGCGTTCAGGAGGCGATCGGCAAGCTGGGCTATGTGCCCAACCCGGCAGCCCGCAACCTGGCTGGTGCGCGTCAGTGCAGGCTGGTCCTGCTGCACACGAACCCGAGCGCCGCCTATCTGAGCGAGTTTCTTCTGGGCAGTCTGGCGGCCGCGCGCAAGTGCGATGCGGAACTAATCATCGAAGAACATGACAACAGTGAAGGACCGGCAGCCCTGGCGGCCCGGCTGGCGGCTCACCGGGTCGATGGCGTGCTGCTGCCACCGCCGCTCTGCGACGATAAGACGCTGCTGGCGTCACTTGCTAGCCATAGGCTGGAGGTCACACAGGTCGCGACGGGGAAGCCCGCACCCGATGCCCATGCCGTCCTGATCGACGACGAGGCGGCCGCCTTCGCCATGACGACGCACCTGCTGGAGCAGGGCCATCAGCGGATCGGCTATGTTTCGGGAAGCCCCGATCAATCCGCGAGCCACTTGCGCCGACGCGGCTATGAAAGGGCGCTCGAATCCTTTGGCATCAGCATAGACGAGACGCTGATCGTACCAGGCGATTACACCTATAGATCAGGGATGAAAGCGGCCGAACGCCTGCTCAACCTGTCGGCCCGCCCTACGGCCATTTTCGCGGCAAATGACGACATGGCCGCAGCCGTCGTGGGCGCTGCGCACCGGCGGGGCCTGGATGTGCCGGGCGCGCTGTCGGTCTGCGGTTTCGACGACACCGCGATCGCCACGACGATCTGGCCGGAACTCACCACTATTCGGCAGCCAGTGTCGGCGATGGCCTATCGCGCCATCACCATATTGGCCGAGTCAGTGCGCCGGAAGGACGATGCTCGACCCGTGACCATGCAGCGAATTCTCCTGCCGTTCGAACTCGTCCGGCGGGAGTCTGACGCACAATTACAATCAGTCACTTGACGCAGACGAGAAGAAGGTGATGTTAGCGCTCTCATAGGGAGGATGGCTTTCATGCAGGCAATTGAGCGGGACGGTCTCAACCTGGCGTTGATCGGGCGTATCGTGGCCGTGGCGACGATCGGCGGCTTCATGTTCGGATATGATTCCGGCGCGATCAACGGCACGCAGGACGGCCTGAAACACGCATTCGCGCTGGGCGAGACGCAGCTGGGCCTGACGGTCAGCGCCTTGCTTCCCGGCTGCGCGCTGGGCGCATTCATGGCCGGGCGCTTTGCCGATATATGGGGGCGCAGGACGGTCATGATGACCGCCGCTGTCCTCTTCATCATGAGCGCTGTCGCGTCAGGCGCGGCCAGCTCCGCCCTGATGCTCGCCCTCGCCCGCTTTTTCGCGGGAATGGCCGTCGGCGCCGCGAGCGTCCTTTCGCCTGCCTATATCAGCGAGGTGACCCCGGCCGAGATACGCGGCCGCCTGTCGAGCTTGCAGCAGATCATGATCATTTCGGGCCTGACCGGCGCCTTTTTCGCCAACTATTATCTGGCGCAGACTGCCGGATCGTCGCTGGGCATCATCTGGGGCGGGCAACCCGCCTGGCGATGGATGTTCTGGGTACAGGCGTTCCCCGCGTTGCTGTTCCTTGCGGCGCTGCTGGGCATTCCCGAGAGCCCGCGCTTCCTGGTCGCGAAGGGACGCAAGGAGGAGGCGCACCGGGTCCTTGCCCGATTGCTGGGACATCGGGCCGCGACGAGCAAGCTGGCGGAGATCGACGCGTCCATCTCCCATGATCACCGGCCCAGCCTGGCCGACATCCGCAAGCCAGACGGCGGGTGGCGGCCGATCGTGTGGGTGGGCATCGGCCTTGCCGTTTTCCAGCAATTGGTCGGCATCAACGTCGTCTTTTATTATGGCGCCGTCCTATGGCAGGCGGTTGGCTTCACCGAAGGCGACGCGCTGAAAATCAACATCGTTTCGGGTCTTGTGTCGATCCTGGCCTGTCTGGTTTCGATCATGCTGATCGACAAGCTGGGACGCAGGCCTTTGCTGCTGATCGGGTCGGCGGGCATGACGCTGACTCTCGGCACCCTCGCCTGGTGCTTCAGTCAGACGGAGATGGTGAACGGGGTGCTGCACATGCCCGGCGCAACCGGTACGGTCGCGCTGTTCGCCGCAAACATCTTCGTCATTTTCTTCAATCTCAGCTGGGGTCCGGTTATGTGGGTCATGCTGGGCGAGATGTTCCCGAACCAGATGCGCGGTTCGGCCCTGGCGATAGCGGGCGCGGCGCAATGGCTGGCGAATTTCCTCGTCAGTTCCAGCTTTCCCTGGCTCGCGAAAAATCTCGGTCTGCCGTTCACCTATGCCATGTACACGGCGTTCGCGCTGCTTTCGCTGATCTTCGTGAACAGCATGGTCAAGGAGACCAAGGGCATCGAGCTGGAAGACATGCAGGGATAAGGGCGAAGCGCCGAGCGGTAGCCTTGGCTCCCCCTGCGTAGCCACCAGGAGCAAAACGTTGGGCGAGGCTGTCGTCAGCTCCGCCCCCCAAACCAGCGTCGGCGGATCAGTTATCCGATTGATCCGCCACGAAGCCGGGCCAGCTATTCATATAATCGATGAACGGCGGCGATAGACCTTCATCCAGCAAATGGCTAATCGTGACAGGCAGCGCAGGTGATTCATAGGCGGCGTCGGCGCGAACGCGTTCGGGGAAGTCGTGGCGCAGGATTGCGCCGCGACCAATGGTAACGAAATCACAGCCGGATTGGACGACCCAGGCGGCGGTTTGCCCGCTCATCACCTTGCCTGCGGCTCCCAGGCGGACATCGCCGCGCGGCAGTTCGGTGAAATAGCTCAGCAAGCTGCGGCCCCTGAACCGTTCATCTTCCGGTTCCTTGGTCACATCCCAGAGCGACAGGTCGAGATAGTCGATCTTCCCCTCTCGCATCACGCGAGAGGCGACAGCAACCACCTCGTCCAACTGCTGCGCATAGCGTTCTGGCGACAGGCGTAACCCGACCTGAAAATCAGGGCGGCAGGCGGCCCGGATGCCGTCGATGATCTCGAACAAAAGGCGCGCGCGGTTTTCAGCATTGCCACCATATTGATCCGTGCGCTTATTAACTTCGGGCGAGAGGAATTCGGCCAGGATATAGCCGTGCGCGCCATGCACCTCGACGCCGTCGAAACCCGCCTCCTCCGCCCGCCGGGCTGCCGCAATGAAATCTTCCCGCAGTTGGTGTACTTCGTCCAGGGTAAGGCCGCGCGACCCGGTCTCGTCATGATCAGAAGGGCAGACAGGCGTGCCTACTAGCTCTTTCGGCGCTCTATAACCTGCATGGTGTAGCTGGACGGCCGAAAGCGCACCCCGCTCCTTTATGCCTATTGCCAGCCGCGTGAGCCCCTCGAGGTGCTCGTCGCCGAATATGCCCAGTTGGCCGGGGAAGCCCTGCCCCACCACCTGCACATGGGAAGCCGCCGTCATGACCAAGCCGAAACCGCCGCTCGCCCGCTTCGTTAGCCAATGATACTCTGCGGCAGACAGGCGGCCGTCGGCATGGCTTTGCTGGTTGGTCAACGGCGCGAGCATCAGCCGGTTTTTCATGCCAGGGCCGCGGCTGAAGGACAGCGGGCAGAACAGATCCGTCATAAATATGGCTTTCTACAGTGGTTCCCTAACGGCCCGTAGCGAAAAACAGAAAGACGAAGCACAAAGGCGGATTGAATGGGCAGAAAATCTTTTTGGTAGGCTTGGAGGGGTGGAAAGATGATATCGATCCAAAAGGGACCTTTCTAAGCGGCGACTTCGAACATGACCTTAAGGCCCTCAGCTTCGGCGGAGGGCGCGGCCCATAGGGTGAACTGACCCGGCTCGATCAGCGGTTTCAGATCCATGCCGAGGAAGGCGAGGTCGGCGGCCGAGAGGGTGAAGCTCACCTGCTTCGATTGGCCGGGCGCGAGATCCACATGCTGGTACGCCTTCAGTTCACGGATCGGCTGGGTGACGCTGGCCACCACATCCTGCACATAGATCTGGACCAGTTCGCGCGCGGCGTGCTTGCCGTCATTCTTCACGGTCACGGTCGCGCGTAGCTGCCCGTCCCGCCCTATCTGCTTGGCGGAGAGGCTGAGGTCCAAATAGCTGATCTTGCCGTAGGTCAGGCCATGGCCGAAGGGGAAGCGCGCCTCATTCTTTACCGTGATGAAGCGCGTGTTGGTGGGGCGCCCGGGGCGGCGGTGCGCGTAATAATAGGGCACTTGGCCTGGCGAAATCGGAAAGCTGACCGGCAGGCGGCCCGACGGTCCGGTCGCGCCGAACAAGATGTCGGCGGTGGCGTTGCCAGATTCCGATCCCAAGAACCAGGTGACGAGGATTGCGGGCGCATTCAGCACCGCGCCTTCCAGCGCCAGCGCGCGGCCGTTGCGCAGCGCGACGACGACGGGTTTGCCCACTGCGGCGACCGCTTCGGCCAATGCCTGCTGCGGCGCGGGCAGGACGATGAGGTCGCGCGAGGATGCCTCGCCCGACATGGCCTCACGCTCGCCGATGGCGAGGATGACGATATCGGCGGCGCGGGCAGCAGCGACGGCGGCGTCGATGCCGCCATCCACCGGCGAGGTGACTTCGCTGCCCTTGACCACCGTCACCAGAGATGCGTCGGCAACCGCCGCGCGAATGCCGGTTGCGAGGTCCACGGCTTCCTTGCTGTCGGCGAACAGGGTCCAGGGGCCATGCAGGTTGCCCTGCCCTTCGGCAAAGGGACCGATGATGGCAATGCGCTTGCCCGCGCGCGGCAGGGGCAGCAAATCGCCCTCATTTTTCAGCAGCACGATCGAACGCTGCGCCGCTTCTCGCGCCAGGGAAAGGGCTGGCTTGGTGCGCATGCGGACCTGCTGGCGCTTGAGGTCCATGCGGCGGAACGGATCGTCGAACAATCCAAGCTTTTCCTTGAGCGTGAGGACGCGGCCGACCGCCTCGTCCACCCGCTCCATCGGCACTTCGCCCGCAGCGACCAGGGAAGGGAGATGGTCGCGATAGATGCCGCTCGCCATGCTCATGTCGAGCCCCGCCATGATGGCGATGCGCGCGGCGTCGCGGGCATCGGCGGCAAGGCCACGGGCGGCGATTTCCACATCGCCATTATAGTCGCCGACGACCAGCCCGTCGAAGCCCATCTCGCCGCGCAGTATATCCGTCAGCATCTCGTGGCTGCCATGGACGGGACGGCCGGCAATATCTTCAAACGCAGCCATGACAGTCGCACAGCCCGCATCGATCGCCGCCTGGAACGGGGGCAGATAGACTTCGCGCAGCGTGCGTTCGGAAATATCGGCGGTGTTGTAGTCGACACCGCCTTCCGCCGCGCCATAGGCGGCGAAATGCTTCATGCAGGCCGCGACCGATCCTACATCGGCCAGCGAGCGGCCCTGGAAGCCGCGCGTGCGGGCACGGGCCATGTCGCTCGACAGCAGCACGTCCTCCCCCGCCCCCTCGACCGTCCGACCCCAGCGGGCATCCCGGCCAATATCGACCATCGGCGCGAAGACCCAGTCGAAACCTGTCGCCGCCATTTCCTCTGCCGCCGCGCGCGCGGAGCGCTCTGCCAGGGCGGTGTCGAAGCTGGCCGCTTCGCCGAGCGGTACGGGGAATACGGTGCGGTAGCCATGAATGACGTCGCCCGCGAAGATCATCGGGATGCCGAGACGCCCCTTCATCGCGGCAGTCTGAAGCTTGCGATGCGCGTCCACGCCAAAGCCGTTGAACACGCCGCCTAGCCGCCCAGATTCGGCGTCGCCCAGCATATTCTCGACATTTTTGACAGCGGCGGCAGGGTTGATCTTGGCAGCGGCCGCTGACGTCCAGGGGGTCGGCATCAATGTAAGTTGGCCCGCCTTCTCCTCGATCGTCATCTGCGCGATCAGCGATTTGACGCGGCTGGACAGCGGGCGGCGCACAGCCGCCATCGCCGCCGGAATGCCTGACGCCTGCCACGCGAAAAGGCAGGCGGAACTGATCAATAGCGAGCGGCGGCTGACGGAGATGTCGCGCGACATGCGGGGAAGCTCCAGGGGGTGCGGCGATACTGTCATGGTGGTTCCCGGATATTTTCGTTCAGCAGCGAGCAAGGCATAGCCGCCTAATCCGCATAAAGTAAACAGTTCAGTTGCATTTTTTCGTGAAGCTGCTTTACATGGCAAGCCACCCATCGAACGGAGAGTATGATGAAGAAATGGATTATCGCTGCGGCCCTGATGGCGATGTCACCGATGCCCGCGTTCGCGCAGGCCGCCTATTCGTCGAGCACCACTGAAATTGGCGCGCTGCTTGATGACCCTGCGGCCAAGGCGATCCTGGAAAAGCATGTTCCCGGCATGACCACCAATGACCAGGTTGATATGGCTCGTGCCATGACGCTGAAGGACATTCAGCAATATTCGCCTGACGAGATTACCGATAAGGTACTGGCAGAGATCGATGCCGATCTGGCCAAGCTGAAGAAGTAAGACGGAAAGGCTGGCCGGGATCAGCATGCCTGGCCAGCCTACCCCCGACCGGGGCCGGTGGTAAACCCGGCTGCCCCTTCCCTTCTCACAATTGCCGATCAGGCCTTCAACTCGATCAGCGCCACACCCTCCGGCGGCAAATCGAGCGTGAGCATACCCTGCTTGTCCAGCCGCCGGGTTTCGGGCGGCGCTAGTTCCGCTGACCGCCGGATTTGATCGATTTCATCTTTCTTGGGATATTGCGGCGACCCCAGTTCACGCCATTTGGGCAAGGGCGAGCCGCGTTCCTGATCGACATAGCTGACGCGAACGGCAGCACCTGGGCGCGCGCCTTTGAGCGCAACCAGCATATGTTTCCGTTCGCCATTAACGATGCGCTGGCTGCTCATGCCTGGAATTCCGGAAGGCTGTTTCACCTCCGCAAGGTTCCAGACCAGCGCTGCGGCGCCTTCCTTCGTCCGGCTTGCGAGCGCTGGGCCAGTTGCAGCGAGGCGGCGCTGTCCCATCCGGTGCAGCAGCTTGTAGGTGTTGAAAGCAGGGCGCGGAATATTGCGCTGCGCCAGCATGCCCCAGCCGCCATCCCCTTCCTTTATGATGAAGTTGGGGAAGTTGATTTCCTCGAACACATTGCTGATGCACCATTGCGACATCGCGTGGCAGTAGGGCAGGCAATTGCTGATCACATGGGCGATCATCGCCGGGCTGTCGGACGACCACTCGCTTAGCCACAATTCCGCGCCCTTGTAGCGGGTGGCGTCGATCTGGTTGCGGACCTGCGCCATGGCTGCGGGGATCACATCCTTGTGTGGATAGCGATTGGCCTGGCCGAATAATTCCTTTTGGTCGTCGCCGGCGTAGATGTGCGTCGATACGAAATCGACTGGCAGATTTTCCTGTGCGCAGAAGCCAAGGAATTCCGGCATCCATTGCGCTGCGGCTGTCGAAGGACCGCCGACCCGCAGCTTGTGATCCACCCCCTTGATCGCCTGCGCCGCTGCTTTGTACATGGCGAAATAGTCAGCCTGGGTCCCACTGAAGAACCAGGTCAGATTAGGCTCGTTCCACACTTCGAAATACCATTGGCGCACTTCGTTCGCGCCATAGCGATCGATCAAATGGCGCACGAACCCGGCGATGAACTGGCCCCAGGCTTCGGGCGACGCGGGAGGCGTGATATTGGCATTGTAGGTGAAGTTGAGCTTTGTATTCCCGCTCGCCAGCTTCTTGGGCATGAAACTCAGTTCGACAAAGGGCTGGACGCCGCGCTCCAGCAGGCCGTCATATACGGCATCGACATTCTGGAAGTTCGGGTCCTTGCCATTCATGCCGCCTGGCCAGACGCCCAGATCATCATTGAAGATGCCATGGAAGCGCACCCGCTCCAGACCTGTTTCGTTACGAAAGCGCTCCAGATCATTCCGCCACGCCTCCCGCAGGGTCGCAGATGCGCGATCCGAGCCGGCGCAACGCGACCAGATATGATCAAGCGCGCCGATGTCCTGACGCAGGTCGATTTCGACCTGCTCCTGTTCCGCCTGCGCAAAGGCTGTCCGGGTCAAGGAAGAAGCTGCGAAAGCAGCAGCGCCAGCGCCCATGATTTCCCGGCGGTTCCACATCAATCCGACTCCCTCGCGTCGCGGTCAGGCGACCGTCAGCTTCACTGATTTCAACTTGTCCGAACTGGGACCCGCATGAATTGTGAAGGTCCCTGGCTCGACGACATAGGCCATATCGATGTTCCAAAAGGCTAGGCTGTCCGGATCAAGCCGGAACTGCACCTTACGCTTTTCGCCCGGCTTCAAGGTGACGCGTTCAAACCCGCGCAGTTCCAGCAGCGGGCGCGGCACCGAGCTTACATCATCGCGGACATAAAGCTGGACCACCTCGTCACCGGCTCTTGAGCCTGTGTTGGTCACATCGACCTCGACAATCGCGGTTTCACCTACGGCAATGGTCGATTTGGCGAGGCGGGGCGCGGAAATGTCGAATGTCGTGTAGCTCAGGCCATAGCCGAACGGGAACAAGGGCGTGGGCTTGCCCTCGACATAGCGCTTGCCGGTCTTGGCCGACGGATGCTGGTTGTAGAACATCGGCAGATCGCCCACCGATCGCGGAAAGGTGACCGGCAGCTTACCGCCGGGATTGACCTTGCCAAACAGCATGTCGGCAAAAGCGTTGCCGCCTTCCTGTCCGAGATACCAACCTTCGACGAGCGCATTCGCTTTTTCCGCAAGCCGCGTCACGGTGAGCGGCCGCCCGTTGATGAGCAGCGCAATAATCGGCTTGCCGGTCTCGATCATCGCTTCGACCAGCGCGTCCTGATCGCCGAACAGATTGAGGCTGTTGCGATCGCCAGGCGCGCCCGCATGGATTGCCTCGCGCGTGATTTCCGGCACGTCGCCCACGACAAGGAGGATGACGTCGGACCGCTTGGCCACTTCAACCGCCTGCGCGATGCGCGCGGCATTTTCCGCCGGATCGGCATAGCGCGCGGGCCTGCCGGGGAGATGCTGCGCCATCTTATCGGGTTTGACGATCTGCACGCCTTCGGCATGTTCAACCGTGATATTCTTGCCTGCCGCAGCCTGGACGCCTGCCAGGATGCCAACGGCCTGCGCATTGACCGATGAATAGCCGCCGAAGAGCGGCTCGACCGCATTGGGGCCAATCACCGCGATCTTGCGCGAAGTAGCGGGATCGAGGGGCAGCAGCCCATCATTCTTCAGAAGCACCAGCGACTTTTGTGCGACCTTGCGAGCGAGCGCCTTGCTGGCCGGGGCATTCACTTGTCGCAGCGCTCGGGCCTTGTTCACATAGGGATTTTCGAACAGGCCAGCTTCGAACTTGAGCGCAAGGATGCGGCTGACCGCTGCGTCCAGGCTGGCTTCGGGGATGCGGCCGGCGCGGACCAGCTCGGGAAGCCGCGCATAGGCTTGGCCCTCCGGCAATTCGGCATCGACGCCCGCATGAAGCGCGAGCACTGCCGCCTCATCATCGTTCGCAGCCATATTATGGTGGGTCACGAGATTGGTAACGCCGCCATAGTCGCTGAAATAGGCGCCACGGAACTTAAGCCGCTCGCGACCTGTGCGCTGGAGCAATTCAAAATTGGCGTGGGAAGGAACGCCCTCAATCTCATTATAGGAGGGCATGATGATAGCGGGGTCGGCTTTCCTGATCACCTGTTCGAAGGGGACCAGGAAATTCTCCCGCAAAGTCCGTTCGCTCATGTCGGCGGGCGCGGTGTTGAGCCCGCCCTCCGGAGAGCCGTGGATGAAATGCTTCAGCGTGGTGAAAACTTTATCGGCGGCAAGTGGCCGCGCCCCTTGCTGGCCTAGCACTGAGGCGATGCCCATCTGGCTCACAAGATAAGGATCTTCGCCGAAAAACTCCTCAACCCGACCAAAGCGGGGGTCGCGGGCGAGATCGAGCACCGGACTGAGCGCGACCGTTGCCCCACGCATGCGCGCCTCGCGCCCCGCGAGTTCGAACGCCTGTTGGACAAGGCCTGGGTCCCAAGTACTTCCGAGGCCGAGAGGAATAGGGAAGATGGTCGCGTCGCGCGCTTTCAGCCCGTGCGCCGTCTCCTCATGGAAGAGCGCAGGGATGCCGAGCCGTGTATGTTCGACGAGATGGCGCTGGATCGCGTTGATCAAGTCGATCGTCTCACCGGGTGCGCGATAAGCGTCGGTCGGAGCGCGCTTGGTGCCGTTCGTGTCACTTGGATTGCCGATTTGGCCGATGCCGTCCTGGAAGACCTTCATCGCCTTGTCCGGCGAGAAATTATCGCCTTCCAGGAAAGACGCCTTGGTATAGGCCATCGAGCGCATCTGCGCGGCTTTTTCCTCCAGCGTCATACGGCTGAGCAGATCGCGGACGCGATCCTCTACCGGCGCCTTTGGATCGCGGTAGACGGCCCTGCCTCCCATTTGCGCCATTGCTGCAGCAGGCATGGCCAAAGCGGTGGTCGCGATAAACATGCGCCGAGTAACTGCCAGCCGCTCCGCCACAAAATCCTCCATGAATGATGTTAATGCTCTCGCCATCTCAGGCGAGCCAAAATCCTATCAGTCTTTTACAATACCGCCAGGCATTAAGTAAACAGGTCAGTTGCGTTTATTTCAACTGTGCAAGTTGGCCCGCCAGCCGGAATAAGGCTGGCGGGCCTAGTCAATCAGAACCGGATCGACCCCGACAGGCCGAATTCGCGTGGATTGGTAAGGACAGCGGTGCGATAACCCGAGTCATAGGTGATCGACGAATCGTTGCTGGCCGTTGTGATCGCGTTGGTGATTGAAACGTTTGTCAGCTTGTTCTGGTTCAGCAAGTTACGGACAAAGGCCGAAACTTCCCACTTATTCTCTTCGCCGCGCAAACCGACAAACAAGTTGATCAATTCCCGATGCGGATAACGGAACTGTTGCCGCTCGGAAAATACGCTCGGACGATAGCTGATCAAACCACGGATGAATGGCTGTATCGGGCCGGAACCGAAGCGGATTTCGCTGTTAGCGGTAAGGCTGAAGTCCGGGACATCTGCCAGGCGCGAATTACGCTCGCAGAAGCTGACATTGTTCAGACCGCCGAACGCCGCATTGGGGACAACAATATTCCGGCCCGTTGCGGGATCGACTATGTTGCACGGCAGAAGAGCATTCTGAAAACGCGCCTTGACGTAGGACGCGCTGACCGAGAAGTCCCAATTGTCCGTCGGCCTGCCCGCCAGGGTGGCTTCAATGCCCTTCACCTTGGCCTTGCCATTGTAGTTATAGTCGGCATTTGTATCGACCGAGCCGTTTGGTGGCCCTGCGAAGAAGCCAGGGAAGACTTGGGTCCCCTGATCCGTGGCGATCCCGGTGAAGCGGGAAATGAAATTGTCGAACTTCTGGTAGAAAGCCGACACGTCGAGCGAAAGCCGCCGGTCGAGGAAAGCGGACTTGAAGCCGACTTCGAAGGAGTCAGATCGTTCAGGCTTGCTGATCACAAGGTCGGTGCTGACATTTTGCGGAGTGCCAACGCCCGCCGTCGCGCCGCGATAAGACCGACCATAAGCGCCATACACGGTGAGATCAGGGCTGAACTCATAAGTGATCGTGGCCGATCCGGTGAAAGGATGCGCTTTTGAGTCGAAATCGACAATGGGGAAGGTTCCGGCCCCCGGGATAGTGATCGTGGCGAATTGCTTGCTCTTGAGGCGGGTATAACGGCCCGCCGCCTCGATCGTCAGATTGTCGGTCGGCTTCAGACGGACGCTGCCCGCCACCGCCATGGTTTCACCGCTGACAGGTATTTGGATGAAGCCCTGAACAGGCTGAATGAAGACGGGGAACGGCACACCGGGAACACCAACGATGTAGTCAAGTGGATTGCTGACGGTCACATTGCCGGTCTGCTTGGTGTAATAGGCGCCGATCGTCCAGTTGAAGAAGCCGTCATTATTCGACAGTAGCCGAAGTTCAGCCGTATCCACATTATAGGGCGTCCGCGTAATCTGCGTCGGTGTGTAGTTGTGGATTGCGTTTCCGCCGTCAGTCTCGCCGGTCTGCGTCAGCTTCGTTTCCTGATGACCAGCAACAAGCGCCACCGTAACCGGTCCAAGATCGTAACTTGCGTCGAGAGTGAGCAAATGGCTATTGTTAACGAAGCGGCTGAGACCCTCGGCGACAGCCAGCCGATCGCCCAGCGCGATAGGCGGATTGCCGATCGCGGCATTACCCGAACCGAAAACCTGCGGGTAGACGCGGTTATCCGCGTTCAGATATTGGTACATCAGATTGATGTCGAAGCCTTCGGCGGGCTGCAACGCCAATGACAGGCGCCCGCTCATAGTGCGGCTGCGCGTCCAATCGTCACGATTGATGTTCCGGACCTGGGCGCCGCGATTGCCATCGACCAGCATCGATGCACGGAGCGCGACCTTGTCCTGCACCAATGGCAGCGAAACGCCGCCCTGCACATTGAAACCAGCGTCCTCCGTGACCGTAGCCTGCCCATAGCCCTCAATGGCATTAAGGTTCGGCCGACGGGTGCGGATGGTGATGGCGCCAGATGGGGCTGTACGACCACGCAGACCGCCCTGCGGACCACGAAGCACCTCGATCTGGTCGATGTCATAGATGGCTGTGAACGCGGTCTGTGCGTCCACGGGAACTTCGTTGAAATAGAGATCTACTGACGGGCCGGTGCCTTGATCAGGATCGAAGGAGACGCCGCGCAGTGTCGCAGTATTGCTGCGGCCATTGTCGTTCCTCAGTTCGAGGCCGGGCGCGAGTTGCTGCACATCCTTGACGTCAAAGATTTTGAGGCGCTCAATCTGCTCGCCAGTCGCAACATTGATGCTCATTGGAACATCCTGCAGCGCCTGCGCCCGGCGGGTAGCAGTCACTACGATTTCCGTGTCGGAGAGGTTTGCGCCGCTAGCCACATTTTGCGCATTTTCTTGCGCCCCCGCCCCTCCCGAGAAAGCGCCATAAGCTGCGCCGGTCATCAGCCACAGCAGCTTTTTCTTTGGTAACATCCCTTTCATACTTCCTCCCTCATTTTAAACTTTGATCGAATGGTAGCGCTATCATTGCGGGCCGAATCATCCGTGCGTCGACCCATTTGGCCTAGTTCAAACATCCTCACTTTGCAGAGTAGCGTCATTCACTTGAACTGAATCGGTCAAGAAGTAAACACATTGGGATCATTTTTTCGCTGCTCGCCTCGTCTCTACGGTCAGCGCCCAGATTGATTGCAATTTCCTCTGCCGGGCCGCTAAAGCGGGATTAGGGGTATGCCGCCATAATAGCCGGTGGTTGACCCAACCCTGCGTTTCCAAGATGAGGACCGTTGATTTTGGAAGCGTCGAAAAGGGTGAACCGAAAGGGCAAGATGGGAAGACCCACTTTGGAAGAAGCGGGCTTGAAAGAGAACGTTATTCTGGAAACGGCGACAAAGCTATTTCTTACCCATGGTTACGACGCAACTTCAATGGTTGCGGTGGCGATGGGCGCAGGAGTGTCAAAGAGAACGCTCTACTCCCGATACGCGACGAAGGAGGCCCTCATGAATGGGGTTATCGAAGATCGCGTGAGGCAATGGGCTGCCGGTGAGAATGACGTGAATCTGCCTGACGATTTCAAACTGAGGATGATCAGGCATGCGCAAACCTTCGCCCACGCCTTGGGCGGGACAGAGGTGCGAACGTTTGACCGATTGATTCAAGCGACCTCTTCGCGTTTCCCTCAATTTGCCAAAGCCTTTCACGATCTTGGCTATCGGTACGAACTGGAGTTCCTGGCGGCGGAAATCCGCAAGGGATCTGCAGGCACCTCAAGGCCGGTCCAGGACCCGGAGCGCGTTGCGCAACAGTTGCTCAGCATGATCATCGGGTGGCGCCGCACCCAAGACGTCATTCGCGAGCTTGAAAAAGGGGAAGTAGAGGCATTCGCCAAAGATGCGGTTGAGGTAATCTTTGGAGGCCAAGCCGCCTGGTGATCCGAAGGTCGGCCGCTGCATGCGCTCACATGAGAGCACGCTTGCTGGAAACTCCTACCAGGTTTCGCGCGACTGCATCAGCATATCTACGACGGATTGGCCCTGAACTTCGATCTCGGACGCTGCTACTTCCCGGACCAGATCATGCTGCACGAACCAGCCATATACTCCGTTGATGATCAATTGGGCCACCAATTCAGGGCGCTTAACTTGAACGCGGTCCCGCTGAGCCGAATTTTGTATGTCCTGGGATAATAGCCGCACGGCATTTTGATAGCCGAGCTCGTGCATCATCATCCCCAATTCCGGGAACCGATGCCGGTTGGACAAAGTCAGCGAATGGAAGGCGCGGAATAGCGGATCTACAAGGACGGCTGCCATGTCCGCGACACGAGATAGCAGGATGGTGCGAATATCAGCATGATCGAGCAAGTCGTTTGGGCGGGGGCGCGCATACCAGAGCTCAACGGTATTTTGGACTACAGCCCGAAATAGCGCCGCCTTAGTCGCGTAGCGGCTATAGAGGGTAGTGCGGCTAACCCCGGTCTCGGCGGCGACAGCCTCCATGGCGACGCCGTCGAACCCCTCGGCCAGAAACATCCCCCGTGCCGTTGAGAGGATCGCTTGTTCGATCCGTGCGACATCCTCGGCTGTGGGACGCCCGCGCTTGATCGCGAGCTTATCTGGACTGGGCTTCGGATGGGCCATGCTATCGGCTTTGATGCACGGCTGCGTCCATGACAATAGGTGTCAAGCGACCTGAGCCATGGACCTTGCCGCGCGCCGCCCGGAAAAAACACAGTCTGCGACGGACAGGCCACTAACGTAGATGTTTGAGCAGACCCCAACGGCAGTTCGTCCCGCAGCGTATAAGCCAGCAATCGCGGCGCCATGCTGGTCGAGCACCGCGCCGCTAGACTCGTCGACCTTCAGCCCGCCCAGCGTCAGCACGGGTAAGAAGCTGAGCTTTGCATCGATGGACATGTTGATCGCGTGGAAAGGCCCTTTGCGAACCGGCACAATATCCTCGTTCGCTTTGCCGAACGGGTCGCGATCACCGCTGCCCGCCAGCCGGTTATAGTCTGCAATGGATTGTTCCAGCCCCCCAGGGTCGATGCCGCACTTGCGAGCAAGAGCGTTGACGCTCGCGGCCTTTTTCGACCCCAGCAACATGGCAGCAAGCGCCGGATAGCCCTGGAAAGGTAATATGGCCTTACTGCGACACTGCGCCTTAGCCTTGCGGAACTGTTCGTCGTCCAGCACAATCCAGCACACGCCCTGATGATCCTCAACCATCGGCATGCCAATTGATGCGCCATAGAGCATCTCGTTGACATATCGCTGACCCTTGCGGTTCACCACCATGCCTTGTGCCCACGCCATGGGGGGATTGATGAAACGCCAGGCGCTGGCATGGTGCAAACGCGACACAGAGCCCCCTGCACTCTGCCCCAGCCTTATGCCGCTGCCATCGTCGCCCGGCGTGCCGAGCGGCATTCCTTTCAGATATTTGGGCGCATAATGGGCGACCATCGCCCGATTGAAGATGAAGCCGCCCGCCGACAGGCACACGCCCCTGCGAGCGCGTACCAGCCGTTTGATACCGATGCTTTGTTCCAGATCCCTGGCCTTGGCGAAGAGGCCAGCGGCGTGGCGCGCCAGCAGCCCGGCAAAAGGCATCGACGGAGGAAGACGCAGCACCAGTGCAGTCGCGCGCCGCATCAAGGCGGCGTGGCGCTGTCCTTCCTTTGTGTGAGCTGGAATCTGAATTGCGCAGGCCCCGACGACACGACCGGACCGATCAACGACGAGTTGGCGCACCTTGGCGGAGGTGAGGCATTCCACGCCCGATCGATCGGCCGACGCACGCAGCGGGTCATAGAGACCCTTCCCGTAGCCCATCGGCGCATCGAGCTTATCGACCAGCGCCCGATGCCCACGTGCCGCCGGTCTCGCCACGGCCTTATAATTGGGCGCGAGGCTGTTGTCCGAATGGTAGAGCGCATAATCGGTGTGCGGGTAGCTGGTCTTCTTGGCGTAGAGCCGCCCTTCAAAGCGCACGCCGTGCTTGGCGAGCCAGCGTGCTGTTTCCGCGCTCGTGTCGCAGAAGCGTTGCAATGTATCGTCGCTAACCACCCCTTGGGTTTCTAGCTGGAGATAGCGGAACATATCTTCCGCCGAATCTTCCACACCCGCTTCCTGCTGCGCGGGAGTGCCGCCGCCTCCGTAAAAGATGCCGCCGTTGATGCGGGTCGCGCCGCCGCCGTCGGTGCGGTCGATGGCGAGTACGGTAAGACCTTGCTCCCTTGCCTCCAGCGCTGCTGACACACCCGCCCCGCCATAACCGACGATGACGACATCCGCAGCGAAATCCCATTCGATCGAGCCTGCATCATCGACGACAAGCGGAGCTTCGACCTCGCTATGCCAGTGGGGGTCCCCCGGCCGTGGTTCGGTTTGAAAATCGCTCATCCTGGCATTCCCTTCCGGGCAAAAGAATCGTCCCGCAGCCCTTAAATGGACATCAATGTACATTTCAATTGGCAAATGCGTTTTCGAGCTTTAACGATGCGAAGATCATCGGATCGAAGGACAGAACATGCCGAAAAACGGGAAGCTGGTGCTGGTGACCGGCGCGACCGGCAATATGGGCCGCGCGGTAGTCGACGCGCTGTTGCAGCAGTCAGACATCAGGCTTCGTGTGCTGGTCCGTCCGGAGGAAAGAAAACACCCGGTCATTCGCCGCCTGCGCAACCGTCAGGGCATCGACTATGCCTGGGGCGATCTCACGGACGCCGCCTCGATCAATCAGGCGGTCGCAGGCGCCGACATCGTGTTGCACATGGGCGCACTCGTCTCGCCGCTAGCCGACGAACTGCCGCCAGCGATCGTTGAGAAAGTGAATGTCGGGGGCACCCGCAACGTCGTAGAGGCAATCAAGGCGCAGCCGAATGCCGATGACATCCGCCTGGTGTACATCGGCACCGTGGCACAGACCGGCAGCCGCAATCCGCCAATCCACTGGGGGCGCGCCGGAGACCCGATCTGCACCGGATTCAACGGCCATTATGCCGGCACCAAGGCCCAGGGCGAAGCGATCGTCGCGGAATCCGGCCTCAAGCATTGGGTGTCGATCCGGCAGACGGGCATGGCACATTATGACATGTGGAAGACGCAAGGTCCGATCATGTTCCACAACCCGCCTAACGGGGTGATGGAGTGGTCAACAGTCGAGGATTCGGCCAGACTGATGGCGGCGTTGTGCGGCGACGATGTTCCGGAGCATTTCTGGCGCCATTTCTACAATATAGGCGGCGGTGCGTCCGCACGGCTCGTCAACCATGAATTGATGGTCAAGATGATGGCCGCGATGGGGGTCAGGGACTTTCGCCGTCTGCTCGACCCCAAATGGCTGGCCACCCGAAACTTCCACGGCCAATGGTATCTGGATTCCGACCGGCTGCACGAACTCGTACCGTACCGCCACACCACGATCGAAGACTTCTTCGCGGAGCTTCCGCGCCGCATTCCCTGGATAGTGCGTACCATCATGCGCCTCTTCCCCGGCCTCGCCCGCAAGCAGATTCAGAAGACGGCGGAAGGCGCTGGCGGTCCGGTCCAGTGGCTGCGTACCAACGACGTCGAACATATCAATGCCTATTTCGGCTCTCGCGAAGAATGGGAGCAAATCCCCGCGAGCTGGGATGACTTCCTATTCGCACAGCCCTCACGCGATCCCGCACCGCTCAACCATGGCTATGATGACAGCAAGCCGAAGAATGAATGGTCCATCGAAGATCTGAGGTCGGCAGCGGCCTATCGTGGTGGCAAGTGCCATGCCCACGAGCTTTGCGACCCGTACTCCCCGGCGCACTTTGAATGCAGCGTCGGCCACAGCTTCGATATGTCACCAAATCTTTACCTGGCTGGGGGGCATTGGTGCCCCATTTGCCAGAGAGACATTGAATCCTATAACGATATTGCGGTGGCGAACGCCTTCTTCGCTCAGGTGTGGCCTGGGCCGTCCGCCATTCCATACGCTCCAAGTCCCAATTGATCGGGAGGTATTTTGCTTGACTGGTCAGCTTCAACGCGCCGATTTCACGCGCATGATTTGTCAGACAAAGCCACGTGCACGAGTCCTCCAGTCACTTCCGCCAGTGCTGCTCGCGCTGTTCGCGCCGTTGATGGCGATTGGCGCGCCCACGGCGGCTGCGCAGGATGACAAGTTGCTGGAGGCGTTCCGGTCACCGCCTCTCGCCGCCAAGCCCCGGGTGTGGTGGCATTGGAACAACGGACAGATCAGCGCCGCCGGGATCGCAGCTGACCTCGACTGGATGCAGCGGATCGGCCTGGGCGGATACCAGGCGTTCGACGTCGATCTTGGCGCGCCTCGCGTGGTGGAAAACCCGTTGCCCTACATGAGCGAAGGCTGGAAGGAGGCTTTCAAGCAGGCCGTGGACCAGAGCCTGGTCAAGGGCTTCGACATCGGCGTCGCGGGATCGCCGGGCTGGAGCGAGACCGGCGCGCCCTGGGTCAAGCCCGAACAGGCCATGAAGAAATATGTGTGGAGCGAGACAAAGCTGACGGGTGGTCAGCCGTTCACCGGCAAGCTTGCAAGCCCGCCTTCTTCAGCTGGGCTGTTCCAGAATAATCGCGCTGGTTTTGGCGGCAGCTCAGGCTTTTACCGCGACGCCAGGGTAATCGCCTTCCGCACGCCACGAAGCGCCATCCTGCCAACGCCTGTTATCAGCGCAAGTGGTGGCAGCTTCACAGCGGAAAAGCTGACGGACGGCGACGTTGTGTCTGCCAGCGAGTTGGCCCCCGTCTCTCCGGGCGGCGAAGCATGGTTGCAGTTCGACTATGGCCGCCCCGTTACGGTTCGGGCGGTCACCGTCGCGACGGGCAGCTACGCTCATTTTGGTGGCCGGGGTGGCGCTGGTCTTGGACCTGACGCTCGGCTGGAAGCGAGCAGCGACGGCCGCAGCTGGCGGCAGGTCGGCGCCCTGGAAACCGCTGGACCGCAACGCACTACGGCAGTTCCGGCGGCTACGGCGCGCTGGTTCAGGGTCATCGTGCCAGCGGGCAAGGAACCCGCAGGCAAGTCCAGCGGCCTCAATCTTGGGACATCCACGGCAGGCAAGCTGCTGGTTTCCGAATTGGTGCTGCACGGCGCGCCAATGGTCAATGCCTGGGAAAGCAAGGCGGGCTTCGTCCTCTCCCGCGACTATTACGCCTTGGCTACTCCGTCCGCCGCCGGCGCCGTGCGAGCAGGAGATGTGGTTGACCTTACGACACGGCTGCGGCCTGACGGGTCGCTCGACTGGACCCCGCCCAAGGGGAACTGGACGGTTTTGCGGCTGGGCTATTCACTGACCGGTCAGACCAACGCGCCTGCACAGGCGTCGGGCCGTGGGCTGGAGGTGGACAAGCTCAGCAAGGCGGACGTCACCAGCTATATCACGCAATATCTGGATCGCTATCGCGAGGCGAGTGGCGGCAAGCTGGGCAAAGGCGGCGTCACCAACATGGTGTTCGACAGCTGGGAAGCCGGGGAAGCGAACTGGACCCCTGCGATCCTCGACCAGTTCAAGCGCCTGCGCGGCTATGACGCGACGCCGTTCCTGCCCGTGCTGGCCGGATATGTGGTCGACAGTTCCGAAGTGAGCGACCGGTTCCTGTGGGATTTCCGTCGCACCCTGCAGGACCTGCTGAAGACGGAACATTATGACACGCTGACTGCCGAGCTGCACAAGGCGGGGATGATCCGTTACGGCGAATCCCATGAAGGTCCACCCGCCGCCATGGGCGATGGCATGGAGATGAAGGCGTCGGCCGACGTTCCGATGGCGGCGATGTGGGTCAAGGAAAAGCCGGGCGTTTTCCAGCCGTCGGCCTTTGCCGACATTCGGGAGTCGGCTTCGGTCGCCCATATCTGGGGCCAGAATATCGTCGCTGCGGAATCCCTGACCGTACACGGCTCGCCCTGGTCTGTCTTTCCGCGACGGCTGAAGCCCGATGCCGACCTGATGATGCTGGCGGGGGTGAACAGGTTCATCCTGCATAGTTCGGTGCATCAGCCGCTGCTCGACAAGGCGCCGGGCCTGGTACTCGGGCCGTTCGGTCATTGGTTCAATCGCAACGACACCTGGGCCGAGCAGGCGGGACCGTGGGTCTCCTACCTCGCCCGCGCCTCCCACCTGCTGCAACAGGGCCAGGCCGTGAACGACGTCGCGGTCTTTTATGGCGAGGGCACGTCCATCACTGGCCTGTTCGGCGAGACGCCCCCCGCCGTCCCCAACGGTCTGCAATATGACTATGTCAACGCGGACGCGATCAAGACCCGTCTCACCGTCAAGGACGGACGATTGGCGACGTCCAACGGCATGTCCTGGCGGCTTCTTTACATGAGCGGCCAAACGAAGTGGCTGACCTTGCCCACGCTGGAACGGCTGCGCAACTTGGTGCGCGATGGTGCGGTGCTGGTGGGAGAGCGGCCCCTCGGGTCGCCCAGCCTGAGCGACGATCAGAAGAAGGTCGCCGCAGTGATCGCCGAACTGTGGCCCGAAAATGGCGGGGTGCGCAAGGTCGGCGCGGGCAGAGTCTATCCGACAACCGCGCTGGATGCCGCCATTGCCGCAGAACAGATACGCCCGGACTTCGAACTGGTGCAAGCGCCCGTCGATGCGGACGTTCGCTTCTTTCATCGACGGTTGCCTGATGCCGACCTCTATTTCGTGTCCAATCGTCAGGATCGGGCGCAAATGGTGCAGGCGGCTTTCCGCGTCACGGGCAAGGATGTCCAGATACTGGATCCGGTGACCGGCCTTTCGCGGCCAGCGAGCTATCGGGTTGATGGCGGGCGCACCATCGTCGATATTCCGTTCGATCCGTTCGGGTCTGTCTTCGTGCTGTTCTGGGGAGAGGGCGCGGCAAGTCGGCAGCTGCCAGCAGCGGCCGTGCAGCAGCTCGCCGATCTGTCGGACAACTGGACCGTCGCTTTCCCGCCAGACAAGGGGGCACCTGCGAAGCTGCGGCTCGACCGGCTTCGCGACCTCAGCACAGACGCCGATGCGGGCGTGCGCTATTTTTCGGGAACGGCGAACTACACCCGCACCGTACGGGTCCCCAAGGCGTGGCTGGAGGATGGCGGCCGGTTGCAGCTTGACCTTGGCAGGGTCGAAGTGATCGCCGAGGTGCTGGTCAACGGTCGATCCGCCGGGATCGCCTGGACCGCGCCGTACAAGCTGGACGTCACCGGCCTGCTGAAGCCCGGCCCCAACAAGATCGAGGTGAAAAGCAGCAACCTATGGGTCAACCGCGTGGTCGGTGACCGGCAACCGGGGGTGACCGAACGGATCAGCTTCACCCATGAGGACGCCGCCAGCCTTGGCTTCAAGCAGCCGCGCAGCGTGTTCGACACGATCGGCCCGGGCGGCAAGCCGTTCGGCGGCACGCCCTACACTGCCGACACGCCACTACCGTCATCCGGCCTCATCGGGCCGGTGCGCCTTTTGCGCGAAGTGCAAGGCGACTGAGCGGTTTGGCACCAGCGGCCAGATGCTCGCCCGGCCGATGCACCTGCCCGCGAACCCGGCTATAACGGCCGGGTCGCGGAGGCCGGTCAGTCGAAGCAGCGCGTACTCGTCGCGCGCATGATGCCATTCTCGTTGACGGCATCCGATCCGCAGCTTCGCGATACGTTTCGCCCAGCTTCAATTGGATTTGTGGAAATTTGACCGGCGCCTGATAACGGTAAGGCAGATCGATCGGGTTCGCATAAGTCTCCAGGCGGGAGCCGTCGGCAGCGTCTGCGGACATCGACATGCTTAGCCCCAACGCTGACAGGCTTGCTGCTGCAATCCTGAAACCGGCTCGCATACCCCTGTTCCGTTCTAAAATTCCACCAGCCGATTTCCTCTACAACTTCAAAGCGGAACGCGAGCATAGTCGCGAACAGTGCCAAAAGTATACGGATAAGTTGCATTATTCTCCCCGCTTGGATAGGTGTCCCCTTATAGCAGCGTATACGGAGAGGGATGGTAATGAGTAGTGGCGAGTGGACGCGTCGCGAATTCGCAGTGGCCGGGGGAGCGCTCACTCTCGCTGCCGTGGCCTCCCCGGTTGCAGCGCAGGCAAAGGCGAGGACAGACATCGTCGAGATAAACCTGCGGAAGGAGACTGGCGCGCTGGATCATATCTGGTCCCGCTGCATGGGCTCAGACCGCGCCGCGATTACCTTGCGCGAACCATGGCGCAAGGATCTGGAGCGTTTCAAGAATGAAGCGGGGCTAGAGCGCATACGTTTCCACGGCATATTCAACGATGAACTTGGCGTTGGCGCGGGTGGCAATTTTCAAAATGTGAACGCAGTCTACGACGGACTTCTGGACAGAGGCATTCAGCCATTCGTGGAACTGAGCTTCATGCCGCGCGGACTGGCGAGCGGAACCAAGGAATTCGGCTTTTATCGTGCCAATGTGACGCCGCCTACCTCATTTGAAAAATGGGGGGAACTCGTCGAGAAGTTCGTCCGTCATCTTGTGCAGCGCTACGGCAGAGACGAGGTGCGGCAATGGTATTTCGAGGTGTGGAACGAGCCTAACCTCAAGTCCTGGTTCTGGACTGGCACGCAGGAAGAATATTTCGCGCTTTACGCGGCGGGAGCGAAGGCGGTGAAGGCAGTTGATCCTGCGATAAGGACCGGTGGCCCGGCGACATCCGCCGTGCAATGGATCCCGCAGTTCCTGAACTTTTGCGAAAAGAACAACGCTCCCGTGGATTTCGTATCCACCCATATCTATCCCGGCGATGATCAGGCCGCCATCTTCGGTGCCGCCGATAAATATAAGCAGTATGATGTGGTGCCGGCGGGCATAGCCCTGGCCCGCCGTCAGATCGACGCCACCCGGTACAGAGGAGCGGAGTTGTGGCTGAATGAATGGAGCGCCGATAGTCCGGCGATGATCGCGCACGCCATCACGAACAGCCTGCCTCATTGTCATGCCATGTGTCAGTGGCAGATCAGCAGTGAATATGAGGAGAATATGGTCGCCAACTGGGTCTTTAAGGAAGGCCAGAATGGCTGGGGAATGTTAGCGCGCGGCAGCGTCGCAAAGCCGGAGTTCAATACCTACAAGCTGCTGCACCGGCTGGGTCATCGCAGGTTGGCTGCTGAGGGGCCGGTATTGGCGTCGCGCAAGGCAGACGGGCACTTTGCAGCGCTGGTCTGGAACCTTGCAGATGTGCAGCAGGCCCCCGGTATTCCGGGCGCAAGCAAGGAACGGAAAGTGATCGGTGAGCGTAAGACACTGACAGTCTCGATAAAGGGCGCTAATCTTGGGGACCGTGTGCAATTGAGCTATGTCGACCAGCAGCGCGGATCTCCTTACCCGGCTTGGCGGGCACTCGGATCGCCGCAATATCCGACCCGGAACCAATTGGAGACGATCCGCAAGGCTGCGGAGATCGCCGAGTCCGAAACAAGAACCCTCGACAGCCGCAGCCAGTTGACGGTTGATCTTCCGGCTGAAGGCGTAGTGTTGATCGAGTCCGTGTAAGATATATGCGGCAAAGTTGACGCAATCTCTCATTTTCATATGAGTAGACTTGCCGAATATTTCGCTCTGCTTTGCCGCCTGAATATCAAGACACTGTGGGAGGGGTAATTCTGGGAACAGGCGCAGGGTAAATAGATGTTTCCAACGAGCTTCCTATCGAAGTTTTTGTCGTTTCCGGTATCTTTGAAGGTTGCACACTACATTTTTCGTCGGAGCCTTACTATCGTCTCATCCAGTACGGACAAAAAGCGCGATCGGTCCGCCTTTCCGAACGGTGCTGGACCCCCGAGGGCATCGCCGGCCATGCCCGCCCGCAGGTCAGCCATGATGGCTCGTGTCGCGACGGCACTGCCAATGGATGCAGGGGTAAAAGGCTTCCCATTCGGGGCGATCACAGCCCCGCTTCCAGCCTTGAGGCACCGGTCGGCCAACAATATGTCGGCAGTGATAACGATGGAGCCTGCGTCCACATGTTCCACGATCCAGTCATCCGCTGCATCAAATCCGTCACTCACCACTACCCGCGAGACGAGTGGATGCACCGGCACCCGGATGGGGCTGTTGGAAACAACGATGGCGGGTACATCATACCGCCACGCAACCTTGTAGATCTCGTCCTTTACGGGGCAAGCATCGGCATCGATTAGGATTTGAGGCATGCGCCCGCTGTAACGGGCTTCGTTCGAACCTTGAAGAGCCTTCTGCAAAGCGCGTTTGACATGGCCAGTTTCGCGCGATGATCAGCGTGGCTCGGAAATCTGCGCGTCACGGCTGATCGGGTGACCGTGGGCAAGCCTGCTCCGGGGAAATTTGTATCGCCCGTTGAAGTTGGGGTCGCGCTTAAAGTCTGAAGATCGACGGTTTGACGACCGGGGCTGCCGCAGCTACCGCCCCAGGCATGATTGCCCTGCTTTCTCCCGCCAAGACGCTCGACTTTGAGCGCGCCTTGCCGCCACTCGCCGTCACTACACCGCATTTTGCCGAGGAGGCGCGCGGTCTCGCCAAGTCGGCGGCGAACCTGTCGCAAAAGCGGCTGGCGGAGCTGATGCATATCTCGCCGCGCCTCGCAAAACTCAATGCAGACCGTTTCCGCGATTTCGCTGACCTTCCCGAGAGGCAAGCGCTGTATGCTTTTGCCGGAGACGTTTACACCGGTTTCGAGGTCGATACGCTGGACGAAGCCGGCGTCGCCTTTGCACAAAATCATGTGCGGATGCTATCGGGGCTTTATGGGCTGCTCCGGCCTCTCGACGCGATCCGCCCCTATCGTCTGGAAATGGGCACCCGCTGGGCGCCCCGGCACAAGAAGCTGACAGACTGGTGGGGCGATCGTATTGCCGCAGTGCTGCGGGCGCAGGTTGCCGAGGAGGGATCGGACACCGTGCTCAATCTCGCAAGCCAGGAATATTTCGCGGCTGTCGAAGGCAAGCTGGAAGGCTTGCGGGTGATCAACATAGATTTTCGCGATCCTGGTCCCAATGGTCCGCGCTTCGTGAGCTTCAACGCGAAGAAGGCGCGGGGCATGATGGCGCGCTGGATGTGCGAACATCACATCACCGACGTTGAGGCCATGCGCGGCTTTGACAGCGACGGATACCGGTTCGATCCGGAAGAGAGCGAGGTCGATCGCTGGCGCTTCACACGATCATGAGCGGTGCGGCCGGAAGCCTGCCGTTGTTGTTGGTACGGCCAGTATCCCGTTAAGTTGGGAATGAACGGTCTGCGCTAGGCAGGGAAATCCCCCGCCAGTGCGCGGCGACTTTGCGCCAGTTTCAAGAGGCAAAGGCGGAAAAGCTGTCGTGCTGGAGTCGCGAACGAAAACTTGACGCTGAACGACCGCAAAGGGTCGCACTCAGCAAGCTACGCTTTGGCGAGCGCGTCCGTTACTGATTCGAGGCCGCCACGAACGACGATGTAGTGTCCCCTTTCAAAGTTGATGGCGCTGGCTTGATCAGTTCCTTTGTACCGCCGAACGAAGCTAACACGGTCTGCATTGATGACAAGAACGTCACCATCGGGGGTCTCAAATTTGACGTACCCGTTCATCGAGTTTTCGCTTCCGGGCCGGACGGAGCAGATTCACTACTCTTCTTAGCTTTATGCTTTGCGAGCAGTCCGTCCAGTTCCGCTATACGAATGCGCTCCGGAGTATCCTTCGCAAGGCCCTTCAGCCTGCATTCGGCCCATAGGCTTCGGCGCTCCGATTCCAATGCTTTCAGATACAAATCGGCCATATTCTCTCCGAAATTCCGGTGGACGCACAGCGTTAATAGGCTGTGCTGAGCAGCTCATTCGAGACGATGTGAGTCCGGCTCGCCCATATATACAGGGCGCCTGCTGGCACCGGCGCGGGCATCACTTATCTATTTCGAGCTTTGCGCGCAGCGTAGCGCGCATCGCGCGCGGCCTTCATTTCAGCGGCGCTGGGGGGCGTCAGCCTGGCCGCTTTGAGTGCTGCCGCAGCCTCTGCAGCGGCTTGCTTTTCAGCTTCTGCCGCCAGTTCCGCCGCTTTGCGTTCCGCCTTTTGAGCCTTGGCTAAAGCAGCAGCCTCAGCCTTGGCAGCCCGCTCGATTGCAATTGCTTGATCCTTGGCTTCGCGCGCTCGGCGTCGCTCCGCCATAATTGCCTCGTCGACGGGCGGCTTGGCTCTCAACGCATCCAGGGCCTTCTGTTTGGCAGATCCTGCTGCGGCGATACGATCTTGGAACGAGGGCGCTTTATAAGAAGGCAATGCTTATCCTTGAATTCGATATAAATCGCGCACCGGGCGCTAAAAAATGCGGCATGAAGCGTCGCAGCGGGTGCCATTAGCAAAAAACCTTCCCGATCTCAACATCGCCAAATTGCTGGCGCTTCATGACCACCGCCTTCTATTGCTTCAGGCTCGCGAACGGCGATAAAACGAACGTTTCCGTTCTTTTTAAGGTCGGCTAAGCATGTCTTCGTGAGAGGTGAGACATGATGCGGGGAAGTCCGTTCACATTGAAGTTGGCGCTGATGATTTGCGCCAACCATGTTTCCTCTGCCATTGCACAAAATGCCAGCGTCTTCCCCGAACGCCCGCACATCCTTCACAATCGCAAGACCGGAAAATTTGTCTGTTGGATCAAGGTGCGGGGCCTTGGCCCTGAATATCGGATCGTGCTGACGGCGGATAAGATCACCGAGCCTTTTGTCGCAACCTTTCAGAAGTTGTAGAAACGTGCCGGATTGTCCACCAGGATGCGGTCGCGCACCGTTTCGTCCGGCACCCACTCGGCGAGCAGATCGAGCAGTCCTGATACCGTGGGCATCGGCCGCCATTGCGCGACGTGGGGCCAGTCCGATCCCCAGACGCAGCGATCGGGGGCGGCGGCGACCAGCGCCTGGGCGAAGGGGATGGAATCGCGATAGTCCGGCTGTTCCGACATGCGGAATGCGTCCGAAATCTTGACCCATCCGCCGTCGGCGACGAGTTGGACCAGCATCTGGAAACCCGGATGATCGATGCCCGCTGTGTAAGGGATGTGCCCCATATGATCGATGATCCAGGGGCAGCGAAGACGGGCGATGCGCGGGGCGAGTTCCACCAGCTCACGGCCGTCGAGCAGGAGCTGGAGATGCCAGCCCATCTCACAGGCCAGCGCATCGAACCGCTCCAGATCCTTGAAGCCTATTCCTCCGCCGTAGAGCCCCCCACCATCGCGGATGAAGTCGTTGAGGCGAAGGCCGCGCACTCCCGCCTCATGCGCCTCGGCATAGGCTCGGCCGGGTAGATCGGCAGGCATGACGGCAACGCCGCGCAGCCGCTCACGATGCGCCGACAGCGTGTCGAAGAGCAGGCGGTTGTCCGTGCCATGCACACTGACCTGAATTAGGACGCCCTTGGCGAAACCCACGGCATCCAGCATCGCAAGATACGTCTCTGCGCTGGCGGGTGGCGGGGTGTAGGACCGCTCCGGCACCAGCGGATATTCGGGCGGTGCGCCGATGACATGGCAATGCGTGTCGATCGCGCCTGCGGGCATCACGAAGCGGGTTGGCTGGCTCTGCTCAGCTGGCGGGCCGGGGCAAGGACGCGGCTGGCTGATATCTGTCATATGGCTGCTCCATCCGTACGGTGGAGATAGTCCGGCCCAAGCTCATCGAGCGAGTTGGTGCCGAGCATCGCCATGTTCCGGTCGATCTCCGCACGGAGCAGCCCGATGGCGTGACGCACCCCCGCTTCCCCATGAACCGCCGCGGCATAGAGGAAGGGACGGCCGATCAGCACCATGCGCGCGCCTAGCGCGATCGCCTTCAATATATCGCTGCCGCGCCGGAAGCCGCTGTCGATCAGGACGGGCATGTCACCTGCGACAGCGACGGCAGCGGGCAAGGCGTCGAGCGTGCCGATGGCGCCATCAAGTTGCCGCCCGCCATGATTCGACAGGATGATCGCGTCGGCGCCAACGCTGCGGGCCAGCCTCGCATCTTCGGCGTGAAGCAGGCCCTTGATGACCAGATTGCCGCGCCAGCGGTCACGAATATATCTGATGCCGTCCCAGGTCAGCCGGTCGCGCTGCCCGAAGCTGCGCTCGGCATTACGAGCGATCACAGGCGCACCGCGTGTCGCGCTGGAATTTTCGAACGCTGGCATGCCGTGGCGGAGCAGCGTCGGCGCAAATGTGCTGAGCAGCCAGCGGGGATGCAGCAGGCCATCCAGCGCTAGCCGAAGAGAAGGCTTTAGCGGGGTGGAGAACCGTTCGCGGATCAAATTCTCGCGATTGCCCAGCACCGGCACATCAACGGAAATGACAAGCGTTCCAAATCCCGCAGCCGCAACCCGGTCGATTACGCCATCGATCCAGTCGCGGTCAGCGGGAAGATAGGCCTGGAACCAGCAAGAGGGCGAGACGGCGCGCACCTCCTCCAGCCGGATGAGCGACGTCGCGCTGAGCAGCATCGGCACATTTTCGGCATGCGCAGCCCGTGCGAGAGCGATGTCGCCGCGCATGGCGACCAGCGCGGACAGCCCCATCGGCGCTATGCCGAACGGGGAAGACCAGTTCTCATCGAACAAGGAGGCGTGCTGGCTGCGGCCCGCCATGTCCCGCAAAGCGCGCGGGACGAAAGTGACGCGGCGCATCGCTTCCCGATTGGCCGATACGGTCAGATTATCCTCACATGCCCCCGCGACATAGCCGAACAACGGGCGTGGCAGATGCGCGTACGCAAGGGCTTCATAGTCACCAAGCGAAAGGACGCCTGCTGCCTTTCGCTTCATCCGGGCCGATGGCTCGGCTTGCCGCCTATTCAACCCTGATCCTCCCCACTATTCTCACGTTCCTGCGTCGCGGCAAAATAGCTCCACAGTGGCGTTCATAGTCATAGAACAGCTATCGCCACCTATGCCGGATCGCTATGCCCGAACCGCGCTGGCACCAGAAAATCAATATTGCAGCTGCGCCTTCCAGACGCCGCTATCCACCAGATGCTTGATCTCTTCGCGCACCAGCCGAACGATGATCCGCGTTGAACGGGTCAACTGCTCCTCTCGGGGCATGCCGAGCACCAACTGGCGAACAACGGGCGGATTACCGATCGGTGCGTAGCGCAGGATGCCCGCGTCGACTTCCCGGTTCAAGGATGAGAGCGGCAGCACAGTGTAGCCGAGACCAAACTCAACCAGCTCTTTGAGCACCAGGAACGAGTCTGCTTCAAATCGAACATTGAGCGGCACGCCGACCTTGCGCGCCGCGGCCTCCACGATCAGGCGAAGCCCGTGCGACTGGCTAGGCAGCACGATGGGGAGCTTGATGAGTTCCTGTACAGGGATTCGCGTCGCGGGATCGAGGTCGGAGGAAGAAGGGCCTACCAGCACCAACTCCTCGTACAGCATTTCCGCGACGTTCATCTGGAAATCGGAAGCCGGGCCATAAAGAAGCGCCGCATCGATCTCGCCCCGTTGCAGCCAGTCGATGAGATGCCCTGCATAGCCCTCGACGATCCGCAGCGAGATATTGGGCGCCTGCTCCGCGACACGGCGGGCAAGCCGCCCGGCCAGAATATAGCTGACCGTAGGCGGAATCCCGAGGGCGATCTGGCCACCCCCCTCCGCAGAGCGGTTTCGTATGTCATCAAAGGCCTGCCTGACCTGCCGCACCGGCCCTGCGATATGCTGGCGCAATTCCTCACCAGCCGGGGTGAGCTGCATGCCCCGACGATGGCGGTAAAATAGGGGCGTGCCAGCCTCTTCCTCCAGGATGCGCATTTGGCGGCTAAGAGCGGGCTGGGCAATCCGCATCCTGTCAGCCGCCCGGCTGAGCGAGCCGAGTTCGGCGATTTTCAGGAAATGTTCAAGCCGCCGGAAATCCACCTGCACGCACCTTTCTATCATGCCTAACCGACATAGCTGGACGCGTAGATTGTTCCTATTGGTTTAGCAAATGCCGCAATAGGCTTTGCGAAATCCACTTCGAGGACCGCATGTCAGCCATTAGCGAGACGGAAACAGGGGCGCACGCCGACTCCCCCTGGGCACCGATAATCTTTGACGCCTTGCAGCAGGCAAATATCCGGCAGGTCAGCTATGTTCCGGACGCAGGCCATGCGCGCCTGATCCGCATGTGCAGCGCCGCCGAGAACATGAAGAGCGTTGTTCTTACTACCGAGGAAGAGGGCATCGCGCTTTGCACCGGCGCATGGCTGGGCGGGGAGCGCAGCGCTCTCCTCATGCAGTCGAGCGGGGTTGGCAACTGCATCAACATGCTCTCCCTGCTGGCGAGCTGCCGCATTCCGTTTCTGACCATCGTCACGATGCGCGGCGAGTTTCAGGAGTTCAATCCGTGGCAGGTTTCGATGGGCCGGGCGACACCCGCCGCGCTTGAGATCATGGGCGTCACCACCATCCGCATCGACCGGCTGGAAGACCTCGCCCCCATGATGGCTTCCGCAACCACCATGGCGTTTGAAAGCGATCAGCCGATCGCCATCCTGTTGTCGCAAAGCATGCTGGGAGCCAAGAAATGGCTGAAGTGAACCGTCTCCACCGCCGCCCGGCCGTGGCGGACCTGCTCGCCGATCGCAAGGACATGCTGATCATCACGGGCCTCGGCTCGCCAACCTATGATGTCTTCGCGGCGGGCGATCATCCCGGCAACTTCTATCTTTGGGGCGCGATGGGCGGCGCGGCGCTGACCGGGCTTGGTCTCGCCCTGGCACAGCCGGATCGGCCCGTGACGGTCGTCACTGGAGATGGCGAGCAGCTGATGGGCATTGGCGGCCTCGCCACCATCGGCGTGCAGCAGCCGAAGAACCTGTCGATCGTCGTGCTGGACAACGGCCATTATGGCGAAACGGGCGGACAGATGAGTCATGCGGGCGCAGGCATCAACCTGGCCGAAATGGCACGGGTTTGTGGCTTCACCGAATGTTTCGAGGTCACCGACGAGGCAGGCATCGCCCGCGCGCGCGAAGCGATCGGCATCATCGGGAGCGGCCCTCGCCTCATCGTCATCCGCATTATCCATGAAGAAACGCCGCGTGCCCTGCCCGCGCGCGACGGTGTATGGCTGAAAGCGCGCGTGCGCGAACATCTGGGCTTTGGGCCGAACTGAAGCAGCGGCCCACGTAGGCTTGGGGAGAATGTGTGATGGCTGAGGATCTGGTCCGGTTCCGCAATCTGCTGGCGGGTAGCGTGCGCGACGCAACGGGCGGCGAATGGCTTGAGAGCCTTGATCCGGCGACGGGTGAGGCATGGGCGCTGATTCCGCGCTGCACCTCTGCCGATGTCGATGCAGCGGTGGAGGCGGCGCGCACCGCCTTCCGCGCGCCCGAGTGGCGCGGCCTCACCGCAACCGCGCGCGGCGCCCTGCTCTACCGCTTTGCCGACATCCTCGCTGAAGAGGCGGAACGGCTGGCGCAGATCGAGACGCATGACAATGGCAAGCTGATCGCGGAAATGCGCGCGCAGCTTGGCAACCTTCCCATCTACTATCGCTATTTTGCTGGCCTGGCCGACAAGATTGAGGGCCATGTCCTACCCATAGACAAGCCGTCGATGCATGCCTTTACCCGCCGCGAGCCGCTGGGCGTCATAGCCTGTATCACGCCATGGAACTCGCCGCTGATGCTGCTCGCGTGGAAGCTGGCGCCGTTGCTGGCGGCAGGCAACACGGCGGTCATCAAGCCGTCCGAACATGCCTCCTGCTCGACCCTCGCCTTTGTCGAGCTGTTCGAACGCGCGGGGTTCCCGGCGGGCGTGGTCAATACCGTGACCGGCCTGCCTCAGGAATGCGGCGAGCCCTTGGTCAAGCATCCCGACATTGCCAAGATCGCCTTCACCGGAGGCGAGCCGGGCGGCATTGCGGTCTATCGCTCGGCGGCCGAAAACTTGAAGAAGGTCACGCTGGAACTGGGCGGCAAGTCGCCCAACATCATCTTCGGCGATGCGGACCTTGAACGCGCGGTCTATGGCGCGGTGTCCGGGATATTCGCGGCATCGGGCCAGACCTGCATTGCGGGATCGCGTCTGCTCGTACAGCGCGACGTCCATGACGAGGTAGTGGAGCGCCTGATCGCCTTGGCAGGCACGGCGCGTATCGGCGATCCGAAGCTTGCCGATACGCAGGTCGGGCCGGTGACAACCCTCGCCCAGCGGAGCAAGGTGCTCGATCATATCGCGGGCGCGCGCCAGTCAGGCGCCGAATGCGTGTTGGGTGGCGGCCAACCCACGATTGCAGGGCTGGAGGGTGGCTGGTTCGTGCAGCCCACCATCTTCACCGGCGTCGACAACCAGATGCCGATCGCGCGGGAGGAGGTGTTTGGGCCGGTTCTCGCCATCATCCCGTTCGATGATGAGGAAGAGGCGCTGTCGATCGCGAACGACAGCCCTTATGGCCTCGCCGCTGGGGTATGGACGCAGGATATCGGCCGCGCCATCCGCATGTCGGAACGGGTCGAAGCAGGCACGGTCTGGGTCAACACCTATCGCGCTGTCAGCTTCATGGCGCCCTTTGGCGGCATGAAGCGAAGCGGCATCGGCCGCGAAAGCGGGCAGGAGGCGATGGACGAATATCTCCAGACCAAGAGCGTGTGGATCGACCTTGGCTCGCCCGTGTCGAACCCCTTCGTCATCCGGTGAGATGATGAAAATCACGGAAGCCTTGGCGGATTTCTGTGCCACCGTCTCGATAGATTCCCTTCCGCTGGAGGTTGTCGATCGCACCCCCCTTCTGCTGCTCGACCTCATCGGCAGCATCGCCCGAGCGCGCAGCGAGGCAGCGGTCGCTCCCCCCTTGCTCGCCACGGTATCCGCAATGGGGCTCCATAACGGCGCGGCCAGAGTGTATGGCGATCCAGCCAGCTATGCCCCGGCGGGCGCGGCGCTGCTCAATGGTGCGCTTGCCCATGCGCTTGATTTTGACGATACCCATGCCGCCGGGACATTGCACCCCGGCGCGCCCGTCATTCCGGCCGCGCTTGCCGCAGCGGAGATGACCAGAGCGTCCGGCGGGGACATCCTTGCCGCCATCGTCGCAGGCTATGAGACATGCTGCCGCATCGCGGTGGCGCTCCCGGCGGGCGATCATTATGCGCGCGGCTTTCATCCCAGCGCGACCTGCGGCGTGTTCGGCGCGGCTGCCGCTGCGGCGCGGATATTCGGCCTCGACGCAGCCGGGATCGGATCGGCTCTCGGCATTGCCCTCAGCCAGAGCGCGGGCAGTCTCCAATTTCTAGCCGATGGCGCGCAGACGAAGCCGTTTCAGGTGGGCTGGGCGGCCATGGCTGGCCTTACCGCCGCGACACTGGCGCGCAACGGTTACAAAGGCCCCGGCGAAGCGATCGAGGGGCGACATGGCTTCCTTCAGGGCTACGCGCCCTCGCCGCGCCCGGAGCGGGTCGTGCAGGATCTCGGGTCGGTTTACGAGCTGATGCATACCGGCATCAAACCCTATCCATCCTGCCGCTACGGCCATGCCGGTATCGACGCCGTGCTGGCGCTGCGGGCTGAGCATGGATTGCAGTCGGACGAAGTCAACAGCGTCATCTATGGCCTGTCGAACGCGGGCCTATTGCTGGTCGGCGCGCCGATCGAGCATAAGCGCAATCCGCGCAATATCGTGGATGCGCAGTTCAGCGCGCCGTTCGTACTCTCCTGCGCTTTGGTGACGGGCGCAATGGAGTGGGACAGCTATCAACGGCTGAACGACCCGGTAATCCGCGTGATGCTGCCCAAAGTGGATTGCATCCACGATCCAGAGATCGAGGCGGAGTTTCCCACCAACATGTCAGGGAAAATCACCATCACGGCACGCGGCCAGACATTCAGCCGCAAGGTGGTCGTGCCGCTGGGCGAACCATCCAACTTCCTCAGCAAGGACAAGCTGCTGGCGAAGTTCAGGGCGCTTGCCGCTCCGGTGCTTGGGGCAGACAAGGCCGACGCGCTCGCCATGGCTGCACTTGATCTCGCCTCTCTGCCGGATGTTAGAAAGCTGACCAACCTGGCAGCATAGCTGAGGCTAACGCGTTTCCACCCGCGCCTGCATCGCCAGCCCACCCGCATGATCGATAGCGGTCAAGTCGCCGCCCGACAGGCCCAGCGTAAACGGCTCTCCCGCAAAAATCGGCCGTTGCGCGCGGAAGGAGAAGCTTGCAACCTGCGCGGCCGGAGCGTGGCGCAGGAAATGATCCATCAGCAAAGTCGCGATGAAGGGGCCATGGACGACCAGCCCCGGATACCCTTCGACCTCTCGCGTATAAGGCAGGTCATAATGGATGCGATGCGCGTTGAAGGTGAGAGCCGAGAAGCGGAAAAGCTGCACAGGATTAATCGTTGCCACACGCGCTACTGGCGGCGCAGGAGTCACCGTTTCGGGCGGAAGAGGAGCCCCACTCCGCCCGGCTTCGCGATAAACGATGTCCTGCTCTTCCTCTACGCAGACTTGGCCGTCCACCTTCAACAGGTGACGCAGGGTGACGAAGCGCATCCGCCCCGATCGCCCCTGCTTGTCATTGACCGCGATCGTGCTCGTCTCCCGCTCCACTTCGCTGCCGAGCATGATCGGCGCAAGGAAGCGAACGCGGCTACCCGCCCACATCCGGCGCGGCAGGCCATCGCCCTCCCGCAGCGGATGCCCATCCGGCCCGATACCGGACTGCCGCGTATCCGGCGGAAACAGCAGCCAGTGCGCGAGCAGCGGCAATTCGCCCGGCCGCCACGGCGGCGTGTCATGATCGAGCAGCGCGGCGAGCAAGTGCGCCTGATGAGCGGCGGCTATATCGGTGCGATGTTCGGCCGCTTCGGTCACAGAAACTCCGCGCGTATCGCTTCGTCATCACCGCCCAAAGCCGGAACTGGCAGCGCGACCGCTTCCTCCCCATCCCACCTTATGGGCGAGGCTGGCAAGGCGACTGGCCCCGTCGGCGTGTCGGCGGTGACCCGGCGAAGCTGACTGTGCCGCGACAGGCCATCAACGCCGTTCAACCGAGCCCATGCGGTGCCAGCCGCCTCCAGCCGGGTGATCAGCGCTTCAGGCATTTCGGCTGCAAAAACACGACCAACCAGCGCGTCCAGTTCAGCGCGATTGGCGCAACGCAACGTGTTGGACGCGTAGCGCGAGTCAGTCGCAAGAGCCGCGTCGCCGAGCACCGTGGCGCAGAATTTCGACCATTCCCGCTCATTCTGGATCGACACCACGATCTGCGATCCATCGGCGGTCGGGAATGCACCATAGGGCGCGATCGAGGGATGCTTCAGCCCAGCGCGAGCTGGTGCCTTCCCACCATAATCATAGTGCAGCAGCGGCACCGTCATCCAGTCGGCCAGCCCATCGAACAGCGACACGGCGATGCCGCGCCCCTTACCCGTCTGTCCCCGCTCGATCAGCGCCTGAAGGATGGCGGCATGCGCGTTCATTCCGCAGGCGATATCAGCGACCGACACGCCCACGCGCGCGGGATCGTCGGCCGTGCCGGTGATGCTCGCCAGCCCCGCTTCGCACTGGATCAGGAAGTCATAGGCCTTCATCCCCGCCGCTTCGCCGCTTTCGCCATAGCCGGTGATGTCGCAGGTGATGAGGCGCGGATAGCGGGCGCGCAGATCAGTCGATCCGAACCCCGATCGCGCTGCCGCACCGGGCGCAAGATTCTGGACAAAAACGTCCGCCTTCGCCAGCATCCGTTCGACCAGCGCCGCGTCGGCCGGGTCTTTGAGGTCAATGCGAAGCGACTGCTTGCCGCGATTGAGCCAGACGAAATAGGCGCTCTCGCCATGGACGACAGCGTCATAACCGCGCGCGAAATCTCCCTCCGCCCGTTCCAGCTTGATGACCCGCGCGCCCGCTTCGGCAAGACGGCTCGTGCATAGCGGCGCGGCCACCGCCTGCTCGAGCGAGACGACCAGCAAGCCTTCGAGCACCTTTCCCATCAGAAGCTCTTCGGCAGGCCCAGCACATGTGTCGCCACATGGCTGAGGATTAGGTTCGTCGAGATCGGCGCGACCTGATAGAGGCGCGTTTCGCGGAACTTGCGTTCGATGTCATATTCTTCCGCGAAGCCGAAGCCGCCATGGGTCTGGACGCACATGTCGGCGGCAAACCAGGATGCTTCGGACGCCAGCATCTTGGCCATGTTCGCCTCCGTGCCCGGCTGCACGCCCGCATCGAACAGCGCTGCCGCTTTATCAACCATGGCAGCGGCGGCGGTCGTCTGCACATAGGCCCGCGCGATCGGGAACTGGATACCCTGATTCTGGCCGATCGGACGGCCGAATACCGACCTGTCCTTCGCATAGGCGCTCGCGCGATCGATGAAGAAACGCGCATCGCCGATGCACTCCGCCGCGATCAGGATGCGTTCGGCGTTCATGCCCGACAGGATGTAGCGGAAGCCCTTGCCTTCCTCGCCGATCAAATTCTCCGCTGGCACCCGCAGATCGTCGAAGAACAACTCCGTCGTCGCGTGGTTCAGCATTGTCCGGATCGGCCGGATGGTGAGGCCATTGCCCACCGCGTCGCGCATGTCGACCAAGAGCACGCTGATGCCGTCGGTGGGTTTGGCGCATTCCTCGCGCGGCGTCGTGCGCACGAGAAGAACCATGAGATCGGAATGTTCAGCGCGACTGATCCAGATCTTCTGCCCGTTGACGACGTAGTCATCGCCATCCCGCTTGGCGAATGTCCGAATGCGGGTGGTATCAGTGCCGCTCGTCGGCTCGGTGACGCCGAACGCCTGAAGGCGCAGTTCACCCGACGCGATCTTGGGCAGGTAGCGCGCCTTCTGCTCCTCCGACCCGTGTCGAAGGACAGTGCCCATCGTGTACATCTGCGCATGCGCCGCCCCGCCGTTGCAGCCTGAGCGATGCACCTCTTCTAGTACCGCCGTCGCCGCAGCCAGTCCTAGTCCCGAGCCGCCATATTCTTCCGGAATTAGCACCGATAGCCAGCCTTCGCTCGCCAGCGCGGTCACAAACTCGGTCGGATAGCGCCGCTCAGCGTCCAGTTCCTGCCAGTAGGTCCCGGGGAACTGCGCGCAAAGGCGACGAATACCTTCGCGAATGTCTGAAAACGTCTCTTCCTGTGCGGCAGTGCCCATTTCAGTCCCGATAAATGCGATTTTGTCAGACACTATCTCCCATCGGCCTGTGCCGAAAAGTACAGAAATCGCATTCAGCTATGCAAAGCCTGTATGCAAAGCATTCATATACGAAATATTGATATGCATATTTCATCAATTTCACTTGGATGATACATATGCATCATGAGTCGCACCGATACCAGCCTTTGGCTTGCCCTTCTGCATCAGCTTCCCGCGAAGCCGCCCTATCTCCGGGTAAAAATCTGGCGGCGATTGCACGCGATTGGCGCTGTTCCTCTCAAAAATGCCGTCCACGTCCTGCCGCGCTCGGTTGAGGGTGAGGCGGCGTTCCGGGAGCTTCTGACCGAGATCACGGAAAATGGCGGCGAAGCCACCCTCATCGAGGCCCGTCTGTTGGTCGGCCAGACCGACCTGGACGTCCGCGCGCTGTTCGATACCGCGCGAGATGCGGACTATAACGAGATCGCAGAGGCCGCGCGCCGTTTGCTGGACACGGGGCCGCCCAGCGGCGCCGATATTGCGCGCCTGCAAAAGCGGATGGAAGAGGTCAGCCGATTGGACTTCTTTGGCGCTCATGGTCGTCAGGACGCCGAGGCGGCGCTGGCGGAACTGGACCGCCAACGTTATCAACATCCCGATGTAAACCGAGCCGAACCGCCGGACACGCCACAGCCGATCGACCTTATCGGCCGCACCTGGGTCACGCGCAGCGGCGTCCATGTCGATCGCATCGCCTGCGCCTGGCTGATCCGGCGCTTCATCGACCCGGACGCCCGGTTCAAATTCGTCGGCAGCCGCCATTATGACCCGGTCGAGGGCGAGTTGCGCTTCGACATGGTCGATGCCGAATTTACACATGAAGGCGATCGTTGCAGCTTCGAGACGCTGATGTTGCGCGCTAACCTGATGAATGATCACGCGCTCGTGGCGATCGGCGAGATCATCCATGAACTGGACATTGGCGACGGCAAGTTCGCCCGGCCGGAAACGGCGGGCGTCGGCGCCATGCTGTCGGGTGTCTGCGCATCGACCGACGACGATCTCCAGCGCATTGCCACCGCCAGCGAGGCGCTCAACCAGTTCCACGCCTATTTCAGCACAAGAAAGTCCGAGCGATGAGCACCACCATCACCGATCTTCACGAAGGCGCCGCTGTTCCGCCCGGAGATCATGGAATCGCCTTTGGTGAGGCCGTGCGCGTCTGGGCGCGGATCGCCGCGCTGAGTTTCGGCGGACCAGCAGGTCAGATCTCCGTCATGCACCGCATCCTTGTCGATGAGAAACGCTGGATCGGTGAGGAACGCTTCCTGCATGCACTCAATTACTGCATGCTGCTGCCTGGTCCCGAGGCGCAGCAACTGGCGGCCTATATTGGCTGGCTGTTGCACAAGACCAAGGGCGGCTTGGTCGCGGGCGCCCTGTTTGTCCTCCCCGGTTTCCTGGCCATCCTGGCGCTGAGCTACATTTACGTACTGCTTGGTCATGCGCCTTTGATCGAAGGCCTTTTCTTCGGCCTCAAAGCCGCAGTTTTGGCGGTCGTCGTTCAGGCGGTTGTTCGCGTCGGCTCCCGCGCACTCAAGAACAACGTCATGCGGGGTATAGCGGTCGCAGCTTTCGCAGCCATCTTCTTCCTGGGCGCGCCCTTCCCCGTCATCATATTGGCGGCCGCACTGGGCGGTTATATTGGCGGCCGAGCGGGTCTTCCCGCGTTCAAGGGCGGCGGCGGCCACGGATCGCGCCGCGGCAACATTGTCCATGACCGCGACACCGCACTTGGCGAAGGGCTGCCGTATCACGCCCGGCCCAACCTTTCCTGGTCGCTCAAGATTTCAGGCACCTTGCTGTTTCTCTGGCTCGCACCCGTGGTCCTGCTGTTCGTTTTCGCGGGACCCAACGATGTCTTCACCAAAATCGCGGCCTTCTTCAGCCAGATGGCGGTCGTGACCTTCGGCGGAGCCTACGCGGTTCTGGCCTATGTGGCGCAAGAGGCGGTAGGCACCTTTGGCTGGTTGCGTCCTGGTGAGATGCTGGATGGTTTGGGACTAGCGGAAACCACGCCCGGGCCGCTCATCATGGTGACGCAGTTCGTCGGCTTCCTCGCGGCATTTCGCGAAGCGACCGGGTTGAACCCGCTCGTGGCGGCAACGCTGGGGGCGATCCTCACCACCTGGGTTACGTTCGTGCCCTGCTTCCTTTGGATTTTCGCGGGCGCGCCCTTTGTTGAAAGGCTGAGAGGGAACCAGGCACTTTCGGCGTCGCTGGGCGTGATCACCGCCGCCGTGGTTGGGGTTATCCTGAACCTGGCGCTATGGTTCGCGATCCATACCCTGTTCCACGAAGTACGGCCGATCAATCTCCTGGGCAGCAGTTTCGATATGCCCGTTCTGGCGTCGCTGAACCTTCCGGCGCTTGTTCTGGCCGTCGGCGCCGCGATCGCCGTCTTCCGCTTCAAGGTCGGCATGATCCCGGTCCTGTTTACGTGCGCTGGCTTGGGGGCGGCCTATGTCCTCCTCGTCTGAGGGGAAAGTAATGAAACAGGGCGTCGGAGGCTGATCGAACCGCGCCTGTTCTTCGCGCACTTCTGGGCCAGTGATGACGCGCAGAAGCTGACGCGACACCTCGCCGCCGCACTAAAGCTTGTTGCCGTCGCTGCGAACCAAGGCAATCTGACGTCCCGCTGGAAAGAATCGGCGGCGGCGCTGCTGCTGGGATCATCGCCCTGCGGTCAGGCGCAGCCTGCCGCCCCGCATTAGCCGCTGGTTCTCGACTGGAAGATCACCTCCCCTGACACCAATGGGCGCATCGCCCATCTCGCGATAAACCTCGCCGATCATCATCTGTTCATGGCGGAGATCGCGAATGCCCCCATGCAGCGACTCATCTTTGATCGGATTTGATCGTCGCCGCAATGAGAGTCCTTACTCAGATCGCGGCTCATTCGCACGACAAGGCGTTCAGCGCCTCTCAACTGCCTATATATCGCTGGCGTAACGCTTTCTTGTCGAGCTTGCCGACACTTGTTTTCTCGAGCGCATCGCAAAACAGCACCGTTGACGGCACGGCCCATTTTGAGATGATGCCACGCTCGCAAAAATCCTGCACCTGAGTTTTAATGGATGTTTCCGAAACGGCCTCGGCATGCCCTGCCTTGACTACGACGATGGCCAACGGACGTTCACCCCATCTGGCGTCGGGGATGCCAATGACCGCAACCTCGCTCACGCCTGGGTGCTGAGAGATGATGTCCTCGATCTCAAGCGAAGATATCCATTCGCCTCCGGTCTTGATGACGTCTTTCATGCGGTCAGTAATCTGGAGATAACCGTCCGGATGGATGACGCCGATGTCATTGGTATGCAGATATCCGCCCCGCCAAAGCGCTTGGGAACTGCCAGGGTCGGCGAGGTAGCCCTTTGTCAGCCACGGAGCCCGTGCAACGATTTCTCCGGCACTTTCCCCATCATGTGCGAGAGGACGCATATCGGCATCTACGATCTGTAGTTCCACCAGTGGGAGAGGCATGCCGGCGCGGGTCCGAAGCTCAACCTCCGCGACGCCGCCTTCTTGCAACTGATCCCGCGTAACCTGCGTGATGGTGAGAACCGGGCATGTTTCGGACATTCCGTAGCCTGCGAAAACGTCGATGCCGCGTTCGAGCGCAGCATATGCCAATCCCTTCGACAACGCAGTTCCACCGACGATCACCTTCCAACCCGTGAAGTCGGCGGCCGCTGCTTCCGGGCTGGCGAACAGCATGTGCAGCAGCGTCGGCACACAATGCGAAAAGGTGACTTTCTCAGTCTGCTGCAGGGCTATCAGTATATCGGGCGTGTATCGTCCCGGGTAGACCTGCTTCAGCCCAAGCATGGTCGCAACGAAGGGAAAGCCCCATGCGTGGACATGAAACATGGGCGTGATCGGCATGTAGACGTCGCCGCGATCGAGCCTTCCCTGCGTGGGCGAACTCGCGAGTGTCGTTGCCAGTGACAGCGTATGCAGAACCAGTTGCCGATGACTGAAGAACACGCCTTTTGGCAGGCCGGTGGTGCCAGTCGTGTAAAAGGTCGTCGCCCTGCTGTTCTCGTCGAGATCGGGGAACAGAAATTCCGGCGATGCGCCGTTGAGCAGCTTCTCATACTCCCCGGCGATCGGCAGGCTGGTTTGGACCAGCTGCCCGTCGTCGGTGATCACCACGATCGTGCGCACCGTCTCGACACGGTCCCAAATCGCTTCCAGCATCGGCAGAAAGTCGACATGCACCAACAGGGCGTCGTCTGCCGCGTGATTGATCGTGTAGAGGATTTGTTCCGGCGACAGACGGACGTTCACCATATGGAGGACCGCACCCATCCCGGGTATCGCGAAATAGGCTTCAAGGTAGCGGTGACTATCCCAATCCAATACGCCGATGATGGACCCGGCCTTCAGGCCAAGGGCCGTCAGCCCGTCCGCCAGGCGGCCGACTCGATCACGCAGCGTTCGATAGTCATGCCGAACGAGATCGCGATAAACGATCTCTTGCGCAGGATCGCGAGCCAGCGCTGTCGCCAGAAGATATTTTAGAAGAAGTGGATAATCATATGCGTGATCGGTCGGGTCGATATTTGGCGCCAGACCTGCACTATTTCCGTTTTGATGTCCAGCCATTACTACCGTCCAAGGGTACACTGAGCGGTGCGCTCAAGGAGCCGACGCATCGGTGTCGAGTTCATGAAGCGAGGTGACGGGCCTCGATCGTCACCGCTGATAAACGACCTTGCCATCCAGGATTGTCATATCGACAGGAATGTCGCTGAGTTTGTCAGCGCTGATCGTCAGTGGGTCCTGCGCAAGCACGACGAAGTCAGCAAGTTTGCCCGTTTCGATCGAACCTAGCTGTTTTTCCATAAAATTCGCTTCGGCCGACCAGATCGTAAACATGCGGATGCCATCCATCACGCTGATCGCTTCCTCCGGCTGCACGATCTTCCCATATTTCGTGTCGCGATGAACGGCCCGCTCGATGGAAAATAGCGGATATGTCGCAAAATTCTGCGTGCCTACTGTATCGACGCCACCAGGAGGGTGCAGGCCGAGACCAATCAGCGTTTTCATCGCGAAAAATTTGACGTTCGGTTCCTTCATGCCGAGGTCCGTCAATCGCCACAGAAAGGCGACCTGTGGGGAGGGGATGACATGGTCGCGCTGCAAACGCGCCAATCGTTCCTGCGTGCGTTGAGGGTCGATCGTCAGATAATGACCAAAATGCTCGATGCGGTCCCTCGCGTCGGCTTTCGGAGACAATCGGTTGGCGTTTTCGTAGGCTGTAAGCGTCATATCCTGCGCGCGATCGCCATTCGCATGGATTTGAATCTGCCAGCCAGCCTGCCGGACCTTTAGGACGATGTCATTGAGTTGGCTCTGATCCATCATGGGTGTGCCGTAATTGTTGGGCACCCAGGTCGTACCAGCACCTTTCCATTGCGGCCGATAGAGCGCCACGGTCGTTCCCCAGGCACCGTCCATGAATAGCTTGATCGCTCCGACACGAATCCAGTCGTCCCCCATCCCGGTCGTGATGCCGGTCGGTAAGAGCTGGTCTGCGGCAATTGCCCCCTCCATGGGGGAAGTCGTGGCATTCGGGTTTCGGAGGACATAGTTCACACGCACGCGGGTCGGCAACCGGCCTTCCTTGCGCAATTCCTGATAAGCGAGGTAGGTTTTCGGGGGAGACATGTCGGAGACGGTGGTGACGCCTTTTTTAAGATAAAAGTCCTCCAATATCTTTCGCACGCCTTCCTTCATCTCGGGATAGGTGAACTCATGGTTTTTGGGCCACGGGGCCGGAGCATCCCGCACGATCACCACTTCGCCCTGCGCATTGCGTTCATAGCGGCCGCCTGAACTTGCCGGGGGCTCCGGCCAGTTCTTGTCCATCCCCATCACAACCGCAGCTTTATGATTGATGAGCTTGTCGTGTGCGCTCCAGTCAAGGCGTACAGGATTATCCGGAAAAGCCGCGTCGAGTTCCGCTCGCGAGGGCATGACCTGCATATAAGTCCCCTGACCAACCAGCCATGCGCCCGGCGGCAGTTTGGCCTGCGCTTCCTTGAGCTTGGCGATGATCGCCTTGCCGTCCTTCAGCGGCGGCGCTTGGATATTGATGAAGTTGGCCTCGACGTTGGCCATGCCTTCGACATGCGAATGCGCGTCGATGAAGCCGGGCAGCATGGTTCTCCCCCGCAGATCGACCACCTTGGTCGCGGGACCGCGCCACGCCTGGACGTCGTCGCTGACGGCGACGATCCGGTTGCCCACGACGGCGACGCTGCTAACGATACTGTCCTTTGGGTCCACTGTAACGATCTTGCCGTTGGTAACGATAAGATCTGCGTAGGTTTGCTCTGCAAAAACAGGCGATGTGGACAGTAACCATACCAAGGCCGATCCACTGAACCCTACCCAATTGCGGTTTTTCATCCCCGTTCCCTGTCCTTTTATATTCATCGCCCGTTTCGGCGCCAAAATAGTCTTCGCTGGCCTTTTCTGAATAGTCCGATATCCGGCCGGGGAAAAATGGCACGGCATAAGATTTCGAACTCATTCCTCTCGCGGACAGCAGCTTCTGTCATCCGGCGCCTCTTGATCGCAAGACGCGATTTTTCTTCTATCCCTCGGCCTCGCCATATGATGGTGTAAACGGCTACCCAGGTGGTGTTGGAATATCACTAGTCCTGTCGTAAGTGACAGATGCTTCGCCCGATATATCGCGATCTTTTTGGTGAAAGCATATTGAATTAAAAGGAAAAAAATATCAGCGAAGAAATGCCGCTTCGCTGCATATCAGCATGCCCTAACCAGAGAGAAGCGTGCAAAAATCTGTTGCACGCAGACCGTGGATCGTATCGTTTAAGGGCGGAACAGTGTCCTGAAGAGGAATGACCTCTCAGCGAGACTTCGACTTGTAGAGGGGATTCAAATGAAGCTTACAAGGCATCGTCTGCGCTTGTTCACAAGTGTGGCAGTAGCGGGTTTAGGTTTGGCTTCTACAGCAGTTCATGGCGCCCCACTCCAAGGGGATAGTCAACCTGCCGGACAGTCAACGTCGCCGTCTGATGCTCGTATAAACGACATCGGCAATGATATTGTCGTCACAGCGACGCGGCAGGAAATGCGCGCCTCCAAAGTTCCGATCAGCATCAGCGCTTATGGCCAGGCCAAGCTTGATCAGCAGGGCATCAAGACTTTCAACGATCTCCAGCGCCAACTGCCCGGCGTCACCATAGATGTCGATACGCGCACCGTAGCGGTACGGGGGATCAGTTCGTCCGCTGGTGCTCCAACGACAGGTGTCTACATTGATGACACGCCGTTTCAGCTTCTGAATATTGGTATCCTCTCGCAAAATGCCTTGCCAACGGTCTTTGATCTGGATCGCATCGAAGTGCTGCGTGGTCCGCAAGGAACCTTGTTCGGTGCTGGCGCACAGGGCGGCGTCGTACGGTACATCACGCCCCAACCCTCGCTGTCTTCGACGAAGATTTACGTCCGCAGCGAAATCGGCGCTATCACGAAGGGTGATTTTGACGCAGAGACAGGCGTCGCGCTCAATATACCTGTCGTCGAGGACAAGATCGCCGTGCGCGTCAGTGCCTTCGCGCGGCGCGATGGCGGCTGGATCGACCAGCTCGATTGGCGAACATACCAGGTCGACGAGAAAGACGCCAATTCCCGCAAGACAGTGTCCTTGCGCGGCGCCGTTCGTTTTGCTTTGGGTGATCTGGAAATCACGCCTTCGCTTCAATATCAATATACGAAGGAGCGAGAGAATTATTTCAATATCGCGGCATCCGACATCAGCGGGGGCGATTTTCGAACTACCGACGCTACCGTCGTGCCGAACCGTGACAGCTGGTATCTGCCGACCATCAAGGCAGAACTGAACCTCGGCGCCGTCACCGTTCTTTCCAATACTTCCTGGTTCAGACGCCGACAGCGTACTGGCTATAGCGGAACCGATTATCTGGCGCGCTTCTATGATTCGGTGGGCCTTCCTACGCTCAATGACTTTGGCTCGCTGGGCACGTCGATGGGGATCAGGCTTCCGATAGGCGATTATTTTTCCGAAGCGCACATCAACAACAGTCAGAATAATTTCGTTCAGGAAGTTCGCGTTCAGTCAGCCACTGATTCACGTTTGAACTGGGTTATCGGAGGTTTTTACAGCAACAACCGATATAAAAATTATGAAGAGATTGTCGATCCCATGGGTGAGCGCCTCATCCAGGCGTTATATGGCATCAGCTACGAGGATTATTACGGTTCATCCCTTGTAGGAGACCTGAACTATTTCGGGACCAATAGCGTCAAGGATACCCAGCTCGCCATATTTGGCGAGGCGACCTGGGAATTTGTGGACAGATTGAAACTCACGCTCGGCGCGCGCTATGCGAAGGTGAAGATCAAGTTCCAGAATGACCAGGGCGGCCCCCTTAATGGTGGCCCCACCGGATCGACCGGCCAGCAGTCCGAAAAGCCCTTCACTCCCCGCGCCAGCCTTGCTTTCCAGATCGATCCTGACAACATGGTGTACGCCACCGCCTCCAAAGGCTTTCGCATCGGTGGCGCCAACGCTCCGATCCCGGTGACGCCATGCGCATCCGATCTGGCGCAATTGGGGCTGAATCAGGCGCCCTCATCCTATGATGGGGACGTAACCTGGAATTATGAAGTCGGGTCAAAGAACAAATTAGGCGATGTCAGCGTTTCCACGAGTGTTTACTATGTGAAATGGACGGGCATTCAGCAGGCTATATCGCTACCGGTCTGCGGTTTTCGCTACATCGATAATCTGGGCGAAGCGCGCAGCAAGGGTTTTGACCTGCAACTTCAAACCACGATCGGCAATGATTTCGACGTCAATTTGGCGGCGGCCTACACCGATGCACGCCTGACGAAGGCGATCGCGCCGCCGAGCGGACCAGCGCTGATCGTCAGCCGCAGGCAATCTCTGGGCGCTCCCGAGTGGACATTGGCCGTCGGTGGGCAGTATAATTTCGAGGCCTTGGGCAACAAGAGCTTCGCGCGGGTCGATTACCAGCATATCGATACTTTCGCTGGTCTGACCGCTCAGTTGGATCCCGCGACGACATCTTATGACCCCGCTTTGACGAAGCCTCCCGCACGGGACTATGTGACGGCCCGTATCGGCACGACGGTCGGCCGCTTCAGTCTTTCCTTCTATGTCGATAATCTGCTCAATTCCAGCGAGCTTCTCACTCGTACCCGTCCCAGTCAGGGCTGGCCCGTATTTTCTGGCACGTCCTGGCGGCCGCGCGCCTTCATTCTGCAAGCGATATTCAAACAATGACCTTCCGGGTACATATCTGTCGATTTGTACGGCGCAGAATGAAGGCGAAGCAAATTCGGGGTGGCCTCATGGTGGCATTCTCATCGGCGAGCCTGGCAGGATGGACCGGTTTGATCGCCCTCGCGGGAGCTCTGCCCGCAAAGGCCGAAACGCCGGTTGTGCCCGCTCGCACGGTGGTGGGGGCATTGCTGGCGGGTATCGCATCGCCAACCCCCAACGTCGATAGCCTGGCCGATCTGTTCGCAGATGACGCGGTCGTTAGTTTCGGTGAATTTGACGATCCCGGGCGCGGCAAATCCGCTGTCACCCAGAAGCTGCGCGGGCTGTTCGCTCACGGTCAGCGCTACCGGATCAGCGTCCATAGCGCCTATGAGAGCGGCAATGTCGTCGTGAATGATCGCGAAGACACGTCTTTGCTGACAACCGGAGAGCAGGTCCCGTTCCGTGTGACAGGGGTTTTCGTGGTGGTCGATGGCAAAATCAGGGCCTGGAGCGATCATGAACCACGCCCCATTCGGCCCGCCAAACCGTGACTGACGCTGTCAACAAGAAGTCAATTTTACAGAGCCAAGGATGCGATCATGAACGACGACCAACATGAGAACGGCCGTGAGCCCGGCTTGTCCCGCCGCCAGTTGGTCGGGGGTACCGGATTTCTTGTTGGGGGAGCATCCATCCTGGGCGGCACCGGGATCAGCACGATCGCACAGGCGGCGACGGAGCCGACCGCATCGTCGCCTCCCTTGCCGCCGGGCACTTATTACCCGCCCACGCTGACCGGAATGCGCGGCAGCCACCCGGCTTCATTCGAAGCAGCCCATGCTATTCGGGATGGCTCGGCACTCAAGGAAGCACCCGACATTGGCGAGCGTTATGACCTTGTCGTCGTCGGCGCCGGGATGAGCGGGCTGGCTTCGGCCTACTTCATGAAAAAGAAGTTTCCCAAAGCGAAAATCCTGATCCTCGATAATCACGATGATTTTGGCGGCCATGCCCGCCGTAACGAGACGGATGTCGATGGGCGTACCGTGCTCGGTTATGGTGGGACAATGTACATCCTCAGCCCGCGCGCATACACGGCCGAGGGACGCCAATTGCTGGCGGATGTGGGCGTCGATATTAAACGCTTTCGGGCGGCGGCGGGACCTCGCAGCGTCTGGCGTGGACTCGATACGGCATTCAACCTTAAACGGGCCGTGTTGTTCGACAAGGCCACATTCGGCGTCGATAAGCTGGTGGTCGATATTCCTGAAGGAGCAGATCGATCGAACCCTAAGGCATGGTCCGCATTTTTGGCCAAGGCTCCCCTGTCCCAGCGCACAAAGGACGATTTGCTTCGTTTGAACACGCGGCCGGTGGATTATCTGGCGGGCATGTCAGCGACCGAAAAGGCCGCCTTGCTGCAAAAGACGAGCTATGCGGACTATCTCACCCGCCATGTGAAGGTGAACCCGGAAGTCATCACCATGATGATCAAGGAGATCCACAGCGGCGTCAACGGGGCAGCCGGCATTGATACGATCAGTGCCATGCACGCATTCGAGCGTGGCTTGCCCGGTTTCGCCAAACTCGGGATCGAGACGCCTAGGCCGCAAAGCTGGCTACCGGATGGCGAGGGCGATGACATTCATTTCCCGGATGGAAATCACGGCCTGGCCAAATTGTTGATAAGGTGGCTGATCCCCTCGGCGCTGCCTGGCAGCACGCAAGAGGATTCCGTGCTCACCCGCACCGATTACAGCCAGCTGGACCGGCCGGAACATGACGTTCGGATAAGGTTGAACAGTACCGTCGGACGTGTGGTGCACAGTGGAACCCCTGAAAAATCGACGGGCGTTGAGATTAGTTACATCCGTAACGGCAAGGCGCAAATGGTGCGCGCAGATGCCGTCGTCATGGCCTGTTACAACGCGATCATCCCCTATATCGCTCCGGAAATACCAGAGCCTCAGAAAGCGGCGCTACACAATGCGGTGCGGATGCCGTTGGTGTACGGGACAGCCGTCGTCCGCAACTGGGAGATGCTGGCAAAGCTGGGCATCGGTGCCGTCAGCTGTCCCGGCAACACCTTCTGGTGGGACACGATCAGTGTGGATTGGCCCTCCAAGGTCGGGGGGTATCGACCCGCCGAGACGCCTTCGGACCCCATGCCGATTCACCTTTCAAAGGTTCCCACCAGCCCGGGTTTGAATGCGAAGGACCAGTTCCGCGCCGGGCGCGCGGAACTGTTGGCCACGGATATCGAAACGATCGAGGCGGCGACGCGGGATCTGTTCCGTACCGCGTTCGGGCCGGTCGGTTTCGACGTTGATCGGGATATCGTTTCAATCACCGTCAACCGTCATCCCCACGGCTACGCCGCCTGCGCCAATTCACTATACGACCCGGACTGGGCGCCCGAAGATCGGCCGTGGGTCGTCGGCCGGAAACGTGTCGGCCGAATTGCCATCGCCAATTCCGATGCGGGCGCGATCTGCCTCACGCAAGCAGCGTTCGATCAGGCTAATCGAGCGGTGAACGAGATTGTGACGGACGTGATGCAGGCGCTTCATGAATGGCCATGGGGCACACGCATCTAATCAGTGGCATGGGCGGTAGAGGGCGGGGCGTCCTCTACCGAATTGGGGTACATGTCGGGTCGTCAGACAAGCGATAGCTGGTCTTTACTCGTGACGGCGACCGAAGGACCGGGTCACCCCGGCGCTGGAATATGGCGTGATCGGGTTGAACACCGGCCCTATCTCCGCAGAGATGGCGCCATTTGGTGGCGTAAAGGAATCCGACCTGGGGCGCGAAGCTTCGCAGGGGGCGATGAATTTCTGAACATAAAGATGGTCTGCAGGATCATCGTGCCCGCATGATCGGCGCCCCTTCCCGCGATCATTGCGAGGTCAGATATTCGGCGAGCCGTGCGTCGAGTGGCGGTGCGCGACCCTGATCGTCCGCTTCATCGACCCGCTCCAGTGCGTTCTGCGTATATCGAACACCTGCCCACCGCAGCGGCTCCCGTTCCCAGCGCGGCGCTTCCGGTCGATGGAACGGCAGGCCTTCCAGGCCTGTGGTCCATCCCCCGATCCGTCCCGCCAGCAGGCGCGCGCACATCGCACTCGTTGCGACGCCGCGACCCGTATAGCCATATAGCCGCCCGATCCGGCTGACGGGATCGAAATTGACCGAGGGCATCCAGTCGCGTGGAATGCCGAGATAGCCGCCCCACGAATGCGTGAACGAGATGTCATGCAGGGCGGGCCACCATTCCTTCACGGTGGACCGCATCCATACAAAGGTTTCCTCGTCCTGCAACGCGCGTTCCGCCATGTTCGATGCGAAGCGATAGGGCGCACCTCGGCTGCCATAGAGTATCCGGCCATCGCGCGTACGTGTCAGGTAATTCTTGGTATGGACCTGCGAACTCAGACACTCGCCTTTGGCCCAGCCGATGGCGTCCCACTGCGCGGTCGTCAGCGGTGCCGTCAGCACGATCATCGACGACATCGGCAGCACGTCACGGTGATATTGGGGCATATCCGTCATATATGCCTCCCCTGCCGTCACGACCGCACGCCGGGCGCGAATGGTGCCACGTTCCGTGACGATCGCCGCGTCATCTCCACCCCGGATCGTCAAGGCGTGCGTCTGTTCGAAGATTGTCGCCCCCATTCGCTCGACCGCCCGCGCCAGCCCGCGCACCAGCTTGCCGGGATGAAGGCTTGCCCCATGACTTGACCGCAACGCGCCCGACAATTTCGTGACATGAACCTTTTCATAGGTTTCATCGGGGCCGAGGAGCTGACTGCCGGTCGAAAGTCCGAGCTTGGCAAAAGTTTCGAAGGTGGAGACAAGCGACGCCATCTGTCCCGGGCTTCGCGCCAAGCTTAGCAGCCCGGTTCGGCGAAAATCGGCATCGATATCCGCTTTGGCGAGGAGTTCCGGGAAATCCCGGACGCAGCGTTGTTGAGCAAGGATCGTCTGCCGCGCCAGGTCCATGCCATAGCGCCGGATAAGGGGGCCAGCATCCACCGGAAAGCGCGGAGAGCACCAGCCGCCGTTGCGGCCCGATGCCCCATAGCCGCAGAAATGCTTTTCGACGATTGCAACCCGAAGGCCGGGATTCTCGCTCAGTAGAAAAAAGGCGGTCCACAGACCGGAAAATCCGCCACCTAGAATAGCAACATCGACCAGAGCATCACCGTCTAATGGGGGACGTGCTCCAAGATCATCGCCCGATGTGGACAGCCAATAGTCGCCCTCAATCGTTTGTATTACTGGGCCATTGGAAAAGGCGCTCGACTTGGTCACTGTCCGACGCCCTCGTCATAGACGATGAATAGCTTGACGCAGACGTCATGCGTTTCCCAGACACCCTGCGTCGATGCGGAAAAATGGACCACGTCTCCTGCGGCGATTTCCAGTGGAGGTCCGTCGTCTGGTGTGAACGTGGCACGCCCGCTGAGGAAATGACAGAATTCAGCCTGCCGCACTTCGCGGCGCCAACGGCCTGGGCTGCACTCCCATATGCCAAAACGGTTCGAGGGATTGGAACCGGAGGTGATCGACGCCGAACGAGCCCGTAGAACGGTATCGGACAGCCGTGGAGTAATGACTTTCGGCGGTCCTGCCGTATCGAGAAGGGTCTTCGGATCGAACAAGACAGCGGGCATTAGGCGATATCCGTATTTTGATGTCGCTGAACGATGCCTCCTCCGTCCCTCGCGTGACAGTTGTGTATTGCTTCGATGCCGGTGAGTGCCAATCACCATGCTGGCACGATGAGCACGAAATCTGTTGATCCAAACCGGATGGGCGCCGTTCACCACTTTCCCCAAAAGGGGTTGGACCCAATATTACGGAAATCATATGACCGGATCAGGAAACCAAGAGTTCAGCGTGCCCGAAACACGATATCGCGCGGGTTTTCTTCCGATCGGCTTTTGGTCGAAACCTAAAAAGGGTTGATGACCCGATCCAGAAATTGGCGGGTTCGCGCCGCTTGCGGATTTTCCAGAACCTGTCGTGCCGAGCCATCTTCCACCACGATCCCGTCCGCCATGAAAATGGCGCGATCGGCAACTTCCCGCGCAAAAGCAATTTCATGCGTCACGACGATCATCGTCATGCCGCTTTCCGCCAGCGACTTCATGACCTGAAGGACTTCACCCACGCGCTCCGGGTCGAGGGCTGAGGTCGGCTCGTCGAACAATATGGCTTTCGGGCGCATCGCCAATGCCCGTGCGATGCCGACGCGCTGCTGCTGGCCCCCGGAAAGCTGGCTTGGAATCGTCCCATGCCGATCGGCGAGGCCGACCTGTTCGAGCAGGGCCATCGCATGGTCTTTTGCTTGCGCGGGTTCTTCCTTGAGCACCTGCACCGGCCCCTCGATGATGTTTTCCAGAACGGTTCGATGCGGCAGCAGATTGAAGCGCTGGAATACCATTCCCACCTGGCGGCGAATGCTGGGATAATTTGCTACCGTGACCGGATGTCCCAGAACATCGATTTCGCCGCCGTCATGACGCTCCAGGCCGTTGATGCAGCGTAGCACCGTGGATTTTCCGGACCCCGAAGGGCCGATGAGACAAGCCACTTGCCCCTGTGGGATCGTGAAGCTGACGTCCCGGAGAACGTGGTTCGCACCAAAATGCTTGGTCACCTGAGAGAGGCGGATCATGCGCGCGCCATCCGGCGTTCGAACAGGCGTACCAGCGCCGCAAGGGGCAGGCTTGCAGCCAGATACAGCAAAGCGACCAACAGATAGACCGTTTCATTCTTGAACGTGGATATGGCCAGAAGCTGGCCCGCCCTAGTCAGTTCCGCGATCGTTATGGTCGATGCGATCGACGAATCCTTCAGCAACATCACCGTAGTGTTGCCGAGGGAAGGGAGGGCCGTACGCAGTCCCAGCGGAAACACGATGCGGCGAAAAGCAAGGCCGTTGCTCATGCCCAGGGACAATCCGGCCTCGACCAATTGAGGATCGACCGATCCGAACCCTCCACGAAAATTCTCGGCCTGATACACCGAATAGGCCACGCCCAGCCCGACCACGCCCGCCATGAAAGGCGGCAGGTCGATGCCGAACTCCGGCAGCACGAAATAGACGCAGAACAACTGAACGATAATCGGAATACCGCGCACGGTCTGGACGATCGTAACGCTGATCAAGCGCAACAGTCTGGACGGCGAAAGCGCCATCAACGCCCAGATCATCCCCAGCATCAGGCTCAATCCCAACGCGCACAGCGTCAGCAAGATTGTCGTCCCAAGTCCACGCAGCAACAGCGGCATGAACTGCACGGCATCCGGAAGAAATTCGCTCAAATCATGCCTCCAGCTTCCAACGTCGCGCAATATCGAGAAATCGCCCATTCTTCATATGCTCGATCGCCAAATTCACGCGGTGGAGCAGGGGGTCCTCTTTGCGCAGTATCAGGCAGAGTTCTTCGCGTGCAGGCGCCTGAAAGCCCGGCGCCAGCCTGACCGCACGCTTCGGGCCTACCCGAAGTTGATAGCGCAATATGGGTTCATCGCCATAGCCGGCATCTATACGGCCATTGTCGAGATCGCGGAGGATGTCGAACAGGCCGTCATAGGTCGAGACATTCTGCACACCGGCGTCGCGCAACTGGTCGACGAAACGCGTCCCGACCTGCGCGCCGACCCGCCGATCCCGGACGGCGTGCAGGTCTCGATACATGTGGCGGTCGGCCGCAGGCACGACCAGTGCGGCGGAATAGGCGTAAACCGGGTCGCTGAAAGCCACGACCTTCTCACGCTCGGGCGTGCGTAGCATGGCTGCGGCGATGAGGTCGATCTTGTGGGCCAGAAGGGAGGGCAGCAACGCCGAAAAGGGTGTGATCCGCATTTCGGCTTGAAGCGACAGGCTATCGGTGACGGCCTGCGCGATTTCGACGATCGATCCCGTCAGCGCGTTCGTGGCCGGATCAACGAAGCTGAACGGAACGCCCGTCGGAGAAGAGCCGATGATCACTTCATTCGGTTCCCGAATGCGCCCGCCACACGCGCTCAGGGCGATCATGCCAAGTGCCGAGGTCAATAGCGTTCGCCGATCCATCGGAACTTCACACAAATTGTCGTTCAAGAATCGTCTCGGCGTTAGTCACAACTATGCCCCTCATTGTGGCTCCAGGAGTAAGGAGTACGTTGCAAGCCGCCAGATGATAAAATCCCGATCTCCGGTGTTTAGGAATCACCGCTCCGGGTTGCCGCAATGGCGTTTTCCAGCCAGCGCCGGAAGCTGGCGATTGAAGTTGCCCGCCAGCAATCCCGGCGCGCCGTGAAATTATAGCTTCCGAGGAACACCTCGGGAAATTGCCCGACTGACACGAGGCGGCCACTGGCTATATCGTTGCTGACGAGTAATGCGTTGGCCAATGCAATACCCTGCCCCTGCCGCGCGGCTGACAAGGTCAGGTGACCCTGGAAGAATTTGGGTCCGGCCAACGGCCCGATATCGCCAAGACCATGCGCCGCGAACCATTTCCGCCATTGATCGTGGCTTGTCTCATGAAGCAACGTCTGACCGAGGAGCTCCGCCGGGGTACGGATCACGCCCGTCAGCTCGACAAATTGCGGGCTGGCGACCGCCAGGATCGGCGGTCTGGCGATTTCGACCGAACGAAGTGACGGCAAGACCTGATCGATAGCCCCGTCCGCGACATAATGCAGATATGTATCGGCTTCGTTTGCACCGAAATCCGGCGCATGGCCCGAAGGTTGCAGTTCCAGGTCTATCTTGGGATGGCGCTTGATGAATTCGCCGATCTTGCCCATCAGCCATTCCGATGCAAGTCCGGGCGCCACCCACAAGCGCAAGCGGGAATCATCGTCGCGGCGCATCAGATCCTGGGTCGCACGCGCTACTTCAGCCAACGCCGCGCTGATCCGTTGATGATAAATTCGCCCCTGTGGCGTCAATGTGCCGTAAGCGCCGCCCACCCTTTCTATCAGCGTCATGCCGGTCCAATGTTCCAGCGCCTGCAAATGACGGCTGACGGCGGCATGATCGACCGACAAGGCAGCAGCTGCGCGCCTGATCCCTCCGCAAACCCCGACCGCCTCGAACGCCCTGAGCGCCGCAAAGGGTGGGATGGATGCCTTCTGCGAACGCACCAGGCGCAACGATGCCTCGGTGTCGATCTTTTGATTCATAATCCAGCCCTCGAAGCTGCTGCAGCTTCCCCCATCGCATAACTACAACATCGCGAAGCCACTTGGGCGACCGGTTATGCTGTAGCGGGGCGTGGTTGACAACGCGCTTTTGCGTCAGGCTGAAACGAGCATAATCCAGGAAGTCGGGTCTGTGGAGCAGCGGCAGATGTTGCGCGATCGCGGCGCATTCCGCCCCGGTCATCGGTGCCCGCTGAAACCCCCATCATTTGAGCGAGAGGAGATAATCCACGACCTCCGCACGCTTCTTCGGGTCTGGAATTCCGACGAACATCCGCGTTCCCGGCACCATCTTGCTTGGCGCCGTCAGGAACTTGTCGAGATTTTCGGCCGTCCACTTCACCTTTGATTGCTTCAACGCAGGCGAATAGGCGAAAGCGGTACTGGCAGCCGGTCTATTGCCGACCCCGCTCAGGTTAGGACCCGCTGTGCCCTTCGCGCCGGGTGTGATCGTATGACACATCATGCACCGCTGCTTGAACGTTGCTGCGCCCGCCGCCGCAGGTTGAGCTGCCGCTCCCGCCGACGACATGATCATGGTCACGCCCATAGTCGCCAGTAATTTCTTATGCATCACCCTGATATACCTCATTTGTTGAACGCTCATGCAGACCAGACCGGCATCGTCGACGACACCGGCAGGCGGCGGATCCTTTTGCCACCCAGCGCGAAAATGGCGTTGGTGATTGCCGGCGCGATACCGGCGGTCCCGACCTCGCCCACGCCGCCGGGATCGGCTTCGCTAGCCAGAATCTCGACATCCACTTGCGGCGCCGTCGCCATCGTCATCATCGGAAAATCAGCGAAATTGCTCTGCTCGACAGCACCACCGGCAATAGTGATCTCGCCAGACAATGCCGCCCCAGCGCCGAAGATGCATCCGCCCTCAATTTGTGCCTTGACCAGGTCGGGATTTATCACCCTGCCGCAGTCAAGCGCCGCCAGCACCTTGCGTACCCTTATACCACCCTGTTCCTGGGAGACGTGAGCCGCCAGTCCGCAATAGCTTCCGAACGCATGGAACAGCGACACCCCCCATGCGCCAGTGGAGGTCCTGTCGGCTGGCGCGGTCATCATGGCTTCGAGCCGGTCCAGAACAGCCAGCGCAGGTTGGTCACTGAGCATGGCGCGGCGATAGGCGATCGGTTTTGCCTTCGCCGCAAATGCGAGTTCGTCGATGAAGCTTTCCACGACGAACAGGCTGCGGGTGGCGCCGACGCCGCGCCACCAGGATGTCGGAATCCCGGATTCGACACGCTGGAACTCGACCTTGAGGTTGGGCAGATCGTAAAGCGGCTTTGCGGCGCATTCCACTGCGTCACTGTCCACGCCCTTGAACGCTTGAGGATACAGGCGCGCTATGATCGAGGAACCGGCGATGCGATGCATCCAGTCGACCGGCCGACCGTGATCGTCGAGGACCGCTTCGATACGATCGGCATAAGCGGGCCGATACATGTCGTGCTGCATATCCTCCTCCCGTGACCAGATGACCTGGACGGGTCCGGCCACCTGACGGCCGATCTGCACGGCCCGAAGGATGCCATCGATCTCAAGCCGACGGCCAAATCCGCCACCCATGAGATACACGTTCAGCATGACGCTGGTGACTGGCAGGCCAAGCTGCCCGGCGACGGCCGCGCGCGCCGTGGTGGCCACCTGCGTGCCGGTCCAGATGTCACATCGTTCGTTCGTGACCTGAACGGTACAATTCATCGGTTCCATCGGCGCATGGGCAAGAAACGGCTGCTCATAGGTCGCCGCTATCCGTCGGCCCGGCACCGCACCCGGTGTTCCGACGCTGCTGGCGACGGCTCCGGGCGCCTCAAGCGCCGCCAGCAACGACGCCCGGATCGCGCCGCTATTGATCGTCGCGGACTGGCCATTGTCCCATTGCGGTTTCAGCAAAGCTGCCGCCTGCCGCGCGTGCGGCATGGTATCGGCGATGACTGCAACAGCATCGTCCAGCCGCACGATCTGGCTGACGCCCGGTGACACCTTGGCTGCCGCATCGTCCAGTTGCACCAGCTTGCCGCCGAACACCGGGGACTGGATCAGTGTCGCGATGCGCGCGCCGGGCACGGCTGCGTCGATGCCGAATACGGCTTCGCCCCGAATTTTCGCGATACCCTCCACGCGAGGACTGGTGCGTCCGATCAGCTTGAAATCCGACGGTTTCTTCAGCGGTACCTCAAGGGGAGCGGGCAACTTCGCCGCATCAGGGATCAAGGCAGCATAGCTGACACTGCGGCCACTTGCGTCGTGGCGCACGACCCCGTTGGCGGTCGAGCAGCTTTCCGGCTTTACGGCCCACCGCGCGGCAGCTGCGGCGACCAGCATCGCTCGCGCCGTCGCTCCGGCACGCCGCATTGGGAGCCAGCCGCTTCGGATCGACTGGGAACCGCCCGTTATCTGCGGCCCGTAGCGTTCTTCGTCTGCGGGAGCCTGCCGAAGGCGCACCGCGTCCATGGCGACGTCCAACTCCTCGGCCACCAACATCGCAAGTCCGGTCTGCGCACCCTGGCCCATTTCAATATATGCCATCGTGATCTCAACCGACCCGTCGGCGAGGATCGTGACCCACGCATTGGGCGCGAATCCGGTTTCTCCCGGCATCTCTGGGACCTTCGCCAGTAATCGCACCGGGATCACCAGGGCCGCCCCGGCCATCACACTCGCACCGAGAAAGTGCCTACGCCCAAAAGCGGGGCGAGATGCATCATCCATGATTTTCGGTCTTCGCTGCAAGATGGATCGCCGCCCGGATACGGGGATAGGTGCCGCAGCGGCATAAATTGGTCATCGCTGCGTCGATATCGGCGTCCGTCGGCCGGGGCGTGGACTTCAGCAGTGCGATGGCAGCCATTATCTGGCCGCTCTGACAATATCCGCATTGCACGACGGCCAGCTTTTCCCAAGCCAACTGTACCCGCTGTCCAACGGCATCCGCAGCCGCGCCCTCGATCGTGACTATGCTCGCGTCTCCGATGGAGGCTGTTGGCGTTACGCATGAGCGGCTAGGGCTGCCATCGACCAGCACCGTACATGCGCCGCACTGACCCAGGCCGCACCCAAATTTGGTACCTCGCAACGCAAGTTGTTCCCGCAAGGTCCACAGCAAGGGGGTCTCTTCGTCCGCCTCGACCGACATGCTGCGGCCATTCACGGTGATTTTGTGATCCATGTGGCGCATTCCGAATAAGATACCAGCGACAGCTGGTTCGGCATTACACTGGCATATCCCTAATCCTGGTGACGGTGCCAAATCTTTCGTCCAGGGTGCGCGAATGTCACCATCGGGGGGCCTCTATCTCAATAGCCTTATTTCGCGCCTCGGACCATTGGCCGAATTAAATTTGTGCGCCGCAAAAAAATGCTTGCGACTCCAATGAATCGATGACAGCTTGCTCTTGATCGGAGCAGGGGCGCTTCGATCCATAAGTTGAACCGAGCCGATGACGGCAGGGTTCAATTACGGTCCTGGAATGGATCTGCACGGCAATGACGCCGCCCGGATAGGTCGATCGACCTCTATCCAGGCGGCTTTTTTATTGGTTTTCCGCTGGCGGCCTGGATGCTGCCGGGCGGCTCTCAACATCATCTTCAAACGCCGGAACGCATTTCCGGCGATGGCTGGCTGCGCCCTTCGCGCAGCGCAAGCGCACAACAGGGAAGGAATTTGGGGAATGGCAGAGGTGGACAATCCAAATGGCGTTAGTCGGCGCGGGCTGCTCAAGACGACCGGAACTGCGGCCCTGTTCGCCGCAGTGCAACAGGCTTTTCCGTCCGGCGCCTTTGCTGCTGGAGCCGGGCCGGAAGTCACCGGCGCCAAGCTCGGCTTCATCGCGCTGACGGATGCGGCGCCGCTGATCATCGCCAAGGAACTGGGCCTTTTTGCCAAATATGGCATGCCTGACGTGCAGGTGACGAAGCAGGCGAGCTGGGGCGCGACGCGCGACAATCTGGTGTTGGGCAGCGCAGGCGGCGGCATCGATGGCGCGCATATACTGACCCCCATGCCCTATCTTCTGACGCTGGGCCGGATTGGCAAGGCAACGCCGATGAGCATTCTTGCCCGCCTCAATGTCAACGGCCAGGGCATTTCGGTGTCCAAGGAATATCTGGGTGCCAAGGCCGATATCAACGCCGCCAAGATGAAGGGTGTGATCGCGCAGCGCAAGGGCGCAGGCAAGAAGATCACCATGGCCATGACCTTCCCCGGCGGCACGCATGACCTGTGGATTCGCTATTGGCTGGCGGCGGGCGGCATCGATCCCGACAAGGATGTGGAACTGATCACCATTCCGCCGCCGCAGATGGTCGCGAACATGAAGGCGGACACAATGGACGCCTTCTGCGTGGGTGAACCGTGGAACGACCAGCTGGTCGCGCAACAACTGGGCTACACCGCCGTTTCGACTGGCCAGATGTGGATGAACCATCCCGAAAAAAGCTTTGCCATGCGTTCCGACTGGGTCGCCAAATATCCGCGCGCGGCCGTCGCGATCACGGCAGCGGTGCTGGAGGCGCAGCGCTGGGCCGACAATCCGAACAATGTCACGCGCCTTGCCGGGGCGATTGCGGGCCGCGATTATCTGAAATGTCCGATCACCGATATTGCCGACCGCTTGCAGGGCAATTTCGTCATGGGCGACGGGCGGAAATATCCGAACGCGCCGTTCAAGATGAAGTTCTGGAACGGCTATGCCAGCTTCCCTTACAAGAGCCATGACCTGTGGTTCCTGACCGAGGAGCAGCGCTGGGGCAAGCTGCCCATGACGCTTGACACCAAGGGCACGATTGCAAAGGTCAACCGATCCGACATCTGGCGCAAGGCGGCCGCGATGCTGGGTGGCAAGGGTCCGGCCAGTGACAGCCGCGGCGTCGAGAAATTCTTCGACGGCAAGACGTTCGATCCCGCCAATCCCAAGGCCTATCTGGCCAGCCTGGCGATCAAGCGCGTCTGATTGAGGGAGAAAGCCATGGCTTCGCCATCATCCAACGGCAAAAGCGTACCGTCGGCTTCGGCCGCCGGTGCCGCTATAGCCACCACCGAATTGGGGGTCATCCTGCCCTATCCCGAAGAAGCGATTGCCCGTCGCAGTTTCGAACCGGTCGCGGCGCCGGACCATCCGCTGGTAAAGGCGGCGCGGGCCGTGGCCGCCAGTGTGCTGCCGACGCTGGTGATGCTGGTCGGGCTACTCGCCTTCTGGCAGCTGCTGTGCAGTTCACCCGACGCGACTTTCCCCAGCCCGCTCAAGGTCTGGCAGGAAAGTCATGAGGTAATCGTCCATCCTTTCAAGGGCGTGGACATCGGCCTCACCCATTTCAGCATTCAGGACGGCGGCGATGTCGGCATTGCCGGGCATGTGCTGACCAGCCTTAGCCGCGTGTTGATCGGTTACAGCCTGGCTTCGGTCGTCGGCGTGGCGCTGGGCATTTTGATCGGGCAGAGCATATTTGCCTTCCGGGCGCTCGATCCGCTGTTTCAGGTGTTACGGACGGTGCCGCCCCTGGCTTGGCTGCCGATCAGCCTCGCCATTTTTCAGCAGGCGCAGCCTTCGGCGATCTTCCTGATCTTTATCACCGCGATCTGGCCGGTCATCCTGAATACCGCCGCGGGCGTACAAACCCTTCCGGCGGCCTATCGCAATGTCGCAAAGGTGCTGGCGCTCAATCCGATCGAATATTTCACCCGCATCATGCTGCCCGCCACGGTGCCGCACATGTTCACCGGCCTGCGCATCGGCGTCGGCATGAGCTGGCTCGCGATCGTGGCGGCTGAAATGGTGCAGGGCGGCACCGGCGTCGGCTTCTTCATCTGGGACAGTTACAACAGCTCGCTGCTGACCGACACTATCGTGGCGTTGATCTGGATCGGGTTGGTGGGCTTCGCGCTGGACCGCATCGTCGCCTTTGCGGGCCGCATCATCGGCCGCGCAGGCTGAACAAGGGAGGCGTTCATGAAACAACGCAGCTATCTCGCGCTAGAGGGTATCACGGTCGAATTTCCGACCAAGGCGGGACGCTTCTGCGCGCTCGACGGGATCGATCTGGAAGTCGACAAAGGACAGTTCGTCGCGCTGATCGGCCATTCGGGCTGCGGCAAGTCGACCCTGCTCAATGCCGTGGCGGGTCTGGTCAAGCCGACGCGCGGCGCCATCTTCCTCGGTGGGGAAGTGGTGGACGCGCCGGGGCCGGATCGAGCGGTGGTGTTTCAGGACCATTCGCTGCTGCCCTGGCTGACGGTCGAGGAAAACGTGCGGCTGGCGGTCGACAAGACGGCGCAGGGCAAGAGCAAGGCCGAACGCAAGGATTGGGTCATGCACAATCTGGAACTGGTCCAGATGGCGCATGCCGCCGCCAAGCGGCCGGGCGAGCTTTCAGGCGGCATGAAACAGCGCGTCGGCATTGCCCGCGCCATCGCCATGAACCCGCGCGTGCTGTTGATGGACGAACCGTTCGGCGCGCTCGACGCGCTGACGCGCGCGGCGTTGCAGGATGTCGTCATGGAATTGCAGGCGCGGCTCAACAACACCGTGTTGATGATCACCCATGATGTTGATGAGGCGGTATTGTTGGCCGACCGGGTGGTGATGATGACCAACGGCCCGGCGGCGCGCATCGGCGAGGATCGCTCCATCGCCCTCGCCCGGCCGCGCAACCGCCTCGAAGCCATCGACACGGCCGAATATGCCGAGGCACGATCGGCCGTCATCTACTTCCTGCACGAGCGTTACCGCAATCCGGCAACGCTCGCTGCCTAAGATTTTCAATAACAAGTCCAGCTTGGAGGGGATGCTCTGAAGAGGCCGACAAAGCCATCGGGAGCAATTTTAAGGGGGTTTTATGGGTAGAGTTTCATTTCTGTTGTCGGCAACCGCCTTGTCCGCGATCGCGACACCGGTGCTGGCGCAGGACATTGTGTTCAAGCCGATCATTGAGGCGCGTCTGCGGTATGAGACGGTGGATCAGGATGGCCCTGCGCCACTGACCAGCAGCCGCGATGCCGATGCGGTGACCGTGCGCCTGCGCGCGGGCGGCGAGATTTCCAAGGGGCCGTTCGCCTTCCTGGCTGAAGGGGAAGGTACGCTGGCGATCGACGAAAATTATAATAGCGGCGTCAATGGCAAGGCGCTCTATCCGGTGGTGCCCGACCCGGAAAATGTCGAGCTGAACCGTCTCCAGTTCCAATATCGCACCAAGCCGCTGGTCGTGACCGTCGGCCGTCAGCGGATCAACCTGGACGATCAGCGTTTCGTCGGATCGGTCGCCTGGCGCCAGAATGAACAGACGTTCGATGCCGTGCGGGTCGAATATATGGGCGTCAAGAATTTGAAGGTCGATGTGACCTACGCGATTTCGGCCCGGACCATCTGGGGTATCGACGGCGGCAAGTTCGGTACGGCCAACCGCCCGACCCAAATCGATGGCGATAATATTTTCGCCAATGTCTCCTACAAGACCAAGTTCGGTACGCTGACCGGCATTGCCTATCTGGTCGATGAGGATGAAGCTGTGGTGGCGCTGCGCCGGAACAGCAGCCAGACCTATGGCGCGCGGTTCGCGGGCGCGATGCCGCTGTCGAAGAAGGTGAAGCTCAGCTACCTCGCCAGCTATGCGCATCAAAGCGACTATACAGGCAATCCGGTCGATTATTCGGCGGATTACGCCGCTGCGGAGCTGGGGTTGGATGTCGCCGCATTCAAGCTGACCGGCGGATATGAGCTGCTCAGCTCCGATGCGGGCGCGACGGGGATTGCGGGCGGCTTCGCCTTCCAGACGCCCTTCGCAACGCTGCACAAGTTCAACGGCTGGGCCGACAAGTTCCTGACGACACCGGGCACGGGCATTCAGGACTATTATGCGGGCGTCGGCTATACCGTGCCCAAGATCGGCAAGGCGGGGCCGCTCGTCGCGTCCTTCACCTATCATCATTTCAGCAGCGACCGGCTGTCGATCCATTATGGTGACGAATATAATGCGCAGGTCACGCTGAAGATTAACAAGCATCTGAGCGCGCTCGTCAAATATGCCGATTATGAGCGCAAGGGTGCCGCCAGCTTTACCGGCGACGCTGACTCGAAGAAATTCTGGGCGCAGATCGACTACGCGCTCTAACGGATAGCTGACCATTTCAGGCGCGCGACTTCTGGTTCGACCGACATCCCCGTGAGCGAGTTTCGTGAAACGCCGGGGCACTGACTGCCAGAAAGCGCGCGCCCAAACCCCAACAAATTTGGGCAAGACGTGCCCCACGCCGCAAAGCTGCAATACTCAGGACAGAGTTACCGAAGAATGGTGACAAGGCCGGTTAGAAGAGCCATCGGTTGAACATGTTTTCCATCGATGCCATCGGCCCCGTCGCCCGTATCAACCTCAATAATCCGAATGCGCGCAATGCAATCTCCATTGCCGGCTGGGACGATCTGCATCGGGCGATCGGCCGAGTGGCGGCGTCCGATGCTCGGGCACTGATCGTTCGATCGGCAACAGTCGGCGCCTTCTGTGCGGGCGCAGACATAAGCGAACTGGAACAACTCGCCAGCGACGTGAGCTTACGGCGCCGTTTCCGCGAAGCAATGGCGCGAACATTCGACGCCCTGGCGACATTGCCCATCGCCACGATCGCTGCGGTAGACGGCGGCTGCTATGGGGCGGGCGTGGCGCTGGCACTGGCGTGCGACATGCGCATCGCAGGTGATCAGGCAGCGTTCGGGATAACCCCCGCCAAACTCGGCATCGCTTACCCGGCAGGCGATGTCGGGCGGCTGCGGCGCCTGATCGGTCCCGGTCATGCCGCGCGACTTCTCTTTTCGGGGATGACGGTAAAGGCGGACGAAGCCCAAGCCATAGGCTTGGTGGAGGAACGAGCGGCGAACGCGGGCGACGCGGCGATCACGCTCGCCACCATGATAGCCACCAACTCACGGACTAGCGTCGCTAGCCTGAAACGCATCCTTGCTGGCGATCCCATGGCCGATCGCCTGTTCGATGACGCCTTCGATGGATCCGATTTCCAGGTCGGCGTGGCCGCCTTCCGCGCCCGTCAGAAGCCCGACTTCTGAGCGGAACGGAAGCCAATCCGTTGGTCATTTATGAAAGGCCAAACGTGACGCGTGCCAATGGAGATGATCCGTCATGAAGGTGGAAATGAAATAATAGCTATGATCATAGCCCTCGCGCATGTTGAGGGTGAGATCGATGTTCGCTGCGACGCAGGCGTCCTTCAGCAGATGAGGGCGCAGTTCCTGATCCAGAAACGTGTCTGCCCCACCTTGGTCTACCAACAGCGCGCTGACCCTGGCGCCGTCCTCGATCAGGGCTACTGCGTCATGCTTTCGCCAAGCGTTGCGGTCGTTGCCGAGATATCCTGACAAAGCCTTCTGCCCCCACGGCACCTGACTTGGGGCAACGATGGGGGCAAAAGCAGAAACTGCCGCATATCGTTCCGGGTGGCGCAGTCCGATGGTCAAGGCGCCATGGCCGCCCATCGAATGGCCCATGATCGACTGCCGGGTCATATCGGCTGGGAAATTGTCCGCGATCACTCGCGGCAGTTCGTCCGTGATATAGGACCACATCTTATAATGGCGGTTGTAGGGAGCTTCGGTCGCATCGACGTAGAAGCCCGCGCCAAGGCCGAAGTCATAGGCGCCCGCCGGATCGTCCGGCACATCGTCGCCGCGCGGCGATGTATCCGGCGCTATGAAGATCAGCCCAAGGTCAGCGCATGCGCGGCGAAACTCGCCCTTTTCCGTCACATTCGCGTGGTTGCAGGTCAGCCCGGACAGATACCACACGATCGGGAGCTTGCTTCCCTCTACCTGTGGTGGGACGAAGACCGAAAAGGTCATCTCTGTTCCGGTGGTGCTAGACGCGTGCTTGTACACGCCTTGCACGCCTCCGAAGGAACGGTTGGCGCTGACCTGCTTTATGCCCATCGGTCAGTCTTCCGTGAAGCTGTATGCGCAAATCTTGTTGCCCGCCGGATCACGAAGATAGGCGGCATAGGCGCCGGGCAGGTGCTGGCGGGGACCAGCGGCACCTTCGCAGACGCCTCCGGCCGCCAGACCGGCGGCGTGGAAAGCATCAACCTGACCCGGCTCCTGCGCCGCAAAGCCGATCGTCACCCCATTGCCGGAAGGGGCTTCGCCATTGCCGGGCCGGAGAACCAGAAAGGCGGGCTTATCCTTACCGTAGAGAACCGCATTCTCTCCGAACTGGCCGAGATTCTTGACGCCCAGAGGCGCTAGCGCAGCGTCGTAAAAGGCCGAGGAGCGCGCGAGGTCATTTGCGCCAACACAGGCGTGCGAAAACACGCCGTCACCGGAGATAACTGCCATCTGGATATTCCTCTCTCTTTCAATCGGTGTTTTCAGAAAAGGACCACGGACCGGATGCTTTCACCCGCGTGCATGAGGTCGAAGCCCTTGTTGATTTCTTCGAGCGTCAGAAGATGCGTGATCATCGGGTCGATCTGAATATGCCCGTTCATATACCAGTCGACGATCTTGGGGACATCGGTCCGGCCCTTCGCGCCACCGAAAGCCGTCCCCTTCCAGACCCGGCCGGTGACGAGCTGGAACGGGCGAGTGCTGATTTCCTTCCCCGCCTCTGCCACACCGATAATGATGCTTTCACCCCAGCCGCGATGGCAGCATTCCAACGCGGTGCGCATGACTTCAGTGTTGCCGGTGGCATCGAAGCTGTAGTCGGCCCCGCCATCCGTGACCTCAATGATCTTCGCCACGGTTTCGTCGCGCGACAGACCCCGGCTGTTGATGAAATGAGTCATGCCGAACTTGCGGCCCCATTCCTCACGGTCAGCGTTGATTTCGATGCCGATGATCTTGCCCGCGCCCACCATCTTGGCGCCCTGGATCACATTGAGGCCGATGCCGCCAAGGCCGAAGACGACGACATTCTCGCCCGCCTTCACCTTTGCGGTGTTGACGACCGCGCCAACCCCGGTGGTGACGCCGCAGCCGATATAGCAGCTCGACTGGAACGGCGCGTCCTCCCTGATTTTCGCCACCGCGATTTCCGGCAGAACGGTGAAGTTGGAGAAGGTCGAGCAGCCCATATAGTGGAAGATCGGCTGCCCCTTGTAGGAAAAGCGGGTAGTGCCATCGGGCATGAGTCCTTTGCCCTGAGTGGCGCGGATGGCGGTACACAGGTTGGATTTGCCCGATAGGCAGCTTTTGCACTGGCGGCATTCCGGGGTGTAGAGTGGAATGACGTGATCGCCGGGTTTGACGGACGTTACGCCTGACCCGACCTCTCGCACTATCCCGGCCCCTTCGTGACCAAGAACCGAGGGGAAGATGCCTTCGCTATCGAAACCATCGAGCGTATAGGCATCCGTGTGACAGATGCCCGTCGCCATGATTTCCACCAGGACCTCGCCAGCCTTGGGACCTTCCAGGTCCAGCTCCACGATCTCAAGGGGCTTTTTGGCTTCGAAAGCGACGGCGGCGCGGGTTTTCATTCAATTTCCTCGATCCGAAATGACATCGCGCCTCTTAGCACTAGGCCAATAAGGCGATAATAGGGTTTTTCCTCAATACACTATGGACGTCATCGGCCAGGTGGTCTGATCTCTAGGCTGGTCGCGCCCTTCGGCGGCGTCAAGGAATCAGGCCTTAGGCGCGAAGCCTCCCACTGGTGCACCGATGAATAGGTGCGCGGGCAGGATATAAAGCGCGGCCGCGACACTTGAAATTGGTGGGCGAAAAGCAAAACTTGCCTTGAGCTATAATCTCTATCGGTTATGTAGAGATTGAACACGGAGCAGTTGGTCGTCGCTCCGGGATTTGCGAATATACCGACCCGCGGCTTTTGAAGGGGTGCAGCTTGCTCCGCGTCAACAACGGCTAAAGCGCGCGATGCTAAGGCGACCACGCCCGGGATCGTGTTCTCCCCCCAGGAGAATAGACGATGCATAGATATCCAACGAACCATCATCCCAATACCGTCCGGCCGCTTGACGCGACAATGTTCGGGCATCGAGCAGGGATGTGTCGAACCTGCTGACCTGAAGAGGTCCATCCGATCCATTCAGCGGAGCATTACGCGCATCCGCACTTGATCGTCGAGCGCATCGCCTGCGCTGGCCGAAAAGGATGAGCCATGGCAGCAAACCACAGCGAAGCCACGTTTCGTGGCGGTGAGAAGCCGCGCCTCTACCCTGTTCCTTGCAGCAGGCTGCCGCCGCGATCTTCGACGTCACGCCGTTCGGTGAACAACGCCGGAGCGCTTCTGCCCTCGCCAACAATCCACTTCGAAAATCCGACAGGGAAAATCAGTGAATCATAAGAACCGATCAAAGGGTTTATTCGCCGCACGCCAGCAATTCCTGCTGTCCGTTGCCCTCTTCGGCGCAGCTGGTTGCGGCCCGGCTTTCGCTGGTGAGGCGCCGACCACCGCTGCCGCTGCGGAGTCAGCTTCGTTCGATGCAGCCGAAAGCGACGCCGAGATCACCGTCACCGCTCGTCGGCGCGAAGAGGATGCGCAGGACGTACCGATTGCACTTAGCGTGGTGAGCGCTGACACGCTCGACAAGACCGGGAACTTCACGCTGGGGCAGGTGCAGCAGTTGGTGCCCAGTCTCCAGATTTTCAGTTTCAATCCCCGTAATACAAACGTCAATATTCGCGGGCTGGGTGCTAATGTCGCGCTGACCAATGACGGCCTGGAAAATGGCGTCGGCTTCTATCTCGACAATGTCTATTATGGTCGTCCGGGGCAGTCCCAGTTCGATCTGGTCGACCTACAGCAGATCGAAGTTCTACGTGGGCCGCAAGGCACATTGTTCGGCAAGAACACAACCGCCGGTGCGATCAACATCACCAGCCGCGAGCCAACGTTCGCGCCCGAAGCACAAGGCGAGATCAGCCTCAGCGACTATGGCTATCACCAGCTGCGCGCTTCAGTGTCAGCGCCGATCATCGCCGATCGCGTCGCTTTCCGTCTTTCAGTCGCGGACACTCATCGCGACGGCTTCCTGACCAATTTGCACGATGGGTCGAAGGCGCAGGACTACGATAATTTTTCCATTCGCGGGCAGTTGCTGGTGAAGCCGACTGATACGCTCTCCGTCCGGCTCATCGGCGACTATTCGCACCAGAAGCAGCATTATGTGCTGAACATTCCCGTTGCCTATTTCGGCGATTATGACAGCGGCGCGACGATCGCCAACAATATTTTCGCCCGTACCTCGCGAGCCGGTTACACGCTGCTACCCGCCCGCCCCTTTGCTCGCGAAGGCGATTCCGACAGCCATTATCAAGCGTTCATGAAAAGCTATGGCGCATCGGGCCAGATCGATTGGGATCTGGGCAAGTTCGCGCTGACCTCCATCACAGCCTATCGCTGGTGGGATTGGAACCCGGCCAACGACGGTGACAGCACCAGCCTGCCGGTGATGACCAAGGCGGAGCAGGCCAACCGCCAGCGCCAGTTCAGCCAGGAAGTACGACTTGGTTCAACCGGCAGCAACGTCATCGACTGGACCGTGGGGGCCTATTATTTCTGGCAGACGATCCGCGGATATGGGGCGTCGGCCTATGGATCGGCCGCGCCCGACTGGTTCGTTCCCGCCATCAACCCGGTGGTGTCCAACGCGGCGCTCAACGGTTTTGAGACGCGCAGCTATTCGGAACCGACCACCAAAAGCTACGCGTTGTTCGGACAGGCGAGCTGGAACATCAACGAGGCGCTAAGCCTGACCGGCGGCCTTCGTTACACTCATGAGGACAAGAGAGGCGTCTTTCGCCAGTGGTGGGCCGGGGGGGCCGATCTTTCGACCCTGTCGGCGAACGATGCCGCAGCCGCGACCGCTATCCGCAACCAGTTCAATCCGCGCACCAGCTACGCCGCCGCGACCAAGGACGACAGCGTGTCGGGGCTGGCAACGCTAAGCTGGAAGGTCGCACCCGACGCCCTAGTCTATGGCAGCTATTCGCGCGGCAACAAGTCAGGCGGCCTTAACCTCACCAACATACCGAACGGGGCGGTGCCGGAGGTAAAACCGGAAACCGTCGACAGTTACGAACTGGGCTTCAAGAGTGCCTGGCTGAACCGCACCCTGACGCTGAACGCCGCCGCCTTCTGGACCGAGGTCAGCGATTACCAGACCGCAATCACCCAGCCGAACGTAATTGGCAACTTCGTCCAATATATCTCAAACATCCCCAAGGTGCGGTCGCGCGGGATCGAGGGCGACCTGACCTATGCCCCAAGCAAATGGATCAGCCTGACGGCGTCGGGGTCTTATATCGACGCAACGTATCGCGATTACAGGAACGCCCCTCAGGCCCCCGAACGCAGCGCGGCGCTGGCGCCAACGCAGGATCTGACCGGCGTGCAGTTGAGCGGCATTCCCAAATTCACTTACACACTGGGCGCGGACGTCGCGCAGCCGATCGGCGAGGGCGGAACAGAGATTTACGGCCATGCCGATTTCTCGCACCGGTCCAGCTTCAACACCTCGTCCAGCAGCAGCCGCTATGCGCAGGTGCCTGGCTACGGCCTGCTCAACGCCCGTATCGGCATCCGCGCCGATAGCGGTCTGTGGGACATCAGCGTCTGGGCACGCAACCTGACCGACAAGCAATATTTCCAGGCGCTCAATCCAGGCGCGTTCGGGTTCGTCACCGGCACGATCGGCGACCCGCGCACGATCGGCGCCACCCTCAAGACCAAATTGTGAGGTTCTGATGGCTACCGCATTTTCCTACGCCGCGCGGCATCGTCCCGTTCGGGCCGCACCGCAAGATGTGAAACGCGTGAGCAGCTGGCGGCTGGCGGGCTTTGCCTCGCTATTTGTGCCGATCACGGCGGCGCAGATGCCGCTCGCCGTACATCTGCCCGCGATCTACGCGCAGCAGTTCGGATTGTCGCTGGCGGTGATCGGCGCGATCTTCCTGGGCGAGCGGCTGTGGGGGGCCTTGGCCGACCCGCTGATCGGTGCGCTGAGCGACCGGACCCATGGGCGCTTCGGTCGGCGGCGGCCGTGGATCGTCGCCGGAGCGGCGCTGTTCGGCGTGTCGGGGGCGCTGCTCTTCTTCCCGGCAGCGTCCTGGGTGTCGCCGCTCTATCTGGCCGCGAGCCTGTTCCTTTTTTACCTCGGCTGGTCGATGCTCCAGATTCCCTATCTGGCCTGGTCGGGCGAGACATATAGCGGCTATCACGACCGTACGCGCATCGCGACCTTCCAAACGGTCGCTGGATCGGTGTCCCTGCTGGTCGTGCTGATCCTGCCCACGATCCTCGACCAGACCAGCCCCCAAGATGGCGCGCTGAAACTCGCGGCGATGGGCAGCGTGGTGCTGATCAGCCTGATCGTCTCACTGGTACTGACGCTGCGCAGCCAGAGCGAAACGCCCGCAGCGCCCTCCCCGCAGGTTCGCCTGTCGCTCCAAGAAACGATTGGCGCCCTGTTTGGCCACTCGCTCCTGCGCCGCGTCCTGCTTTCGGACTTCGCAGTGACGGTGGGGCAGAGCATCCGCAGCGCGCTGATCGTGTTTTTCGTGACCCACTATATCGGCCTTCCCCAATGGGCGAGCGGCCTGTTCCTCTTTCAGTTCATCTTCGGCATCGTCGCTGGCCCGATCTGGGCGCAAATCGGCTATCGCATCGGCAAGCATCGCGCCGCAGTCGCAGGCGAGCTGGTGCAGGTCGCGATCAATGTCGGGCTGCTACTGGTGGTGCCGGGCCAGATTGGCCTGCTGCTGGCCCTGACGCTGGCACAGGGTCTGGCGCAGGGATCGGGCAATCTGATGCTGCGGTCCATGGTCGCCGATATCGCCGACGAGCATCGGCTGCGTTCCGGCAAGGATCAAACAGCGCTCTTCTTCTCGGCGTTCAGCCTGTCGTCAAAGGCGGGCATGGCGGCAGCCGTGGGCATCGCCCTGCCGCTCGTCGGCTCGCTCGGCTTCGATCCACGAGCCACGACCAACACGCCCGAAGCGCTGCACGGCCTGCTCGCGGTTTTCGCGCTCGGCCCCGCCATCGCCCATCTTCTTTCCGCCTGGCTGATCCACGGGTTTCCGCTGGATGAGGCCGCTCACACCGAAATTCGCCGCGCGCTGGACGAACGCGACCACGCTGCCCAGCCCGCCGAATAACCTTCCTTCTCATCACCCCCAAGGAGACATGACGTGACTGACCAGATTCACAATTTCATCAATGCCAAGGACGCCGACAGTCCGCTTGACATCATTCCGGTCGCCGGTCGCATCGGCGCGGAAATCCGGGGCATTGCCCTGTCGGGCGACATAGATCCCGTGACACTTGCCGCGATCCGCGCCGCGCTGGTGCGGCACAAGGTCATATTCTTCCGCGATCAGGATCAGCTGACAGACCAGAGGCATGAGGATTTCGCCGCCCTCCTGGGCGACCCGGTGGCGCATCCCACGGTGCCAGTGGCGGAAGGATCTCGCTACCTGCTCGAACTGGATTCGAAGGAAGGCTATGCCGCATCGAGCTGGCACACCGACGTCACCTTCGTCGAAGCCTATCCCCAGGCGTCCATCCTGCGAGCAATCAACGTTCCCCAGGCGGGCGGCGACACATTATGGGCCAATGGCGCGACCGCCTATGAAGAGTTGCCCGAGGCCCTGAAAACATTGGTCGATGGACTGTGGGCCGTGCATTCCAACAAATATGATTATGCCGCCGCTCTGGGCAGCAAGGACGCCAAGCGTTCCGAGGAATATAGCAAGATCTTCGCGTCGACCGTGTATGAAACGGAACATCCGGTAGTGCGGGTTCATCCCGAAAGTGGTGAGCGCAGCCTGCTGCTCGGCCATTTCGTGAAGCAGTTTGTGGGCCTGAACCCGGCGGATTCACAGCGGCTGTTCGCCGTCCTGCAGGATCACATCACGAAGCCGGAAAACACGGTTCGCTGGCGCTGGCGGTCAGGCGACGTGGCCATCTGGGATAACCGATCGACGCAACATCGCGCCATCGCCGACTTCGGCTTGCAACGCCGCACGTTGCGCCGCGCCACGGTTGCAGGTGATGTGCCGGTTGCGATCGACGGCCGCAGCAGCCGGTCGGTCAGGATCGAAAAGGCGCCTGAAGCCGTCGCGGCCGAATGATTGTCCTCGCCGGGGGTGGCATGCTGCCCCCGGCGCCCTTCAATTCATGATGCAATCCAGGTTGATCGGTATCGAAGATCAGCAGAGCGCCCGTTATTGCGACGCCGCCCCACCTTCTCCCATCTGTCGCCCATAAACCGGCACCACGTCATTGCTCGCCCGGCCGTGCAGCGCCTCAATCTCCGCCTTACGCTGATTCAGATACAGCTCGCGATACGCCGCATAGGGATCATCCTCCTTGCGGATTTTCTGGACGGTATCATCAAAGGCCGCGCGCTCACCAAGCTGGTTGAGGATCGTCGCCGGAATGACGTAGGCAGGCTTTGTGAAGGGCTTTCCGATCAGGAAGGGCACCGCCATTTTGTCCACCGTATCGCCGATGATATCGCGTAACGTGGTCGGCCCGACGATGGGCAGATACATATATGGCCCCGGACCTACGCCATAATAGCCAAGCACATTGGCGAGACCGTTGGGCCGATAGGGTAGGAAGAAGGGCTTGCGCTTGGCGACGTCGAACAGGCCCGCGACCCCCAGCGTCGTGTTAATGGTGAAGCGCCCCACCGTTTCCACCGCCTTGCCGGGCTTCAGCTGGAGCATATAAGCGGCGAACACCACCGGTTCCTGCAAATTGGCGAAGAAGTTGCGGAAGCCCTTCCGAACGGGCTTGGGCAGCCCCTTATTATAGGCCTTCGCCATGGGCTCGACCACGGCCTTGTCAACCGACTGAACCGCTTCAAAGCTTTTTGCATTGAGATGCTCAAGCGGGTCGCCAGCCGGAGGCCGATCTGCGCCGGTCACCACGATGTCGGTGGGCTGTTCCTCCGCGCCGTTTTCCGATTTGGGAGCCAGAGATATGTTCAACGCTGCCGCAGCGCTTGCCACATCCACTGTCGGCGACGCCTCGGGTGGCGGCGCGTCGACCGTTGCCGCCTGTGCGCCCATCATCAACATTCCCGCAGCGATGCCCGGCAGCAGCATAGTCCAGTCCTTTGCAGCGGCCGATCGCCACGTTCGGCTGGGCCTTCGAAGTCCAGATCGCGTCGCGGTTTATTCCGTGAAGTTGTCCAGCCCCGCGCGGGCTAAATACGATATGGCGCGCCGTCAATAGACTGATTTCGTGGAAAAGCGGAACACCTCCGGGAGCCATTCAGAACCCGGAGGCACGATATAGGCCAGCGACCAGGTGACGAACCGTCGGTGGGGATAGACACCCTCGGCGATGGTGCCAATATTTTCGTGCCTCAGGTCATCGAGAATGAGACGCTGCAACGCGTCCACCGCATCTGCTAGTCCTCATTATAGAGGAGGCTATCCGTTCGTCGCCAACTCACAGGGTTAAACACAAGGCCCCGGCCCCTATCGCCATTCGAACGCCGCTGCCCCTCACTCGAGAGCAGGCGAGCAACGACGTAGAGCGATCGGGTCGAGGCCTTGCGAGGGTTACACGGATGATCGGCCCCGTCCTTCGGAGCCTTTCACCGTCGCAATTGCCTTCAGCGCTTAACGAGGAAGATCGCTGACCCCCATCAGGTGCAGATCGACGGCGCGCGCGCACTGTCGGCCCTCCCGAATGGCCCAGACCACCAGCGATTGGCCACGACGCATGTCGCCGCAGGCAAATACCGACGGCTGGCTGGTGGCATAGTCGGTCATGTTCGCCTTCACATTGCCGCGCGCGTCGAGTTCGGCACCCGACTGCTCGACCATGCCAGCCTTGCGAGGGCCAACGAAGCCCATCGCCAACAGGACGAGGTCGGCCTTCAGCTGGAATTCGCTGCCCGCGATTTCCTGCATCTTGCCATCAACCCATTCGACGCGCACGCATTCGAGCGCCTCGATCTGGCCGTTCTTGCCGATCGCCCGCCGGGTGGTGACCGCCCAGTCGCGATCGCACCCTTCCTGATGAGAGGAAGACGTGCGCAACTTCAGCGGCCAATTGGGCCAGCTAAGCGACTTTTCTTCCCTCTCGGGCGGCTTTGGCATGATTTCCAGTTGGGTGACCGAAGCGGCACCCTGTCGGTTGGAGGTGCCGACACAGTCCGACCCCGTGTCACCGCCGCCGATGACGACGACATGCTTGCCCTGCGCGGACAAGGTGCCGCGCGGCGCGGCGCGCAGTTCATCGTCGCCAGCATTGCGCTTGTTCTGCTGCGTCAGGAATTCCATCGCCAGCCGCACGCCAGCCAGCTCGCTTCCGGGAATGTCCAGCGTGCGGGGATGTTCGGCGCCACCGGATAGAACCACGGCGTCATAATTGCTGCGCAGCGCGTCCATCGAAATGGCGACGCCGATTTCGGTCGAAGTGCGGAATTCGACACCTTCCGCTTCCATCTGCTGGGCGCGGCGGTTGATCAGATGCTTTTCCATCTTGAAGTCGGGAATGCCGTAGCGCAGCAATCCACCGACCCGGTCATTCTTTTCAAACACAGTGACGGTGTGACCAGCGCGGGCGAGCTGCTGCGCGCAGGCAAGGCCAGCCGGGCCAGAACCGACGACGGCGACGCGCTTGCCCGTCTTGCGCGCGGGCAGCTGCGGTTCGATCCAGCCTTCCCGCCAGCCGCGATCGACGATTTCGCATTCGATCGACTTGATGGTGACGGGAGAGTCCACGATGTTCAGCGTGCAGCTCGCCTCGCATGGCGCGGGGCAGACGCGGCCGGTGAATTCCGGGAAGTTATTGGTGCTATGCAGCGTTTCCAGCGCCGTCTTCCAATCATCCTCATAGACCAGATGGTTCCAGTCGGGGATGATGTTGTTCACCGGACAGCCATTGTGACAGAAGGGAATGCCGCAGGCCATGCAGCGCGCGGCCTGGTCGCGGATCTCTTCCTTCGACAGCGGGACGATGAATTCGTTCCAGTGCTTCAGACGCTCTTCGGGCGCGGTGTAGCTGCGATCTTTGCGCTCAACCTCGAGGAAACCGGTGGGCTTGCCCAAACTCTTTCTCCAAACTTCTCAATCTTGTCGCATGCGAGGGAGTAATGCCCTCACCCCATGAAGCCTATTCGGCGGCCACGGGGGCTACGGCAACGCGTTCATCTTCCATGCTCTGCAGAGCCTTGCGATAGTCTTTCGGCATGACCCGGACGAAGTTCGCAAGCGTGCCCTGCCAATCGGCCAGCAGCGCCTCGGCGCGTTCCGAACCCGTGTACAGCTTATGCCGTTCAAGCAGGATGCGCAGGCGGTCGGCGTCATGGCGCAGCATGTCGCCCATGCCCCAGTCATTGACGTCCACACCGCGTTGCAGCGGACGGCCAAGGCCATCGTCGTCCGAAGCCTTCGCCGGGATCGGATCGACATCGACCATCGCGTGATTGACCTTCGACCGGAAGCTGCCGTCGGGATCGTAGACATAGGCGATGCCGCCCGACATGCCTGCCGCGAAGTTGCGGCCGGTTTGCCCGAGCACGACGACCACGCCGCCGGTCATATATTCGCAGCCATGATCACCCACGCCCTCGACGACTGCGATCGCACCCGAGTTGCGAACCGCGAAACGTTCGCCGCCGACGCCGCTGAAGAAGGCTTCACCGGAAATGGCGCCGTAGAGAACGGTGTTGCCGACGATGATATTGTCGATGGGGACCCGCTTGGTATCTGCTGGCGGACGGACGATAATGCGGCCCCCAGACAGGCCCTTGCCCACATAGTCGTTCGCGTCACCGGTCAGGTCCAGCGTCACGCCATGCGCCAGGAAAGCGCCGAAGCTCTGGCCCGCAACGCCTTGCAGCTTCACCAGAATGCTATTGTCGGGCAGGCCGGCATGGCCGAAGCGGCGAGCGACTTCGCCCGAAAGCATCGCGCCGACCGTACGATTGACGTTGCGGATCGGCCGTTCGATGCGAACCGGCTCGCGCTTTTCCAGCGCATCCATCGATGCCTTGATCAGATCCTGATCAAGTGCCGCATCCAAGCCATGTTCCTGGCCTTCCGTGTTGCGAAGGACCAGATCCTGATCCGGCGCGACCTGATGGAGGAGGCGGCTTAGGTCGACGCCCTTCGCCTTCCAGTGGTCGATGGCATCGCGCATGTCGAGGCGATCGACGCGGCCCACCATCTCATCGATCGTGCGGAAGCCGAGCTGCGCCATGATCGTGCGCAGTTCTTCCGCGACGAAGAAGAAATAGTTGATCACATGTTCCGGCTGGCCCGTGAAACGCTTCCGCAGTTCAGGGTCCTGGGTCGCGACGCCGACCGGGCAGGTGTTGAGGTGGCACTTGCGCATCATGATGCAGCCCGCCGCGATCAGCGGAGCGGTGGCGAAGCCGAATTCATCCGCGCCGAGCAGCGCGCCAATGGCCACGTCGCGGCCGGTGCGCAGGCCGCCATCGACCTGAACGGCGATACGGGTGCGCAGGCCGTTGAGCAGCAGCGTCTGCTGCGTTTCGGCGAGGCCGATTTCCCAAGGAGAGCCCGCATGGGTCAGCGACGTCAGCGGCGACGCGCCGGTGCCCCCTTCATAGCCCGAGATGGTGACATGGTCTGCCCGAGCTTTGCTGACGCCAGCAGCAACCGTGCCGACGCCGACTTCCGACACCAGCTTAACCGAGATACGGGCGCCCGGATTGACGTTCTTCAGGTCGTGGATCAGCTGCGCCAGATCCTCGATCGAATAGATGTCATGGTGCGGCGGCGGGGAGATGAGGCCCACGCCCGGCGTCGAGTGGCGCGTCTTGCCGATGGTCTTGTCGACCTTGTCACCCGGCAGCTGACCGCCCTCACCCGGCTTTGCGCCCTGCGCCATCTTGATCTGCACGTCATCGGCATTAACCAGATATTCGGTGGTCACGCCGAAGCGGCCCGAGGCCACCTGCTTGATCGCCGAGCGCATGGAATCGCCGTTGGGCAGCGGCGTGAACCGCTTGGGGTCCTCACCGCCTTCGCCCGTGTTCGACTTGCCGCCGATACGGTTCATGGCAACGGCCAGGGTCGTGTGCGCTTCCCAGCTGATCGAGCCATAGCTCATCGCGCCGGTCGCGAACCGCTTCACGATCTCGCTGGCGGGCTCGACCTCATCAAGCGGGATTGCCTGATCCGCGAACTTGAACTTCATAAGGCCGCGAATGGTCAGCAGCCGCTCATTCTGCTGATTGATGGACGCGGCGAAGGCTTCATATTCCTTCGGATTATTGCCGCGCACCGCATGCTGGAGCGACGCGACGCTCTGCGGCGTCCAGGCATGTTCCTCGCCACGGACGCGATAGGCATAGGCGCCGCCGACATCGAGCATGTTGCGGTAGATGGGATTGTCGCCGAACGCCTCGCGATGGCGATTGGCCGTTTCCTCCGCGATCTCGGCAAGGCCGATGCCCTCGATAGTAGTGGCAGTGCCGGTGAAATAGCGCTCCAGGAACGCTGAATTGAGGCCGACCGCGTCGAAAATCTGCGCGCCGCAATAGCTTTGATAGGTCGAAATGCCCATCTTGGACATGACCTTCAATATGCCCTTGCCGACCGCCTTGATGTAGTTCTTCTGAACTTCGTAAGGAGGCAGCGGCAGGTTCTGCTTCACGCGGATCTGCTCAAGCGTCTCGAACGCGAGATAGGGATTCACCGCCTCCGCGCCATAACCGGCGAGGACGCAGAAATGATGCACTTCGCGTGCTTCGCCCGTTTCGACGACGAGACCGGTCTGCATGCGCAGGCCCTGACGAATGAGGTGATGATGGACCGCTGCGGTGGCGAGCGCGGCCGGAATGCCGATGCGCTCTGCCGACACGTTGCGGTCGGACAGGATCAGGATGTTCTGATCCGCCAGCACCGCTTCGGTCGCTTCGTTGCAGATGCGGTCGAGCGCACGTTCCAGACCGGCGGCTCCTTCCGCCGTCGGCCAGCTGATGTCGATGGTCTGCGTGCGGAACGCGCCGTCGAGCGCATCATGGATGCCGCGAATCTTGGCGAGATCGGCATCGGTCAGCACCGGCTGGAGCGTTTCGAGCCGCTTGTGCGTGCCCGCATGGTGGCCAAGCAGGTTCGGGCGCGGGCCGATCATCGACACCAGGCTCATCACCAATTCCTCGCGGATCGGGTCGATCGGCGGGTTGGTGACCTGAGCGAAATTCTGCTTGAAATAATCGTAGAGCAGACGCGATTTTTGGCTGAGCACGGCGATGGGCGTGTCGATGCCCATGGACCCGATCGGGTCTTCGGCATTGCGCGCCATCGGCTCCAGGAACTTCAGCACGTCTTCCTGGGTATAGCCGAACGCCTGCTGGCGATCGAGGAACGCAGCCGCATCATTGCCGCGCGACGGCAGCAGGTCCTCGCCGAGCGAAGCGGGCAACTCCTCCAGCTTGTACTGCGTTTCCTTCAGCCACTCCTCATAGGGATGTTCGTCCGCGAGCTGGGCCTTGATCTCTTCATCCTCGATGATGCGGCCCTGATCCAGGTCGATGAGCAGCATCTTGCCCGGCTGAAGCCGCCACTTGCGGACGATATTTTCTTCCTTGAAGGGCAGGACGCCGCTTTCGGATGCGAGGACGATATGATCGTCATCGGTCACGATGAAGCGCGCCGGGCGCAGGCCGTTGCGGTCGAGGGTCGCGCCAATCTGGCGGCCGTCAGTAAAGGCGATGGCAGCAGGACCGTCCCAAGGCTCCATCAAGGCGGCGAAATATTCGTAAAACGCCTTGCGCTTCGGGTCCATCAGCGGATTGCCCGCCCATGCTTCCGGGATCAGCATCATGACCGCCTGCGCCAGCGGGTAGCCACCGGCAACCAGCAGTTCGAGCGCATTATCGAGGCAGGCCGTGTCCGACTGGCCATGCGGGATCAGCGGCCACATCTTGTCGAGGTCCGCGCCCAGCAGCGGGGATTCAAGCGTGCGGCGGCGCGCGTTCATCCAGTTCACATTGCCGCGAACCGTATTGATTTCGCCATTATGGGCGATGAAGCGATAGGGGTGCGCGAGCTTCCACGAGGGGAAGGTGTTGGTCGAGAAACGCTGGTGGACGAGCGCGAGCGCCGACTGGCACAGCGGGTCGCGCAGATCGTCATAGAAGCTGCCAACCTGATCGCAGAGGAGCAGACCCTTGTAGACGACGGTGCGGGTAGAGAAGGACGGCACATAGAAGTCGGCCAGCGCCTCCAGCCCCTGCTTCTGCGACAATTCCTTCAGCGGATTCTGGGTCTGCTTGCGGATGGCGAGCAGCTTGCGCTCGAACGCGTCCTGATCCTTCGTTCCGGCGCCTCGGCCGACAAAGCACTGACGGATGGTCGGCATCTCGTCCAGCACCGTCTGGCCCAGCCCGTCGAGGGTTACCGGCACGTCGCGCCAACCCAGCAGGACCTGGCCTTCCTTCAGGATAAACCGCTCAAGCTGCTGCACGGCGGCGGCTTCGGCATCGCTGTCACGCGGCAGGAAGCACATGGCGACGCCATAATCCCCGGGCTGCGGCAGATCGATGCCCGCGCCGGTGGCCCAATCGCGATATAGCGAATCGGGAATCTGAATCAAAATGCCCGCGCCGTCGCCAACCAAGGGGTCCGCGCCGACTGCGCCACGATGGTCGATATTGCGCAGAATGTCCAAGCCACGAAGAACAATATCGTGGGTTTTTAATCCCTTTATGTTGGCGATGAAGCCGACGCCGCATGCGTCATGCTCATTACCGGGATCATATAAACCTTGCTTGCTTGGGTAAGCCATTCACATTCCATTCCGTGCGATCTTGCGAGCGCGCCATTACACGCGCGGCGGGCGGCAGGGAATAGCTTTGGCGCGATTCCCTGACGGCGATCGATCAAAAAATCCGCATTTTAAGCGGAATCGGGCAAACTAGTCTGCGCACAGTCCGCCACCTGACCGTTCGAATCGGCCATAAATGTCTCATGCAATGCTGACAATAGGCGAGAGAAGGTCAGTCCCCAAGAGGCGGAGCAGAGCTCACCCCTGCTCGCCGCGCCTTCGGACAAGTCCTACTGACTACGCAATTGCACCAGTTCCACGATTACGCCATCGGCATCGCGCACCACGCTGTTGATCACCGGCCCCTTCTCGTCGGCCGCAGCGATCCTGACGATGGGAAAACCCGCCTTCTGTACGCGCAGCGCGGCGGCCCGACTGTCACTGACACGAATGCCGACCTTCGCACCCGTCGAACGGTTCTGGGTGGCGTTCGGCTTTTCATAGTGAATGAGGATCAGCAGCGGTTCGCTGGAACGGAGATCACCGGAAAAATTGAATGCGATCTTTTCGGCAGGATCACCCGGCTTGCTGATCGTAAAGACCGGCTTCATGCCGAGCGCATCGACATAGAAGGATCGGGCGCGGGCCATATCGGCCACCTCCAGCGACAAGAAACCGAACCCTGAAATCGTAGGCTGACCTTGCGTCTGCGCGTAAACGGGCGCGGTCGCCAGCAGCGCGGACAGGGCAATCATCGCGGCGCGCTTCATGCCATGATCTCCGACAAGCTGCGCGACGTCCGCATGGCGTCCGTCCCCCAGGCATCGACGGGAACCCCCATCAGTTGTTGCATGGTGAGGCCGACGCGCGAAATCGGGTCGCCCTGCCCTGCTATGTGTATGCCGCTCTTCACCTTCCCGCCTGCCCGTCCGGCCAGCATTACAGGGATGCCATTCACGTCATGGTTTTTCGCATAGCTGACCTCGGAATGAGCTACGACCAGCATGTTGTCGAGCAAAGTGCCGTCCCCTTCCTTGATCGCCGACATTGCCGTTACGAAATCGGCCCATCCCTGCATGCTCTGCGTGGAAAAGGCATCGACCGTCGGCTGATAGCCCTTTGTCCGGTCCACCTGTTCCTCATGCGTCGCTTGGTGATAGGCGGTGGGAGATCCGGCCTGCCGCAGATCGGCGGTAGCGGTGGAAAAGACCATGTTGAAAACCTTTGTCTGGTTGCAGGCGAGGGCCATAGCCAGCAGTTCCGCCATCAGCTTGTGCGACCGTTGGCGAGCGGTGACGTCCGTGCTGGCAGGCAGGTCGGTGGGCTCCGCTGGGACGACGCACGCCTCGGCCCGGGGCGGCTTTTCCAGTTGCAGCGCCAGCTTGTTCTCGACCTCACGGATGGAGGTGAAATAGCTGTCGATCCGCGCCTTGTCCTCCGCGCCCAGCTTGCCCAGCATCCTACGCCGTTCATCGGTCACGGCGGACAACACGCTGCGCCGCGCCATCACCTTGGGGTCAGGGGTGAATTCCGCCGCATTGGGATCGCGGAAATCCGCGCCGAAGATGCGGCGATATAGCTCCATGGGCGATACAACGCTGGGGTTCATCTCCGTGCCGCTGCGATAGGAAAAGCTGGTGCGCGCGTTGCCATCGGCGCTCAGTTCCAGGCTGCGGAACAGCGTACCCGCGCCGATCGCGTCGGCGATGCTGACGTCGAATGTCGGGCCGACGAGCTGCTGCCATGAATCGCTGGGCGTCCCGGTTCGAAGGCCCACATTGCCCGAGATATGCGGCTGATTGCTCTTGCCGCCCAAGGTGACACCGAAGCCTGAAAGGACGGAAACCTTGTCCTGCACGGGCTTGATCGGCGCAAGTTCGGGCGGCAGGTCGTAATTGGCGCCAGCCGTCTTGGGGTTCCAGCGATCGGGGATCATTCCGCATCCCCAGAACCACGTGCCAAAGCGCACTGGCAAACGCCCGCCGCCATAGGTCGCGGCCACCGCCGCGCCATTATTGTCCAGAAAATAGTCGAGGAACGGCAGGCCCACGGCTACCGCGCCGCCGCCAAGCATGCCGCGCAGCAAAAAGCCGCGCCTGTCGAACTGCGTCATCAACCTTTCCTTCCTGACGATGGCTTGCCCGCGATCCGCGACGCCGCTGGCGCCCGCACGGCGAAGAATTGGGGATCGATAACGATCCGCCGGAACAGCGGCCGAATGCGAAATCCGGCGCGGGCGAAATCGTCATGCAGACGGGTCGTCAAAGGCTCTTCGGACGGAAGCAGCGACCGTCCTGCAGCGTAGCGCCACGCCGATTGCGCCAGACACTGCGTCACCTTTGGATTGTCGTGCAACGCCTTGCCCAAGCCCGCGCTGTCGTTGAAGACGACTTTGTCCAGCATGCCCGAAGTGTCGATCTGCACGCCATTTTCCGTAGGCCGGAACTGCCCCGCGCCGTCAAAACTGTCCAGCGTCAGCCCCATCGGATCGGTCAGCTTATGGCAGCTGGCGCATTCCTCATCGTCGAGATGCGCCTTCAGGCGCTCGCGTGTGGTGCGGAAGGCGGGATTGCTCGTGTCCTGGACGATAGTGAAGTTCACATTGGCGGGCGGCGTCGGCACGTGTTCGCACATCAGCACTTCGCGCAGCGCCTTGCCGCGCAACGTGGGCGAGGATCGTCCCTCATGCGAATGGAGCGCCAGAAAGCTGATCTGCGTCAGCAGCCCGACGCGCGGATCATTGTCCGGCAAGGTGATCATCGACCAATCGAGCGGGCCATAGGGTATGCGATAGAGCGGGCTCAACTGCCGGTTCATCGCCACCCGGCGGGTGGTGAACAGGTCACGATAATCGCCATTTTCCTCCACCAGCAGCGTCGTGATGGTGCGCAGCGTCTGTTCCCGTGCGGCGGGTGCGGCGGAAGATCGGAACGCCGGATAAATGATACCGTCCTTCGACAGCGACATCATGCCTTCCAGTTGGAGGAAGTCGTCGAAGAAAGACCGCACGCCGGTTTCGAACCGTGGCGACGCCATCAACCGGTCCACCTGCCGGACAAGCCCGGCCTGCGTCATCAGGCTGCCGTCCGCCGCCGCCTGCAACAATTGTTCATCGGGCGTGCTGTTCCACAGGAAATAGCTGAGCTTGCTGGCACGCGACCATGCGTCGATCGTCCGGCCGCCTGGCGCACTGGGGTCGGCCACCTCCCGGTCGGTCTGGAACAGGAAGGGTAGGTCGGACAGCATCGCCGTCAGCATGATCGCCAGCCCACTGTGAAAATCCTTCACCGTCGCGGCCGCCGCCAACGTCTGGGCGACGGCGAGCTTCACCTCCCCGTCGGTCAGGGGCCGTCGGTAAATCCTGAGGCCGACCCGCTTGAAGAAATCCGCCGCGCAGGCCGCGCCTTGAGGGTCGGACGCTGACGGCGCGCAGCCGACCAGCCGGTCGCGATGTTGCGCATCGATCACCTGTTCGGCGATCCCCCGCGCGATCTGCTCATATTGCTCGGCCCCCGCCGGGGTGAGCGAGACTGCGCTGGTGCCCGCCGCCAGCAGGCCGCCGATCCGCATGTCTGGTTCGAACCGACCGCTCACCTTGATGTCAGGCCCGAATATATCGGCGATGGTCGCGCGATATTGCGCCTCGGTCAGCCGACGGAACTTGGGCACCTGTGGTTGCGCCTGCTGCTGCGCTGGCGCATCCGCCTGTCCGGCGCTGGCGCCCATCAGGATTGCGCCGATGGAACAGAACGCCGTCACGGCGGACAGCGCGCGAAGGATGCGCGATGAATTCACCGACCCGCTCACTGCTGCACCCCTTGCGCCACTTGCTGCGGTTTGATCAGGAAGACGGGCACGCCCTTGAACCGCAATGCTGATGAAATGGCCGTGTTGCGTCCCGTCTTCGGGTCCGGAAAGGCATCGGCATAGCGCCGCACCGCCTTGATCAACGCCGGGCAGGACATGCGCGTCAGATTGGCGCCCACCTGGGTCGATTGATGATAATTGTCCTCAATGCTCGCCAAAGTGTGATAGCCGTAAATGCCACCCTCTATGGCTTCGCCCGGCTTGATCTTCGCCTGAATGCGCGCTTGCCGGACCTCGCGATAGCTGTCGATAATCTGCTCACGCAGCCGCAACCGTAAGTCGAACGGTTCAGTTAGCAGTTCGCCGTTGCGGATTTTTCCCTTGGCCTGCGCCATGAAGCGGCGATCCGGATCAACATCCAGACTGGCCCATGCCAGCGGCTTCCCCGCACCCGACAGTTCCAAAGGATTGCCGCTGGCGTAAAGGCGCACCGTCACATCATCGTCGTTGACCGGATCATCGACGCCACTCACCTCGACCAGCGTGGGCGACGACATCGATGTGATCACCTCGTCCGCCACCTTGGGCGTGCCGAAATCGCGCGTGGAAAAAGTGCATCCCACCGCCCGGATCAGCTGGTTATCGACGCCCGGCTTCTGATCGGGGCTGACATAATCACCCTTGCTCGCGCGGCCGTCCAGATCGATGCCGTAGGCGATGGGGCCGCGATAATCCTCATTTCCCTTTTCCATGAAGGGAAAGTCTTCCGGATTGGTGCAGCTGTCATAGGCGAAACGGGTGCCCAGGAAGGCAGCGGTGCCCTTCCCCTTCGGTATATGATATTTCTGGCGCAAGGCTTCCTGTTCCGCTTCGCTCAGTTGAGCCATGCTGCCATTGGAGCCGGAAGGCTTGCCGGTGGGCACCATCTTGAAGCCAAGGCGCTGGCCCATCAGCTTGTGCAACTCCTGCACCTTGTCGGGCGCCTCATATTTCGCGCGCTCGGCGGGAGGCAGGCTTTTCAGGAACAGGTCGGACGAACTGAGCGACGGTGCGCGGCATGCCTTTTCATCTTCGTAAGCCGCGATATAGATGTTGGTCAGCGCAAAGGAAAAGGTCTGAGGCGGCGGCGCGGACGCACCAACCGCCATCATGCTACCCACCGCCAGCAATCCCGCCGCGACGCGCCTGTCGCGACCATGGGATTTCATGTCTTTCATCGCCCTCTCCTGCCGCCAGCGCTGTTACGCCGGTATCTCTTCGTTCCGTTATCATGCAGCCGCGCAGGCGTGCGCCACGGCGTTACTGTTCACCGAAGCGGCAGAAGTGATCCGAAATGTCTGGTAAGGCTGGATTTGGACACGTCAGGCTGATCAGAAACTCTGCGTCGCGATTTCCACGCTCATCCGCTGCGCCGCGCTGATCAGTGCAGGCCCCAACTCGTCCAGCCGGGCGCGGGTCAGATGAGACGACCGGTCCGAAATCGACAGTGACCCCTTGGGCAGCCCGTAGCGGTCCTTGACCACAGCAGCGACGCAGCGAAGGCCATCGCTATGCTCTTCGTCGTCTAGCGCATATCCGCGCGCCCTGATCTGCGCCAGTTCGTTACGCAACCGATCGCCGTCGATGATGCTACGCGCGGTACGGGCCTTGAGCGGCGTGCTGTCCAGATAGCGGTCGAACTCCGGCCGGGACCATTGCGCCATCAGCACCTTGCCCGACGCCGTGCTATGCAGCGGCAGCACAGCACCCGGCCGCGCCGCAGTCTGGCGGAAACCGTTGGTCGCGGCCTGCCCGACATAACAGACACCCGCCCCCTCCGGCACGGCGATGTTCACGCAATGCTGCACTTCCGACATCAGTGACCGCATGATCGTGTGGCCCAACTGGCCCAAGTCCCGCGTCTGAGCGAAAACCGCGCCCACGGTGAAGGCCTGGACGCCGACCGACCAGCCATTTTTCCGCCGGTCGAAAGCGACATAGCGCAACGCCTCCATGGTCGTCAGCAGGCGATGGGTAGTGGATCGCGGCAGGCCCACGGCACGGGACAGGTCGCTAAGCGTCATATGATCGCTCTTGGCCAATTCATCGAGAATGCCGAACGCCCGCACCAGCGACTGCACTCGCCCAAGCAGACCGTCCTCCGGCTCTTGCTGACTTTCGGTCACATCCTGTTCCTCGCCCTGCCAAGCCGCCGTCGCGCGAACGCAGCCTTAGAGAAACTGGTATGACCTGTTTCCCCGCCTTTGTCGATATGCTTTGCGTCGGCCTTCGATCGGCCCTTATCCATCATGCGTGTCAGGAAAACATCCGGTTCACATCGCCGTCCCACATCATGGGATGATCGATTGTGGATCGACGGCCTTGGGCTAAGGATCGAGCCAAGCAAAGGAGAGGATCATGCCCGACATCTTGCCGCTCGATCGCCGCACGGCATTGACGTTGGGGGCTGGTGCGCTGCTGTCCAGTATTGAGCCCGCCTTTGCCCGCAAAATCGGACAAAGCGGCGCGCCGGACTGGGCGAGCGAACCCATGCGTTGGTTCCAGCTTGCCTTTACCGAAGATGATCCGGGCCAGTACGATCCGGCTTTCTGGATCGATTATTTCCAGCAGATTCATGCCGACGGCGTCTGCCTCAGCGCGGGGGGAGGCATCGCCTTCTACCCGACGGCCATTCCCTATCATGGCATGGCGCAGGGCATCGGAAAGGGCGTGGACCCGTTCGGCGATATGGTCGCTGCGTGCAAGAAGCTGGGGATGCGCGTGCTCGCCCGTATCGATCCGCACGCAATGAACGCGGCCGCCGCCGCCGCCCATCCCGAATGGGCGCTGACCGGCCCGGACGGCAAGATCAAACGGCACGGCAGCGCGCCGGACCTGACACTCACCTGCGCCTATGGCCCCTATAATTTTGAGCTGATGCCCAAGGTGATCGAGGAAATCGCCCGACGCTATCCAGTGGATGGCTTTTTCGGCAACCGCTGGAACGGCAGCGGCACCTGCTATTGCCAAAGCTGCCGGACGCTCTACCGCGCCGCGTCTGGCCAGGAGATTCCGGCTGACCCAGACCCTTCCAAGCCGGAAGGGCGGCGATATGCGGCCTGGGTTGAAGATCGGCTCTTCGCCCTCATGGACCTTTGGAACGCGGCCGCGCGCAAGCACCGGCCCCAGGCCTTCTTCATCCCAGGCGGTGACCGCCGGGGACTGGTCGATCTGAACGGCCCCGCTCTGTCAAAGCGTCTACCGCTGTCCTTTTGCGATCGCCAGGCACGCTCGTCCGACGATTCGGGCTGGGGCACGGGTCCCGAGGTCTGGGGCGCGGGCCGCTACACCCGCGAACTGCGCGCCTTCATGAAGGACAAGCCGGTCGGCCACATCATCTCCGTGGGGGTGGAAGAAGCCTATCGCTGGAAGGATTCGGTGCAGAGCCCGGCCGAAATCCGCATCTGGGCGGCAGGCGCGATCGCGCAGGGCGCGCGCCCGTGGATCACCAAGTTCAATGCCAAGCCGCTCGACCGCCGCTGGATGGAAGTCGTCCGGCAAATCTACAGCTGGCACCACGCCAACGAAGCCTATCTGCGCAACAACGGCAATCTGGCGCGGGTCGCGATCATCCATTCGCCCAGGACGACTGCCTATATGGGCGGCTGGAATCAGCGCGGGCAACTGGAGGGTCATTCGCGCGGCTTCTATCAAGCGGCGCTTGAATCGCGCGTGCCCTTCGACCTCATTGACGAGGATTTTCTGGACGAAGCCAGCCTGTCGCGCTTCCGCACCATCATTCTAGCCAATGCGGCGGTGTTGTCGGACGCGCAATGCAATCAGATACGCGCCTTCGTGAAGCGGGGCGGCAACGTAATCGCCACGTACCAGACCTCTCTCTACGATGGTGACGGACGGCAGCGGGCGGACTTTGGCTTGGCGGACCTGTTCGGCTGCTCTATCGCCGGGGAGCCCGAAGGGCCGCTCAAGAACGCCTATCTCACCCTACGCCATGCACACACGGCCATGGCCGACCTGAGCGACATCAATCGCACCATCGGCCCGCTCTTCCGCCAGCCTGTCACCGCGCGCGACCAGAGGGACGTGGCATTGACGCTGGTGCCGAGCTATCCCGACCTGCCAATGGAACGCGTCTTCACTGACAAGACGGAAACCAACCTGCCGATGGCGATCTGCCATCAAGTCGGCCGTGGCCGCATCGCCTATCTGCCCATGGACATCGACCGCACCTTTGCAGAGCTTGGTCATGGCGATCACCTGACATTGCTGCGCGCAATGCTAGATTGGACTCATCAGGAAGAGCATCCGCTACAGATCGAAGGGCCGGGCCTGCTGGACATCGCTTTCTGGCGCCAGGACAAATCGATGACGGCGCATCTGGTCAATCTCAACAACCCCATGACGATGCGGGGCAGCTATCGCGAGGCGATCATGACCGGTCCCTACCGGGTCCGCATGCAACTGCCACAAGGCAAAGGCGCTGCGCAGGCCCGGCTGCTGACCGCAGGAACAGCCGTGCCACACGGGGCGGCGGACGGCTGGGTCGAAGTCGATGTGCCGTACATAGACTTCCACGAAGTTGTCGCGATTGATTTCGCCTAGCGCTGAGCCTTCCTGCGAACTCATGTTCCGTTCGCCCTGAGCTTGTCGAAGGGCTCTACTTCCTGAAAGAAAAAGGAAGAGGCTTCGACAAGCTCAGCCCGAACGGAGTTGAGATGGTCCCATGTAACTCAAGTCGCTTTCGACCAAGAAAAGGAGCAAGCCGCCATGATCGACCGCCGCGACATGCTCGCCGTGAGCGCGCTGGGGGCTCTTGTCCTGGGCACAGCCTCCAACGCTGACGCTGCTCCGGTGACGCCGGATCAGGCCAGCCTTTCCCTGCACGGGCGGAAACTGCACATCCTCGACCTGACGCACAGGCTGACGCGCGCCTTCGCCTTCACGCCGGGCCGCCTCTCCATGGAAGCGGTGGAAGGGTCGGGTACGAAAGCGGGAATGGCGCTTAACCGCATCTCGATCGTCGAACATACCGGCACGCATCTCGACGCGCCCCGTCATTTCGCGCCTGATGGAGCATCGGTCGGCGACATACCCGTCAGCCAGCTGATCGTTCCGCTCGTCGTGATCGACATAAGGGACAAGGTCAAAACTGATCGCGACGCCCGGGTGGAATCGCGGGATGTCATCGCATGGGAACGCCGCCACGGCCGCATCCCGTCCGGTTCCTGCGTTGCCATGCTGTCGGGCTGCGATCCGCTGAAAGCCTTTTCAAGCTATGCAAGCCTCACCCCCGCCGAACGGCGCAAAAGCCCCGGATTCGATGCTACCGTTATGGATATTCTGATGAAGCGAGATGTGCGTGGCATCGGCGTCGATACCATGTCGATCGATGCTGGTGAGGCGATGCCCGCCTTCCCCGTTCATCAGGCATGGCTGCGCAGCGGGCGCTGGGCGTTGGAGGGGCTCGCCAATCTCGACCGCGCACCTGCTGCGGGCGGGTTGCTGTTCGCAGGCGTCGCGCCACTGGAAAACGCCACCGGCATGCCTGCGCGCGTGATCGCGCTTTACTGAACAAATGCTGCGGCGCCCATCCGTGCAGAGGCGAGCGCCGCAGCCAGTGTCGTCAAGCGCGCATCATCGATCCGCCATTGACGTCATAGATCGCACCGTTGATCCAGCGGCCATCCTCAGACAACAGCATCGCAACGACGCCAGCATGGTCTTCAGATTGGCCCAGCCGGGTGTGCGGGGTGCGTGACATGAAATAGTCGGCCCACTTGGTGGCTTCCTCGGCATTCGCTTCCATCGCCGCCTTCATCTCGCCGGTCACGGTGAAACCGGGCGCGAGCACATTGGCGGTGATGCCTTCCTTGCCCCAGCGCGCACCGACGTGGCGCGCCAGCGCATTCACGCCCGCCTTCGCCATGGCATAGCAGGGCCGCGTCGGTTCACCACCATGCGCCGAGCCGGAGCTGGTGTAGACAATCGCGCCCTTGCCGCTCTTGACGAGGTGCGGCACGACCGCGCGGGTGCACAGCAGGTGGCCGCGCAGGTTCACCGCGATCGTGCGGTCAAATGTGGAAAGGTCGATGGCCAACGCGTCGCTGTCTTCCATGATAACGCGCAGGTCTGCCGCATTGATATGCGCGCCGTCGAGGCCGCCGAAGCGGCTCACCGCCTCTTCCGTCGCCTTCCGCACCGATGCCTCGTCGGAAATGTCGACATAGACGGCGAAGGTTTCCCCGCCCGCTTCCTGCGCCACTTGCGTCGCGCCTTCGAGGTTGATGTCGGCGGCGCAGACGCGCGCGCCTTCCTCGGCCAGGCGCTTCACAGTGGCCGCGCCGATGCCGGTCGCGCTGCCGAACACGATGATACGGCGGTCTTTGAGACGATTGTTGGTCATGAGCATCCTCCGGAAGAGCTGTTGGTGTTGGAAACATTCTCGGTTGAGTAACCACTCACCAAGTGGTTAGCAGCTCGTTCGAGCGCCGTCACCATCGCGCTGTGATCCTTTTCCGCATCGCCGTGGGCTACGCAACTGCTGAAAAGTTGCTGCGCATTTGCCGTCGCAGGCAGCGCAACGCCTAGTGAACGCGCACCTGAGAGCGCCAGATTCAAATCCTTCTGGTGGAGCCGGATGCGAAAGCCGGGGTCGAAGGTTCGGTCGATCATCCGCTGGCCATGCACCTCCAGAACGCGCGACGCAGCAAAGCCGCCCATCAACGCTTCGCGCACCCGCGCCGGGTCCGCGCCCGCCTTCGATGCGAAGACAAGCGCTTCGGAAACGGCTTCGATATTCAGCGCGACGATAATCTGGTTGGCGACCTTAGTCACCTGTCCCGCGCCAACGTCACCCACCAGCGTGATGCTCTTGCCCATCAGTTCCAGGAGCGGCCGGACCGTTTCAAACACATCCGCCTTGCCACCGCACATTATGGTAAGCGCCGCGTTTTTGGCCCCCACCTCGCCACCGGAAACCGGCGCATCGACATAGGCGCAGCCCAGCGCCTCGATCCGCTCCGCAAAATCACGGGTCGCGATCGGGTCGATGGAACTCATGTCGATGACGATCGTGCCGGGCTTCAACCGCTGCGCCGCGCCGTCCGCACCGAACAGCACACGTTCGACGTCCGGCGTGTCGGGCAGCATCAGGATCAGGCATTCCACCTCCGCCGCCACATCCGCAGGCGTAGCGCAGGCGACTGCACCGCCTTCGCGCAGCTCATCCGGCATCGGCGTGCGGTTGGCACAGCTGTAGATCGCATGGCCCGCCGCCTGTAGATGCCCGGCCATGGGACGGCCCATGATGCCGAGGCCAATGAAACCGATCTTCATGTCACGCTCTCTTGAGATTTCAGATAATCGCGCGCCCAGCCAAGGCCCGCCTTCGTGTCGCCCGCAGGCCGGTATTCGCATCCGATCCACCCGCCATAGCCCAGCGCGTCAATGTGGCTCAGCAGCCAGGGATAATTGATTTCGCCGGCGCCAGGTTCGGCGCGGCCCGGATTGTCGGCCAGCTGCATATGGCCGATCCGGGGCAGCAAGCGCTCAATCGTGCGGGCAAGGTCGCCTTCCATGATCTGCATATGATAGATGTCATATTGCAGGCGGACATTGGCGCGGCCCGCCTCGTCAATCACCGACAGAGCCGCGTCGGTCGTGCCGTAGAAATAGCCGGGAATATCCACGCGGGTATTGATCGGTTCGATCAATATCTCGATGCCATCGGTAGCCGCCAGGTCGGCTGCGTAAGCGATATTATCCACCAATACAGCCCGGCACTCCGCGCTCGCGGGCGCCTTCCCCGCCATCAGGTGAAGGCGCGGGCAGCCCAGCGCTTTGGCATAGTCCAGCCCTTTAGCGACGCCCGCGCGAAACTCCTCCACGCGATCAGGCAGCGCCGCGATGCCCCGCTCTCCGCCAGCCCAATCACCAGCGGGCAGGTTGAACAGCACGACGTCCAGCCCGCATCGCCGCGCCCGTTCAGCCGCCTCTTCCGCGCCATGGTCATAGGGAAACATGAACTCGACGCCGAAAAAGCCAGCTTCCGCCGCCGCATCGAAGCGGTCGAGAAAGGGTAGGTCCTGGAACATCATCGACAGATTGGCGGCCAGCTTGACCATGTCTCTTCCCCTCTTTTCAATTCGCGCCCGGTCAGAAGGCAAGACCCAGCACCAGATCCATGACATTGGTGCCCGTGGGTCCGGTGCGGAACAGGTCGCCCGTCGCGTCGAACAACCGGTAGCTGTCATTGCGCGCCAGCATCTCCGCCGGGTTGAGCCCCACCGCCCGCGCGCGCTCGTGAAGCCCGCCATCGGCAAAAGCCCCCGCCGCATCGGTTGGCCCGTCGGTGCCATCGGTGCCAGCGGCAAGCAGGACGGCATTGTCCTGCCCCGCCAGCGCCATGGCGGCGACCAAGGCAAATTCCTGGTTACGTCCGCCCAGCCCGTCGCCCGTCACCTGAAGTGTGGTCTCCCCAGCCGACACCAACAGCATAGGGCGATCCTGCGGCGGTACTACGCGCAGGGCAGCGGCCATCGCCAGTGCCGCGTCATGAGTGTTGCCCGCCATTGCCGTATCCACATCTCGAACGGCCACCCCCTCCCGCGCCGCAATGCGATGCACAGCCTCCACCAGCGTGGCGCTCTCGGCCAGCAGCAGTGTCTCCCGCCGTCCCGCCGTTTGGGGCACCGGATGCACGCCCTTGGCAAGCACACGCCGGATCGATGTGGGCACAGTATCTTGCAGCCCATATCGCTTGAGAATGGCGATTGGGTCCCCCTGTCCTTCCCTGCCCGCAAGAGTTGGCCCCGATCCGATCATGCAGATGTCGCCGCTCGGCACGTCGGATATCAGCAAGGTCAGCACCGATGCGGGGCCGATGTGGTCCAGCAGCCCGCCGCCCTTCACCCGCGACAGGCGTTTGCGGACGGCGTTGATCTCCTCAATCGACGCGCCCGAACGCAGCAGCATGCCGGTCACCGCCGCCTTCTCCTCCAGCGTAACGCCATCAACCGGAGCAACCATCAAGGCGGACGCGCCGCCGGTCAGCAGCACGATCACGCTGTCACGCTCGTTCAGCCCTTCGACCGTCCGCAGCATCTCGGCGGTTGCTTCCATCCCCTGCGCGTCAGGAATCGGATGCCCCGCCTGAAGCTGTCGGATGCGCGTGAGCAGCTCATCATGACCGTGTTTGACGATGATGCAGCCGTCCGAAATCCGTTCTCCCAGCAGCGTTTCCAGCCCCTTCGCGAGCGACCCCACGGCCTTTCCCGCGCCGATCACAACGAGGCGACCATCTGAATCCAGTGGCCAGTCTATGGCTTTGCCCTGGTGGCGAATGGACCAATGGCCACCCTCGGGAATGCCCAGCGATGCGACCAGCCTTTCGCCGCGCACCGACTGCAGCGCCTCAAGATAGATGCTTTCCAGCAGAGCGCGGGCGGCGGCCGTTTGCATAATAGGCGCCATCTCAGGGAACGAGGAGAGTGAAGGGATAGACATAGGCTTGTAGCATCACAAAAAGTCCGATCAGCGAACCCAGCACCAGGCTGTGAACGAAGACATGGCGCAATATGCGGCCTTCCTGACCGAACCATTGGGTCGCGGTGGAGGCGACGACGATGCTCTGCGCGTCGATCATCTTGCCCATGACCCCGCCCGCGCTGTTCGCACTCGCCATTAGCACAGGCGACAGGTTCAACTGTTCAGCCGTGATCTTCTGCAATCCGCCGAACAGCACGTTGGACGCCGTGTCCGATCCGGTGACGGCAACGCCCAGCCACCCCAGCATGGTGCCGAAAAAGGGATAGAGCACCCCCGTCGCCGCGAAGGCTAGGCCCATGGACGCGTCTATGCCGCCATAACGGGTGAGATAGCCAAGCCCCAACATCGCCGCGATGGTGAGCAGCGATGGCAGCACCAGCTTCCACGTGCGCAGATAGACGCGACCGACCGTGCGCGCAGGCACCCGCAACAGCAGCGCAGAGGCAAGGGCGGCCACTAATATCGCCGTGCCCGTGGCCGACAGCAGGTTGAGATTGTAGATCGCCTTTTCAAACTCCGGTGCGGTGACGACAGGGGGCAGGCGCTGGATCACCCCATCCAGACCGGCAAAGGGCAGGCGCAGCGCGAAGATGGCGTCCAGCCCATGCTTCATGAAGGGAAGGCCCCACAGGAAGACACACGCCGTCAGGATGATCCACGGCATCCAGGCACGCCGGACGGCAGCGGGATCATGCAGGGGCTGTGCATGAGCAGCATCAACGGTCGCGGCCATGTCCCGCTCGTCACCCGGCGCAAGCTTCGCCTCGTTGACATGCATGATCCGCGCGGGCTGCCATATCCGCAGAAACGCGATGAGCGCGGCGATCGACGCGAGCGCCGCGCCGATGGAGGTCAGCCAAGGGCCATGAAGGTTGGAGATGAGAAGCTGCACCAGCGCGAAACTGACGCCTGCGACCAACACGGCGGGCAGCACCTCCATCGTCCGCCGCCACCCGCAATAGGCGACCAGCAGCCAAAAGGGTACGATGATGGCGAACGGCGTCATCTGCCGCCCCACCATCGCTGATAGTTCGAGCAGCGGCAGGCCGGTCACGCCCGAAAGCGTGACGAGCGGCGTACCGAGCGCCCCGAACGCGACAGGTGCGGTGTTGGCGATCAATGACAGGCCAGAAGCCTGCAACCGCGTAAAGCCAAGGCCGATCAGCATCGCGCCCGTGACCGCAACCGGCGTCCCGAACCCCGCAGCTCCTTCGAAGAAGGCACCGAAGCAGAAGGCGATCAGCAGCAGCTGCAACCGGCTGTCTGGGGTGATCGACGTGATCGCGCTGCGCAGGATGTGGAACTGCCCGGTCGTTTCGGTCAGCTGGTAGAGGAAGATGATGTTGAGCACGATCCAGCCGATCGGCAGCAGCCCATAGGCCGCCCCGAAACCGGCTGCGCGCACCGCCAGGCCCGGAGGCATGCCGAAAGCCAGCACCGCGACTGCCAGGCCCGCCCCCAAGCCCATCAGGGCGGCGATATGCGCCCGCACATGGAAAAGGCCGATCGCCCCCAGCAGCACGATGACGGGGACGGCCGCAACCAGAGCCGACAGCAAACCATTGCCGAAAGGGTCGTAATTTTGTGCCCAGATCATGGCGCCATCCCTGCCCTTTTCCTATCGCGGCCTATGTCAAATCATGCGGAATTTCCGTGGTATCGCCACTCGCCTCCGCTGTTAGCCGTTCGACCGTCGCTAAGGAGGATGACAGGCAAGAGATACCCGCCTTTCCGCGATGCGGAACAGACACCGTAGCGGGCCGCGTACCATTCCATATCGCGGAACGGCGTCGGCGGCATCATTGTCCATCCAGGCACGCCGGTGCAGACTGAACGTCCCAATCTGTCAATTCAGGAGCATGAGGAGGATGGACTTGAACGCGAACGGCGGGGTCTCGCGCCGCGATCTCGTACGCGCCTTGCCCACGGCGGCTATGATGAGCGCCCTTCCCGGCCCGGCCTGGTCCGCCCTGAACATCGGCGGCTTTGATCGGCGCGAATGGTGGAAGCATGAATATCGCATAGTCCAGACCAACCTGCGCGAAATCGACGCTCTGGAAGATCCGCGAGAGATCGCCCGGCAAACCCGTGCTTTCGGTGCGAACATGATCGTGTCGAACATTGGCGGGATCGTTGCCTTCTATCCCACTGAGCTGCCGCTCCACTATCGCAACCCCTATCTGAAAAATGATTTCGCAGGCGAGATGGTCGCCGCCGCCCATGCTGAAGGGCTGGCCTATATCGGCCGCTTTGACCTGTCCAAGGCGATGAAGCCTGCCTATGACGCGCATCCCGAATGGTTCATGCGCAACCGCGATGGCAGTCCGCGTGAATATGCCGGGACCTACCAGGCCTGCCCTAATGGCGGCTGGGCGCAGGATTACAGCCTTCAGATATTGAAGGAAGGGGTCGAACGCCATGAAGTAGACGGCCTGTTCTTCAACATGACCGGCTTCGTCCGCACCGACTATTCCGATGTCGATCATGGCATTTGCGTATGCGACAATTGCAAGCGACGATTCCGGGAACTGTACAAGCTGGACCTGCCCAAAACCGAGGACGGCACCGATCCCAATTGGGATGCTTATCAGCAGTTTCAAACACGCGTCATGACAGAGCTTTCTGCAAAAGCACGCACAGTCATCGAGGCGGCACGGCCCCATGTGCCCTTGATGGATTTTTTCGGCGGCGTCGTTGCGCGTGGAGAGGTGCAGCGCCGGGTGTCGCGCAAGGCGCCCGAATGGCCCTATGCCATGGGCGAACAGACGCGGGCGCTTATGGCGCTTGCGCCGGGCAAAGCCTTTTCCGCAACCTCCACTGCGCATATCGACTATCCGTGGCGGCAGGTGACGGAAAGCACCGAAAACCACATGTTGCGTTTCGCGCAGGCGCTTGGCACGGGCGCCAAGCTCGACCTTTATCTGATGGGAACGCTCAACGATCAGGACGATCCTCGGTTTCTGCCTCCCGTCTCGCGCCTTTTCCACTGGCACGCCGCCAATGAACAGCATTATGCCGGGCTGACCCCGGCTGCCCGCGTCGCGATCTACAATGTGGGATCGATTTTCCAGTCACCCGGCGCCGGGCTGGCGCGCTATGGCATCGGTGCGCAGCGCGGGGCCTATCAGGCGCTGGTCGATGCCCGCCTCCCCTTCTGGATGACTAACGGAACGCAGGTGCGCAACGCCACGCGCGACAAAGCCTATGACGTCATCATCATGCCGCATATCATGACCTTGAGCGATGAGGATGCCGATGCGCTCGACGCCTTTGTCGAAGCCGGCGGCCTGCTCATCGCGACCGGCTATACCGGCGTGCAGGGGCAAGGGGGAAAGCCGCGCTCCGGCTCGGCGATGAGGTCCAGTCCGGTGGCCAGCTTCGGTCAGCCGCGCGATGCTCATGGCTGGTCACTGGACATGAGCAAGGCCGCTATTCCCATGGGACCCGGCCGCATGCCGATCGATGCGGACTTCTTCCCAGTCATCCCCCGCAGCGGCGCGTCGAGCCTGATCCCCTTCGCGCCCGACCAGCGTTTCGGCCCGCCCGAATTTTCCTATGCGCGGCCGGGCGAAGCGGCGCGCGCCGACGCTGGCGCGCTGGTCATGCCCTATGGCAAGGGGCACCATGTGCACATCCCATGGCTGCCCGACTGGCTCTATTATCGCGACGGCATCGATGCGCATCGGGTGCTGTTCGAAAGCCTGATCGCCCGCTATGCGCCGCCTCCGCCGCTGGTGCTGGAAGGTCCGGGACCGATGGAGATGATGGCGATGCGGCAGGCCGATACGGGCAAGATGCTGGTGCATGTCATCAACTATTCGGGCCAGCGCAACACCCATTATGGCAATCCCGTCATCGCCCACGGCCTGAAGCTGGGCGTGCGCGGATCAGTGGGCAGCACGACGCAGATGCTGGTGGCGGGCAAATCGGTAAAGGGCAAGCGACGGAATGGCGATGGCGACCATCTGTGGTTCGACCTGCCGCCGGTCGATACGTTTGAAGCGGTGCAGTTGACGCTTGCTTGATTGCGGGGTTGGGGAGGCTACTCTCAGCTCCTCCCCAACCCACTACGATCAAAAGTCCGGCGCCAGGTCCATCAATACGATGCCCTGCCCCACGCCCGCGTCGATCACGTCCGCCGATCCCACTTGCGCAGCGATCATCCGGCCATCGGGCCGCACGACCGGATTGCCATATTTCCATCCGCCATATTGCACGATGTTCGTCATGCGCGTGTAGCGCGGCTTCTTTGGATCGAGATCAAGGACGCACAGGTCCATGCCTTTGGCGCGGTCCTGTGCGCATTCCACCAATGTCCGCTTGCCATCCGGGAAGATGCCTTCGACCTCGCCATATAGGGTGGAAGGCGTCGGATATTCGGTGATCTTTTTGGTCGCGAAATCTACGGACAACACTTTTGTTTCCACGCCCGTCGGCCCCTTGCCAAAACCATAGCAGGGCATGACCAGCCCCTTATCGCCCGGCAGGAAGTCTTGCGCTTCGACGAAGCATTCAGTCGTTGTCACGATTTCCCGTACGTCTTCCAACTTCGCTGATTGCGCGCTAACGGCAACGCGCCCCGTATAAATGGTGGTCGATGCCGGTTTGCCACCTGCTGCAGGTTTTACCTGGCTCCAGGCGATCATGTTGCTGCGTGGGCTGAGCGCTATCCCTTCGAACACCGTGATGCCCAGTGCCACTGGTGCGCGCATCGCCTGCGGGTCCATCCAGAATAATTCGATGCGGCCGTGGCGCGTCTCTTCCCTTGTCTTTCCCAATATACGGGGACCGAGCAGCGCGTAGCTGCCATCAGCAAGATAATGCACCCGCAAATAACCTTCGCTCGGCGCATGGCCTGTCAAGTTGCGGGTACGCCCCGTCGTCATGTCATATTCGAAAGCGTCACCGTAGGATTTGCCGATGAAGGCCAGCTTGTCGCCCGTGGGCGAAAAGACCGGCCGCTCTCCAAAGGCTGAAATCAGTCGTTGACCGGGCGGCATGTCCTGGATTGGATTGCCGGGCTTGTTCCCCAGCGGCATCGCAGCAGGAACGGCCTCGCCCCGCGTGAAGGTCTGCGCGGGAAGCACAGACAGGGGCAGCACCGCGAGCATGACGGATAACGAGAGATATTTTGCCTTCATCGATCTGTCTCCTTGTCCCTGCGCAAGCAACGTGATGGCCGTAATAAGTCAAGCAGGGCCTATTGCCGTTTCACTATGTGGACAGCCAGACTAACCACTGGTCAGCAGCGCTTGCGGACGATAAAGCCACATGATGACCATGGAGTGCGCCACTCTAGCCGCAGAGCCAGAAAGTTCCGGATATCGCCGGGTACTTGCCCATTTGCGCGAGCTGCTGGTGAATGGCGGCGTCCAGACCGGCCACCGCCTGCCGGGCGAACGGGAACTGGCGCTGAGCCTTGGAGTAAGCCGCCCGGCCGTGCGCGAAGCCGTACGGGCGATGGAGATGATCGGCGTGCTGGAAACACGCCACGGCCGCGCCAGCACCGTGCGCGTTCCCGATGCATCGGTGCTGGGCGAATTCTTCTCTCTCGCTCTGGCGCAGCAACCGGCAATCATCGACGATATTGTCGAGGTGCGGATCGCGTTGGAGCGGCAGGCGCTACGGCTGGCCTGCGCCCGCGCCACGGAAGAAGATCGCCAAAACCTTGAACAGGCGCTGGAGGATATAGAAGCGACGATCGGCGATGTCGCTAAAGGTGGTCATGCCGACCTCAATTTCCATACGCAGCTGGTCGCGGCTGCGCACTCACCTGCGCTATCTACCGTCTACGGCACGATTACGCACCTGCTGGAACGGTCCCATGTCGAACGGCGCCAACGCATTGCGGACAGCCCGATGGCGCGGGAATATCTGGTCGATCATCACCGCCGCATCTATGAGGCCGTCCGCGCGGGCGACGCGCTGATGGCGGACGACTTGATCCTTAGCCATTTCGCTATCGGCGCGGCCTGGAAAATTCATGGGGCTCCCGCCGACTGACGTTTCGCATGTGGGCTCACCCGTCGATCAGGATCGCGCGAAAATCATTGACGTTGGTGCGCGTCGGCCCGGTAAACACCAGATCCCCCAGCGCGTTGAAGAAGCCGAAGCTGTTATTTTCGCGCAGCATTCCGCTGGCCGACATGCCTGCGGCACGAGCCCGCGCCAAAGTGCTTTCATCGACGATGGCCCCCGCATGGCCGCCCACGCCGTCGATGCCGTCCGTGTCACACGCAAGTGCCGATATGCCCCGCGCGGCGTCCAGCGACATGGCAAGGCTCAGCATATATTCGCTGTTGCGCCCGCCACTGCCTGACGGATTGCCGACCAGCACGGTGGTTTCGCCACCAGACAGCAGCGCCCAGCGTCCGCCCTTGCGCTGATGATGCAGAGCAAGCGCCGCATGGACGATGCCAAGTTCGGTCGCGTCTCCTTCCAGATCGTCACCCAGATAGACAGGCTTGTATCCTGCCGCCATGGCGACTTCCCCCGCGGCTTCCAGCGCCATACGGTTGCGCGCGACGATCCGCGTATCGGCCCGCGCTAACTCTGGCGAACCCGGTCTCGGCGTCGCATGCCGATCGTCGCTCAACACCGCCATCACATTGTCTGGAACGGTGATGCGATAGCGTTCGATCACCCGCCGCGCGTCGGCCAGCGTCGTGCGATCCGCGACCGTAGGGCCTGAAGCGATCAGGGCTGGATCGTCACCCGGCACGTCGGAAAAGGCCAATGTGACTACCTGCGCGGGATACGCCAGCGCGGCCAGACGCCCACCCTTGACCTGTGACAAGTGCGTACGCACGCAATTGATCTGCGAAATGGTAGCACCGCAAAACAGCAGCTCGCGCGTCACCCGGCGCTTATCATCCAGCGACACGCCATCGACCGGCAATGCCAACAACGCAGAGCCACCGCCGGAGATCAGCGCCAGCAATTGATCCTCTTCACCAAGGTCTCGCACGGCTTCCTGGATCATTTGCGCCGCGCGCTGACCATGTTCGTCGGGCAAGGGATGCCCGGCCTCGATCACGAGGGCGTCGGCGGGGAAGGTTCCGGGCGGCAGGCCATGGCCGTAGGGCGTAAGGATGATCGTTTGCGTCCCCGGTGGCGAGTGGCGAAGCGCGACATCCGCCATCGCCGCACCCGCCTTGCCCACTGCAAGCACCAGCCGCCGTCCTTTCGGCGGGGATGGCATATGCGAAGGCAAGCATCGCTCCGCAGATACCGCGGACAGCGCGACGTCGAACATCTCCCGCGCCAGCGCGATCCGCGCCTTTTTCATACCCTCGCCGTCCGTCAAAACCTGTTCCCTCGCCGCCGTTCTGCACTGGACTTACAAATCGGCAATGAAAGCTGCAATTTGCAACTGACGGAAACTGCAATTCCGCCTGGCGGAACAGGAAATCAGCCACCCCTTATTTGCGCTTGCCCAGCAGCAGGCGCGCCTGCGTGCCCCAGCTGCCGACGAACAAGTCCTCCACGCCGTCTCCGTTAACGTCGCCCTTAGCCATGCTCCAACTGCGCGCGACGGTCGCGGCAGGCATGACCGAAGCCGTCACGTCGGTGAAGCGTCCCTTGCCATCATTGGCATAGGCGCGCAGCTGCAACGGCTTGAACCCGGGCACGTCGATCGCGCCAACGATCAGGTCGGGATGACCGTCATGATTGAAGTCCATCACCGTCCCGCCCCAGCTGGAAAAGCGGTTGGCGGGCAGGCGCGCCTTGGTTTCGTCACGGAACTTGCCTCGCCCCTTGTTGATCAGCAACCGCGCTTGCGGGTCCTTGTCCCATTTCTTGTTGTTGCTGGTCAGATTCAGGAACAGGATGTCGGGACGCTTGTCGCCATTGGCGTCGAAGACGTGCACTTCGCGCGTCTCCAGCGGCGTGAGCAGCTGAAGCGCCTTGGGCGCCTCGCGAAAATGCCCCTTGCCATCGTTCATCAGCACACGGTTCGGCGGACTTTCGTTCGCGACCACCATGTCGAGGTCGCCGTCACCGTCCAGGTCGGCCAGCGCGATGTCCTGCGTATCGTCTTCATAGGCGGGCAGGTGCGGCGCCGTCGCATCAATGAAAGTGCCGGGCTGTTTGGGATCGTTCAGCCACAGGAAGTTCTGCCCCGACGCGCGCGGCTTGTTCCAGCGCACCTCCGCCGAATTGCCGATCACGATATCCGGCAGGCCGTCGCTATTGACGTCGCCCACCGCAACACCATTGCCCTCGCTCATTTTCGGCAGCCGATCCGACGCGTCGGTAAATTCGCCCCCCGGTCCGCCCAGAAACAGCTGGTGTGCATGATCCTCTTCCGCGACGAAGATCAGATCGGGATAGCCATCACGGTTGAAGTCGGCGGACAGCACATGTTCCGTGTCATGCGCCTTGGTGCCGAGCGCGCCCTGCTTCCAGGTGAAGTGGCCCTGCCCATCATTGATGTAGAGCCGGTTCGCACCCATTTCGACCGCGATCGCCGCGTCCAGATCGCCATCGCCATCCACATCCACCAGCGCGACGTCCAGCGCGTGGAGATATTTGGAAACGGGCACATGCGTGTCAGTCACATCGTCAAACAGCAGGGCTGACGCTGCATCATTCTGCGCCTGTCCCGGCATGGCTGCGACGATCAGTGAGGCGAAGATTGCCGTGCGAGTCAGCAGGCGGCAGTTCATCGTGCAGTCTCCAGCGTCCGAAGGTAGGCAAGGCTCTTCTTTAGAGAGTCGATGCGCGCGCCGGGGAATGGCGGCTCCTGCTCGACAAAGAAGTTGCGCACGCCCGCAATCTGCGCCGCCTTCAGGATGGCGGGCCAATCCATCGTGCCCGACCCCACCTCCGTCGGCTTCTGTTGCATATGATAATTAACCTGGGTCCCAGCCGCGATGTCCTTCACATGCATTTGGGTAAAGCGCCCGCGATAGCGTTTGAGCCAGGCGACCGGGTCCTGCCCGCCCGCCGCCAACCAGCCCGCATCCATTTCGAAATCGACGATGCGCGGGTCGGTCTTTTCCAGCAGGATCTGAAGGCCGGTCTTCTCCCCGAGGGGAGCCAACTCGCCATTATGATTGTGATAGCCGATGCGGATGCCATTCTTCTTGAGGACGGAACCCTTTTCATTGAGGAAGTCGGCCATGCGTTCATAGCGCTCGGCTGGCACCGGCGGGCCGCCCGGCTTCATCAGCGACATGAAGGACACCGGCAGACCCCATTTCGGGTCCTTGGGGAACTGGAACAGCGGCAGCACGGCATTGCGTGATCCCAATATGTTCAGATCCTCGACCAGCTTGTCCAGATTGTCGAAGTTCAGCCCGCTCGCGCCGGGCACCGACGATGAAGCAGCGACATGGGCGCTGCGGCATTTCAAACCTGCCTTGTCCAGGGCAGCGCGGAACTCGGCAGGCGTCCGGCGATGCAGCGACGCAAGCTCCACCGATCGCACACCTGCCGCAGCGATCGTGGCGAGTGTACCGTCAAGGTAACGGTGCAGGTCGGGTTCAAACATATAGAGCTGCACGCCCGCGCCATCTGCCCCCAGCAGGGGAGCAGATTTCCGTCGCGCAGCCGCAGGAACACCGGCTGCGAGCATCAGGAGAGCAGAGGATTTGAGCAGGTCGCGACGATTCATTGGCAATCTCTTTCAGCTTCTCGAAGTTTCAGGCGAGCGCGGCCTGGCGGCTCGCCTCTCGCAGGGATGTTTCAGGGTAGCGCATCATGCACAGGACTACGCCCAGCGAAAAGAGCGCTGGCACGATGCCGATCAAGCTCCGCAGGGGCAGGCCGTTGCGCGGGTCACTGGCATGGGCGGGATCGAAGCCGAGCCAGGCGAGCAACAGGAAGGCTAGGCCCACCGCCAGCCCCAACGCCAGCTTCATCGATCCATTGAGCGTCGCATAGAGCAGCCCCGTGCGATCGACGCCGAAGCGCGCGCGCGTAGCGTCGGCGACATCGGCCATCAACGCACGGGGCAGGAACCAGGCGATCGGGATGCACAGGCCGAGCGCCGCCACGTTAGCCGCCGTCAGCCAGAAGGAATTGGCGGGCTGCACCGCCATCCCCAATTGCAGCAACGCCTGAATGAACGCGCCCGCCTGTAACGCCCGCGCCTTGCCGATCCGCCCGGCCAACTTGGCGAACAATGGCGTCCCGGCAAAAGCGGCGGCGTAGGCGATGAGGATCAGGGTGCTCGCTACTGCCCGGTCGAAACCAAGCTGCCCCATGTAGAAGAACAACGCCACCGCATTGGCGACGCCCGTGGACAAGGCGATCAGCAGGTCGGCCAGCACCAGTCGAACGACCGGCCCTTGCGAAAATAGCGCGATATAATCCCGCACGGCGAGCGCCGCCTGAGCGCCCTCTCCCGGCTGTTTTTCCGGCGTAGTCCGCAGCGCCAGCAAGATCGCGCCGGGGATCAGCACGATCATGACCCATCCCGCCGCGTGCATGCCGGCCCCTGGATCGCCGGGATAGGCACTGGCGACCACCGGCAATATGGCGAGAATCGAAAACTGCCCTGCCGTCGCGAATACCTGCCACCAGGCAAAAATGCGCGTCCGCTCCGTGGATCCCGTGGACAGGGTCGCCGTCCAGGCCAGATGCGACAGCACGATCATCGAAAAGCCGATGAAGGCGATGAACAGCCACGCCCAAAGATAAGCCATGCCGACCCCTCGCTCCGCCTGAAACAGGGCGTAAGTCGACAGCATCAGAATTGGCGCGCTCGCCGCCAACCAGGGACGGTAACGCCCCCAACGCGATCGCGTCGCATCCATCATCCCGCCCAGCAGCGGATCGATCATCAGATCCAACACCCGCACCGTCATGAAGGCCGTGCCGACCGCACCGACCGGCAGAGCCAGCGCATTGGCGTAGAATTCGGGCAGGAACACCGTGACCAGCGTCGCATAAGCCTGGATCGCGAGCGCGGTGACGCAAAAGGCCGCCAGCCTTCCACGCCCCATCGCATCCTCCCTGCCACGCGTCATTCGGCCCTCCCCCTTGATCGGATTCCAAACTGGTAATACCACAGTGCAATCAAAGCGCCAGTGGGCAGGTTCGATTCTGTCGGTGAAATGCTGCGAAAGCGGCACTGGCGCGGAATTTGGGGAATCCATGCACAAGCCAGAAACATTGTCGGGGGACGAACAGCATATACCTTTCCGGGACGTCATCGGCTTTGCCAACGACCATGCCGGTTTCCCGCTGCGCCCGCCAGTGCTGGACCTGCTAGGCCGCCACAGCGGTCGCATCATCGACGTCGGCGCGCAGTCGGAAGAGCCTGTCGACTTTCCCGACATTACCCGTCGCGCGGTACAAACCATCCTGGATGGCGAGACCGATCGCGTCATCCTGCTGTGCGGCACGGGCGCGGGGGCGTGTATCGCCGCTAACAAGGTTCGCGGCATCCGCGCCGCCGTCGCGCACGACACCTATGTCGCGCGGCAGGCGGTGGTGCATGACGACGTCAATGTACTGTGCATTGGCGCGTGGATCACCGGCCCGCAGATCGCGCTGGACATCGTCCGCCATTTCCTGGCCGCGCAGTTCAGCGACGAAGAGCATTTCCGCCGCCGCGTCGCGAAGCTCGCATCGCTGGAGCAAGGCGGATGAGGACGGCGCGCGCGGGCAAGGTCGTGGTGCTGGGCAGCGTCAACATTGATCTTCTGATCACCGCGCCGCGTCTGCCCCGCGCGGGTGAAACCGTGTCAGGGTCAAATCTGACGCGTCAACTGGGCGGCAAAGGCGCGAACCAGGCCGTCGGCGCAGCGCGTGCGGGTGCGCATTGCATCCTGTTGGGCGCGGTCGGGGCGGACGAGGACGGCGCGCAGATGGTCGCGGCGCTTGCCGATCATGGCGTCGATGTTAGCCGGGTACGCACCACTTCCTCCCCCACTGGTTGCGCGCTGGTGGCGACATCGCCACAGGACAATCAGATCATTCATGTCGCCGGGGCAAATGCGGATGTCGATGCCACCTTCGCCGAGATTGATCTTGCCCCGGATGATGTCTGCCTCGCCCAGATGGAAACGCCCGTCCCCGCTACGGTAGCGCTGTTTCAGCATGCTCGCGCCACCGGAGCCTGCACCATCCTCAACGCTGCGCCAGCGTCAACCGCTGCGCACCAGCTGCTGCCGCTCTGCGATCTGTTGATTGTCAATGAAAGCGAGTTGGCCTTGCTGACGGGCGCTGAGGGCGTCCCTATGCTGGACAACGCAGGATTGCTGTCGAGCAAAACCTTGCTTGGCCTGGAACATGGCCAAACCTTGTTGGTGACATTGGGTGCAGATGGCGTGGCGATCGTTGCGGCCAGCGGCGTCCTGCGCATAGCGGGACGGCCTACGGCTGTGGTCGACACGACCGGAGCAGGCGACTGTTTCTGTGGTTATCTCGCCGCCGGTCTCGCGCGGGGCGATCGCATCGAACATGCTGCGGCGGAGGCCAACATGGCGGCGTCTATCACCGTTCAGTCACTCGGCGCGGCGGCCTCCATCCCGGATCGCATTGCCGTGCTGCATGGTCTGGAGACGGCCATTGCACACACCAGCTAGAATATTGAACTCAAGGAGCCTGAACGTGACGAACCTTATCAAGCGCAGGAAATCCAGCATTGCTGCTCAACTTCTGAGCGCGGCGCTGTTGACCGCTACCCTGCCGCCGATGGCAGCGCCTGCCGCCACGGCCAAGGATACGACGATCGACTATCTGACCGCGCCTTTCCATCAGGAACGCCTCCTGGATTGGGGCAACCGGCCCAACTGGTCGCCCGACGGCCGTCGCATTGCCTTCACCAAAGACGATCTGGTCGACAGCCCGGCGTATGAAATCGACCTACGCACGAAAAAAGTGCGTTGCCTCACCTGTAAATTCGGCGAAACGCAGTTCGTCACCCGCATATTTTACCTGCCCGACAACAGCTTCCTGATCGAAGCTGCGCCGGGCATGAAGGGGGGCAGCGGCGGCGCGGCCGATGCCGCCCGAACCCAACTGTTCTGGATGTCGAAGTCGCTCGCCCGCCCGGTTTCGCTCAACAGCGGAGCGATGGGCGACATCGCCATAGCGCGCGAACCCAACGCCGATGGATCGATCAACCTATCCTGGTCGCGTCCTTCGGCCACCGGCCTCGACCTGACGGTGGCCCGGCTGGTCCGTGACGGCAGGACCGCGCGGCTTGCCGACATGCAGGCCGTCTATAGCTACCGCCCCGGCCAGCCCGGCCCGGCAAGCTTCCCCGAAGCCTATGACTTCATCGATGGCGGGCGCAGCGTCATGTTCTGGACCACCGAAATGGCGGCGCTGGACAGCGAAATGTACAAAGTCGACATCGCGACCAAGGCGGTGAGCAAGGTCTATGCCACTCCTTCCCATAACGAAACCCACATATTTCCCGACGAACGCTATGGCTTGGAGGAAGCGAATATTCATTCCGATCCGGATGGCCCCTATCGCGGCATCAGCGGACATATCAGGCCGGGCGTCGAGCAGATTTTGCGCTTCAAGGGCGAAAGCCGTGCAGCGGAAATCGCTGCGGCGAATTCCGGCAAGGGATTCGATATCTTCGTCATCACCATGGATGGCAAATCCCGCCGGGCGCTGACCAACATCAGCCCGTCCGGCGCGCAGGCGCATCAATCGACGGTGTCCCCCGACGGCCGCCGCATTGCCTTCGCGATCAAGGACCCGTCCGGAAAGTCCGGCCATCCGGCGGGACTCTATATCGGAACGTTCGGCAAATAATGATGAGGATTCTCGTTCCTGTTCCACATGGTGGAAAGGCCCCTCGCTGAGCGGCATGACCAGTGGTCTCCCCTTGCCGTCACGCTCTGGTCCAATAAGCGCCAGCGAATTTCCGCGTTCAACTCTGGAGGAAAAGAGCAAGCGTATTCGCTCGTCAGCGCGAGAAGTAGCGCCCGGAAACCATCCGGGCGCTACGCCCCCTTTAGAAGCGGTAATTCATCGTTACGCCAAATTCGCGCGGCGGATTGACCGACACTGCCGAATATCCCGAGCGGAAGGGCGTGGGGTTGCCCGCCGGCCCCGGAACCAGGAAGCGCGTCGCGATCTGCAACTCTGCGCTGGTCGCATTGGTGATCTGCGTGGAATTAAAGAGATTCTTGACGAACGCAGTCAATTCCCATCCCGCATCGGGGGAACGGACGCCAGCGAACAGGTTCACATTGGTGATCGCCTTGTAGTGATAGTCCGCGCTTTGCGCATAGAAGCCCGGCCGGTAAGTCAGCAGCCCTCGAATGAACGGCTGCAATGCCCCAGCAGAAAAGCGCAATTCGCTATTGGCGCTCAGCGCGAAGCGAGGGATGTTGGCCAGACGCTCATTGCTGGTGCAAAAGGCAACTTGCTGCCCGATCGGCACCGCTGGCTGGCCCGTGTCCGGCACCCCATCACCATTGGAATCGCGGCAGGGAACGGTTGCATTGTCATAGTGCGAGTTGGCGTAGGACGCGTTGATCGAAATGTCCCACTCGTCGATCGGACGGGCATCCAATTGCATTTCCACACCCTTGGAAATCGCATCCCCATTGAAGCTTATCGATGCCGCCGACCCGTCGATTACGCCGTCTCTTGCCGATGCGGTCGGCGCCGTCACCAGACCCACGAAGCCATCGAATTTCTGGTAGAAAGCAGCCAGGTTCAGCGACACGCGCTTGTCCAGCAATTGCGCTTTCAGGCCGACTTCGATCGCGTCCGACCGTTCGGGTTCCAGCACCAGCAAATCGGAATCGAGCGGGGAGTTGACGCCCAACTGCGCCGATCCACGGCGGTAGGAACGGCCATAGGTGGCATAGGTCGTGATGTCGGGCGTCCAGTCATAACTGACGCTGGCCGTCCCGGTGAGCGGATGATTGACCTGACGCACGAAATCGGGATCGACTGTCGCGGCGCGCGGCACCACGACCCCAGCGGGTACGGGCAATCCGACGCCGCCCGTGGTCGTTACCTCAAGGAAGCTCTGCGCCGTAGCCACGGTGCGCGTATAGCGTGCGCCCAGTTCTACCCTCAGCTTGTCAGTCAGCTTCAGCCGGGTCTGACCAAAGAAGGCAAGGTCGCTGGTCTTGTTGGTGATGTCGACTTCCGCCAACAGGGGTAGGGCAAACATATTCGCTGGGAAGGGTGTGTTGGGCACCCGATTGGCAAAGAAGCTATCGACGCGAATAGAAGACAGACCGCCCGCTTTCGTCTGATTGTAGAATACGCCCAGCGTATAGTTGAACATCCCCTCAAACGCTGAAGAGATACGCGCTTCAGCCGTATAGACACGCGTAGGGTCAGGAACCGTCAGCACCTGATCATATCCCTGCACCGCATTGCCCACATCCTGGTCGGTGCGCGAATGGAGCGATGAATCCTGGAAGCCGCCCAGCACCGAAATCAGATGGGTACCAAGGTCATAAGACGCATCCGCCGTCACGAGATGAGTGCGGTTGGTGTAGAAAGACAATCCCTCATGCACCGCCAGCCGGTCGGACGCGCTGATCGCGGGTCCGCTGACGAACGGCGAAAACAGACTAGGTCGGTTGCCCGGTCCCTGAACGGCTCGGTTTTGCAGCAGATCGCTTTCCAGATATTGATACACGATATTCCCGCGCAACTGCTCGGTCGGCGCGAAGGACAGCGTGGCGCGAACGCTTTCGGTTTCCTGGTTCGACCATTCGTCACGGTTAATGTTGTAGACGTGGTTTGCCCGGTTGCGGTCGAGTACGGCTGCGACGCGGATTGCCAGTTTGTCCTGGATCAGCGGCGTGGACGCCGCGATCTGGAAGTTGCGCGCATGTTTGTTGGTGACGGTCGCTTGCAGATAGCCTTCCGGCTCGCTCAGGTCCGCGCGCCGTGTGGTCACCGTAATTGCGCCAGCAGGAGCAGTGCGCCCGCGCAGCGTCCCTTGGGGTCCGCGCAGTACTTCCACCTGACCAATGTCATAAATAGCGGTGGTGACGGTCTGAATATCGACGGGCACTTCGTTGTAATAGACCGCGACCGCAGCGGGGCCGCCAATGTCGGGGTTGAACGATATGCCGCGCAGCGTGGCGACGCTGACGCGCCCCGACGTGTTGGCGATCTGAAGTCCCGGCGCAAGTGCGGGAACGTCCTTGAAATCAAACAGGTTGAATTTTTCAATTTGCTCGCCCGTCGCGACGTCCACCGCCATCGGAACGTCTTTCAACTTTTCCTCGCGCTTGCCCGCAGTAACGATGATGTCCGATGGCAAAACTTCCGACCCTGCCGCCGAAACTGACTGAGCATCGGCGTCCGGAGCCGCGACAAAGGCCGCGCCTGCCATAAGTAGACTGACATATCTTGTGAAACGATGTTTCAGCATCCCCACTCCCCACAATTTACGATTGTTATCACCTCGACCAAAATCCCGCATCGCTATGCTTAAATCGCGCAATGCTCGGATTCCGATCGAACGGAACTTTGAAGTTTCATGCATCGGGGATCAAATAGATCGCGGTTTAATTCCATGATGTGGAACAGGCACGATCATGCCCGTCATTGACTCGCCGCCATCGTTAGATTTTCTTGGCGGCGAGAAGAGAGGATGATGGACAAGATCGTGGTGAACGAAGCCGCGCCCCGAGGAGGATGCGATCAAGACCGTGGTCCGCTTTCCAGCGATATCGGGCAGCCAGGCCATCACATCGTTGCGCGCCTTCTTCGCCTTATCGCACGACGCGGGGGAAATGCGGTCGGCGTCTTGAGGGTCAACGGGTTTGACGAGCCGCTCGACCGGTTTCTGACCGCCACCCTCCCGTCTCTGGACATCGCCAGCCTGCAAAAGCTTTCGTCTCGTGCCAGCGTGGAACTGTCGGATATGCAGGCCTACGCCACCGGTCGGCTCCCTTTTCGCGGTGGCGACTGGCGCCTGCTTTTCTACTGCCTGGTCGGTAGCCGCACCCTGCGCGAAGCCATCATGCGCACGGAAGAATTGCTGCTGGCGATCGACGGACGCATGGGCAACATGACGTTGAAGCGGACAGGCGGACAGGCCTGCCTGTCATATACGGGCGCGCGCAGCGATGATGAAGAAATGGACTTCATCGTCATTCTGCACGGCCAACTGATGTTCCACTCCATTTTCAGCTGGCTCATCGGCAAGCCGTTGGAAGGCACACTTGCACTCGATTTCCCCGAGTTCGCCCGACGGCATCTGGACGGCCAACTGCTGCCGTTCGATCTGCTGCTGGACGCAGACCAGCTGGAAATGCGCTTTGCGGCATCCCTTCTCGACCAGCCGGTCATCCGCACCATGGCCGATTGCGAAGCGCTGCCGACGCTCAATTTCCTGTTCGGGTTGCGAACGGGTGAGGATCCGCTGGAAATCGTCCGCCGTTCGCGTCACTTCATGGCAATGTCATTGCGGGAAAGGCGCAAGCTCCCCTCACTCGAAGAACTGGCACGACACCTGACCGTGGGAGCGATGACGCTGCGGCGCAGGCTGCATAGCGCTGGCACCTCTTTCCGGGCGATCCGGGACGAACTGCGCCACGAAATGGCCATCGACATGCTGACCAACAGCCGCTTGTCGATAGAGGACATCGCCGAACGGCTCGACCTGTGCGATTCCAACGCGCTGCGTCGAGCCTGTCGCGGATGGACCGGCATGGCCCCAACCGAATTCCGCCGCAAATTGCTTCAGCCCTCGGATAGCGGGTGAGGCTGCTTTCACGCTCCAAACGGCGGACTCCCGCGCTTCGTGAAGGTCTTCCAAATGGGGCAGACGCTATTGCAATCATGGGCGCCGCGCTTAGCATGATAATATTGCAGGGGGAGCAGTGTGATGAATGCGCGGGAAGATGCCTTGGTCGCCAGTGTGGCGGCCGATCAGCGTTATATTGACCTGGTGGCAAGGCGCTCGCGTCTTGGCTGGTGGCTGTCCGCCATCATCTTCCTTGCGTTTATCGGCTATCTGCTGCTGATCGCCTTCGACAAGGCAGCGCTTGGCGCACCTATTGCTGGTGGCGTGACGTCGGTCGGAATACCCGTGGGCCTTGGCCTCATCCTGCTGGCGATCGCGCTTACCGGAATCTACGTTGCGCACGCCAATCGTCATCATGACGAACAAATGGCCGCAATTCTTCAGGAACACCGCCGAAAGGACCATAGCGCGTGATGGGGTGCTTGTTAGCGATCGCCCTGGCTTCGATAACGCTGGCCCCGCTCCCCGCTTTTGCAGCCGCGCTGGAAGGACAGGCTCAACGCCAACCCGTCAACTGGATCGCGATCTGCATGTTCGTCGCTTTCGTCGGGCTGACGTTGTGGATCACGAAGGTCGCGGCTGCGCGCACACGCACAGCTTCGGACTTCTACACGGCGGGCGGAGGCATTAGCGGCTTTCAGAACGGCCTCGCGATGGCGGGCGATTATATGTCAGCCGCGTCTTTCCTCGGCATTTCAGCGCAGATCTACTTCGACGGATATGACGGGCTCATCTATTCCACCGGCTTTCTGGTGGGCTGGCCGATCCTGCTGTTCCTGATGGCGGAGCGGCTGCGCAACCTCGGACGCTTTACCTTCGCCGATGTAGCCTCCTACCGCTTTGCCCAGCCGCCGGTGCGCAGCTTTGCAGCGGTCAGCACGCTTCTGGTCGTCAGCTTCTACCTGATCGCGCAGATGGTGGGCGCAGGACAGCTCATCAAATTGCTGTTCGGCCTGCCTTATGCGGTTGCGGTGGTGATCGTTGGCACGCTGATGATGCTCTACGTCCTGTTCGGTGGCATGCGCGCAACCACCTGGGTCCAGATCATCAAGGCCGTGCTGCTGCTTGGCGGCGCCACCTTCATGGCCGTGATGGTGCTGGCCCAGTTCGGCTTCTCGTTGGAGGCGCTCTTCGCCAGGGCCGTTGAAGTAAAGACGGCTGCGGCATTCGATGCGGGCGCCAGCGCTGCCGATGCTGCTGACAAAGGGCGTTCGATCATGGCGCCGGGCAATTTCATCAAGGACCCGGTGTCCGCGATTTCCTTCGGCCTCGCGCTGATGCTGGGGACGGCGGGCTTGCCCCACATATTGATGCGCTTCTTCACCGTTCCTGATGCAAAGGAAGCGCGCAAATCGGTGCTGTGGGCTACCGGCTGGATCGGATATTTCTATATCCTCACCTTTATCATCGGCTTTGGTGCGATCGTGCTGGTCGGGACGCAGCCTGCCTATCTGGATGCCGGAGGCGCGCTGCGGGGTGGAGGCAATATGGCGGCGATCCATCTTGGCCATGCGATCGGCGGGAATCTCTTCCTCGGCTTCATCTCTGCGGTCGCCTTTGCGACTATTCTTGCGGTGGTCGCGGGGCTGACCCTGTCGGCAGCCTCCGCGATCAGCCATGATCTATATGCAACCGTGATGAAACATGGCGAGGCGGAACCGGCAGACGAACTGCGCGTGTCGCGTTTGACCACGCTGGCGCTGGGCGCGTTGGCGGTGTTGCTCGGTCTTCTTTTCGAGCAGCAGAATGTGGCCTTCATGGTCAGCCTGGCCTTCGCATTGGCCGCATCGGGTAATTTCCCCGTGCTGATCCTTTCCCTTCTCTGGAATGGCTGCACCACGCGTGGCGCAGCAGTGGGCGGCACGATCGGCCTGCTTACGGCTTTCATCCTCACGCTGCTGTCGCCGACAGTCTGGACAAGCACCTTCAACCTTGGTCCGGCTCCTTTCCCGTACAGCTCTGCCGCGATATTTTCAGTGCCGACTGGCTTTCTTGCTATCTGGCTGATCTCGCACTTCGATCGTTCATCACGTGGGGCGATCGACAGGGCTGGCTATGCGGCGCAGCGCGTACGGGCCGAGACCGGCATCGGCGCCTTCGCTGCTAACGAACACTGATCGGTGGGGGGCTTCGGGCATCTGGCCATTGCCAGCATCCTCTAAAGGAGCGGCTGCCGGAACAGATCGGCCGGTCCAACGCAAACACTGTTGAACCGGCCGGGGATACTGAGTGGGGGGGGGCGGCCGTCATGACCGCCGTCCCCTTCTTTAAGCCTTATTCTCCGCCGAAACGATAGCGAAGCTTTAGGCCATACATGCGCGGCTCACCGTAGATCGTCGCCCAGGACAGCAACGAGCCGCCTTGGTACACGTCCGTGTTGCTGATCCGGTAGAGCTTGTTCGTGGCATTGGTGACGTACAAGCCTGCATCCAGGCCGGAACCTGCGATGTTGTTCCAATCCAGCGACATATTCAGCAAACCAAAGGCTTCCAGCTTCTCCCCCGGCTGCTGCGGCGCAACGACCGTTGCTTCGGTATGTTGCGACGAATTGTGCGCATAGTTCACGAAGAAGGAGAGGTCTCCCAGCCTTTCCGCGATGGGCAGGTTCACTGCCACGTGGAAGCTATAGATGTATGGCACCACATACTGACCGGGCAAGCAGGTCAGGTCCGTGGGCGTCCCGGGCGGCAGCGCTGTGCCGGAACAATCCGCCAGGAAGCCGTTCGATGGCAAAGTATATTCGGTATATTTAAAGCGCGTATAGCTGAAATTGCCACCGATCTCGATCGGCTTCCACGGCCGGATGGACGCTTCAGCTTCTACACCGGAAACATGGGCCTTCGCCGCGTTGATCCGCGCGCCGCTGGCCAGGGTGACGGGATTGAAATCGCCGGTCGCCTTCTGAATATTCTGATAATTCAGATAATAATAGGAGGCGTTGAGCCGGGCCGGGACGCCCGCGACGCGGAAGTCGGACTTGAACCCAGCCTCATAGGAGGTGACCTTTTCCGGCTCGAAGGTGCGGGTGGTTTCTCGCACCGCATAGGGGTTGAACCCGCCCGCCTTGTAGCCACGGCTGATCTTGCCGAAGATCATCAGGTCGCGAACCGGCTTGTAATCAAGACCGACCACCCATGTCGCCGCCTTGCTCTTCAGCGAAGCGGTGAAGTTGCAATCCGAAATCGCGTTCACCAGCGAGGAGTCCGCCGAACAGATGAACTGCCCGGTCTGGGTCGGCGTATAGCTTTGCGAGAAGCCCTTAATCTTGTCCCAGGTATAGCGGAAGCCGCCGGTAAGGCGCAGACTGTCGAGCGACGGCGTCATCGCTCCGAAATCAAATGTGCCCTGGGCATAGAGCGCTTTTGACGTCGTCGCGACATAACCCGGCGTTGCGTTGGCTATGCAAGCGGGCGGAATACCGGGAATGGGCGTGCCTGTAAGCACCGCAGGGCAATAGTTGATGGCGCTGCCTGCCTGATCGCCGTCAGGCTTTTGGCTGTAGTAGAAGCCGCCCGCCGTGAAGGTCAGCTTGTTATCGAGGTAGGTGCCCTGGATCTGGAATTCTTCGGTGAACTGCTTGTAGCTGTCGCGCGGCAGCGTGACCGGCGACGTATTATTATACACGACCGGCGTGCCGACGCCCGGCAGTGTGACCTGCCCCGGTGCGGGCAGCTTGTAGGGATCGACATCATATTGCTGCAAGACGGTGCCGTCGCCGTCATAGCGGTAGAAGCTCTTGAACTTCTGATAGCTGACTATGTTACGCAGCACGAGTTCATCGTTGAGATCGAAGGACAGGGTATCGGTGATGCCCCAGGTCTTGGTCTTTTGATAATCATCAATGCCGTGGGCAGTCTGGCGAGGGCCGAGCGCGTCGGCCTGAGCCGTGGTCGCGCGATAGACGTCGCACGAAAATGGCCCGCTCGTCGCGATCGGCGTGTTGGAGCACAGGCCCAGCTGAGCCAGACCGGCGGTGCCATCGATATTGAAGCCCTTATGAATAAGCCCCGTGCCGTTGAAGCGCGAATAGGAGCCATAGGCCATCAGGTAATTTTCGATGCGCTCGGTCGGGCGGAAGGTGATGCCGATACGACCGGAATACCAATGCTTGTCGTCGCGATCCTTGTTCCAGATCACATCACGGGTATAGCCATCGCGATCATGATAGGCGCCGACGACGCGGACGAGCAGCTTGTCCTCCACCACGGGCACGTTGATGACGCCCTCAATCTCCTTGGCGTCATAATTGCCATATTTCGCAAGCAGCGATCCGGAAAAGTCATTCGTCGGCTTATGCGGCACGAGAAGGATCGCGCCACCAGTCGTGTTACGGCCGAACAACGTGCCCTGCGGGCCGGCGAGCACCTGAAGATTTTCAAGATCGACAAAGTTGCCGGGTCCGCCCTGCTGGCTGAGTGTGATCGGCGCCGGTAGCGGCACTTCGTTCAGATAGAGAACAACGCCCGGCGACGCCTGGAACGTGGCCCCCTGACCGCGCAGCGTAAAGGTTTGGGAATCGCGTGAACCCTGCCCTGCGGACCCGACGACCAGCGACGGGACGCTGGCGTTCAGATCCTGCGACTGGGTGATATTTTGTTGCTGAAGTCGTTCGGGCGAAAAAGCCGTAATCGCGATAGGCACGTCCTGCGCGCGTTCGGCGCGGCGTTGGGCCGTCACGATGATATCGGCGGTTGCACCGAGTTGGGTGCCTGACGCCTCCTGCGCCAAGGCAGGTGTGGCTATCAGAACCGCGCATGAGGCTACGCTGTTGAAAAGCAGTGCGGAATGCTTCTTCAAGATCCCCTCCTATTTTAGTTCGCCGCCTTTGTTCAGGCGGTCGATTTTCAGAGTAGAATATGGAAACAAACTACGCAATTGAGCAATGCAATATTGTGATGCACTTATGTCACTGTTGCGGAAAGAATGATCAATCTGGGTGCTGACGCTTTCCGAATTCTAGGTTTACCGGCCGCATGACCCCATCGGGCCTGATCCTGACGCGCACCAAGCCCTGATCCTGTGCATTCGCCAATCGACGCGACAATGACACGGCATTGGCCTGCGATGTGAATAATATGCCGGAATCCAGTCCACGCACCTCTCGCCGTGTGCCGAGCGAGGCGCGAACAATGATCGCGCATCCCCTTGCTTGCTCCGCATCGGGACGAGCCAATTCGCGAACCCTGACAATATTCGGAGCGGTGCCCTCAATGCAAAATTGACTGGCAAGCGATGCATCAAAGGAAGTTTTGCCGAGATTGCGATCGTCCTGCGCAGCATCCACGGGCCAGTCATATTGATATTGAATATAGTGCCCGCGAAGCAAATCCCTTGGATCATAACCCCGAATAGGAATGAGCCATTCTTGCCCTTGCTGCGCGAGACGATAGGTCGTGATCCAGCTGTAAGCCAAGGCCATGATCGGCAGCAGCAGGGCGGCGGCGAGCAGAAGCCGTGGCGATGACGCAAACCTCTTCATGCCACCATCCCTCCCGCCGGTGCATAGCGTTTCGAGATACGGACGGTCGCCCATGCCACCGCAATGGCGAAAGCCCCGGAAAATATAAGGCCCGCCCCGCTTTCAAGCAGGCTGTCATTAAGTTCGAAGCTCAAAATGATGATGCGCAGCGCCACCAGTGCGATCGCCCCCTGGAACAGGCGTCGCCACCGGGCGAAGATGGCCCCTGCGGCCACGGCGCCCCACAGCATGACGAAGAATAGTGCTCCGATCCATGGGCTGCGGATCGGGCCGTGCAGATCGACCAGCAAGGCCTGCGCGAAATGCAGCAGCGCCCCAGCGGCCAATATCCCCGCCGTTGCTGTTCCGGATCGTGTGGGCGTGACGCGGAATATGATCGCGGCGGCACTGATCAGCGCCAGACTCTGTATGGCGATGCTGCCGAGGGCAGCGTGGGTCCGGCTGTCCCAGCCGCCCGCTATGATGGCGATGCTGATGCCAGCAAGGATCAGGATGATCGCCAATTGCTCCAGCAAGCGCCAGAAGGTGGGCCGGTCACTCCGGTCCCGCATGAACGCGGCGAAGGCAGCCACCACAATCGGCGGGCAAACGATCAGGCCCCAATAAAGTGTTGGAAAGGCGGGTTGGGGCACATGCTGCCCCCATGCCCATGCATGACCATATTCGTCCGCGTGCGACCATGCCGTGCCGACTATCGCTGCCAGCCAGAGACCCGCGACCGGCCACCCTCTTCCAAACAGGAGCAGCAGCGGCGAAAAGATGACCAGCCATGCCAGCAGCGGCTGCCAGAGCGGCGAGGAAGTCTGATACACCTGCCCGACATGGCCAAAGAAGGCGAGACCCAGAACCGCAGCCACGAACAGTAATCCATCGCTGAAATAATTGTTCTTCGCCGCTGCCCTCGGCAGATACCGCCAGAGCAGCCCAGCAAAGCCCATCATTAGGGCGAAGTGGATCGCCAGACGCGTCTCACCGGGTATCGCGTCCCAATTCGCGGCGACGACGGAGATGATCCCCAACCCGATCGTCAACGCACCCAGGCCGACGATAGCCCATAATCCGACAGGCCGACTATGCGTCAATTCCCACGCGCGAATGCGTTCGGCCGTATCGGCGTCGATCAGCCCCGCCTCCTGCCACGCCTTCAGCTGCCGTTCGGACATGATTTATTCCCCCCTGTTCAGCGTCCGGGCGGTTCCATTCCACCCTGTGAACCTTGGGCGCGCTGGAATCGGAACCATCAGAAGATAGCCCTGAGTACCGATCGGCAATGCAGGCGGAGGAACAGACGAGATGAAATCAAGATATTTCAACCGCGTAAGCCCTATCCGCCAGTATGGGCCAGCATGCCCGAAAATCCCTGGGAGCTCCAGTGGCATTCTGGCCGTCCGAGTCACGCCGCTAATCCTCGCGGCGATCGCGGCGTCGCTGGGAAATTGCTTAATCTTAACTTTCGGGTTAATAAAATTACTCCGCCGACATCGGTTCGTCGCATGAAGCAGTCCTACCAGCCCCAGCAGCGGAGCGCGACCGGACGCGTTCATCTCCGCGAAAGGTTGGGCTGAACAGGCAGGACGCCCATGCTGTTCAGGTGCGGCCGAATACCGCGCGTCATAATGAGACTACATGGAGGGGGTTCTGACAGCCGTTACGACATCACGGATGCGGCGGTCGGACGAGAAGCTGCGATTACGCAGGCCCGGCCGATCGAGTTTGAAGGAGTAGCGCAATGAGTAACATTCTAAAAAGTCCGAAACTTTTCTTACTTTTGTCCGCAGCTGTCGGGGCCGCTTCAGCCAGCTTCGCGCAGGAGGCGCAACAGGAGGCGCCTGAAGCCAATCTGTCGGCCACCTATAGCGCCCCTGCACCCGACGCGGCCCAACTGACCGAAGGGCCTGAGATCGAAGGCCTCATCTCCGCACGCAGCGGCGATAAATTGCAGATTACCACTGCCGACGGCACCAACACCGTCGTTACCATCAATGATGCTACCCGGGTCAAGTCCAGCGGCGGTTTCCTTGGCCTTAGCCGCAGCAAGCTTGCCACAGCTTCGCTGCTGAACGGTCTGCCGGTTTCCATCAAGACGCTTCAGTCGGGTGCTGACCTGATCGCCAGTCAGATCGATTTGAAGAGCAAGGATCTGAAGACCGCGTCGATGATCCGCAGCGGCACTGCCCAGGGCTTTGCCGAACAGACCGCCGCGACGGAAGCCTTGCGCAGCCGCGTGGGCGACATCGATAAATATAATGTAAAAAGCACGACCAACGTGAACTTCGACATCGGCAAGGCGGTATTGTCCGCACAGGCGAAGAACGACCTGTGCGCCACTGCGTCAGCGGCCGAGGGCATGAACAACGCGCTGTTGCTGGTCGTGGGCTATACCGATTCCACCGGCAGCGATGACTTCAATCAGGAGCTTAGCGAAAAACGGGCCAGTCGGGTGGTCAACTATCTTCAGCAGACCTGCGGTTGGAAGCCCTATCGCATGCTGACCCCCACCGGCATGTCCGAAGCGGACCCGCTCAGCAGCAACGACACGGTCGAAGGCAAGGCGCAGAACCGCCGCGTCGCGGTGAATGTGCTCGTCAGCAAAGGCCTCGACGGGCTCTAAGGTGCAAGGGGCGGGCGATAGTCCGCCCCTGTTTGCTGATGACCGTGCTTTGAACGAAGACTGCGCCTTAACCGATAGCGGCGATCACTTATCAGTCTTGCTCTCCAGCGCCCGCGCCATTTTCAAATGTCCCTCTACTACCGGAGCGATCTCGCCCGCTGCCGCCTTCAGCGCCGCGTCCGTCCCGCCCGACGCATAGGAACGCATCAGCGCAAGCGCGTCCTCATGCGCATCGACCTGGCCATCGATATATTCTTCGTCAAACGCCGCGCCCTTTTTCTGCCGCAGTTCGTCCAAATCCTTCTTCTGCCCAAGGGTAAGATCGGGGTTCGGTATGACGGCAGGCCGTGCCTTGCCCGCTGCCAACTTGATCTTCGCAGTAGACTCTGAATGAGCCTTGATCATCTGAAGGGCGAAGGCCTTTACCTCAGCGGACGTGGCGTTGGCCGAGGCCAGCTTCGCAGCCGCGATCTCGAACGCATCGCTTCTGGCTGCAAGGTTCACGAAATCCTGCGCATCAGGGGTTGGTTTCAATGCCTCGATCGCGTTCTCCGCCCCATTCTCGATCCTGTCGCCAGCATTTTCAGCAACGTTCTTCGCCGCATTCAGTGCGTCGGCATTGCGCTGCTCACTCGCCTGATTACAGGCCGCCAGCGTCAACCCTGCGACCAGGATCATCGACGTGATACGCGCCATGTTCATTCTCCCTGAAATTCAGGACGCAAACGCGTCTTGGGTCCAGGCGTTCCTTCTTACCACGCAAAGCTGCACAGCATTTCTGGACCCGTTGTGCTGACGGCGCCGACAGGCCGTTAGACAACTCGCGACGTCAGGATGCGATCTGCTGACGATATCTGTTCGGGCTGCTTCCCGCCTCGCGCTTGAATGCCGCTGAAAAGGCGCTGGCATTTGCGAAACCCAGACGGTGCGCTATCCCTTTCAAGGGAAGCGATCGGTCGGCGAGGAGCGTCTTTGCCCTTTCGAGGCGAATGCCATCGACATAGGCGCTGACGGAAGTTCCCGTGCTGGCCTTGAACAGGCGACGCAAATGCGGCGCGCTGATACCGCATTCATCGGCCAATTGGCGGACGGTGATTGGCCGTCCTTCGATGGCTTCCACGATATCGCGGATCCGGCGAAGCTGCCATGATGCGAGCTTTCCACCCTTGCCAGCGCGCGCATTGATGTGCGTATCGTCAAGCTGCCGCACCAATTCCACGAGGATCAACCGGCACAGGGAATCCACCTTCACGGCATGCGAAAAGCCGGGCGCGCGAAGCTCATCCGCAAGAAGCTTCAACGCCTGTTGAGAGACGTTCCCATTCTCGCAATATAGTAGCTGCTCGACATGGTTGAGCGGCTCTATGCCCGTGGTCTCGTTGAAATATTCCTTCTCGAAATCGCAGAAGATTGCGGGTTTGAGAGGACCGGAATTTTCGACTTCGGCGATCCAGTCGATATCGGCTGGGACAAAGGTGGCCTGCTTCAATTCCTGATAGTGGGACTGGGTAGCGTAGCGAAACCGGCCGCGCGGCCTGTAAATGCTCGACGTCCACATGCCGACCTGATGAGTAGGCTCCCGTCCTGCGAGATGCTGTGGGAAACTCCCTCCGTGCGGCAGGTTCAGCCGAACGACGACACCGGGAATGCGAGACGTGGCAAGACGCTCCTCTGTCCAGGTGACATATTCGTGCACTGCTGCGCTCTCCATCCGCCGCGCCATGTGCGTGGCGAGTCTTTGCGCCCTCTTATTGGAAAGACGCGGCGGCGGCGACAAGATTGATCGGCCACCGCCCGCCCGAGCTTATTTCGGCAAGGCATAGGCGACGAGTGAATCGCCCAGCTTCGTGCCCAGGAATTTGTGCCCGCCCGCCGCGATCACGACATATTGTCGGCCATCTTTCTTCAGCCGGTAGGTCATAGGCGTGGCCTGCCCGCCCGCTGGCAAGCGAACGCGCCAGACGACCTTGCCGGACGCAATGTCATAGGCCCGCAGATAATTGTCCGTGGTCGCGCCAAGGAACACCAGTCCCGAAGCCGTGGCGACGCTGCCGCCAAGGTTCGGCACGCCAAGCTTCAGCCACATGGGCGGCGGTGCCTGGTCGCGCGTGGTGCCAAGCGGCACGTTCCACAGCGTCTTGCCAGCCTTCAGGTCGATCGCGGTCAGGCGGCCCCAGGGCGGCCGGTTGCACGGCGCGCCGAAGGGCGAGAGCATGGGCTTCAACTGCAGACCGTAGGGCGCGCCCTTGGTCGGCAGGATCGCTTCCCCGGCGGCGGTGCGGGACGCGATCTCGGCCTGCGGGATCAGCTTCATGATCGCGCCCACCTGCGTCGTGTTGGCGATCAGGATGCCCCGCTGTGGATCGACGGTTACGCCACCCCAGTTGGACGCTCCCTCAAAGCTTGGCCATTGAAGCCAGCCTTTTGTCGAGGGCGGCGTGAAGACGCCCTTATAGTTCACTGACCGGAACAACTCCCGGCACTTATATTTGTCATAGGGGGTAAAGCCCCACATATCTTCTTCGCGCAGGTCCGGATCGCGGATGATGAACGCCGGATTGGCGGGGAAAGGCTGGGTCGGCGACAGCTTTTCGCCCGGCACCTTGCCTTCCTGCGGCACAGGGCGTTCGATCACAGGGAAGATCGGCTTGCCGGTGCGCCGGTCGAGAATGAAGATATGCCCGACCTTCGTGGTCTGCGCGAGCGCCGGGACAGACCCGGTCGCCATTGGCAGGTCGAACAGCACCGGCTGCGCGGGGATGTCATAATCCCACACGTCGTTATGAACCGTCTGGAACCGCCACCTGACCTGACCGGTCGTCCCATCGAGCGCCACGACCGAACTTGCATAATAGTCGAGGCCCGCCCGGTTGGCGGCATAATGGTCGGGCGGCGCGTTGCCCATGGGCACATAGACAAGGTTGAGCTTGGGATCGACCGCCATCGGCGCCCAGCTATTAGGCGTCCTCCGCACGAACTGCTCGCCCTTCGGCGCGTTCTGCGCATCGCTCATCCCCGGCGGCAGGCCGTTCCAGGACCAGAGGGGCTTGCCCGAATGAATATCGAACGCCCGGATCGCTCCAGCGGGCATATCGACCCGCATATTGTCGGTCAGCCGTCCGTTGACGACGATGGCATTGCCGATCACGACGGGCGGTGAAGAGATCGATAAGTCGCCCCGCTCTATCTTGCCCAGACCCGGCTTCAGATCGACCACGGAATTTTGCCCGAAAGAACGGCACTCGCGACCCGTGGCGGAATCGAGCGCCACCAGCCGCCCGTCCAGCGTCCCGGCAAAAATCCGTCCCGCGCATTCCGCGCCCGCTGGCACGCTTTCGTCCCGCGCATAGGTGACGCCACGGCAGTTCAGCAGATAGGTGCTGAAATTGTCCGAGCTTGGCTGCTTCGCCCAGATTTCGTTACCAGTCTCCGGGTCAACCGCCGCGATGCGGCCATTGCCGGAGCAGAGATAAAGCCGGTTTTCCGCAATGATCGGCGTCGCCTGGAATGTCGGGGAAAGCGGCTCCGGCGCCGTGACCATGCCGATATGATAGGTCCAGGCAGGCTTCAGCGCCCAGACATTGTCAGGCGTGATCTGCGTCAGCGGCGAATAGCGCGTCCCGCCCGCGTCCCCGCCATAATAGCTCCAGCCCGCCGTCGGCCCGGAATAATCGATCGCTGGCGCGGGGCGGAACAGGTTGGCGCTATAGGCCCAATATCCTCCGCCCAGCACCGCGACAGCGCCAACACCGATCAGCGCAGCACGGCGCAAGCCACGACGCCCCTTCTTCCCGCGCGTCCCGTTGCCGCCGCCTGACGGGGCAGGCTCCGCATCCTGAAAGGAAAGGCGTGTATCAGTACGGTTCATATGTCCTCGATAATCGATATTTGCGGACCACAGCGCACATTCTCCCGCTGGTTCCGTGTGGATACGGGCTGGGCATTCACCCGGCTATTGCGCCAACCGCCTGCGCGGCGCCGCGCATCGCGCCTTCGATATAGCCAACCCCATTGGCATCGCCGACGACGTGAACGGTAAAGCCCTGTGCTTGCAATTGACCGGCGAGCGTCAGTTCGCCCGTCGCGCCCTTCGCCACGATCACATGGTCGGCAGCGGCGACCTGCTCCGTTCCGCCCTTGTCCATGAAGCGGACAGCATCGCGCTCGATCCGGATGGCGCTCGACGCCGGATAGAGCTGAACGCCATGTTCGTTCAGTTCCGCCAGCAACCGCATCCGGCGGACGATCGTCAGACCCGCGCCAAATCGCGGCGCATCGTCCACCACCACCACCTGGCGTCCACGTTCATTCAGAAACTCCGCCAGCTCCAGGCCGACCAGTTCGCCCCCGATGATGACGATCCGCTTGCCGAGCGGCATCCATTGGTGCGTCGCCTTGCGCACGAAATCGAGATTGGCGGTCATGCCCATCATGGAGCCGAGCTTCGTCGCCGTTCGGGTCAGCAACCCGGTCTTACGCTTCAATTCATTGGAACTTTGGCCAAGCATCATCCGGCGCATGTCATCGCCGGAGAAGACATGGCTCAGATCATTGCCAGGAATGTCCGGCATGCCGCGCACCGCCCCCGTGGCGACGACGACCGCATCAGGCTGAAGCGTTTTCAACAGCTCCGGCGTCGCCTGCGTGCGCAGCCGCACATCGACCTTGGACGAGGCGATCTGCCGTTGCAGCCAGTCGAGCAACCGCTCATTCGCCGGATAGGCCAGCGCCGCGAAGCGCAACGTTCCGCCCAGCAATTCGCCCTGTTCGAACAGGATGACCTGATGCCCCAAGGCGTCCAGCCTGCGCGCCGCTTCCATCCCGCCCGGTCCGCCGCCGATCACGACGAAACGCTTGGACGCGGACGAAGGTACGTCCAAACGCAGATATTCAAGACCGGTCTCGGGATTGACCGCGCACCGCAGCGGATCGCACACATAGATGGCGCTGATGCAGGTATAGCAGTAGATGCAGGGCAGGACATCGGCCGCTCGCCCTTCGGTCAGCTTGCGCGGCAGGTGCGGATCAGCCAGCAACTTGCGGCCCATGGAGACAAAGTCGATCTGCCGGTTCGCGATCGCCTTGTCGCCGACCTCAGGCTCGATCCGGCCGGACGCGATGACCGGAATGCTGACCGCAGCCTTGATCTGCGCGGCATAGGGAAGGTTCACCGCAGGTTCGTGCGGCGTGTGCGACCCGGAGTGCAGCTTACCCTGCGCCGTGTCGTGATAGGCCGTGACCGTAATCGCGTCGGCGCCTGCCGCTTCGGCCATGCGCGCGACCTGGGCCGCGTCTTCGATCGTCAAACCGCCCTTCTTCCCGACTTCGCGCGAATCCAGCTTGCACCAGACGGGGAAGTCAGGACCCACGGCCTGGCGCACCGCCTGAATAACCTCGGTCAAAATGCGGACTCGGTTTTCCAGCGGCCCGCCATAGGCGTCCGTACGCTGGTTCGATTTGGGCGAGATGAAGGAGGACAGAAGATATCCGTGCCCGCCATGGATTTCGACGCCATCGAACCTGGCGCGCCTTGCCCGGTCTGCCGCAGCGGCGAACTGGCCAATGACCGTCTGAATGTCCTCAAGCGTCATTTCCTTGAAGCTGACGCTCTGGATCTTGCTGAACGGCGCGACGGCGAGTTCTTCAAGAAGGAACGCCTCGGTAAAGTCACCTTCCGGCGCCTCGGGCAGCGACGGGCACCAGACCGGGCGTCCGCCCAGCATGTCCTCCATCGCAACAAGGCCGCCATGATGGATTTGCGGAGCGATCTTGGCCCCATGTTTGTGGACCGCCTCCGCGAGCGCAGTCAGTCCCGGCAGGAAACGATCATCGGAAATCGCGATCTGGTTGACCTGATTGCCGCCCACCGGCCAGGCCACGCCCGCGACACCGGTGATGATGAGGCCGACGCCGCCCTTCGCCTGCTCCTCATGATAGCGAATGATCCGCTCGCCGCAGTGGCCATCGGCTTCGGCAAGGCTCGCGCCCATAGCCGTCACGGCGATGCGGTTGCCCAATTCCATGCGGCCGATCCGGCCGGGGGAAAGAAGATGTTCAAAAGAGTTGGAGGCCATTGAAGTCATCGCCCGTAGCGTCGAAGGTAGAAGCGCATGCCCACCGATGCCTACCCCATGGGCCGGTGCGTCATCAGCCCTATTTTATGTCGCGAAGCGCGCATAATTATGCGGATCGATCATCCTCGTCGGCTGTGTTGCCTCATGGAGCCGGATCGACGGCTGATCCTTCGAACGCTATGGGTCAGGCCATGAGCAGCGAAAATCTTGAATCTTCCTCTGTTAAGGTGGAGGGGCCGCCACCCACTCCCCGCGCTGTTGGTCGGCCGCGCCGGTTGACCTTGGCTCAAATCCTCGACGCTGCGATCGAAATGGGGCTCGATGGCCTCAGGATCGCGGCGCTCGCCGATCGGCTCGGCGTCCGCCCAGCGGTGCTGTACACCTATGTCACCGGCCGCAAGGAGCTGGTGCGACTTGCAGCGCAGCGTGCTTCAGGGGCCGCCGCCTTCCCGGAGGATGAGGGCCAATCCTGGCGCGAATATGCCACCCAATATGCTGAAGCGCTGCACAAGCTTGTGGAAGAAGGGCAGCTTGTGTCCACCCTCGTCAGCGGCAATCTGGGACCAGCGGTCGAGATCGACAGTTCGGAACAATGGCTGCAAGTCATGCTGGCACGCGGGTTCGACCTGCCCGACGCGTTGGACCTGCTGCGTTCCATCGACCTCATCGTGCTGGGCGGCGCATTCCTCTCTTCCTACGCCCGTGCGGTTGCAGGCGGCGAAGCGGAATATCGCGAAGCCGTGCGCTCCTCGATCAGGCAGCGTTCGGCGGAAGACGTACCGGTCATCGCCACGCATCCTGACCGCTATGCCGATACCGCCCTCCCCCGTTGGCGCACCACGCTGGCGCTAGTGCTCGACGGAGTGGCCACACGGCGCGGCGAATAGTCGAACATATTTTCGGAAATTGTTGCCAGCGAAGCGGTGATGGGATATTCCCGTCTTCAGACCCTGCCGTTCGCGCCGGGAAATTGCTTGCTGGAGAGAGCCTATGCCCGCCGATGTCGCTTCCACTTTCCTGCCCGTCGCGCCGCCCAGAATCGTCGATAATCTCTATACCGAAGATCAGCATCAGCGGGTTCTGGACGTCATCCGTCGGGAAGGCCCCTGGTCCCTGATCCTGGCGCAATATTTCGCCTCGCCGGAGGAGGTGATCGCGACATCCACCGGCTCCATTCCGGAAGGCTTCACGCCCACCTGGGACATGTTCATGAACCCGGTGTTCCGAGGCTACCTCGCCGACAATGGCGTCAATCGCTATCCGGAACTGGACGATTGCTTCTATAACAAGAAGTTCCTCGATATGGCGCGCGCTTATTGGAACACGCCCTATGTCGAATGCGACCAGTTGATGTTCAACATTCAGGGTCCAAGCTCGGCGGGTGGATCGCCGCATGTCGATGGCACGCATTTTCGCGGACTATACGCGGTCAACTGCCCGATCTGGCTGCTCAACATCATGGCCAAGTCCGGGCTGTTCCGGCGCTGGCAGGCGAAAAAGGCGCAGGTCATCGCCTGGTATTATCAGGGTTCGATCGGCGGCGGCTTCCACTATTGGCCGAACGGGCCGCAAAATGATCCGGTCTGCCTCGAAGCGCCGATGTGGGGACGCGGCGTCGTCGTCGAAAATGAAATGATGTTTCACACCGCTCAAGGCTGCGGCCCGGTCGATCAGCGCAAACCTGCGGGCCTCGCGATCAATTCGACCATGTCGGCTGATCCCGACGTCGCTGGTGGCTGGCGGATCATGACCGGCGACGATGTCGTGGCCAAGATTCCCGAGCAGGAATTCCGCCTGCTGCTCCATTGGAATGCGCAGGTTTACACCGATCTCAACGACCTCCGTATTTCGCGCGACCATAGCGATGACATCACGACCGACATGGCGTTCGAGATATTCGTGAAGGACCTACGCGCGCGGGGCGAGATCTTTGAGATGCCGAGCGATCCGCTGCACGACACCAATTTCATTCGCCTGCTGACCCGAGTCTATGATGTGGGAACGCCCAAGGGCGTGCCGCAGGACCCGGTCGAGCCACGACTGGTCGCCTGACTTGCCAAACTTCGCCGGGGCGCATCAACCGATCGAAGCGCCCCCGCCTAGCAGCTCTTCCGATCTTTCCCGCAGCATGTCGGACACGGCGAGAATACGGGCGAGCTTCGTCATTTCCGGATGCGTCACCAGCCAAAAAGAGCGCACAATCTCCACCTCTTCTGGAAAAAGGCGGACCAGCTTCTCATCCTCGGCGACGATGAAGTCCGGCAGCACGCCGATCCCGGCGCCGTCCAGTATCAGCTGGCGCTGCATGCCGATGCTGCTCGACCGGAGCGACGCTTCCAGTCCCGCATAGACCTCGTCCAGATAGTCTAGTTCCGGCGAGTAGAGAAACTCAGGCACATAGCCGATCAGCACATGCTCATGCAGCCGCTCGCGCGGCACCGGAGCCCCCCGCGCCGCGAGATAGCCGGGCGACGCATAAAGGTGCAGCTTGTAGTCAGCCAGCTTTCGCACCGCCAAATGCCCCCGCTGCGGCCGCGCCAGCATCACCGCCATGTCCGCTTCCCGTTTCGACGGATTTAGGAATCCCGACGCGGTAATCACGTCCAGCCGGATGCCCGGATGGCGCGCGTGAAATTCGGGGATGGCAGGCGCCAGGATCCACCGGCCAAAGCCCTCCGCAACAGACAGCCGCACCTGCCCGTTCAGACTGTGCCTCTCCCCCTTCACATCGACGATCGCGGACATCGCCGCGCTTTCAATGCTTTCAGCATGACGGAGCAAGGCGGCGCCATGTTCCGTCAGCGCCCTCTCCGCGCCAGTCTGTTCGAATAATTGCGCATCGAGCGCCTGCGACAATCGCCCCAAGCGCCGGGAAATCGTCGTCGCATCAATGCCGAGTGCCCGGGCCGCCGGAGCCACCTTCTTCAGCCGCGCAACCGTCAGGAATATGCGCAAATCATCCCAATCGAACATCACACGCTATCCATGCAAAAATGCAGATCAACTCTGCAACAAAGGGGAATTGAATGCATTATCGCCTTTCGGCATGATAAGGCAAATCTCATCGAGAGGATGCCATGCGCGAAATTTCCCACAAGCTCGCCTTTGCTCATGACAGCGAAGCGCCGCGCTACAGTGATGTGTTCAATCCTAATGACGGGCAGGTTCAGGCCCGTGTCGCCTTGGGCGACCGCGCCCTCCTCGACCGTGCGGTAGAGGCGGCGAAGGCGGCGCAGCCCGCCTGGGCGGCAGTCAATCCGCAACGGCGCGCCCGAGTCATGTTCAACTTCAAGACGCTGGTCGAGAAGAATATGGACGAGCTGGCGCATCTGCTTTCGTCCGAACATGGTAAGGTGATCGCGGATTCGCGCGGCGATATCCAGCGCGGGCTGGAAGTCATCGAATTTTGCTGTGGCATCCCCCATGCGCTGAAGGGCGAATATACGCAGGGCGCAGGTCCGGGCATCGACGTCTATTCCATGCGCCAGCCGATCGGCATTGGCGCTGGCATCACGCCATTCAACTTCCCCGCGATGATCCCGCTGTGGATGTCGGGCGTGGCGATCGCGACGGGCAACGCCTTCATCATGAAGCCTTCCGAACGCGATCCATCCGTTCCCGTGCGCCTCGCCGAACTGTTCCTTGAAGCCGGCTTGCCCGAAGGCATTCTGCAAGTCGTGCAGGGTGACAAGGAGATGGTCGATGCCATCCTCGATCATCCGGACATCGGCGCGATCAGCTTCGTCGGCTCCTCCGACATCGCCCATTATGTCTACAAGCGCGGGGTCGATAACGGCAAGCGCGTGCAGGCGATGGGCGGCGCGAAGAACCATGGCATCGTCATGCCGGACGCCGATCTGGATCAGGTCGTCAACGACCTCGCGGGCGCAGCCTTCGGTTCGGCTGGCGAACGCTGCATGGCGCTGCCGGTCGTGGTGCCGGTGGGCGAGAAGACCGCCCTTGCCCTACGCGAAAAGCTGATCCCCGCCATTCAGGCGCTGCGCGTCGGCGTTTCGACCGATCCCGAGGCCCATTATGGCCCGGTCGTCACCGCCGCGCACAAGGCGAAGATCGAGAATTATATCCAGATGGGTATCGATGAAGGCGCCGAGCTGGTGGTCGATGGCCGCGGCTTCACCCTACAGGGGCATGAGCAGGGCTTTTTCGTCGGCCCGACGCTGTTCGATCAGGTCAAGCCCAGCATGCGGACCTATCAGGAAGAGATTTTCGGCCCCGTGTTGCAGATGGTGCGCGCCGAAAGCTTCGAGGACGCACTCGCCCTGCCCAGCCAGCATCAATATGGTAACGGCGTCGCGATCTTCACTCGCAACGGCCATGCCGCGCGCGAATTCGCGGCGCGGGTGAATGTCGGCATGGTCGGTATCAACGTGCCGATCCCGGTGCCCGTTGCTTATCACACATTCGGTGGCTGGAAGCGCTCTGCCTTTGGCGACACCAACCAGCACGGCATGGAAGGCATCAAATTCTGGACCAAGGTGAAGACGATCACCCAGCGCTGGCCCGATGGCGGCGCGTCGGGCGACAGCGCCTTCGTCATCCCCACCATGGGGTGACAGCCGCGCGGGGAGAGCGCATGCTCTCCCGCAAAAGCCAGCGGCACGCCATCGCCGCAACAGGATGCATGATGACACAGTTCGACCTTACCGACGACCAGCGCCAGATTCAGGAGATGGCGCGGCGCTTCACCGCTGACGCGATCACGCCCTACGCGGCCGAGTGGGATGAAAAGCACATCTTCCCGCGCGACACGATCCGCGCGGCGGCGGAGCTGGGCTTTGGCGGCATCTATGTGTCGGAAGAGTCGGGCGGCATCGGCCTTGGGCGGCTGGAATCAGCGCTGATCATGGAGGCGATGGCCTATGGCTGTCCTTCCACCAGCGCCTTCATATCGATCCACAACATGGCCGCCTGGATGATCGACCGTTTCGGCGGCCAGCCGGTCAAGGACAAATATCTCCCCTCGATGGTGCCGATGGAGCAGATGGGCAGCTATTGCCTGACCGAGGCCGGATCGGGATCTGACGCCGCCGCGCTCAAGACCCGCGCCGTGAAGGACGGCAGCGACTATCTCGTCACCGGCTCCAAGCAGTTCATCTCCGGCGGCGGCGAGAACGACATCTATGTCACCATGGTCCGCACGGGCGAGGAAGGCCCCAAGGGCATCAGCTGCCTCGTCATTGAAAAGGACATGCCCGGCGTCAGCTTCGGCGCGCAGGAACGCAAGCTCGGCTGGCATTCGCAACCGACAGCGCAGGTCAATTTCGACAATGTCCGCGTGCCTGCGGAAAATCTCGTGGGGGCTGAGGGCGAAGGCTTCCGCATTGCCATGATGGGCCTAGACGGCGGACGGCTCAACATCGGCGCCTGTTCGCTTGGCGGTGCGCAGCGCTGCTTGGACGAAGCGATCACCTATACCAATGACCGCAAGCAGTTCGGGCAAGCCATCGCCGATTTCCAGAACACGCAGTTCACCCTTGCGGACATGGAAACCGAGCTGCAGGCGGCCCGCGCGCTGCTCTACATGGCGGCGGTCAAGGTGACGGAGAACGCGCCCGACAAGACCCGCTTCGCCGCCATGGCAAAGCGGCTCGCGACGGACGCCGGGTCCTCCATCGCCGACCGCGCGTTGCAGCTGCATGGCGGCTACGGCTATCTGATGGACTATCCGGTCGAACGCTTCTGGCGCGACCTGCGCGTGCATTCGATCCTGGAGGGCACTAATCAGGTGATGCGCATGATCGTTGCCCGCGACCTGCTGCGCCCATGAAGGCGGCCAGACAATCAACAGAGGGAAGTCGGCATGACTGAGACTATCGCCTTCATCGGCCTGGGTAACATGGGTGGCGGAATGGCCGCCAACCTCGTCAAGAATGGCTTTGCCGTGCGCGCCTTCGATCTTTCCGACGCGGCCCTCGCAAAGGCCGAGGCGGCGGGCGCGACCCGTGCCAGCAGCGCGGCTGAAGCCGTCGCGGGGGCTGACGCAGTGGTCACGATGCTACCGGCTGGCAAGCATGTCGAAGCGGTCTATAATGACGAGGTTTTCGGCGCGGCAAAAGCAGGGGCGCTGTTCCTCGACTGTTCGACCATCGACGTGGCGACCGCTCGCCGCGTCATCGCCGCAGCGAAGGCGAAGGGTTTCCGGATGGCCGACGCGCCGGTCTCTGGAGGGATCGCCGCTGCAAATGGGGGATCACTAACCTTCATGGTGGGCGGCGACGATGAAGCCTTCGCCAAGGCAAAGCCCATACTGTCCGCCATGGGCAAGGCGGTGATCCACGCCGGTAGTGACGGCAACGGCCAGGCGGCCAAGATCTGCAACAACATGCTGCTGGGCGCGACCATGGTCGCAACATGCGAAGCCTTTGCCATGGCAGAGAAGATTGGGCTCGACGCCCAGACCTTCTACGACATTTCCAGCGTTTCGTCGGGACAAAGCTGGTCCATGACAAGCTACTGCCCGGTGCCCGGCGTTGGTCCGCAATCCCCCGCGGACAACGGTTATAACGGCGGCTTTGCCGTTGCCCTGATGCTCAAGGACCTGAAGCTCGCGCTGGAAGCGGCGGCTTCCGTCAACGCCAGCGTACCCATGGGCGCGCAGGCGGAAAGCCTTTATCAGTTGCTGGCCAACAAGGGCGAAACGGGTCAGGATTTCTCCTCGATCATCAAATTCCTGTCCTGATCAGCAAGTAAGCCGCGCAGCCGCCAAGCCCAGTGGCGGTCCCGATGCCAATGCAACTGAACGCCTCGCCTTCCGTTAACAAGGAAGGTCGTAAAAAAGATGAGGCAAATCAATGCGGATGGAAAGCGCGACGGGCTGGTCGGCAACCTATAGCTACTCTCCCCTATATAGGGAGGATGAGCCCAATCATTGTCCCGGATGTGACAGGCAACATTGGATCATAGGGCGAATGACTGCCGAATGCAGTTTCTGCGGATCGGCCATGCCCCTTGAGAACTTCAGCACCTATAACGCCTCGCCACGGACCGAGTGCCGCAATCACTTAGCGGAAGAACTTCCTGAATATCTGCGGCCCGTCGCCTGAACCGTGCCACGGGGCTGCAATCCCCCGTGTGATCTGAAGCGCAAAAAGCCCCACCTCCGGAAAAGAAGGCAGGGCAGTTTGGGTCGCACTGCAGGATAACCTGCTTCTCGCTAACCAGCTTTGCAGGGCTACGGTTCCGGCTGCGAACCGTCCGCAAAACTTGCGCATTGGTTCCATACCTTTGAATTGTCCCGAAAACGGGGCGTTTCGCGCAAGGTATAACCAACGCTATAATCAGTAATATCACATCGTTCGCTGCACTTGCTGCGCTCAGCCGCACGCCATCGCCTCTTTGGTTGCGGCATAGCTGCGCAATCCGGACCATGCGGCGAGGGCGGCGATTAGCGACGCACATAGGCCCACGGTGGCCAGCGCGGGGCCGATCTGGCCGTTGCCGTCGAACAACGCGTTGTCGATCAACGGCACGATCGCTGTTCCGAGCGACAAGCCTACGAGACTATTTGCCAGAAGGAACAGCGCGGCTCCGGTCGCTCGCATGCTGGGTGGCGTCGCGAGTTGGATCGCAGCCAGCGAGCAGCCGAAATAGCCGTTGAAGCAGAAGGTCAGCACTGAAAAGAGCAGCAGCAGCAGCGTTGAGGAAGGCATGACCGGCGCAAGCGTCGCTGGAATTACGCACAGAAAGGCGAGGATCATCGTCATCCTCAAATTGGCGTCGCGCACGCCTTTCAGCGAAAGCCTCTCCGCCGCGAAACCGCCCGCCAAGGAACCCAGGCTCCCAAGCAGCAGGTAGATCAGCCCCAGACGAAGCGAAGCCTGCCCGGGCGTCATGTCAAAGGTCCGGATGAGCAATGTCGGATACCATGCCGACAGGCCATAACCCATGGTCCCCAGCAACGTGGAATTGGCATAGATCGCCGCGAATGTCCGCCAATGCGCACGCAGGTGAGACAGTGCCGCGCGAAACGGCATACCCGCCTTCACCCACCCCGCACGGCGTGCCGGTTCCCGGGCCACGAAGACCAGCGCCGTCACCAACAGGCCGGGCAAGGCCACAAGCACGAAGGCTGCCCGCCAGGTAGGCATCGGCCCAATGCCCGGCATAACCAGCGCGCCCTGTTCCGCCACCATATCGACAACGGCTCCCCCGACGAGCAGCGCTAGCCCACCGCCAATGGTGATGCCCAGATTATAGATTGCCATCGCTCGCGAAAGCTGGGCTGGCGGGTAGGCATCGCTCAGCCAGCTATGGGCAGAAGGGGAAAGCGAGGCTTCTCCCAAGCCGACCCCCATTCGCGCCATGAACAGATGCGCGTAGCTACCGGCAAGGCCGCAAAGGGCTGTGCAGGCGCTCCAGAACAAAACGCCCACGGCGATGATCCGTCGGCGACTGATGCGGTCAGCCAGCATTCCGATGGGAATCCCGACCACCGCATACAGCATGGCAAAGGCCAATCCCTGCAATAATCCGACCTGCAAATCGGTAAGGCCCAGATCCTGTTTGATCGGCTCGACCATCAGGCTCAATATCTGCCGGTCGACAAAGGAAAGGATATAGGCGACGAGAAATATGCCAAGCGCGACATGACCTTGCCGCAGAGTGGCCCTGCCGCCCCCAACGGCAGAATGTTCGTGGCTCAATTCCTCATCCCCTCGTCCCATGCATTTTCTCTTTTGGTTGATCGCCCCGTGATGCCGATGGAGCCCGCTCTAAGCCCGTAGAACAATCTTCCCGATCGACGCTCCCGTTTCGACCAGCCCATGCGCGGCCTTCAGGCTGGCAGCATTCATCGGGCCAAGATCACGCGTCATCGTCCCCTGCAAAACCCCTTCATCCACCAGCCGCGCTATCTCGGACAATATGCGATGCTGCTCAATCATGTCCGGGGTTTCGTAGATGGAGCGCGTGAAAACACCCTCCCACGCGACCGTGATCGACTTTTGCCGGAGAGCCACGATGTCGAAGCTCTTCACATCATCGATAACCGCCAGGCTTCCTTGAGGCGCGATGATGCGGGCAAAGGCTGGCAGATGCTGATCGCTCGCAGCCAGACTTGCCACGAAGTTGACAGCCCTGACGCCGATCGCGGCTAGCCCTTCATTCAAGGGCTTGCGGTGGTCGATTACATCATGCGCGCCCATCTGCTTCACCCAGGCGATGGTTTCCGGGCGCGAAGCGGTAGCGATCACGCGCAGCTTGGTCAGTTGCCGGGCGAATTGCACCAGCATCGAACCAACGCCGCCAGCACCGTTGACGATCAGGATGGTCTGCCCTTCACCCCCGCCCTGTGACACACGTAAACGATCGAACAGCAGCTCCCAGGCCGTAAGCCCGGTCAGCGGCAGCGCCGCCGCCTGCGCGAAATCGAAGGAACGCGGCTTTGGCCCGACAATCCGCTCATCGACGACATGCAGTTCCGAATTGGTCCCCGGCCGCTTGATGGTGCCAGCATAGAATACGTCGTCACCCGGCGCGAAAAGCGTGACGTCAGAGCCGACGGCTTCCACCACGCCCGCCGCGTCATAGCCCAGAACCATCGGCTCCGCAGCGGGCTTGGCGCCGCCGCGCACTTTCGTGTCGACCGGATTGACGGACACAGCATGCACACGAACCAGCAGATCGCGAGGGCCGGGCGACGGATCGGCGACTTCAATGTCAATCAGCGAGTCTTCCCGCTCCAGCGGGCCGCCTTGCCTGAATCCTACCGCCTTCATCCAGCGCCTGCCTCTCGATAGTTGATCTCAGGGCGAGAGGCTTATTGTTGCTACACGGAAAAGGGAAGGCGCCAATGCGTCAGGCGAGCTCAAACGCCATCGCTGTCGCTTCGCCACCGCCGATGCACAGGCTCGCCACACCGCGCTTGAGACCGCGCTCCTCCAGCGCACCCAGCAGAGTGGCAATGATCCGCGCGCCCGAAGCCCCGATCGGATGCCCCAGCGCGGTCGCTCCTCCATTCACGTTCAACTTGTCGGCGGGGATGCCGAGTTCCTTGGCCGCAATCATCGCAACAACGGCGAAGGCTTCGTTCACCTCGAACAGATCGACGTCGGCCACGGACCAGCCAGCCTTGTCCAGCAACTTACGCATTGCCGGAACTGGCGCGGTCGTAAAACGCGCCGGTTCATGGGCGTGTGCGGCGCTGGCCACTACCGTGGCTATTACCGGCAAACCCATACGCTCCGCCACACTGCGCCTCGTCATCACCAGTGCCGCTGCCCCGTCGGAGATGGACGAACTGTTCGCCGCGGTGATAGTGCCATCAGTAACGAAAGCGGGCCTTAGCGAGGGAATCTTGTCCGGACGGGCCTTACCCGGCTGCTCGTCGGTGTCCACCAACGTATCGCCGCCACGTCCGGGCACCGTCACCCCCGCAATTTCGCGCCGGAAAGCGCCGCTCGCGATGGCCGCCTGCGCTCGCTCCAGCGATCGAACCGCATAGCCGTCCTGCTCCTCGCGTGTGAACTGATAATCACGCACCGCCTCCTCGGCAAAGACACCCATTGCCTTGCCAGGTTGATAGGCGTCCTCCAGCCCATCCATCATCATCGTGTCGATGATCCGGTCGTGACCAATGCGTGCGCCGGAACGGTGCTTGGGCAGCGCATAGGGCGCGTTCGTCATGCTTTCCATGCCACCCGCCACGATCAGGTCGGCAGCGCCTGCTTGCAACGCTTCCTGCGCCATGATGGCGGCCTGCATGCCCGAACCGCACATCTTGTTCACGGTAGTCGCCTGCGTGTCGAGGCCAAGGCCCGCGCCCAACGCCGCCTGCCGAGCGGGCGCCTGCCCTAACCCCGCTGGCAGGACGCACCCCATATAGATACGGTCGATCGCGTCCACCGGCGCACCCGCGCGCTCCACTGCCGCCTTGACCGCAGCCGCGCCCAGATCGGTCGCTTTTAAAGGGGAGAATATCCCCTGGAACCCACCCATCGGTGTGCGGGCATAACCAGCGATGACGACAGGATCATTCTGCATGACAACTTCCTTCAAAAGCCAGCTAGGGTTGGCGCGGCGGCGCCACTGCCAATAAAATCATATAGGTGCGCGCCTATGATCATGCACCGCCGCCCTTGATCAGCGTCATGCGCAAACACTGGCATACCAGCTCGTCCCGCTGGTTCAGCAGCCGGTGCGAAAAGGTGACGACGCCCGCGCCCGGTCGGGATTTGCTGGCGCGCAATTCCACCACCTCCGTCTCGGCGCGCAACGTGTCGCCCAGAAATACCGGCTTGGGCATGACGAGCTTGTCATAGCCCAGATTGGCGATCAGCGTCCCCAAAGTCGTGTCGCCCACAGACAGGCCGATCATCAATGCAAAGGTGAAGGTGCCGTTGACGAGTATCTGGCCAAATTCGCTCGCCTTGGCTGCTTCGACATCCAGATGCAGCGGCTGCGGATTATGCGTCATCGTCGAAAAAAGCAGGTTATCGGTTTCCGTAACCGTCCGCCGGATTTCGTGAACAATGGTCTGCCCCACTTCCCATTGTTCGAAAAACTTCCCCGCCATCAACCTGCCTCCGCTTTTGCTATTTTGACGAGCAGCGTACCTTCGCTCACCTGCCCGCCTTCAACGCCGTGCAGTTCGACAACTTCCCCATCGAACGGCGCGACAAGGCCATGTTCCATCTTCATGGCCTCCAACGTCAACAGCTTCTGCCCCTTCGCCACCTTGTCTCCCGTCGCGATGGACACGGATATGATCCGTCCGGGCATCGGCGAGAGGATCGCGCCATCGGACGCCTCACCGCCTCCCAGCCCGCCAGCTCGCCAAGGCGTCAGCTGCCAACTCTGGCCGCTCTCCGCGATGATCACGCTACATCCAGTCCTGGCCCCGGTCGAAGCCGCCAGCGCAATCTTCACCGGCGTTCCATCCAACAGGAACCAGCCGTCGCGCCGCGCCTCCGCATTCAAGCGAAAGCCCGCCATCGGCCCCGGCGCCGCGAGCTTGAACGCCGCATCCTCCAGAGCCGCCGTTGAAGGCAAGGCAGTCGGCAACAAGGCCTCGCCTTCCCGTCCTATCAGTCCGGTATCTACCCGACCGTCAGCGAAATCGGGATGCTGGAGCGCCTTCGCCATAAAACCGGCATTGGTTTTGAGCGGCCATATGACCGTCTCCTCAAGCGTCTGCGACAGGCGCAACCGTGCTGTATCGCGATCTGGACCCCAGGCGATCAGCTTTGCGATCATCGGATCGTAGAAGGACGATATCTCCGCCCCCTGCTCCACCCCGGTATCGACACGATAACATGGTCCGACATCGAAGCGGTCGAGCCTGCCGATCGAGGGCAGGAAGCCCTTTGCCGGGTCCTCGGCATAAAGTCGCGCTTCCATCGCCCAACCGCTGATCGACAGCTCATCCTGCGCCTTGGGCAAAGGCTCTCCCGAGGCCACCCGTAACTGCCATTCGACCAGATCCTGCCCGGTAATCTCCTCCGTCACCGGATGCTCGACCTGAAGGCGGGTGTTCATTTCCATGAACCAGATGCGGTCGGCCCTAAGACCCTCGGAGCCGTCGGCAATGAACTCGATCGTCCCCGCCCCGACATAGTCGACCGCCTTGGCCGCGCGAACCGCCGCCTGGCAAATCGCTTCGCGGGTCCGTTCATCCATGCCCGGCGCGGGCGCTTCCTCGATAACCTTCTGATGCCGCCGCTGAAGCGAGCAGTCGCGTTCGAACAGGTGGACCACATTGCCATGGCTGTCGCCGAATACCTGCACCTCGATATGGCGCGGGTTCGTTACCCATTTTTCCAGCAGCACCTGATCATTGCCAAAGGAAGACGCCGCCTCACGCTGGCAGGACAGTAGCGCGTCGGCAAAGTCCGCGGCGCTATCGACCTTGCGCATTCCCTTGCCGCCGCCGCCAGCGACTGCCTTGATCAGCACGGGATAGCCGATAGCGTCCGCCTCCGCTTGCAGCCGGTCGGGTCTCTGATCCTCCCCCAGATAGCCGGGCGTCGTCGGCACACCCGCCTCGCTCATCAGCCTCTTGGCTGCGTCCTTGAGGCCCATCGCCGTGATGCTGGCGGGATTAGGCCCGACCCAGATCAACCCGGCGTCGATCACCGCCTGCGCAAACTCCGCATTTTCCGACAGGAAGCCATAACCGGGGTGAATAGCCTGCGCGCCCGTCCGCCGAGCCGCATCAATAATGCGCTCTCCCAGCAAATAGCTTTCGCGCACGGGCGAAGCGCCGATATGCACCGCCTCGTCAGCAGAGCGCACATGCAGCGCATCAGCGTCAGCATCCGAATAAACAGCGACGGTATGAATGCCCATCCGCCGCGCGGTGCGGATGATCCGGCATGCGATCTCGCCACGATTGGCGATGAGAAGGGACTGGATCATCGTCATCACATCCGGAAAATGCCGAACGACGGGCGCTCGGCTACAGGAGCGTTCAGCGTCGCTGCAAAGGCCAGGCCCAGCACATCGCGCGTCTGCGCCGGATCGATGACGCCATCATCCCACAACCGCGCGGTCGCATGATAGGGATTGCCCTCATCCTCATATTTCTGACGGACCGGCGCCTTGAAGGCTTCCGCCTCCTCCGCCGTCCATTTCTGCGCATCCCGATGCACTGTCGCCAGCACGCTCGCCGCCTGCTCGCCGCCCATCACGGAAATGCGGCTATTAGGCCAGGTGAACAGGAAGCGGGGGCTATAGGCCCTGCCGCACATGCCATAATTGCCCGCGCCAAAGCTGCCGCCGATCAGCAACGTGATTTTGGGCACGCTGGCGGTTGCGACCGCCGTCACCAGCTTCGCGCCATTTTTGGCGATGCCCTCTGCCTCATATTTCCCGCCGACCATAAAGCCGGAGATGTTCTGCAGGAACAGCAACGGTATCCTCCGCTGGCACGCCAATTCGATGAAATGCGCACCCTTGACCGCGCTCTCGCTGAACAGCACGCCATTATTGGCGAGGATGGCGACCGGCATCCCCCAGATATGCGCAAAGCCGCACACCAGCGTCGTCCCGTACAGCGCCTTGAACTCATGAAACTCGCTGCCATCGACAATCCGCGCGATGACCTCGCGGACATCATAGGGCGCGCGGACATCCTGCGGCACGATGCCATAGAGTTCCTGCGCATCAAATTTCGGCGGCACCGGATCGCGCATGTTGATATCGATCACCGGCGCGGGCTGGAGCGTCGATACGATGTCCCGAACGATGCTCAGCGCATGCTCGTCATTCTCCGCGACATGATCCACCACGCCGGACTTGCGCCCATGCAGGTCGCCGCCACCCAGATCCTCGGCGCTGATGACCTCTCCCGTCGCCGCTTGCACCAATGGCGGCCCGGCAAGGAAGATCGTCCCCTGATTGCGCACGATCACCGTCTCGTCCGACATGGCGGGCATATAGGCCCCACCCGCCGTGCAGCTGCCCATGACGCACGCGATCTGCGGAATGCCCTGCGCCGACATTTGCGCCTGATTGTAGAAGATGCGCCCGAAATGCTCGCGGTCGGGAAATACGTCGGCCTGATTGGGCAGGTTCGCGCCGCCGCTATCGACCAGATAGACGCAGGGCAGCCGATTTTCGAGCGCAATCTCCTGCGCCCGCAAATGCTTCTTCACCGTCAACGGGTAATAAGTGCCGCCCTTCACCGTCGCATCATTGCAGACGATCATCACCTGCCGCCCCTCGACGCGGCCTATCCCAGTGATCAGTCCAGCGCCCGGGACCTCGCCATGATACATGTCATTGGCCGCGAGTTGCCCGATCTCCAGAAAAGGACTGCCCGGATCGAGCAGCCGCTCCACCCGCTCGCGGGGCAGCAGCTTCCCGCGCCCGACATGCTTGTCCCGCGCCTTGGCCGGTCCACCCATCGCCGCAGCGGCAACCTTCACCCGCAATTCCTCCACCAACGCCCGATTATGGGCAGCATTGGCGCGAAATCCTTCCGCCTCCGGTGACAGCTTGGTGTCCAGCGCTGGCCCGCTCATGCGCCGATCAGCTCCCGGCCGATCAGCATGCGGCGTATCTCATTCGTCCCAGCCCCAATGTCCAGCAGCTTGGCATCGCGCATATAGCGTTCCACCGGCCAATCCTTCGTATAGCCTGCACCGCCCAGCGCCTGCACCGCCTCCAGCGACACCCGCACCGCATTCTCGCTCGCCAGCAATATGGCACCCGCTGCGTCGAACCGCGTCGTCCTGCCCGCGTCACATGCCCGCGCCACCGCATAAACATAGGCGCGCGCCGAATTGAGCGCGACATACATGTCTGCCACCTTCGCCTGCATCAACTGGAATGCGCCGATTGGCTTCCCAAACTGCTGGCGCTCCCGGACATAAGGCACCACCGTGTCAAGGCATGCCTGCATGATCCCAAGCTGGATACCCGCCAGCACAGTGCGCTCATAATCCAGACCCGACATAAGCACGCCCGCGCCGCCATTCAGCGGCCCCATGACATTCTCTTCCGGAACTTCGCAATCCTCGAACACCAATTCCGCAGTCGGCGATCCACGCATCCCAACCTTGTCGATCTTCTGCCCGATCGAGAAGCCCTTGAACCCCTTTTCGATCAGGAAGGTCGTGATCCCCTTCGACCCCTCTCCCGTCCTGGCATAAACGACGAGCGTGTCAGCATAGGTCGCGTTGGTGATCCAATATTTGGTGCCATTCAGGATGTAGCGGTCGCCCTTCTTTTCCGCCTTCAGCTTCATGGAAATGACATCGGACCCAGCACCCGCTTCCGACATGGCGAGGCTGCCGACATGCTCGCCGGAAATCAGCTTGGGCAGATAGCGCGCCTTCTGCTCCGCATTGCCCCAGCGGCGGATTTGATTGACGCACAGGTTCGAATGCGCCCCATAGCTCAGCCCGATGGAGGCGGAGGCCCGTGCGACCTCCTCCTGCGCGACCACATGCTCCAGATAGCCGAGGCCAAGGCCACCATCCTCTTCCGCGACGGTGATGCCGTGCAGGCCGAGCGCGCCCATAGCGGGCCACAATTCCTCACGCGGAAACCAGTCCTCCGCATCGATCCGCACGGCCAATGGCGCGATCAAATCCGTCGCGAAGCGGTGGGTCGTTTCCCGGATCATCTGGGCATTGTCACCCAGAGCGAAATCGAAATCGGGCGTCATGGCCTCTCCTGAATATCTTTCGCCCTTCTACCATGCCGCCAGACGGCTGGAAAATTGACCAGACACTAATGATATCATAGATGTGGTCTATGATTGAGCGCTATCTGATCCATTATTTCCTGTCAGTGGTGGATCACGGCAACTTCTCCCGCGCCGCGCAACAATGCGGCGTGTCGCAGCCCACCTTGTCCGTAGGCATCGCGAAGCTGGAAGCCCAGATCGGGCACGTCCTGTTCCATCGCACCAATCGCCGGGTGGAATTGACCCCGGCGGGCAGCCGGTTTGCCGCCCATGCCCGCCGGATCGAAGCGGAATTCGCCCGCGCCCAACAGGCGATGGCGGAAAATGACAGCAGCAAGCTCATCCGCCTGGGTATAATATCGACATTGCCGTCCCACTGGATCGAACAAGCCACTCGACAAGCCTGTGAGGCAGAAGGCGAAAGGCTGGAAATGGTCGAAGGCCGCATGCGCGAGTTGCTGCCGCGCCTCGAACGTGGCCGAATCGATGCCATCATTGGCGTGCTGGACAATGATGTGCGCGCCCGCGAAACCCTGTTCGAGGAAGGCTACGCGCTCGCCCTGTCGGACAGGCATCCACTGGCCGGTCGAAAAAAGCTGGATGCCGATGAGGTCGCAGGCATGGACATGATCGTTCGCCGCAATTGCGAAGCGCTTGCCGCAGTCAGCCGCTTCTTCACACAGCGCGGCGTCCGCCCCTTCTTCACCGCCCGCACGGTTGGTGACGACCGCGCGATCGCCTTCCTCCGCGCCGGGCTGGGTATCACCGTCATGCCCCGTTGTTTCCTGCAACCCGGCATAGCGATGCCCACGCTTTCCGGCTTCGATCAACGTCGCAAGATCGGGATATTGATCGACCCGGCAAGCAGTGCGCGGGTTGAAGCAAGCGAAACCCTGCGCCGTTTTTCTTCCGAACTGCGGCGGCTACACGCCGCCGCCTGACCCATTATTTCGAAAGCGCGCCACCAGCACAGCCCGGCCCTTCCAGCCCAGCCGCCCAGGCGATAGCCCCGCCGATCATCTTGCGATGCAGCGGTTCGCCATAGGTGGACGCGGCATGACCAAGCGCGGAGTAGAATGCGCGCCCGTCGCCCACGCAATGAGTCCACACCATCGGATGGTCGGCGCCCATGCGGATGTCCTTGGGCTTGGTGAAAGGAAGCAGCTTTTCAAACGGACTGTAGCTTTTCTCGTCGATGGTGACGAGGATGTGGTAGCCCTTGTCGCGGGGGTTTGACGCGAAGGAATACCATTCGTCCGTCCGCCGCCAGACCTTGGGCAAATCGCGCGTCGCGGGATGATCGCGATCCTCGACATTCAGGTTCGCCGCCTGAAATTGCGGGTCCATGATATGCCCGATGAACTGCGCGCCGATCAGATCATCGACATACCAGCGCCACGCATATTGCGGATCGCCACCTGCGCCATGCAAACCAACAAAGCCGCCGCCCCTTTCCAGCCATGCGCGAAAGGCGCTGCGCTGCTCCGGAGTCAGCACGTCGCCGCTGACGCTGTTCCACACCACCGCCTTGAACCGGGCGAGCTGCGCCGGATTGAATATGGCGGCATTTTCCGTCGTGTAGCTGCTCCAGCCACGCGCCCGGGCAATCTCCTCCAGCGCGCGATTTGCGGCGACGATCTGCTCATCATCGCGAAAGCCGTTCGTCTTCGAAAAGATGAGGATAGCATTGCCGGAAAGCTTGGCGGGTAGCTGCGGCGGGGTCTTGTCATAGCTCGCGCCAATGCCCAAGACGAGGCGGCCTGCATTGCCCGGCCCCACCGCCATCGTGAACATGACCGCCAGCGCAATCACCGCCAGGACGATGAACGCCACCAGCCATTTGAGGACGCGCATCGCCACGCTCTTGCCCCTCGCCATCAACTTCTCTCCCGCCTTTTAAATATCACCGTCCCGGCTTCTTGAAACACGATCTGACCAATCAGCCGCGCCGCTGCGAGTCAGGCCGACATATATCCGTGCCACCCGCTCGAATTTTGGGTAAGATATATTTCCATCCATCCCTGCGGCGTGGTTGTTCAGCAGCGAGCAAGGCATAGCCGTATATTCGTGGCGAAGTAAACATATGCGTTGCATTTTTACAAAGGTGCATTACCCCCAATTGGCTTACAAACGGAGAGTATGATGAAGAATTGGATGATCGCCGCCGCCTTGATTGCCATGTCGCCTATGCCTGCCTTGGCGCAGACGGCCTATTCCTCCTCTACGACGGAAATCGGCACTTTGCTGGATGATCCCGCAGCAAAGGCTGTTCTGGCAAAGCATATTCCCGAAATTACGACCAGCGATCAGATCGACATGGCACGCGCGATGACCCTCAAGGATATCCAGCAATATTCGCCTGATGCGATCACGGACAAGCTTCTCGCCGACATTGACACAGACCTGGCGAAGCTCCCAAAGAAATAAGACGGAAAATGCTACTGGCCGGGGTTATCAGTCCCGGCCAGTTTATTAGCATCCAGTCCTGAACCGCTTCCGCTTTGGGTGGACGATTACCAGCTGTCCCGCCCACGTAACAGGACATCGACGGCATCGTCAGCGAAACTCGCTGCTTCTTCCAGGCTCAAGACCCGTATCGTTTCCTCTGTCCGGCGCCATCCCTGGATCATGCTCAGCAATTGCCGGGCGACGCGCTGTGGATTTGCGGCCGGAACTGGGTCATTCTTCGTTCCCTCGGTAATTTCGTCGGTCAGGAACTGAAGTTCGTAACAATATCCGATCTTGTAGAAGGTTTCGGCGATTTCGGGAAACCGCGAAGCTGTTGTCAGGATCAGCCGATCGAACTGCTGAATTTCTGGATTTCCCAATGACGCCATCGCAGTCCGGGCATGACGTTTCAGTCGCTCGGGAAATTCCTGGGGAAGATCGACATTATTGGCGCTTGCTTCATTCGACCATCTCTGCACACGGTCTTCCACAACCGCTTTCATGAGCGCTTCCTTGGTCGAATGGCGCGCATATAGGGTTCTTTTGGAAACCCCTGCCCCTTGGGCGACCGCTTCCATAGCGGTCGCCTCATATCCGACCGACAGGAACAGATCTCGCGCCGCGCTCAAGATCGCCTCATCGATCTGGCCCGCCTTTTTCTTAGGCGGTCGGCCGGTTCGGCGATTGGGCGTCAGCCGATCGGCGGCCTTTGCCTCACCGGAATCCGCCTTTTCTGTCGTTTCTCCCGTAAGCGGCATGTTACACCCAAAGCTTAAACTCTATGCCCCTTATGTCCTTTCGAACCATCATCACAAGTAAACTCTACACGCTGCACCGGGATCAACGCCCGGCGCAGCCGACGCCGATCGCCATAGCGTCTTGTCCCATCGGTCGATCGGCATCCTCCATGCGCGCCCAGATACAGCAACTCAGGCTCGGGCCTCCAGACAGATCAAGGTCGATGCCGTCAGCGACCTTGACCGGATGAAGTCTTCGCGGATTGGAGCGGCGCAACGATCTGACGGCATGCATCTCCAGGAGTGATGTCTTCGCACCATTCGCGCAGAATATTGTCGACCCAGATTATCGCGGGCAAAAGTCCACTATCCCTCAATGCCTGATCCGAACGGTTCTGCATTGACGCCCAGAAATCTGCCGGAATCTGATCAAGTACACCGGCGATTATATCCAGGATCATGCAGATCGCCGAGGAATAGAGCGACGCTTTATATTGCAGGCGTAGCTCGACGGAATCCAACAGGACTCCGGACTTCTCCTCCAGTTCAGCCGTGAAGGTGCGGAGAACCAGATCGACCAGTTCCCGATATCTTTCCGGCTCCGGCATCATCATCATGCCGCTCAACGCCTGCGCGATGCTCATTTGGCCCGCGCCTCCCCAATCGAGCAACCCGACCTTGAGCTCTCCCGATGGTTCGCGCCAATACCAGGCGTTATCCACGTTCAGATTTGGATGGCAAAGGCCAGTATAATCGCGGTCCTCGTGCAGGTAAGCAATAACCGCGTCCTTATGCTCCAGCCCGAACAGCACATCCTCTCGCCAACGCGCCATGAAGTCTGGATCGGACACCTCATCTATGAATAGATGTGGCGCGGTACGTGTGACGAATTTCTCGAGCGTTGCGATCTTGGCGGTGGCATCCGGTATCGGATCGAAGTCGCGCGCGGCTTCTCCAAAGGGAAATATTCTCTCGATGTCCGACCCAAGCGCGCCGCGTTTTTGCGCCGCCACCAAATGTGCCAACGATCGTGCGAGCAGTACATAATGATCCTCGACATTGCTGATCTCGTGATCATATCCTTTGCGGTGAGCCGGCTCGATCGGCGCCACGCCGAAGGCGATACGCTCTGTAATCAGGATATAATTGGTCGTGCTACCAGAATAGTCACCGAAATAATATTTCGCCGTCGTGACCGGAAGATCAACTTCACGCGCAAGGCGCTGCATGTCGATCTCGCCGCTACCCAGGCGGATCAGGCCAAATTTATGATCGGCATCCGCCGGTGGGAACTTGGCGAACAGTTCGGTGTGCAATCCTTCTTCGTCCCGCGCATAGGCTACGGTAAGAAGCGCCCGTTCGGACGCTCCCGGAACACTGATCGGATTCAGCGCGACTATTGCCGTGACTTCATTGTCGGCGGACATGACCCCCGAAGCCCGGAAGGCCTCTGTCAGAAACGCCGCACCAAATTCCGCCAGCATTTCTGGAGAGATGGGGAATGCAAGACCATAATGATCGCCCGGCGCAACCGTCCGGTGCAATTGGTCGAACAGCTTGCGATCAGGCAGCGATCTACGGTGCATCAGCATATTTCCCTGCATAACCACTCAGCCGTGCCGCTGACTGATCTGAAGGAGATGCCCTTCAAGATCCTTCACAAAAGCGTGACGCCCCACGTCGGGAATCGATCGATCTTCCAACACGGTTCCGCCAGCCTTCTCGATGCGCTGCAGGCAAGCGTCGAAATCTCCGCTCGCAAAGCCGATGATCGATTCATTGCGAGCAGGTTGCGTGTCGTCGGGAAAGCTCGCCAGAATGAACAGCGGGCCGCCCTTGTAAGTCGGCTGATAAACGATCTCCACAACCGCCCGACCAGCGATATTCGCTTCCATTCGGTTCATTTCGACTAGACCGAACACAGATTTATAGAAGGCGTCAGACTTTTCTATGTCGTGAACGATCAACTTCGTGAACATGAAGTCGATATCTTGCTCCGCACCGAAAGGAAGTTCCATTACATCTCTCCTTGTTTGATTGTCCGCCGCTGCCCCTGATCAGATGGTCAGCATTTCCATTTCGGGCGGTGCGGTCTTGACGGCATCGTCGGCGCGGGTGACGTTGAAGTCTTCTTCGCGGGGCGAGCGCAGGACATGCCAGATGCGCGAGTTGTGGCGCGGGATGGCGAGGATGACCTTCTTCTGCCCGTCGGCGCCCTTGTCGCGATAATAGCCATGGGCGCTGCCGCACTGCACCCAGGCGGTCTTGGCCAGGTTCGCATCGACATCGTCGATGAACGCCTGCGTCGCCTCTGGCGACACATCGAAGGACGACAGATGATCGTCCACCATCCATTGCAGCAGTTCGATGATATAATGGACCTGCTGCTCGCTCACCACCGCATGGTTGGCGACCAGATAGCTGTAAGGCGCGCCCATGAAGACGAAGTTGGGGAAGCCGGTGATCAGCATGCCTTCATAGGAGAAGGGATGCGGGTCGAACGCGTCCGTCAAAGTTTCGCCGCCGGCGCCGCGAATGTCGAACTGCCGCCCGAAATGCAGATTATAGCCGGTCGACAGCAGCAGCACGTCGCATTCGATCCGCGTGCCATCGGCCAGGATCACCGCGTCCTGCTCGGCCTCGGCCAATTCGCCGCGCACGATCGACACATTGGGCTTTTTGAGCGTGTCGTAAAAACCGCAATCCAGGATCGGCCGCTTGGCGAACACCGGGAAGTTGGGTGTCAGCAATTCCACCATTTCCGGATCGTCCGGGAAATGACTCTTCAGATAGCCTTCGCACATCATGCGCATGCCGTCGTTGATCGGGCCAAAGCCGCCCGTCTTCGCGGCATAGTCCTCATCCTTCATGATCATGCCATGCATGTCGCGCATCTGGCTGTGCAGGCTTTGCAGCCGCTTCCACTGCGCGACGAAGGGCACATATTCCATCGCCCAGCGCTCGATTTCGGCCACCGGCGCATGCGCCTGCGGATTGGGGATGATATGTTCCGGCTGGCGCTGCACGATCACCAGTTCGCCAACCTTGTCGGCAATGGCCGTCGCCACCTGCACGCCTGAACAGCCCGTGCCGACCAGGACGACCTTCTTGCCCGTCAGATCGACATTATGGTCCCAGGCGGCCGAATGAATGACCGGTCCCTTGAAGCTGTCGAGATTCTTCACCTTGGGATAATTGGGATTGTTGTTGGGTCCCACCGCCATGATGAGGACGTTGCACTCATGGCTTTCCGGCTTGCCGTTGCGGACCGCCTTCACCGTCCAGATCTTACGCTTCTCATCCCATTCCGCACCCTCGACCCAGGTGCCGAACCGGATCCGGTCGCGAAGGCCATATTTGTCGGTGACGCGATCCAGATAGGACAGGAATTCCGGGCCACGCGGGTAGAATTGTGTCCAGGAAGCATTGGGCTCGAAGGAGAAGGAATAGACGCGGCTCGGCGTATCAACCGCCGCGCCCGGATAGGTGTTGGTCAGCCAGTTGCCGCCCACCGTGTCCAGCGCCTCCAGCACGGTGAAGTCAAAACCGGCCTGCTGCAATTTGATGGCCGCGTTGATGCCCATCATGCCCGCGCCCACGACCAGCACCTTGAAATCGGCGGGCGGGACATCGGCCGCCTTGCGAATGCGCGTGTCGGTGGTGAACCCGGCATGCTGGAACGCGACATCCACCGACATTTCGGGAAGGTCCTGGCCCAGCAGCAAGCGGCTCATCCGCTTGAACATCGGCCGGTCCAGCTGTGGCATGACCGGAGGCTTCCCGGACTTTACCGCCACGCGCAGGCGATCGCGGATCTCGGCGACCACGGCCGGATCGATGGACGGCCGTTCTTCATGCGCATGGATATCGACGAACGTCTCCACCAGATCTTCCTGGCGGCCGTCGATCGCATCCCAATAGTGGTTCAGCAGCGTCCGATTGCCGGTCATCTGGATCAACGCCATCAGCGCCATGGTGGGGTCCAGCACATCGATCGCGGCATCGACCCTGGCATTCATGTCCAGCACCCGTTCGTGCATCCTGTTTCTCCTCTTATGTGCCCGCTTTCGGACTCGATGAGAATGAATTACACATTAGTGTGTAATTGGTCAATGACAACTCTGCTTGCCATTGTCCTTCCGCTGCGCGACGAGGCAAAAGATGAATGAAACGAGCACCAAGAGGCGAGCGGGCCGCCCGACGGCGGAGGCGGCCGAACAGAAGCGCATGAACCTGATTCTCATCGCGGTGGAGGAATTTGCCCGTGCGGGCTTTCACGCGGCATCCTTGCGCGACATCGCGGAAAAGGCGCAGGTGTCGAGCCGCACCCTCTACAATCATTTCCCCGACAAGCTGGCGCTTTTTGCCGCCTGCCTTGAATATTCCGGCGCACAACTTCAGCCGGACGTCCCCGACTTAAAGGGCGACCTACACACGCGCCTTGTCACCTACGCGACGGAAATGCAGTGCCAGCTTTCCTCGACCCGTAGCATGCGCATTTCCCGGCTAATCTACCGGGAAGGCGGAGAGTTCGACGAACTGCGAAAGCTCGCTCGTCACCAGTTTGAAAGGTATCAGGTCAGTCCGGTTGCGGCGATGTTGGAGAAAGAAGGCGCCTCCGCCGCAGAAAGCCGCAGCTTCGCCATGCAATTCGTCGCCATGGCCTTTGGCGAATGGCAACGCCGCTTATTGTTCGGCGAGCCTCCGCTTACTCTCAGCGAAATGGCCGCGCATGCACAGTTGGTCACGGGACTGTTCCTGAACGGCATCCGTTCGAACCTGAGAAAAATGGACAGCTGACCTTCCCACCCCTCAGAGAAATGCGATAACGGGACCCGACACGCCACTCACCGCGTTTTGCCCTCATGATGGGAGAAGCGTGCATGGAGCACATGGAGTTGGGGGCACCGGCGGCGTTCGAGCCATCGGAAGAAGATAGCGTGGACGGGGACATCGCGGCTGGCGACGGCCGGGCCGCTGCTCTGCTTGATCTGCTACACGTCCTGAAGAACCGTGGATATAGTTTCGTCACGCCCACGCCCGCCACGCATGCACGGGTTGTCGAACGAGCGTCGCGTCGGCCCGCCCATGACCTGCGGGATATTTTCGGCTGGTCGCTACCGTTCGATCCGAAGCTTCTGGACGCGGAACTTGCTCGCATCCTGACAAAGGCCAACGCACTGGAAAGATGTGACGACGGCGTGAAAAGCCGCTTCCGCGTGTCGTCGCTTGGGAACGACCTATTCCTTCACTCCGCTTATCCGACTGATTGTCAGGAAGCGGTATTCTTTGGGCCTGACAGCTATCGTTTCGCGCGATTGATCAGCGATGAATTGTCTCGATGCCCACAGCAGAAAGGCGCGCGGCTTGTCGATATCGGCACGGGCGCTGGGGTAGGCGGGATCGTGGCCGGTCATCTTTGCCCTGCTGTCGATATTTTGATGACCGACATCAATCCCCTCGCGCTTTATCTCGCCCGCATCAACGCGCAGGCCGCCGGTATCACGGCCCGCTTCCGCCAGACCGGCGATCTGTCCGCGACACATGGGACGTTCGACCTCCTGCTCGCGAACCCTCCTTATATCATGGACGCCGCAGGCCGCGCCTATCGTGACGGCGGGGGCATGCACGGTGCTGAAGTATCGCTGATGATGGCACAGCAGGCCCTTCCCCGGCTGACCGCTGACGGGCGCTTCATTCTTTACACCGGTAGCGCGATCGTCGATGGCCGCGACCAGCTGAAGGAGCGATTGGCCGATCTTGCGGCGGCGCGGAACTGCGCACTGCGCTACACCGAAATCGACCCGGATGTGTTTGGCGAAGAATTGGAAAATCAGGCCTATTCCGATGTCGACCGCATCGCGCTCATAGCCGCGATCATCCAACGAAAGGACAGCGCAGCTTGATCGCGGTGAAGGGTCGGCCGTTGCACCTTCTTGCCGGTCTTCTCATCGGCCTGATTGCAGGCATCGCCACCAGCGGGCGGCCACAGGAGTTGGTCGGTAAAATCCTGCTGCCGATCGGCAGTCTGTGGCTCGATGCCCTAACCATGACGGTGGTTCCGCTGATCTTCGGCCTGCTCGTCACCGGCATCGCCTCCGCCTCCCGCAATGCCGCTGCTGGCAGCATCGCGACCCGCGTCCTCATCCTCTTCGCCCTGATGCTGGCAGCGGCCTCCATAACAGCGGCATTATTGGCAGAAGGGCTGTTGCGGCTCTGGCCCGTCACCCCAGGATTGGCGGAGGCCGGAGGCACCTCCCCTCCCCCTCTTTCACAAAGCGAATGGTTTCGCGGAATCATTCCTGTAAATCCTCTGAAAGCCGCCGCCGAAACTGCCATGGTCCCGCTCGTCACATTCGCAATATTCTTCGGCTTCGCCATCTCCCGCATCAGCACGGACCTGGCCGATCCACTGCTTGGACTACTGCGCGGACTGGTCGAAACCATGCTGATCATCGTGGGTTGGGTGCTGGCAGTTGCACCTGTCGGCGTAGCCGCCTTGGCATTCGGCGCGGGCGCGAAGCTGGGCGTCGGCGTGGTCGGCGCCTTTGCCCAATATGTAGCGGTTGTCATAGCCTGCTGCCTTGCCGCCACGCTGCTCGCCTATATCTGGGCAGCTTTGGCAGGTGGTCGCTCCCCGTTGCGCTTTGGGCGATCGGCCTTAGCCGCTCAGGCGGTAGCACTGGGCACCCAATCATCACTCGCGACCTTACCGGTGATGGTGGATGCGGCCCGCAAGCTGAATGTTCCCGAAGAAACAGCTGCCATTGTACTGCCGATGGCGGTTTCGCTGTTCCGCGCGGCCAGCGTAGCCGCAAACGTCGCCGTCGCTATTTATCTCGGGCATGTACACGGCGTTCTTCCGGGGGCCGCAACCCTCGCGCTGATCGCACTCGTCGCCGTTCCCATCAGCCTTGGCGCAGTAGGTCTTCCGGCCCAAATATCCTTTTTCGCGACGATCGCCCCTGTCTGCATCGCTGCGGGCATTCCCGTCACAGCGCTGCCGTTGCTCCTCGCGATCGAGGCGATCCCGGACCTGTTTCGCACGGTGGGCAACGTAACCAACGATCTCGCCGCCGCCTGCGCCATCAGGCCCAAGCCGTCGCTCTCAGCAGGGCAGACCCCGTGAAAGTCAGGTCGGCCCCAAGGGCACCACATTGAATTCATATTTCACGATATCCACCGCGATACCGGAATCGATATGGGCAACACCCTCGATGCCGGAAATATGATCGTAGAGGAATTGCTGAACCTCGGAAAAATCGTGCAGCGCCACCATCAGTTCCAGGTCATACCCGCCGTTCATGGCGTTGACGCTAAGCACCTCGGGGAATTTCGCCAGATCGCGGCCCACATCCTGAATGCCGCGCCCCTGCACCCTGACGCCCACGGCCAGGATGACATTATATCCCCTGGCGGCGAAGTCGGTCACGGCGACCACCCGCATGGCGCGCGCATCTTCCATCTTCTGCAACCGTGCCGAAACGGTCGCGGCGGTCACCGATAGCTGCTGCGCAATATCCTGATTGGTCGCTCGTCCGTTAGTCCGCAAGATTTCGATGATATTATTGTCCAGCGCGTCCAATGAGGGCGGCGCTGTCATCCGCCCATTCCTTATCTGCATGCCGCCATGACTCCCGTCGATCCACGGAGGTATAGCGTGTGGAAATGGAGAGTGCCACATGAGGCGTATGAAGCCGACGGCATACGCCTTGGCGCCTTTCGCGAGGACGCAACGCTACCACGTAACCTCGCCGAATATTGCGACAGAGATCGTCGCTCAGCGAGCCGATGCGTAACAACCGGGCAATTCAGCTATGTAAAAAAATCTGCGGCGCCACCCTAGGTTACCGTCGCCGTTTCAGAACGCTCCGTGCCGCATCCACCGCCATTTGCGCCCGCATTTGCGGGTTGATGCCTTGATCGATGGCGTTTTGCTGGGGTATTTCGACGCTGAGGGGTGTTGTGGGATTGAGGGCGTGGAGGAACGCTGGGATAGGGAACGCGCCTTGTCCGGGGAGTTGGCGCTGGATGCCGGCTTCGCGTTCGATCTGGTCGGGATCGATGGTTGTTGGGCCGTCGGAGATCTGGGCGATGGCGATGGCGGGATGGGCAAGGAGGGGGAAGCTGGTTTCGGGTTCGGGTCCGCGCATGATGTGGAGAAGGTCTGCTGTGACCTTGATGTCGGATCGGCCGGAGCGGGCTATTTCCTCGAGGGCGGCGCTTAGGCTTTGGACCTGGGAGGGGGGATAAAATTCGATGGCGAGGGCGATATCGAACCCTGAAGCAAGCTCGGCCAGTTCGACGAGCCTTTCGGTACGGCGGATGGGATCGCGATCATAGCACAGGACATTGGCAAGCGGCGCGCCGAGCGCTGCGCCTGTTTCGAGCGCGGGGATAAAGTCAGCGGGGTTGGTGCGCCCCGCCATGGTGAAGGGGTAGAGGAGGTCGACGCTGACCCCGGTGGCGGCGAGCGCGGCGCGGGTCTGGCGCAGCGCTTGCGGGTCGCGCACCAGGTCATAGGCGGGCATGGCGGGCAACACCTCCATGGAATGGAGGAACGGGCAGATGCCTTGGCAGCCCACCTCTGCGGCGATCTCGGCAAGCTGCCAGGGGGTGGTGTCGGTGACGGTGATATGGTCGAGCGACAGGCGTCTATCGGCCATATCCTCTCCTCTTGTTGGTTGGCTGGCCTGCCGGGGTGGCCTCGTGCGGCCGCCCCGGCATGGGGTCAGGCGCGTTCTTTCAGCATGTCGAGCGCGACATCGACGATCATGTCTTCCTGTCCGCCGACCATCTTGCGACGGCCGAGTTCAACCAGGATGGCGCGGGTGTCGAGGCCATAGGTTTCGGCGGCCTTTTCCGCGTGGCGCAGGAAGGAGGAATAGACCCCGGCATAGCCAAGCGCGAGGGTTTCGCGATCGACCCGGACCGGCCGGTCCTGCAAGGGACGAACGAGGTCCTCGGCCGCGTCCATCAGCGCATTGACGTCGCAGCCATGATTCCAGCCCTTGCGCTCGGCAGCGGCAATGAACACTTCGAGCGGCGCGTTGCCAGCGCCCGCGCCCATGCCGGTGAGCGACGCGTCGATCCGCACCGCACCGCATTGGGCGGCGACGATCGAGTTGGCGACGCCAAGCGAGAGATTATGGTGGGCGTGGATGCCGCGCTGGGTCTCGGGCTTCAACACCCGGTCATAGGCTTCGAACCGGGCCTTGACCCCGTCCATGTCGAGCGCGCCGCCGCTGTCGGTCACATAGACGCACTGCGCGCCATAGCTTTCCATGAGCAGGGCTTGGCTAGCGAGCTTGTCCGGCTCGATCATATGGCTCATCATCAGGAAGCCTGAGACGTCCATGCCAAGATCGCGGGCAATGCCGATATGCTGCTTGGAGACGTCCGCCTCGGTGCAATGGGTCGCGACCCGCACCGAGCGCACGCCGATATCATAGGCGCGGCGCAGTTCCTCGACCGTGCCGACGCCGGGCAGGATCAGCGTGGTGAGCACCGACTTGGTCAGCACCGAGGCGACCGCTTCGAGCCATTCCCAATCGGTATGCGCGCCAAAGCCATAGTTGAAGCTCGCGCCATTGAGGCCGTCGCCATGGGCGACCTCGATCGCGTCGACGCCTGCATCGTCCAGCGCCTTGGCGATCGATTTCACATGGTCGATGCCATACATGTGGCGGATGGCGTGCATGCCATCGCGTAGCGTCACGTCCTGAATGTAGAGCTTGTCGCCCGCCTCGACGTTGAATGTGCTGGTCATGTCTTGATACTCCGTGGGCGCGCGCTTCAAGCGGCGACCGTCTTGCCCTGGGCGATGCGCTGCGCGAGCAGCTCGCCGGTCGCCTTGGCGGCGGCGGTCATGATGTCGAGATTGCCCGAATAGCTGGGCAGATAGTCGCCCGCGCCCTCGACCTCGAGCAGGATCATGGTCTTGATGCCGGTGAATTCGCCGCGACCGGGGATGGTGAGCTTGTTGTTGTCGCCAAAGCGCTCGAACTGCACGTCTTGCTTCAGGCGATAGCCCGGCACATAGGCCTGCACCTTCTTGACCATCGCTTCGACCGAGGCGCGGATGGTGTCCTCGTCCGCGCCTTCCGACAGGGTGAAAACCGTGTCGCGCATGATCATCGGCGGTTCGGCGGGATTGAGGATGATGATCGCCTTGCCCTGCGCGGCGCCGCCGACCTTTTCGATGGCGCCTGCCGTCGTGCGGGTGAACTCGTCGATGTTTGCGCGGGTGCCAGGGCCTGCCGAGCGCGAGGAGACCGACGCGACGATCTCGGCATAGTGCACCGTCGCGACCTGGGAGACGGCGGCAACCATCGGGATCGTCGCCTGCCCGCCGCAGGTCACCATGTTGACGTTGCCAGCATCGAGATTGGCTTCGCCGTTGACCGTGGGGATGGTGTAGGGGCCGATCGCGGCGGGGGTTAGGTCCACCACCTGCTTGCCGTCCTTGCGCAGCGCTTCGTCATGGACCTTGTGGGCGTAAGCCGAGGTCGCGTCGAACACGATGCCGATCTCGGGGTAAACGTCCATCTTCATGAGGCCTTCCAGCCCCTCATGGGTGGTGGCGACGCCGCGCTCGCGCGCCATGGCGAGGCCCTCGGACGCCTCGTCGATGCCGACCACGGCCACCAGCTCCATATTCTGCGGATATTTGATCATCTTGATCATGAGGTCGGTGCCGATATTGCCCGACCCGATGATCGCCGCCTTGACCTTGCCCGTCATCAGATACTCCTCACAGCATCGCGTGCCAGCGATACCCTCTTCATAAATCTTCAGATAAAGCGCGCGGTGCAGCTGCCAACCCCGTGGAGCTGCATCTCGAACACATCTCCCGCCTGTGCCGGTTCGAGCGGCACCAGGCTCCCTGACAATATCACATCGCCGGCGTCGAGCGTTACCCCATAGGCGCCGAGCGTATTGGCGAGCCAGGCGACCGCTTGCGCTGGCGAACCCTGCACCGCATGGCCATGGCCTTCGGAGAGCGGCTGCCCGTTCTTGGTCACGGTGACGTGGAGATTGGGGAGGTCATGGTCACGCGGGTTCGCGCGGGCCTCGCCCAGCACATAGACACCGCAGGAGGCATTGTCGGCAACGGTGTCGACGATGCCGATCTTCCAGTCCTGGATGCGGCTGTCGACGATCTCGAAACAGGGGACGATGCTCTGTGTCGCGGCGATCACGTCCTCGGCCGTGACGCCCGGCCCCTTGAGGCTGTCTTTCAGGATGAAGCCGATCTCGGCCTCGGCGCGCGGCGCGATCAGGCCGTTTGCCGCGACATCGATATCGCCCTCGATAAACATCCGGTCGGTCAGGAAACCGAAATCGGGCTGGTGCACGCCCAGCATGTCCTGCACGGCCTTGGAGGTAACGCCGATCTTCTTGCCGATGACCTTTTCGCCGTCCGCCTTGCGCTTGTCGAGCGCGCACAGCGAGATCGCATAAGCATCATCGATGGTCAGCTCAGGGTGGCGGGCGATGAGCGGCGGCACGGTGCGCTTGTCCCGCAGCGCGCGGTAGAGCTCGTCCGCCAATGTTTCGTTCAGCGTCTCGCTCACAGATAGGCTCCGTCCTGGAAGATGAGGGGATCGACCGCATCCGACAGGCGCACCGCCTTGACCCGGGCGATGACGATGCTGTGGGTGCCAAAGGGGGTCATGCTCTCGATCGTGCAGGAGAGGTTGGCCTGCGCTTCATCAAGGATGGGAAGGCCATGGGCATCGGGGGTCCAGCTGCCAACGCCAAAGCGCGCCTCGCGCGCCACCGCGCCGCCGAATGCTGCCGACACTTCGCGCTGGTGGCGCGAGAGGAGGTTGATGCTGACCGGGCAGCCGGGCGAGAGATGGGCGTGGATGCCCGCTGTCTGGTTGACGCAGACGAGCACGGCGGGCGGGTCCATGGTAAGCGAGGTGATCGAGGTCGCGGCCATGCCGACCGGCGCCTTGCCTTCGCCCAGCGCGGTGACGATCGCCACGCCCGAGGGCAGGCGGCGCATCGCGCCCTTCAGCCCGGTGGTGACATCGATAGGCTCTGGAACAGGCACGGATTGCGCAGGAGCAGCGTCAGCCATTCTTCAGGAAGTCCAGTGAGTAGCGGTTGAACTCTTCTGTCCGCTCGACCTGCACCCAATGGCCGGTCTGCGAGAAGGTGAGGCAGCGCACGTCGGGGCAAGCATCGAGGAAGAGACGCGCATGGCTTTCGGGGCAGAATTCGTCATTGAGGCCCCAGAGGACGAAGATCGGCTGGGTGACCTCGCCCAGGCGCGGCCCAAGGTCGGGGGTCTTGACGCGGGCGAGCACATCCTTGGGCTGGGTACGCGCGACGGCGAAGCGTTCCTCGACCAGCGCGTCGGTGATGTGGTGCGCGGACGAGGGATGCATGAGGTTGCCGATGAGGCGGCGCTGTTCCTCGATGTTGAATTCCGGGCTGCCAAAGCCCGAGCGCATCTTGGCGATGCCGGGCATGGTGAAATAGCTCATCTGCTCCGCCACGCAGCCCGGCGCCATCAGGACGAGCTTGCCGATGGTGAAGTCGGGATGGTCGAGCGCGATCTGGAGGGCGATGCCGCCGCCCAGCGAGTTGCCGATGAGGTGGCCGCCTGTGATCCCATGCTGCTTCAGCGCATCGAGCAAAGTCTCGGTAAACAGCTCGAGCGGATAGTCGGTCTCGGGCTTGGACGAGGCGCCATAGCCGATGAGGTCGGGCAGGATGACGCGATAGCCCGCATCGGCGAACACTTGCGCATTGTTGCGGAAGTTGGACGCGCCCGAGGCGCCGGGACCGCTGCCATGGATGAAGATGACGGTGGGGGCATCAGCCGCAGCGCCCGCAATTTCCGCGATCGAAATCTCATATCCGCCCGCAACGCTATAGGTCTTGCGGATCAATTCACTGCCCATGGATATCCTCTTTTGTCCTGGCCCGATGCTGTCCAGATGTCAGATGGTCAGATGCTCGCTTCAGATGAAGGTGAAGGCGGGCGGTTCGCCATTGATCGTGCCGATGACGTCGCTGGTGCGGTTGGCCGGGTCATTGGCGACATGGGCGCGCGCGGCGTGGAGGTCGAGCCAGGGCTGGAGGATCGGGCTCGACATATAGACCGCCCGGCCGCCCAGCAGCTTGACCATGCCGTCGGCAAGCTCGGCCATGCGGCGCACGACGCTGGCGGACTGATAGGCAAAGAGCGCGCGCTTTTCCATCGGCACGGGCTCATTGCGCTCGGCATAGTCCATCAGCTCGTTGAAGGTCGTGCGGTGGGTGAGTTCCATCTCGTTGGCCTCGGCGATCGCGCGGGCGATGGCGGCGTGGAGATGGGGGTCGGCCTTGGACGCCTTGCCGGTGTTGGTCGAGACGCGGTTGCCCATGATCTCCATCGCAGCGCCAGTGGCGGCGCGGATGCCGCCGAAGGCGGCGCTGGAGACCGAGCGGATGAAGAGCTGCGCCCAGGGGATGCGGTAGAGCGGCGCGGTGTTGGTTTCCTGGCCCGGATTGGTGCCGGCAAAGCCGTCGCTCGCCTTGTGGGTGCGATGCTCGGGCACGAACACGCGCTCGACGACGATATCGAAGCTGCCGGTGCCCTGGAGGCCGAACGTGTCCCAGCTGCCTTCGATCACCTGATAGTCGGAGCGCGGCAGCAGGAAGGTGCGCATGTCGGGCGGGCCGCCATCGGTGTCGAAATTGATCGCGCCCAGCAGCACCCAACCGCAATGGGAGGAGCCCGACGAGAAGCCCCAGCGGCCCGAAAGATAGAAGCCGCCTTCGACCTTTTCCACCTTGCCGACCGGCTGATAGGTGGAGGAGACGAGCATGTCGGGGTTATCGCCCCATACTTCTTTCTGCGCCTCGTCATGGAAGAGGGCGAGTTCGTAAGGATGGCAGCCCAGCACGCCGTAGATCCAGCCTGTCGACATGCAGCCTTGCGCCAACGCCTTCTGGATCTCGAAGAAGACATTGGGGTGCATCTCATAGCCGCCGTAGCGCTTGGGCTGGAGCACACGGAAGAAGCCTGCCGCCTTCATCTCGGCGACGGTCTCGGGCGGCACGTCCCGGGCGAGCGTACAGGCCCGGGCGCGTTCCCGCAGCACCGGGATCATCGCCTTGGCTTTGGCGATCAGACTTTCGGGTGAAGGTATCGCGGCATTCGCCTCGTCAATGGGTCGGCTTGCTACTGCCCCGGTCATGATCTTCTCCATTGTAGGCGACTCTGCTTCAGATTTGCTATATGCGTAGTTTATGTAAAATGCCATTACGCAAACTGTCAAGACAAACAGGGCTTGCGCATTTTGGCCGTTACTTATAGGCGGATTGGGAACGAATTGCCATAAGCTCGTGAGCGCGCTTAACTGCGCCTCCCCCAGCAAGTGCAAAACAGGCGGCAGCGCTTGCCATATGCGTATGGGGAAGGTCATTTTGCAACGCTCTGCGGCAGAGCATGGCTGGCAGACAGGAAAGAAGGCGAGGCGCTTGAAATGGCAGTGATATCGCTAGGCTATGTAGTGATCGAGGCGCGGGACCTGGGCGCCTGGCAGGATTTTGCCTGCAATATCGCAGGGCTGATGGCGGCCCCTTCGCCGGACGAGGACGTCGCGCTGTTCCGCATGGACGACCGGCCCTGGCGCCTGCGGGTGCAGAAAGGCGCGGCCGACCGCTTCGTGGCGCCGGGCTGGGAATGCGCGAATCGTGACGCCTTCGAATCGGTGCTGGCCCGCCTCGAGGCAGCAGGCCGTCCGGTGGAACGGGCGGGCGTCATGGAAGCACGTGGCCGTCAGGTCTATGAACTCGCCCGTTCATCGGACCCGGCGGGCAATCCCATGGAGATCTTCTACGGTCGCTTCGTCGACTATGCCCCCTTCGTCTCGCCTGTGGGCGTCAGCCGCTTCGTGACCGGCAGCCCCCATGGCGCGGACGGCGACATGGGGATGGGCCATGTCGTGCTGACCGCCCCCAATTTCGACGAGACCCACGCCTTCTACAAGGACGTCATGGGCTTTGGCGACACCGACCTTGGCCGCTTCTACCTTATGGGCGGCGGCGCGGACGATCCGGGCGTGGGCTTTGCCTTCCTCCACTGCAACCCGCGCCACCACAGCCTGGCGCTCGGCCAGCTGCCCGAAAGCCCCAATGGCGCTGTCCATATGATGCTCGAGGTCGGCTCCCTCGAGGATGTCGGCCGCGCCTATGACCGGGTCTTGAAGAGCAAGGGCAAGGTGCCGCTCTCGGCGACCCTTGGCCGCCATGTCAATGACAAGATGACCTCTTTCTACATGCAGACACCAGGTGGATTTGACATCGAATATGGCTGGAACGGCCTGGTAATAGACCCGCAAACATGGGTCCCCACCACCAGCCTTGCTGTAAGCGACTGGGGCCATAAATGGGCTCATGAGCAGGACTGACGCAAAAGGATGACTGACATTATGCTCGACAAGCGCATGAGCGTCGACGACATCGTCGACCAGATTTCCGACGGGATGACCATCGGCATCGGCGGGTGGGCCACGCGCCGCAAGCCCATGGCGCTGATCCGCGCCATCGCCCGATCGAACCTCAAGGACCTCACCGTCATGGCGGGCTATGGCGGCATGGACATCGGCCTGCTCGCCGCCACCGGCAAGATCAGGAAGCTGGTCTTCGCCTTTGCCAGCCTCGACCATTATCCGCTGGAACCCCATTTCCGCAACGCCCGCCAGGCGGGCGCCTTCGAGGTGCTCGAGCTTGACGAGGGCATGTATCATTGGGGCCTGCGCGCAGGCGCGATGAAGCTGCCCTTCCTGCCGACCCGCGTCGGCATCGGCACCGACATCATCACGCAAGACGGCTTCGACTTCAAATTCGTGAAAAGCCCCTATGCCGATGGCGAGGAATTCGTCGCCATGCCCGCGCTGGTGCCCGACATCGCGCTGATCCACGCCCACCGCTCCGACGAGCGCGGCAACCTCCTGACGCTCAGCAAGGACGCGCTGTTCGACGAACTGCTGGTCCGTGCGGCAACCAGGAGCTTCGCCACGGTCGAGAAGATCGTGCCGACGGGCGAGCTCGATATGAAGAAGAACAGCCGCTACAATCTGGTCGAGCGGGCGATGATCAATGGTGTTGCAGAAGCCCCGCTGGGCGCGCACCCGTCGAGCGCCGATCCCGACTATCAGCTCGATCTCAAGCACATCAAGACCTATGTCGAAAGCGCCGCCTCGCCCGAGGCCTGGGCCGACTATAAGGCGAAGTTCATCGATGTGTCGGAAGCCGACTATCAGGCAGCGATCGGCGGCGCGGACGCCGTCAAGCAGCTCCCCGTCCCCATTTACTAAGCGAGAGACCCATGACCCAGAACAGCTATTCGCTCGCTGAACTCGTCATCGCCGCCTGCGCCGAAGTCTGGCGCGAAGATGGCGAAGTAATGGCGACCGGCATCGGCCCCCTCCCCCGCATTGGCGCGGGCGTGGCCAAGCTCTCCTTCGCGCCCGCGATCCAGACCACCGATGGCGAGGTATTCTATACCAGCGAACCCGTCGGCCCGGGCAAGCGCACCGCCGAGCCCGAGTTCGAGGGCATCGCCAATTATGACCGCGTCTTCTCGGCGCTCTGGAGCGGCCGCCGCCACGCGCTGGTCGGCCCGGTCCAGATCGATCGTTTCGGTCAGGCGAACATCTCGGTGATCGGCGACCACAAGAAGCCCAAGGCGGCGATGCTCGGCGCGCGCGGCTTCCCCGGCAACTCGATCAGCCATCCCAACAGCTTCTTCTTCCAGAACCACAACAAGCGGGCGTTCGTGGAAGGCGAAGTCGATTTCGTCTGCATGGCGGGCTATAATCCGGCACGCTACCGCAATGGCGCTCCGCCCCAGGGCCTGGACCTGCGTCGCATCATCACCAACCTGTGCGTGATGGACTTTGGCGGCCCCGATCACCAGATCCGCGTGATCTCGCTGCATCCGGGCGTCACCTTCGAGGAAGTGCAGGACAATACCGGCTTCCCGCTGGCAAAGGTCGATGGCGAAATCCCGACCACCCCTGCGCCGACGGCCGAGCAACTGGAGCTGATCGCGAAGATCGACCCCAATAATGTCCGGGCGACCGTGTTCAAGGACAATCCGGCCGGAGACAGAAGGGCAGCCTGAAGATGAACGAGACCGACCGCCTGGTCGAACCGCAGCAGGTCGACATTGTTTACGAAACGGACGAGCCGGTCACCTATGAGGTGATCGACAATGTCGCATGGATCATGATGAACCGCCCGGGCTTCAACAATGCCCAGAACGGCCAGATGACCTATGCGATCGACGACGCCTTCATCAAGGCGACGAACGATGACGATGTGCGCTGCATCGTGCTGGGCGGTAACGGTAAGCATTTTTCGGCCGGGCATGACATCGGCACGCCCGGCCGCGACGTGCACCAGCATTTCGAGAACCGGCTGCTGGTGCCGGGTCATGTGAACAAGCCCGCCGCTGAATTGCTCTATACCCGCGAGAAGGAGCAATATGTCGGCATGTGCCGCCGCTGGCGCGACGCGCCCAAGCCCACCATCGCCATGGTGCAGGGGGCGTGCGTCGCGGGCGGGCTGATGCTGGCATGGGTGTGCGACCTGATTGTCGCCACCGACGACGCTTTCTTTCAGGACCCGGTCAACCGCATGGGCATCCCGGGCGTTGAATATTTCGCCCACGCCTATGAACTGCCCCCGCGCATCGCCAAGGAATTCCTGCTGCTGGGTGAGCGGATGAGCGCGCAGCGCGCCGAACAGTTCGGCATGGTGAACAAGATCGTCTCGCGCGAGGCGCTGCGCGAGACCGTCGCGGCCATGGCGGCCAAGCTCGTCGCCCAGCCCCGCCTTGGCAACTGGCTGACCAAGCAGGCGATCAACCATGTCGAGGAGCTGATGGGCAAGAGGAACGCGATGGACGCGCAATATCATATGCACCATTTCGCCCATGCCCAGAATGACCTCGTCCAGGGCAGCTCGATCGCGGGCCTCGACGCCAAGAAGATGGCCGAGGCCAATAAGAAACAGGCGAGCGAATGATGGGCGATCCGCTGCACACAGTCCTTTGCCAACGGCTTGGCTGCCGCTGGCCGATCATCCAGACCGCGATGGGCTGGGTCGCCGAGCCTTCGCTGGTGATCGGGTCGAGCAATGCAGGCGCGTTCGGTTTTCTGGGCGCAGCGGTGATGACGCCGGACGAAGCGCGCGAAAAGATCCTCGCCGTGCGCAAGGGCACCGACAAGCCCTTCGGCGTCAACTTCCACAGCTTTCAGCCGGGCGCTGACCAGATTGTCGAACTGATCCTGGCCAACAAGGATCAGGTGCGCGCGGTCAGCTTTGGCCGTGGCCCCAATGCCAAGATGATCGGCCGTTTCAAGGATGCGGGCATATTGTGCATCCCCACCGTCGGCGCGGTCAAGCATGCGCAGAAGATGGTCGAACTGGGCGTCGACATGGTCAATGTCCAGGGCGGCGAAGGCGGCGGGCATACAGGTTCCGTCCCGACCACCGTGCTGCTCCCCCAGGTGCTCGACGCCGTCAAGGTGCCGGTGATCGCGAGCGGCGGCTTTGCCGACGGACGCGGGCTGGCGGCAGCGCTCGCCTATGGCGCGGTCGGCATTGCCATGGGCACGCGCTTCCTGCTGACCAAGGAAAGCCCGGTGCCCGACAGCGCCAAAGCGGAATATCTCAAGGCCTCGACCGACCGCATCGTTGTCACCACCAAGCTCGACGGCATCCCCCAGCGGATGGTCCGCACCAAATTGATGGACCGGATCGAGAAGTCCGGCCCGCTCGCCATGTGGCTGCGCGCGATCGAGGCGGGCATGGCGATGAAGAAGCAGACCGGCGCGAGCTGGATGGATTTCATCAAGTCGGCGCGCGGCATGACCGCCCATGGCGCGATGCCATTGAAGCAGGCGATGATGGCCGCGACCATGCCGATGCTGATCCAGAAAGCCGTGGTCGATGGCGACATCGAACATGGCGTGATGGCGACCGGCGTCGTGGGCGGGCGAATTGGCGAGGTCCCGACCTGCCAACAGCTGGTCGACCGCATCGTCGAAGAGGCGCATGAGCGGCTCGCCGCGCTCGCCGCCATGGGCCGCGAGACGGCCAGCGCCGCCTGAGGAAGAGGGACAAGACATGCCGATTACGCTGACCGTCAAGGGCGCCATCGCCGAAATCCTGTTCGACCATCCCCCGGTCAACGCCTTCGACACCAAGGGTTGGGAATCGATCCCGGCGTTGGTTTACGAAGCCGCAGCGAACGAGGATGTGAAGTGCATCCTGATCCGCGCCGAAGGCCGGGGTTTCTGCGGCGGCGTCGACATCAAGGAGATGGCGGCGCATCCCGAACGCATCGCCAAGCTGAACAAGGATAATTACCTGACGTTCAAGGCGATCCGCGAATGCGCGATCCCGGTGGTCGGCGCGCTGCATGGCTTCGTCATCGGCGGCGGCGTCAATATCGCGGGCGCGTGCGACGCGCTGATCGCGGCGGAGGGGGCCTATTTCTCGCTGCCTGAAATCGATCGCGGCGCGATGGGCGGCGCGGCCTTCATGAGTCGCATGCTGCCCGTCCAGATGGTGCGCGCCAATTTCTTCACCGGCGGGCGCATTCCGGTGGAAGACGCCTACCGTCACGGTTCGGTGCACAAGGTGGTGCCGCTCGAGCAGCTCAGGGACGAGGCCTACGCCTTCTGCGAAGTAATTGCGTCCAAGAGCCGGGCGGCGCTGGTGATCGCCAAGCAGGCGCTGAACCTGATCGAGCCGACCGACCCGTCGGCCCATTACCGGATCGAGCAGGGCTTCACGCTCGAAATGTACATGCATGAAGACAGCCAGAAGGCGCGTGACGCCTTTGTGGACAATAAGGGCGCGGCGAAATTCTGATGGACTTGACCTATACCCCCGAACAGCAGGCGTTCCGCGCCGAAGTGCGCAGCTGGCTCGAAGCCCATGTGCCCGGCGAGCCGCTGGAGCATTTCGACGCCACGCGCGAGGGTTTCGAGGCCCACCGCCAATGGGAAAAGACCCTGAAGTCCGGCGACTGGGGCATGGTGACATGGCCCAAGGAATATGGCGGGCGCGGCCTTGACCTCATCCAGTGGCTGATTTTCGAGGAAGAATATTATCGCGCGGGTGCGCCGGGCCGGGTCAACCAGAATGGCATTTTCCTGCTGGGGCCGACGCTGATCGAGTTCGGCACCCATGAGCAGAAGCAGCGCTTCCTGCCCAAGATGGCGTCGGGCGAGGAAATCTGGGCGCAAGCCTGGTCCGAACCGATGGCGGGCTCAGACCTTGCCGGCGTGCGCGCGACGGCGGTTCGGGATGGCGACGACTATATCCTCAATGGCCACAAAATCTGGTCGAGCCGCGCGGTGTTCGCCGACTGGGCCTTCGGCCTGTTCCGCGAGCCCGGCTCCGAGCGCCACAAGGGCATGAGCCTCATCTTCTTCCCGCTGAACGCGCCGGGGGTCACGGTCAACGCGATCAAGAAGATCAACGGCCATGTCGGTTTCGCCGAGATCTTCCTCGAAAATGTCCGCGTCCCCGCCTTCAATCGCCTCGGCGACGAGGGTCAGGGCTGGCATATCTGCATGGCGACAGCAGGCTTTGAACGCGGCCTCATGCTGCGCTCGCCCGCCCGCTACCAGGTGGCGGCAAGCAAGCTTGCGGAACTGTGGCAGGCGAACAAGGAAACCGCCGACCCCGCGCTCGAAGCCGATGTCGTGCGCGCGCACATGAATGCCGACGCCTATGCGCTCAACATCTACCAGACCGCCTCGCGGCTGATGGCGGGCGCGAAGATCGGGCCGGAAGCGTCCACCAACAAAATTTTCTGGTCGGAATTGGACATTCACCTGACGCAAACCGCGCTCGCCATATTGGGGCCGCAGGCCGAACTGACGCACGAAGCGCCCGGCGCTGGGGCCGTCGACTGGATCGACGACTATATCTTCGCGCTCGCCGGACCCATCTATGCGGGCTCCAACGAGATTCAGCGCAACATCATTGCCGAGCGCATGCTCGGCCTGCCGCGCTAAGGGGGAACAGAGAAATGGATTTCACCCTCAGCGATGAACAGCTGATGTTCGCCGAAACCGCGCGGACGCTGTTTGCGGACAGCTGCACGCCCGACCATTGGCGCAAGATGATGGAAGCGGGCGTCGCACGCGACGATGCGCGCTGGGCCTCTATCGTGGAAACCGGCCTGACTTTGGTGCTGCTCCCCGAAAGCGCGGGCGGCATCGGGCTGGCGGAAGCCGACTTTGCCCTGATCGCGCAAGAGGCGGGCTATGTCGCGCTGCCCGAACCGCTGGTTGAAAGCGCAGGCGTTGCCGCGCCGATGCTCGCCGCGTTGGCACCCGAGCATGAACTGCTCAGCGATCCCAATGCGACGATCGCCATCCAGCATCCGTCGAACCCCTATGTCGCCAATGCCGACAGCGCAGGCGGCATCCTCCTGCATGCCGATGGCGAGGCCTGGCTCGCCACGCCCGATCAGGTGACGCTGACGGCGCAGCCGAGCATCGATCCCTTCCGCCGCCTCTTTTCGGTCGAGTGGAGCAAGGAGAAGGCGACGGCTCTGGGCAAGGCCGACTGGGATCTCGCCTTCGACCGCGCCGCCCTCTTCAACGCCGCCTTTGGCCTCGGCCTTGCCCAGCGTTCGGTCGACCTCGCAGTCGATTATGCCAAGGAACGCCAGCAGTTCGGCAAGCCCATCGGCAGCTATCAGGCGGTCAAGCATCACCTGGCGTCCGCCCAGGTCGCGATCGAGTTCGCCAAGCCGGTGGTCGCCGCCGCCGCCGCCGAAATCGGCGCCCGCGACACGCAAGCCCGCGCCCGTGTCAGCCATGCCAAGCTCGTCGCCCTGGAAGCCGCCGACAAGGCCGCCCGCGCCTCGATCCAGGTGCATGGCGCGATGGGCTACAGCTGGGAGGTGGACGTCCATCTGTTCTTGAAGCGCACGGTTGCGCTCACGCAAACATGGGGCACCCCCGCCCAACACCGCGCGCGCATCGCCACGCGCATCTTCACCCAGCCCATGGGGCCGGATCAGACCTTTGCCCGGGAACATGAAAATGCCTGAAGCCTATATCATCGACGCCGTCCGCACGCCTGTCGGCCGCAAGAAGGGCAGCCTTGCCGCCGTCCATCCGGCCGACCTTGGCGCGCACCCGATCAAGGAACTGGTCAAGCGCACCGGTATCGACCCCACCCAGGTCGAGGACGTGGTCTGGGGTTGCACCGAAACCATCGGCGGCCAGGCGGGCGACATCGGCCGCACCGCATGGCTGGTCGCAGGGCTCCCTGAAGAAGTGCCCGGCGTCACCATCGACCGCCAGTGCGGCTCAAGCCAGCAGGCGGTCCACTTCGCCGCGCAGGGCGTGATGAGCGGCACCCAGGACCTGGTGGTCGCAGGCGGCAGCCAGGCGATGAACCAGATCCCGATCATGGCCGCGATGATCGCGGGCGCGCAATATGGCTTCGACAGCCCCTTCCACGGGTCGAAGGGCTGGGTCGAACGCTATGGCATGGAAGAGGTCAACCAGATCAAGTCCGCCGAGATGATCGCCGACAAATGGGGCATCAGCCGTGAAGCGATGGAGCAGTTCGCGCTCGCGTCGCACCAGCGCGCGCAGGCCGCCTGGGACAATGGCTGGTTCGACAAGGAAGTGGTGGCGCTTGAGGGCCTGGCCCGTGACGAGACCATCCGCCCGACGACCTCGTTGGAGGGCCTGGCGTCCCTGAAGCCCGTCAATGAAGGCGGGATCATCACCGCAGGCGTCGCCAGCCAGAATTGCGACGCCGCCGCCGCGCTGCTGATCGCCAGCGAGCAGGCGGTGAAGGAACATGGTTTGAAGCCCCGCGCGCGCATCCATCACCTGTCGGTCCGCGCCGCCAACCCGGTGTGGATGCTGACCGGGCCGATCCCCGCCACCCAATATGCGCTGAAGAAGGCTGGCATGTCGATCAGCGACATCGACCTGTTCGAATGCAACGAAGCCTTTGCCAGCGTCACCATGGCGTGGATGAAGGAACTGGATGTCCCGCATGAGAAGGTCAATGTGCAGGGCGGCGCGATCGCTCTGGGCCATCCGATCGGCGCGACCGGCGCGCGGTTGATGACGACGTTGCTGAACGCGCTGGAGCGCACGGGCGGGCGTTATGGCCTGCAGACCATGTGTGAAGGCGGCGGCCAGGCCAACGTCACCATCATCGAGCGGCTCTAAGGGACCCAGCCCCGATGCCCGCCTACGCCTATCAGGGGATTGTTCCCGTCGTCGATCCGACCAGCTACGTCCATCCGCTGGCGTCGCTGATCGGCGACGTGATCGTGGGACCGGGCTGCTTCATCGCGCCGGGCGCTTCGCTGCGGGGCGATTTCGGGCGGATCGTGGTGGAAGGCGACAGCTCGATCCAGGACAATGTGTCGATCCATGCCAACCAGCTGCGCGACACGGTCATCAAGCGCGGCGCGACCATCGCCCATGGCTCGATCATCCATGGCTGCGAGATCGGTGAAAATGCGCTGATCGGCATGAACGCGGTGATCCTCGACAATGCCATCATTGGTGACGAAAATCTCGTCGCCGCCCTTGCCCTTGTGAAGTCCGACACGGTGACCCCGCCGCGCAGCCTGGTCGTCGGCAACCCGGCCAAGGTGGTCAAGACGTTCGAGCCGCAGCAGGTGACCTGGCGCAACAATGGCGAGGGCGAATATCAGAAACTCGCCCGCGCCGCGCTCACCGATCTCATCGAAGCCGAGCCGCTCAGCCAAGCCAGCGCCGAGCGGCAGGCGCAGCGCATCGCCTCCGACGCCATCGCCGTGCGCCTTTCGGGCAGCACCGCCGAACATCGCGAAAAACAAGCCGCAAAGCGCGAGGGTCAGGCATGAACAGCGCCACGGCGATCACCAACCTCCTCTACCGCTATGCCGAACTGATGGACGCAGGCGATCTGGAAGCCGTAGCCGCCCTGTTCGAACGCGCCCGGATCAAGACCGGCGGCGGCGAAGTGGTCGAAGGCTCCGCGCCGATGCTGGCGCTCTGGCGCACCCATGTGCGCCTCTACCCCTGCGGCACGCCGCGCACCAAGCATGTCATCACCAATCCCATTATCGAGGTGGACGAGGCGGCAGGCACCGCCACCTGCCGCTCTTACTATACCGTGTTTCAGGCGACCCCGGCCCTGCCGCTCCAGGCGATCTGCGCGGGCCGCTATCATGACGCCTTCGTCCGGGTGGACGAGGCATGGCATTTTTCCGGGCGGGATTATTCCCTGCTCGATCTGGTTGGGGACTTAAGCCAGCATCTGCTGATCCCCGTCGCAGCGCAATGAAGGAGTAAGGCAAGTGGGTATCTGCGAAGGACGTGTTGCGATCGTGACCGGGGCGGGCAATGGCCTTGGCAAAGCCTATGCGCTGGGCCTCGCCGCAGAAGGCTGCAAGGTCGTGGTCAATGACCTTGGCGTCGGCACCCATGGCGAGGCAGGCGCGACCAAGGGCGCAGCCGAGCAGGTGGTGGACGAGATCCGCGCGATGGGCGGGGAAGCCGTCGCCAACACCGACGACGTCGCCGAATGGGAATCGGGCAAGCGCATGGTCGAGCAAGCCCTCGACAGCTTCGGCGCGCTTCATGCCGTGGTCAACAATGCAGGCTTCGTGCGCGACCGCATGTTCTTCACCTGCTCCCCTGAAGAATGGGACGCGGTGATCCGCGTCCATCTGCGCGGCCATTTCTGCACGAGCCGCCATGCCGCTGAATATTGGCGGGCGCAGTCGAAGGCCGGCAATCCGGTCGATGCGCGCATCATCAACACGACCTCGGGCGCAGGCCTGCAGGGCTCGGTCGGCCAGTCGGCTTATTCGACGGCCAAGGGCGGCATCGCGACGCTCACCCTGGTGCAGGCCGCCGAGCTTGGCCGCCTTGGCATCACCGCCAATGCCCTTGCCCCCAACGCCCGCACCCGCATGACCAATACCGGCGCGTTCGACATGGACGCCAAGGAAGGCGAGTTCGACCTGTTCGCGCCGGAAAATATGGCGCCGCTGGTCGCCTATCTCGTCTCCGAACAGTCGAAGGGGGTGACCGGCCAGGTCTTTGAACTCAAGGGCGGCCAGGTCGTCCTCTCGCAGGGGTGGACCGACAGCCCTGCCTTCGACAAGGGCGCGCGGATTGAAGCGAGCGAAATGGACGCGATCGTGCGCGGGCTCCTCCAGACCCGCGAGCCTGCAAAGCCCGTCTACGGAGCCGCCTGATGGACTTCGCGCTCAGCGACGACCAGCGCGCGATCCAGGAAGCCGCGCGCGACTTCCTGACCGACGCCGCCAACCCGGACGTCATCCGCGCCGCCGTCGAAGGGACGAGCGGCTTTGACGAGAGCCTGTGGTCGAGCCTTGGCGAAATGGGCTTTGCCGGGCTGATGATCCCCGAGGCCCAAGGCGGCCTTGGCCTTGGCGCTGTCGAAATGGCGCTGGTGCTCGAGGAAACCGGCCGGGTGCTCGCACCCGTGCCCTTCTTCGAAACCGCCGTGCTCGCCGTGCAGGCGGTGCTCGCCGCAGGCAGCGAAGAGCAGAAGGCGGCGCTGCTGCCCCGCTTGGCGTCAGGCACCCGCGCCAGCTTCGCGGGCACCGCAAGCCGCCCGACCCTGTCGAACGGCAAGCTGACCGGCACGGCGGAGTTCGCAACCTTCGCCCATGTCGCCGAGTTGATCGTCATCGCCACCGCCGACGACAGCCTCGTCGTCCTCGAAGCGGACACCCCCGGCCTCACCATCGAAGCACTCCCCAGCCTCGACCGCACCCGCCGCTTTGCCACCCTCACCTTCGATTGCGACGTGAGCGATGCCATGATCCTCGGCGCGCCCGGCAGCGCGGCCGCCGCGATCGCACGCACCCTCACCATCGGCGCGGGCCTGCTCGCCGCCGAACAGACCGGCGGCATGCAGTACAGCCTCGACGCCACCGTCGATTATGCCAAGCAGCGCGTCCAGTTCGGCCGCCTCATCGGCTCGTTCCAGGCCTACAAGCATATGCTCGCCGACATGATGCTGCTGGTCGAAGCCTCGCGCTCGGCCGCTTATTATGCCGCCGCCGCGATCGACGAAAATGGCGAGGAACTGGCCGAAGCCGCCCATGCCGCCCGCGCCTATGTGTCCGACGCCTATCGCTCGGTCGCGGGCGACGCGATCCAGCTCCATGGCGGCATCGGCTTCACCTGGGAACATCACGCCCATCTCTATTTCAAGCGCGCGCGCGCCACCGCCAGCTGGCTCGGCACGCCGGACCAGCATCGCGAAGCGCTCGCACAGATCATCATGAAGGACGCCGCATGACCCCGACCTCGCCTGTTCCCCCCTATCCGACCCCGCTGGGCATGCTCAAGGGCAAGACCGTGGTCGTGACCGCCGCCGCTGGCACCGGCATCGGCTTTGCCGCCGCCAAGCGCGCGGCTGAAGAAGGGGCCAAGCTCCTCATCAGCGACTTCCACGAACGCCGTCTCAACGAAGCGGCCGACCGTATCGCCGACGAAGTGGGCTGCGAGCGCCCCGCCCTGTTCGTGTGCGACGTCACCAGCGAAGAGGCGGTACAGGGTCTGCGCGATGCCTCGCTCGCCGCATTGGGCAAGGTCGATGTCCTCATCAACAATGCGGGCCTGGGCGGCGAGGCCGATATCATCGACATGACCGACGAGCAGTGGGCGCGCGTGTTCGACGTCACCTTGACCTCGCTGTTCCGCATGACCCGCGCGTTCCTGCCAAGCATGTACGCCAACAAGTCCGGCGTCATGGTCAACAACGCCTCGGTGCTGGGCTGGCGCGCGCAAAAAGGCCAGGCCCATTATGCCGCCGCGAAAGCCGGGGTCATGGCCTTCACCCGCTGCGCCGCGATCGAGGCGGCTGAACATGGCGTGCGCATCAATGCGGTCTCACCAAGCCTTGCCATGCACCCGTTCCTTGCCAAGGTGACGACGCAGGAAGCCCTCGACAAGCTGGTTGAGAAGGAAGCCTTCAAGCGCCCCGCCGAGGTCTGGGAAATCGCCAATGTCATGATGTTCCTTGCCTCTGATCTCTCCTCCTACATGACCGGCGAGATCGTCGCGGTCTCCAGCCAGAGGGCCTGATGGCAACCATCTTCGAAACGCCGCGCGCGCTGCTGGGGCAGGAGGGCGTCAAGCTCGACACCGCCGATTGGCTCACCATCGACCAGTCACGCATCGACGCCTTTGCCGACTGCACAGGCGACCATCAGTGGATCCATGTCGATCCGGTACGCGCCAAGGACGGCCCCTTCGGCGCGACCATCGCGCATGGCTATCTGACGCTCAGCCTCGTCAACCTGTTCATGCCGCAGATCGTCGAGGTCCGCCGCTTCTCCGCAGGGGTCAATGTCGGCATGGACAAGACCCGCTTCCTCAGTCCAGTGGTCGTGGGCTCGCGCATTCGCGGCACCGGCGAGATCGTCTCGGTCGAGGAAGTGAAGGGCGGCGCGATACAGGCCGTGATCCGCGTCACCGTCGAGATCGAGGGTAAGGACAAGCCCGCCTGCGTGGTCGATACCATCAACCGCTATTTTCCGGAAAGCTGAGCTTGGGCGCAGTAATCGCCCTCTGCCTTCTCGCCGCCAATCCCGTTGGAGCCAAAACCATGCCTGATCCCGTCAAAATGGAAGCCGCCGTCCACGCCTATGTCGCCGCGTTCGAAGCAGGCAGCGCCGACCAGGTGGCCGCCCTCTATGCCGCAGACGCGACGGTCGAGGACCCGATCGGCTCACCCATCCACCATGGCCGCGAGGCGATCCGCGCCTTCTATGCCGAGTCCATGAAGACCGGCGCGAAATTGAAGCTCGAAGGCCCCGTCCGGGTCGCGGGCGATTATGCGGTGTTCCCCTTCTCGGTGAACCTGAACTATGATGGTGGGGCCAAGCGCATCGACGTCATCGACACCTTCCGCTTCAACGACGCCAATGAAGTGACCGAAATGCGCGCCTATTGGGGTCCCACCAACATGCACGGCTTTTAATCCAAGGATCGATACACATGCGTGAAGCAGCCATCATCTCCACCGCGCGCACCGGCGTCGGCAAAGCCTATCGCGGCGCGTTCAACGACACCGAAGCGCCGTTCATGTCCTCCCATGTCGTGGACGCCGCCATCGCCCGCGCCGGGATCGATCCCGCCCGCGTCGATGACGTGTATCTCGGCGTTGCCAACCAGTGGAACACGCAAAGCTACAATGTCGGCCGCCTGACCGTCCACGGATCGGTCCTGCCCGACACCACCGCGGGGTTCTCGATGGACCGCAAATGCTCGTCCGGCCTCAACGCGCTCGCCTTCGCGGCGCGCGGCATCATCGCCAACGAGATCGACTGCGCCGTCTCGGGCGGCGTCGAGAATGTCTCGCTCACCATCGACAAACATTATCCCGCGTTCCGCAACCGCTCCGAGTTCATCAAGGCGCGCGATCCCAACGCCTATATGGTGATGATCGAGACCGCCGAGATCGTCGCTGAACGCTATGGCATTTCGCGCGAGGATCAGGACCGGTTCGCAGCGCAATCGCAGCAGCGCGCCGCCGCCGCCCAGGAAGCAGGCAAGTTCGATGACGAGATCGTGCCGATCACGGTCACCAAGGCCCTGTTCGACAAGGAAGGCAATGAGACCGGCAAGGAAGAGCTGACCCTGACCAAGGACGAGGGCATCCGCGCGGGCACCACTTACGAGAAGCTCGCGGAATTGAAGCCCGTGTTCAAGAACGGCTCGGTCATCAAGGAAGGCAAGCATGTCACCGCCGGCAATGCCAGCCAGCTGTCCGACGGCGCCTCGGCGCAGGTGGTCATGGACCTTGCCACCGCGCAGAAGGAGGGTCTCCCCATCCTCGGCATCTATCGGGGGTTCCAGGTCGCAGGCTGCGGCGCGGACGAGATGGGCATCGGCCCGGTGTTCGCCATCCCCAAGCTGCTCGAGCGCACCGGTCTCAAGATCGACGACATTGGCCTGTGGGAATTGAACGAAGCCTTTGCCAACCAGGCGATCTACTGCCAGCGCACGCTGGGCATCGATCCGGACAAGCTCAACGTCAATGGCGGCGGCATCGCCATAGGCCATCCCTTCGCCATGACCGGCTCGCGCCTCGTTGGCCACGCCCTGATCGAAGGCAAGCGTCGCGGCGTCAAATATGTGGTCGTCTCCATGTGCGTCGCGGGCGGCATGGGCGCGGCCGGTCTGTTCGAGGTCGCCTGATCCATGCAACTCGCCTTCGCCCCTGAACTCAAAGCCTTCCGTGAGGAGGCCGCGAGCTGGCTCAACGAACAGCTCGCAGGCCCGTTCAAGTCCATTCGCGGCCAGACCAACCAGGTCGACAATGTCGAGGAGCGCCGCGCCTGGGAAGCGGCGCTTGGGGCGGCGCGCTGGAGCGTCGTGGGCTGGCCTGAGCAATGGGGCGGGCGCAACGCCTCGATCGCGCAGCAGATCATCTTCGCCGAGGAATATGCCCGCGCTAAGGGTCCGCCGCGCGCCGGGCATCTCGGGGTCGAACTGCTCGGCCCCACCCTGCTCGCCATGGGCAATGAGGAGCAGAAGGCCCGGTTCCTCCCCGACATCGCCCATGGCCGCGCCATCTGGTGCCAGGGCTATTCCGAACCCGGCGCGGGCTCCGACCTCGCCAATGTCAAGACCAAGGCCCGCCTCGAAGGCGACCGCTACATCATCGATGGCCAGAAGATCTGGACCTCGATGGGCACCATCGCCGACTGGTGCTTCGTCGTTGCCCGCACCACGCCCGGCAGCGTCGGCAACAAGGGCCTCTCGTTCCTCATGGTCCCGATGGACCAGCCCGGGGTCGATGCCCGCCCGATCCGCCAGATGACCGGCGAGGCCGAGTTTGCCGAGGTGTTCTTCGATGGCGCGCAGGCGCTCGCGATCGACCGCATCGGCGAAGAAGGCGAAGGCTGGAAGGTCGCCATGGCCCTGCTTGGCTTTGAACGCGGCGTCTCCACCCTCGCCCAGCAGATGCAGTTCAAGAACGAACTCGACGAGATCATCGCCATCGCCAAAGCCAACGGCAAGGCCAGCGACCCGCTCATCCGCCAGAAGATCGCCACCGCCCATGCGGGCCTCAAGATCATGCGCTATAACGGCCTGCGCATGCTCTCCGATGGCGAAGGCGCAGACCTCTCCGGCGCCGCTTACACCTACAAACTCTACTGGTCCCGCTGGCACGTCGCCCTCGGCGACCTCGCCATGGAGGTCATGGGCCAAACCGGCGAAATCGGCGTCAACGACGAACGCATGGGTCCCCTCACAACCATGCACCTCATGTCTCGATCCGATACCATCTACGCCGGAACAGACCAAATCCAGCGCAACATCATCGCTGAACGCGGATTAGCTATGCCTCGGGAACCGAGGGGGTGAGGAATAAGCTCCGGCGGCCACATGTAGAGCCGCCGGAGCCACCCGATCAGATGATCTTCGATTCTTGCAGTTCGGCGATGCGCGCTTCGTCATAGCCAAGCTCACCCAGAACCTCGGCGCTATGTTCGCCCAGAAGCGGCGGCGCGCGGCGGATCGTCGCCGGCGACTCCGACATATTAGCCAGCGGACTTCCGATCAGATCGACCGTACCGGCCTCCGCCCAGGGATGCGGCGTCGTCACCCGAAGGCCGCGATGCTGGATCTGCGGATCTTCCCAAACCTCAGGCAGCTCATTGTAACGCGCGGCGGGAATGCTCACCTCATCGAACTTCGCCTGAAGCTCTTCCGAAGTGAACCCACGGCTCCATTCATTGATGATGTCCATCAACTCCAGCCGGTTCAACTTGCCGCGCTTGAAATTCTCATCGAAGCGGGGGTCCTGATATAGCTCAGGCTGGCCCATCAGCACCGTCAAGCGCCGCCAATGCTCGTCACCGCCAGCGGTGAGATACAGCATGCCATCCTTGGTATGGATGAGATCGGCAGGGCCACCGCCATTGCCGCCATTGCCCAGGCGCGGCGGGACCACGCCACTCAGCAAATAATCCTGCATGATATGGCTGACCATCGCCACCGAACTATCCAGAAGGGCGATATCGATATGCTGCCCTTCACCAGTCTGGTTACGATGCTGGAGTGCCGCCAATATGGAAATGGCGACATTATGGCCGGTGATGAAATCAACGAGGCTCGGTCCCGCCTTGAGCGGCCCGGCTCCCGGCTGCCCATCCGGAATGCCGGTGACGGCCATCATCCCGCCCGTCGCCTGAAACAAACCATCATAGCCCGGCCGCGCAGCCATTGGCCCCGTCTGGCCAAAGCCTGTAACCGAACAATAGATAAGGCGCGGGTTGATCGTCTTCAGGCTCTCATAATCCAGCCCGAACCGCTTGAGATCACCAACCTTGTAATTTTCAATCAGGATGTCGGCCGTTTCCACCAGCTTACGCAGGATTTCCTGCCCCTCGGGCTTGCTATGGTTCAGCGTGATCGACCGCTTGTTACGGTTAGCCGCCGTGAAAAACCCCGCCTGACGGACATTCATCCCGTCCTTGCCCTTAACCTCGGCAAGACCATATACACGGCCGTCGTCTCCAACGCCCGGACGTTCCACCTTGATCACGTCAGCGCCGAGGTCGCCCAATATCTGCGCGCCCACGGGTCCGGCCAGCACGCGAGTCATGTCGATGACGCGGATGCCTTCGAGGGCTGCCTTCTTATTGCTCATAGTCGCCTGCCCCTCCAAATTGATATGCGTAGCATTGGGCGGCCCTTTATCCACTTTTCCGTCAAAGCGCCAGACGACAGGCCGCGAAACTTGCAGCCGAACGGCGAAAAATCTGCTGTTTCAAAACAGCGGAAATGGCTGGATCGCCCGCCATCACGCAAAGGGCGCCAGGCCGGTGAGGATCAGCCGCACCAGATCCGCCTGCCCCTTCGCCCCCGTCTTTTCATATATCCGCTTGGAATAGTTACGCGCCGTTTCCGTGGTCAGATTAAGCTGCTCACCCGCTCCAACGATGCTCTCGCCCAAACTCAGCGCGTGAGCGAGTGCCGCCTCGCTGCCCGACAAACCATGCAGCGCCGCCAAAGTCCCCGCCGCCGCCTGCGCAGGTTCGCGACGGGCGGTACGCGCTATGCCGATCACAGCGGGCAAGGCGCACGGTTCGCTCAGCGCTAGGTCCGACTTGCGCAGCAGCAGGTCGATATCCCTGCTATCGTCGATCCGGATTACCCGCGTCGCGCCCGGCGGCGCCGACGCCATTTCCGCGCAGGCCCGGTTGAGCGCATGGGTAGCGTCGGGCAACAACTGCAACCGCCGCTCCGGACTTGGCCCCGGCTTGATCGTAAAGGCCAGAATCGCCTCGGCCGCAGGATCAGCGGCCATCACCCGACCGCCCCAATCGAACGCCAGTTGCGCAACGCCTAGCCGAGAAAGCGCGCCCTGCGCCATGGCAACCTGCAAGCGCGCCTCGATCAATGCCACCAGCGTCCGCAGCGCCGCGGCGAAATGCGGGGCAATGCTCGACAGCACGGCAACGGCAGACGCAGAAAAATCCTCCCGCTCTCTCACCAGCAGGAAATGTGCATCGGCCACCCCGCCCGCCGCCACGCGCAGCCATCGGCCATAGCGAATGTTCATTTCATTCAACGCCTCGCGCTGCCGCGCCAGTTCATCCGCGTCATCATAATTCAGCATCTCGTCCAGCGCATAGACGCGCCCCGGACGCAGCGATCCATAAGGATGCAGGCGCAAGGCTTCCAGACGCCGGAAATCCAGAGGCGGCTCCTGCGACGCACGCGGGGCGGCGATGTGGATGACGGTCGGTTCCTGCTCAGGCATGGCATTGGCCAGTGAGACGATCAGGAAAGCCCGCCGCGCATAGGTGCGGCCCACCAGATTGCGGATGAAGGCGCCAAAAGGCGGGCTTTCATGAATCCCATCCACCAGCGGCAGGAACAGCTCATTCTGATCAGCCCAGAGAGAACCCATGCCCACCCTCTCCCATATGGGAGATAGTCAGTCAAGCCGAGCGGGCCGGACTTAACAGCGGGCCAGCAGCGCCTGCGCTTTTTTTAGATGAGGCCGGTCGATCATCTTGCCATCCAGCGTCAGGACCCCGGCGCCGGGATTGGCCGCAAAGGCATCGACTACCGCCTGTGCCCGCGCAATCTCCTCTTCCGATGGCGTAAAGGCGGCATTGATCACGGGAACCTGATCAGGATGCACCGCCATCATGCCCAGAAAACCGTCACGGGCGCCTCGCTGCGCATAGGCCGCGAGACCGTCCAAATCCCGAATCGCCGGATAAACCGTCTCGATCGGCGCCACGTCAGCCGCGCAGGCGGCAAATAGCGTGAGCGCACGGGCTATCTCATAGGGTGGAGTATAGCTGCCATCGGCATGCCGTGCGGAAAGGGCGCCAATCGCGGCGGGCAAATCCTCCGCCCCCCAGGTAAGGCCCGCCAGCCGATCCGGCACATCGCCATATTCACCCAATCGGAAGATCGCCTTGGGCGTTTCCGTAGCGATAGGCAGGATCAGCGCCCGATCATCGCCCCGTTGGCGCAATCGCTGGTCCAGATCCCTGATCGACGCGGCGCCCTCTGCCTTGGGCAACATGATCCCGGCCGGACGGCCAGCGATCACCGCGTCGAGGTCGGCATCGATCAGTCCGCTATCAATCGGATTCACCCGGACGAAAAGCATGACTTCGCTGTCCGCAGCCTCCTTCAGGAACGCCGCCACCTCTTCCCGCGCCCCGGCCTTGGCACTGATAGCGACAGAATCCTCAAGATCCAGGATCAGCGCGTCCGCGCCGCTTCCCAACGCCTTGCGCATCCGCTCGGGCCGATCGCCCGGTACGAACAGCAATGATCGCAAGCGCCCCGACCGGGGGGTTCCAGTTTCATCACCCATCAGGCGGCTACCTCCTGTTTGACTGCGGCATAAAGCGTCGTGCGCTGTCCGGCAAAACGCCCCGCCGCCGCGACTGTGCGGTGGAAAAATTGCCCGTGCGCGCCACCTACGGCCCGCGTGATCGACTCGTCCATCAACACCCCGCCCAAATCATTGCTCCCGCACCAAGCATGCCTTCTTCACCCAGCTTGACCCAACTTGCCGCGACCAGCGGCAGCCCTGACCCCTGCAGTCCACCAAATCAAGCTTTTGACGCCCTGGATGCCAAGATCACCGATTTTCCCCTTGCCCCGACGACAATCCCATGCACAAAGCTTGCCAATTGCCTCGGCCGCGCGAGTATTTTACTTGGCGCTAACCATGTCGCAGCAAGGGTGAGTAATGGACAACGTCGTAATTCAGGATAGACAAAGCGCCAGCATGCGCATGTCCGCTCAGGAAGTGAGCGACGGGCTATCCGTCGTCTCCATCGCGAAAAGCTATGACAAGCGTGCCGTCCTGACCGATGTTTCGCTGACGGTTGGGAAGGGTGAGGTGGTCGGCCTGCTCGGCCCGAACGGCGCGGGCAAAACGACCTGCTTCTATTCCGTCATGGGTCTGGTGCGCCCGGATCATGGCCGCATCATCCTTGACGGTGAGGACATCACCGGCCTGCCCATGTATCGCCGCGCTATCCTGGGCCTTGGCTATCTACCGCAGGAAACGTCCATCTTCCGCGGCCTCACCGTCGCCCAGAATATCAGCGCCGTGCTGGAACTGGCGGAGCCCGACAAGTCCGCCCGCGACGCCCGCCTTGCGCAATTGCTCGATGAATTTGGCCTCACCCGGCTCGCCAACTCGTCCGCCATGGCCCTGTCGGGCGGTGAACGCCGCCGCTGCGAAATCGCGCGCGCGCTTGCCGCCAATCCGTCCATCGTCCTGCTCGATGAGCCTTTCGCGGGCATCGATCCCCTATCCATCGCCGACATTCGCGACCTGGTGAAGCAGCTCAAGACGCGGGGCATCGGCGTCCTCATCACCGACCATAATGTCCGCGAGACGCTGGAAATCGTCGATCGCGCCTGCATCATCTATGGCGGGCAAGTGCTCTTCACAGGCAGCCCGACCGAACTCGTCGCCAATGCCGAAGTCCGCCGCCTCTATCTGGGCGAGAATTTCTCGCTCTGAGATGACTGGCCCTCGCCCTTCCCTTCAGCATGACGGCAAGGGCTCCGGCTGATGGCGCTCGGGCCTCGTCTCGACCTGCGGCAAAGCCAGTCGCTGGTAATGACGCCGCAGCTTCAGCAGGCGATCAAACTGCTGGCCCTGTCCAATCTTGAAATCGACGCCTTCGTCGCAGCCGAGCTGGAAAAGAATCCGTTACTCGAGACGGGCGGCCCCATCGACAACGCGCCCGCAGCCGATGGCATCGATGCGCAGATCGACCTTCCTGCCCTCGCGCCCGAAACCGGCGCGATCGACGCTCTGATCGGCCAGGGTCGCGCCGAGTCCGACGCACCGCTCGACGTCGATTATGGCGCGGAAACCTTCATCGACGATGGCCCGTCCGACCGCGCCGTCAGCGCCGTGGGTTCCAGCGGCACCGACATGCTTCAGGGCGGCGGCGAAGCCATCGACTTCGACAGCTTCGCCAACCCCGAACAGGGCCTGCAGGAACATCTGATGGATCAGGCGCGCAGCGCGCTCGATGGCATGGACCTGCTCATCGCCACGCAGTTGATCGGCCAGATTGGCGAGGCGGGCTATCTGGAAGCCAACCTCCTCGAAACCGCCCACGCTCTCGGCGTCCCGCTCGCGCAGGCGGAAGAGGTGCTGGACGTCATCCACAGCTTCGATCCCACCGGCGTCGGCGCCCGCTCACTCGCCGAATGCCTGACGCTTCAGGCTAAGGAGGCGGATCGCTACGACCCCTGCATGGCAAAGCTGCTCGACAATCTCGACCTGCTGGCCCGTGGCGCCCTGCCCCAACTGCGCCGCATCTGCGGCGTGGATGAGGAGGATATGGCCGACATGATCCGCGAACTGCGCGGCTATGATCCAAAGCCTGGCCTGCGCTATTCCACCGATCGCGCCGCGCCTGTGACCCCCGACATCTTCGTCAATCCGGCGCGCGATGGCTGGTCGATCGAAATCAATAGCGCAACCCTCCCCCGCCTGCTCATCAACCGCAGCTATTATGTGGAACTCGCATCCGGCCCGCAGAACCGCGCGTCAAAGGCGTGGCTCGCCGACTGCCTCGCCAGCGCCAACTGGCTGGTGAAGGCGCTCGACCAGCGGCAAAAGACGATCATCAAGGTCGCGACCGAAATCGTCCGCTGCCAGGAAGATTTCTTCCGCAAAGGCGTCGCGCATTTAAAGCCCCTGACGCTCAAAATGGTGGCCGAAGCCATCGGCATGCACGAATCCACCGTCAGCCGCGTGACGTCGAACAAATATCTATCCTGCCCGCGCGGCGTCTATGAGCTCAAATATTTCTTCACCAGCGGCGTCGCGGCGGCCAGCGGCGACGGCGCCGTGTCCGCCGAAGCGGTAAAAAGCCACATCAAGGCCCTGATCGCCACCGAAGCGCCCGACGCGATCCTGTCCGACGACACGCTAGTCGATCTGCTCCGCGCCAAAGGCATGGACCTCGCGCGTCGTACGGTTGCGAAATATCGAGAGTCCTTGGGAATAGGCTCCTCGGTGCAAAGGCGCCGCCAAAAAGCGCTTCAAGGCAAAGCTGCCTAACCCACCACGCCCATTCAGTTGAACCTGTCGCAGGGCCGGACCGCCAGCAAACAAACCCCACCTCCGTTCGGGCTGAGCCTGTCGAAGCCCTTCACTTCGGTTTAAATGCTGGATTCAAGAAGTAGAGCCCTTCGACAGGCTCAGGGCGAACGGAGGTCAATTTACGAAATCAACCAACCCCCTCAAACCAACCCCAACCGCGCCAACTCCCCCAGCATCGCGGGCGGCATAGCGTCCAGATCATCCTCCTCGCCCGACCCCAGATCAGGCGGCGCGTCCTTCTCTTCCAGATAGCGCCACCCCTGATGCGCCCGCTTCGGCGCACCGCGCACCGCGATCAGTCGCGGCTCCAGCCTGATCCAGAACCGCCCCTGCCCCGTTTCCTGAAACCCGATCAGCGGACTGCGCCCCACCAGCCGGTGCTGATGTATCCAGTAAAGCGACCCGCCCTCCATCTCCGCCACCCGCTTCGGCAAATAACGCGTGGTCAACCGCGCCTCTTCGCCATGACTTTCCAGCCAGGCACGCAGCGTCGCAGGGCTTTCACTGCCAAAGGCAATCTTGGTGAGATGAAGCGGCATCAGCAGAAGATGGGCGCTGAACGCGAACGGTCAAGCCCCGTCACAAACCCCAGATCGTCGCCAGCCCCAGAAAGGAAAAGAAGCCCATCACATCGGTCATTGTCGTCACGAACACTGCCGAAGACACCGCCGGATCGATATCGAACCGGTCGAGCGTCACCGGCACCAATATCCCTGCAAGTCCCGCGACCAGATTGTTAATCAGCATCGCCATGGCAATGACAAGGCCAAGATCGGGATTGCCGTAGATCAGCCCGACTGCGACACCGATCAATATCCCCAGCGCCATTCCGTTGGCGCTCGCAATGCGGAATTCGCGCGCGATCTGCCGGATCGTGTTGGAACTGGTCAGCTGATTGGTCGCCAGCGCCCGCACCGCCACCGCCATGGTCTGCGTCCCCGCATTCCCACCCATACCGGACACGATCGGCATCAACACCGCCAGCACGACATATTTGGAAATCGTCTCCTGAAACAGCCCGACGACCGATGCCGCCAATATCGCGGTCCCCAGATTCACAACCAACCAGGACAGGCGCGTGCGCACCGTCTCCAGGATCGGCTGGTTGATGTCGCCCTCGCCCGCACCCGACAGGCGCAGGATATCCTCGCCCGCTTCCTCGGAAATGATGTGAACGATGTCATCGACCGTGATCATGCCGACCAGCCGCCCGCTCGCGTCCACCACGGCGGCGGAGATCAGCGCATATTTCTGGAAGCGCAGCGCCACTTCTTCCTGATCCATATCGACCGGGATCAGCGTCTGTTCGCGCTTCATGACGTCCGCCATCGCGATCGCGCGCGGACAGGTCAGTATCCAGCTCAGCTGACAGGTGCCGATCGGCTTGTGCGCCTCGTCCACCACGAAGATTTCCCAGAAATCCGTCGTCAGGTCACGATTGTCGCGCAGATAGTCGATCACCTGGCCGACCGTCATATGTTCGGGCACCGCGACCAGATCGCGCTGCATCAAACGACCGGCGGACTCCTCCGGATAGGCCAGCGCGCTTTCGATCGCCGCGCGATCTTCCGGCTCCATCGCATCGAGGACGGCCTGCTGATCGGCCTCCTCCATATCCTCGATGATCGCGACGGCATCGTCGGTGTCGAGTTCAGCGGCAAAGTCCGCGACCTGCTGCGGCTCCAGCGCGTCGAGCAAGTCGTCGCGCACATAGTCGTTCAGCTCGGACAGCACTTCCGCGCCGACCAGATCGCCCAGCGCCGCCGCCACCTCGCCACGCCGGTCTGACGGGGTAAGCTCCAGAAGGTCGGCAATATCCGCCGGGTGCAGCGGCGACACCAGCTCGCGCGCCCGGTCGCGGTCGTCATCCTCCACCGCGTCCAGCACGGCGGAAACAAAGTCCGGCCTCAGCCGGTCGTCCTCATCATGACGGGATTCCGCCTGTTCGACGGCCTTTTCGTCAACAGGCAGTTCGTCCGGCCGGGGTTCGGCCATATCGGCTCGCTCGCTCATCGCGTCCCCTACTGTCCGGTTCCTGTAACATTTGGCTGCTTTTGCTCATGAACGGGATAAATGCAATGCCTCAAAGATTGATTGAGGCGCTTCCATCCCGGTCCTAACGCTCTATATGGACCAACATTTCCCCACTCCCCCGAAAGAGGAGATTTTCATGGCCGACGAAACGCTTACCCTCACCCTCGACAGCGGCGGCGACGTCGTCATCAAGCTGCGTCCCGATCTGGCGCCCGGCCATGTCGAACGCATCACCCAGTTGGCGAAGGAAGGCTTTTACGACGGCGTCGTGTTCCACCGCGTCATCGCGGGCTTCATGGCGCAGGGCGGCGATCCGACCGGCACCGGCATGGGCGGGTCGAAGCTGCCCGACATCAAGGCTGAATTCAGCCGCGAACCGCACGTCCGCGGGGTCTGCTCCATGGCCCGCTCGTCCAACCCGAACAGCGCGAACAGCCAGTTCTTCATCTGCTTCGACGACGCCACCTTCCTCGACGGCCAGTACACCGTCTGGGGCGAAGTCACTTCCGGCATGGAACATGTCGATGCCCTGCCGAAGGGCGAACCGCCCCGCACGCCGGGCAAGATCCTGAAGGCGACCGTTTCCTGATCAGGCGCGAGGGCGAGCGGAGTAATGTCCGCTCGCCCCGATATCATCGCGCCGCTGAGGCGTTGTTCCCGACCTCAGTCTCGCCCTCAACCGGCGCGACATAAGGCCCGATCGTCTCGATATGCCACCGCCGGTCGGCTTCGCTGGCCCCCGGCACGTCATTGACCCGGCGCAGCGTCACCTGACGCAGCATATACCAGGGCTTCCCATTGGCCGCGAGCCGCCCGTAAACCTGCACCGGCACCGTCACGTAAAGCGACCCCGCCGCGCCCTCCATTTCACTGGGCGCCCCGACATGCGCATGGATTTCGCTGAAATTCCGGAACCGCCGGGCAAAGGCCTCGTCATCCTCCGCACCAACCGCGCCTGTCTGGTTCCAAAGGTCCTGCGCATCGTCGAAGCGGCGTTCCTCCAGCAAGCCATAATAGCCCTGCACGACCTGCGCAGCGCCCTGCGGCCCCTTGGGGTCGATCGACCCTTCCTCGATCGGTGCGGCATCCGGCGGCAATCCACCCGGCGTGCCCGGTTCAGGCGGCCTCAACGGCTCCAGCACCTCCTGCGCCTCGGCGCGGAAGCTGTTTTCCACCTGCGTCGCATTGGCGCCGTTGGCGAGATTGTCGATCGCGCTTTCCTCCCGCCCGTCACAGGCGGCGAGCGAGAGGCATGCGATTAGCGTTACAGCGCCCCACCCAGCCCGCATCAGCGACGCAGCGTCCCGCGCCAGTGGTTCCCATCAGAACTGCCATTGCCGGAGCTTGAACCTGAGCTGGAACCCGATCCAGACCCGGATCGTCCACCACCCCAACTTCCACGCGGGCTACCCGCGCGCGGCTGGCTCTGAGTTGCCGGAGGAGCGGCCGTGGCATCATTCCTGTCCCGCCCGCGCCAGCGCCCATCTCTCACGGGGCGCCCGTCGCGATAGAGCCGACCATCTTGTGGCCGCGCCAAACTGCCGCGCCAATGATCGCCTCGTTCATTGCGACGGCCTTCCCAATAGCGGCGCTGATCATCGTTCCAGCGATGGCGTCGGCCACCACGATCAAACACATAATAGCCGCTGCCGGGATAATAATAATCCCCGTACCATCCATAGCCGGGGCCGTAATAGCCCGAACCATAATAGCCGGGGCCATAATAATCGTCGTAATAGCCACCGCCATAATAGCCTGATCCCACGCTCACGCCGCCATAATAGCCGTCATCATAGGCGCAGCCGCCCAGTGCCACCGCACTGGCAAGGCTAATCGCAGCCAGAAACTTCTGTCCGGACCACGTCATTGCCTTTCTCCTTTTCTCCAATACAGACAGGATAACGTCTGCAGGTTGAATTGGTTGTGAATGAAAGCCGAACTCTGTTCGTCGCGTGTCGGCATTCATGTTCATCCGACCTTCATCTTATTGGATAGATTAGGATTTCTGACAGCGGGCACGCGTCCAAGCGCCCGTTCTTATCGGCTCGCGCCTCCCTTTAGGGGGAGGTCAGGGGTTCGGGACGGCATTGGACTGCTAGCCGTCCCGGATTCCCTTACGTCACCCGCTGTTGCGCAGCGCCGTCGCGATTGCGTTGATCGACAGTTCGATCCCTTCCTTGATGCGCGGATCATCCTCCCCGCCGCGATGGCGCTTCATCAACTCCACCTGCAACAGGTTAAGCGGCTCGATATAGGGCAGCCGCAACCGGATCGATTCATCCAGCTTCGGATTCTTCTCCAGCAACCGCGATTGCCCGCTCGCCGCCAGCAGCCCGTCATGGGTCAGCTGCCACCCCTCCCGGATACGCTCGAAAATCGCCCCACCCGCCGCCTGATCCTCGACCAGCGGCAGATAATGCGCGGCGATGCCCAAATCCGACTTCGCCAGCACCATCTCCAGATTGGCGAGCGCCGATTGCAGGAAAGACCAGCTCTGCGCCATGTCGGCCAGCAACGCCTTGTCCTTGAAAGCCTGAAACGCCTGCCCCATCCCATACCAACCGGGCAGCATGACGCGCGCCTGCGCCCAGCTGAACACCCAGGGGATGGCGCGCAAATCCTCAATCCGTGTGCTCTTCGTTCGGCTCGCGGGCCGCGACCCGATCTTCAGGCCCGAAATCTCCTGGATCGGCGTCAGTTGCCGGAAAAACTCCTTGAACCCCTCCGTGCCATAGACAAGCTCGCGATAGGCCGCGAAAGCCGTCTTCGATAGCTCATCCATCGCCCCTGCAAAGCGCGCCGCATCACGGTCGGAAATCCCCTCCGGCTCCAGACTGGCGAGCAAAGTCGCGCTCGTCATGGCTTCCAGATTGGTCATCGCGACATCGCGCGTACCGAACTTCGCCGCGATCACCTCGCCCTGTTCGGTGATCCGGATGCGCCCCTGCACCGTACCGCGCGGCTGCGCCTGTATCGCCGCGAAGGATGAACCGCCGCCACGCCCGACAGCGCCGCCCCGGCCATGGAACAACTGCATCCCCGTCCCCGCATCCTCGAACACCGGGGCAAGCGCCTTGCTCGCCTGATACAGGCCCCACGTCGAGGTGATATAGCCGCCATCCTTGTTGGAGTCGGAATAGCCGATCATCACTTCCTGATGACCCCGCTCGCGCACCACGCCCGCAATCTCCGGCAGACCGAAATACGCCGCCATGATGTCCGGAGCCGCCTCAAGGTCGGCGATCGTCTCGAACAACGGCACCGCCATGATCGCCGCCTGCGCCGGGCCGCCATCCCTGCCCACGCGCCACAACCCCGCTTCCTTCAGCAGCAGGTTGACCTCCAACAGGTCCGAAACGCTCTCCGCCTTGGAAATGATGTAGTGGCTGATGCAGGCAGGCCCGTACGTCCTGTGCGCATCCGCCGCCGCCTGCACGATCGCCAATTCGGACGCCGTCTCCTCCGAATATTCCGAAAAGCGCGACCCCAGCGGCCGATTGCTCGCCAACTCCCCGCGCAGCAGCGCAACCCGCGCCTCCTCATCCAGCGCGGCATAATCCTCCGCCACGCCCGCGACCTTGAGCAACTCGGCAACGACGCGTTGATGCACATCGCTATTCTGCCGCATGTCCAGCGTCGCAAGGTGAAAACCAAACGTCTCCACCGCCCGGATCAACCGCCCCAGCGCGCCGCCGGTCGCCAGCGCACCATCGCCCTCACTCGCCAGCCCCTGCGCCACCGTAACCAGATCGCGCCGCAAATCACCGGGCAGCGCATAGGCCTCGCCCGTCAACCGCGAAGGACGCGGTGGCTCCTTCCCCACCAACGTCCGATAGGTCGCCGCCAGCCGCGCATAAATGCCCGACAGCGCCCGGCGATAAGGCTCATCCCCCCGGCTCGGCGAGCTGTCCCCGCTCGCTTCCGCCAGATCCAGCACCGCCTGCGGCACCTGCGCGAGTTCCGTCGAGAGCGACAACTCAGCCCCCAGTGCGTGCACGGCATCCAGATAATAGGCCAGCGCCGCCTCACACCCGCGCCCCAGCGCCGACCGCAACTGCGGCGCCTGCACGAACGGATTGCCGTCCCGGTCCCCGCCAATCCAGTTTCCTACCCGCAGGAAGCTGGGCGGCCGCCCCCCCAGCACCCGCTCCCACCGCGCATACAGCGCAGGCAGCACCGGCAGGAACACGTCCCGGAAATAGGTCAGGACATTGTCGATCTCGTCCTGCACGAACAGCTTCTGCCGCCGCAGTGGTCGCGTCTGCCACAGCAGAGCGATCTGCCGCGCGATCGCCTCGTCCAGATTCTCGCCATCCCCCGTCTCGCTGTGCCCCGCATCCTTCAGCAGCATCAGGTCGGCGATACGATTCTTGTGATCGATCATGCTCTTGCGCCGCACCTCGGTCGGGTGGGCGGTCAGCACCGGCACGATCAGCGCATGGTCGAGCAGCGCCATCACGGCATCGCGACCGATCCCATGCGATTCCAGCCGCTCGATGGCCGAAGAAACATCAGCATCGGGATCGGCCGCCACTCCCTGCCGGTCCTCGGCCAGATTGGCGAGCATCGAAAACAGCATGAACCCGCGCACGAAGGACAATGTGTCGTCCAGGCTCAGCGCCTCCAGCCCGGTATCCACCACATCGGCGCCATGAATACCCCGCGCCCGGTCCACAGAGGCCGACCGGATATATTCCGTCTGCCGATAGAGCCTCTCGCCGCCATAAGCCCGGATCACATCGCCAAGCAGTCGGCCGAGATAACGAATGTCCGGATTTTGCGTGACCGGAGGAACAGGGGATGAAAGAGTCGCCATGATATCGATGCTGCGCCGCAACAAGTCGGCGGTCAACCCTCTCCGCCGTTCGCCTTTAGCCTGTCGAAGGACGCGCGGGCTTCACTAACCTTACCTCTCCTTCCGCACATCCATCTCTCCCCGTTCGGGCTGAGCTTGTCGAAGCCCTCCACTTCTCAAGAAGTAAAGCCCTTCGACAGGCTCAGGGCGAACGGAGAAGTGAGACACACCCACACCACCCTTGCGCGAATCCCACCGCATGGGCCAAAGGACAGATGTGACCGCCACCATCAGCATAGGAACCGACGGCAACGGCAACCCCGTTCCGATCGACGTAGAGGAATTGCTCGCCACCCGCCTGCTCGTTCAGGGCAATTCGGGGTCCGGCAAGTCGCACCTCCTGCGCCGCCTGCTGGAAGAAAGCGCATCCCTCGTCCAGCAGGTCGTCATCGATCCCGAAGGCGACTTCGTCACCCTAGCCGACGAATATGGCCATGTCGTCATTGACGCGGGCGACTATAATGAGCGCGAGATCGTGAAGATGGCCGCGCGCATCCGCGAACATCGCGCCTCGGTGGTCCTCAGCCTCGAAAGCCTCGAACTCGAAGCGCAGATGAAATGCGCCGCAACCTTCCTCTCCACCCTGTTCGACGCCCCGCGCGACCATTGGTATCCCGCCCTTGTCGTCGTGGACGAAGCGCAGATGTTCGCCCCCGTCGCCGCCGGAGACGTATCCGACGAAGCCCGCCGCCTGTCGCTCGCCGCCATGACCAACCTCATGTGCCGGGGGCGCAAACGCGGCCTTGCGGGCGTCATCGCCACCCAGCGCCTCGCCAAGCTTGCCAAGAATGTCGCGGCCGAAGCGTCCAACTTCCTCATGGGCCGCACCTTCCTCGACATCGACATGGCCCGCGCCGCCGACCTGCTCGGCATGGAGCGCCGCCAGGCCGAACAGATACGCGACCTTGAGCGTGGCCGTTTCCTAGCGCTCGGCCCCGCCATCTGCCGCCGCCCCGTCGCGGTGAAGATCGGCACGGTAAAGACCAGCACACGAGGCGGCACCCACAAGCTGATGCCGCCCCCCACCGCCGCGACCGAAAATATGCAGGAACTCCTCTTCGCCAGCGCAGGCGAGGATGACATGCTGCCCCCTCCACCACCCCGCGCCGAACCGCCGCCGCTCCCTGCCGAGGAACTGATGCGCGCCCTCGCCGCCGCGCCCCTCGCCAAGCCCGCTGCGCCCGAACTCGACTTCGGCCAGAATGAGCCGGTGGTCATCGCCGTCCTCGAAGAGATCGTCGCCGACCTGGGAGATGCGCAACCCAGCGTCGCCAGCCTCTATCAGGATTTCGGCGTCCGCTGCCGGATGAAGGGCCTGCGCACGCCCCCGCTCGATCTCGCCGCCTTCCGCAAGCGTTTCGCCATGGCGCAGGCGGGCATGTTCGACGCCGCCGATCCGCGCTGGGATGACGCGATGAAGGCCGCCCAGCCTCTGCCTGAAGACATGCTAGCTCCCTTCCTCCTCATCGCCCGCGCCGCGATGCAGGGCCTGCCCTGCCCGGACGACACAGCCCTTGCCCGCGCCTATGGCACCAGCTCGCCGGGCCGCGTCCGCCGCCTCATCGACTATATGGAAAAGATCGGCGTCATCGTCGCCCGCACAGACTTCGGCGGCCGCCGCTCGATCGGCGTGCCGCAACTCGGCCTCTCAACAGCAGCGGCCGAAGGATGACCATCTCCGTCCTCTTCGTCTGCCTCGGCAATATCTGCCGCTCACCGCTGGCCGAAGCAGCCCTCCGTGCCGAAGCGGAAAAGGCTGGCCTGCCCATCAAGGTCGATTCAGCAGGAACCGGTGACTGGCACGTGGACTGTCCGCCCGACAGCCGCGCCCAGGCGGTAGCCCTACGCAACGGCATCGACATATCCACCTATCGCGGCCGTCAGGTCTCGGTCCAAGACTTCCACAGCTTCGACCACATCTTCGCCCTCGACGCGGAAAACCTCCAAAACCTCCGCCGCATCCGCCCGTCAAATGGCATCGCCACCCTCCGCCTCCTCATGGACCTGATCCCCGGTCGCGAAGGCACCAGCGTCACCGACCCCTATTTCGGCGAGGACGAAGGCTTTGACGAGACATGGGACGATGTAACTCGCGCGGCAAAGGCGCTGATAGAACTGTTCAAACGCTAAGTATCCCGTGCTCCTGCGAAGGCAGGAGCCTAGATCCCCGTTGGCGCTGGGCTCCGGAGCCCAATGAAGATTGTTCACGCAGAGGCGCAGAGACCCCAGAGCAACGCCAACGAAACCCTCTGCGAACTGTGCGCCTCTGCGCGAAAATCAAAGCCCGTAACAACCGTTCAAGCAACCACCTTCACCCGCGCCCGATAAGCATGCAGCAACGGCTCGGTATAGCCATTAGGCTGCGCCACCCCCTCAAACACCAGCGCCCGCGCCGCCTGAAACGCCAGACTGCTCTCCTCCCGCCCGCTCATCGGCTGGTAGAGCGGATCGCCCGCATTCTGCGCATCGACCTTGGCCGCCATCCGCCGCAGCGCCGCGTCCACCTCGTCAGCCGAACACACCCCATGCAGCAGCCAGTTGGCGATATGTTGCGAAGAAATTCGCAACGTCGCCCGGTCCTCCATCAGCCCTACATCATGAATGTCCGGCACCTTGGAGCAGCCCACGCCCTGATCCACCCAGCGCACGACATAGCCCAATATCCCCTGCGCATTATTGTCCAGCTCATCGCGAACATCCTGCGCCGACCAGTTTACCCCCGCCGCCAGCGGTAACGTCAACAACGCCTCCAGCCCAGCAACCGGCTCAGCCTTCCGCTCCGCCTGCCGCGCAAAGACATCGACCTCATGATAATGCGTCGCGTGCAAGGTCGCCGCAGTCGGCGAAGGCACCCAGGCCGTATTCGCCCCCGTCATCGGATGACCGATCTTCTGCTCCAGCATGTCCGCCATCCGGTCGGGAGCCGCCCACATGCCCTTGCCGATCTGCGCCTTGCCCGACAGGCCGCAAGCGAGCCCGATCTGCACATTGCGATCCTCATAAGCCTTGATCCACGCCGCGCCCTTCATCTCGCCCTTGCGGATCATCGGCCCCGCGCGCATCGACGTGTGGATCTCATCCCCCGTGCGATCCAAAAAGCCCGTGTTGATGAACACGATCCGGTCCCGCACCACATAGATGCAGGCAGCAAGGTTGGCGGAAGTCCGCCGCTCCTCGTCCATCACGCCAACCTTCAGCTGATGCCGCTCCAGCCCCAGCAAATCCTCGATCGCATCGAACAGTTCGTTGGTAAAGGCGACCTCTTCAGGCCCGTGCATCTTGGGCTTCACAATATAGATGCTGCCCGCCCGGCTATTGACGAAACGCCCGTTCCGCCGAATGTCGTGCAGGGCAATCAGGCTGGTAACGATCCCATCCAATATCCCTTCGGGCGCCTCGTTCCCATTGGACAGCCGCACCGCAGGCGTCGTCATCAAATGCCCGACATTGCGCACGAACAGCAAAGACCGTCCCGGCAAGGTCAACGCACCTCCATCAGGCGCGACATAGGCGCGGTCCCCATTCAACCGCCGCGTCATCATCGCGCCATTCTTCTCGAAGCTGTCCTCCAGATCGCCCTTCATCAGCCCCAGCCAGTTGGCATAGGCCGCGACCTTGTCCGCCGCATCCACTGCCGCAACGGAATCCTCCAGATCGCAAATGGTGGACAGCGCCGATTCCAGCACAACGTCCGCCAGATGCGCCGGGTCATCCCGCCCGATCGGATGACTTGCGTCGATCACCAGCTCAATATGCAGCCCATTGTTGCGAAGCAGGATGTTGTCGCCTGCCCGCCCGGCAAGTTGCGCAGGGTCGCGCAAGACCGGCGTGCCACCCGCCCAATCCGCCCAGCTTCCTTCCGCCAGAGGAACCGCCCGGTCCAGGAACGCCTTGGCCCACGCAATCACCTGTGCGCCGCGCGCCGGATCATAGCCCTTGCCCGCCGCCGCGCCCGGAATGGCATCGGTCCCGTACAACGCATCATAAAGGCTGCCCCAACGCGCATTGGCAGCGTTCAACAGGAACCGTGCATTGAGGATAGGCACCACCAACTGCGGCCCGGCCAGCGTTGCCAACTCTTCATCCACCCGGCCTGAAGCGATGGAAAAAGGCGCGGGCTCCGGCACCAGATAGCCGATCTGGGTCAGGAAAGCCCGATAAGCCTCCGCATCAAAGGGCCGCCCCGCTTGCTCGCCATGCCAGCTGTCGATCTGCGCCTGAATCGCGTCGCGTTTGTCCAGCAGAGCCGAATTGACCGGCGTGAACCGCGCGAAAATCGCAGCCGCGCCCTGCCAAAATGCGTCCGCGGCGATCCCCGTCCCCGGCAGGACTTCCCCATCGATAAAGCGCGCCAGCTCGGCGGCAACCATCAGGCCCGATTTCTCGATCATGCCGTCCATGGGCAACTCTCCATCCAAAATACTGCGACGAAAGCCTATAGACCCCTCTCCATCCTCGCACTAGACAACAAGAACTCAAAGCATCTGTTCCTCACAGGAAAAGATTATCGATGGATCCCGATTATCTTCTCTTCGCCCGCGCGGTGGAGGCAGGCAGCCTTTCGGCGGCGGGCCGCATATTGAACATCTCGCCCGCCATGATGTCGAAACGCATCTCCCGGCTGGAAGCGCGCCTCGGCGTCCGCCTCATCCATCGCACCACGCGCCGCCTTGCCCTGACGGAGGAAGGCGCCAGCCTGCACCGCGACCTTGTCGCCATCCTCGACGCCATTCAGCAGGCCGAAGACCGCGTCGCCAACCGCCATCGCACCGCATCCGGTCCGCTGCGCATTTCGGCTCCCACCTCCTTCGGCCGCCTGCATGTGGCGCCTCATGTCGGCCGCTTCCTGGATCTGCATCCGCACGTCGACCTCGAACTCAACCTGTCCGACGCTTATGAAGACCTGCTTGCCGAGCGCATCGACGTGGCAGTCCGCATCACCAGCGACATTCCTCTCCATCTGGAGGGACATCATCTCGCCACCAACCGCCGCATCCTCTGCGCCAGCCCCGCCTATCTTGCCGCGCATGGCATTCCGGACAAGATCGCCGACCTCCCCCGCCACCGCCTGCTCGCGGCCGATGGACAATTGCCATGGCGGCTGGTGAATGGCCGCGCGCGCAAGCTGATCGACGGGCACAGTCATGTCCGCACCAACAGCAGCGAAATCGTCCGCGAACTCGCCCTGACCGGCGTCGGCATCGCGTTACGCTCGCTCTGGGACGTGGGCGACCTGATCGCGGGAGGCAGCCTCGTCCGCGTCCTCGATAGCTGGGAAGGACCCGAGGACCTCGCCGTCCACGCCGTCCATCCCCGCGCCGCAGGCCGTCCCGCCGCCGTAGACGCCTTCATCGCCTTTCTGCGCGAAACCTTCCGCGATGCATCGTGGAACAGGGGCAGCTCGTAGAAAGAAGCCCCCATGGAACGCGCACGCAACTCCCTGAAAAGCGCAGAAATTCGCTTCTGAAGTCATTTCCCATGCTGCTGTCAAAAAACAGAAGCTTTTCGAAGTTAACCTGCGTAATGGCAGCGGGAAACAGGCCGATGTTATCGTTCGTGCCATAAGAACTTAAGAGAGGATAAGGGCCATGCGCCCCAATGACGCGTCACATTTTTCCGCCTGCGCCGCCCAGGAAGCGCGGCAAGCCCGGGAAGCCCGCCTGCGCGGCGCCGACCAGGCCACCATCGCCCTCCACAACGAACGCGCCGTCCGCTACCAGGCCATGGCGCTGCGCCTCCAGCGCGAGCGTGGCGCGACGCTGAACTGATTGCCAGACCCCATCCCCTCTCCCCTTCAGGGGAGAGGGTGCCGAGCGTAGCGAAGGCGGGAGAGGGGAACGCAAGCACGACCGCCGATCCCCTCTCCCCAACCCTCTCCCCTGAAGGGGAGAGGGAGCAAGTTACCTAACCCAACCACCCTTGCCCAACCCCCACAGCTCCGCTATCGCGCCCGTCACCCGGGCAACCCCTGGGGAAATGATCGCGCCGGTGCCTCGAAAGAGGCTTAAAAGGGAACATGGTATAGGAGGCACCCGCCTCCCAAAGCCAGGGCTGTCCCTGCAACTGTAAGCGGCGAGCGCGATGCACATCGCCCCTCCTCATAGGTAGGATGGGGCAAGTCACTGGGCCGGACGCTAAATCCTGCGAGGCCCGGGAAGGCCGTGCATCAAGCGATGACCCGCGAGCCAGGAGACCTGCCGGCGTCTGGTCGCTCTTGCCTTGGTCCAGGGGATGGCCGCGGCACGGTAACTCCGTCTGAGCGACGAACGAGCGGCAAGAGGCCGCTTCGGTGACGTTGGCGGCCGCCTTGGGGGCGTCCGGCTGCCCGCGCGCGCCGGTCGCCGTCTGGCGGCAGGTCTCTTGCCGGATGTCGCCAGACGCCCGGAGTGCATGAAGTGAAATTACCCAACCAACTCCACCGCGCCGCCTGCGCGCTGACTGCCACGTTCCTCCCCCTCCCCGCCTTCGCCGCCGACGCGAACGACGCGGCCGACGACGCCAGCACCATCATCGTGTTCGGCCGGGGCGAGGACAAGATCGGCACCGCCCATGCAGCCAGCGAGGGCAGCGTCAGCGGCGCGGACCTGCTCGTCCGCCCGCTGCTGCGCGTCGCTGAATTGCTCGAAGCGGTGCCCGGCATGGTCGCCGCCCAACATTCGGGCAGCGGCAAGGCCAATCAATATTTCCTGCGCGGCTTCAATCTCGACCATGGATCGGACTTCACCACCTATATTGACGGGGTTCAGATGAACTTCCGCACCCACGGCCATGGCCAGGGCTATCTCGACTTGAACGGCCTCATCCCCGAAATCATCGCGCGGGAGGATTTTCGCAAAGGCCCCTACCGTGCCGATGGCGGCGACTTCGCGCTGGCAGGCGCGGCCTATATGAGCACGATCGACGGCTATGACCGGCCATGGGTCGCGGCGGAGGGCGGCTCCTTCGGCTGGCGCAGGCTGGCTTCAGGCGGCACCGTCAAGGCGGGCGCAGGCAATCTCACCCTCGTCGCCCAAGCCAAGGCCTATGACGGCCCGTGGCAGGAGGCCGAACATCTGCGCCATTATGCGGGCTTCGCCAAATATACGCTTCCCGCCGGGGCCGGTAAGATCGACGCCACGCTCCACGCCTATCGCGCGACATGGCGCCCGACCGAGCAGATTCCCGAACGGATCATCGGCACGCCGATCTGCCCCGACGTCTTCTGTTCGCCTGATCCTTCCGCGCGCGGTGAAACGACGCGCATCATCGGCAATCTCGCCACCGTCCAGCCGACATGGCGCGCCAATCTTTACGCGCAGTTTTACGACTGGACGATGTTCTCCAACCCCACCTACACCGATCCCGACGGCACCAGCGCACAAATCGAGCAGTTCGATCGCCGCTGGATAGTGGGCTTCACCGGTGAAAAGCGCTGGGACATCGCCCCGGCACTGCATCTGAAGCTCGGCACGGAAAACCGTTACGACGCCATCGGCAATGTCGGGGTCAATCGCACCGCGAACCGCGCCTTCCTCTCCTCGCTCGGCCGCTATCGCGTAAAGCAGGGTTCAGCAGCCCTTTATGGCGAAGCGACCGTCACACCGCTGCCTGGCTTGCGCATCACTGGCGGCCTTCGCGGCGACTATTATCATTATGACGTCCGCGCCCGCGACGCCGTCGCCGCCGCGCTGGGCGAAGGCAGCGGATCGGACACGCTCGTCTCTCCCAAGGCATCGGCCGCCTGGGCGATCACGCCGCGCGTCGAACTTTATGCCAATTGGGGCCGGGGCTTCCATTCCAACGATGCGCGCGGCGCGGTCAATGTTGATACGCCTGTTCCCATGCTCGTGCGCGGCACGGGCAAGGAATTGGGCGGCCGCCTGCAACTGCCCAGCTTCACCTTCACTGCAACCTATTGGTGGCTGAATGTCGGCAGCGAGTTGCGCTTCGTCGGCGACTCAAACGCGGTCGAACCCAGCGGAGCGAGCCGCCGCCACGGTTATGAGTTTGTCGCTTTCTGGCGCCCGCTCCCCTGGCTCGCCTTTGACGGCAACTACACCGCCAGCCACAGCCGCTATACCAATGGCGACCATATCCCCAACGCTTTCAAAAATGCCGCGTCCGCTGGCGCAGCCATCGTGCTTGACCCATGGGAAGCCAGCATCCGCGTCCGTCACCTTGGCCCCTCGCCGCTGATCGAGGACAATAGTGCGCGCGATTCCGGCAGCACGGTCATCAACGCGCGCGCCGCCTGGAAGGGAAAGCGGGTGCAAATCTATGCCGAACTGCTCAACATCCTAGGCAGCCGGGACAAGGACATCGCTTATTATTACGAGTCCTACCTTCCCGCCGCCGATGCGGAGCCTGTCGAAGGGAGGCTAAGCCGCGTTGTTGAACCGCGAACGGTGAGGGGCGGCGTCAAGTTCAGCTTCTGATGCTAGGGAAGGCCGCCTCTTAAAAAGAAGCTGCGGCCTTCCCAATCAGTCACTTATGTAATGAACGGTAGCGTTCATAAGTAAAAATGAACAGAACATCAGTCAAAACGATAGTAAATATATGTTAAATACCCTTGGAAATTTTGAGACATGGTTGACGTCTTTTCGCCTCTATGCAATTTTCCCCCCTCGGCAATCTGAACAAAGAATCAGTAGCCTGGAGAGGATGCCAATGAAGCACGCACCATTAAGGGGCGCCGTTTTTCACGCGATATTGCGTGACTGCCTGGAAGCACAGCGCGCCCCCAAGGAAACAGAGATACAACTGATCGCCTGCAAGATATGGCAGGACAGTTTCGCGGCGATCACGCACAAGAACTGGCACGACCTCGTACCTGGCGGCGAGGAGTATGAATACACCATCAACGCGGCGCGCATGGCCTTCGGCCTCCACGCGACCAACACCGCAGCCTAAATGGATAGCCTAATCCGCTTACTCCGCCGATTGCCGGATCAAAGCTGGAATTGGGTTATCCATTCGCAGATGAGGGCGGGCTTGCTCTCGCCTTCTATCTCTACCGTCGCTTCGGTGGTCAGCTGAATCTGGCCCGGCCGCTTTTCGACGATCTCCAGCGGCTTGAACCTTCCGCGCACACGTTTGCCGGATCGGACAGGCGCCAGGAAACGCAGCTTGTTGCTGCCATAATTGATCTCCGTAGCGCCGTTGGGAACGATGTCGCCTCGCGCATCGGCGCACAGATACGGCAAGAGTGAAAGCGTCAGGAACCCATGGGCGATCGTCCCGCCAAAGGGCGTCTGCTTCGCGCGCTCCGGATCGACATGGATGTATTGATGATCCTTGGTCGCTTCGGCGAACTGGTCAATCATCTCCTGACTGACTAGGAACCAGCCCGACACGTCTTCCTCATCCGCCCGCGCCTGAAGATAATCGAGAAACTGGCTCATTCCATTCACCCCCCATGCTGCTCCAAGAGCGAAACTATGCACAAGCATGCGCGAATGCGATAGGAAAATACTCCAATGGCGAGGATGGTCAGTTGGACCTTGTCAGCGGCATTGACTTACTTACCCTTGCCCAAAAGAATAAGCTGGAGAGGCCATGACTGGAGAAGACAAGAAGCTTCGGCTGCACGAAAGCCGTGCAGCCGAAGAGTCGAGGGATGGATATCGATCGCGGAACCATCCACGATCAAACATCGCGGGATATGATCTAGCGCCGTGGCCGACCCATATCATCCTCGTTGCATGGGAAGGGATCATCTGATGAGCCCCTCTCATCCGTCCAACGACCCTTTCGGAATGGAACATGAACTGCTGCTGACGGCGCTCCGGCGGCGGCTGCGAGCAGCGGGCCTGACCCAGGCTGACGTATCGCAAAAGCTTGGCGTGGGCACCGCTACCGTCAAACGATGGCTGCATGGCCGCGGGCTGGGCCTGCGCACCTTGTCGCAGCTATGTGCGCTCGCCGACACCACGCTCACCGAAATCGCCGAAGAGGCCGCCGTGCGCGATCGGTCATCCGACAAGCTGACGCTTGCGCAGGAAAAGGCACTGACAACAAGCCCGGAATTATCCACCATTTTCTTCATCATCGTCACGGGTTGGCCGGTGTCGGAAGCCGAGGAAGGCTTTGGCATACCGCCCGAGCATATCGCCCAACATGTTGAGCGGCTGGAAAGGCTGGCGCTGATCGATCGCCTGCCGGGAGGACGTCTGCGCGCGCGGCTGGACCCGGCCCATGTGTGGCAACGCGAACCCATGCGCAGGCATTTCGAACAGCATATGAAGCATCTGTTCTTCAATCTGAACTATGGAGACCCCGATACAATCTTCGGCGTGGAGACGGTCAAGCTGTCGCCCGTGGGCGTCGCGCGTGTCGCGGAAAGGATCGAGCGTTTCAGGGCCGAACTGCGGGAAATCGCGCAGGCGGATCGTCGCACCTCGGCCCTGCCCGGGGAATGGCACGCTGTTCTTGCAGTGGCATGTCCGGTGGCGCCGCTGAAACCTCGCTGATTGTTGATGACCCTTGACGAAGGGATCATTTCAAGACACGCTGCACGCAAACAAGATGGCTCGGCCGAAGAACTAATCGGTGGCCGAAGCTGTCAGGAGAGGATGCAGAAAGGGCTCGCGGCCATGTGCTGCGGATCAGGCTGCATCATGAACAACATAATGGCGGAACACCGCCAAACGTCCGCTTTCGGATGCGCGCGCGCGTGTTCGGCCCCGGATGGTGGACCGAGCTTCTAAACGGAGCACGGCCCGTATCGAGGGATGGCATCGCCCGACGAGAGGAAGGGATTGCCATGCGTTCATCTATTGCCGTTGCGTTAGCGGGCATATCATCGCTCGGCACGACAGCGGCTCTGGCGCAGACTGCCAACCCGGCCTCACAGGCTGTGGTCCAAGGGCAGTTGGCCGATATCATGGTGACTGCACAACGGCGCGATGAAAGCCTGCAAAAGGCGTCCCTTGCCGTGACCGCCATCGGGCGGAGCAACGCGGGCAGCTGCACGTCACCATGTGCAATCGTGATCTGGCGGCCAACCAACCGGATGACCGCTTATGGCAAGGTATCCACCGGCAATGTCACGAGAGGGATATTGAGCGGCATTCCCTACAAAGCAGAAACATTGACCGCAGCTACGAACGCGGGCGGACCTATGGTGTCGAACTTGGGGTGAGTTTCTAAAAGACAGAATGAAGAGGAGAGACATGATGGAAAACGAGATTGCAGCGCGCGTAAGCAGCGCGGATTTTGAATATTATAATGGCTCGGGGCCGGGATTCACGACCGAAAGCTCCGTCTTGATCAGTTCTTCGCCCTATCTCAACCACCCGCAACTGCGCGCGCTGATCGCTCAGGAGATGCTACGGCGGAACGGCGCTGAACTGCCTAACACCGCCTATATTCCCGATGTCGTTAAGATATTGATGGAACTGGAAAACTGGCCCCGCATCTTCCAGCTGTTCGAGGAAGAAAAGGCGCGCCTTCCTGAATTCAAGACCTGGTTGGACGGCAAAAAAGTCTCGCTGTTCAAGAATGAGGAACTGGCAGGCGCGGAGCCCGGAACGTTACGCGCCGTGATCTACGATTTCGTGGTCAACAGCGGCTATAATATGGACCATTTCTTCCAGGGGATGGAGATAGAGACCGATTTCGACTTCTATATGAAGGAGCGGACCCATACCCATGACATCGAACATATGATCACGGGTTTTGAAACCAATCATGCCGGTGAAATAGCGCTGTTGGCAGCGAACATGCGAGCGATTTATAAATATTTCACACCCGAACTCGCATCCTTCTTCAACCGCGTCGGCTCCTATCTGCGCGCCAAGACAATGATGAAGAGCGGGCTATTCTATCCTGAGTCGGTGAAGATAGAGCTGGATGCCGAAGACATTGGCGCAGTACAAGGGCGTAATTGGAAGCATCCCCTCTTCCTCATACCCTATCGCGACTATCTCGACTGGCAGGTGACTGATATTCGCGAGGAATTCGGCATCACCAATCCGCCAAAGCCCGGTGAATGGGCATGGACCACCGCGATCAGCGAAGACCCAAGGCCAAGCCATCAGGGCATGCCCTCCATGGCGGCGGAGTAAGATCAGGATTGGCGCTGTCCCTCTGATGAGGGGCAGCCGCCTACTACATTGCCGCGAAGTCGATCACCGTTACAGGATCGCTGCCGTCCCAGTCGCGGGCCGCCGCGATCCCTGCTTCACACATGCCACGCATGTCGGGACCGCAGATAAATTCGAATAATGGCCCAGGCTCGCCGAGGACGCGCAAATAGGCGACGCGCGTGGCAGGGTTATGCGCCGTGAAAAGCACTTCCATGCCCCCCGCCACCGCCGTTTCGACGGCCGCGTCCAGATCATCGACTATACGGGCGATGTGATGAAGGCCCAGCAAGCGCGACCCATCATCAGCTCGATAGGGTGACGGGGCGTCGTTCGTGGCCTCTATCAGTTCAATTTGCACGCCATCCTGATAGGATAATCCGACATGCATCGTGACCCGCGTCGGCTCGCCACGATATTGGCCATCCAGCGCGACATTGCGGAATAGGGTCCATGGACCCACGCCCGAATGACTGATCCAGCGATTTATGCTGGCATCGAGATCGTCCACCAATATCCCGATCTGGTCGATCGCGCCGAATTTAGCCAAATCGATATTCCCATTTGCAAGGTCAGGGTGCGAGCGGCCTGCGCCGCCCGCACCCCTTCTTTTATTCAGCGGCTTCCAACGAAGCCAGCGCGTCATTCGCCGCAGCGGTGGGCACCAGATATTCGCCCGGACGGGCGCCGGTATAGCTGTTGCCGTCAAAGGTCTTGACCCCATTCACCAGCGTAAGCCGCATGGGCGCAGCCGGACGAGTGAAGCGCCATGTCGTACCGCCATCGCCATCGGGCACGTCGAACCGCTTCTCCATATTGCGATATTCGACCTCGCTCAGGTTGAAGACGGCAATGTCGGCGCGCCGCCCGACCTTGATCTCGCCCGTATCATGCAGGCCGAAGAAATTGGCGAGCTTGCCCGTCTTTACATGGATCGCCTGCTCCAGAGTGAGCAGCCCTTCCCGCACATATTTGGTGAAGAGCAGGATATTCTCGCCGCCACCGCATAGCATCTGAAGATGCGCGCCCGCGTCGGAGATATTCCCCACCGTCTGCGGGTCCAGCATAAGCTGGATGGTCAGGTCCTCATCCTTCGGGAAGGGCGCCATATGCACGGTGGATTTGGTGCCATTCTCAAGAATCCACTGCGCCATCGCGTCCGAACGGTGCAGACCACGCGACTCCGCAAATTCCTTCAAAGTGCCGCCCACGGGGCCGGTGCCATTTTCGCTATCCAGCAGATACAGGTCCTGCGGATTATTCATCGGCGAATGCGGCCACGCCTTGGTGTCCCAACTCTCCCGCGCCCGCGCCCGCCAGTCGGGATCGGCCAGCAGGCGCGCCTTTTCCTCATGCGTTTCGGCGAGGACTACTTCATGCCAGACATAGTCATTGGACTGGGCGAAGATCAGCGACTTGACGAGGCTCAGCGTGCTGGTCGGCGAGACATGTGCATAGCCGGGCCAGACATCTATCCCTTCTTCCTTCAGCTTCGCAAGGGTGTCCTGCAACCGGGGCAGAATATCCTTCTGGAATTCCAGCGTCGGAATGCCACCCGCCACCTGCATACGGATAGCCCGGCCTTTCGCCAGCCGCCCAAGCCGCTCCAGACTTTCCGGTCCGGTCTTGCGCATGAAGGTGTCGATGATGACCTGATAGGTCGTGCCGGGGTAACGCTCCATCACCGTAAAAAGCGCTTCGAACTCCGCGTCATCGGCGAGCAATGTCGGGATGGCGCGGTCGTCGCCATCATGGTCGTGCAGATTGTCCGACAATCCAAGAGCCCCAGCGGCCAGCGCATCCTCCAGCAGTTCGGCCATGCGCGCAATCTCTTCAGCCGTTGCCGCGCGATCCCATGCTTCAACGCCCATCGCAGCGAGACGCAGGGCAATATGACCAACGAACGCAGAGTAATTGGCAGGCAGGCTGATGTTGCGCGCCATCGAAGCCTTATATTCCGACCACTTCTCCCAGTCCCATGGGACGTTCTGGAGGAAGGGCTTCAACGGAATATCCTCGAAGAAGGAGAAAATCTTGATCATCTCCAACTGCGCGGCCTTTTCCTTCGAAAGCGGCGCTGCGCTAAAGCCGCAATTGCCCAGAATTACCGTGGTCGCCCCGTTGCCGGGCAGCGGATCAAGGTCCGGTTGCCACCACATCGTCGCGTCATAATGGGTGTGGCTTTCGATGAAGCCCGGCGTCACATAGCACCCACTGGCATCCACCACTTCCTCACCGGCGGCGGCGGTCAGACCCGCGCCGATCTCGGTGATCCTGCCGCCTGCCACGCGCACGTCAGCAGCATAGCCGGGCGCGCCTGTGCCATCGACCACCGTGCCGCCACGGATCAACATGTCCGTCATCTCTCTCTCCTCTTGAGGCTTGTTTTCCCTCGAGCCGAAGCCATTGCATCTGTGTCGCCCGTTCACCGGCGATCGTGCTGGATGCAGGCTATCGCGACCCGGCCGACCACCGCAAGTTCACTGCCGGACAAGTGGGTGGTAGGATCATCGGGTGATCCCGATCGGGATTGATGGGTGATCCCATCGGTCGGGACCAGGATGCATCGGTCAACTGGAGGCCATCAAGGCCCGGCGGCGCAAAGCGCCCTGACCAGGCCGATAACGCTTCCCTATCAAGCCGCCGATTGAAGCCCTCCCTCGACTCCCTGATCCGCAATGCCCGTAGCGGTAGAGAGCCGTTCAGGCTCCATCATAAGTGCGACAAAATGCCACCACGCAGGAATAGCGGGACGTAACGCCAACAACTGCCCCTGGCGACGCACCGCGACCCAACGGCCATCTTCGCGTTCAAATTTCCACTGGGGATCGCAATTGAGCGGAACCTGTTCGAATTCAGGCGCACCGTTCTGCCGAGGACCGATCGCCCGGAGCTGACTGGGAACTTCGCGGCATGCGCCTCCGGGAAACTCGACGAGAACGGACATGATCTACTCCATGCCAGCGGGTGGTCAAACCGCCGCCTCGTCCAAACGCACGACAAGGGATTGAGTTCTCGAAATAAGGAGAGGACATGACGCATCATGTTCGGGATAGGGCCGTCGGGAGCAGCAGAGCCGCTCTCCTACAGGCATCGACAGTGACGCCGAACCCCGAATGTCCGGGGTTCGGCGCGACATTCAATCGTCAGTCGACATTCTCGATCACCAGCGCGATGCCCTGACCGCCGCCGATGCACATGGTGATAAGGGCATAGCGGCCGCCGATTCGCTTCAGTTCATAAGCCGCCTTGATCGTCAGGATCGCGCCGGTCGCGCCGACAGGATGACCAAGGGCGATGCCCGACCCGTTCGGGTTCAGCTTTTCCCCATCGAACTGCAACGCGTTGGCTACCGAAAGAGCCTGCGCCGCAAAGGCTTCATTCGCTTCGATCACGTCCATCTGATCCAGCGTCAGCCCGGCCCGTTTCAGGGCAACCGGCACCGCCTTGATCGGGCCTTCACCCATATATTCCGGTTCCACCCCCGCATGGCCCCAGGCAAGTATCTTCGCTAGCGGCTTCAGCCCGCGCCGTTCCACTTCGCTTGCCGTCGCCAGGACAACGGCGGCCGCGCCATCATTGATGCCGGACGCGTTGCCTGCGGTAACCGTCCCATCCTTCTTGAACGCAGGACGCATGGCGGCCAGCGTCTCGGCGCTGGTGTCGGCGCGGGGATGTTCGTCCGTGTCGAAAATGGTCACGCCCTTGCGCGTCTTGACCTCGACCGGCACGATCTGCTCCTTGAACCGGCCTTCCGCGATAGCCCGCACCGCGCGCTGATGCCCTTCGGCCGCCAGCGCATCCTGCTGTTCGCGCGTGATGCCATGCCGTTCGGCGCAGTTTTCCGCCGTCACGCCCATATGGTATCCGCCGATCGCATCCTGAAGCCCGCAGACCAGCGCGTCCTCTACCGGATTGTCGCCCATCTTCCGGCCCCAGCGCGTGCCATGATCATGATAAGGCACATTGGACATCGATTCAGCGCCACCCGCGACGGTGATCGACGCTTCACCCAGCTTCATCATCTGCGCGGCCGATACGATCGCCTGTACGCCCGATCCGCAAAGCCTGTTCAGTGTCAGCGCCGGAACCTCAAACGGAACCCCTGCCTGCAAGGCGATGGCGCGCGACAGCATGCCATCGCGGGCACTGGTGGGCATCACCTGACCGATCACGACATGCTCAACGTCGGAAGCCGACACACCGGCACGGGACAGCGCTTCCTTCACGACGATGCTGCCGAGCTGCGAAGGCATGAAGGGCTTCAGCGAGCCGCCGAAATCGCCAATCGCCGTCCTGACGCCGCTGACAATATAAATATCTTCCATCTCTGATCCTCTGAGCAATGGGATGCGCCGTTCCGCACTTGCAGGCGCTCATGCGCCCCCACACGCAACTGTCAAGGACAATGCGCACCGTGCCACATGGGTGGCGGCGGCGCCTGACCATATAGGAATGGCTATGCTTGCCGACCAGATCAGCCGCGACATATGGCCAAATCCCGGTCGGCCCGTTACGAACAAACCCATGACCAGCACCGCCCAGCGCGCCATCAGCGAACATGTCGTCCAACGCACCAGCAAGGGACAGCGCACCGTCGACCGGCTACTCGACACGGCGGAACTGCTGTTCGCGCAGAAGGGCTATGAAGCGACAGCGTTACGGGACATCGCCGCGGCGGCGAACATTCAGCAGCCCGGCCTGTACAAGCATTTCGAAAGCAAGGACGCCCTGTACCGACAAGTTCTACAACGGGCGCTCCAACCCCTGGCGGACGAGATGGAAGCGACCATCAGCCGGTCGCCGCGAGAAGCCTCCTTTCGCACGCTGTCCGACAAGCTGATCGATGTGCTGGCACAGCATCCCAATGTGTCCATGCTGCTTATCCGGTCGATCCTGTCGCCTCCATCGGATCGGGACGACATCGGGATGGCGTGGGTAGAACGGCTGATGGATTATGGACGGCGGATCACACGCGCGGCCGAGGTCGAGCCTCCGGCCGAGGATCTGATCCTCCAGATCGTTGCCATCTTCAACATGATGTTCGGCTATTTCTGGGCCGCCCCTCTTTCTCGAGGATTGGCAGGCATTGACCCGCTCTCTCCAGCGATGATCGAGCGGCAAAAGGCGCTGCTGAGCCGATTTATCGCGACGATCGAACAGGACCAGCCTGACGGGAAAGCCACGGCAGGCGCCTCACCGGAATAGCGGTCAACGTGCATCTGCCTTGTTTCCGATCCGTAACGCCTTAAACTGCCCTTCCCACATTTTCGCGAGGCGGGGACGCCGATCGCCCAGCTTGGTCCCGGAGTAATAGTACAAACGATGTCCGCCACCCGTCTTTCCAGCGTCGGTCGCCGCGCTTCCATCATCGCGGCGGCCAGGGCGGTTTTCGCGCGCCACGGGTTAGAGGGCGCGCGGACGCAGCAGATCGCCCGCGCCGCAGGTGTGTCGGAAGCCCTGCTGTTCCGCCATTTTCCTACCAAGACGCACATCTATCGGGCCGTATTGCGCGAGGTGATCGCAGACCAAAATAGGGTCTTCCGATCATTCGGTGACGCCGAAGCCAGCACAGAGGGCTTGCTCGAAATTTTGCGGCGTACCTTCAGATATGCGACCGCCGGGATGTACGCCCTCAATGCAGAAGGCTTGCGCATGGTCTTAGGCAGCCTTGCCGGCGACGGAGGCTACGCTCGCCTCGTCTATCGCCGGGCCTTGCGCTTGACACTGCCCAATCTGGAAAAGGCGTTGCAGGCGGCACGGGCCGACGGGGGAATACCCGGAGAGGCGCTTTCGACAACGAATGTCGGCGCTTTCATAGAACATATCAGCACGATGATGCTGGTGGCGCGCTGCCATGAAAAGACTGCGATACCCTATGAGGAAGATCGCGTGTTGCGCGACGCGATCCTCTTCTGCGCACGCGGGCTTGGCGTAGCGGAACCACGCATCCAGCGATTCCTGGAGCAGATGAAATCATGCGAGCCCGAAACCGCGGCATTCATCCGATCGGGAACGCCTGTCACGCCGTAGGATGTGAATTGGGAACCTTCTTCACCAGCTTCGGTGGATTCGAGATAAGGCTCAAAGCACTGCCACGAACCCCCGCAGGAACATCAACGCCGCACGTTCCGCATAATGCCGCCGTTCAAGCTTTGAGATGGAATGCCCGCCCGCCAGCAGACGGTTGCCACGCATCGCAAGCACCAACAGTTGGCGCGCGTGCCAGTCCGCACTCTCCTTGATGCCCAGGCTTTCCAGCCAGGGGATCAGACCCGTCACCCACGGCCTTCGCAGGATAAGGTAGACGTCCCGCGCCAATGCAGCGTCCCGGCGAGACTGACTGATGACGACGCGGTGCAACCGGATTGAACGACTGGAAGCCAGGTTATCCAAGGCCGCTTCCACATAGCGGCTTAATGCCGCCGGATCGGCTTCACCTAATGGCAACGCTGGCGGCCTTGCCTCGCGCGCGCAGTCTTCGGCCATTATGCGCATGGCAGCTGCAAACAGCCCGGCCTTGCTGACGAAATGCCGGTAGAGCGTCCCCCGCCCCACGCGCGCCTCCTCCCCGATGAGGTTCAGGTTGGCGCCTTCATATCCCTCATCCAGAAAATGGCGTCCTGCTACATCCAGCAAGGTCCGGATATGGGGAAGCGGCTCCTCGCGCATCGAACGCTCAGCGTCGAATAATGGCTCTGGCGCAGGCAAGCCAATCGGCTTTCGCGCCCCGATACCCTGAACAAAGAGCGTGACCCCATGCTGCGCTATACGCTCGCGTTGCTCCGGTGAAGCGGGAGGAAAACCCATGAGGACAACGGGGCCTTCCACCGCAAGCGATCCGAAATCCAGCGCAAGTTCCAGCGGCACCGGACGGTCAACGCCCTTCTCCCTCGCATAATCCTCCAGCGCCAGCCGCACAGGCTCCAACCGCATGCCCTGCCCATTCTGCAACGACGACGCCAGGTCAGGCATCTTGTGCGCGACGCCAGCCGCAACCCAAAGCGCGCCGAACATTCCCTGATCCAGCGCCGAATCCAGAATCGCCCGCGCAAGTCCCGCCAACTCCGATCCGCCAGTGACGGCGCCTTCATGCACCGCAGCCGCGCGAGCTTCGAACTCCGCGCCCTGCGCGTCCAGCGCCGCCCGGAACAGCGCTTCCTTGTCGGGGAAGTAGCGGTAGATCGTCTCCTTGCTGACACCAGCGGTGCGGGCGATCGAATCGATGCTCACCGCGTCAAAACCGCGCTCGACAAACTGCGCGCGCGCTGACGACAGCAAATGCCGGACGCGCGGCGACGCCAGTTGGCTCCCGGCCTCCGCTACCACTTTCATTCAGCATCCCCGCACATTGGAACCTGCTATAACAGGCTCAGGCACCGATGCACCCATGCTTCTTGACGAAAACCGAACGGTTCGATACCGTTCGGTCATATAGAAAGATGGAGAGCGATAAAATGGCATTGCCATGGACGGAGCGGCCGCTGGAACCGTTCGGCGTCGAAATCGGCGTTCGGCTGCAATGGCCGCTACCCGAGGGCTTCGAACAGCGCCTGACCGAGCTATTCGATCGCCACAAACTCATCCTGTTCCGCAATCAGAAGCTCAGCGAGACCGATCAGGTCCGGCTGCTCGAAAATTTCGGCCGCGTCCTGGGATCGCACGGTGAATATCGCGAAATATCCAGCGACGGCGCCCTAGGATCGGGGCCGCTCACCTGGCACAGCGATCTGGCCTTCACCGAAGAGCCCTTCAAAATCATCTCGCTGCACGCAGTTGAAGTGAATGACGGGCAAAGCTGGACCGACTTCGCCAATGGCGCGGCCGCCGCCGACGCCCTCCCGCCACAATTGAAGGCGGCTGTCGCAGGGCGGGAAGCGGTCACGATGATCGCGCCGATCCAGACGCACCGAACGGTCGGCTACGACAGTTCGACCGCCATGCCGCATCAGATACGCCCGGTCATCGTCGCCCACCCCCGAACCGGCGAGTCCATCCTCTATATCAGCGACATGCAAACCGCCCGCATCACCGGCATGGACCAGCTGGAAAGCAACGCCACGCTGAACGCCCTGTTCGCCGAACTCTACCGCGAAGATCGCGTGTACCGGCACCATTGGAACAATGGCGATCTCGTCATCTGGGACAATATCGCGCTCCAGCATGCGCGCGGCGACCTCACCGGCATGACGCCCCGCCGCCTGCAGCGCGTTGTCGTCGCGGACAAGAGCTTCTTCGACCTGCTGCCGCAATTCAAGGTTGGCGACGAACGGATCAGCGCCTGGGGCTCAGGCGACAAGCAATTGATACTTGATTGAAGGAACGACGGAACATGGTCGATATTCCCTATCTGGCGCGCGGCCTGATGCCCGTCGAAACGGACAGCAGCGTGCTCATCTCCTCGTCCAAATATCTGAACAATCCGCGCCTGCGCGAATGGCTGGCGATGATCCTGTTACGGCGCAACGGCCCGGACGTACCGCCCCCGGCGGAAATGTATGAATTCCTGCCGATCCTCGACTCCCTACGCGACTTCGACGCCATCGAGGACATGTTTACCCAGGAGCGGAAGGTGAACCCGGAGCTAGACACCTGGTTCAGCGAAGGCTTCATCTCCACCTACAAGATCGAAGATTTCCAACAATATGAGCCCGGTTCCCTCGGCGGCATCTTCTACCAGCAGATGACCGCCGGAGATTATGAAATCCAGATCACGCCCTGGAAAGAACCGGAAACACAGCTCCAATATTATAATCTGCGCTCCGGACAGACCCACGATTTCGAACATATCCTGTGCGGCGGCGGCTTCAACTTCATGGGCGAGCTGGTGCCCTATTGGTATCGCCTGACCAACGTGCCCAAACATATGCGCAACCCGCATTTGGCGGCGGAGGTCAACATGATCCAGATTTTCGGATCGCTCCGCTACACCGTGCGCACCATGCTGCATTATCCCGAAGTGTGGCCCACCGCCGTCAACGCGATCCAGCGCGGCATGAATGTGGGGCAGCAGAGCGACGCCCTCTTCATGAAGAAGCTCGAAACCGTATTCCATCTGCCGCTGGCCGAGGCGCGCGAAGCGCTGGGCGTGCGCGGCGTCGAAGAGGTCGATACGTCACAAGAAGGCGCCTTTTGGGCGTCGGACGGCAAGACCAGCCTCGAACCCATCGCGAGGGCAGCCGAATGAAAGCATGCGACCTGCTGATCCGTGGCGGCACCATCATCGACGGCAGCGGCGGCGATCCCTTCGTCGGCGATGTCGCCATCCATGATGGCAAAATCGTCAGCGTCGGCGCCTTTACCGGAGAAGCCCGCGAAGTCATCGACGCAACGGGTCTCACCGTCACGCCCGGCTTTGTCGATATCCATACCCATTATGATGGTCAGGCCATCTGGTCGGAGGAACTCTCCCCCTCCTCCTCCCATGGCGTGACCACGGTCGTGATCGGCAATTGCGGCGTGGGCTTTGCGCCTTGCCGCGCTGCTGATCACGACCGTTTGATCCGCCTGATGGAGGGCGTCGAGGACATCCCTGGCGTCGTCATGGCCGAAGGGCTCAGCTGGGATTGGGAAAGCTTCCCCGACTATCTGAACGCCCTCGAAAGCCGCCCCCGCGACATCGACATTGCCGCCGTCCTCCCCCATAGCCCGCTGCGCGTTTTTGTGATGGGCGAACGCGGCGCGCAGCGCGAAACCGCGACGCCTGCCGACCTGCAAAAGATGCAGGCCCTCACCCGCGAAGCACTGGATGCGGGCGCGATCGGCTTCGCAACCTCACGCCTGCTCATCCACCGCACCAAGGCTGGAGAAAATATCCCGAGCTATCAGGCTGACGTCGAGGAACTCAAAGCCATTGCGGGCGCTATGCGGGACGCGGATACCGGCGTCCTGCAAATGGTGCTGGACGCTCCCTTTTCCAGCTGGACCGACGAGCTTTCCCATCTGCTCACCGTCGCAAAGGCGGCGAACCGACCGGCCACCTTCACACTCGGCACCTCCAACACGGGCGAGCCTGTCTGGCAGGAGGCCCTGCGCATCTGCGAGGAAGCCAATGCACAGGGCCTGAAGATCAGCCCGCAAATACTTCCACGTCCGGTTGGCATGGTCTGCGGCTTTGAACTGTCCAGCCATCCCTTCTCGCTCTGCCCAAGTTATGAAGCGATCGCCGCGCTCCCGCTGGACGAGCAACTTCCGCATCTGCGTGACGCCGCCTTCCGTGCCAGGCTCATCGCGGAACAACCGCATGAGGGCCATCCCCTGGCGATGATGACTCGGAACTGGGACTGGATCTTCCCGCTCTCCGACCCGCCCAACTACGAACCCCCAGCGGAAAGCAGCGTCGGAGCGCAAGCGCGCAACCTGAACCGCACCCCGGAAGAGGTCGCCTACGACCTCATGATGAACGGCGGCGATGGCAGGGGGATGCTCTACAACACGCTCGGCAACTTCTATAATGGCAGCCTCGACACGGTGCATGACCTGATCACGCATCCGGACACGGTCATGGGATTGGGCGATGGCGGCGCCCATTATGCGGCGATCTGCGACGCAAGCTATCCCACCTTCCTGCTGACCTATTGGACCCGCGATCGTGAAGGGCCAAAACTCAGCATCCCCCAGGCCGTCCGCGCCCTCACCTCACGCCCTGCCGAGACCATGGGCCTGCGCGACCGGGGCAGGATCGCCCCCGGCTACAAGGCGGACATCAACATCATCGACCTTGAGGCCCTGCGTCTCCACGCGCCTCATATTCGCTACGACCTGCCCGGAGGCGGCCGACGGCTGGACCAGAAAGCCACCGGCTTCGTCGCCACCATCGTCTCGGGCCAAGTCATCCGCCGCACCGACAACGCGACCGGCGCGCGGCCCGGGCGACTGGTCAGGGGCGCTCAAACCGCACCAGCCAACATAGTGGAGGAATATGCCGGAGCGTTGTAACGTGGGTCACTGACCCACGGGAGAGATACAAATGGCAACGGCGGTACATGTCCCGGAAGCTGACTGGTCCGCCCTGCGCGCCATGTTCGGCGATCGGTTCAGCGATAGCGCCGCCATCCGCGATCATCATGGCCGGGCAGAGACCTTCTACCCTGCCATGCCCCCGGACGCGGTTGTCTTCCCCCTCACCACGGAGGAAGTCGCCGCAGCGGTCATTTTCTGCAAGGAACGGGGCATCGCCGTCACGCCTTACGGCACCGGCACATCGCTGGAAGGCAATTTTCTGGCCGCAAGAGGCGGTCTTTGCATCGACCTCTCCCGCATGGATCAGGTGCTCCGCGTCAGTCCAGAAGACCTGGACTGCACCGTGCAGGCGGGCGTCACCCGAAAGCAGCTGAACACCGAGTTGCGCGACACGGGCCTGTTCTTCCCCGTCGATCCGGGCGCGGACGCGTCCCTCGGCGGCATGGCTTCGACACGCGCCTCCGGCACCAACGCGGTTCGCTACGGCACGATGCGCCAGAATGTGCTGGGACTGACGGTGGTGCTTGCCGACGGCCGGATCATCCACACCGGCGGGCGGGCGCGTAAATCCGCGGCCGGGTATGACCTCACCGGGCTGTTGGTCGGGTCCGAAGGCACGCTCGGCATCATTACCGAAGTCACCTTGCGCCTCTATGGCCAGCCAGAAGCCGTCTCCGCCGCCGTCTGCGAATTTGAAACATTGCGCGGCGCGGTGAACGCAGTAATCCAGACAATCCAGATCGGCCTTCCCGTCGCCCGTATCGAATTGCTCGATCCGCTACAGATCCGCGCGATAAATGCCTACAGTCGGACCAACTATCGCGAATGTCCGACGCTGTTCCTCGAATTTCAAGGCACGCCTGCGGGCGTTGCGGAACAGGCGGAAAACTTCGGACAGATCGCCACCGACAATGGCGGCGGACAATTCACCTGGGCGACGAAGACGGAGGACCGAACCGCCCTTTGGGAAGCACGCCACAAGGTCCATTACGCCAATCTTGCGCTGCGGCCAGGGTGCAAGGCGATCGCAACGGATGTCTGCGTCCCGATTTCGCGGCTTTGCGACTGTGTAGACGAAACGCGCAGCGCCATTGAGGCAAGTGGCCTTACCGCACCGATCGTGGGTCATGTCGGCGACGGAAACTTCCATGTCATCCTCGTCTTCGATCCGAACTCGGCCGAGGAAACGCAAAAGGCGAAGGCATTGTCGGAACGGATCGTCGAAATCGCTCTCGCCATGGAGGGCAGCTGCACTGGCGAGCACGGCATAGGCATTGGCAAGAAAGCCCATCTCGTTACGGAGCATGGCGCCGCTGTCGAGGTGATGCGCCAGATCAAGCGGGCACTCGACCCGGATGGCATCATGAACCCTGAAAAGGTTATCGACCTTTGACGCAACCCTCGTTCATCGGAATCTGAGGATCAAGCGGAAGGCAGGCGGCTTTCAGCGTCCAGCCTTCCGCCGCTGCTACCGCGCTTCCAGCTGATCACCATTATCGACAGCAAATGTCCAACGGCGGGACCGATCGCAAAGAACAGATGTACGCCCGCCACCCCTTCCGATCCTGAAGACCTTGGATCAAATCCGAGCAAGCCCACGACGGACAAGGCGATGCCCACGGCCACCGCATAGGCTGCGTTGGTCGTCACATTGAACACGGACGAAAACAGCCCGGCCCGCTCCACGCCGCTACCCTCTCGATGACGATCCGCGACATCATAGATCATCGACCGCAACATCAGGTTACCCGATCCCTGCGTCATTCCCTGTCCCACGATCAGCAGGATGAACAGCCACATGCGATCCGGCGTCAGGAACAGGACCATCAGGTTGATCGCAACCTGCACGCCCTCTGCCATGATCAGCGTTCTCAGCCTCCCGAACCGGTAACTGATCCGCGCCCATAGCGGCGCTGCGAACATGCCGAACGCATATTGCAGCATCAGCAGCATGGCAGGTGAAGCCATGCCCATGTAACGCGTTACGAAAAACAGGAAAACGGCAGTGCGAAAGCCCTGCCCCAGCGCGACGAAGAAATCCGACGCCACGATCCGCCAGAGCGCTGCATCGGTCAGCACCGCTTTCAACCCCTGCCGCCAGTTCGCGCCTGCGGGTGCGCGTTCTGGCAACGACGGCTCGCGAAAGAGAAAGGCGATCAGCACCATGCCAACAGCGAGGACAGCGGCGACGAGCGCCCCCATCGATCCGACCCGAACCTCAGGATTGCCCCGGCCCAGCGCGTCCAGCACGGCAGGCAATACCAGCACCAGAAAGATGCCGATGGACGACCCTGTCTGGATATAGGCTTGGATACGCGCTCGCTCGACCGGCGATGAGGCCATCTCCCCGCCCCAGGCGTAAAGCGGCGTGGAGGTCGCAGTCCACCCCAGGCACAGCAGCAAAAGCCACCCACCAAGATAGAGCGGCGTGGCTCCGGCAGGCGGAGAAAAGACCGCGAGCAGGGACAGAAGGAACAGCACGCCGCCGCCCAAAATCCAGGGTTTCCGCCTTCCAATGCGTGTGCGTGTGTGGTCCGAAGCCCATCCGATAACGGGGTCGGCCGCCGCGCTCCACAGGCGGCTGATCATGAAGACCAGCCCGACGGTCGCCAGGTCCATGCCGATCACCGTCGCGTAAAAGGCAGGCAAATAGGTCTGGAGCGGAATATTGAACCCGCCGGTCGCGATGCTCGTCACGGAAAATGCCGCGAGGCGCGGCCCCGACTCACGCGTCGGCCCGGTCATGCGAACCGACATTCGTGAAGGTGGAAAAGCACACCAATCATCCCGGCTGAAACCTCCCCATTCCATTCATCAGGCGCTGTCAGCCGCCGATCCCATCCCATATCCGCCAAATTCCGAACCCGAAACGCAAATTGCATTTTTTGCAACACAGGGTGTCTTATTATTCGTTTTACAGCGTGCTATCGGCCCCTTGTCTATCCACAAGGGGATTATCATGAAGCTTTCTTTTGCCTTCGCGGCGGCTCTGTCGCTATCGCTTTCCGCTGCGGCGATCGCCGCTGACGCGCCCGCGATCAAGACCAATGCACTTGTGAAGACGGTCGACGGCCGCAAGGTCGGCTTTATCGACCGCATCCTGAAGAACAACGCTGGCGAAACGACCGGCGTCCAGATCATCTACAGCGGCCGTTTCGTGGTTATTCCCGTGACCACGCTCAGCACGGCGGAAAAGGGTCTGGTCACCAGCCTGACCGCCAAGGAAGTGAACCGCCTCTAAGGCGTGCCGGGGCGCTGCATGGGGTCGGCTGGCTGACCTGACCGCAGCGCCCTCTTCCCTAGCGCGGTGCGATGGCAATCCTATTGCCGTTGCGAGTTGATGTTGCCGCCGTCCACGACGATCTCCGCGCCCGTCATGTAACTCGCTTCATCCGACATCAGGAAACGGATGACGCGTCCCAGTTCTTCCGGCGCGCCATAGCGGCCCAGCATGATCCGCCGCTCGAAATGCCCCGGCAAATGCGCCTTGGTCTCCGCAATGATCGGCGTATCGATCATGCCGGGACTCACCGCGTTGATGCGCACCCCATCAGCCGCCAGTTCATCCGCCATCGAATGGACCAGCGATATCACCGCACCCTTCGCGGCGCTGTAGATCGGGATCATCCCGTTGCCCAGCGTCGCGTTGATGGATGACAATGCGACAATGGCGCTCCCCGGCGATGTGCGCAGATCTTCGCGAAAAGCCTGAGTCATCAGGACGATCGACCGGACATGCAGCGCCAGTCCCGCATCCCAGTTTTCCGGCGTCACTCCGTCGATGCCCGTGGCTTCGGCCGTGCCCGCGCAGTGCACGATGCCACCGATCGCGCCGATCGCCGCCCGTGTCGCGATGGCGGCGGGGGTTACGGCCTGCGGGTTGCGCAGATCGACGCTGAAACCCGCCGCGCGCACGCCATAGCGGCTCTCGATGATGCTCGCCGATCCGGCCGCACCTTCCGCATTGATGTCCCACAGGGCGACCGGCCGACCGACGGCAGCCAGCGCATGCGCCGCCGCCAGTCCGATACCGGAAGCTCCGCCCGTGATCACGACGCCAGTGCCGGGCGATCCCAGCCGGGGCGTGAAGTCGGCGTCATTGTCCAATATCGGCATGGCAGCGTTCCTCCTTATTGCTTCTCCAGATCGCGATAGGCCGCCGCGACAATCTCAGGCCGCATGCTGCCGTTCAACCAGGTCGGCCAATATTGCGTGAGATACAGGAGGAAGAACTTGCGCTCCGGGTCCATCCAGCATGCCGTCCCCGCAGCACCCGGCCAACCGAACACACCCGCTGGCACCGAACCCGGCCAGTCAAAGAAGCTGTTGGTCTGCTCACTCGCCTTCAGCGATACGGACATGCCTGCGCCCATGCCGACGTTCGACAGCGTATAACCGATCGGCACGTCCACATGCGTCACCGCGTCGGGCAGCAGGTTCGATCGTGCGATCCGCACCGTCTCCGGCTTCAGAATGCGTACGCCGTCCAGCTCCCCCTCGTTGAGCAGCATGGCGGCAAAACGCGAATAATCATGCGCCGTCGACACCATGCCGCCGCCGCCCGACGGATAATAAGGCCGCGCATAGAGACTGTCCGCCGCATCATCGGCCAATGCCCATGCGCCATCCTCCTGCTGCTGCGGAAGATCGGCAAAGCGGGCGGCCTGATCCGCCGTGATGGCAAAGCCCGTATCCACCATGCCCAGTGGATCGAACAGGCGCGTCTTCAGGAAGGTTTCGAACGGCATGCCCGACGCGACTTCGATCACCAGCCCAAGCACGTCCAGCGCGACGCTGTAATCGAACCGTGTGCCGGGATCGGTCGCCAAGGGCAGCGCGGCAATACGCTCGCCCAATTCGGCAAGCGTTGCCGGCACCGGGAGATCGCCCGGACCCGGCACCCACTCCCGCGAACCCGGCGCCACGCCATGCTTCGTATAAAGCTCGCCGAGCGTCATGCCGTCCATGCCAAAGCCCGCCGTATGGGTCAGCAGGTGGCGGATAGTGATCGGGCGAGCCGCAGGCCGCGTCACTTCCGGGTCATCACCCTCGATGACGCGCATCTCGGCGAAAGCGGGCAATATCTCCCCGATCGGCTGGTCCAGACCAATGACGCCATCCTCGATCAGCATCATCGCGCCGATGCCGGTGATCGGCTTCGACTGGGAAAAAATGCGGAAGATGGACCGCTCGTCCACGCCATTCTGGCGCGCATAGCCCAGCACGCCTTCGCCATGGTAGCGAACCGGACCATCCGCGGTTCCCCACGCAAGGATGCCGCCCGATATGACGCCCTGCTCGACAAATTCGCGCAGCTTAGCCTCGGTTTCCGGCAAATTGGTCACATCCCGGCTGGTCTCGGTCATGGCAGCAATCCTTCTTACGCACCCAATTGATGGCGAACGGTCAGCGCGGTCCCATGCGGATCGCGCCGTCCAGACGGATCACCTCTCCGTTCAGCATCGGATTTTCAATGATATTCTGAACCAGCTTCGCAAATTCTGCTGGTTTACCCAGCCGCGACGGGTGCGGCACCTGCTTGCCCAGCGAATCCTGCGTCGCCTGCGGCAGGCCTTGCAGCATCGGCGTCAGGAAAATGCCCGGCGCGATCGTCATCACCCGAATGCGATGTTGCGCCAGATCGCGCGCGATCGGCAACGTCATGCCCACGACACCGCCCTTGGACGCTGCGTAAGCAGCCTGGCCGATCTGCCCATCAAAGGCGGCGACCGACGCCGTATTGACGATCACGCCCGCTTCTTCGCCATCCACTCCTGCGCCGGAGAGCAGGGCGGCAAAGCGCGAAATGACGTTGAAGCTGCCGATCAGGTTGATCTCGACAGCCTTGCGGAACGCGTCCAGCGGATGGGGCGAACCATCCTTGCCTACGACACGAAAGCCCGGCGCAATGCCCGCGCAGTTCACCAGCACACGCGGCGTTCCCAGCTTCGCTTCGGCCGCTGCCAGCCCCGCGTCCACGGACTCGGCGCTGGTCACATCGACCTTATGGAAGCTGCCGCCCAACCGTTCGGCGAGCGACGCGCCAGCTTCCTCGTTCAAGTCGAAGATCGCCACGCGAGCGCCAAGCTCGGACAGCCTTTCGGCAGTCGCACTGCCCAGTCCCGAAGCGCCGCCGGTGACGACAGCGCACAAATTCTTAATGTCCACGACCGTTCCTCCGTGGCTTAGAAATCAAGGCTGAACGACTGGTCGAACTGAACGAAGCGGCGCGCGATCTTCCACCCGTCGCTTGTCTTCACCACCGTATCCCGCTGACGGCCAGTTACGACGATCTTGGCGCTCATCGGCGCATGCCCTGCGTTGGCGTTCATGAAGGCATATTCCGCATATACTGCGTCGTCCTTCTCGAACACGATCATGTTGAAGTTATAGTGGCGGTTCTTGCCTTCGGTCTGGTTGGCCGACTCCTTGGCATGTTCAACCTGAGCCTCGACGCCTTCATAGCGGATGGGCAGGCCCTCCATCTCCGTCACAACCTCGGGCGTGAAGAGGGAGGCAACGCCTTCCCAATCGCCAAAGTCGGAACAGCGGGTGAAACGGGCGATCAATTCCTGAATCGCGATCTTGTCTTCCAGCGTGATCATCTCAATCCTCTCCGTTGAATTATTTTTCGCCATACCAGGGGAAGAAGGGCGGCATCTGCGACGCCTTCCCCGTGAAGTCCGCTGGCCGTTTTTCATTGAAGGCGCGAACCCCTTCGCGGCCGTCCGCCTGACTGGTGTAGAATACCGCTAGCGATTCCGTCAGATGCGCCTGCCACGGATCGGGCTGCGCGCTGTTGCGGTTCAGCATCTGGCGGATCAGCGCGATCGAAACGGGCGAACGGTCCTTGACCAGTGATCGGGCAAAGGCCTTCGCCTCCTCGACCAGCGTCTCGGCCGGGAACACGCCGCGCACCAGTCCCTTGTCATGCGCTTCGGCGGCATCGAAGATATCGGCTTTGTACGCCCATTCCATCGCCTGCTCCAAACCGACAATGCGCGGCAGGAAGAAGGACGAACACGCCTCCATCGTGATGCCCAGCCGTCCAAAGACAAAGCCGAAGCGCGCCTTGTCCGATGCGAAGCGGAAATCCATCGGCAGCAGCATGGTCGAGCCGATACCCACCGCCGCGCCATTCACCGCGCCAACGATCGGCTTCAGGCAATCATACATCGCCATCGCGACGCGCCCGCCCGTATCCCGCACGCCTTTCAGAATAGCTGGATCATCACCACGCTCGCGCAGATCTTCCATCGTCGGCGTCATGCTTTCATCCAGACCAAAGACATTGCCGCCGACCGACAAATCCATGCCCGCACAGAAGGCACGGCCCTCGCCCGTCACCACGATCACGCGCACCGCATCATCCTGGCTCGCCCGGCCATAGGCGTCGACCAGCTCTTCGCACATCTCGACCGTAAAAGCGTTCAGCTTGTCCGGGCGATTGAGCGTCAGCAGCAGGACGCCATCATCCTCGACCTCATAGCGGATTGTATTGTAGCTCATGCTCATGCCTCCCCGGTCAGCGCCACGGCGCGGGCCAGCGCCTCGCGGCATTCGCCCACGATGCGCTCGATCAATTCGGCGCATGTCGGAATGTCGTCCATCAAACCGATGCCAAGCCCGGCCCAGACCAGCCCGCCATCCACTTCGCCACTCTCCAGCGCAGCGCGTCCCCGCGCACCGGCGACCAGCGGCCGGATATCCTCGAACGTCGCGCCGGGCTCCCGTTCCTTGACGTTCACCTCCTCGGCGACGGCATTGCGGAACACGCGCGCGGTGTTGCGCAGCTGGCGGAAGATCAGCGTCGTGTCGCGCTCAGTCCCCTGCACCACCGCCTGCTTGATCGCCTCATGGATCGGCGCTTCCTTCGTCAGCATGAACCGGGTGCCCATCGTCACGCCTTCCGCGCCCAGGGCCAGAGCCGCCGCCATGCTGCGCCCGGTCGCCATGCCACCCGCCGCCAGGATCGGAATCTCCAGCGCCCGCGCCGCAGCGGGGATCAGAACCATGCCCGGAATATCATCCTCTCCCGGATGCCCCGCCGCTTCGAACCCGTCGATCGACACCGCATCGACGCCCGCCCGTTGCGCGGACAGCGCATGGCGGACGGCAGTGCATTTGTGGACGATCTTAACGCCCGCCTGCTTGAAGCGCGCAATGAATTCGGCGGGACTGCGCCCGGCGGTCTCGACCACACCAACGCCGGAGCCGGCAATGACTTCGGCATAGGCTTCGTAAGGAACCGGCTGCGCGGTCGGCAATATGGTCAGGTTCACGCCGAACGGCTTGTCCGTCATCGTGCGGCACCGCTCGATCTCGGCTGCCAGAGCCTCGGGCGTCGGCTGGGTGAGCGCCGTCAGGATGCCGAGGCCACCAGCATTGGACACCGCCGAAGCCAGCTCCGCGCGGCCCACCCACTGCATGCCACCCTGGATAATGGGATAGCGCGTGCCGGTAAGCTCGGTAATCCGGGTCTTCATTCCACCATTCCCCTTTGATCAGGCCGCTTCCGCCTCGCTCCATCCCAATTGGGCGAGCAGGGGATATTGCGCCGCCAGTTCTTCTGCATGCGCCGACGCGGCCGTTCCGCGTAGTGCCCTTGCCTTAATGCCATGATAGATGGCCGCAAGCCGGAAAAGAGCGAAAGCGCGGTAAAAGCCCATTTGGTCGATCCCGTACCGCCCGGTCCTGCGGCAATAGGCGGCGATATACTCCTCCTCGGGCATCAGCTTGAGCGCGGCGAAATCCGCGCCCCGCAGGCCAGACAAAATGGCAGGCGGCAGCCGGTACATCATCAGGTGATTGACGAAGTCCGCCAACGGATGACCAAGCGTTGAAAGCTCCCAATCCAGCACCGCCGCAACGCGTGGCTCGGTCGGATGGAACACCATATTATCAGCGCGATAATCGCCATGGACGATCCGGCTTTCATCCCCAGCGGGAATATTCGCTGGCAGCCATTCTATCAGCCGGTCCATATTGGCGTCGCGACCAGCCGCCTCGTCATTCAGATATTGGCGCGACCATCGTGCGATCTGCCGCTCGAAATAATTGCCCTTCTTCCCGAAATCATCGAGGCCCAGAGCCACGGGATCGAAATTGTGAAGCTGCGCCAAAGTCGCGTTTATCGCATCGAAATAGGCAACCCGTTCCTCCGCCGCGACATTCTCAAAACGCGAGTTCCAGAAAACACGGCCTTCGACGCACTCCATGACATAGAACCAGCTGCCGATTACCGCATCGTCCGTGCAAAGCCCGTAAATGCGGGGCACCGGAAAACCTTCCTTGCCCAGCGCCGCGATCACCCGCGCCTCGCGATCCACGGCATGGGCGCCGGGCACCGTCACGCCCGGCGGCTTGCGGCGCATGACGAAGGAACGTCCCGGAACGTCCAGCCGGAACGTCGGATTGGACTGCCCGCCCTTGAACTGCCGCACGGTCAGCGGCCCTTCCGCCTCGGGCACATGCTCCTTCAGCCATGCCCGCAAAGCGCCTCCATCGAAACGATGCGCCTCGCGCACCTCGGAAAGCCCGGCGTTCAGCTCCTCGGCATTCATGACTTCGCCAGCGCCTCGCGCTTGATCTTCTTGGCGAGCGACCATTTATGCACCTGCGTCGGCCCGTCATAAATGCGAAAGGCGCGGATTTCGCGGAACACCTGCTCCACGATCGTGTCATGGCTCACCCCGGTTCCGCCCATCACCTGCACGCACCGGTCCGCCACCCGGAACAGCGTTTCCGATACAGCCACCTTCGCCATGGAGCTTTCCGTGATCGCCTTGTCCCCGGCGTCCAGCACGTCCGCACACCAATCGATCATCAACTCGCATTGTTTCAGGTCGATCAAATTGTCCGCCAGCATGAAGCCAACGCCCTCATGGTCGATCAGCGGCTTGCCGAACGCCTGCCGCTTCACCGCATAGTCGGTCGCAATCTCATTCGCCCGCGTGGCCGCACCCAACCAGCGCATGCAATGGGTGAGCCGCGCCGGGGCCAGCCGGACCTGCGCATAGGCGAACCCCTCATGCGGCGCGCCCAGCACAGCCTCGGGCGGCAGGCGCAGATCGTCCACCTTCACCACCGCATGACCGCCCGGCATCGAGCTGTCGATCGTGCCGATCAGCCGTTCCTGCACCAGCGCGGGGTGCGGCAGCGGCACCAGGAACATCGTCGCCGCCGCCGCGCCGTCATCCCGCTCCGTCTTCGCCATCAGGATAGCAAAGCTGGCCCCGGCAAATCCGGTCGCGAACGCCTTGCGTCCATTGATCACCCACTCGCCGCCCTCCAGACGCGCACGCGTCTGCATCATCGACGGGTCCGACCCAGTCCCGCCTTCCGTCGCAAGTTCGGTCATCAGGAAACAGGAACGCCCATTCCCCGCAACCATCGGATCGAGGTAGCGGCTCTTTTGCTCCGGCGTAGCGACCTTCCCCAGCAGGAACATATTGCCTTCGTCGGGCGCATTGGTGTTGCAGGCGAGCGGCCCCAGCGGCGACAATCCCGAAGCGCGCAGCACTCGCGCCGTCGCCCGGTGGCTAAGATGCGTCCCATCCGCGCGGATATGCGGCGTCAGGACGCCCGCCTCCCGCGCTTTTGCCCGCATTTCCTGCACCAGCGCATCCAGCGGACCATGATCGTCCCGACGGCCATCCCTTTCATAAGGAACGACCACGTCGCGGACGAAATTCTCGACCCTTCGAGCAATCGCCGCATCATCCTCATGATCTGCCATGGCTTGTCTCCGCTCCTCTCGTTTCTTGGCGCTTGCCAAGGGAAGAACCGCAATGCAAGGTGCAATTAGAAAGCCATATAAGAGCTTTCGTGCCCGTCCTAGCATGGCAGGTCGCACGGAGAGGACCGATAAAGAGATGAAGCATCTGCAACTCCGCAAGGAAGTGCATCACGGCAGGCTGGTCAATTGTCATCAGGATCGCCCCGCAGACATTTACGCCATGTTCCTGGACGCCGTCAGCCGCTCGCCGGACGCCATCGCCCTTGTCGAAGGCGAAGACCGGTGGAGCTACACGTTCCTCGCTACCCGCGTCGCCGCCTGCGCCGCGCGCCTTACATCCTTGGGCCTGACTGCTGGCGACCGACTGGCGATCCTACTCGCCAACCGCGCCGATTATTCCACGCTGCTGCTGGCGGCAGCAAGACTCGGCCTGATCGCCGTGCCCATGAATATCCGCCAGCGCGCGCCGGAAACCGCTTACGTGCTGGACGACAGCGGCGCCGCAGCCATCATCTATGATGACGCGCTGGAAGACCAACTGCCCAGCCGCTCCGACCACCCCCAACTGCGCCACTGGTTCCGCTATTCCGACGAATCCGCCCATTGGTCCAACGCCACACCCGAAGCGCTGACCGACGCCCCACACCGATCGGCCGTCAGCGAAGATGACCCCTTCTGCATCCTCTACACCTCGGGCACCACCGGCCGCCCCAAGGGCGCGGTTCTCACACATCTCGGCATCGTCACCATCTGCATCGGCAGCCAGCAGCACCTGCAATTGAAGGATGGCGAGTCGATGATCCTCGCCGTCCCTGCCTCGCACGTCACCGGGATCGGCCTCATCCTGATGCTCAGCATCCGGGTCGCGGGGAAGGTTGTGATACAGCAGGCGTTCAAGGCCCGCCCCTTCCTGGAACTCGCGCAGGCCGAACGCATGAGCTACGTCATCATGGTCCCGGCCATGTACAAGCTATGCCTGATGGAACCCGATGTCGCGGACTTCGACCTGTCGAGCTGGCGCATTGGCGCGTTCGGCGGGGCGCCCATGGCCGAATCCAGCATCGAAACACTTGCCGCCCAGCTCCCGCAACTGACGCTGGTGAACATCTACGGATCGACCGAAACCTCATCCCCCGCCGTCATGATGCCGCTCGGCGACTGTCCCGCTCATCCGGACAAGGTCGGCAAGGCCCTGCCTTATGCCGACATCGTCATCATGGATGAGGAAGGCCGCGAACTCCCACGCGGGGAGCAGGGCGAAATCTGGATCGCGGGCGCGATGACGATACCCCGCTACTGGAACAACCCCGAAGCAACCGAGCGGGCTTTACCGGCGGCTATTGGAAATCGGGTGACATCGGCACGATGGACACGAACGGCTATATCCGCGTGCTCGACCGGATGAAGGACATGATCAATCGCGGCGGCTTCAAAATCTATTCAGTGGAGGTCGAAAACATGCTCATGTCGCATGAGGCCGTCATAGAGGCCGTTGTGATCGGCAGGCCCTGCCCTGTCCTGGGCGAACGGGTCGAAGCGTTCGTTGTCGCACCCGACCAGGCAGACGGCGCGAGCCTGCGCGACTTCTGCGCACGGCATCTGTCCGACTACAAGGTTCCCGACCATGTCTACATCGTGGAGGGACCGCTTCCCCGCAATGCCAACGGCAAGCTGCTAAAAACTGCGGTTCGCGAATGGCTGCCCCAAACGGCAGGGGGCGAACCTGCCTGAATTACAGTGCATGTTGTCATATCTTGCAGGCCGACGCGGAATAAGTTAGGACTCGCTTGGTTACCGAGCCGCCTCAGCTTTCCCTGTCTACAAATGAAGGGGTGGTCGGCGATGTAGGTACTCAGGAGAGTTCACATGACCACCCAGTTCCGCCCAGTGGCCCCGCCCCAGATCATCGAGAACGCCTATACGCAGGACCAGCATCGCCGCATGCTGAACGTCGTGCGGGAAAACGGCCCGTGGTCGTTGATCCTGGCACAACATTTCAAGTCACCCGAAGAAGTCGTCGCGACGACCTCGGGCGGGCTTCCGGCTGGCTTTACCCCCACATGGGACATGTTCCTTTCGCCGGTATTCCGTGGCTATCTCGCGCAAGGATCGACAGTCCAGCATCCCGACATCGAAGACTGCTTCTTCAACAAAAAATTCCTCGATCTGGTTCGGGGATATTGGAAGGCTGAATATGCCCGGCCCGAAAATATGCTGTTCAACATTCAGGGGCCGTGTCCCGGCGCTGGCGCACCCCATGTCGACGGCACCCGCTTTCGTGGCATCTCCATGCAGACATCGCCGGTATGGCTGATGAACATCATGGTGAAGTCCGGCCTGTTCGAACATTGGCGCGCGAAAAAGGCGCAGGTGATCACCTGGTATTATAAGGGCAAGGTCGGCGGCGGCTTCAACTACTGGCCCGATGGTCCGCAAGGACAGCCTGCCCAGATCAAGGCGCCGATGTGGAGCCGCGCGGTCGTCGTTGAAAATGAAATGATGTACCACACGGCGCAAGCCAGCGGCCCCGCCGCCCTGCGCCGACCCGAAGGACTCGCGATCAATTCGCTCATGAGCGCCGATCCCGAAGATCCCCATGGCTGGCAGATCACCACGGACGGCAAAGTCATCCAGAAGATACCGGAAGACGAATTCCGCTTCCTCATCCACTGGGGCGCGGACATCTTCATGGATTATAGCGAACTCAAACAGTCGCTCGACCACACCGACGACATAAGCCATGATCAGGTGTTCGACATGCTGATCGCCGATCTTCGCGCACGCGGCGCCACTTTCGAAGTGCCCAGCGATCCGCTCACCGATCAACAGTTCATCCGCGTGCTGGTCCAGACCTATGACCCCGGCAAGCCGTCCATCTTCCCGCCGGAACCGGAAGAAGCACTGGCGGCCTGATGCCTCTCTCCTTCGGCCTGGCGGGCAGGACCGCACTCATCACCGGGGCAAGCAGCGGGCTCGGCGCGCACTTCGCGCGCACGCTCGCTGCCGAGGGTGTTCAGCTGGTCCTCGCCGCCCGGCGGGGCGACCAGTTGGAAAGCCTTGCCGCGTCGCTCCCCCACGCGCGCGCCATCTCGCTCGACGTACAGGACGCCGCCTCCGTCGATCGCTTGTGGGAAGAAGTCGGCGCCATCGACATCCTGATCAACAATGCGGGCGTCGTAAGCGCTGGTCCAATGCTTGATCAGGATGCGTCGCAATGGGATCGCGTCATGGATACCAATGCGCGCGGCGCTTATCTGGTCGCGCGCGGGGCGGCGCACGCCATGATTGCGGCAGGTCGGCCGGGCAGCATCATCAACATCGCGTCCATCCTTGGCCTTCGGCAGGGCGCACAGCTTGGCCCCTATGCCATTTCAAAGGCCGCTATGGTGCAGATGACCAAGGTCATGGCGCTGGAATGGGCGCGCTACGATATCCGCGTGAACGCCCTGTGCCCCGGCTACATCGTAACGCCCTTGAATGAGCATTTTTGGGGAACGGACGCAGGCAAGGCGATGATCAAGCGGATACCGCAGCGCCGAATAGGAAGCCCGGAAAATCTGGACGGTGCCCTGCTCCTGCTCGCGTCGGACCTTGGCTCCTACATAACAGGCGCGGAACTGGTCGTAGACGGCGGTCACCTCGTCAGCTCGCTCTAACCCCTCCGCCTCTCCGGAACCCATGGCTGGACTCTTGACGCCGGGTGGATCGCTGTTGCTTCCTAACCCGATGCGCATTCTCGTCCTCGGCGCGACCGGCTATCTCGGATCGCACATCGCCCGCCATTGCAGAGCGTCCGGCCATCCGGTGAGCGGTCTCAGCCGCACAAGCGAAGGCGATCGCGCCCTCATTGATCATGGCATAACCCCTCTACGGGGTGACCTGTCGCATCTGGACGCCGTCATCGACATGATGCGCCAGCACGACGCCACCATCTATGCCGCCCAACTGCTCCTTCAGCAGGAACATGACACGGTCAGAAGCTTGCTCAATGCAGCTGACGGGCGCGGTCATCAGTTCATCTTCACCAGCGGCACCGGCCTCCTCTCACAACGCACGGACGGCCTTTGGAGCGAGGACAGCTTTGCCGAGGACGACCCGTTCGAACCCTCCAAATATATCGGCCTCCGGTTCGACACGGAAAATATCGTCCGCCGCGCAGGATCGTCGGGCGGAGTGCGCGCCATGGTGATCAGGCCCCCGATGATCTGGGGGCATGGCGGCTGCGGCCATCTGCGCATGTTCTACAGCGACGCCCGACGCACGGGCGAAGTCGGCTATCTTGGGCAGGGCCTCAACCTCTATTCCAACGTCCATGTCGATGATCTGGCAGAGGTCTATCGCCTCGCGCTCGAACGGGGTTCACCCGGCGCCCTTTATCACGCCGTCGCAGGCGAACTGAACAACCGCACTCTGGCGGAGGCGGTCGCCCGCGACCTCGGCATTCAGGCGCGCAGCATCGACTTCACCGAAGGCGTTCGCCGCTGGGGAAAATTCGAAACGCTGATCGCCATGGCGACATGCAGCCGATCCCGCAGCCCCCGCACCCGTCGGGAACTGGGCTGGACCCCTCGCCACCTCGATGTTCTGAGCGACATCGGCCATCCCGCCTATCGAGCGCTTGCCGGTCGATAACTTCCGCCAACCCGGAAGAGGCGCGGCACCGCTTTAACCCCGCCGCCTGCCCCGCTTCAGTGAAGCCATCATTTTCAGGAGAGCGCCATGCAAAGCTGCGAAACCTTGTACGAACGGGCCGACATAGCCCGCGCCGACCGTCCCATACGCCTCGGCTCCCTACTCTTCACCATGGTCGAGCCGCGCCCGGGCCATGAGGTCGCCTATAATCGTTGGTATGAGCGCGATCATTTCTACAGCGGCTGCATGATCGGCGCCTATACCGTCTCGGGCGCACGTTATGTCGCCACCCGCGCGGAAAAGGCGAAGCGCTTCGGCTCAGGCACCATGGACCTGTCAAAGGGTTCCTATCTCGCACTCTATTGGATTTTGGACGGGCATCATAAGGATTGGGACGCCTGGGCCGTCCGTCAGGTCAACGACCTCCATGCCACCGGCCGCATGTTCAAGGAACGCGACCATATCCACACCAGCTTCTACAATTTCGATGCGGAATATAATGCGCCGGGCAGCGCCATGCCGATCGAACTGGCGCTTGATCGCCCCTATGGCGTCGTCGTCGCCTTCATCGTCGATCTCAACCCGGGCAAGACCAGCGCGGACCTCTCCGCCCTGCTCCGCGCCCGCGACCTGCCGGGCGATGTCGCGCTGACCGGCTCCCCTCTGCCCCTCGATCCCACCAGCCCCAAGGATGTCCCGGTAGAGGCAAACGACCGCGCCATCTTCCTCAGCTTCTCGATCGAGGACCCCAAAGCCGTCTGGGACACCGCCTATGTGCCGCTCGCCCAAGCAATCGAGGAAAGCGGCATCGGCCACATCGCCATAGCCTCGCCCTTCATCCCGACGATCCCGGGCACCGACAGCTACACCGACCAGCTTTAAAAGCTGAAGGGCGGCACAGGAAAGGCCGTCCCCTTATTGCATGCTCACCGCCCCGTTCCGGCGAATGCGATCATTATAGCGGTAGATGACCGACTGCATGCCCGACAGCATCTGCCGCACATCATTGTCGTTCACGAACAGCGGATCGCCCACCACGCCGATCGCATAGGAAGCAACGCCATGCGGCACCCGCAGCGGCATAGCGATCGAGTCCACCGGAATGGTCGCGCTCCGTCGGCAAAGCGCAAACCCACGCGCCCGCGTCGTGGAAATCCGGTCCACCAGATGTTTCATCAGCGTCGGCCCCTTCGGACCCAGACCCAGCCTCTGCGTCCGTGTCGCCAGCTGGATGATGTCGACATTGGATTGCTGCGCCAGCATCGCCGCAGCAAAATTGGTGCCCGGCCGCCAGCTATTGTGCTGGAAACAGATCATCTCGGAGGAATAATAGGGCTCCGCATCCGGCTTCGCCGCCCAGCCGCCGGACATTTCAGCGACACTCTCCGACCAGCAGTCATTCTGCTGCGTGACGAAGACCGATCCGCCGGTTTCGCGCCGCATATCTTCCATCACCTCGTTGATCCGGCCGCTTCCAAAAAAGCTCTGCTCGATCGACGAAGCATTTGCGACCAGCTTGTAGGACGGCGCATAGAGCTTCGTCGCCTGATTATAGGTAAGATAGCCAGTGCTCGCGAGCGTGCGCAAGATTTCGTCAGCGCTTGAATTGGGGATGCCCAATGCTTCACTGATCTCGATCGTGCGCGCAGGCTCGCCCGACTTCATGAAATATTCCAGCACCTCCAGCGTCCGCAGGCACGACTTCACGCTACCTCTGCCGCCAGACCTGCCTTCCGCCTGTGAGTTAGCGCTCATGCCGCCTCCTACGCACTTCTTGCCAGCGTCGGCGCTGCCGATCACCCGGATTTTGCTATTCCCCACCATATTCCTGGCGCACCATGGATTCAAGCGTGGGAAATCCGCACCGCCGCGATCCCTTACGCGAATATGGAAAGCCGCCATTGCCGGTCGCCAGCACAGCTTCGCTTCTCTCTACACTGCAAATATGCATGACAGACAAAGTCGCCCCCACATCAGGACGAAGCCTGTGAAGCGCCGCTTTCACAATGGCCGCATGCCGCTCAGCTATACCGAATGGACGCATGAAGGCGCGCCGGTCGCCATCCTCCTTCATGGCAGCCGGGACCATAGCCGCAGCTGGGACGCGCTGGCGAATGCCCTGCTCCCCCACTATCACATCATCGCCCCCGACCTTCGCGGCCATGGGAACAGCGGCTGGTCGCAGGATGGGCGCTACGACTTCGCGGCCTATCTGTCCGATCTCGACGCGCTTGCCGCACAATTGGCGCTGGGTCCGCAGCGTCAGGCCATCCTGATCGGCCACTCCCTCGGCGCGCACATCGCCTTGCGCTTTGCCGCAATCTATCCCGAAACGATAAGACGCATCGTCGCGATCGAAACCGTTGGCGCGCCTCCCGATATCGAAGCCTATCGCTTCAGCCAAAGCATCGCACAAACGACCCGCAACTGGCTTGAGGAGCGCCGCGCCGCTTCCCTTGCCGCCCCGCGCATCTTCGCGTCCGTCGATGAAGCGGTCGAGCGTATGCGGGAACGCCATGCCTTCCTCACCCCTACGCAGGCACGGCACCTGACGCGCCATGGTCTGCGGCGGGCTGGCAAGGATGGATGGCAGTGGAAACATGATCCCTATCTCGCCGTCTGGGCTTTTCCCGACATCTCCCTGCACGATGTCAGGGCCTTGTGGCGCAATATCGCCTGCCCGACGCTCCTCGTTAATGGCGAACGCAGCTGGCCTTCCAATTTGCCTTCTGATTTGCTGGCCCATATCCCTGACGCGCGGGAAGTCCGCCTGCCAGAGAGCGGCCATTGGCCCCAGCATGACGCCTTTGACGCATGCCTGTCGGCGATCAAGCCTTTCCTGACCGATTGAGCCGCTATTCGTTGCTCTTCTTGGTCGCCATCACCCGCGGGTCGAAATGGTTCGCCGCCATCCACCCGCCATCCACGAACAGACTGTGGCCCGTCACATATTCCGACAGTCCCGACGCCAGGAACAGCACAGCCCCAGCCACGTCCCGCGTCGTGCCCGGCCGCCCGATCGGCAGCACGCTCGCTTCCATCAGCGCCCGCGATTGCGCCGTTTCGGGCAATCGGGGCGTGGTGATGCTGCCCGGAGCCACGGCGTTGGCGCGAATCCCATGCCGCCCCCATTCGGTCGCCATCGACTTCACCAGATGCATGAGCCCCGCCTTGGCCGCGCCATAGGGCGCATGCATCGGCGACCCAACCGCTCCATCGACCGACCCGATGCAGATCAGCGAACCGCCTACTCCACGCGCAATCATAGACTGAGCAACGGCGCGCGCCGTCACGAAGAAATAGCGCAGGTTGCGGGATTGATCATTATCCCATTCCTCCAGCGTCACGTCGAGCAGCGGCTTGAACAGCGCCTGCCCCACGATCGTCACCAATATGTCGAGTCCGCCCAGCGCCCCTTCCGCATCCGCCACGGCTTTCTTGACCGACGCCTCATCCAATATGTCCGCCTCGATCGCTATGCCCGCGCGCCCGATCGCGCGCACTTCGCTTGCGACCTGCTCGGCCCGCTCCATGACGCTGTCCAGCACGGCCACATCGCACCCCGCCTCGGCGAGCAGCAGCGCGCTCGCCTCGCCCATGCCACGACCACCGCCGACGATCAGCGCTTTCTTCCCCTCAAGCCCCAGCAATGACACGCTCATCCTCTCCATCCTCTTCGTTGCGCGTGCCCGCTCATGCGGCGTCGGGCAGGAACATCTTCTTGATTTCGGTCAGGCTGACCTTCAGCGACGGCGTGCGCGGCAGCGCGTCCACGATCCGAATCTCCACCGGCACATGCGTCGGCGGCAATTCGGCCCGCACATGCGCCAGCAGCGCCTGTTCATCCACCGCCCCCGCATTCTGGCTGAGTTCCACCGCCGCCACCGGCACCGCCCCCAACCGGGCATCGGGAATCCCCACCACCGAAGCATCGACAACGGCGGGATGCTGGCGCAGCACGTCAACCACGCGCTCCGGCAATATCTTGAACCCACCCCGCACGATCGCGCCATCATGCCGTCCGCGATGAAAGACATATCCGTCCTCATCAATCATCACCAGATCAGTGGTCCGCACCCAGTCAGGCCGCACGGACGGGCAATGCACTTCCAGCAATCCTTCCGCCCCGCGCGAAACTTCCGCGCCGCTTTCCGGATCAACGGCGCGTATCTCCACGCCCGGCATGGGAAGGCCGGTGCTACCGCGCTTGCTGTCCCCGCGCTCCGCCCGCATCTGCGGCGTCCAGCGGACGATCGTGCCGCAAAATTCCGTCGCGCCCATGCCCCACAGGATCGGCAGGCTGTAGCGCGCCTCAAACCGCTCCTGCAAATCGGGATCCAGATAAGCTGATCCCCCCGACACGCTCTTCACGCTCGCCATATCCTCGACCGACACATTAGCGTCCATGATCATCGCGATCGCCGTCGGATTGAGGCCCAGCGTATCGGGCCTGTGGCGGCGCAGCGCATCCACCAGCCCATCGACCGTAAAGCGCTCCATCAGCACCAACGGCGTATTATTGACCGCAGCGCCGGTCAGCAAGCACACGCCCCCAACCCCGCCCAGCGGCCAGATGTTGATCTGCACCGGCGGCGCGCTGCCGGACTCCGCACCGGGCGCACTCATCACCGCCCGTTCCAGCAGCTTCAGCGGCATAGGAATGCGCTTGGGCGTCCCCGTCGTCCCGCTCGACAGCACCTCGATCCCGCCATCGGGCAAGGCATCATCGAACGAGGATCGCCTGCACTTCTTCAGCCCATCGACCAGCATGGGCGCGTCATCGATCCCGCCAAAAGCGATCCCCGCGCAACCAGCCTGTCCCGCAGCCTCCCAAAAGTTCGGCCAGTCCTGCTCATCCGCCAATATCGCGGCGGCTCCCAAATTCTCGATATTGTCCGAAATCGCGGTCGCGGGCAGGAAGGGATAGACGAAACTTACCGACCGCCTGTGCGCCAGCAGCCCCACCACCGCCGCCGCATGGGCCAGCCGGTTGCGGATGATGATGCCCACCTTCGCCGATGGCGGGCACCCGGCGGCGTCAAGCAGCGCAACGACGGCGTCGCCATAGCGCGCCACCTCACCCCAACTCACCCACCGGCCCTCAAATTCGATACCCCGCGCGTCGCTATGGTCGCGCAGGTTGGCGCGAAGCTGCTCGATAACGTCCTGACTCATTGGCGGTCGTCCTTAATTGCGCACGCCTTCCAACAGGCCCTTCAGGTTCGACGACATCACCATTTCCTTCTCGGCCATCGAATAGCTCGTCAATTCATGAAGGAAATCGAGTGGGTGTTCAGTCCCCTCCGGATGCGGATAATCACTCCCGAACAATATCCGGTTCACCTGCATATGTTCTCGCAGTTGCCCGAAATCATCCTCGACAAAGGGCGTCACGAAAATGTTCCGATGAAATTGGTCAACGGGATCATTCATGAATTTCTGCGGCATCTGCCCATAAACATGCTTCAACTGGTCAATCAGCGGAATGACCCACTTCGCACCATTCTCGACACTCACCACCCGAACACCGGGGAAGCGGTCAAAAACGCCGCCGCATATAATCGCCGCGATCGTATCGGAAATCGCCCGCTCGATAATCCGCAGGCAATTGACGAAAGGATCGGATTCAAACGGCAACCATTCCGCCCCGCCGGTCCACATTTCGATCAAATGGTCGTAATCGGAATTGGAAGCATGGATCGACACGAATATCTTCGCCTCCTCGATCCGCGCCCAGAAGGGATCGAAGTCCTTCAGCCCCATCGACCGCCCACCACGATAACCCGGCACCGGGGAAGGCCGAATACAGATCGTCCGCGCACCCTGCTTGATCAGCCAGTCCGTCTCGGCCAGCGCCCGATCCATGTCGGCAAGCGACACCACAGGAACCCCAAATAACCGGTTCTCGCGCGCAAAGCCCCATTCCTCGCTCGTCCACTGGTTCAGCGCATGCAAGGCATCATGCAGAAACTCATGGTCATAGCTCATCCACTTTTCGATCACCGAAAAGAGCGTCGGAAACATAAGCGCCGCATGGACATTATGACCGTCCAGCACCGCCAGCCGTTCCCCGCCCGTCCGCCAGGATTCCGGCGGCGCGATCGGCTTCCCCGTCATCTGCCGCATGGTCAGACCTTCGGGATTGTCGGCCTTATAATATTTGACGTGCGTCCCCGGCGCAGCCACCCGCTCGAAGGTGGGATTGGGGATATAGTCCGAAATCTGCCCCTTGATCGCCAACCGCTTGCGGCCATCCACTTCGACGAAGCGGAAATCCTTGTGCCACTTCTTGGGCAAATGCCGGAACAGCGCATCCTCGGGCTCGTAAAAATGATTGTCCGCGTCATAAACGGGGAACGGAAGGCTGGGCGTCGTCATCGCAATGTCTTTCGGTCAGCTATGATAAGTTGGTACTTGTTGTCCTGTACCCGCCCGCGTCTGGCAATTAAGCGGGACGGCTTTCCGGCTACACGGAATCCTTGGAGCCAGTAGATTTCAGCGCTTTTACAAAGGCGGCAATCGTCGCGATCGCATCCCCCGCTTCGCCCGTTTCAGGCGCCAGTAAAGGCCAGACATGGCCCATGTCCGGCGCGACATGCAGCGTGACCCGCCGATCCGCCAGCGCCAGCCGCTTGGCAAAGGCAACCGCCTCATCCAGCAACACCTCCGCTCCACCCGTCAACACCAGCACCGGCGGAAAGACCGCCGGGTCAGCCTCCAGCGCCGAAACCAGCGGATCGCGCGGATCATGCCCCTGCAAATACAGCTGCGCGCTATCCAACACGGCAGCCTTGGAAAACATAGGATCACGCGCCGCATTACGATCAAGGCTCTCACCTCGCGCCGTCAAATCCAGCATCGGCGACACCAGAACAGCACCCGCAGGCCGCTCGCCAGCCCGCGCTGCCATAATGCACAACGCCGCCGCCAGCCCGCCCCCGGCAGAGTCCCCAGCAATCACTGCCGACTGCCTGTCGTCCAGCGCCCGGTAAACCGCCACAACAGCATGCAAAGCCGCCGGAAAAGGACGCTCGGGCGCCAGCGGATAAAATGGAAGGATGATCCGCCGCCCCGCTGCATCAGCGATCCGTTGCGCATAATCCACATAGGCAAGCGGCGACCCCAGCCGATACCCCCCGCCATGCAGGTAGATCATCTCTCCCCGCGCATCACGCCCGCGCGGCTCAATGACCAAACAACGCACGCCGCCAATAAGCGTCTCGCCCGCGCGTTCCGCAGCATCGGCAGAACCAGCCGCCCGCGCCCGCCGCTCGACCAGCGCCTCATCGGCGGCATAGCCCGCCCGCAATGGCGGCAGATCCCAGGCGCCAGCCCCTGTCACAGCACGAACACCCCGCGCGCCAGCTTGCCTTCCTCCAGATCGTGGAAGGCCCGTTCGAAATCGGCAAGATCGTAGCGCTGCGTCACCAGCTCATCCAGCAGCAGCTTACCCTGCCGATATTGCGCAATATAGGACGGGATATCCTGATGTGGCCGCGACGCCCCATAGCGCGCGCCCATCACCCCGCGATCGACAAAGGAGAGCGGCGTCAGCGATACCTCTGCCATCGTCCCCATCGCCGTCGTGCCGACGATCACGCAGTTGCCCCCCCAACCAAGGCTCGCCATCGCATCGTTCAGCACCCGCGTACTACCGACGCACTCAAACGCCCAATCGACGCCGCTGCCGTGATCGGGATTGCCGCCCGACACGATGTCCTTGATCCGCTGCGGCACATCGCCCTTGGAAGCGTCGATGAAATTGGTCGCGCCGAACTCCCGCGCCTTCTCCTCGCGCGTTGCCAACAAGTCGATCGCGATGATCCGGCTCGCTCCCGAAAGCCGCAAGCCCTGCAACACATTAAGCCCGATACCACCGATGCCGAACACCGCCGCCGTCTCGCCCGGCTTTACCCGCGCCCGGTTGACGACCGACCCCACCCCGGTCAGCACGCCGCAACCCACGACGCAGGCAATGTCGAGCGGCACCGTCGGGTCGATCCTGACCGCCTGATTGGCCTTCACCACCGTCTTCTCGACAAAGGTCGACGTCGCCGCGAAGCTAGACACCGGCTCTTCATTGCGGCTGAACGGCTGGGCGCGATTGCCATAGGATTGGCGGCAATGGGTCGGCCTGCCACTCTCACACGGCCCGCAGCGCCCGCAATTGGCCAGCGTATGCAACGCCACATGATCGCCCACCGCCAGTTCGGTAACTCCCGGCCCCAGCTTCTCGATGATCCCCGCCCCTTCATGGCCCAGCACCGCAGGCGCAGGCCAGTCGATCGTGCCGTTGATGACCGAAATGTCGGAATGGCAAATGCCGCTCGCCACGATGCGCACCAGCACTTCGCCAGGCCCTGGCTCCCGCACTTCCACATCCTCGACAAACCGGATCTTGCCCGAACCTTCGTAGACTAGCGCCCGCATTTTCTCAGCCTCTCCCAACCTCGTTCATCTGCAAATCCGGCTCGTCCGCCACCGCGCTCGCCGCTCGGCAATGCCGCACCACCGCTTCGCCCAAGGCAGCAATGCGGTTCATCGGCAACGGACGGTCAAAGCCGTATAGCGAAAGGGTACACAGCACCGCACCATCCGCACCAAATACGGGGGCGGAAATCATCATCACCGGATGCAGCCGATCGGGCTGCGCCTCGATCATCAGATAATCCTCGCCCATCTGCCCGATCCGTTCGGCGACGCGCTGCTGCCAATCCCCGGCCAGCGGTTCCTCCGCCATGCCCAGCACGGCAAGCCCGGCCGCCGCCTGCTCCGGGCTGCGTTGCGTGACGGCATAACCGCGCTGCCGCACCATCGCGAGCGACTGCCGCAGCCGGTCAGCATCGATCGCCCCCGCCGCTTTGCCCAGCCAGCTATCCACTTCCCGCTCGTTCGCCCAGGCAAGAAAGGGCGTGCCAAGCGGCGGAATGAGCGGCACCCGCTGACCCACCGCTAGGCCCGGCATGCGCCCCGGCCCCTCCGACGCAAGCGCGATCAGCCGCTCATCCAACCGCGCGGTGAGCAGGCTGTCCATGTCCAGCTCAGCTGACAAAAGCGCGATCTGGTTGCGCGCAGCCGCCACCACCGGATGGCATTGCAGCGCGGCATGACCAATCGCGATCAACGCCGGGCCAAGCCGATAGACCCGCCCCCGCTGCGCCCGGACCAGATACCCGTCCCGCGTCATCGCGCCCAGCAACGCGTGGCAGGATGCGGGATTGAGGTCCAGCTGCCGCACCAGCTCCGTCAGCGAATAGCCGCGCAAGGGAGCCGCCGCCATGAAGTTCAAAATGTCGATGGCGCGTGACGCGGCCAGGGCCGGGCGAGGCATCAGCTCAATTCCAGATCGTCCCAATTCACCACCGTACACATGCGGTGATAATCGGGGCTGAGCCACGGCGCGTTGACTTGCAGCCTGCGATGCTCGCGGTTCACATAATAATTCTTCTCGATGCCGCCCTCTGGCGTCATCTGCAGCCAGCCCTGCGCCTCCGCATCCAGCTCTCGATTATAGCGCTCGAAAGCTTCGGCCTTAACATCGACGCGGCGCTTGTCTTCCTTCAGCATGCGCATGACGCATTGCGCGGCATAGCTCGCCCAGATCAGCCACCATTGCGGCAGACCCGTGCCGCCGGTCAGCGGCTGGGAATTGGGACCGTACAGCATGAACAGGTTGGGAAATTGCGGCACCATCATCGACAGATAAGCGCGCGGCCCATCCCCTGCGTCCCATGTGTCGTGCAGGTCCCTGCCCCTCAGCCCCTTATACCGCGCGGGCCAGAGATATTTCAGCACATCGAAACCGGTCGCGGCGATGACGACATCGAAGTCCCGCGCCGTCCCATCCGCCATCACAAAACCGGTCTTCGTGAACCGCGCGACCGAACCGGTGAGCAACTCCACATTGTCGCGGGTCAGCGCGCGATACCATCCATTGTCGACCACCGGACGCCGCGACATCGGCGCATAGTCGGGGATGAGCTTCTCGATCAGATCCTCCCGCCCGCCGGTTTCCTGCCGGATATAATTGGTCAGGAAGGCGCGCAGATCGTCATTGGCCTTGCTGACCTTGCCCCCCTGCGCCTGCCATTCGCGATCGACGCGCTGCAACCTGTCGATGTCGAACAGCGGCATGGTGGCGGTGTAGCGCGACCAGTTCCAGTATCCGGGCATATTCTCATTGAGCCACGCCAGTTCCGGCTCGATCGGCGCACCATATTTCTCGCGCGGGCTGATCCATTGCGGGGTCCGCTGCACGACACTGACACGCCCCGCCTTTTGCGCGACAGCGCTCAGCAATTGCACGCCGGTCGATCCATTGCCAATGATGGCGACCCGCTTGCCGGTCAGGTCCAATCCTTCCGGCCATGCAGACGGATGGATGATCTGCCCGTCGAACTCCTGCACGCCGTCAATGTCGGGCAACTGCGCATTGGCAAAGGTGCCGCACGCGGTGATCACGACATTAGCGACGATTTCCTCACGCCCGCCCGGCGTTTCAACGTCCAGCCGCCAGACGTTGCGGCCTTCATCGAATAGCGCGCCCTTCACATCATGGCCAAACCGGCTGTTCGCCATAACCCCATATTTGCGCGAGACATGTTGGAGGTAAGTGCGGACATCCTCACCCCGGTTGAAATGCTCGCCCCAGGGGTAGAGCTTCTCGAAACTATATTCATAGGTGATCGACGGCGTATCGACCCGCACGTCGGGATAGCGGTTGATCGTCCACGTACCTCCCGCCTCCGGCTGACGATCAAGCAGCAAATAGGGCAGGCCGAGCAACTCACACTGCACCCCCGCCGCGATCCCCGCCGGGCCGCTGCCGATGATGACGATGCGGAAATCCTCGGGGATCTTCGGCTCCTCGCCCTCCCACTCGACGGCGCAAGGAACGGCACGGAAGGCCGGAAGGTCACGCCGCGCCTCGAACTCAACATCGGTCATCTCACCCGACAGCATCGTCATTAGGCGGCGCAATTCCGCTTCTGGCGGTTCGGGCAGTTCCGCCGCACCGGCATTGTCGGCCAGCCATTCGACCGCGCGCGCCTTCAGCAGCGCCTTCTGCCCCTCGCTCATCTGCGCGGCGCCGGGCAGGGCGGCGATCTCCTCGTCCCCGCTATTCTGAAACAGCGCGACCCGCAGCGCGTTCAGGTCCGCCAGCTCAACCGCGCGCCGGATGCTGTCAGTGTCGATCGCCTTTGCCGCCGTGGCCATTCATCCCATCCCATCTGCTGTCGAGCGCATGCGAGTGCGCCAATCTTGTTTTTTGCAATATCGAATTTTTGGCACGAGGTAAGCCGATCCCGCCCCAATTCCGCCATGCCGGAACAGGTGCCAATTGCGGCTCGTCAGTAACCGAGAAAATTGGGCGCGCGTCGCTCCATGAACGCCCGCGCCGCCTCTCTCGCATCATGCGAAAACAAGCTGATCTGCGCATTGGCCGCCGCCTCCTGCGCCATGCTTTCCTCCAGCGCGATGGTCCCCGCCGCATTGAGATTACGCTTCATCGCCGCAAAGGCCGCCGTCGGCCCGCTCGCCAGCTTCGCCGCCAAAGCTGCGCACTCACTCTCCAGCACCGCATCCTCAACCAGCCGATTGATAAGCCGACTGGCCAGCGCTTCGTCCCCCAGCATCGGCTCGTCCAGCAGGAACATCTCCCGCGCCCGCGCCGCGCCCAGCAGCCGGGTGAGCAAATAGCTCCCCCCCGGATCGCCGCACCGCCCCGCGCTGGCGAAAGCGAGCTTGAACTTCACCGTCCGCGACGCGATCCGCAGGTCGCACGCCGCCGCCATGACCAGCCCGCTCCCCGCCACCGGCCCGCGCAGACAAGCGATAGTCGGCTTGGGCATCCGATGCAGCAGCAGCGGAATTTCCGCATGAACGCTCATCCGCGCAGCCGCTTCATGGGCGCGCATCGGCTCGGCCCGCTCTTCCTTACCGTCACCCGACAAATCATAGCCCGCACAGAAACCGCGCCCCGCCCCCGCCAAAACGACACAGCGCACCGCCGGATCGACCGACCACCCGCGCAATGTCAGCGCGATCTCATCCAGCATAGCCTCCGTAACCGCGTTCAACCGATCGGGCCGGTTCAGCGTCAACGTGGCGACCCCGCCCTCGACCTGCGTCACTATGCTCATGAGTGCGACTTCACCTTGTCCATGCCCGCCACGATGAACTCGCCCGTCTGACCATAAGCCGACGCATGGCCCAGCTGGTGGATATCGAAACAGCTTTGCAGCGCCGCGCTCTGCCCCATGATGTCGAGCGTCTGGTTCACCGCCCGCTTCGCCATGGCGAGCGCATGCGGGTGCATCTGCGCAATCTCGCGGGCCAGCGCCAGCGCCTCGGCATCCAGCTCCGCGCGCGGCACGACCCGGTTCACCATGCCTCGCCGTTCCGCCTCATGCGCGTCGATCGGCTTGGCGGTGAACAGCATCTCCTTCGCCTTGCGCGGCCCCAATTCCCATGTGTGGCCATGATATTCGACGCCGCCAATGCCCATCAGCACCACCGGATCGGAAAAGCGCGCATCATCAGCCGCGATGATCAGGTCGCACGGCCATGCCAGCAACAGGCCACCCGCGATGCAGGCCCCCTGAACCGCCGCGATCGACGGCTTGGGAATATCGCGCCAGCGCTTGGAATAGCCAAGATAATGTTTGGCCTCCCATTCATGGATGCCCAGCAGCCCGCGTTCCGGGATCGTCTCGCGAATGCGGTTGAACGATCCGTCGCGAATGGCCTCCGCGCTCACATCGTGCCCGGCGGAGAAATGCTTGCCCTCCGCACGCAGCAGGATGACGCGCACGGACTCGTCCGCCGCCGCCTTTTCCCACGCCTCGTTCAATTGCCGCAAAAAGGGTTCATTTTGCGCGTTCGCCCGGTCGGCGCGATCCAATGTGATCGTCGCGACCCGTTCCTCGACCGCGTAACGGATATATTCTACCATCTGCCTTACTCCTGGACTGCTCGTTGCGCGCGATCGGCGCTGCGGGCATCCGCTACCAGCGCCCTTCCGCATTGCCGGAAGCGCGCCACCGCCAAATTGACATCCTACGCCTCAGGATGGCCAAGCAGGAGGGCGCGAACAAGATGGAAATGGCATGAACCTCGAACTCAACGAACAGCAGGCGATGATGCAGGAAGCAGCCCTGCGCTTCTTCGATCGGGAAGAGGTGGTGCAGGCCGCCCGCGCAGCCAAAGGAGCTGTCGATGCCAGCCTCTGGAGCCAGGCCGCCGAGATGGGCTTCATCACCATGCGCGCCCCCGAAGATCGCGGCGGCCTGGGCATGGGCCTCATGGAAGCCGCGCTGATCTGCGAAGCGGCAGGCCGGGGCGCGGCCCCTATCCCGATCGCGGACGGCATCGCCGCCTGCGCGCTTCTGGGCCAGCTTCAAGGCGAAGCCACCGCCGCGCTGCTCGAACAAGTAACGTCCTCCCCCATCAGCTTCGACCCGCAGGACGGCTGCACCCAGCTGACGTGGGAATCCGACGCCATCCACGCCCTCCTGCCCACCGGCGAAAGGCGCGCCGTCACCAGCGGCAACGCAGCGAGGCAGTCCTTCGAAGCCGCCCTCACCGAACGAACCCTGATGCGCTCCGCATGGCTCGTCGGCGCAGGCACCCGCGCGATCGAGATGGCCGCCGCCTACGCCACCGATCGCAAGCAGTTCGACCAGCCGATCGGCGCCTTTCAGGGCGTCGCCTTCCCCCTCGCCGACTCCATCACCGACATGGAGGGTGGCCGTCTCCTGCTATGGCGCACCATTTGGGGCGTCGCCCAGCAGCAGTCCGAAGCAGGCGCGCTTACCGCCCTGACGAGATGGTGGACCGCCACCACAGCCCGCAACGCCGTGCGCCGCGCGCTGCGTACCTTCGGCGGGTACGGCCTTTCCGATGAATATGACATCCATCTCTATTTCCTCGCGATCGACCGCATCGCGCTGGCAGAGGGCGACCCCGAAGACCGGCTGATCGAAGCAGGCGACCGGCTCTGGGCAGGCACGACAACCGCCCTGCCCGAAGCAGGCGACCCCGGCGTCGAAATGGGCTTCACGCCGGATGAAGACGCTTTCGCGGCACAAGTACGCGCTTTCCTCGAAACGGCGGTCACCACCGACCTGCGTGCGCAAGCCGCCACCTCCACCGACGGCCACCTTCCCGATCTCCACCGTCAGCTTGCCGCTGCGGGCCTCGCTTATCCTGATTGGCCTCGCGAATGGGGCGGGCAAGACCGCAGCCCCATGGAAGTAACCGCCCTCGGCCGCGTGTTCGAGGAATATGGCATCTCCCGCATCCCCATCGGCTGCACCAACATGGGCGCGCGCATGACGATGAAATTCGGCTCGCCCGAACTCAAGGCGGAAGTCCTGCCCCGCCTCGCCAATGGCTCCGCCCTCGCCTGCCTCGGCTTTACCGAGCCAGCATCAGGATCGGACATGTACGCCGCCCGCACCCGCGCCGTGCGCGATGGGGACGACTGGATCATCACCGGGCAAAAGATGTTCACCACCGGCGCGCATATCTCCGACTATATCCTTCTGCTCGCCCGCACCGATCCCGATGCGCCCAAGCATAAGGGCATCACCATCTTTTTCTTCCCCATGAACCTGCCGGGCGTCACGATCCAGCCGGTCAATACGCTTCCGGATGAACGCACCAACATCACCTTCTACGACGATGTGCGCGTGCCCGACCGCTATCGCCTCGGCGACATCAATGGCGGGCTCAAGGTCATGGCCGCCGCCATGGAAATCGAACATGGCGGCGAAGGCTATCATATCTATCACCACAGCCTGATGCGCGCCGCGCTCGACTGGGCAGGCAGCGCCGATGCGGCTGGAAAACGCCCGATCGACAAACCCGCCGTCCGCGCCCGCCTCGCCCGCGTACGTACACATCTGGAAATCGCCGATCTCCTATGCCGCCGCGTCACCTGGGCGATCGAAGCGGGCCGCATGACCCGCGCCATCGGCCCGATGGCCAAGATGTTCACCACCGAAATCTACATGGCTGACGCCGCCGATCTCGCCGCCCTCGCCGCACCCGGCACGCTCACCCACCAAACGCCCGCCTTGGCGAAGATCGAGGAATCCTACCGCCAATCCATCGGCCAGACCATCTATGGCGGCACCAGCGAAGTGCATCGCACCATCATCGCCCAGCATCATCTCGGCCTGCCTCGGTCCTGATATTCCAGGCCTGACCTGCGGGCTTCCATATGCGCGGAAAGTTGCGCGCCCGCGTTGATCCTGACAGCGTTCCGATCATCCTGCGCCCAATGACCTAAGCCGTTGCGCAAGACGGCGGCTCCTTGGGAGACAAGCTGATGACGAACCCGGCACCGCTGACCATGTCGGACACGCTCCCAGCGGCTGGCCCCGACGCGCTCGCAGCATCAGCACCGCTCAAGGCGCAACGCCGCACAGCGATGCTGCTGATGCTCGCCTTCATCTACAGCCTCAACTATCTCGACCGCCAGATCGTCGTCATCCTTCAGGAACCGATAAAGGCCGACTTCCAGCTCGCCGACTGGGAACTCGGCCTGCTGACCGGCGGAGCCTTCGGCATTTTCTACACCTTGATGGGCATTCCCATCGCCCAGCTGATCGATCGGGGCGTAAATCGCGTGCGGCTGATCGCGCTGTTCACCGCCAGCTGGAGCGTCATGACGGCCCTATGCGGCCTCACCCGCAGCTTCGGCGGCTTCTTCGCCGCGCGCATGGGCGTCGGACTTGCCGAAGCAGGCTTTGCCCCCGCCGCCCACTCCCTCATCTCCGACCTCTACCCCCCGCGCGAGCGACCCGCTGCGGCAGGCATCTTCGCCATCGGCGTGCCCGTCGGCATCATGGCGGGCCTGTCCATAGGCGGCATCGTCGCGCAGGCGACCGACTGGCGCACGGCCCTGCTGCTGGCGGGCGCCCCCGGCATCCTGATCGCGATCCTCTTCCCCCTCATCGCCCGCGAGCCAATCTGCGGCGGAACCGAAGACCCCTCCGATCAACCGGCTGAAAAGCAGGAGCCGCTCAGCTTCCTTCAAAGCCTGCGTGTCCTCTCACAACGGCGCGCCTTCCTGCACATCGTCGCCGGGACGGCGATCATGGCCTTCGCCCAAACCGGCATAGCGACCTGGCTACCCTCCTTCCTCATCCGCAACCATGGCATGAGCCTGGCGCATGTCGGCGTCGGCCTTGGCCTGCTAACCGGCATATGCGGGGCGATCGGCACCTGGGCAGGCGGCTGGCAAGGAACGCGGCTTGCCAAGTCGGGCCTCCACATGGCGCTCTGGCTGCCGATCGCGGGCATGCTCCTCTGCATCCCGCTGGACATCATCGCGCTCAGCATGGCGGACGGGCAGGCCGTTCTCCTCGTCCTCATCCCCAGCTACATCGTCGGTTCCTTCTGGACCGCGCCCTCGATCGCCCTCACCCAAAGCCTCGCGCCCGTATCGATGCGCGCGCGGGCAAGCGCCATGAACATCGTCGCTGCTAACCTGATCGGCGTATCGATGGGGCCTCTTGTGGCAGGCGTGCTGAGCGACGCCTTCGCCTATCTGCGCGGCGGCGACGCGGCGCTCGGCCTGCGGGACGCGATGATCTGCCTCACCGCCTTCTTCCTGTGGGCCGCCTGGCATTGGGCCTTGGCAATGCGCGCACTCAAGCAAGAAAGTACAACGACTGTACGAATTGATTGCGCAACGCAGCGGTTATAAAATACAGGTGGACCGAACACCGGACGAATATCGGAGAGAGGATAAGCCATGGCTACCGGAAACGCGAAGAGGCAGGTCACGCACAATATGGGCGCAATGGACAAGCGCCCCATAAAGCCGCTCGAATTTGACGGCCCGCTGCCGCAACCGACCAAGGACATGGACCAGATCCGCGCCGATCTCGACCGCGCGGGCTACGCCATCGCGGCCGAGGTCGTGACCAAGGACAAGGCGCGCGAGATGCGCGACTTCCTCGCCGCCGAAATCGCCCGCGAAGAAGCCATCGATGAAGAGCGCGTCCGCCGCTTCTACACCGATAATGACGACCTTAATCGCCGCATGTCGGGCTGCCATCTGATGAACCGGGAACGCTTCTTCCGCGACATACTGGAACATGAACTGCCGCTTCAGCTCACCCGCGAACTGCTGGGGCCGCAGACGCTGGACGAATCCTATCTGGTGCACAGCTATGGCGCCAACGTCACCCGCCCCGGCAGCGCGCAACAGGGCATCCACCGCGACCGCAGCGGCGCGATGCCTCTGTCGGCAGGCGCCGCGCAGACCCGCTTCATCTGGTGCCTCGATGATTTTGTCGAAGCCAATGGTGCAACCCGCATGGTCCCCGGCAGCCACCGCGACACCGAACCGCAATCCTGGGCTGTCCAATATGAATCCGTGCCTGCCGAAGCGCCCGCCGGATCGGTGCTCATCTATACCGACCTGCTGCTGCACGGCACGGGCGCGAACACGTCAACGGACCTTGAACGCGCTGGCGTGATCATCGGCTATTGCCCGCCCTGGTGGAAGCCCATGATCAACTTCCCGATGGCGATCGACCCCGAAGTGATGAAGGGATCGTCCAAAATTCTGCGCCAAATCCTCGGCTACAGCTCGGTCTCGGTCGGCTTCGATGAACCCTGGACCTATGCTCCCGACGCGGTGAAGGACCTGATCGTCACGCCCGAGATGGAATGGTGAGGTAAGAATGCGGGCCTGCCGCGACCGATCCGGCCAGGCCCCCCTCCACCCATCATCGATGTAGGAGCGAGCAACAGCTAAGGATATGCGCCCGTAATGCCGCACGCTCGTAACTGCCCCAACACACTGACGGCCGTCCCGCGTTCAGGGGCAGTCGCTCCATATTGCGGATCGAATAACCTCGGCGCTTGCGAATCCGATGCATCTGCGCCATCCCTCCTTGAATAATTGCATCCGGCCATGAAGTTTTTGCAACGCGGACCGGTTGCCTGCCAATGTGAGGAGAGAATGATGGCGCCGACGGAGGAACGCCCGGCCCGCGCGGCTTATGCGCTCTATATCTTGCTGCTGCTGCTCGCGATCAATTCGTTGAGCTACGCGGATCGCCACGTCTTCTCCGTCCTTATTCCCGCGATCAAATCGGAATTCGGCGCGTCCGATTCGCTCCTCGGTCTGGTCGGCGGACCCGGCTTCGTCGCCAGTTACGTGTTGTTCAGCATGCCGCTCGCACGCCTCGCAGACCGTTGGTCGCGACGCGGGGTCCTCACCCTGTCCGCTACATTGTGGAGCGCGGCGACGGCAGCCTGTGGCGCGGCTGGCAATATATTACAGATGAGCATCGCTCGCCTGATGGTCGGCATCGGTGAAGCGGGCGGCCTGCCGCCTGCCCAATCGCTCCTCGCCAGCCTCTATGACGAACGCCGCCGGTCGAGCGCCATGGGCGTCCTTTCCGCCTCCACCTATATCGGCGTCGTCCTCGGCCTGACCGGCGGCGCAGCCGTGGCCGCGATGTGGGGCTGGCGCTGGGCCTTTTTCGCGCTCGCCATCCCCGGCTTTCCCCTGGCGCTGCTGCTTTGGCTTACCGGCCCCCGCCGCAACAAGGCCGCTCACATCCCGAGCGATGAACCGTCCGAAAGCCTGTGGCGCGCCATCCGCCGCTGCTGGTCGATCCCGTCCTTGCGCCTGCTTGGCCTTGGCGTCGGGACGTTCAATATATTCGGCTATGCCGCCGCCATCTGGACGCCCGCTTTCTTCATGCGCTCCCATGGCATGACCCTTGTCGAGGCAGGCACTTGGCTCGGCATCGGCGCGGCGATCGGCGGCATCACGGGCAGCTTGCTGAGCGGCGTCATCGTGGACCGCCTGCGCGTCCGTGGCGAAGCCTGGCAGCTGCGCGTGCCCGCCATCGCATTCCTCCTCGCCTTCCCGATCTTCATCGTCATGTTCACCCTGCCGGGTGGCGCAGCCGTGCAGATCGGCGGCCTGCGCGTCCCTGGCGTCGCGTTGCTTTCCATCCTCACCGGCATGATGGCGGCCATGTGGGCAGGCCCTTCCTTCGGAGCCGCCGCCCGCCTCGTCCTGCCGCATCAACGGGCGCAGGCAACGGCGATGCTGGTCGTCATCATCAACGTGATCGGCAGCGCATTTGGCCCGGTGATAGGCGGGGTCGTCAGCGACTTGCTGGCTGACCGGTTCGGCGCCGAATCCCTCCGCGTCAGCCTCTTCTCGCTTTCGGTACTGACAATTTTCGGCGGGCTGCTTTTCTGGCGGGCTTCGGTTCATTATCCCCACGATCTGACCCGCGTCGGCCGCACGGATGAGAGGCACTCAATACTCGGCCAGGAACAATTGAAAGAATCGACGCTCTGATCGCAGGGACAGGAGAAGACATCATGAAGACGCACGCGATCGTAACCGGCGCTGCTGGCATATTGGGCCAGGCCGTAACCCAGGCGCTGATACAGGCAGGCTATAAGGTAACGGGCATCGATCGCGCCGACAGCGCAGGCCCCGCGACGCAGGGCACCTATCTGGGCGGCATCGACCTCGCCGATCCCGACGCAACAGCAACTGCGGTCAATCAGGCGATCAACGCCAACGGCCCGGTCGCAGCGCTAGTCAATGTCGCAGGCACCTTCCGCTGGGAAACCGTCGCGGATGGCGATGTCGCGACCTGGGCGACACTGTTCGACATCAACCTGCGCACCGCCGTCAACGCCGTCCGCGCCGCCCTCCCGTCTCTGCGCGACGGCGGCGGCGCCATCGTCAGCATCGGCGCGGCCTCCGCGATCAAGGCTGGGGCAGGCATGGGCGCCTATGCCGCCAGCAAGGCGGGCATCGCAAAGCTCACCGAAGCGCTGGCCGAGGAAGAAAAGGACAATGGCGTTCGCGTGAACGCCGTCCAGCCCTCCATCATCGACACGCCCGCCAACCGCGCCGACATGAGCGACGCGGACTTCAGCCGATGGGTGTCCCCCGCGCAGGTCGCCAGCGTCATCGCCTTCCTGCTGTCGGACGGCGCATCCGCCGTGACGGGCGCCTGCATCCCCGTGACGGGCCGCTGCTGACAGGGCGTTATCTTCATCCTCTGTTGCAATTGCTCTGCCACTCTGAAAAAGGACAGCGAGAACGGACAAGGCGCCGCAAGACGCCAGCCGATACAGGAGAGTGACGTGCAGATGATGATCAACCACCGCCAAGGAACGCATCGCTGATGCGCGCCGCCGTCTTTCGCGGCGCGGGCCAGCCGCTCGCCATCGAAACCGTGGCGGACCCCGTTCCAGCCGCCGATCAGGTCATCCTTGAAGTCGCCAATGCGGGGATTTGCGGGTCGGACCTCCACATGGCGGAAAGCGCCCATACGCCCTCGGGCCTCATATTGGGGCATGAATTCGCCGGGACCATCGCCGCCCTTGGCCGCGACGTGAAAGGCCCGTGGAAAGTCGGCGACCGCGTCACCGCCCTTCCCTTGAACGCCTGCCATCACTGCCCAGCCTGCGATGCGGACTTGCCCGCGCTCTGCCCGACCAACCTGTTCACCGGCACCAACCTCCTCGCGCAGGGCGCCTATGCCCAGCTCGTGACGGCCCGAGCCGACATGGTCCAGCGCCTGCCCGAAGGCGTCACCCTAGAAGAAGGCGCGCTGGTCGAGCCGCTAGCCGTCGGCCACCATATCGTGTCCCTGGCCCACATGCCAAAGGACGCAGCCGTTCTGGTGCTGGGCGCTGGCCCCATCGGCATCGCCGTCGCCCTGTTCGCCCGCCACGCCGGTGCCCGCCATGTGGTGGTGAGCGAGCGCTCTCCCGAACGCCGCGCCCTCGCGCAGCAGGTCGGCGCCACCGCCGTCATCGATCCGCAGGCACAGGATGTCGCCGCCGCCTTCGCTCAGGCAACCGGCGAAAATGCGCCCCGGATCATCTTCGAATGCATCGGCGTTCCCGGCATCTTCAACCAGGCGATGCAACTGGCCGCCGTCCGCGCGCAGATCATCGTCGCGGGCGTCGTGATGCATGACGAAACGATCACCCCCGTCATCGCCCTCGGCAAGGAACTGACCATCCGCTACAGCCAGGCCTACAACGAACGGGATTTCGAGGCAGTGATCCACGCCATCGCCACCGGCGCGATCAAGCCAAAGCCCATCCACACCTCCACCGTCAGCCTGGATGAACTGCCCGCCGCCTTTGAGGCGCTGCGCAGCCAGCCGCGCGAATGCAAGGTGCTGATCCGCCCCTGAACTGGCGGCGATGCACGCTAAAATCGCCCGCCCGCTACGCAAGAAGTTGACATTATGGCCGGGCAGGGCACAGTTCGCGTGAATATATCGGGAGGGGATTAGCGCAGCGGCCTGATGGCGGCAGCGCTCCTCGTCCGCTTTGGAACCCGGATCGGAATGGGGCTATAATGAGTAACTGGGACAAGGAAGTCGACATTCTGGTGGTGGGGTCGGGCGCGGGCGGCCTGCTCGCGGGCCTCGTCGGCGCGCACAACCGCGCCGACGTGCTGATCGTTGAAAAGGCCGACCTTTGGGGCGGCACATCGGCCACATCAGGCGGCGGCATCTGGATTCCGGGGAGCGACGTCGCCAGGGCGGCGGGCTTTGAAGATAATCTCGACAACGCCTTCACCTATCTGCGCGGACTGTCCGCCGACAATGTGCCCGACGAAAATATCCGCGCCTATGTCGATAATGCAGCGCCCATGCTGCGCTGGGTCATGGCGAACACGCCGGTCCAGTACATGGCCTTCCCCTATCCCGACTATCACGCGGAAAATCCCGGTGGGTCGGCGCAGGGCTATCGCACCCACCTGCCCATGCCCATCGATGGCAAGCCGCTAGGCAAGGAAATCCGCACCCTGCGCTTCGCCTCGCCTGCGGCCAGCCTGTTCGGCTATCTCAACTGGCATTTCAGCGAAACGAGCGAACTGCTCTACCGCACCAAGGGCTGGATGAAGAACCTCGTCGTCAACATGTCGCGCTATTGGCTCGACCTCCCCTTCCGCCTGACTTCGCGCAAGGATCGCCGCCTGACGCTCGGCAATGCACTGACCGGCGGCCTGCGCATGGCGCTCGACAAGGCGGGTGTGCCCGTCTGGCTCAACACCCCGCTCAGCGAACTGATCCGCGAAGGTGGCCGCGTCACCGGCGCCGTGGTCGAAAAGGATGGCAAGCCTTACCGCATCGGCGTACGCAAGGGCGTGGTCCTCGCCGCTGGCGGCTTCGACAAAAACCAGACCATGCGCGACGCCAATTCACCCCTCTATCCGACCTCGCGCTATTCGGGTGGCGTCACCAGCAACACCGGCGACGCGATCCGCGCGGGCGAAGCCGTCGGCGCAAACATGCTGAACCTGCAATCGGCATGGGCCGCGCCCGTCTTCTACGTCCCCGGCGAGGATCGGGGACGGCTCTGCACCATCGAGCGCGCGCTCCCCGGCTGCCTCATGGTCAACCAAAGCGGCAAGCGCTACCTCAACGAAGCCGCCTCCTACCATATCGTCGGCCAGCAAATGGCCCGGCGGGAAGCAGAGCATAACGACGCCAGCCCCAGCTGGATGATCTTCGACCACACATATCGCCACAAATTCCCGATGGGTCCGCTCTACCCACTCATGCCCACCTTCATCCATAACAAGGGCGTGCGCAGCATCCTCAAGCAGGGCCGCTCGATCGAGGAACTGGCTGGCAAGATCGGCATCGATCCTGCGGCCCTTTCGGCCACCATCGCCCAGTTCAACACCCATGCGGCCAAGGGCGAAGACCCCGAATTCCATCGTGGCGAAGCGGCCTATGACAAAATGTATGGCGACTTCCGCCACGGCCCTAACCCCTGCCTTCGCCCACTCGACAAAGGCCCCTTCTACGCCATGCCCATCTATCCGGGCGACATCGGCACCAATGGCGGCCTGCTCACCAATGCAAAGGCGCAGGTTCTGGACGACGCAGGCGCGCCGATCACCGGCCTCTATGCGGTCGGCAACAACGCCGCCTCATCCATGGGCGAAAGCTATCCCGGCGCAGGCGTCACCATCGGCCCCGCCATGACCTTCGCCTATGTCGCCGCCCGCGACATGACGGGCGGCAACGCCTGATCCTGACAAGCTGGAGAAATGGCGCGCACGGCTGACCGGAAACGGCAGCTTGTGCGCCATTTTCTCATCCTTTACCCAACATCCGTTCGGGCTGAGCCTGTCGAAGCCCTTTCCTTCCCTTTAAAGCCACCATTCCCATTGAGGCACTATCAGCGCCCCTGCTCCCTCAAGCCCCGCCCATCGCCAGAGCCACGTCCGTAACCACCCGCCGCCACTCAATCCGCACCAGATCGTCCCCCATCGTAGCCTCCAGAAACAACCGGTCGCCCTCAAACGCATAATGGCGCGGCTGCTCTGATCCGATCCAGTCCGGATACCATGCGCCATCCACATGGTGGGTGACGATCCCCGCTTCCGCGTCGATCGAAAAGCGCCCGAAATAGCCGCTATAGCCGCGCATCGACGCCCCCAGCGCCGCGTCGCTCACCTGATAGACGCTGGGCTCACCGAACCTCTGCCGGTTCGCCTGCATCAGGTGACAACTCATATGTCCGTCGGCGCTGTACATGATCTGGCCGACGGCATCGGTGCCGAACGGATGGTCGCGCGTGCCATCGGCATGAAAAGTCGTCCACAGGACCAGCTGCCACCCGCCAACAAAGGCAGCAAAGGCTTCTTGCGCGCTCATGTCCGGGCGGGTGAGCCGCTCGGGCAATCCGTTCACAACCATTTCTCGCCCTCTCCCGGTTCATTCTGCCGATACCGAATGATGCCTCCCGCGCCCGGCATGTCCACAAAGAAAAAGGGCCGGGTTTCCCCGGCCCTCCTTAATCATTCTCCGCCGAAGCGATATTTCAGGCGCAGCCCGTACATGCGGGGTTCGCCATACAGGCTCGTTTGGTACAACAACCCGCCCTGCTGATACACATTGCTGTTGCTGATCCGGTAGAGCTTGTTGGTCGCATTGGTGACGAACAGCCCCACATCGAACCCGCTGCCCGCAACGCCGTTCCAGTCGAGCGACATGTTGAGCAGGCCAAAGGGTTCCAGATAGGCGCCCGGCTGTAGCGCGGGCACGTTGCCGGGATCGGTATACTGACGCGAGCTGTGCGAATAGTTCGCGAAGAAGTTCAGCTCACCCATGTCGTCGCCCATCGGCACCGTAGCATTGGCATGAATGCTCCAGATATAGGGCGACACATATTGGAAGGGCAGGCAGCTCAAGTCTACCGTACCATTAGCCCCTACAAAGCCGTTGCAGCCAAAGCCACCCGTTGACGTAGTGAACTCATACTTCTTGTACTTCGCGTCGGTGTGGCTGAAATTGCCGCCGATCTCCAGACCCTTGAACGGCTGCATCGACGCTTCTACCTCGACACCCTTGATCCGCGCGTCGGCATTCCGGACAACCGCGCCGCCAGCAGCCGACCCCGGATTATAGTCCGCCCCTGCCCGCTGGATGTCCTTATAGTCCAGCAAATAGGCGCTGCTGTTCAGACGGAACGGAACATCGGCAATCCGGAAGTCGGCTTTAAAGCCAGCTTCGTAGGATGTGACCGTTTCCGGCTGGAAGGTGCGGGTGTTGGTGAACACCGCCTGCTGGTTGAAGCCGCCTGCCTTGTACCCACGGCTCACCTTGCCGAACAACAGCACGTCGCGCATCACCTTGTAATCAAGGCCGATCAGCCAGGTCGAAGCCTTGCTGTTCAGTTCCGCGGTGTAGGTGCAATCCGCAAGGGCAGTCCCGATCGGCACGACCGCGCCGGTCGAACCGCACTTTGCGGTCGCGCCCCCAATCTGCGGCAGGAAAGCGGTCGCGAAACCGCGACTCTTGTCCCAGGTGTGGCGATAGCCGCCAGTCAGGCGCAGGCTCTCCAGAGCAGGCGAGACCGCTCCAAAGTCGAATGTCGCCTGCGCATAGAGCGCCTTGGACGTCTGCGTCGTGCCATAGGTGCTGTAGTTCGCCGGGCAAACAGCGATGCCCGGAGTATCCACGTTTGTCCCCGTGAACGCCGCCGGGCAATAGACGATCGCGCTGCCAACCTGCTTACCGCTCGGCCGCTGGTCATAATAGAAGCCGCCGACCGTGTAGGTCAGGTGCCTGTCCAGCGCGGTGCCCTGCAACTGCAATTCTTCCGTGAACTGCTTCAGGTCGTCGCGGGGGAAGCCCGGATCGGACGCGTTGAAATAGGTGAGCGGCGTATTGTCGCCAGGCAGAACCACCTGGCCGGGAGCGGGCAGGCGATTGGGATCGACGTCATGCTGCTGCAGGATCGTACCGTCGCTGTCATAGGCATAGTCCCTGGAAGCTGACGATGTTACGCAGCGTCAATTCGTCGCTCAACTCGATGTCGGTCGTGTTGGAGACGCCCCAGGTCTTGGTGCGCGAGAAGATATCGATGCCGAGCGCCGTCTGGCGCGGACCCAGCGCGTTCGCCTGTGCTGTCGCGGCACGATAGACGTCGCAGGATGCGATAGCGCCAGGAATGGTCGCGCCTTCATAGCACAGGTTAAGCGCAGACAGACCGGCAATGTTAAAGCCCTTGTGGACAAAGCCCGCGCCGTTGTTTTTGGAGTTCGCGCCATAGATCATCGTGTAGTTTTCGATGGTCTCGGTCGGCTTGAAGGTGATGCCGATGCGACCCGAATACCAATGTTCGTTGTCGCGATCCTTGTTCCACACGACATCGCGCGTAAAGCCGTCGCGATCATGGAATGCGCCAACGACGCGGACCAGCAGCTTGTCCTCGATCAGCGGAACATTGACCGCGCCTTCGACATAACGGCGATCGTAGTTGCCAATCTCGCCCTTGATCCAGCCGCCAAACTCGCTCGTCGGCTTCTTGGGCACCAGCAGCACCGCGCCGCCGGTCGTGTTACGGCCGAACAGCGTGCCCTGCGGGCCGGACAGGACCTGCAAATTCTCCAGATCGACGAAGTTGCCGGGTCCGCCCTGCTGGCTGAGCGTGATGCCAGCGGGCAGCGGCACTTCGTTCATGTAAACGACGACGCCCGGCGATGCCTGGAAAGTCGCGCCCTGGCCGCGAATGGTGAAGGATTGCGAATCACGCGAACCATTGCCGTTGGGACCGACGACCAGCGACGGCACGCTCGCCTGAAGGTCCTGCTCCTTGGCGATGCCCTGCTGCTCCAGCCGGTCCGGCGAGAATGCGGTGATGGCGATCGGAACGTCCTGGTTGCGTTCCTGACGACGGTTGGCCGTGACGATGATGTCGGCAATGCCGCCATCCTGCTCGGCCGCCTGCGGCTGTGCTTCGGTCTGGGCCAGGGCCGCCGGAGCGAACATTGTAACGGCAACACCAGCCATCATGCTGGTGGCAAGCAGCGGCAACCGCCGCCGCGCGCGGATAACAGACGACATTCACACTCTCCTATGCATATGATGCAGGGCTGGCGGCGTTCTCACCGCAACCCCGATCCTCTCCATTGTGTTTTTTGGTTAAGCTGATCGGCGCCACAGGGCCGAAACAGCCCCGCCTCCGCCGACATGGCGATGGTTCAGGCTGGCGCGTCGATGTTCGAAATGGATGGTGCCGCAGCTTCTTCCTATGCGTTCATCTCACGATGTCATGCAGGCCGCACTCTAACTCCCCCTTTTTTAAGGTCCGTGCCCCACCCCCGTTCGCCGGGTGTTGTGTAAGCACTCACTTTCGAAAGCCTATTAACACGACATGTTGTGAAATCAATATCCCCACCGCTGTCAATTCTGCATTTCATTCATTATTTTGAAAACAACATCCCAATCTTCCGTCCACTGAAAAGCAGATCAAACTGCCTCTCATGTGGTAATTCCTCCACGCCACGACAGACCGTTAACGCGCGAAGGCTTGCGTCGGGTAATCGGACAGCTTTACCCTGACCGGATAGCATGAAGGAGAGTGAACATGCCGCGCTGGGTGCACCGGCCCGAAGGATCGAATTGGGGCGATTTCGGTGAGGATGATCAGATCGGCCGGATGAACCTTATCACGCCCGAACGCCGCCGCGCGGCCATGGCGGAAGTCGTCGAAGGCATCGCCTTCACGCTCAGCCTGCCGCTCAACATACCCACCATTCCCCTCGCGCCTTTTCGTCGCCCTCCGCTGCTCAGCGCAGCCTGCGATGAGGAGGGCGAAATGTACAACCGCCTCGACCCCAATGGCGACGAATCCACCTGCGATGACCGGGTCCTGCTCTACACCCAGCATTCCACGCAGTGGGACGCGCTGTCACATCGCGGACGCGCCTTCGATGCGGACGGCGACGGCGTGGCGGAACTGGTCTATTATAATGGCTTCCGCGCTGGCGATCATATCAACGGCCCCGACGGCCCGGCTGGCGAGACCTGTGCCCGCGCGCTCGGCATAGAGACATTGGCGATGGCGGGCGTGCAGGGTCGCGGCGTCATGGTCAACCTAAAAGCCGCCTATGGCACGGAGTACCGGCCCATCGCCCGCGATGATCTGCTGCGCGCGATGGATGCACAGCGCGTGGAGGTGCGTACAGGCGACTTCCTGCTCCTCTACACCGGCGTCGATCGGATGGTTCTCGACCGGGAAGCAAGCGGCAAGGATACTCCGCTGGCCATGGCAGGGTGCGCCCTGGACGGCCGTGACGAAAGCCTGCTCCAATGGATAATCGGCAGCGGCATCACCGCCATCTGCTCCGACAATATTGCGATCGAGGCGCTCGACCTCATCCTTTCCCCTGAACCACCCCCCATCCGCCTGCCCATCCACGACCTCTGCCTGTTCCGACAGGGCATTTTCCTGGGCGAGCTTTGGTATCTGGAACAACTGGCCGCATGGCTGCATGAACGAAAGCGCCACGCTTTCCTGCTCACCGCGCCGCCGCTCCGCCTGCCGGGCAGCGTTGGTTCACCCGTGACGCCGATCGCGACTGTCTGAGGGCCAACCGGAGCCGCGTCAGTCCTTCTTTGTGGGGCTATCCTCGCTCAACATCGCGCATGCGCCGTTCAGGAACAGGCTTGTCACGGTTTCGGCATTGGCCTTGATCTGTGCCGGGGTCATGGCCTTTGTATTATAGATCACGCGATACTGCCACCGCCGCAGCAGCAGGGCGACATACAAATCGGCCAGCGTTTCAGCACGCGGCTTGCTGAAACCATGCTCCCTTAAAATCTGCTGCAACGGATCAAGCTGGAACCGTTCGAACTGACGGCGCGACACGTCCTCCAGTTGAGGAAAGCTGATGCTTTCGCGATAGATGATGCGGGCCAGCCTGACCTGCCGGTCCTGGTTTATCCGGGTGCTTACATGCAGCGCGTAGCGCATCAGCTGCTCACGCAGCGTGCCCTTGCAATCCCCCGGGAAGTGATGACGGATGGCCGACATTTCCAGACAGGCTTCGAACAACGCCACCTTGTCGGTATAGCGATTGTACACCGTCCGGGTGGATACGCCCGCGCGTTCGGCGATCGAGCGCACCGAGGCACCATGGAAACCATGGTTCGAAAATTCCTCCAACGCCGCTTCCAGCATTGCCTCTTGTTTCAACTCAGCCTCGCGCGCATTGGGCCTGCCTACCCGCCGCGTTGCCCCCTCAACCCTTTTTTCCGCCTCGCTGCTGATCATCGACTGGCCTCGTCCCCCCTTGGCCTGGCACCATGAACCTGCACGCACCCCGTGCGGCTCCAGGGGCAGCTATAGGATATATTGACCGATCCAGATAGTGGCGGAACGCGCGATGGGGAACCCGACGACGAAGCGCCTTTTCGACTCGATCAATGGGACAAGATTTCGGCCTTCAGCGCGTCTTCACTCCTCGAGCGCTGGCGCCGGCGGCATGTCCGGCAAATTATGGGCGTAACTCATTTCCTCATATCGTTCCGCGATCCTCCACCCCTTGTCGGTGCGGACCAGCTTGTCGCGATACCAGAGGCCGATGAAAAACACCTGTTCCGCGCCATCATCCCCCTTGTAAACCATCGGATTGAACAGAACAGTCCGGCTGCGCGCCGTGTCCTCCGCCAGTTCCAGCTTGGTCGTCGCTACCATATGCTGGAATGACGGGAATCGCTCCAAGGCCACGGGCAACCACGCCTTGATCTGCGCCAAACTGCCCTTCGCCCCGCCAGCTTCGCTGTAATCGATCACCGCGTCGGGTGTGAAGACGTCGTCCAGCCCGTCCCAGTTCCGCTCATCAATGGCATAGCTATATCGGGACAGAAGATCCTGAATCTCCAGCCGATCCGATATTTCCTGAAGCGACAGCATCAGACATCCTCCTCCTGATTTTATAAACCGAAACAGGCCAGCCAGGTTCGCGCTTGTCAAGTTTTTCCGTTTACGACCCTTGAATTGCGTAGCAAACTGACGCAAGCATCAACCAACAAAATAACAGGTTAAGAGAGGTAGCATGCGGCTGGAAGGCAAGACGGCGATCGTGACCGGCGCGGCTTCGGGAATCGGCCTGGCGGTCGCAAAGCGGCTGGCGGCCGACGGCGCCAAGGTGATGATCGGCGATCGCAATGCGCAGGGCGTTGAAGAAGCGGCACAGACCATCGGTTCGGCAGCTACCGCCCTCGCGCTCGACGTCGCGGATGAAGCATCCTGCAAGGCTATAGTCGATCGCGCAGTCGCGCTTCATGGCGGGCTCGACATCCTCTGCAACATCGCTGGCGTGCTGGACTTCGGCCGTTTCGAAGATGTCGATCGTACCCGTTGGGACCGTGTCATCTCCGTGAATCTGACAGGCGTCTATCAGATGTGCCGCGCCGCCATGCCTCACCTGGTTGAGCGCCGCGGCAATATCGTCAACATGGCGTCCGCTGCTGGCCTTGTCGGCGTGCCTTATAATTCGGCCTACACCGCGTCCAAGCACGGCGTAGTCGGGCTGACCCGCGCGCTGGCGCTGGAATTTTCGAAGGAAGGCGTGCGCGTGAACGCCGTCTGCCCGGGCGGCGTGGACACGCCGATGCTGCATCAGACCCCGCCGGATAATATCGACTGGCAGATGGTCATGCGTTCGGCATCCTGGCTCGACAGCGGTGCAATGGCGACCACCGACGACATCGCCGATACCGTGGCTTTTCTGGCATCACCACAGGCCCGACGCATCACTGGCGTGGCCTTCCCCGTCGACGGCGGCCAGACCGCAGGCTGATCCTATCCAACCCCAAGCTTTTTGAAGAAGAGTGACGACCATGGCGACCCAGCCCGACGAGATTCAGACCCAGCCCCTCGAACGGGAGGCCCTGCTGCAACAGGCGCGTGAAAGGGCAGGGCTCGCCGACTTCGGGGACGAATGGTTCTTCGAACCGATGGATCACTTCATCGAAGCATCGAACCGCGAAGGACGCCTGACCTCGGCCGGGCGCGCTTCGACAACGGAAGTGATCGTCAAGGGCCTGGTCAGCCGCCTGCGCATGGTGGAGGATATCAAGCGCCACCCTGAAATCCTTGACGAACAGGTAGACGTCGCGGGCATCATCCTGGGCCTGCCGCGCACCGGCAGCACCATCTTCCAGCGCCTGCTCGCCAGCGCGCCGGGCATGACGGGCCTGCGCTGGTACGAAGCGCAGAATTTCGCCCCCTTCCCCGGCGAAGAACGCGGCAATCCGGTGGACCGCCGGGCCTATGCGCAGGCGATGATCGACGGCTGGCTCCAGCTTTCACCCGAACTTGCGTCCATCCATCCGCTCGAACCCGACGCGCCGGACGAAGAAATCCTGGTCCTCGGCCAGATGTTCGTCAGCACGATGATCGAGGGCATGAACTATGTGCCCAGCTTCACCCGCTGGCTGAACACTTACGACCAGTCCAAGGGACATGAGGACCTCAAGACCGTCCTCAAATATCTCCAGTGGCAGGACCCCTCGCGCAAGGGCCGCAAGTGGATATTGAAGAGCCCCTCCAACCTCCCCTATGCCGAGGTCGCGGCCAAGGCTTTCCCGAACGCGCTGCTCATCATGACGCATCGCGACCCGTTGCAAACCGTCCCCTCATACGTCTCCATGCAGGCCGCGCTTTACAAGCTCAGCGCCACGCTGACCGACGCGGAAGTCGGCGCCTTCTGGTTCCCGCGCCTTGTCGAATGGATGCGCATGTTCGAAGCGGCGCGTGAACGGATCGGCGAGGACCGCTTCATCGACATCGACTATCGCGAAGTCGGCAAGGAACCGATGGCGCAGGCCGAACGCGTCCTTTCCCGCATGGGCATCCCCGTCGATGCCCAGCTTGGGGAAGTGCTTGCCGAATTCCTCGCGGGCAACAAGCGCGAGCAGCGCCCGATGCACGACTATTCGCTCGAACGCTTCGGCCTCGATGAAGAAGCCATCAAGCGCGAATTCGCCACCTATCGCGAACGCTACATTTCCTGACGATGGAAGTCCGGCCCGGCATCTTGCGCACGCCCGAAGCCTGCTTCGACGCGCTGCCGGGCTATGACTTCGCCCCCCATTATGTGGAGGTGGAGGACGCGCGCCTCGGCCCGCTGCGCATGCATTATGTGGACGAAGGGGAGCGCGATGCCCCCATTGTCCTCATGCTGCACGGCAATCCGACCTGGAGCTATCTCTACCGCCACATGATCGGCCCGGTAACGGCGGCGGGTTATCGCGTCATCGCACCGGACATGATCGGCTTCGGCAAGTCGGACAAGCCCGCCGCTCGCGCCGACTATGGCTTCGACCGTTTCTTCCAATGGATGCGCGCCTTCGTGGAGGCGCTCGACCTTCGCAGCATCACCCTCGTCTGCCAGGATTGGGGCGGCCCCATCGGCCTGCGCGTCCTGTCCGAATGTCCCGAGCGCTTCAGCGCTGTCCTCGCCACCAACACGCTCCTCCAAAATTGCGACCCGCCCCCACTAGGCGTACCCAATTGGCCCGGCGAGCAGATCGCCGCCTGGGTCGAAACCTGCCGCACCAGCGAAGACCTGCCGCTAGACCTGCTCGTCGGCCGCGCCTGCGTCACCGATGTTCCGACAGAGGTGCTCGCCGCCTATGCCGCCCCCTTCCCCGACGCCTCCTACAAAAAAGGCATGCTCCAAATCACCTGCGGTATCCCGATCGCCGAAGGCGCGGAAGGACTGGAAGCAAACCGCACCGCCTGGCGCTTCCTCGAAAGCTGGGACAAGCCTTTCCTAACCGCCTTCAGCGATCAGGACCCCGCCACCATCGCTTGGGAAGAGGTGTTCCAACGCCGCATCCCCGGCGCAAAGGGCCAGCCTCACACGCGCATCGCCAATGGCGGCCATTTCGTTCAGGAAGATCAAGGCGCGGCGCTGGCGCAAGTGCTGATCGAATTTCTAAAGGCTCATCGGACAATATAGGGCCACCCTGTATTCACAAGGACCGTTCGCCCTGAGCTTGTCGAAGGGCTCTTCTTCTGAAGAAAGAAAGAAAGGGCTTCGACATGCTCAGCCCGAACGGCATGAAGCAGCACCGCTCCACTCGGCATACCCCAGAACTAATGAAACCCCCGCCGAAACGCGCGCGGCGTCAGCCCGGTCGCCCGCCGGAACGCCGCACTGAAAGCACTCGCCGTCGCAAAGCCCAATGCTTCCGCGATCCGGTTCATCGGCAGCAATCCCCCCCGGATCATGTCCTGCGCCCGCTCCATCCGGATCGCGGCGGCATGGTCGGACAGCGCCATGCCCGCCGTCGCCGCGAAGGATCGCGACAGGTGCGACCGGCTTATCCCGCACAGGCTGGCAAGCGCCTGCGTCGTCGGCCATTCCCCATCGCTTGACCGCAGTGCTTCCTCGATCCGGGCGAGTTGCCATGGCGCAAGGCCACCCTGCGTCGCGTCCGCTTGCCGCGTCCGCCGGAACAGCCGCGCCAGTTCCACCATCGCCAACTGCACCAGCGCCTCGACCGCCATCTCCGCGCCAAAGCCGGGCGTCACCGTCTCCTGTTTCAGCCGCTCCGCCAGCGCCATCAGCACAGGTGAGTTGATCGCCGCGCACCGGCTCAACCGCCGCGAGTCCCAGTCCGACAATCCCGTTACAGCGGCAAAGCGCACCGGATCGAACCGGCAGGTCAATATGTCCAGCGTGCCCCCATCGCCTCGCGAATGCATCGCGATACCGCCGGGCCGCAGCATCAGGCGGCCAACCTTGTGTCGCCGCCGGTCGCCCAGATCGAACATGATTTCGCCCTGCGTCCCTTCGGCGCGCGGCATGACAATCGACAGGATCGGCGCTTCGTCCAGTTCCCACATCTCATTGGGCCGGGGCAGCTCATAACGACGAAGCTCAACGCGCGCGGCGCTGCTGACGGCGACGGCCAGCACCGTCCATGGTCCGCCATGGCCGCTCGGCGTAGCCTTGGCATCGGTCAAAAGCTGCTGCGTCATAACCACAACGATAATCTCATGCGCGCGCAAGAACAAGCACTGGCTATGCGCAGAAAAAACTGCCATCTACAACGCAACAAAGCAAAATATGGAGAGTGTTTTCATGAGCAGAACCATAGTCGTAACCGGCGCTGCATCGGGAATCGGCGCCGCCACGCGCGACAGGCTCGAACATGGCGGCCATCGCGTCATTGGCGTCGATCTGCGCAATTCCGATATCGATGCCGATCTGGGCACCGTCGAAGGCCGGGCCAGCATGATCGACCAAGTGACGCGCCTTGCGCCCGATGGCGTCGATGCCGTGCTCGCGGGCGCGGGCATCTCACGCCAAGGGATGGACCGCGAAACCATCGCCATCAACTATTTCGGTGCGGTCGCCACGCTGGAAGGACTACGACCCCTGCTGGCGAAATCCGCCCGGCCCCGCGCCGTCGCCATCTGCTCCACCGCCGCCATGTTGCCGTCGAACAGCAAGGTGGTCGAACTCTGCCTCGCGGATAAGGAACAGGCCGCGCTTGACGCCATCGCCGCCGACGGGGGCAATGCCTATGCCACGTCGAAAAACGCCTTGTCCCACTGGATGCGCCGTGCGGCGGTAAGACCTGAATGGGGCGGCGCAGGCATCCTGCTGAACGGCATCGGGCCGGGCGTCGTAAAGACGCCGATGACGACGCCGCTGTTCGATCAACCCGACATGGTCAAGCTGATCAACCAGAGTAATCCGATCGCGATCAAGGATTATGCCGGACCCGAAGACATCGCCGAACTGCTCGATTTCCTGCTCAACATGGAAAATAACTATCTTCTCGGCCAATTGATCTTCATCGACGGCGGCAGCGACGCGATATTGCGGCCCGAGCAAGTCTGACGCCAAAGGGGCGGCGGCCCACGATAAACAGAAACTAGGCCAAGGAAAGGAAGAGCGATGTCGGCTCTGCAAGGCAAGGTTGCCCTCATAACCGGGGCAGGACAGGGTATTGGTCAGGGCATCGCTCTCGCCCTTGCCAGTGAAGGCGTTGACCTGCTGCTGGCCGGACGGACGCTCGAAAAGGTGCAGGAAACCGCGCAGCTTGCGCAGGAACGCGGCGTCCGCGCCATTGCAGTTGCCTGCAACGTGAAGGACGCGGACGACCTCGTCGCTGCCGTCGACCGGGCAGTCACCGATCTGGGCGGCGTCGACATCCTGATCAACAATGCGCAGGAAGTTCCGCTCGGCCTGCTGGATGAAGTGACGGACGAGGCTTTCCTCGCCGGATTTGAATCCGGCCCGCTTGCCTCCTTCCGCCTGATGAAGCTGGTGCGCCCCCACATGGCCGCACGCGGCGGCGGCACCATCTTCAATTTCGCCTCTTCCGCTGGCATCCGCTGGGACATGACCGGCTATGGCTGTTACGGCGCGGTGAAGCAGGCGACCCGCGTCCTGACGCGCGCGGGCGCGGCGGAATGGGGGCGCCAGAATATACGCGTCCTCACCATCGCGCCGCATGCTGAATCGCCGGGCCTCAAATGGTGGATCGAAAATAATCCCGAAGAGGCAAAGGCCTTCTTCCGCACCATCCCGCTCGATCGCATCGGTCGGCTAGAGGAAGATATCGGCCGCGCCATCGTCGCCCTGTGCGGATCGGACCTGTCATACCTGACCGGCGCCACCATCCCGCTCGACGGCGGGCAGGCCAATTTCGACTGACCTGAAAGATTGATGGAGAGATCTGAATGGAAAAGCTGATCTATGCTCTTTGGGCGCCGGAGGGCGTAAGCCGCGCCGACTACGCGGAACGACTGAAGGCCGCGCTTCCCACCGCGCTCAAGCAAGCGGGCGCCAGTGGCATCCGCCTCAATGTCCGGGACGAAGCCGTGGACCCCGCCGCGCCCCTGCTCCAAACTTGGCAGCAGCCGCAGCAGGATGCGGTTGTGCAATTCTGGCTGCCCACCGCCAATGCCCACTTCCGCAGGCCAATCGACGACATATTGGCCACATATAGCAGCCGGTTCGCGGCATGGCTGGTTGCGGAATCCACCATCATCCCCAACCGGGATCATGTGCCGCAGACCGGGGCGCGCACCTGGGGCTGGTCGCAGGCCAGCTTCATCTCCTTCCGCCCTGACATGAGCTGGGACGACGCGGTAGCGCACTGGCACAGCCACCACACCCGCGTGGCGATCGATACCCAGGCGAATTTCGAATATGTGCAGAACATCATCGTCCGCGCGCTAACGCCGAACGCGCCCGACTATGACGCCTTTGTCGAGGAATGCTTCTCACCCGAAGCGATGACGGTTTCCGCCGCCTTTTTCGACGCGGTAGGCGATGATGAAAAATTCGCTCGCAATACAAAGGATATGGCGGAAAGTTGCGCGAGCTTTATCGACTTCTCGCGCATCGACATCATCCCGACAAGCCAGTTCGACTTCGCACATCTGGACGGTAAGTGAGGTCTTAGAAGAAGGCATTGGAAGGACGATTTGTCATCAGCCGGAGTGAAGGATGACCATCACCATCACGGCCTTCGAACGGTCACCGGATCGCGGCATGGGGTTGGCACGCGACATGCGGGTCAGATGGGCTCTCGAAGAGGCAGGTGTGCCCTATCAGGTCAGACTCCTCTCCTTTGAGGAAATGAAGGAGCCCGGCTACCTCGCGTCGCAGCCCTTCGGACAGATACCGGCCTATGAAGAAGATGGCCTCACCCTCTTCGAAACCGGGGCGATCATCCTGCACATCGGTGATCGGCACGGCGGCCTCTGGCCCAGCGACCCCAACGGTCGTGCCCGCGCCATTGCCTGGATGTTCGCCGCCCTAAACACGGTCGAATCCCCGATCCTCGAACGGGAAATGCCCAAATATCTGGAACGCGAGCAAAGCTGGTATGAAGCACGCATGCCCCTGTTGGACAGCCGCGCGAAACAGCGTCTGTCGCAGCTTTCCAACTGGCTTGGCGACCGTGAGTGGCTGGAAGGCGGTTTCGCCGCCGGAGACCTGCTGATGGTCACCGTCCTGCGCAGGCTCACCGGATCAGGGTTGCTGGAACTCTACCCCAACCTCCCGCCCTATATCGCACGCGGCGAAGAACGCCCCGCCTACAAGCGCGCCTTTGCCGATCAACGCGCGGTCTTCAACAAGTTCGAACAGACGGGCTAACCCGCATCCGGTTGCCGATCCGGATGCGCCGCCTGAACAGCAGGCAGCGCCAGGGCAGCCTCACCCGCCGCCACCAATCGGGGATAGGGCGACAAATCGACCCCGAAACGCCCGGCATTATAAAGCTGCGGCACAAGATAGCAGTCGGCCAATGTTGGCCCGCTCCCATAAGCGAAACCCGTCCCATACCGTGCGACCAACTGCTCAAGCGGCGAAAAACCCTCGGCGATCCAATGCCTTACCCACTCCTTCACCTGATCCTTGGAGGCCTGGAACTGGCTCTGCAATCGGTTGAGAACACGCAGATTGTTGAGCGGGTGGATGTCGCAACCGATCAACGCCGCCATCGACCGTACAACCGCGACCTCATCCGCATCGTGGGGCAAAAAAGGCGGCTCGGGCCACTTGCCGTCGATCCATTCCACTATGGCGGGGCTTTCAATGAGGGTCCTGCCCTCCACCTCCAATGCGGGAACCAGACCATGAGGTGCAATCGCGAGATAGTCGGCATCCCGCTGCTCTCCCGCGCGCAGGTCATGACTGACCTGAACATAGTCGACGCCCTTAAGGTTCAGCGCGATGCGCACACGATAGGCGGCGGACGAACGCCAATAGCCGTGCAGGGTTACAGGCGCGTTCATGCGGGCATCACCACGGCCCGGCATTCGCCAAAGCCGATCGAAACAAAGCCCGGCGCGTTAGCCGTTGCCCGCAGGAAAATCTCGTCGCCATCCTCAACAAAGGAACGCCTCTCTCCGTCAGGCAGTATCAGGGGCTCTCGCCCACCTTCGGACAGCTCCAGCATGCTGCCATAACCCTCTCGTACCGGCGCGGAGATCGTACCCGTCCCCAACAGGTCCCCCGCATTAAGGTTGCACCCATTGGACGCATGATGCGTCACGATCTGGTTGACCGTCCAATACATATTGCTGGCTGGCCCGGTGCTGAGACGAAACGGCGGCTGTCCTTTCTCCCGCATGCGCTGCGTCTGGATGAATGCTTCCAGCGTGACGGCCAACGCTCCATGGCGCTGGTCCGCGTCCGAAGAAAGATAGGGCAACGGCAGCGGATCACCCTGCGGCCGAGCAAGTTGAGCCATGCGAAAGGGCGCCATGGCTTCGGCCGTCACGACCCAGGGTGATATGGTGGACTGGAAATTCTTCGCCAGAAACGGCCCAAGCGGCTGATATTCCCACGCCTGAAAATCCCGCGCAGACCAGTCGTTCAAAAGGCAGAACCCGGCAACATGATCCCCCGCCTCATCGATCGGGATCGGGCTGCCCAGATCATTTCCCGTGCCGATCCAGACGCCCAGTTCCAGCTCATAATCAAGCCGCGCGGACATGCCGAAAACGGGCTCCTGCGCATCTGGCGGCTTGCGCTGTCCATGCGGGCGACGCACCGGCACACCAGACGGGCGTATGGACGAGGCTCGGCCATGATAGCCGATGGGCACATATTTATAGTTGGGCAGCAGCGGATTATCGGGCCGGAACTGTCGTCCGACATTGTTCGCGTGATGAATGCCCACATAGAAATCGGTGTAATCGCCAATGCGCGCGGGCAGCTGCATGGTGACTTCGCCCGATGGATAGAGCATCGGCTCCACTGCCGCACGGTTCGCCGGATCGGATAGCAATGCGCTGATCCGCCGCCGCAGAGCTCGCCTCTGCTCCGGCGCAAGCGCGAGCATCCGGTTCAGCACCGGCTCCGCGCAAACCTCCTCCCAATCCCCGCCAAGCAACCCAGCGCCCGCGCAAGCTCGCAGGTCCAGGATCATGTCGCCAATCGCCACCCCGATCCGCGCCTGCTCCCCACGCGGCGCAAAGATGCCCCAAGGCAGATTTTGGATCGGAAAGTCCCGATGTCCCTGCGCGCTTTCAACCCAACTGGTCAGCGCGGGATCATGGGTCTCATCGCATTCCCACCAGTTCATCAGCGCGGCTCCTCCGGCGGCAAAGGAAGCTGCGCCTTGGCAAAGCCCTTCCAGCATCTGTCATAATCGCGCTGAAGCCGCGGCGTCTCCATCGCCCATCTGGTCGGCGCATAGGGCAGGCGGCTTTCGAACATGAACGCCATCATCGCGTCTGTCTTCACCGGGGCGAGCTTAGCCGAAGCCGCCCTGTCATGGCTTTCGACATCCGGCCCATGCGCGGACATACAATTGTGGAGCGACGCGCCGCCGGGCATGAAACCGGACGCCTTGGCATCATATTCCCCTTCGATCAGGCCCATAAATTCGCTCATGACATTGCGATGAAACCAGGGCGGCCGAAATGTATCCTCCGCCACCATCCATCGCGGCGGAAAAATCACGAAGTCGACATTCGCCGTGCCGGGCGTATCGCTGGGCGACGTCAGAACCGTGAAGATCGATGGATCGGGATGGTCATAGCTCACCGTTCCCATCGTGTTGAAACGGCGGAGATCATAGCGGAACGGCGCCAGATTGCCATGCCATGCGACCACGTCGAACGGGCTATGGTCCACCCTGCTCGTCCAGAGTGACCCCATATATTTCTGCACAATCTCGAAAGGCCGTTCGACATCTTCATAAGCCGCCACCGGAGCTTCAAAGTCCCGCGCATTGGCAAGCCCGTTCGATCCGATCGGCCCAAGTTCCGGCAATCGAAACGCCGCCCCGTGATTTTCACAAACATATCCCCGCGCTGTCCCGTCGAGCAGTTCGACACGAAAGCGCACGCCCCTCGGTATCAGGATCATGTCCAATGGCGCAGCCGTCAGGACACCCATTTCGGTAACGATCCGCAACGCCCCTTGCTGCGGCAGGATCAACATTTCGCCATCAGCAGAAAAGAAGGCCCGGTCGATCATGGACCGATTGGCGGCGAACATATGGATGGCGCAGCCCAATCCCTGCACCACGTCGCCATTCACCGCATAGGTAACCAGCCCGTCGATGAAATCGGTCGGCGCATCCGGCATCCCCAACGGGTCCCACCGCAATCGGTTAGGCGAAAGGAGGCCGTCAGGAAGCGGCCCGGACCGCAAAAGCCGCGCACCGTCATATGGCTGATACGGACCATGCTCCGCCGATGGCCGCATTCGGTAAAGCCAGCTCCGCTGGTTCTGGTGCCGGGGCGCGGTGAAAGCCGTGCCCGAAAGCTGTTCGGCATAGAGGCCATAAGGCACATGCTGAGGCGAATTGCGCCCAATCGGCAACGCCCCGGCCACCGCTTCCGTGGAATGCACATTGCCGAAACCGCAAAGCGTCATGTCAGCCTCACTCGTCAACAGTGATTACGCCGCGCCGTATCTGGTCCAACTCAATACTTTCGAACAATGCCTGAAAATTGCCGTTGCCGAAACCTTCATTGCCTTTGCGCTGGATGATTTCGAAGAAGATCGGCCCGAACATATTCTCCGTGAATATCTGGAGCAATATGCCCTCCTTCTCCACGTCACCGTCAATGAGTATCCGGTTCTTCCGCAACCGCTCCAGATCCTCGCCATGTCCGGGCACGCGTTTGTCGACCAGCTCATAATAGGTGTCGACAGTATCCTGCAATCGAACGCCCCGCGCCCGCAGCTTTTCCACTGTTCCGTAAATGTCATCGGTGGTTAGCGCCAAATGCTGGATGCCCTCGCCATGATATTGGCGGATGAATTCTTCGATCTGACTCTTGTCGTCCTGACTTTCGTTAAGTGGAATACGGATCGCCCGATCCGGGGCAATCATGGCTTGGCTGAAGAGCCCGGTCGCCTGTCCTTTTATGTCGAAATATTTCTGCTCCTCGAAATTGAAGAGCGTGCGGTAGAACTGGCTCCACACACGCATATGCCCGCGCCGGACATTGTGCGTCAGGTGGTCGAGCATATCGAGCCCCACATTGTTCGCGGCCTCCGCCCACCGCCATCCGGGGAACTCCGCCCAATTCTCATAAAGATCTTCGCCGTCTTTGACGAAGTAGAGGTACGATCCGCCAATCCCCTGAATGACGGTATCATCCTCCTCGGTCGGCTGCGCGCCATGCTCAAGCGCCCACGCCATCGCTGCTTCCGGGTCCGCCACGCGAAAGGCCATGGCACTTGCCGACGGACCATGCTCGCCCCGAAACGCCGCCACCCGCCCGGCGTCGTCCCGGTTCAGCATCAGGTTGATGCGACCTTGTTTATACCGCGTGATGTTCTTGGAAGGATGACGATGCGTCGGGACAAAACCCAATTGCTCGAACTGCGTCGCCATTGCATCGGGGTCCGGCGACGTAAATTCGACAAATTCAAATCCGTTGAGGCCCAATGGATTGTCCGCCATGTCCGTCACCCTCTTTCCCTTGATTTTGCATAATCCTGCGTTCCCTGGCTGAAGACATGGTCCTGAGGGATGATTTCGTCCGCCTCTATCGCCTCCTCTTGTTTCAGCTCTTCGTAAAGCGGGGCGAAGTCCATCTCGACTGTTTGGCGCAGCAGGTCATCGAAGCTGTCGATGACGAAATAGGACTGTTGATAGTCATCGATCCGATATTTGGTGCGCATGAGCCGCTTCAGGTCGAAACCGATCCGGTTGGGCGATGGATCATCCAGTGCAAACAGGGACTCGCCATGGGAAGAGACGATCCCCGCACCATAGATCTTCAGTTCCGCCCCCTCGCGCATCAGGCCGAACTCGACCGTATACCAATAAAGGCGCGCCAGCTTCTCGATCGCACCCAGGCCATCCGCGCGCAGCCCGCCCTCGCCATAGGCTTGCATGTAATCGGCGAAAACCGGATGGGCGAGCAGCGGCACATGGCCGAACACGTCATGGAAAACGTCCGGCTCCTGCAAATAATCCAGCTGGTCGGGCCTGCGAATGAAGCGTCCCGCCACAAAGCGCCGGTTTGCCAGATGTTCGAAGAACAGCCTGTCCGGCACCAATCCCGGCACCGCGACCACCTGCCAGCCTGTCCTCTTCATCAACTTTTCGGACAGTTCCTCAAAGTTCGGAATGCCCGGCTTCGCGATCCGCAGAATATCCAGACCGTCCGTAAATTCCTTCACCGCCCGGCCAGGCAGCAACGCAGCTTGCCGAGCGAACAGCTCATCCCAAACGGCATGCTCCTGGGGCGTGTAGCTTTCCCAATCCTGCGGGACCGTCCAATCCTCCGCAGCGCCTGCGGGGCGTTCGATGGTTGAAGCGGCCATCTGAAGGTTATGACACGACCCCCATGTAAGGGGGTTCCAATTTCACGCAAAATGGGCGAGTTTTGGAAACATTGTCATCGCATCAGGACGCAATATGAAATATTTTCGTCAAATTGATGAGACCGACCGCAGGATCATCTCGATTCTTCAAAAGGATGCTACGGTCAGCCATGCCGAACTGGCCGAACAGGTTGGCGCTTCCACCGCTTCATGCTGGCGCCGGATCAAGGCGTTGGAAACCGCCGGTATCCTCACCGGCGCCGTCCGCCTCGTGAACCCGGAAAAGGTCGATCGCGGCGTAAATGTGCTCTGCAACATCCGCATGCGCAGCCATGCTCGCGACGCACGGCAGGCATTTGAGGATTTCGTCGATGTCCACCCGGAAATCGTGGAGTGCTTCTCCATGTCGGGCGAGTGGGACTATCTGCTCCGCATCGTGGTTGCCGACGTTGCGGACTATAATCTGTTCCTGATGCACACCTTGCTTGGCCATCCCTCCGTGGCCAGCGCCGCATCCCATTTTGCCCTGTCGATGACCAAATATACGACAGCGCTACCCGTGTGAGCAGGGGACATTGCGTGGAACTATCAACGTCTTAGCCTGTTTCCTCTTCCGGACGCGGCCCGCGCACGGTTTCCCGGGGGCGGCCTGCGACCGTCAGGAGCGTCCCGTCCCGCCTTCTGGGGCAAGGCGGGGCGCTTTTTTTCATGGCCGGACGGGCCTTGCGCCTCGGCGTCGATCAAGCCAAGCACTGAATATGCACCAGGAAAAAAGGCAAGGCGGCGCAGGTCGGCCGCGCTCTACAGAGCTTCAAGAACGCGCGGAGGCCTTGCTCGAAATAGCCGAACAGGCATTGATAGAGCTGGGTTATGAGCGTGCCACCCTGACCTTGATCGCCCGGCGCGCGAGCGTTTCCAAAAAGACCATCTATGCCAAATATGGCGGCAAGCCTGGACTGTTGCGAGCCGTGCTGGACCGGATGGCCGACCGGAACATGGCCCCCGATCTCCGCCTGCTCGATCGCGATAATCCCGTCGAGGGTCTTTATGAATGGGCACGCATGATCATCCGCATCACCCGGACCAGGGCCGCGCATGCCGTCACCGCAATCAGCATGCGCGAAGGCCTGCGTTTCCCGGAATTCCGCGATGCGATGAGGGAGGCGCGGACCCTGCGCCAACAAACTCCCCTTCGCTCCTATCTGGAGCGCCTGCAGGCGCGGGGCCTTATCCGTCCAGTCGACTGCGAAGAGGTGGCGTCCATGTTCCTGTGGATATTATCGCAGGACATGGTCGACGCAGTGTCGGCAGGCACAATAGAATCGCTGACCGACGAAGAAGCCGATGCAAAGGCACTACGCGTGGCAGAATTGATCGCGCAGGGAGTGATGCCCAAAGCGCCCGACACCTGACCCGTTTAAAGCGCGATAAGGAGCGGCCTTGGCCGCCCCTCATCACTGCCGATCAATATTGGCGACCAAGTCCGCCATCATGATAGATGGACGCCCCAGTCACAAAGCGGGCCTCATCCGACGCCAGATAGACAAAGGCATGTGCCGTATCTTCCGGGAAGCTTTCGATACCGAGCGGGCACATGTTCACCAGCTCCTGAATACCTGCCTCGGCCGACTCGTAGATGCCAAGCTGCGCATATCCCTCATAGCCTTCCCTCAGCAGCGGCGTCGTCGTCTGTCCCGGATGCACCGAATTGACCCGGATGCGCTTGGGGCCAAATTCGATCGCGCCGCACATGGTCAACATGCGCTGCGCCGCCTTCGACACATGATAGCTCAGATTATGGGCGTTGGGCATGTGGGACGCCATGGACACGGTATTGATCACCGAACCACCGCCCCGAAAGCGGTTCACGGCATCGGCCAGAGCAGGCGCGCAATGCTTCATGCCCAAAAAGCCGCTGTCATGGTTGACGGCCATGACCTTGCGCAGGTCCTCCAGCGACGTGGCTTCGATACCGCCATGGATGGAAATACCGGCATTGTTCACCAGCACGTCGATCGCGCCGAATTCAGACACGACCATCGATACCAGCTTGGCCCAGTCCGCTTCCAGCGTCACATCCTGCGCGACGAGCTTGAACCGGCCAGCGCCATGCTTGGCTTCAATCTCGTTGCTGACCGCGTCCTCTGTGCGAAGATCGGTGGCGATCACCGCGCGCGCACCTTCCCGCAGGAACGCGTCGCATACGGCCGCGCCGATATTACCCTGACGGCCTGCTCCCGTTACGATCGCGACCTTGCCTTCCAAACGCGCCATTGTTCCTCATCCTTTCCACATTCCAAAAAATGGGTATCGGCGAGTTCCATAACGAGTCAAGCCGCGAGTGTGGATTTCGACCCATGATAGGATGCGCCAGACCGTTGCCGTCAGCCCGAGCCGAGCTTTTGACAGCCGCGTCCCGGGGGCGCATGGGCATCACATGCAACTCGCCCATTTCGACATCGACATTTTCCTCCGCGACTATTGGCAAAAGCGCCCGCTGTTGATCCGCAATCCGTGGAAGGACTGGGACAATCCGCTCGATCCGGACGAACTGGCCGGACTTGCCTGCGAAGAGGGCGTGGAATCCCGCCTTATCACGCGACAAGCTATTCAACTGACGATGGAAAGCGGCCCCCTGCCCGAGGCGCGCTTTGGCGAACTCGGAACCGGGCCATGGACACTGCTCGTGCAGGCGGTGGATCATCATGTCCCCAGCGTCGCGGCCCTGCTGGAACCTTTTCGCTTCATACCGGACTGGCGCATCGACGATGTAATGGTCAGCTGCGCCACGGACGGGGGCGGCGTAGGGCCGCATTTCGATCAATATGACGTCTTTCTGGTGCAGGGCCTCGGCAAACGGCGCTGGCGCGTCGGGCCAAAATGCAGTTCGGCGACACCTTTGCTGCCGCATGACGATCTACGCCTGATCGCCGATTTTGAAGCGGAGGGTGACTGGATCTTGGAGCCCGGCGACATTCTGTACGTGCCACCCTGCTTTGCGCATGATGGCGTGGCGGTCGGCGATGATTGCATGACCTACTCGATCGGGTTTCGCGCGCCTTCCCGCGCCGACCTTGTCGAAGGCTGGTCCGCGCATCAGGCGGACGGCATGGCGGAGGAGGACCGTTATACCGACCCCGGTCTCGCCCGACAGTCCAATCCGGGAGAAATCACCGCCCCTGCGCTCGACCGGCTGCACGCGATGGTGATGGAGGCGTTGGCCAATCGCGATGCCTTCGCCCGCTGGTTCGGGCAGCATAGCAGCGCGCCCAAATATTCCGATGCCGATTGGCGGCCCGATGAACCCATTGCGGCCGGTGAGGTACAGGCATGGCTTGCCCAAGGGGCATCGCTCCAGCGCAACCCGGCCAGCCGCTATTCCTTCATCCGGCAGGGAAGCTCGGTTCTGCTGTTCGCGGACGGCCATTGTTTCGATTGCGGGGCCGACACTGCCTCCCTTGCCGAACAGCTATGCTCAAACCCCATGGTCGCGGCCAATCCGGACCTTGCGCAAAACCCCGGCGCGGTCGGCCTCATCAAGACACTGATCGATCACGGCAGCCTCGCCTTCGATGAGGAGGATTGAACAATGGCCCTCATCCTCTTCAACAAACCCTATGGCGTGCTGTGCCAGTTTACCGATGAGAGCACCGGTCCCCCACGGCCGACACTCGCGGGCTTCATCGACAGGCCGGGCGTCTATCCTGCCGGGCGGCTCGACCTCGACAGTGAAGGGCTGCTCCTGCTGACCGATGACGGGCGGTTGCAAGCGCGCATCGCCGACCCCCGGTTCAAGACGCCCAAGACCTATCTGGTTCAGGTTGAGGGCGATCCCGGCGAAGCGGAGCTGGAGGCGCTGCGACGCGGGGTCAAGCTGAAGGACGGGCTTACCCTGCCCGCGCTGGTGGAACGCATCGACCCGCCCGCCCTCTGGCCGCGCGATCCGCCGGTGCGATTCCGCAAGAGCGTGCCCGATTGCTGGCTCCGCCTCACGATCCGCGAAGGGCGTAACCGGCAGGTGCGCCGGATGACGGCGGCCGTCGGCCACCCCACCTTGCGCCTTGTTCGGTGGAGGATCGGGGATTGGTCGCTGGATGGCATTGATCAGGGACAATGGCGGGAGGCATGATCTCTCGCAGGCAGTTCAGCCTTCGATCAGCCGTTTCAACGCCTTGAGATCGCGGTTGACCCATCGAATGTCGGCCGCGAACCGTTCATCATCCATGCCCGGCTGGCGGAAAAGCGTCAGCATGACTTCCGCACCTTCTCCATTTTGCACGACACGCAAGGGGACATGGACCTGATCGCCACCCCCCAGATCCACCTGATGATCCATCACGCCCAGATCATTATGGGGCGTGAAGCGGGTACGGATCGGCCCCTCCGGTCCATCGGCCAGCCAGCCGTCCCCATCTTCGCGCAAACCCGATTCCGCCAGGCCAGAGGCCCATTGGGGGAAAAATTCGGGACGCCATATCCTCTCGTAAAGAGCCCGCCATTCCTGATTGATCGACACGCTGAAAGTCCGGGCGGGTAACACTGCTGCCTCCTGTCATGATGTAACGGGAAAACTCCTTTAGCCTGTTTCATGAATGCCCGGAAAGGCCGCAAAGCTTGCCGACCCAGGAACTTAACGCGGCGCCGATGCCTTCCTTCGCCGCACATCCTGCCTTCCCAGCGGATCGGCAAAGCGAAAAAGGGCCGCCGCCTCTCTTGACGGCTCGATTTACCCGCGCAGGGAGAATGCATGACCTATCGCCGGATCAGTTCGACACACCTTTGCATCCTCGCCCTCGCCTGCATGGCGCCCGTCAGCGCGTCTGCGGCAGACCCGGCGCCCTTTGACCTCCCCGGCCCCGAACTGCTGGTGACCGTCAGCCGCGCTGGGCGAACCTTGCCGATCGGGCAAGTGCCCGCACTGGCGTCGGGCGACGTCGTCAGGATCGAAGCCAATCTGCCCGAAGACCAGTCAATCCGCTACCGCCTGGTGTCGGCATTCCTGCGCGGCATCACCAACCCGCCGCCCAAGAGCTGGATCTCCAGCGCGGAAACATGGCAGCGCAAGGACCGAAAACGGATATTGAAACTGACCGTGCCGGATCATGCGCGCCAGCTGGTATTGTTCATGGTGCCCGATACCGGCGGCGACATCAGCACCATTTCCGACGCGATCCGGGGCCGTCCCGGCGAATTCGTCCGCGTAACGCAGGACATCAACAAGGCTTCGCTCGACCGGAGCAGGCTCAACGCCTTCATCTTCGGCATCCGATCGCAGGAAAACAGCCACCCTGAATATCTAAGGACCGTCGCCCCGATCCTGTCCTCAAGCCTCGCGGTCAAACTCAACCCCGACTGCCTGGCGAAAATCGTCGAGTTTCAGGCCGCCTGCCTCGTCGAAAATCGCGACAGTCTGGTGCTGGGCGACATCCACAGCAATTCGCTCACCGAAACCATCATCGGCGCTCCTACCGACCTCGCCCTGCAATTCAGCGCGACACGGGAGGGCGGCTATGGCTTTTACAGCCCCTATATCGGCGTAGTCCGCGATCTTGCCCGCATATTCGGCGCGTTCAACAATCCGGAATTCAACTATCTGCCCGCGCTCGGCATTCAAAATGGCAAGTCCGTTTCCCTGCTGCTGAACAGCGCGCCATCCTTCCGCAAGCCCAAGTCCGTGCTGGTGGCGGCATTGCCCGCTATCGAGAAGAATGTTCCCCCTCCCCTGCGCCGGAGCAGCGACGCTCCCATCTGCGGCTCCCGGCCTGGAGTCGTCCTGGGCGTCGATGGCGCGCCGCTCGTCTTTGCCACCGACTATGCCCACAACATGGCCCTGCGGTTGACGGACAAGGACGGCCACACGGTCGAAGCACCGCTCATCGCGCGGGCCGACAGGGGCGGCTACATATTCGCGCCTTCCTTCAAACCTGATGACTTGAGCGGCCCGATGAAGGGCCGCTTGCACGGCCATTGGGGTTTCGAAGCCTTTGACGGGCCGGAATTCGCACTCCAATTCCCTCAAGCGGGCAGCTTGCAGCCATCCGCCGACCAGCGCCTGATAGAGGGAAAGAATGACAGGCTGCTGCTGACCGGCCCCACGACCGCCTGCGTGAGGAATGTTTCCGTCCAACTGCCTGAAGGGCGCAGCGTCGCGGTAAAGTGGCAGGTCTCCGGCGATGACGCCATTGCCATCGACATGCCCCTGTCAGACGTCGCGGCGGCAGGCAACGTGACCGTCGCGGTCCAGTCGTTCGGCAAGGAAAAGCCCGAACTGCTGACCATCCCCGTTGAGGCGGATCAGAGCCTCTCCGAACCACCTTCCCCTCTATAGCGCTGGCAAGACGCGCCACGCGTGATAAGGCGCGCTTTCCTTCAAGCGCCCCTGCGCATCAACAACGGATCGAACGGCATGAAGACCAAGCACTGCCTGGAAGCAAATGATGTAAAGGCGATCCTCGCCGCAGCCGAAGCAGAGGCTTTGGCGAACGATTGGGCCGTGACGATCGCCGTCGTCGATGACGGCGCGCATCTGCTTGGCCTCATCCGCCTGGATGGCGCCGCCGCCAGCACCGTGAAGATGGCAGAGGCGAAGGCATCGACATCCATCCTCGGCCGCCGCGAAACGAAGGTCTATGAAGATCTGGTGCTGAACGGTCGCGTTACGATGCTGTCCGCACCCGGCATGCCCGCCATGCTCGAAGGCGCCGTGCCGATCGTCATCGACGGTGACTATGTCGGCGCCGTGGGTGTTTCCGGGGTCAAGTCGGATCAGGACGCCCAGATCGCGCGCGCCGGAATCGCCGCGATCCTGCCGCAGGGCTAAGAAAGGCCGCGACCCTCGCCATCCATTTTTGCAAGGCTCCCGCTCCGCGCCGCCACCAACATGGCTGGCGCGCGTTGAAGCGTCGTTCGATGCTTCGAATGTAGGAGCCTGCTCTGGAAAATATTGCTGGTTGGGTCGCGCCCATTGCGACCATGATCGCCGCGATGATGACCGCCGCCAATCTGGGCGCGCGCGTCACCGGCTGGGGTTTCGTCGTCTTCACCCTTGGGTCGATCGCATGGTCCGTCGTCGGCCTGTCGTCCGGGCAGACGAACCTCGTCGCGACCAACGGCTTTCTCACCTTCGTGAACCTTGTCGGCGTGTGGCGATGGCTCGGTCGCCAGCGCGCCTATGAGGATGGCGGCAAGTCGGCCGCCCAATCCAGCCGCCGATCGCCCTACCCGACACTCTTCACGGCCACCGGAATCGCGGGCCTGCCGGTCACGGCATCCGACGGACAGACTGTCGGCAAGGTCGTCGAAGCCCTCGTCACCTGTGAAAACGGCAAGGTCAGCTATGTCGTCATCAGCGCCAGCGGCATCGGCGGCATCAATGAAACCCTGCGCGCGGTAGCGCGTGAAGACATCCGCTTTTCCTGCGATCGCTTCACGCTCAATCGGGACAGCGGCTGGTTCGAAGCATTGCCCCCGCTACAGGATGGAGACTGGCCAGCCGCGCCCGCCGAACTGCCCCAGGGCGATGCGGCATGAGCAAAGCGTAAGTTGGAAGCTGCGATCTGCCGTTCGTCGCAAATCCGTTGCCTTCGGCGGAACGGATCGCGAATAGCAGGGGAAAGGGAATAAAAGAGGGGCAAGGGTCCATGAAGATCAGCATATTCGCATGCGTGGCCGCGATCGGCGCCGCGCTGCTTCCAGCGGTTGCGCTCGCGGACGATCCGCATGACCCCACCATGCGCAGCTCTGCGGCGCGGGCGCGTGACCGGGCGATCATCCGGCAGATGAACCAGCAGCAGCTCGCCTATGTTCGCGACCGCGATGCGCGGATCATGCGCGACTATCGCCGCGCTCAGGGCGGTGGCGAAGGCTATGCCGACGCTCGCGCAGATTATAATCGCAAGATGGCGTCATGGCGCCGCGCGGTGGCAGCCTGCAATGCCGGGCGGTGGGAATATTGCGACAATTAAGGGTGCGTGATCCCGACGCTCGTCCGAATTGAACGGCGCGAGCGAGGGCCTCAAACCCTCATCGCACGTTCAACCCCAATTCGCTGAGCAATTGCCCTGCCTGCTCCCGCGATATGGTCGCACCGCGAAAGCGGGATGCGTCCTCCAGCCTTACGCCGCCAAGGTCGGCACCGCGCAGGTCTGCGCCTTCAAACCGGGCGCCGGTCAGCAGCGCCTCCCGCAGGCTGCAATCCTCGAAGGATGCCATGCGAAAATCGCATTTGCGCAAGTCCGCCTGAGAAAAATCGACCCGTGCGAGCCTCGCCTTCATAAAGGAACGCCCGGTCATCTTCGCGCCGATCAACAGCGTTTCTTCAAAATGGACGTCTAACGCCCGAACATCCGACAGGTCAGCGCCCGTAAGCTTGCAGCCGAAAAAATGCGCGGCTTCCAACATACTACGCTTCAGCGAAGCGCCATTGAGGTCGCTGTTGGCAAGGCGCGCTTCGCCAAGATCACAAGCTGTGAAATTGGCCGAAGCGGCGCGGCACGACTGCCAGGTGCTGCGATCAAGTTTTGCGCCGGTGAAATCGGTGCGTCGCATGTCGCATTGTTGAAACGACCATTGGGATAGGTCCAGATGCGACAGGTCCGCACCCTCGATCACGCACTCGGCCAACGAACGCGGCGCGCCCATCAGCGCTTCGACATCCTGGCGCGCCAAAGTCTGCCTGCGGATCACTTGGCCGTCACTAACATGCTGCATCTGGATACTGTTAGACACGATCTCCCGGGCAGACTAGCTATGCTAAAGCTGCGCTTCCCCGCCATCGACAAAATAATCCGACCCCGTCACATAGCTTGCCTCGTCAGACAGCAGGAACAGGGCGACGGCCGCCGCTTCCTGCGCTGTTCCAAGGCGGCCCAGGGGATTGTTCCCGGCCATCTGCTGTTCGACCGCTGCAAGATGCTCTTCGGGTAGGCCGAGGCGGTTGAAAAAGTCGGTCGCGATCGGTCCGGGGCTCAATGTGTTCACGCGGATGCGGCGCGGGGCCAGCTCATAGGCAAAGCCTCGGGCCAGCGATCGAACGGCCCCCTTGGTGGCGCCATAAAGGGCGCTTGCGGGCAGCCCCTTGTCCTTCGCGACGGATGCCGTGATCAGGATTGATCCGCCGTCGCGGATCAACGGCGCCATCGCCTGCGTCCCGAAGATCGGCCCGCCGACATTCAGGTCCATGAGGTTCCGGTAAAGGTCGGGGCTGATATGGCCCAGCGGCGCGCCTGCCCCGACGCCTGCGTTCAGGAACAGGCCATCGATCTTGCCGAACAGGCGCGCAGCTTCCTGCGCGAGAGCTTCGGCGGCTTCCGGACGAGACGCGTCATTTTGCAGGACGTGCACGCCGGGAAGCTGCGCCGCGACGCTGTCCAGTCTTTCCCGGTTCGATCCGGTGATCAACACCGATCCGCCCTCCTCCATGATCCGCTGAGCTGCGGCGAGGCCGATACCGCTGGAACCGCCGGTGATGACGACGGACTTGTCCCTGAACCTCAGCATGGCCTTTGTCTCCGTTTAATAATCTGTTCCGATCCGTGGCTTTTCCATCTGGCGGAAAAGCTGATCGCGAAGTTGGACGCAGCCGCGCCGCCGATCAACAAGGATGTTCCCTTTGCGGGTCAACAGCGTGCGTGATATCGTACACCTTACGTAAATTGACAGGCGCGCCTAAACCCTTATTTCTTGCATGGTATAAGAACGGGAGAGGTCAGGGTGACAGGCGGTTCGAAAATCGGCGACAGGATGACGCTCGACGCCGATCCTAAGCCGGGCCTTCCCGTGCGAGGAAGAGGGCGGCCTCCTAGGCTCTCGCGCGGCACGATCATCCAAGCGGCGCTCGTCCTGCTCGACGAGATGTCGATCGACAGATTCTCCATGGGATTATTGGCAAAAGGCCTCAATGCCGGGGTAATGACCCTATATAATTATTTCCCCAGTCGCGACGATCTGCTGATCGCCGTCGCCGACGAAATATATAGCCGGTTCGATTATCCGGCGAAGGGCAGCTGCTGGCAGGACGAAGTGCGCCAGTGGTTGTGGGCAACGGTGGATTTGTTCCAGCGCTATCCCGTCGCGATGAAGCTCAGCCTGTGGGATGGTCATGCATCACCGGGCTGGTTGCGCACATGGATACCCGTGGTGGAATTGATCAGGGCGCAGGGGCTGACCGGCCCCGATCTCGCCTTTGCGGTGCGGTGGTTCACGACCTCGGCACTCGGCTTTATCACGTCCCAGCCGCCGCCTCCGGAACACAACAACAAGCGGACCACCGCCCATCTCCATGCCCTGACGACCTATGAGGCCGCGTTGTTGCAGGATCTTCAGCACGACCTGTTGCAGGTCGATCGGAAAGCCGCCCTTACCTACGGCTTCACCCACATCATAGCCGGTCTCGAACGCATCATCGCAGAAGCAGCAAGCGCGCAGTCCGGCATCCCGGGAGAAGGACTTTGAGCAGCACAGGCGACACGCGATTCGGCTTCACCAAGCTGATCGTGGAGGATGAGGAAGCCATGGCCGCCTACTACGGCGCGGTATACGGACTCAACGGCCTGCACCGCGTGGAATCGGGCGATCCCGCCGTCATGGGCCGCCTGCGGGAAGTGATTATGGGTCCGGGTGAAAGCATGGGCGCAGAATCGTTGACGATGATCAACTTTTTAGATAGGCCTGCTCCACGCGACCGGGAAGTGATCCTTGGATTCATCACCACGGACCTCGACGCGCTTGCCGAACGGGTGCTCGCGCACGGCGGCAAGCATGTCGGCCCGGTTCGCGAAATGCCCGAACATGGCGTGCGCGTCCTGTTCACCAGCGACCCTGAAGGACGGTTGAGCGAGAATGTGGAGATGATGGCGAGATAATAGCAGGGCGACATCGCCCCCGCATCCCCCACAGACCCCCAGCTCTCATGGAGAGACATATGGATATGAGAACGAAGACTTTGCCAAACATGCTTGATAGTGGCAGCCGCCCCCTTCCGCTGGCTGATGGCCCCGAACTGCGCGCAGCGCTAAAGGCAGCCAATCTCCAGACCTTGCTGATGGTCTATGTGCATCTGACGCATGATGAATCGATGCTTCAGAACTTCCAGGTCCACATTCATCCCCCTTACACCAACCCCGACTATGTGATCCCGCAGGACTGCATCGACGACCTGCATGAAAAGCTGGTCCATGTGCTGACGACGCCAGGCGCGGCGAGGTCGGAAGATCCGCCGATCGAACTGATGCAAAAGATGATGAGCATCGGCGTCGGCGAGCCGGTCACTGACGAGTTCGTTCCCATGGTCATGGAACAGGGCGGATTCCACCGTAGCCCCATGCGCAAGGACGATCCCCAGCGCACGCCACCCCCGCCGGGCTTCAAGGTGCTGGTCATCGGCGCGGGCCTGACCGGCATCCTGGCGGGCATCGAACTGGAACGTGCCGGCTACGATCATGTGATCATCGAGAAGAATGAGGAAGTCGGCGGCACCTGGTGGAAGAACCGCTATCCGGGCGTCGGCGTGGATACGCCCAGCCACTTCTATTCCTATTCCTTCGAAATCAGCCCGGAATGGAACCACTACCACCCGCATGGCGCGGACATGCGCGAATATTTCCGCGCCGTGGCGGACAAATATGACGTCCGCCGCAACATCCGTTTCAAGACCATGGTGCACAGCCTGGTCTTCGATCAGGATGAGGCCGTGTGGAACGTCACTGTCGAAGACCTGAACACCGGCAAGCGCGAAGTCATCAAGGCCAATGCCGTGTTCAACGCGTTCGGCACCACCGACCGCTGGAAGCTGCCCGACATCAAGGGCATCGAGAGCTTCAAGGGCATCATCACCCATTCGGCCGATTATGACGAAAATATCGACCTGAAGGGCAAGAAGGTCGCCGTCATCGGCACCGGCGCCAGTTCCGCGCAGATCGTGTCCACGATCGTCAAGGAAGTGGACGAGCTGGTCGTCTTCATGCGCACCAAGCACTGGATGATCAACAACCCCGAAGTGAAGGCGGAAGTCCCCGATCCGGTAAAATGGGCGCTGCGGCACATCCCTTATTACAAGGAATGGTTCCGCTTCCGCGTATTCTGGTTCGCGGCCGACGGCCTCTATCCCAATGTGGTGAAGGACCCGTCCTACCCCGAAGACGGCATCGCCGTGTCGGCGCTCAACGAAGGCATGCGCCAATATGCCTTGTCGCACATGCATCACAAGCTGGCGGGACGCCCTGACCTGATCGAAAAGCTGACGCCCGACTTCCCGATCTTCTCCAAGCGCGTCGTGATGGACGCGGGCTGGTACGATGCCCTCGTCCAGCCGCACACGACGCTGGAGACGGCGGGCATCGCCGAAATCCTGCCGAACGGCATCCGCACGAACGACGGCAAGTTCTACGAACTCGACGTCATCATCTGCGCGACCGGCTTCAACGCATCGTCGCTGGTGCAGGATCTGGAGATCAAGGGCCGCGACGGTCATGATCTGGCGGTGGACTGGGCGGACGAGGAAGAGCGCGCCTATATGGGCACGACCATCCCCGGCTATCCCAACTACTTCCTGTCGACCGGTCCCAATATCGGCCCGAACCACGCAGGCGGCCTCAACATCGTCAGCGAATCGCAGGTCCATTATCTGATCGAATGCCTCGATCACATGATCGCGACCGGCGCCCGCACGATTGAAGTGACGGAGGAAGCCTTCTTGCGTCACAACAAGCGGATCGACGATCAGATGAAGTACATGATCTGGACCCATCCCAAGTCGAAGAGCTATTATCAGAACAGCAAGGGCCGCCCCGTGGGTCCCTGGCCTTTCCGCCTCGTCGACATGTGGAACGAGCTGCAAGAGCCCGTGCTGGAAGACTATAAGTTCGACTGACCGTAAGGGCGGGGAGAGGCGCCGGGCTGCTGCGCGGCCAGGCGCCTCCCCTCCCCACATGATGATCAGGACAGGTGGGGCCTTGACCGGCACCGGGGGGCACCTAAGTTAGGCGCTCGTCGTGCATCATATGAGGGTCGACGCTGATGGACGCTCGCCTTTCCGCCGCCTGTCCTTTTCATCGCGAGGGCGATGACCGCAAGTCAGCCGCAGCCGCCGACGCCGGTGGGACCGTCGATCCCGATATGCGCACCCGCGATTTCGCCGAAGCGCGCGCCATCCTCCGCAATCAGAATGTACGGCAGGCCGGTTTCCTGGCCGAACAGGTCGGCAGGATCGGCAGTGCGACGCGCCAGCCAATCCTGTTCCTCGAAGGCGAAACGCATCGCGTTCAGCGCAGCGCTACCGCCCGTTTCTTCACGCCCCGCATCGTCACCACCCATTATCGCGAGTTGATGGTAGAACTCAGCGACATGCTGGTTTCCCGGTTCGCGAAGGACAAGACCGCTTTCCTCGACCAGCTCAGCCTTGAGCTGGCCGTCGCCGTCGCCAGCCATATCGTCGGCCTGACAAACAGCGATCCCAAGGGGCTGGCACGGCGGCTGGATGTGTTCTTTACCGGCGATTTCCGCCCGCATCCGGGCAAGTTGGCCTCATTGGTCAAATTCGTGCAAGCCCAATATCGGGTGCTGTCCTTCTATTATCATGACGTCGCCCCAGCGATCCGCGCGCGGCGGAAGCAGCGGCAGGACGATGTCATCTCCCACCTTATCGACGAAGGCTATAATGGCCGGGAGATATTGACCGAATGCCTGGTCTATGGCGCCGCTGGAATGGCGACGACGCGCGAGTTCATCGTCATGGCCGCCTGGCATATGCTGGAGCGTGAGGATTTGAAGACCGCCTTCCTCGCCGCAGATGAAAAGGGAAAGATCGCCCTTCTGGAGGAATTACTGCGGCTTGAGCCGGTCGTCGGCTATCTCTACCGGCGCATGCCAGCCGACGAGGCCGAGGCAGCGGGCGCCCCTCCCGGTGCTGCTGTCGCCATCGACGTCCGCGCCGCGAACACGGACACAACTGCCTTTGGCGAGCGGCCCTGCGAGTTTGTGCCGGGCCGGGAAGTCAGCGCCAAATATGGCAATGCGGGCCTCTCCTTCGGCGATGGCGAACATCGCTGCCCCGGCGCGCAGGTCGCGCTTCAGGAAAGCTGCCTCTTCCTCGAACGCCTGTTGCGGGTGCCGGGCCTCAAGCTCGACCGCGCGCCGACACTGGCGTGGAATCCGCTGGTGACAGGCTATGAACTGCGCAATGCCCTCATTTCCTGCGATTGAGAGGGCCGCATAACTGATGAGCGAGATAAGCGAAGAGGATATCGACCGGCTGGTCCCCGCCTTTTACGATCGGGTGCGCACTGACCCGATCCTTGGCCCGATATTCAATCAGGCGATCGACGACTGGCCGCTTCATCTGGAAAAGCTCAAAGCGTTCTGGTCATCGGTGATGCTGGGGACCGGCCGGTACAAGGGCCAGCCGATGGTCACGCATGTCCGGCACGAACCCCACATGACCGCAGATAACTTCAACCGCTGGCTTGCCCTGTGGCGACAGACCAGCGGTGACATCCTCGCGCCAGACGTCGCAGCGGCCTTTCAGGAAAAGGCCGACCGGATCGCGGAAAGCCTGCAACTGGGCATTCAATTCTACCGCGACAGAAACGCTCGAACCGGGTGAGCACGGACGGTCGCAACGCAACCGTCCGCCACGTATGCGGACAACCAGACCTCAAAATTCGCGCAAGATTTCGCGCAGCGTCGTGCCCTCATACTCAGTGCGCACCGCGCCCGCCTTCTGAAGCGCAGGGATGACCCCATTGACCAGATCGGGCAGCTGGCGATCATAGCCGGACCCTTCGATCAATATGCCGTCGCCACCCACTTCGTCCATGACCGCCATCAACTGATCCGCGACCTCTTGCGCCGTGCCCCTGAATCGGGAGCCGCTGCCCCCTTTGCCTGAGGAGAACAGGTCGCGAAGGGATTTGCCCTCTTCCCGCCCGGCCTTCTTCATATGCTCAAGCGCGCTGGTGTGGCCGCCAGCGACAATGTCCTGCGGCACAGGCGCATCCACATCGTAGAGCGAAAAGTCGATGTCGAGCGAGGATGATGCCATGACGATATTATGCTCGAACGCCGCCTGCTTCTCGGCCTCGGTCATTTCGGGCGGCTCTCCGCCATCGGGCAGGATGTTGACCGGCGTCAGGAAGAACACCTTGATGCTATCAGGGTCGCGGCCCTGCTTTTCGACGCGGTTGCGGATGTCCTCGCGATAGGCCTTCATGCCCTTCACCCCGCCGGTCATCATGCCCAGCACGACTTCGGCATTCTTGGATGAGAAATCACGGCCCCGATCCGATGCGCCCGCCTGCGCCAGAACGGGATAGCCCTGCGGCGATCGCAGCGTGTTCAGCGGCCCGCGCGAACGGAAATGTTTGCCCTCGAAATTGATGGTGTGGACCTTCCTATGATCAACATAGACACCCGTCTCGGTGTTCGCGACCAATGCCCCTTCTTCCCAGCTATCCCACAGCTTCTTGCACAGTTCGACGAACTCATCGGCAATGTCATAGCGCTCGCTGGGCGGCAGCAGCTTTTCCATGCCAAAGTTCAACGCCGCGTTCTTCTCGCTCGACGTCACCATGTTCCATCCCGCGCGGCCCTTCGTCAGGGAATCGATGGTGGAGAGCAGCCGGGCAAGCAGATAGGGTGGGTAGAAGGTGGTCGAAGCCGTCGCGATCAGCCCGATATGAGACGTTTCCTGCGCCATCACCGGCAACAGCGGCAAGGGATCGAGCTTGGGCGACAGTGTCGCATTCTTGAGGTCCAGCTCCATCGAACCACCGTAGCGATCGCCCACGATCACCGTGTCTTCGAAGAAGATGAAGTCGAACTTCGCCGCCTCCAGCATCTTCGCCAGCTCCTTATGGTAGGAACCGTCAGCCCATTGCGAGCCGAGTTCCTTGCCATCGCCCGGCCAGGACGTCGCGCCGAACTTCGTGAAATAGCCAAGGTGGAACTTCGTGTGGGCCATCGACGGAAACCTTTTTCACCAGCATTTCCACGCCTGTTTCCCCTATATGGTGAACGCAGGCATGCCGCCGGAACCGATTCAACGTCCCCGACGCTCGCTGAACATTATCAATAGTTGACGATGTTCAACCAAATGGCGAGTGAATTTATCCGCCCTTGCGGAACGCCTTTTTTCAGGCTGCTTTCGCAGGCGGCAGCCCGGCGTCGGGAATGCCCAGATGCACCTCCCTATTACGCGCATGATATCTGCTCATCCCAAAGAATATAGCAGCGGCAAAGGCGCAGAGTGTAAACACGCCGACAAATACCGGTTCATAACTGCCCGCAAAGTCACGCAGCCATCCTGCGGCAGGCGACATGAAGAATGAGAATGGCAGCGTCATGACGCCCAGCAGACCCAGAACCTTTGGCAAGGCGTCAAGCCCGTATACCTGAACAACCAGCGCGCTGATCGGAGGGAAGACGGAGGCGCCGCAAAAACCGATCAGGAACGCCGCGACATTCAATGCGAGCATCCCTCCCGACATGCCCATGATTGCCCAGGCAGCAGCGAAGCCCAGACCGACGAGGCCGAGAGTCCTGGCCGAACCGACCCGATCGCACGCAAAGCCCGCCACCAGCGATCCGACGATGCTGGCCGCGCCTGAAACGGCGAGCAGCACTGCTCCCGTCTGCAAAGACTGATGATATCCTTCGACGATGGGCAGAAGATGCGCGCCACCCGTGATGGCCGCGCCATTGAGGATGCCGTCACCGACCGCAATCAGCCAGAACAGGGCGCCGCTCAAAATGGCGATCTGCGTCGGACCCGATGTCGCCCTCTCGGCCCAACCGGATTCGTCCGGCGCTTCGACCGGAGGATCGATCACGGTCAAGGTCAGCGGCAGCAACAGCAGATGCAGGCTGGCGAGCAACAGGAAGAAGCTCTGCAAGCCATAATTTTGGATGATGCTCACCCCAATGACGGGCAGGACGGTCACGAATAGGGGCAGATAGGCAATGCCCATCACCTTACCCCGCGCTTCGGGATACCAGCCACTCGCCAGGACCGCAGGCGGCAGGGCGGAAAACAGGGCAGCGCCGGGACCGATCAGAAGGCCGCATACAGCCAGCGCGATCGGCATGGTCGGCGCATAGGCCAGCGCCGTATATCCGACCATGGATATAAAGACGCCTGTCGACATGACCCGGCGAAGGCCCCAGCGACCAATCGCAACCGCTATCAGCGGACCAAAGGCGGTGAGCGACAGGACGGCAAGGGATAGAGCCATCGTGGCCATGGCCAATGACGCATCGTACCGATCCTGCAATGCAAGGACGCTAACGCCCAGACCACCGAACGCACAACCCGTCCCGACATTTTGCGCGAACATGGCCCGCAAAAGCATCCCGCGCCTGCGTCGCTGCAGCGCGATGCCCTGATCACCCATGCCCACAACTTCAGTCATGCATTTACCGCCTTTGCGCCCGGACGAACGATCGTCCCTAAAAACTGTCCGACCACCGCCAGGAGATGGTAGGCCCATCACTTCTCCAGCGAACGCTTCTTCCAAAGTTCAGGCAAAGTGTTGGCGGCGACCCGGCGCGAATCGACGGGATGCTGGCCCACCCGTTGACGTTCGTCAACTGTTTCATCAGGCGCCATTCCTTGATGGGCATGGGCGTTAGCGAATGTGCGTGAACACCGCGCCAAAGACCCGTTCTTCGACCTCAACATGGATCGGTCATTATGGCTCCCAGGCGGTCCTGCGGCCAGCCAACGGAATCTTCCTGGTCGAGGAACTCCGCCGCGCCGACGTCGGCCTAAACGCGCGTCTTGCGTCCCTAGATAAAGCTACTCACATCCACGCCCGCCAGCGTGTTGACCCCGACCAGTATCACGCTCTGTTCAAATGTGCCGTCGCCATTGCCGTCGTAGAATATCCAGCCGTCGGTCGTTCCGGCGATGAAGGTCACATGATTGACGCCCGCCGTCGCCTTGGCAGCGTTCAGCGCGTCGGCGAAATTGTTGGTCGCGATCGCCGCCTCGGCATAATCGGCGGCGGGCAGGCTTCCGTTCAGGAAATCGAAGTCGATGCGATCCCCCTCACCGATACGGAAGTCGGTGATGCGGTCATAGCTGGAACTGTTCAGCGATGACGCAAGCCCTGCGAAGACGAAGCTATCCGCTTCCGTTCCGCCCGTCAGCGTATCCTTGCCTGCGCCGCCGATCAGGATGTCGGCGCCCGCTCCGCCCTTCAACGTGTCCGTCGACGCCCCGCCATCCAGAAAGTCGTCGCCCGCTCCACCATCCAGAAGGTCGCCGCCGTCTTCGCCAAACAATCTGTCGTTGCCGCCATTACCCATCAGCGCGTCATTGCCCAACCCGCCCCACAGGCTGTTGGCGCCGCTGTTGCCGGTCATGGTGTTGGCCAGATCGTTGCCAATGCCGTCGATATTGCCAGCGCCGGTCAGCACCAGCTTTTCGACTTCCGCCGCCATCCGATAGCTGACAGAGGCGTTGACCTGATCGGTGCCGCCGCCCACGGCTTCTATGACAATGTCATCATTGGCGGCATTGCCGTCATCGGACCAGCTGTCCACCACATAGACGTCATCGCCCAGGCCGCCGGTCATGTTGTCCGCGCCTGCTCCGCCATCCAGGCTGTCATTCCCCAGCCCGCCGATCAGCGTGTCGTTCCCGTCGCCGCCGAACAGCAGGTCGTTGTCATCACCGCCATCCAGCAGGTCGTTGCCGCCATTGCCGGACAGATTGTCCTGCCCCAGCCCGCCGAAAATCTGGTTGGCGGCCTCATTCCCGACAATGATATTGGCAAGGTCGTTGCCGATGCCGTTGATCGGGGCAAGGCCGGTCAGGGTCAGCTTTTCGACCTCCGCCGCCATCCGGTAACTGACCGATGCATAGACAAGGTCGGTGCCGCCCGACGCCAGTTCGATCACCTGATCGTCATTCCCGGCAAAGCCGTCGTCGGAATAGGTATCGACGTAAAAGGTGTCGTTGCCCGTGCCGCCATCCATATAGTCCGCGCCTGCGCCGCCATCGATGATGTCGTTGCCCGCCATGCCATAGATGGTGTCGTTGAGTGCCGTCGTCTGGTAACCCAGCACGGTCGTCGTCGGATTGATGCTGTTGCTGCCCGATGATCCGATGATGGTCTTGCCGACTTCCGATATGTCGGTGATGCTAATGGACAGCAATTGGTCATCGACATTGCTGCCATCGGTCGCCCGCACGATCAGCTGGTAGACGCCGTCGCTATCCGCATCCAGGCGGTTTTCATAATCCACCGGGGTCAGGAAGGACACCGCGCCCGTCACCGCGTCGATCGTGAACAGCGCCGCGTCGGCCCCGCCCGCGATCGCAAAGCTCGGGGCCGTCCCGTCGGCATCGGCGGCCGTCACGGTCGTTACGGCGGTCTGGTTTTCCGCCATGCTGATGGCCGCGCTGGCTCCGCCCCCGTTGGAGGTGATGACCGGCGCATTGTCATTGACGTTGGTGATGGTGATCGCCAGCGTTTGCGCCACATTATTGGTGCCATCACTGGCCGTGACGACGACATTGTAAGTGCGATCGCCATTGGCATCGCCGGGCGCTTCGTAATCCGGCGCCGCCTTGAAACTGAGCGCGCCGGTCACCGCATCGATCGTAAACAGCGCGGCGTCCGCTCCACCGCTGATGCTGTAGCCCAGCGCCGTACCATCGGCATCGCTCGCCTGCACCGTCGCCGCCAGCAGACTGTTTTCCGCCACCGACAGCGCCGCCGATGCCGCTCCGGCGTAGGATGTAAGGACCGGGGCATTGTCATTGAGGTTGGCGACCGTGACCGCCAGCGTCTGCCGATCGGCGTTCGCGCCATCGCTGGCCTGCACAATCACGTCATAGACATTGTTGTGATCGGCATCCGCCGCCGCTTCATAGTCCGGCCCCGTCTTGAAGCTCAAGGCGCCGGTCGCCGCATCGATGGTGAACAGCGCGGCGTCGGCTCCACCGGCGATCGAATAGCTGATCGAAGGACCGTCGGCGTCCGTTGCCATGACCGTGCTGACGGCGGTCGCATTCTCATTGATCGTGATCGCGGCGGCAGCGCCTCCTCCGTTGGAGGTAATGACCGGCGCGGCCCCGTCCGCCACGTCGCGCACGGTGACGGACAGGCTTTGGGTGTCCACGCCGCCATTGCCATCATTGGCGGCGACGATCAGCTGATAGACATTGTCGCCATCCGCATCCGCCGGGTTTTCAAAGTTGGGCGCGGCCAGAAAGCGTAGTTCTCCCGTCACGGCATCGATAGCGAACAGAGCCGCGTCGGCGCCGCCCGCAATCGAAAAGCCTATGGTCTGGCCGCTGTCCGTGTCTGTCGCCGCGACGATGGTCACCGCCGTGCTGTTTTCATCGATGGACAGCGCGGCACTTATGCCACCGCCATTGGATGTGATCATCGGCGGTGCGTTAAGGCCGGTCGACGGGATCGTCACATCGGCGAACTGGAAAAATTCGACGTTGCGGATCGTCTTCGTCCCCTCGGGCGATCCCGGCCGCAGGTCCCCGGCAATATAGCTGCCGTCGGGTTGAAGCGTGAAAATATAATCCGCGCGGTTCCCGGAAAAGACCAGCGTGTCGATGTCCACGCTGCCGTCGATCAGGTCGTTGCCCGCTCCCGCCAGGATGCGGTCGTTGCCCGCACCGCCGTGCATATAATCATCGCCAGCCCCGCCATCGAGCAGATCGTCGCCCGTGCCGCCAGACAGCTCGTCATTGCCCGCGCCGCCATAAAGCTGGTCATTGCCGGAATCGCCATTCAGCGTGTCGTTGCTGGATGTGTTCGCGTCATCCCCATATAATATGTCGTCGCCAGTGCCGCCCGACAGCGTGTCGCCGCCCGCCTGACCGTAGAGGATGTCATTGTCATCCCCACCGTTCAGCTTGTCGCTGCCCCGGCCACCCCAGATCACGTCATTGCCAGCACCGCCATCGATGATGTCGTCGCCCGAGATATTGTTGAACCCCAGATCATCGCCATAAAGCCGGTCGTTGCCCAGCCCGCCTGAGATATTGTCGCTTCCGCGCCAGCCGAAGATGATGTCGTCGCCTGCGTCGCCCTGAAGGTTATCCTTGCCCGCGCCGCCCACGATGATGTCATTGCCCGCGCCGCCCTGAACCAGCACGTCCTTCGCATAATCGATGCCGCCCACGCCATGGTTGGTCAGGTCGATGACATCATCGCCATCGCCCAGCCAGAACTGCTCGATATTGTCGAAGCCGCCAAAGCCGCCCGAAATGGTCCCGTTATTATAGAATATTGCGTCGGACAGGTTGGACCCATAGACGATATCGGTGCCGGTGCCGCCCAGCAGCAGATCCATGGAAATCTGGATATTGGACGCGGCGATCTGATATTGCGTTCCGGCCTCGGTCAGGATCGCGGTGTTCCATACGAGCTGCGCCAGCACAGCGTCGGGCCGCACGATATCCAGGTTCGACAGGCGGGTGAAGGCAAAGAACAGGTCCTTCTCGGCCGTGCCGGTGACCGTCGAACTGCCGACAACATTATAATAGCTGGCCATATCGTATCCCCATCTCGTGCCAGGATGGCTGGGGCCTGCCCTCGGCCCGGAGTGTATGGAAAGCTGATACCCTCGAAACGGCCCGCGCCGCGAAGATCATCGGGATTAAGGGGCCACCCTTAAGGGTAGGGCTCCTCCAATAGGCTTATTTTTCGCGGAACGACCGCCACATCAGGTCGGTCAACGGGTCGAACATATATTGCAATGCCGTGCGCCGCCGCAGGGGCACGACCACCTCCACCGGCATACCCGGCTTCAAAACGAAATCGCCGCGTGCATAGCGCCTGATGAGCGCGATCTGCTCCGGCGGTATCTGCACTTCCCCCACGAAATAGGACACGCCGGTCTTTTCCTCGACGAAACTGTCGGCCGATACCCGCGTCACCCGCCCGTCGATGATGGGCAGGCTGCGCGCCGGAAACCCTGCAAAGCGCACCTCCGCCCTTTGCCCCACCGCCAGGTCGTCAATGTCGGCGGGGGAAAAGCGCGTCTCTATCACCACCGCGCCGTTGCGCGGCACGATGTCCATCAGCACCTGCCCGGCAGCGATCACGCCCCCCACGGTATGCACCGACAATCCGACCACCGTTCCGCTGACCGGCGCGCGCACTTGCGTCCGCGCCACTTCATCGCGGGCCGCCGTCCATTTGGGCAGAACATCGCCCAGCTGCGTTTCGACATCCCGCAATTCGGCCGTCACCTTCTCCTGCAACCCCTGCTTCGCCTCCAGCGCTTTCAACCGCGCTTCCCCGGCCATGCTGACGGAACTGTCGCGCGCCGCTAGCAACCGCGCGCGTTGCCCGATCAGGTCGGCCTTGGCCCGTTCCAGCGCGCGGATGCGGGTCTTGCTGACAAATCCCTTGGCCGCGACATCTTGCAGACTATTCAATTCATCGCTGATCAGCCGTTCCTGCTCGACCACCGCCGCGACCTGATCGCGATAGCCCAGCACCTGCGATCCGGCCTGGCTACCTTCCTGCATGGCAACGCCCTGTTGCGTCGCCAGCAGCGCCGATCGCGCGCCCATTTGCGCCCGTTGCGCCTGCATGGCGGCGTCGGCATCGGCGATGTCGGTCCCGGTCAGCGCCCGGAACTCCACCGGCTCAGTGATCGCCGTCCCCGCCAGCTCCGCTCTCAACCGAGCGCGCTGCGCCATCAGCCAGATGGCCTGGGAAGCCAGCACCCGTTCCTGCGCCGTGACCGCCGGTGCGGCAAGACGGATCAGCACGTCGCCCTGCCGGACCTGCTGCCCTTCCTGCACCAATATCGCGGCGACGATCCCGCCGTCGCGATGCTGGACGCTCTGCCGCTGCCCCGCGACCGTTGCCCGGCCCGGCGCCAGCGCCGCCGCGTCCAGCCGGGCAAACGCGGCCCAGCCCAGGAACAGCAGGAAAAACGCTGCTGCGATCAACAAACCGGCCCGCACCTCCCGGCGGATATCCGGCCCCACGGCGGGCACCGTCCCACCCTCTCCATTGGTCAACAGGAGCACGCGCCGCGACCGCATCAACATCACGCCCCCTCCGCCGAAGCCAACGACCGTGTGGCCGTGAGCGCGTTCAGCACCTTGTCGCGCGGGCCGTTCATCCGCATGCGGCCACGGTCCAGCACCAATATACGATCCGCTGGCGCCAGCAGGCTGGTGCGATGCGCCGTCACCATGATCGCGGCGCCGCGCGCCTTCGCCTGCCGCAGCGCGTCGATCAACCGCGCCTCTCCATCGGAATCGAGATGCGCGTTGGGCTCGTCCAGGATCAGCACGGCCGGATCACGGAACAATGCGCGGGCGAGCGCGATCCGCTGCGCCTGTCCCATCGACAACCCCGCGCCGCCCCACTCCAGCATCGTCTCATAGCCTCGCGGCAATCCCAGGATCATCTCATGCACGCCGCACAGTCGGGCGGCAGCGATCACCTCGGCGTCGATCCTGTCCCTGTCGGCGGCAACGCCTCCCTCTTCAAAAGCGAAGCGGGCGATGTTGTCCCGGATCGTTCCGGCAAAGAGCGAAGGCTGCTGGGGCATATAGCCGATATGCGCCGACAGCGCTTCGTCATCCCATTGCGCATAATCCGCGCCATCGATGCGCATTGTGCCCCGGCTGATCCCTATTGCCCCGGCGGTCAGCCGCGCCAGGGTCGACTTGCCCGCCCCGCTCGGCCCGATCACCGCCAGCAGTTCGCCCGGCGCGATGGTGAAGGACACATTGTTGATGATCAGCCGATCCGACTGACGATCATGCACGGAAATATTCTGGGCATCCACCCGGCCGATCGGCGCGGGCAATGCGATACGCGGCGCCGGATCGAACTCCCCCTCCAGCCAGATCTTGATCTCCGCATAGGATTCGCGTGCCTGCACGAAACTGCGCCATTGGCCGACCAGCTGGTCGATGGGAGACAATGCCCGCCCCAGCAAAAAGGAAGAGGCAAATATCGCGCCGCCCGAAATCTGCCCATCGATCGCCAGCAAGGCGCCCAGGCCCAGCGCGCCCGATTGCAGCGCGTTGCGCAGGAAACGGCTGACCATCACCCACCGGCCCGCCGCGAAACTGGCGCTGGCTTGCCACTTCAGCATATCCGCCCGCTCGGCCAGATGGCGGCGCACCATCGGGCTGCGCATGCCCAGCGCGCGGATCGTTTCCATCCCGCGCATGCTCTGATCCAGGCTGGCATAGGATTGGCTCGCCGCCGCATTGGCCTGCGCCAGGGGGGAATAAATCACCCGCTCGCTCGCCCACGCTATGACAAGCAGCGTCACGCTGCCCACCAGCGCCAACAGGCCGATCCACGGGTGGATGATGGTGCACACGATGATGTAGATCGGCGCCCACGGCACATCGAACAGCGCGTTCATGACCGGGCCGGTCAACGCCTGCCGAAGCTGGTCGCATTCGCGGATGGGCTGTTGCTGCCTGTGCTGGCCCGTCGCGGCTGGCGGCTGGCGCAGGGCAGCGGCGATCAGCGTCCGCGCAAACCGTCGGTCCAGCGCGATACTCGCCCGCACCATGATGCGCGAACGAACATATTCCAGCAGCGACAGCGTGGCGAAAGCCAACAGCACCACGATGGTCAGGAACCCCAGCGTCGTTGCCCCCCGGGTCGGCACGACGCGATCATATATCTGCAACATGTACAGCGTCGGCGCCAGGAACAACAGATTGGCAAGCGCGCTGAACAAGGCGGCCCACATCACATGCACCCGCACCGCGTTCAGCACGGCTCTCATCTCACGGCCTCGCCAACGCGCAGGCAAACGCTGCCGACGACGACTGAAACTGGCAGCGCCATCCTGACTCCCCAAAGCGCGACGGTTCAGCCCAACTCATCCCGTCGAACGCGCTACCGATCAACAGCGCAAAGGGATGCAGGGTGGCAAATTGGGTTGGTCAGACAAACTCTTGCGATCGACCGTGCGACGCGCTGCCGTCAAGATCGGCGAGAGACCGGGTCTCACGTTTGACAGGATCGCCGCCGCGCAGGCGGGGTTTGACCGCCTGCGCGTCGCTCACCCTGCGATGTTCAGCTATCCGGGCCGAGGTCGGGCGCCCATGCAGCGCCGTTGATATGCGCACCTCCATCGACGAACAGCGTGTTGCCGGTCAGGTATCGCGCGTCCTCGCTGGCCAGGAACAGGGCAACGCCGCCGATGTCGGCCTCCGGATCGCCCATTCGGCCCATCGGATTAGCTGCCGTGGTGGCCGCGGCGATCTCCGGCTCCGTACGTTCAAACTCCCGGTAACCGGCGGAAACGGCGGCGGGGCAGATGATGTTTGCGCAGATGCCGTAGCCTGCCCATTCTCTTGCCGCGCTGCGCGTATAGGCGCGAAGGGCTTCCTTGCCGACATTATATTCGGCGGTCCCCATATGCGCGTTGACGCCGTTGAGCGACCCGATGTTGATGATGCGGCCCCAATGTCTGCTGCGCATGTGCGGGAACGCCGCCTCCATCGACCATTTCGCGGCGTAAAGACACATGTTCATGCAGGATTCGAACTGCGCGTCGGACAGGTTTTCGATGCGTTGCAATCCGCCGCCGCTAAAGGCGTTATTGACCAGGACGTCGATAGAACCGAACCGATCGACGCAGGCCTGAACGGCACCGACGACGTCATCACGCACCGCAACATCACATTTGCGGAAGTCGGCATCCACCCCAAGGCCGCGCAATTCCTCCACGACCTCCACGCCTTTGTCTGCATTGAAATCCGCGACCAGGATCGACCCGCCTTCCTGCGCAAACCGCAGCGCCATGCCCCGGCCAATTCCATCCGCCGCTCCGGTAATCAGCGCTGAACGCCCGGCCAGCCTTTTTCCCACGCTCACGCCTTCATCTCCTACATCTATTGCATCGTTCCTGACGACAGGGTTAATCAAACGATGACTCTTGTCAACAAACTAAGTCTATGGTTTATCGCTCGGCGATGGTGTTTAAAGGCGATAGTCGGCAAAGTCCGGGAGAGGTTTGGGGGGTATGGCCCGATCATGAAACAGAGTGAAGAAGTTCAACCACCCGTGGCGTTGGTCACCGGGGCGACGCGGGGCATCGGCCGTGCAATAGCGATCGCCCTTGGCCGCGCGGGCTTCGCCGTCGCAGTGACCGGGCGCACCATGGCGGAAGGCGCCGGCCGTATGGAGAGCATGGGGGGCACGCCTGTGCCGGGCAGCGTGGCATCGACAGTGGAAGCGATAAGGGCGGCTGGCGGTCAAGCGATGGGCGCGCGGATCGACCTGCTCGATCGCGCATCCATCGATGAAGGGGTCGCGGCGGTACTCGACCGCTGGGGGCGGATAGACGTGCTGGTGAACAATGGCATCTACCAGGGGCCGGTTATCCTCCAACCGATCATGGACGTCGCGCTGGAAGACGCGGAAAGAGCGATCACCGGCAATTTCCTGAACCAATTTCACCTGAGCCAGATCGTGCTGAAGACGATGGTGGCACAGGGTTCAGGACGAATGATCTTCATGACGACCTTGTCCTCCATCGAAGTCGCCGCCCGCTCTCCGGGTGTAGGCCTCTTCTATCTTGCGCCCAAGGCAGCGTTCAATCGTATCCCGGACCATATCAACCAGGAGCATGGCAAGGATGGCGTCAGCGCCTTCCTGATCGAACCACGCTTCACCATGACGGACACGCTGCGCGCGGCCATGGGGGATCAGGCTGAAACGCTCGGGTCGGGAGAAGCAGCGCGCGATCCGGAGGAAACCGCACAGACTGTCGTGTGGTTGGCGAGCCACGCGGACGCCCCGGCCCTGGCCGGACCAGAAATGATTAACGCGCCGGACTTCTTCACCGAACGAGGGATTACGCCGCCGGGATGATCCCGTCCGCGTCAATGCGCGCTTCACGATTGTCGGCGGGACGCGTGGCAAAGGCCTCCTCGCTCTCGCCCGCGAGAGGATATTCTGGCGCCATTGTTAGCCGGAAGCACGCCAAGCAGGTGTAACCTTGGCGTACTTCCTTGACGATCAGGTCAGACCCGGAAGGCAGTTCCATTTCATCAGCTCACGACGATCTGACCTCGCGGACTGGCAGCGGTCAATTGATATTCTCGAGATACGCTTAGAACTCACGCAGGATTTCCCGCAGCGTCGTACCTTCATATTCGGTGCGCACCGCGCCCGCCTTTTGAAGGGCAGGGATGACGCCGTTGACCAGTTCGTGAATCTGGCGATTGTAACCCGACCCTTCGATCAGGAACCCGTCGCCGCCCACTTCGTCCATGACAGCCATCATCTTTTCGGCAACCTGCTCGGGCGTGCCGCTAAAGTCCATGCCGCTCGCGCGCTGGTGTGGCCGCCTGCCACAATGTCATGCGGCACGGGTACGTCGAGGTCATATTGGGAGAAGTCGACATCCAGCGACGACGATGCCATCACGATATTATGCTCGTGGTCGAGAGCAGGCGGGCGAGCAAATAAAGCGGATAGAAGGTTTTGATGCCGTCGTGATGGCTCGTGCGCTGGTTCATGATCCCGCTATCGTCAACCGCTTCCGCGAAGATCCCTCGCACCACAGCGCCTGCGACTCCTGTAACCGTTGCGTGGCCTTGATGTACACGCCATCGGGCACCCACTGCGCAATCAGCAATAATGTCCTTTCACCAGAGTGGAACCGTGTGCCTGCGGCAGAGGTAACGGCATGCTGACGGTTAGCCGACCAGGGCGGATACCCTAAATCCTTTTCAAAGCGGCAATCCCACATAATTTTCCGCGATAGCCGCCTGCGCCGCCCTGGAAGAGGCAATATAGTCTAGCTCAGCAACCTGCATTCGCCGGTCGAACGCATCCATTTCCGGAAAGCGGTGCATCAGCCGCGTCAACTGCCAGGAAAATCGTTCCGCTTTCCAGATCCGCGCCAGCGCCTGCTGGGAATAGCCCGCTATCGCGTCCCCGTCCCCCCGCCGGAACCATCCGATCAAGGCTGCAGAAAGGTAGAATATGTCCGACGCCGCGAGGTTCAGCCCCTTCGCTCCCGTCGGCGGCACGATATGCGCGCTGTCCCCCGCCAGCATAAGCCGCCCATATTGCATCGGCTCGAATATGAAGGATCGCAGCGGCGCGATCGACTTCTCCAATGCTGGCCCGCGTACCATCCGCGCGCCCGCTTCAGGCCCCAGCCGCACTGCCAGCTCATCCCACAGCCGATCGTCCGGCCAATCCTCGATCCGTTCATCCAGTGACACTTGAATATAATAACGGCTGCGCGTCCCCGACCGCATTGACGCCAGTGCAAAGCCGCGCTCATGATTGGCATAGATCAGTTCGTCATCGCACGGTGGCACGTCCGCCAGGATGCCGAGCCAACCGAACGGATATAGCTTCTCATAGGCCGTCGCCACGCCAGCCGGAATGGCTCGCCGCGAAGGGCCGTGAAAGCCGTCGCAACCGCAAATGAATGCGGCGTCAATCCGCTCCTGCCGGTCATCCTTGCGATAGGTCAGGTACGGGGCGTCACTATCAATGTCATGCAGTGCCACCTCATCGGCTTCGTAGATGATCTCCAGACCACGCCCGGCCGCCGCTTCCATCAGGTCGCGGGTCAATTCCGTCTGGCCATATACCATGACCTGCCGTCCGGTCAGGCCCGCGATGTCGATGCGGATCGACCGCTCGCCGCTGGCCAGGTGAAAACCGTCATGCGGCAACCCTTCACGATGCATCCGCTCGCCAAGGCCCAACCGGTCCATCAAATCCGTCATGGTCCGCTCCAGCACGCCTGCGCGGATGCGGCCCAGGACGTAGCTGGGCGATGCTCGCTCCACCACGATGACCTCCAGCCCCTCCGCCCGAAGCAAATGGCCGAGCAACAGCCCGGCAGGCCCCGCGCCTATGATGGCGACCTGCGTCTTCATGAAAGCTCTCCCGCATCTGACGCCGTGCATGATGTGCGGAACGCGCCTTGCCGGACATGGGCGAACTGGCCTATGACTTGGATGATCCAGCAGCTTTCTATGGCGAACCATGGCCAATCCCGTCCACAGCTTTTACCTTTATGGAGAGCCTCAGCGCAGCGTTGCGGAGGGCTTTGTCCATGTCGAAAGCCTGGACGACCGCTCCCGCCCCAGCGAGTGGACGATCCAGCCACATCTCCATCGCGATCTCAACCATATCATCCTCATCGCGGAGGGCGGCGGATCGATGCGGGCGGATGGGGAAAGCGTCACATTTGAAGCGCCCTGCCTGCTGCTGATCCCGGCCGGGATCATCCACGGCTTTTCCTGGCACCGCGACTCGCGCGGGTGGGTGACGACCATCGCGGACAGCTATCTGCGCCACCTGCTGGAGCGTGACGCCGACCTTCAGCCGCTCTTCCGCGCGCCCCGCGCCATCGCCATACCCAGCGCCGCCGAAGTGGAAACCCGCATCGGCGCGCTCGCCCGCGAGCTTGCATGGTCCGGGCCGGGACAACGCGCGGCGGTCGAAGCGCTCCTCCTCTGGCTCATGGTCCAGGCGCTGCGCCACGCCGCCCTGTCCGACGCCAGCGCCAGCAGCGGCGGCCGCCAGGCCCGTCTCGTCGCCCGCCTGCGCGATCGGATCGAACAGCGTTTCCGCCATCGCGAGCCTGTCGCCGACCACGCCCGCGCGCTGGGCGTCAGCGAAACCGCGCTCCGCCAAGCCTGCGCCCGCGTCGCAGGGCTCTCCCCTGCCGCCATGCTCGACGAGCGCGCCCTGCTCGAAGCCCGCCGCCTGCTCCTTTATTCCAACCTGTCGGTCGCGGAGGTCGGCTATGCCACGGGGTTTGACGACCCCGCCTACTTCTCCCGCTTCTTCGCCCGCCACACCGGCCGCTCACCCCGCGACTGGCGCGCCGCCCGGGGACAGAGTGTCAGCGGCGGATAAGGGCGCATCTCTCACCCCGCCCCCGATATGACTCCCTTCAACTCAAGCGATCGCGACATAATTTTTGGTAAAACGATCGCTATGGATTTCCCACAGGACCGACGTGCCGCGTTCGACGAACCATCCATCTCCGGGACCATAGGTCGTGGCTTTACCCGTGCTCTCGTCTGTCAGCGTAACGCTGCCTTCGACCACGATGGCATGTTCGGAAAAAGGATAAGTCATGCGGAACTTGCCCTTGACCGTCGCGAAATATCCGCATGAAATCGGCATGTCGGGCGATCCATGGACCATCTTGCCAAAGCACAATCCCTCGCCCTGGACTATTTCGGAACCCAGGTCGGCAACAGTGCCCCAGCTATCAAGGTCTGGAACAACATTCTGATGAATGGCGAACATGATTACCCTCCTATGCCCCGCTGATCAGCGGCGGCCATTGAAAAAACCCGAAATTTGATGCCAGGTCTTGGCGCCCGATAACATGCCCCGGCGCAGCGAATCCTTGCCCAGTACGCGCAGATGCGGGATCGAACTCATCAGGTCGTAGCGGGCCGATCCTTCGCTCATTCCCTCTGCCAGCACCTTGCAGACGATATGCGACGGGGTGACGCCAAAGCCCGAATATCCCTGAACAAAGAAAGCGTTCGGGCGGCCGGACAAGGTCCCGATCTGGGGAAACAGATTGGCGCTGCACGCCATCGGCCCGCCCCAGGCATACTCAATCTTCACATCCTTGAGATAAGGGAAAGTCTTGAGCATCAACGGCCGGGTCCAGGCAGCGATGTCGGACGGAAAATATTCGACCATCTGCGTGGCCGATCCATAAAGCAGACGGTTGTCAGCGGTGACGCGATAATAGTCGATTACCGGCCTGATGTCGCTATAGGCGCCCCGGATCGGACTGATACGCTGGATCAGTTCATCAGGCAGCGGCTCGGTCGCGATCTGATAAGCATAGGTGTTGATCGTCTTCCCGTATATTTCCGGTTCCAGACCGGCCAGGAAACTGTCGCAGGCCCAGAGCAGCTTGGACGCCCGGACGCTGCCTGCATTGGTGCGGACGGTGATGCGGTCGCCATATTCGACGCTGATAACCGGGCTGTTTTCGAATATCCGCGCGCCATGACCAACTAGAGCCATGGCTTCGCCAAGCAACAGGTTCAGCGGATGGACATGGCCACCCCCCATATGCTTGATAGCGCCAGCGAACCGGTCCGATCCGATCACCTTCTGGACGTCCTTGCCCACCAGCAATTCTATATCCTCGCCGGGGCTGGCGGCACGAAATTCATCAACCCAACCGCGCAGCGTTTTGAGTTGGCGATCATTGTAGGCGAGATAGGCGTAACCGCGCTGGACGTCGGCATCGATGCCATATTTTTCCGCCCGCCCGCGTAGAATGCCCGCGCCCAGGCTGGCAATGTCGAACAGCGTCTCCAGCCCTTCCTTGCCAACATGCCGAGCAACCTTGTTGATGTCGTGACCGATGCCCGCCATCACTTGCCCGCCATTACGGCCCGTGCCGCCATAACCCAAATGGCGCGCTTCCAGGACAACGCTGTTGGTGAAGCCTTTCTCGGCAAGTTCAAGCGCGGTGTTGATGCCTGAAAAGCCACCGCCGATCACGACGATGTCGACGTCAATGTCCTGCGTCAGGCGGGGATATTGAACGTCATATTTTTTCGTGGCCGTGTAATAATTGAGGGCGTCCAGCCGCCGCATCACGTCTCCCATCGACCCTCTCCCCAAAGTTCAGGAGAAAATCTGGCCCGGAAATGATCGCACCGATATGGCAGGTTGCGACAAGAAAATGGCAAAATGCGCCAACGGCTGTGTGACGGACGGGGCGAGGTTTATCCCCCCCGCAGCACCTTCCGTCCCCGCACCAGGGAGCGCCCAGTCCAGTTCCGATAGGCACGAGACAATACCGACCGCTCCGAATAGCCGAGGGCCTGCGCCAGCCCCGCTACATTCCCCCGTCCTTCGCCCAGCCGCGCATCTGCCAGCCGCGTGCGGTGATCGCGCAGCAACTGACGTAGCGAAGTTCCCTCTTCGGCAAGACGGCGTTGCAGGCTACGAGCGGGAAGACCCAGCGCGGCTGCGATCCCCTCCAGCGTGATCGGGCGCTTGTCGAGATACATGCCGATCAGCCACTCAACGCGTCCGGCATAGCTGTCCTCCGCTAGGTGGACCTGGAGCAGTTCGGTGACGTGCCGCTCCAGAACGTGCAACAGGTCACGATCCTCCACACGGTTGATCCGCTCGACATCCTGCTTCGCCAGCAGCAATCCGTTCGTAGGCTGATCGAACAATATCGGCGCACGGAACAATCGGCGCAACGGCCCGGGGTCCGCTGGCGCGGCATGTTCGAAATGCACCTCGATCGGCCACCATGGGGTTGTCAGGCAGCTGCGGATCAGCTCGCAAGTCGCCATCACCGCATATTCCGCGTCCTGCCGCCGGGGCCAAATCCGCGGGTCGTGGATCCGGTACGCCCACAACATATGCTCGCCCGCATTCAGAAGACCGGAGGACGTCGATGTCTGAAAGGCGGGCAGGTAGCGGCCCATGCGCGCGAAGGCATCGCCAAGCGTGCCCGACAGGGAAAAGAGCAATCCGGTAGGGCCAATATCGGCGGGCCGGAAACAGCTGCCCATCTCCGCGCCCAAATGCGGCGCGTCGAGCAGGTCGGCGGCGTCCTCCAACAGCGCGACATAATGGGCGAGCGGCATGATCGCGTAAGGATCGAGCAATCCGGCAAGGGCAACCTCGTGCCGGGCCAGCAGTGCGGCGACCTTTTCATCATCCTTGTCGATCCGCTCAAGCAGGCGTTGAACGCTCACCGCCCTGATAGTCGGAACCTGCGGCGCGCCGGATGATTTTCGCTGCGGCAATGTCGTGCCCTCGCCTTTATTTTCGCGATGCGGTTCGCGTCTGTCCATCATGAAAATGCCAATCGCGGAAACAGAAAACCATATAGAGATCCATCCCTTGAATAATTTATCATGATAAGTTATTGCAGCCAACATCTAAGCAGAAGGATGGCCGCGAATGACATATGCTGGCGCTATCATAGCTGGGTCGCCTGAATATGGCGAAACGCTGTCCACTATAGCGAATCCCGCGACCGGGGATGCTGCGGGGGCGATTGCCACAGTTGATGCTGCGGCATGCGAACGCGCAATCGCGGCGGCGCGTGCCGCCTTCGCCGGATGGGCTGCGACGCCCGATGCGGATCGGCAGGCCGCTGTTGCCCGCTGCGCCGACATCATCGAAGAGCATGCCGAAGAACTTGCCCGGCTGCTGACCGCCGAACAGGGCAAGCCCCTGAACGGCATGGGCTCGCGTTTCGAAGTGGGCGGCGCGGCGGCGTGGACGCGACATACGGCGGGTCTGGTGCTGCCGGTCGAATATGTGCAGGACGATGAAGCCGCGCATATCGCAATCCATCGCCGTCCGCTGGGCGTGGTCGCGGCGATCACGCCGTGGAACTGGCCGCTGATGATCGCCATCTGGCAGATCATGCCCGCGATCCGCGCCGGGAACACGGTGGTGATCAAGCCGTCGCCCTTCACCCCGCTGACCGCCTTGAAGCTGGTCGAATTGTTGCAGTCGGCGCTGCCGCCCGGCGTCCTCAACGCCGTCGCTGGACCCGATGAGCTTGGCGGCGTGCTGACCAGCCATCCCGACATCGCCAAGGTCTGCTTCACCGGGTCCACAGCGACGGGGCGCAAGGTGATGGCGAGCGCGGCGCCGACGCTGAAGCGCCTGACGCTGGAGCTGGGCGGCAATGATGCGGGCATCGTCCTGCCCGATGCTGACCCGCACGCCATTGCCGAAGGGCTGTTCTGGGGCGCGTTCATCAACAACGGCCAGACCTGCGCCGCGTTGAAGCGCTTGTTCGTCCATGACAGCATCTATGATGCCGTGTGCGATGCGCTGGTCGCCTATGCCGCGTCGGTCAAGACCGGCCCGGGCACGGAGGAGGACAGCCTGCTCGGCCCGCTGCAAAATGACATGCAGTTCCGCAAGGTCGCCCGACTGGTCGATGAAGCGCGCGCGGATGGCGCGCGGGTGTTGACCGGCGGCAGCCCGATGGCGGGCGCAGGCCTTTTCTATCCCGTCACTCTGGTCGCCGATGCAAAGCCCGGCATGGCGCTGGTGGACGAGGAACAGTTCGGCCCCGCGCTGCCGATCATCCGCTATTCCGATGTCGGCGAAGCGATCGCCTCCGCCAACGCGGCGGAGGTCGGTCTGGGCGGGTCGGTCTGGTCGTCTGACATCGATCGCGCCCGCGACCTCGCGCTGCAACTGGAATGCGGCACCGCCTGGGTCAACAAACATGGCGCGATCCGTCCCGACACCCCCTTCGGCGGGGTCAAGGCGTCGGGCTTCGGCGTCGAGTTCGGGCCGCATGGCCTGAGTGAATTTCTGTCCTTTCAGGTGCTGCATGACTGAAGCGGCCCTTTCATCCCGGAGTTTGCCGATGACTGACAAGCGCGCCCTTGCCATGGCGGCGATCGATCGTTTCACCGCTGCCCCGCTGGGCCATTTCATCGGCGGCAAACCGGTCGCGGGGGAAGGGACGCTGTTCGACATACTGGAACCGGGCACGGGCGATGTGCTGGGCCAGTGCGCCGATGCGACCGAAGCGCAGCTGGAGGCCGCCGTGGCCGCCGCGAGTGAGGCGTTTCCCATCTGGGCGGCCACCCCGGCTGACGAACGGCGCAGGGTCCTTAACCGCATGGCAGACCTGATCGTGGCTCACGCGGACGAGATCGCGGCGGTCGAGTGCCTGGATGCCGGGCAATGCTGGCGCTTCATGTCCAAGGCGGCGCTGCGCGGGGCGGAAAATTTCCGCTTCTTCGCCGACCGCGCACCCACCGCCGCTGACGGGCAGGCACTGTCGGCGCCCGATCATCTTAACTACACTACGCGCAAGCCGATCGGCCCGGTCGCGGTCATCACCCCGTGGAACACGCCCTTCATGCTGTCCACTTGGAAGATCGCGCCCGCCCTGGCGGCGGGATGCACGGTGGTGCACAAGCCCGCCGAATGGTCGCCCTATTCGGCGCGGCTGCTGGTCGAAATCGGCGCGGAAGCCGGGCTGCCCGCGGGCGTGTTCAACGCGGTCAACGGCCTTGGCGAAACCACCGGCCGCCGCTTGACCGAGCATCCGGGCATCAAGGCCATCGCCTTCGTCGGCGAATCCTCCACCGGCAGCGCGATCATGCGGCAGGGCGCGCAAAGCCTGAAGCGGGTGCATTTCGAACTGGGTGGCAAGAATCCCTGCATCATATTCGACGATGCCGATCTGGATGCGGCCCTGGATGCGGCGATATTCATGATCTATTCGCTCAATGGCCAGCGTTGCACATCCTCGTCCCGACTGCTGGTCCAGCGCAGCATCTACGACGCCTTCGTCGCGAAGGCAGCCGAGCGGGTGAAGGCGCTCAAGGTCGGCGACCCGTTCGATCCGGCGACAGAGGTCGGCCCGCTGATCCACCCGCGCCACTTCACCAAGGTCGCAAGCTATGCCGGGATCGCCGTGGAGGACGGCGCGACCATCGCCGCTGGCGGCAGGCCGATCGATGGAACGTCGGGCTTCTTCTTCCAGCCCACGCTCTTCACCCAGGCCGAACAGTCGATGCGCATTGCGCGCGAGGAAATTTTTGGCCCGGTGCTGACGGCGATCCCCTTCGACGATGAAGCCGACGCGATCGCCAAGGCTAATGACGTCGATTACGGGCTGGCGGGCTATGTGTGGACCCGCGACCTTGCCCGGTCGCTGCGCGTGTCGGAAGCGCTGGACGTCGGCATGGTGTGGGTGAACAGCGAGAATGTTCGCCACCTCGCCACCCCGTTCGGCGGGGTAAAGGCAAGCGGCATCGGCCGGGATGGCGGCGACTGGAGCTTCGACTTCTACATGGAGACGAAGAATGTCGCCCTCGCGCGCGGCACGCACCAGACGCCGCGACTGGGGGTCCAGTGACACTGGACCTGAGGCCTGACGCTTGTCTGATCGGCGGTGAGTGGCGCAGCGGCAACGAATGGCTCGACGTCCGCAACCCCGCCGACGATAGCCTGATCGCGCGCGTGCCCGCCATGGGTTCGCGGGAGACGCAGGAAGCGATCGCGGCGGCGGCGGATGCGCTGCCCGGCTGGGCCGCCCTCCCCGCCTCCGCGCGCGCCGATGCGCTTCGCCGCTACCATCAGCTGGTCATGGAGCATCAGGAGGAGCTGGCGCGCATCCTGACCGCCGAGCAGGGCAAGCCGTTGGCCGAGGCGCGGGGCGAGATCGCCTATGCCGCCAGCTTCCTCGAATGGTTCGCGGCCGAAGCCATGCGCGCCTATGGCGAAGTCATCCCGGCGACGCAGGCGGACCGCCGCATCATGGTGATCAAGCAGCCGGTGGGCGTGGTCGCCGCGATCACGCCATGGAATTTCCCGGCGGCGATGATCACCCGCAAGCTCGCGCCCGCGCTGGCGGCGGGATGCACCATCGTGATCAAGCCCGCCGAACAAACGCCGCTCACCGCCTTCGCGCTGGGGGTGTTGGCGCAGGCCGCCGGGATTCCGCCGGGCGTGGTCAACATCGTCACGGGCGACCCCGTGGCGATCGGCGGCGCGCTGACGGCAAGCCCCATCGTGCGCAAGCTGAGCTTCACCGGATCGACCCGTACCGGCGCGCTGCTCTATGCACAATGTGCGCCTACCGTGAAGAAGCTCGGCCTCGAACTCGGCGGCAACGCGCCCTTCATCATATTCGACGATGCCGATGTCGACGCGGCGGTAGCGGGCGCGATGATCGCCAAGTTCCGCAATGGCGGCCAGACCTGCGTCTGCGCCAATCGCTTCTATGTCCAAACCGGCATCTACGATCGCTTCGTCCAGGCCTTCGCCGCCGCCGCCGCTGCGCTGACGGTCGGCCCCGGCGACGCGCCCGGCACCGCGATCGGCCCGCTGGTCGATGATGCGGCGGTCGCCAAGGTGACGGCGCTGATCGCCGACGCCAGGGCGAAGGGCGCGGTGCCGGTGGGCACGGAAAGGCCTGTCGAAGGCCGGTTCGTGCCGCCCATGATCCTGGCCGATGTGACGCCCGGCATGCGCCTTTTAGAGGAAGAGATTTTCGGCCCCGTCGCGCCGGTCATGCGCTTTGCCGACGAGGCAGAGGCCATACGCCTGGCGAATGCGGTGCCCGATGGCCTTGCCGCCTATGTCTATACAAGCGACCTCGCGCGCAGCTGGCGCGTGGGTGAAGCGCTGGAGGCCGGGATGGTCGGCGTCAATACCGGCGCTATCTCCACCGAGGTCGCGCCCTTTGGCGGCATCAAGATGTCGGGCCTTGGCCGCGAAGGATCGCGCCATGGGCTTGACGATTATCTGGAACTCAAAACGATGACGGTCGCGCTATGACGGGCTGGCCGTCAGCGGTCGGGGGAAAAGCGTTCGAGCGCCTTGGCCAGTTCACGCGCTTCGGCAATGAAGTCGCGCAGCCGCTTCTCGCCAAAGGCTTCGGCATAGGCGGACAGCATGGGCACCGTATAAACCGCCGTGCCCTCCACCAGCTTCCGCCCTTCGTCGGAAATGGAAATGACCGATCGGCGGCCATCGTTCGGATCGATGCTGCGAACGACCCATTGACGTTCGGTCAATTCCCGCAGGATGCGCGTGACGGTAGGGGCATAGAGCAAGGCTTCCTTGGCGATGCTGCTTGCGTCCAGCTCATCGACTTCGGCCAGTACGCGCAGCACGCGCCATTGCTGTTCAGTCACATTCGCTTCCCGCAGGATCGGACGGATCGGCGCCATCACCGCTTCGCGCGCCGCCAGCAAGGTGCCCGCCAGCGATTGCGAATATCTGGTCAGTCCCGCCTTTGCCTTCGCCACGTCCACCCCCTTCAGCGGAAGCCCCGGTTGATTCCGGTGCAACCGCTTCCCCTGTTACCCTGTGCCCGCGAGAGGACAAGATGATGATTTGCAATGGGCACATCTATGGGGTGGTCCTGAACGACCGGGACGAGTTGACCCGGCTCGCCCCGGCCTTTCATGAAAAGCCCTATCTCGCGCCTCCAGCGGCGCCCGTGGTCTTCATGAAACCTGCGGTGACCCTGTCGCGCGGCGCCGTGCGGCTCGAACCGGGACGAAGCGCCGTGGCGGCGGCGACGGTCGCGCTGCTGATCGCGCGGGACACGACCGGGGTGAGCGCGGAAGACGCGCTGGACTGTGTCGGCGCGGCCGCCATCGCCGTCGATATCGCGTACGGACAGGCCGATTATTATCGGCCTGCCATTGCGCAACGTAATGCCGATGGCTCCCTACTGATGGGAGAATGGCGAGCGCCCGCTCTGCCTGATCAGGTCACGACTTCTGTGGATGGCAAAGTGGCGCATGAATGGCCGCTCGACCGCCTCATGCGCGCACCGGGCCAACTGATCGCGGACATATCTGCCTTCCTGACGTTGCGGGCAGGCGATGTGCTGCTGATTGGCCTGCCCGGCGACGCCCCCGAAGTGGAGGCGGGCATGGCTTTACGCGCGGAGGCGGCGGGTTTCGCCCCGGCCACTGCTCTTGTTGAGGAGTATGCACGATGAAGCGTGCGCGCATCTATCATCGTGGCCGGGACATATGGGTGCGGGTGTCGCAGGACGAACAAAGCCTGATCCTGCCCGGTGGATCGTCCATCCCCGCCGCGTCCGCGCAATGGCTGCCGCCGGTCGTCCATGGCGCGGCAGTCTATGCGCTGGGCCTCAACTTCGCCGATCATAACAAGGAACTTGGTTTTGCCCCGAAGCTGGCGACGCCGCTTGTGTTCATGAAAGGCGGCAATTGCTTCGTCGGGCATGAAGGCGACACGCCCCGACCCGCCGACGGCAACCAGATGCATCCCGAATGCGAGCTGGTGGCAGTGATCGGTCGGCCCGCGCACAACGTGGCGGAGGCCGAAGCGCTGGCCTGCGTCAGCGGCTACACCGTCGCCAACGACTATGCGATCCGCGAATATCTGGAAAATTACTATCGGCCCAATGCGCGGGTGAAGAACCGTGATGCGACGACGCCGATCGGCCCATGGATCGTCGATGCGGCGGACGTGCCCGACCCGCAGGCGCTGAAGCTGACGACCCATGTGAATGGCGAGCTGGTTCAGGACGGCACGACCGCCGACATGATCATGTCCGTGGCGGATCTGGTCGCCTATCTGTCGCGCCACACCACATTGATGCCCGGCGACTTGATCCTGACCGGCACGCCGCAGGGCGTCCATTTCTGCGCGCCCGGCGATACGGTGGTGACGCAGGTGGAAAGTGTCGGGCGGCTGGTCAATCATCTGATCGCGGCCTGAAGGGGAGGAACGCGCATGGCCCATGCAACTGTCGAATATACCGCCAATATCGAGGGCGCGTTCGACCTCGACGCGCTGCTCGCCCTGATCGCGCGCCATATGCGCGAGGAGGCCGATGGCGTGTTCCCCGTTGGCGGTATCCGCGTGCGCGGCATCAGGTTGGACCATTATGTCATCGCCGATGGCAAAGGGCCTGACGACGCCTTCGTCAATATCGACGTCAAGATGGGCGCGGGCCGTCCCGCCGAGTTCCGCCAGGCCTATTTCGATGCCCTGTTCGCCGCCATCCGCACCTTTCTGGACCCGCTGTTTGCGCAGCGCCCGCTGGCGCTGTCCATGTATGTGGAGGAAGCAGAAGGCTGGAAGGCGAACACCATTCACCAGCGACTGCAAAAGGCAGGCGTAGTTCACGGCGCATAGGTTTTGAGGAAAAGGAGTGCCGCAATGGGCAAGGTTTCACTGGTGGCCAAGATCACGCATGTGCCGTCCATGTATCTGTCGGAACTGGATGGCCCGCACAAGGGCTGCCGCGAGGCCGCGATCGAAGGGCATCGGATCATCAGCCGCCGATGCCGGGAATTGGGCGTCGATACGCTGGTCGTGTTCGACACGCACTGGCTGGTGAATTCAGGCTATCATGTGAACTGCTCGGCACGGTGGGAGGGCGTCTATACCTCCGGCGAGCTGCCGCATTTCATCAAGGACATGCCCTATGCCTGCGACGGCAATCCGGCGCTGGGCGAATTGCTGGCGGCGGCGGCCACACAGGCGGGGGTGCATACGCGCGCGCACCAGATCGCGTCGCTGGAGCCGGAATATGGCACGCTGGTGCCGCTGCGCTACATGAACCCGGACCAGCATTTCCGCGCCGTGTCGGTGTCGGCGCTCTGCATGGTGCATACGCTTGAGGATTCCATGACGCTCGGCCGCGCCATGCGCGAAGCGGTGGAGCGCGACTATGACGGCAATGTCGCCTTCCTTGCCAGCGGGTCACTGTCCCACCGCTTCGCCCAAAATGGCGAGTCCGAAGAATATAGGGACAAGATCTGGAGCCCGCTGCTCGAAGCCGTCGATCGGCGTGCCGTGGAAATGTGGGAACAGGGCGAATGGCGCAGCTTTGCGGGCATGTTGCAGGACTATGCCAGCAAATGCCATGGCGAAGGCTTCATGCACGACACCGCGATGATGATGGGCGTGCTGGGCGGCGCCGACTATACCGGCAAGGCCGAGGTCGTGACGCCCTATTTCCCCTCATCGGGTACTGGACAGATCAACGCCATCTTTCCGGTATGACGCGCTGAAACTCTCCTGTGCTCCTGCCGCGCAGGAGCGCCTATTCTTCCGGGATCAGTTAGCGTCGGCGAAAGCGCCATGGGGATGGATCATGATGACATGCCGCTTGCGCAGCGGCAGGATCAACAGGACGAAACTGAGCAGGAAGCAACCGATGCAAACCGCTTCCACCAGGGTGAAATCGCCGCTGCCGATCAGGCGTCCCGACAGGATCGGCCCGCCCCCCAGGCCGACCATCTGCACGGCGATCGCGGCGCGCATCATCAGGCCCTTGCCGTCCATCTCGTTGACCGCGCCCAATATGAAGGGCTGCACCATGTTCCAAAGGAAGTTGAACCCGCACACCCCAATCAGGAAGACCGTGGCGCCCGGCTTGCCGATCAGCATGCCGATGCAGGCGACACCCCCCAATATTCCCGCCGCGAAGACGGACATGCGTCCGATCCGTTCGGCGAGCACAATGGCGGCAAGCGCGCCGCCCACCGCCACGACTTGAGAGATGAAGAGGGCATCGGCAACCTTTTGTTCGCCAAGACCAGCCGCAATGCCGATCAGGAACAGGTTCGCCCATGCGATGCCCTGCGCCAGATTATAAACCAGAACGCCGGTAAGCGCAGAAACCATGAGCAGTCCAGACGATCGCGGCGCGACCTGTCCTTCGTGCCGATCGGCGTCACTGGACGATCGCGGCAAAAAAGGTGCGCAACCGATGGACAGCAGCGTCGCCGCCATGAAGATCAGGAATATCCCCTTCAGCCCGATCGTCGCAAACAGCATCGGCGCCTGCCATATGCCGAACGCGCCGTAAGCGAGCAGGAGGACGAGATAATAAGCCAGATTACGGTCGGTGCGCCGGGTCAGGCCCACAAAGCTGAAACTCAGGCTGATGACCCCGCCCTCACCCAATCCGGCGAGGAAGCGCGCTGCGCCGAAGCCGCTTCCTCCCGCCGTCACCGCCGACGCCAGATTGCCCGCGCCCGCGACCAGCAGGCATCCGATGGTCAGCATGCGCCAGTCGAAGCGGTTGCCCACGAACGCCAATATGACGGTCATCAGCGCGACGGCCGACATCTCGATCCCGGCCAGGTCCACCGCCTGCGCCTCGGTCAAGTGGAGCTGCGTGACGAAACCCTGAACCAGAGCGGGCTGCACGATGAAGGACAGGACGCCGATCGTCCCCAACAGGACAAAACTGGCGATGGCCAGCGGATGGTCGGGGTGGGATCGATCGCGCGCCGGACCCCGCATCACAGGGACACCCGCACCGTCGCGCCATAGCTGGCGGGCGGCGCATAATAGGATGTCGTGCCAAGGATGCCGAGGTTCAGGGTATAGGCCCGATACTGCTCGCCAAAGACGTTCTTGCCCCATAGCGATACGTCGAACCGCTTGCTTGGATCGGTCCAGCTGATCGACGCGTTCGTCACATTATAAGCGGGCTGGACCGAAGAGGCGGCGTTGGTGACTTCCAGATACTGCTTGTCGTACCAGGCTCCATCGACCTGCACCGCGCCCGTGCCTGCGCCGACGTCGAAATCATAGCGGACAAGATAGTTCAGGCTGAACCGTGGCGCGTTGGGGAATTCCGCGTTCCTGACGGTCGCATCGGGAAAGACGCAGCGGAAGGCGCCGCCGATATTGGTGCAATATTGCGCGTCCGGCGCGCCGGGGAACAGTTCCGGCCCGATCTGTTCACCCGCGGCGCGCACGGTCTTGACCTTGGACGTTTCCCAACTGCCGCCCAGCATCATGTTCAGATGTTCTACCGGCTGCCAGGTAAGTTCAACTTCCGCGCCGGTAGCGAGCGCATCGCTATTCGACACTTGCGGCGTGCCGCCGATCATGGCGAACGCCTGATAATCTTCGTAAATATAGTGGAACAGCGTGGCGTTGACCCGCAATTTCTGATCCGGGGTCGACAGCTTCGCGCCAAGTTCGAAACTGTGCAAGGTTTCGGGCTTATGCTGGAACAGTTCCGCCGTCACCGTCGGGGCGAGCGTCCAGTTTCCGCCCTTGATGCCGCGATTATAGGACGCGAACAGCAACAGGTCGCGATTGGGCTTGTAATTGATCGACACGCGCGCGGCGTAATCGCCATGGCTGATGCGGTTCGCGCCGGGTCGCTGGCTCGCAAATGTCTCGTCAGTCGCAAGCGTCTGGTCCGGAAAACCCGCATCGCTGAGCGTCGAGATATAATCCATGGACTTCGTGTCCTTGGAATAGCGCAGACCCGCGATCAGCGACAAGGCGGGCGACAACTGATATTCGCCCTGCCCGAACACGGACCAGTTCTTCGACACCAGCGAATAGCGTTCAAGCACGCGCGGGGCGTTGGCCGAACCATTCAGGTCGATAGCGTTGCCGATCACGGGCGCGCCGATCGTGGTCATCGTCCCCTTGGTGCGCATGTCGAGATAATAGCCGCCGACCTGCCACTTGAGCGGCCCGGACTCGCCCGACAGGCGCAATTCCTGCGAAACCTGGTCATATTTGGCGGTCGTGCCGAACACGATCACTTCGATCGGCAGGCCGTCACCATCCTCCAGATAATCTTTCTTGAGACTGGTATAGTTGGTGATCGACGTCAGTTCGACCTCGCCCAGCGACCAAGTGACGTTCGCCTGGCCGATATGAACGCGGCGATTGAGGTGCCCCGCCGTGCCGGAGAAATTGTCATAGGGCGACGCTTTCGCTCCGGTAATGCCATTGACCACACCGCCGGGACCATTGGTCAGCCCTGCGGAGTTGACGCGGCAATAGCCATTCGCCTCGAATACGCAATTTTCGAAGGAATAGGCGCCGGTCGGCACTTCATGGTCGCGCGAATATTTATACCATAGTTCGACCATCAAGTCGGGCGTCACGTCGATCTGCGTTGTCGCGCGCAGGGAAAAGGCGTTCTGCCCGCCGACATCTTGCCCAGAACTGACCAGACCATTGGCCGCGTCGGTATCCTTCGCCTTGATATAGTTGCCGCCCAACGCCCGGCGCATGGACAGGCGAGCGCGCCAGCCTTCCGCAATCTGTCCGCCCACGGCGCCTTCCAGCGAGCGCTGCCGAAAACGGCCATAGCTGCCCTCGACATAGCCGTTCAGGTCGCGGTCGGTCGCGCCATGGCTGAGATAATGGACGACCCCGCCCGTAGCATTGCGTCCGAACAACGTGCCTTGCGGGCCGCGCAGCACCTCCACCCGTTCGATGTCGAACAATTGTCCGCTGATGCCGTTGATCGAACCCATATAGGCATTGTCGGTATAAACGGCGACAGGTGCTTCCAGATAGTCGGTGAAGTTGTTCTGAGAAATACCGCGCAGGTTGAATATCGTCACATTGGGCGACCATGCATTGATGTGCATCGCCGGGATCTGCTGCGTGATTTCAGTAGTGTTGGTGATACCCAGCTTCTTGAGTTGATCGCCGGAATAGGCAGAGATAGACACCGGCACGTCGCGCAGGCTCTGTTCGCGTTTTTGCGCAGTGACGGTAATTTCGCCGAAGGGACTGGGAGGCGTTGGCGTCGGATCGTTCTGAAGCGGTGGAGAGGCGTTCTGTGCCATGAGCGGCTGGCTGCACAGCAACATCGCCGTCAAGGATACCGAGCTCAACCGTGAAGCAGACAAGGTCATCATCAATCTCCCCCTATTTTGTCACTGCCGCGTCCAACATTGTTATGGTTATTCGACAGGTCGTTCGGCCAACCGTCATGGCGGCACAGGCGAAAGCTTCTCACTCAAGCCTATTGAGTAACTTATCATGATAAGTTACTCAATAGGGAAATTCGGCCGTATCCACAATCACCAGAGAATGAGAGATGGCGACAAGATTTGACGGCAAGGTCGCGCTGATAACGGGCGGCGGCAGCGGGATCGGGGCCGCCACAGCGCAACGTATCGCGAACGAAGGCGGCCGGGTCGTCTTGTTCGGGCGGCGGCACATATCGCTGACGCAGGTCGCCGAACAATGCAATGGCATCGCGATTGTGGGCGACACCACCAGCCCAGCCGACGTACAATGGGCGGTCGACAAGACGACGGCGGAGCTTGGCGGCCTCGACATTCTGGTGGTCAGCGCGGGCACCGAACAATTCGGATCGGTGGAAAGCATTTCGCTGCCCGACTGGCATCGCGCGTTCGACGTCAATCTGGATGGCGCGATGATGGCGGCGCGGGCTGCCATCCCGGCGATGCGCGCGCGCGGCGGCGGGTCGATCATATTGATATCATCGGTTGCTGCCTCAGCCGGAGCGCCGTCCTATGCCGCCTACTGTGCATCAAAAGCGGGGTTGCTGGGGCTTAGCCGGTCGATCGCCTTCGACTATGGACCGGAAAATATCCGCTGCAACGCGATGTGCCCGGGCTGGACGCTCACCGAAATGGCGCAGCGCGAAATTCAGGACATGGCGCGGGAAAAAGGCATCGATCCCGCCCGGCTTCAGCAAGAGCTGACCCGCGCCTACCCCTTGCGACGCATGGCGCGGCCCGACGAGATGGCGGCGGTCGTCGCCTTCCTCGCGTCCGATGATGCATCCTTCATGACGGGGACGGCGCTTAGCGTCGATGGCGGCGGCGGCATCGTCGATGTCGGCACTCTACCTTTCCTGTAACTGTCAGCAGTGGTTCAGCATTTCCGACGACTACGACTTCGTCTTCAGATACCGTTCCGCCAGATCGCACGTCCGTTGGATTATCATCGGCCCCTGGGTCTGCGCCGTTTCCGTTTCATAGCGCGTTTGCGTCCAGCCCATATAGGTCGTGCCGCGCAGGAACAGGAAGAGCGGCAACAGCGCTTCATGCTCGGCGGGCAGCACGCGCTCCTGACGATAACCGCGCAGCAGCGCTTGCGTCAGCGGCGCATAATCCTCCTGATGATGCAGGAAGAACAGCGCGGTCGCCAGTTCGAACATATGCCAACCAAAGCCGCAATCGTCGAAATCGATCAGATTGATCCGCTCGCCGTCGAACAATAGATTTTCCGGCACGAAATCGGCGTGGATAAGGCCGTATCGATCGCCATCCATGCCAAAGGCCGCCAAGTCGCGCGCGGCGTGCTTCCGCGCTTCCTGCAATAGTGCAAGCTGCGCCGATGTCAGCCCCGGCATTTCCCAGAAGCGCCCCCAAAAGGGTTCCGATCCGATCAACCCATCCGCGTCCCACGCATGACGCACCATCGTCCCCGCACTTGCGCATGCGTGCGAATGACCATGCACGCGGGCCGCAAGCGCCCCGACTTTTTCCATTGCCGCGATTGCATCCGCGCCAGTCAGGGACAGGCCGTGGTCCGCCGACCCGATCGGCGTTCCGGGCAACCATTCGAGGAAATCGACCTGGCGCGGCTCTGGCACTGCGGGATGCGCCACCGCGACCAGCGCCTCGCCCGTATGGCTAAGCGCGGACAGGGGCGCACCCACGCCCGCATCGGCCAATGACCGCATCCAGGCGAGTTCCGATCGCAGCGCCTCGGGGCTGTGGTATCCATATCGGTGGATGCGCACGGCAAAGCGGCGGCCATCGTCGCGGAACACCGAAAATACGGCATTCTCCCGATATTTGACGGGCGTCAGCTCCGTGAAGCGCCCCGGCCATTGCGTCAGCGCCGCTTCCGCCAGCAGTTGAAGCGCGGCGATCTGTTCATCCGGCGTCCGGGAGTAAAAAGCGTCGTTTGATGCGGGCATCAGCAGGCCATTTCTTCCAATGTTTCGTCAAGCGCCGCCAGAAGGATGTCCGCCTGTTCGCAGGTGAACACCATCGACGGCCGCATCTTGAGGATGTTGTCGAATGGACCAATGCGGCTGAGCAGCACGCCCTTGTCCTTCATCGCGTTGACGATCCGGCCCGCATGGGGCGAAGGTTCTTTCGTCGCGCGATCCGCCACCAGTTCAAGGCCGAAGAACATGCCGCGACAACGCACATTGCCGATGATCTCATAGCGCATCATCAACGCCTTCAAACGCTCTTCGACATAGGCGCCAACGGTGGCGGCGTTGGCGATCAGCCCTTCATTCTCTATGACGTCCAGCACTGCGGCGGCGGCGGCCGTCGCCACAGGGTTTCCGCCGAAAGTGTTGAAATAGTTCGCGCTCCGGCCAAACTCGTCGATCACGTCATAGGTCGATATGACGCTGCCGATTGGGAAGCCATTGCCCATCGGCTTGCCGGTGGTGATGATGTCTGGAATGATGCCGTGATATTGATGAGCCCACATCGCGGCACCAGTTCGGCCAAAGCCTGATTGCACCTCGTCCGCGATGATCAGGCCACCTGCCGCACGCACCAGTTCGACCAGGCCGGTAAGGTATCCGGGCACGAATTCGGGCAAGCCTTCATTGGCCAGGGAAGGATCGATCAGCAGGGCCGCCAGCTTGACGCCACTATCCTGCAACGAAGCGATCGCGCCGCGCGCCTCATCCAGATAATGACTCGCCAACTCGGCGTCGGATCGGCCCAATCGGTGGCGATAAGGGTCGGGCACCTGCACCAGCCGGGCGAAGTCCGGAAAGGGTTCAGGGACTGGAAAGGCGGTGCACAGGGATGCGAGCACTGCCGAATTGCCATGATAATTGACGCTGCTGGCGATGATGCCCGTGCCGCCCGTCACATGCCGGGCGATGCGCAGAGCCAGCTCGTTCGACTCCGTCCCGGTACATGTGAAGAAGACGCCGGCATGATCATAATCGGTAGTGGCGGCCAGCCGTTCGGCGTAATCGACGACATTGTCGTGCAGATAGCGCGTATTGATGTTGAGCGTCGCCAATTGCCGCGACGCAGCCTCCACCACATGGGGATGGCAATGGCCGACATGCGGCACATTATTATAAACGTCCAGATATCGGCGCCCTTCCGCGTCCAACACCCACGCTCCCTCGCCCCGGACCAAATGCAAAGGCTGGTCGTAGAAAAGCGGCGCGCCCGTCCCCAGCACCTGCCTGCGTCTTTGCAGGAGAGATTGGTCGTCATCATTCATGCAGGGCATCTCCCAACTCACTCATGATTTTATTTATCATGATAATTTATTGCCGTCCAGAGCGCCGCAGTCCAAGTTTACGCTCTAGGGCCGATCGACATTCAGGAGATGGCGAGCCGAAAATGGTGGTTTTCCGTGACCCGGAGCACAGCGTACTCAAAGTACGTGAGCACCGGAAGCGCGGAGAACCGCCATTTGCAGGCCGCCAGAACTGAATGTCGATCGGCCCTAATCCTTGTTCTCGTCGGCCAGCTTGCGCTGCTGCGCCCGCCAGCGGGCCGGAGACAGGCCGGTTTCCGCGCGAAACGCCCGGCCGAAATGCGCCGGATCGCTAAAGCCCAATGCAAAGGCGACATCTCCCGAATTAAGGGCGGTATAATGGAGCAGCCGCTTTGCCTCCAAAAGGACCCGGCCCCGGATCACTTCAGACGCATTCCGCCCCGCCCCTTCCCGGCACGCGCGATTGAGCAGATAGGGCGTCGTTCCCAGCTGCGCGACATAGGCATCGACCGTGCGGCACTCCCGAAATCTCTGTTCGAGCAGGCTGATGAAGCGGGAAAACAGCGTGGCTGCCTTCGGCGGGGCATGGCACGCAAGCCGGTCGGCCTCGAACAAGCGGGCGAGCATGACCATGATCAGTTGCACGTGCGCGCTCACCACATTTTTCAGGCCCCAGGACGGAAACTGATGTTCTCGTTCCAGGTCCAGAAACGCCTCCCGTACGCGGCCAGTCAGTTCCGCAGGCATTTTCGAGATCAGCGGGTTCCGGGCAAGCGCGTCAACCGGCACGGCATCGACATGGTCAAGGACGTTGGACAGGAAATCATGCGACAGGCTCAGCACGATGGCGTCGGCCGCCGCGTCCGCCCTGAAACCGTGGACCGCGTTCGCGGGTATCCATGTCAGCGTGCCGGGCGAAAGGTCATGCTCTGCGCCGTCGATGGTGAAACGGCCTTCGCCCTGCAACCAATAGGAAAGCTGATGCAGGTGGGGATGGACGTGCGGCTCGACATTACCATGGTGCAGCGTGCCGCGATCGCTGATTCTCTCGACATGGATAAAGCGCGGATCGAGATCGCGGATATGTTGTCCGTAGATGAAATAATAAGGGGGCATGGTGGACTGCGGCACCGCCTAAATCCTATTCGATTTTTGAGTAAATGGCCAAAGCTTTTCGCACGTCACCAGCGCCGTGCTCCTTCTTAAATGCCATGTTGGGGCAAGGATTGAAGGAGAGACAGGATGTTCATTCGCGACGCATGGTATGTCGGCGCATGGAGCCACGAACTGGACGTGACGTCGATGATGTCGCGCAGGTTGCTCGGCGACAACATCCTGTTCTTCCGCACGACGGGCGGCAAGGTGGCCGCCATTCGGGATCGATGCAGCCACCGCTTCGCTCCACTGTCGATAGGGCGGCGGGAAGGCGACTGCGTACGCTGCATGTATCATGGCCTGTTGTTCGACGCCGATGGAAAATGCATCGAGGAACCCGGCCGAAAGGGGGTCAGCCCCAACACCAATGTGCGCAGCTACCCGACGGTCGAACGGTACAAACAGGTATGGATATGGATGGGCGACCCGGCAAAGGCCGATCCCAACCTCATCCCCGACTGCCATTATCAGGACGATCCGGCCTGGGCGTCCATTCCGGCATATATACATTACAAGGCCGATTACCGTCTGATCCTGGATAATCTCCTCGACTTTTCCCATTTGACCTATGTGCATGAAAATACGCTGGGCGGTTCAGCGACGATCGCCCATATTCGCCCCAAGATCGAGCGGGATGCCGACAAGGTGCGGCTGACCCGCTGGTATTTGGGGGAGCCGGGCATCGCCCCTTATCTTAAGGGCTTCAACACGTTCGAAGGCCCCGTCGATCGCTGGCATATTTATGAATTGCACATCCCGGGCAATGTGTTCCTGATGGATTCGGGCAGCGCCCCTGCAGGCAGCGGCGCCCCCGAAGGCCAGCGCGTCAGCGAGGCGATGCAGTTCCGCGCGACGCAGATCGTCACGCCCGAGGACGAACAGAACAGCCACTTCTTCTGGAGCTATGCCCATAACTTCAACATCGGCGACCGCGAATTCACGGCGAAACTCGCCGCTCGCATAGCCGAAGGCTTCGAAGAGGACCGGCTAATGATCGAAGCGCAACAGGGCGAGGTCAACCGCAGCGCCGGGGATCAAATGGCGTTCATCATCGCCGATAACGGCCTGGCGCTTGGCCGCCGCATCATCGAGGAAAGACTGGCCGCAGAGAAAGCCGGGGCCGGCAATGGCGGCCCCCAGTGATTCCGCCGCTTCTCACTCCAACTGCTTCTCCAGCTCCCCAAGCACCCGATAGCAGTCGAACACCTTCGCCACGCTCGAATTAGCCTCCCGCCCCTCCCGGATCGCGCTCACAAATTCGCGGTCCTGAAGCTCGATCCCGTTCATCGACACGTCCACCTTGGACACGTCGATCGGCTCTTCCTTGCCGTTCACCAGATCATCGTAGCGCGCGATATAGGTGCCCGTGTCGCCGATATAGCGAAAGAAGGTCCCCAGCGGCCCGTCATTATTGAAGCTAAGCGAAAGCGTACAGATCGCCCCGCTCTCGCTCTTCAGCTGGATCGACATGTCCATGGCAATACCAAGCTCGCGATGGATCGGCCCCTGCATCGCATGCGCGTCCACGATCCGCCCCGCCTGATAGGCGAACAGGTCCACCGTGTGCGCCGCATGGTGCCACAACAGATGGTCGGTCCACGACCGCGCCTCACCCTTCGCATTGATGTTCTTGCGCCGGAAGAAATAGGTCTGCACGTCCATCTGCTGGACGTTGAACTCGCCCGCCTTGACCTGCTGATGCACCCATTGGTGGCTCGGGTTGAAGCGCCGCGTATGCCCAACCATGCAGGTCAGCCCCGTCTCCTGCTGCTTGGCCAGCACCGCCAACGCATCGCCCCAACTGTCGGCCAGCGGTATCTCGACCTGAACATGCTTGCCCGCATCCATGCAGGCGATCGCCTGTTCCGCATGCATCTGCGTCGGCGTGCACAGGATCACCGCATCGACATCATCGCGCGCCAGCGTCTCGGCGAGCTCAGTCGTCGCATGCCCGATCCCATATTTCGCCGCGATCGCCTGCGTCGGCTCCAGATTTCGCCCGACCAGCGAGGTGACGGTCACACCGTCGATATTCTTCAAGCCATCCAGATGCTTTTCACCAAAAGCCCCCGCACCGGCCAGCGCGATTCTCATATACTAACTCCTCATCTTACTGGCCGCGCGCTCTGGCTATCGCTGCATCAGCGCGCGCATCACCGTCATGAATTGCTGATAAGTCTGCCCCACATTGGCTGCGGACTGACTGTATGCCGGGTTCTGCCGGTCGATTTCGACGACCGGCCAATCCGCCTGGTGCAACGCCGTCGCCGTGCGGAACTTGCCAAAGGCATCGCGGAACCGGCGACTATCCTCATCGGACAGGTTCAGCTGCGCATCCGCCTGGCACAATCGGTTGATCTCTTCCTGCAACGCCCGCCGAGCCTGCAAATATTGCTTTTCCCAGCCCGGCTCCGCACCGGTGGATAGCGCACCCAGTTGCTTATGCACCTGCTCCAGCCTAACCAATGCATCCTCGATGTCGGCGCGCGCCATGATCCATCCCTTCGATTGTCGTTATGAATCGTCGGGTTTCAACACCAAATGCCCGACCGCCGTATTGGATGCGGGAACATGATAATGGCGATGCAGCGGCGTGACCTTCTTGCCCAGCGCACCGCGCATGATCAGCCACATCACCATCTCGATCCCCTCCGATCCGGTTTCCCGCAGATATTCGATATGCGGGATGGCGCGCAACTGCCCATTATCTTCGGCACTTAACAGGTCCAGGAAGCGATTGTCCCATTCGGCGTTGATCAGACCCGCGCGTGGCCCCTGCAACTGATGGCTCATCCCGCCCGTGCCCCACACCTGCACGTTCAGATCCTCGGGGAAACTTTCCACCGCCCGCGCGATCGCCTCACCCAACAACCAGCAGCGATTGCCCGATGGCGGCGGGTAGGTGACGACGTTGACGGCAAGCGGGACGACCTTGACCGGCCATTTGTCGGGCTGCCCGAACAGCAGGCTCATCGGCACGGTCAGCCCATGATCGACGTCCATCTCGTTGATGATGGTCATGTCGAACTCGTCCAGGATCAGGCTCTGCGCGATATGCCAGGCAAGGTCCGCATGCCCCTCCACGTCCGGCACCGGGCGCGGCCCCCATCCTTCGTCGCAAATCCCGTACCGGTCGGCACAGCCGATCGCGAAGGTCGGTATGATCTTCATGTCGAAGGCGGACGCATGGTCGTTATAAACCAGTATGACGACGTCCGGCTTTTCCTGCGCGATCCATTGGCGCGACCAGTCATATCCGGCGAACACGGGCGCCCAATAGGGTTCGCCCACTTTCCCATTGTCCATCGCGGCGCCGATCGCCGGCACATGGCTGGTCCCTACGCCAGCGGTAATGCGGGCCATCAACGTTTCTCCCTTATCGAACGCTGGCCCTCTGGTGATCGCCCTCCGGCGACCATCATGGCCTGATACTCTTCCGTGCTCATGCCCGTCATCGTTCCTACCGCCTGCAAGAATGACATGCCGTCGGTCGAAAACACCTTGGCCAGGAAATAGATATTGCCCCCCAAATCCAGGCAACGATTATAGTCGCGATCCAAAATCGCCTGCCGCTGATCTTCGGTCATCGGCCATTCGTTCAGATAGGCGCGCTCGTCCGCCTTCCACCGTTCGCGATTATCGCCTTTCATCAGGCTCATCGCGAACTGGTTCATCCAATAACCCTGCCGCGCGCGCTTTCCGGTATAGACGCGCGTGCCGGGGATATCGTCGAACTCGGCCAGATATTCATGGATATCAACGCTCATCGGCGGTTCTCCAGACAAAGAAAAATCCATCTCCCGCCCCGTCCTTCCACAGCAAGGACGGGAGATGGACCCACCCCCCAAGGGGCTGCAAGGGGGGTACGGTAGCTCACAACCCGCGCGCCTTCAGCTGCGCATCCAGACGCGGGAAAACACGGCGAGCATTGCCCTCGAATATCGCGTGTCGTTCCGCATCGCTGATATCCAGCGCATCGACATAGCGCTTGGTATCATCGAAATAATGGCCGGTCGTCGGATCGATCCCGCGCACCGCGCCAACCATCTCGGACCCAAAAAGGATATTCTTGTTGTCGATCACATCGGCCAGCAAATCGACGCCCGGCTGATGATAAACGCATGTGTCGAAAAAGATGTTGTTCATCAGATGCGTGTCGAGGTTCGGCTTCTTCAACATGTCGGCAAGGCCCCGATACCGCCCCCAATGATAGGGCACCCCGCCGCCGCCATGCGGAATGATGAAGCGCAATGTCGGGAAATCCGCGAACAGGTCGCCCTCCAGCAACTGCATGAAGGCGATCGTGTCCGCCGCGATATAATAGCCGCCGGTCGCATGCATCGCCGGGTTGCAGCTGCCCGACACATGGATCATCGCCGGAACCTCCAGCTCGACCATCTTCTCGTAAAAGGGATACCAGTAACGATCCGTCAGCGGCGGATGCTCAAAATGCCCGCCGCCGGGATCGGGATTAAGGTTGCACCCGATAAAGCCCAACTGCGTGACGCACCGTTCCAGCTCGGCAATGCTGTTGCCCATGTCTGCCTTGGGCGACTGCGGCAGCATGCACACGCCAGCGAAAGTCTCGGGGTACAACCCCACCACCCGCGCGATCAGGTCATTGCACCGCATCGCCCATTCCCGGGCGACCTCCGCATCCCCAACATGCGGCGCCATCGCCGAAGCACGCGGGGAAAAGATCGTCAGGTCCGCGCCTCGTTCCTTGATGAGGCGCAACTGATTGGACTCGATCGTGTCGCGAATTTCATCATCGCTGATGTCCGGATAAGGCGGCGCAGCAACGCCCGCCTTGAACGCCGCCTTCTGCTCTTCCCGCCAGGCATCATGCCCCTTGGGGAGCACCGTATAATGGCCATGGCAGTCGATAATCAGGCTCATTCGTCTCTCAGTCCTTCAATCACAGCATTCATACATCGCCGTCATCCGGCACCTCGTCATCCCAGCGAAAGCTGGAATCTCACGCCTCATTCTGCCCCTACCAAGCTCGTCACCCCGGGCCTGACCCGGGGTCCCGCTTTCCCTTCATCGACGTCCCGCCAAGTCAGCGAGACCCCGGATCAAGTCCGGGGTGACGAAGGGGGGAAGCGCCATCGCCTAACTCCCGTCATCCCAGCGAAAGCTGGGATCTCGTGCCCCCAGGTCGAACCTCGCCCGCCTGAGATCCCAGCTTTCGCTGGGATGACGAGACCTCGTTAATAGCGCCCGCTAAGAGCCCTCGAGAATTCCACCCCTTCAAGCCGCAATCCCACAACCATCACCGGCCACATCCTCACCCCGCGCCAAAACCACCCCAAGCTTCCCGCTCAACCCCTCGGGCACCACCTCCACGCCCAGCGCCCCAATCGCCCGCTGCCGCTCCACCGTCCCGCGCGTCATCGCAGCCCCGGTGCCCAGCGCCTCCAGCGTCTTCACAACCTCTTCCATCTCCGCCGCACGGCGCAGCCCATGAACCAGCATCCGTTCCAGATTATAGTCCGCCCGCTCGCCCCAAGGCCGCGCCTTCTCGCTCGCATCGAGCGACGCCAGCACCTCGTCGCGCACGCCCGCCGCCTCCGCCGCCAGCACGCATTCCGCTGTCAGCGCCTCCAGTCCCTTGACCATCACCGACCGGATCATCTTGATCGCGGACGCACGGCCCACCGCGTCACCGACAACCCGCACATTGGTAAAGCCCAACGCTTGCAACCGCGTTGCGGCCTCTTCCGCCATTCCCCCGCTCAACAGCAACGGGACGGACAGCGCCGCCGGGCGAACCGGCGCCATGATCGCAACATCGACATATCGTCCGCCTGCCGCCTCGATCGTCCGCGCCGCTTCCTGCTTCGTCTGCGGCGCCACGCTGTTCATGTCGCAATAGATAGCGCCGGGCGCGATACACTCCGCCGCCGCTTCGGCCACCGCCAGTGCCTGATCCGCCGTCACCAACGAAATCACCAATCCCACGCCGGAAAGCGCATCTTCCAGAAAGCGCGCGCCCAGCACATGGGCGTCCGCATAGCTGGCGATCATCGCGTCACGCGCCGCCGCATCTTCAGTCTTGCTGTCGAATATATGCGCCCGCGCGGCCCAGCCCCCTGCCAATGCAAAGGTCGAACCCGCCTCGCCAAATCCGATCAGACCGACTTCCTGCTCCATTTGCCAAGGGATGGCCGATCCCTATCGGCCCCGCCAATCGAATCCCCGGCGGCTTCATAAGTTTTTACGAACTTATGTTTTCGACCTCCTGATCTATCGCTGCCATGAAACAGTGTTGCAATCGTGTCGGGCGCCAATCCGTTCTGGTGGTCAGCCCGATCATGCGGCTGATCGCGCCGGGCGCGGGACCGATGTCGATCACCAACCCGGCGTTAAGCTCCAGCGCCAGTTGATCTTGCGATAGCATCGTCAGGTAATCGCCGTTCACCAGCAGCTCGCGGATCGTCATCACCGATCCGCATTCGATCGGCACGGCAGGCAATTCGCCGCCCAGCGTCTCCACCATCTCCCGCCACAACTGCCGCAACGGCGTCCCTTCCGGCGGCAATATCCATGGGAAACGCCGTAGAGCGTCCGCGTCCCATCCCCCCGCCAGCGGATGCCCGGCCCGCGCCATGATCGTCGGCCGGTCCTCGAACAGCGGCTTTTGCACCAGGTCCTGCCCGACCGACGCATCACGCAGCGCGCCGATCATCATGTCCACCTCGCCATCGCGCAACGGGCCGACCAGTTCGGCATGTGATCCTTCATGGACGCTGATATGCACCTGCGGGAACTCGCGCCGAAACCGGCTGATCACGCGGGGCAGCAGCCTTGCGCGAGACAGCGGCATCGCGCCCACGACGACGCGCCCGCTCTCCTGCCCTTTCAGCGCCTCGATCTCTTCCAGCCCCGACCGCAGTTCCGCCAGCGCCAGCCTCAGCCGTCGCGCCAGCGCCGCCCCCGCATTCGTCAACGCCACGCCCCGGCCACGCCGCTCCGCCAGCCTGTATCCCATCGCGAGGCCAAGGTCGCCCACCGCCCGATGCAGCGACGGCTCTGTCACGCCTGCCTCGGTCGCCGCCGCCGCATAGCTCCCCGCCCGCGCCAGCGCGACAAAGGCCCGGATTTGCGCCGCCGTCGCCCGGTTGCTGCCGATCAGCCGCAACGCCGCTTCCAGTCGGGGCGCAAGCCTCACCGCCGCTTCCGTCGGCGTCATGCCGCCGGGGTGCCGCTCGAACAGCGGCAGGCCCAGCTGCGCCTCCAGCTTGGCGATCCCCTGAGTCACCGCAGGCTGCGTCAGATTGACGGCACGCGCCGCCAGACTGACGGTCCCTTGAGCGACCACGGCGGCGACGGCAGACAGGTGCCGGATATTGAACTGATCAGGTGTCATCACGAACACTTAGCAAAAACTAATAATAATGACACAGTTCAAACTTGTTCAACCCGTTTTTTCTCGCCACTTCCTTCATGCTTTCGCCAAAGGAGCAAATCGCATGTCCGGCATCGTCGTCCAGAATATCGACCGGGCGGACCTTTCCACCATCGACGCCCTCGCCCATTGCGGCGTCGCCACCGTCCACGAATCCCAGGGCCGCACCGGACTCCTCGCTCCCTATATGCGCCCCATCTATCCCGGCGCCCGCATTGCAGGCAGCGCCGTCACCATCTCTGCTCCTCCCGGCGACAACTGGATGATCCACGTCGCGATCGAACAGCTCCGCGAAGGCGACATCCTCCTCCTCGCGCCCACCAGTCCCTGCACCGACGGCTATTTCGGCGACCTCCTCGCAACCTCAGCCCAGGCGCGAGGCTGTCGCGGCCTAGTCATCGACGCAGGCGTCCGCGACATCCGCGACCTCACCCAAATGAACTTCCCCGTCTGGTCAAAGGCCGTCCATGCCCAAGGCACGATAAAGGCGACGCTCGGCAGCGTGAACATCCCGGTCGTCTGCGCCAATGCCCTCGTCAACCCAAGCGACATCATCATCGCAGACGATGACGGCGTCTGCATCGTCCCACGCGCCAACGCCGCCGCTGTCCTCGAAAAAGCCCAAGCCCGCGAAGCCGCCGAAGAAGCCAAGCGTGTTCGCCTCGCCGCTGGCGAACTCGGGCTCGACATCTACAACATGCGCCCGCGCCTTGAAGAAATGGGCCTCAAATATGTCTGACTCGGCCCGTGTCATGTGGATGCGCGGCGGCACGTCAAAGGGCGGCTATTTCCTCGCCGATGATTTGCCCGCCGACCCTGCTGCCCGTGACAGCTTCCTGCTGCGCATCATGGGTTCACCCGATCCCCGGCAGATCGACGGCATGGGCGGCGCCGATCCGCTGACCAGCAAGGTAGCCGTCGTCAAAAAGTCGGCGCGGCCCGGCGTGGATGTCGACTATCTCTTTCTCCAGGTCTTCGTTGACCAAGCCATTGTCACCGACGCACAAAACTGCGGCAACATCCTCGCTGGCGTCGGCCCTTTCGCTATCGAACGCGGCCTTGTCGAGGCACGGGATGGAGAGACCCGCGTCGCCATCTACATGGAAAATACCGGCCAGACCGCGATTGCGACCGTGCAAACCCCGAACCGTATCGTCCATTATGACGGCGACGCGAAGATCGACGGGGTCCCCGGCACCGCTGCCCCTATCCCGCTGGAATTCCGCGAAACTGCCGGTTCGTCCTGCGGCGCCTTGCTGCCGACTGACAATGCCTTTGACGAGATCGAGGGCGTTCGCGTCACCCTGATCGACAACGGGATGCCTTGCGTCGTCATGAAGGCGCAGGACTTGGGCATCACCGGCTATGAAGATCGCGACGCGTTGGACAAGGACACCGCCCTGAAGGCTCGCATCGAGAAAATCCGTCTCGCCGTTGGAGAACGGATGAACCTTGGCGATGTAAAGGAAAAATCCGTACCCAAGATGATGCTGGTAGCACCCCCGCGCCACGGCGGCGCGATCACGGTGCGCAGCTTCATTCCCCATCGCGCCCACGCCTCCATCGGCGTGCTGGGCGCGGTCAGCGTCGCCACCGCCTGCCTCATTGAAGGCACGCCAGCGACAGAGCTTGCCGCCATTCCCGATGGCAGGATCAAAAGCCTTTCGGTAGAGCATCCCACAGGCGAAACCACCTGCGTCATGGAACTGGACGATCAGGGCCAGGTCGTCAGCGCCGCCTTGCTGCGCACCGCTCGAAAGCTGATGGACGGAGAGATTTTTGCATGACGGATCGTGTTGTTAGCTGGCACTCCAATCCGTCAGCCCCTCGCTTCACGCCACCCCCGGGCGCGGTCGATGCGCATTGCCATGTCTTTGGCCCAATGGCGCGATTTCCATTCAGTCCCAAGGCAAAATATCTTCCAGAAGACGCAGGGCCGGATATGCTCTTCGCGCTTCGGGACAGGCTGGGATTCTCCCGCAACGTCATCGTCCAGGCAAGTTGTCACGGAACGGATAATGCCGCGACTTTGAACGCGATAGCGCAGTCAAACGGCATGGCGCGCGGAGTGGCGGTGGTCGATCCGGAAATCAGCGACGCAGAACTTGAAACGCTGCACGAAGGCGGCATTCGCGGAGTGCGGTTCAACTTCCTCAAGCGCCTCGTCGATGATGCGCCAAAGGACAAATTCCTCGAAGTCGCCCGCCGCATCCAGCCGCTTGGATGGCATGTGGTCGTCTATTTTGAACCCGACCTTCTGGAAGAACTACGCCCTTTCCTGGACGCCATTCCCACCCTCATCGTCATAGATCACATGGGCCGTCCGGACGTCACCCAAGGGCCGGACGGCATCGACATGCGCGCTTTTCGCACCCTGCTCGACAGCAGGGACGACATCTGGACCAAGGTCACATGTCCCGATCGGTTGGACCCGCAAGGTCCCCCGTGGGACGATTTCGCAAGGACCGTCGCTCCTCTGGTTGCAGATTATCCGACCCGCGTGCTTTGGGGCACCGATTGGCCGCACCCGAACATGGAAAAGGCAATTCCCGACGACGGCGCGCTGGTCGACATGATCCCGCGCATCGCGCCCACCGCCAGCCTCCAGCATAGTCTGCTCGTCGCCAATCCCACCCGGCTTTACTGGCCCGAGGAAATGGCTGTCGATTAGTTTACAGCCGAAACCACCTCAAGGCACTGCTTCCTAGTCCCAACTTTTGTGCTCTCCTGTCCGCGCAAGCCCGGACGCGCCGATCTATCCTGACAGCGAAAAACGGCCCCGCCGATGGGCTGACACAATGCGGAGAGGCAGATGTTCCTTAAGAATTGCTGGTATGTAGCCGCCTGGAGCAGCGAGATCGGACGCGCCCTGCTGGAACGTCAGATCTGCAATGAATCGATTGTCTTCTACCGCGCGGAAAATGGCGATCCAGTCGCTCTCGGCAATGTCTGCCCGCACCGCTTTGCCCCGCTAAGCGCCGGAAAGCTGATCGGCGATGATGTCCAGTGCGGTTATCATGGCTTCCGTTTCGGCACCTCCGGTGGCTGCACCCGAACGCCGCTGATCGACGGCATCATCCCGGCGAAGATGCGGGTGAAGCGCTATGCCGTGGTTGAACGCTACGACATGATCTGGCTGTGGCTCGGCGATGCGGATCATGCCGACGAAAGCACGATCCCCGATTTTTCCTGCAACAATCACCCGTCCTTCCGCCGCATCGAAGGCATGATGGAGGTCGCGGCCAACTATGAGCTGATCAGCGACAACCTGCTCGACCTGACCCATGCCGAATTTGTGCATGAAGGCGTTTTGAACAGCGAAGCGCTGACCCGCAGCAAGCTGGAAACGCTGCAAAGCGGCACCACGGTCTGGTCCAACCGCTGGGCGCATGACGGAGCGGCGGCGCCCGCCTGGGCCGCCGCCTTCGACAATTATGCCGAAAATGTCGATCACTGGGCCTATATGCGCTGGGACCCACCGGGCAACCTGTTGCTCGACGTTGGCGTGACGCCGGTGGGCAAGACGCGGGATGAGGGCGTCTGGCTCTATGGATGCGACCTGTTGACGCCCAAGGATGCGACCTCCAGCTGGTATTTCTGGTCCTTCGCCCGCAACTACAAGGTTGACGATCCGGCGGTGGACGAACTGTGGCGCGCCGCGATCGAGATCGCCTTCGTCGGGCAGGACAAGCCGATCCTGGAAGAACAGCAACGCATGATGGGCACCCGGACGCTCGATGAGATGGGACCGGTGATGGCGTCAGCCGACGTCGCGGCAACCCGCGCCCGCCGCATCATGAAGAAATTGATCGCCGATGAGGCCGAAGGCGCCCTGCCTCAGCCCGGCGCAGAAGCACCCCTTGACTTGCTGAGGCGCAAGGCCGGTACGCGCCTGCCGGTCGAACCGGTGGTTTGAGGCTGACCATGGCGAAGCTGATTGACGGGCTGGCGCTCGAAATCACCGGGCGGACTCTGCTAGCCCCGGACATCGTGCGGATCGACTTCGCGCGTGCTGATGGCGGTGAGCTGCCGCCCTTTAGCGCAGGCGCACACATCGACGTGGCGGTGGATGATGGACTGGTGCGGCAATATTCGCTCTGCAACGATCCCGCGGAGCGGCACCGCTACCAGATCGCGGTGCTGCGCGAACCACAATCGCGGGGCGGGTCTATCCGAGTGCATGACGCCTTCCACCCAGGGCGGCAGGTGAGCGTCGGCACGCCGCGCAACCTGTTTGCGCTCGCCCAAGGAGGCAGCCGACATGTGTTGATCGGTGGCGGCATCGGCATCACGCCGATCATGTCCATGGCGGCTACACTGGCGAGCCAAGGGAAGTCCTTCGATCTTCATTATTGTTGCCGGACGCCCGAAAGCGCTGGGTTTGGCGATGCAGTCGAGGCGGTGGGCGGACGCACCTATTTCAGCCGCCATGACGGAGCGCCCCGCTTCGAGCCGGCAGCAGCGCTCGGGTCGCCCCGCGCGGACACCCATGTTTATGTGTGCGGGCCGGCAGGCTTCATGAACGCCGTGCGGGACGAGGCTCAGCGGCTTGGCTGGGCGGATACCAACATCCATCGCGAACTGTTCGAAGCCGCCGAACCGCTGGTACAGGCAGGCGACCAGCCCTTCGATGTGTGCATTGCCAGCACGGGCGCGACCTTTACGATCGCGCCCGGTACGTCGGTTGCCAGCATTCTGGCTGACGCGGGGATCGACGTGCCGGTCAGTTGCGAACAAGGCGTGTGCGGCACCTGCGTCACCGCTGTGCTGGACGGCGTGCCCGACCATCGGGACAGCTATCTGACCGATGAAGAACGGGATGAAGGAAAGCTGTTCACCCCCTGCTGTTCACGGGCGCGGTCACCGCTGTTGCTTCTCGACCTCTAACCCAACGTCCTTGTGGCGCGCCCCCGCCTTTCCCGCTATCGTCGCGGCCTAGCGCGCGATTGACGGCGCGGGAAGGAGACGGACTGCGGGTGAATGGCCCCGGCTATCACGTATCGACCGCCGCGCTGGACGGCGCGCCCGCCTTTGACCATTGGCACGGGCAGGTGCAGGCGCATGTGACGCCCATCGACATTCGCGTGCCGGATCGTACAACATTCCGCGGCGAGTTGCGGCAGCAGCATATCGGCGACGTGCAATTCTCCGTCATCAACGCAACCAGCCAGGAAGGCGTGCACGACGCCAGCGGACGCCACGGCGCCTCGCCGCGCTTCGACCTTGTCTATATGCGCAGCGGCGGCATCACCCTGCGCCAGAATGGGCGGGAGGCTACGCTGGGCGCGGGCGAGGCATTGCTGTTCAGCCATCTCGACAATTTCAGCTTCGTCACATCCGCATTTTCGGAAGCCTATCTGGTCGCCCTGCCCAGTGTCTGGATCGAACGCTGGCTGGCCGATCCCTATGCCTGCACCATCCGCCCGCTGATCGGATCATCGCCATGGGGCGTCGCGATCGACGGGCTGTTGCACAGCGTCGCCCATGCCGTGGAGGAAGAACGGCCCCTTCCCGCTCACCTGATCGCTGATCAGCTTGGCGGCTGCCTGGCGCTGATGTGCGAGGGGATGGCGGGCGAGGAAACCACCCATCGCCGCCGCCTGGTGCACCAGATCCGACGGACGCTAGCCAGCGGCTTCGCGGACCCGGACCTGACGCCCGCAGCCATCGCCGCGCAGCATGGGATCTCGGTCCGCTATCTCCATAGCCTGTTCGCCGCGTCGGGCAGCAGCGTCGGGCGCGAACTGCGCACGATCCGCTTGGGCCGCGTCCGCGCGATGCTGGAGGACAGAGCGTGCCGCAGCCTGACCGTCAGCGAAATCGCTTATGCGTGCGGCTTCAATGACCCGGGCTATCTCGCCCGCTGTTTCGCGCAGGAATATGGGCGATCGCCGACTTCTTTTCGGAAGGATGGTTAGGGGCTCAGCTTCTTTCCGGCGTAAACCACATCACCGTTCGCCCTGAGCCTGTCGAAGGGCTTTCCTGCCCCTAAGAACAAGAAAGGGGCTTGGGCAAGCTCAGCCCGAACGGGGAGAATATGAGCTATTTCCAGGCATGATCGTCTCATGCCTATCAGCGCCTCACTTCGACATCGATATCGTGACCGACGCCATCCCCGAAGGCAGCGCGCGGGGCTTGTCGATCACCACCTCCGCCTGCCGCACATGGTCGAAGGCGAGGCAGGCTCGCGCCAGTTCCGCGCCGAACGTCTCGATCAGTCCGATGCGCTTTTCCGCGAGCATCCGTGCCAGCTCATGGACGCGGCGATAGTCGATCGTCGCGCCCAGCATGTCCTCGGTCACAGGATCGACCAGCAGCGTGATGCTGACCACTAGCGGCTGGAACGTGCCAATCTCGTCGGGATTGATGCCGATGTCCGCCATCAGCGGCAGGTCGCGCACGGCGACCCGCGTCGTGGAGCAGGACTCAACCAAGGAACGCCGCCCGCTTCGCCGCCTGCACCGTATTGGCAAGAAGGCAGGCAATGGTCATCGGCCCCACCCCGCCCGGCACTGGCGTCACCGCTCCGGCATGGGCGAGTTCGTCAAAAGCGCAATCGCCCACCAGCTTTTCCTTTCCATCCTTATCCGTCACGCGGGTGATGCCGACATCGATCACGATCGCGCCCGGCTTCACCCAGTCTCCTCGCACGAGGCGCGGGCTGCCTGCTGCGGCAACGACGATGTCGGCCGTGCGCACGATGTCCGCCAAGCCCTTCGTCGCGATATGCGTGACGGTGACGGTGCATTCGCGTTCCAACAGCAGCATGGCGACTGGCTTGCCGACGATGTTGGACTTGCCGATCACCACGGCGTTGAGGCCGCGATACTCCTCCACGACCGTGTCGAGCAGGCGCATGCAACCAAGCGGCGTGCAGGGCACCAGCCCACCAATTCCGGTCGAAAGCCGCCCGACATTGACGGGATGGAACCCGTCTACATCCTTGGTCGGGTCGATCGCGTCCAGCACCCGCGTCGCGTCGATCTGCCGGGGGAGAGGCAACTGCACCAATATGCCGTGGACGCCCGGATCGGCATTCAACGATGCGATCAGCGACAGCAAATCGGCTTCCGCGATGGAGGCATCCAGCCGATGCTCGATCGACCGCATGCCCGCTGCCTTCGTCTCCTTGACCTTGCGGCGGACATAGACCTGGCTTGCCGGGTCCTCACCCACCAGCACAACGGCGAGCGTAGGCAGCACCCCGGTGCGCGCGTGCAGCTCCGCCACCTGGCGTGCCGTCTCCGCGCCGATCGTGCGGGCGAGCGCCTTGCCATCAATGGTCCGGGCCACGCGCGGATCAGTTGCGGAAAACGACTGTGCGACCGTCATTGACCAAGACCCTGTCTTCCAGATGAAAGGCGACCGCCGTCGCCAGCACACGCCGTTCGATGTCGCGGCCCTTGCGGACGAGGTCGTCGGGGCTGTCGGCATGACTGATCCGCTCGACGTCCTGATGGATGATCGGCCCTTCATCGAGGTCGGCGGTGACGTAATGCGCGGTCGCGCCGATCATCTTGACGCCGCGCGCATGGGCCTGGTGATAGGGCTTTGCGCCCTTGAAGCCTGGCAGGAAGCTGTGGTGAATGTTGATGCAGCGGCCCGACAGATAAGCGGCGAGGTCGTCTGACAATATCTGCATGTAGCGCGCCAGCACGATCAGTTCCGCGCCGGTTTCCTCGACCACCGCCTTGATCTGCGCTTCCTGCTGCGCCTTCGTGTCCTTGGTGACGGGCAGGTGATGATAGGGAATGTCGCCGATCATCGTGGTGTTCAGCGCGGCCATCGGATGGTTGGACACGATGCCGACCACATCCATCGGCAATTCGCCGATGCGGTGGCGGTAGAGCAGGTCGCCGAGGCAATGGTCGAACTTCGATACCAGCAGCAGTACGCGCCGCCGTTCCGCCGCATCGCGCAGGCTCCAATCCATCTCATGATCGGCGGCGACGGTGGAAAAGGCCGCGCTCAGCTTGCCGATGTCATTCCATGGCTCCGCCAGCTCGGCCACAACGCGCATGAAGAACAGCCCGCTTTCGCGATCGTCGAACTGCTGGGCTTCAAGGATATTGCCGCCATGCGAGGCGAGGAAAGCGGCAACGGTGGCGACCAGGCCCGGCCGGTCGGCACAGGACAAGGTGAGGATGCAGGTCTGGGTCAATCGATCCCCCTATGGATGATGTGCGTTAATTCTGGTTAGACCGGTGCTGTCCGATCCACTCCGCCGTCCGGGCAAGCCCGCCGAACGGATAGAAATGCAGCCGCACCGGGCCATGACTGGAATGGAGGCCAGCGGCGATATCGCCCACCAGCCGGTCTGGGCCAGCAGCGCCCAGCAGGCGCGACAGGGAAATCCCATACTTAGCAAGCACCGACGCAGACGCGCCCACGCCGCAATGGGCAGCAAAGCGCAGCAGCGTCTTGATCCCCGCCGGTCCCGGCACGCCGATCCGCACCGGCGCATCGATGCCCCGCCGCCGCAGGTCGATCAGCCAGTCGAGCACCGGCGTCGCATCAAATCCGAATTGCGTGACGATCAGCGGAGCCATGCCGCGATCCGACACCTCCGCGCATTTCGCCAAAAGTGCGCTCCACCGGGCCTCTTCGTCCATCACCGGATGACCTTCCGGGTGCCCCGCAATACCGATCGCCTTCACGCCATTGTTTTCGAACAGACCCGTGCGCAGCAGCGAAAGCGCATCCTCGAACGGCCCCGCAGGAACAGGAGGATCGCCCGCCACCAGGAACATGCGGCGCACACCCGCCTCTTGAGCCGACCGACGCACCGTCTGTTCCAGCTCCTCAAAGGACCCGATCCGCCGCGCCGACAGATGCGACATGGGTTCAAAGCCAAGGTCGCGGACCAGCTTCGCCGCATCGATCCGCGCATCGATCGTCTCGCCCGGCAGGAAGGTGATGGCGATCGGCGTTTCGGGCGCCAGCATCGACGCGGCAGCGCGCAGGGCGTCGCAATCCTTGGCCGTCATCTCGATCGAATAGCCATCGGTGATCCGATCGGGGATATGCTGTTCCCAATTCGGGTGGATCGTCGCCGCGCCCGCCATGACCGCTCTCCTGAAATCTTTGCGCTTTGCCGGGCAGCTGCGGCCACCCGATCTTTTTGCCATTTCTTCTCTAGCGCCTTTCCTTTAATTCGTATATAGGAAATTTCACGAATACGAATTAAGGCGATTTCATCGTGTCTGCTTCCGCCGCAAATCTTGTCCTTCTGCCCGGCCTTCTCTGCGATTCCCGCATGTTCGCCGCGCAGCTGAAGCGTTTCCCTGACGCTTTGGCGATCGATGGCTTTGGCGCGTGCGACAGCATCGTGGAAATGGCTCGGCGCGTGATCGCCTCTGGCACCGAGAAGATGGCGCTGCTCGGCCATTCCATGGGCGCGCGAGTCGCGCTGGAGGTTGTGCGGCTAGCGCCCGAACGGGTCGAAAAGCTCGCTCTGATTAGCACCGGCACACACACTGTCCGTGAAGGAGAGGCAGAGAAGCGCCACACCCTGCTGGCGCTCGGCCGGGCGGAGGGCATGGCCGCACTGGTGGACCGCTGGCTTCCCCCCATGGTCGCCCCTACCCGCCGCGCCGATCAGGAGTTAATCGCACCGCTGCACCTGATGGCGACACAGGCGGGGATCGACACCTATGCGGCGCAGATCACGGCCCTTCTTAGCCGCCCGGGGGTCGAATCGCTGCTGCCCAACATCGCCTGTCCAACGCTGGTCGCGGTGGGCGACGCTGATGAATGGAGCCCGCCCGAACAGCACCGCTACATAGCCGCGCGCATCCCAGGTGCGCACCTCAAGATCATCGCCGAGGCGGGCCACATGCTGCCCGCCGAGGCGCCTGATGCCCTAAACCAAGCCATAGCCGACTGGCTCGACATGCCCGCCGGTTCCAATGTCAAAATGGGAGACGATGAATGACTGAAAGCCTGCAAAATCTGGTCGAAGGCAAGGGTGACCTCGTTCACTTCCTGCGCAACCAGCAGACCGGCCCCAACGCCTATCCGGGCGTTCCTGCGGAATATTCCAACTGGCGCAACGAACAGACCGCATGGGCGCAGAAGGCCGTGCTGTTCAACCAGTCCTATCACATGGTCGATCTGGAAGTCAGCGGGCCGGACGCCTTCGCGATGCTGAACCATCTTGGCATCAACAGCTTCAAGGGCTTCATCCCCGACCGCGCCAAGCAGTGGGTGCCGGTGACGCCCGACGGCTATGTCATCGGCGACGTGATCCTCTTCTATCTGGAGGAAAACCGCTTCAACCTGGTCGGCCGCGCGCCAGCGATCGAATGGGTGGAATATCATGCCCAGACCGGCAAGTGGAACGTCACCGTCGAACGCGACGAGCGCACCGCCGTTCGCCCCGACCCGGAAAACCGCAAGTCCTACCGCTACCAGCTGCAAGGGCCGAATGCGATGCAGACGCTGGAGGCGGCGATGGGCCAGACCCCGCCTGACCTCAAATTCTTCCACATGACCACGCTCGACATCGCCGGTTGCAAGGTGCGCGCTCTGCGCCACGGCATGGCGGGCCAGCCGGGCTATGAGCTGTTCGGTCCCTGGGCCGAGCGCGAAACCGTGCGCCAAGCGCTGATCAAGGCAGGCGAACCCTTCGGCCTGACGCTGGTCGGGGGCCGCACCTATTCCTCGAACACACTGGAATCGGGCTGGATCCCCTCCCCGCTGCCTGCCGTCTATAGCGGCGAAGCGCTGAAGCCCTATCGTGAATGGCTGACCGCCAACTCCTACGAAGCCAAGGCATCGATCGGCGGCAGCTATGTGCCCGACAGCATCGACGGCTATTATCTGACCCCCTGGGATCTCGGCTATGGTCCGTTCGTCAAGTTCGACCATGACTTCATCGGCCGGGAAGCGCTGGAGAAGATCGCAGCCGGACCGCATCGCAAGAAAGTGACGCTGGCGCTCGACAGCCAAGACGTCGCCCGCGTCATCAGCTCCGCCTTCCAGAAGGGCGACCGCGCGAAATATTTCGAATTTCCCTCGGCCGTTTATTCGATGCACCCTTATGACGCGGTGCTGGTCGACGGCAAGCAGGTCGGCCTGTCCACCTGGGTCGGCTACAGCGCCAATGAAGGCCGGATGCTGACGCTCGCCATGCTGGACGCCGAATATGCAGAGCCCGGCACGAAGGTGACGCTGCTGTGGGGCGAACCCGATGGCGGCACCAGCAAGCCGACCGTCGAGCCGCATATCCAGGTCGAAATCCACGCCACTGTCAGCCCCGCGCCCTATTCCGAAGTCGCGCGTGACAGCTACGCGGATGGATGGCGGACCCGCAAGACCGCCTGATCATCCAACCGGCGGGGCGTTTTTCTCCCTGGCGCCCCGCCGGATTTTTTTTGGGGGGGGGCAGTGCTGCTGTGCTCCTGCGAAGGCAGGAGCCTAGTTCGGCGCTTGGACCTGGGCTCCTGCCTTCGCAGGAGCACGGCATATATCCATCACCCGTTTGCCCTGAGCGCGAACGGCGCCGGGATCAGCGGCATACTTCAAGCAATATCAAACAAAGCCGCCGTCCGTGTCAGCGCGGACACCACGCGCCGGTCAAGTTCCTCATCGAACCGCACTACCGGCACGGCGACGCTGAACGCCCCGGCCACTTCCCCATCCGCGCGCGCCACATAGGCCAAACCGTAGATGCCGGGCGTGCTTTCTTCCCGCGTGCGCGCCACGCCCGTCTGCCGCACCAGCCTGATCTCCTGCCGGAGGGCATCCGCGTCCGTGATCGTCGTGGGAGTCAGCGCCTCGCGACGGCTTTCCTCCAGATAGCGTTCGAACTCTTCGTCTGGCATCGCCGCCAGCAGTGCCTTGCCCGCCGAAAAACAGTGGAGCGGCGTGCGGCGGCCGGTCTGCACCGCATAGCGCAGCGCATGATCGCTGGTTTCGGTGACCAGCGCCTCCATCTCCCACCCTTTGCGCACAAAGAAGGAGCTGGTCTCGTTCAACTGGACGCGCAGCGACCGCACCAGCGGCGCGGCCCGTTCGGCAAGGGAGAAGGCAGGCGTCGGCCCTTGCAGCCGGGCCAGTCCCGGCCCCGCGCTATAACGCCGCCCTTCGCGTTGCAGATAGCCGCGCTCCGTCAGCGTCGCCAGCAGGTAGGACAGGCTACTGACCGGGATCGACAGCGCCTGCGCGATCTCCTGCGCCACCAGCGGGCGACGGCATGACACGACATATTCGATGATGTCGATCGTGCGCATGGCGGATTTGACGGTGGGCGATAGCGTCTGTTCGTTCATGGCCCGACTTTAGCATCAGGAATGAAATGGAATAGCCTCATGCCGAAAAGATGAGCGATCCGCTGCGTTCCAGGAAACGCCATCCTCCAGTGGTGCGGATGAACCTGTCCTTGAATGATCCCACCAACGGCGCGCCTGGGCCGACGAACAGCAGCATAGCGCTTTCGCCTGTGGCCTCATCTGTGCTGAGTATGTCGATGACGACATTGGCGCAGACATGGCGGGTGGTACGCGGCGGGCGGGCGAGGAAAGCGGCCAGTATGGCTTCGCGGCCAACAATCGGCTGATCGGGCGCGGTTGGCCGGGATAGTCGGCCATCATCTGTGAACAAGTTGGCTGCGGCTTCCCATTTCGCCGCATCGTTCAGGTTGGCATAATGGTGGACGAGACGGGTACAATCCCACTCGATTGCGCGGCGCTGGTCGGGGGTTGGGAAACTCATGAGGCCTTCGGCGCTGTGGCGTGTGCGGCTTTGCGTGGCAGAGGCCTGCTCTTGGTCATTTTGCAATCCATCCGCCGGGAGGCGGGCCTACTCCTCCCGGCGGACGCCCCCTTCAGAGATAGAGTTGCGGGTTGATGGGAATGTTGTTTTCCCGGCAGTAGCTTTCATAATGGTTGATGAACCACCATACGTCGACGGTCTCCACGAACTGGCCCTGGTCGTCGTAGAATTCGATCGGACCCTGCATCCATCCCCACAGCTTGCCGCCCTGCGGATGTTCGCTGACCAGCGTGTGGCGTTCGCCGGGAACTTCCAGGAAGAAGTCGCCCGGACCTGCGACCCAGTCATGTTCCAGATAGCGCAGGCTGCCTTCCAGGCACATCATGACCAGTCGGCCGCGATGCTTGTGGGTGCCCAGCACGCCTGGACCCTTCAACCACAACACGTTGCAATAGATGTTCTGGCGGACGTCAAAGGCCAGGTGACGAATGGCGGCATTTTCGCCGAACGGCACCCAGGGGCTTTCCGCTTCCGATGGTCCGACGAAGCTGCCCTGCACGCCACGCGCTTCGATCACATGCGCCAGATTTTCGGGAACGTCGACGATCTTGAAGGCAGTCGACGGAGGGGCGTTCATTGTAGTGGCCATGATGCTATCCTGTATTCCGTGTCTGGATTTGTTAGAATTTCACGCCCAGCCTGGCATACCATTCGGCCGGACGATTATAGGTGCCGTAGAATTGCCCCCCGGCGATCTGCGCCTGACCCGTGGTCAGGAAGCGTTCGTTGAAGACGTTGGTGCCGCCCACCGTGACACTGTAGCGGTCGTCGGGCAGGCGCAGCGTGACATTGGCATTGACGACGTTCGAAGCCTTCCGGTTGAGCAGGAAGGTCCCTTCGGTGTCGTTGCGCATCCGCGACGTGTAGGTCCAGTCGGCCAACATGATGAGCTTCGCGCCGCTGCTGCCCACATCCAGCTCGACGCGCGGGCTGACATTGACCTTCCAGTGCGGCGTCTTGGGCAGTTCCGCGCCGACGAACACACCGCCCTGGATCACGCTGGGCGCCACCACCGCGCCCGGTAGCACCGACGTATATTTGGCGTCGATATAGCCGAGCGATGTCGTCAGGGCGAAGGCTCGGATGGGCGCGAACACCGCTTCGGCCTCGAACCCCTTGATGCGGGCGTCACCGGCGTTCTGGATGGTGGGGGACACGCCCTGCTGGAAGTTCAGCTGGATGCCCTTATAGTTGGTGGTGAAGGCTGCGAAGTTCAGCTGCAGACGCCGGTCGAACAGCTTCGACTTTAGCCCGATTTCCCAAGTCGTCGCCTTTTCCTCGTCAAAGTTTGGGGCCTCGGGCAGCGGGTTCGACAGACGCGTGGTCCAACCGCCGGTCTTGTATCCCTTCGACCATGACGCATAGGCCATCACATCGTCCGTAGGATAAATCTGCACGCCGATCTTGGGCGAGAAATTGTCGAACGTCTTGCGGTTCACGCCACCAGGATAGAGTTGCAGCGGTGCATTGGCGTTGGGGAAGCCCGCGGCGATGCGGCAATCGTCGCTGATCGGCGTGAGCGATGCGCAGGGCGGGACGCCAAAGCCGTTCAGGATCTTGTAGGTCAGGCCGTTAAGATCAGACTGGAACCCTTCGAAGGACTTCTTTTCCTTGGTATAGCGCGCACCGACCGTGATGCCGATCAAGTCAATGGGCTTGAAGTCCAGCTGGCCGAACAGGGCGCCATTCTTGGTACTCAGGAGATTGTTGCCATCGACCTGCAATAAGCCTTCGGCGAAGGTCACATAATCGTGAAGATTGCCGGACTCCTTGAAGTAATAGGCACCCAGAACATATTTCAGCCGCTCATCCAGCGCATTGCCCAGAAGCTGGAATTCCTGACTGAACTGCTTCTGGTTCATTTCGAAGCTGATCTGGAGCATGTTGAGCGGCGAACCGTCATTGTCCATGCCCACCTTCCAGTGCAGTTCGCGATAGGAGGTGATGGATTTGACCGTCAGACTGTCCGACAGGTCATATTCGATCGTGCCAGCGCCGCCATAGGATTGCATGCGGGCGAAGTTCAGCCCCGTCGCATAGCTGCTATCCTTGTCCCCAGTGACGAAGCGATTGTCATAAGGCAGGCGATTATTATCGGGGTTCGCGTCGGCATTGACGCCGAAGATCGCGGGCAGGTCAAACATGCCGGTACGGCCAGCGCGACGGTAGCCATAGGCGAAGGACGGCGGACCGTTGCCGCATCCCGTCGACTGCCCGGCAATGGCGCAGTTATAGCTGCCCGCGAAAACGTCGAACGCGCCGCCCGCAACATTGGGCGTGGTCGCGAGCAACGTATTGGGAAGCTGTTCCTGCCTGCTGCTGCTATAGTCGCCGCTCAGCGTTACCCGCACCGCATCGCTCGGTTCCCAGCGCAGCTTGGTGCGCACGCTCCACGCATCTTCGCCGCCTTCGCGGCCTAGGCCGGTATTTTCATAACCCGCTCCAACATAGGCGGTGGAAGGTTCGACCTGATAGGTGCCCGGCTGCGCACCCGGAAATGGCTTGCGCTTGAAATAGCCGTCTCGCGTCTTGACCGAGAAGGACACCGAGCTCGACAGCCCATCCGCGATCGGAATGTCCGCCGTGCCGCGCGCCTGGAACAGCTTGTAGCTGCCCGTTGTTGCGTCGCCGATGAAGCGGAACTTGTCGCCCGGATCATGGGTGACGATGGAAATCGCGCCACCGATGGTGTTGCGGCCGAACAGCGTGCCTTGCGGACCTTTAAGCACTTCGATCCGCTCGACGTCGCCCAATTCCTGGTTCGCGCCGACCGAACGTGCAAGGTAGACGCCGTCCAGATAGACGCCGACACCCGGATCTATATTGAAGGCGAAGTCGTTGGACCCGATGCCACGAACATAGGCGGCCAGCACAGATGACGATCCGGAAAAGGGCGTTCCTGCGTCAAAGGTGACGTTGGGTGCGAGCCCCGACAGCGCGGCGACGCTCTGCACCGCGCGCTCCTGCAACGCATCATTGGTGAAGGCGGAAATCGCGATCGGCACCTTCTGCACATTTTCCGAACGCCGCTGGGCGGTGACGACGATATCCTGGATACCGCCGCTCTGGGGCGCTTCTTCCGTGGCGGGAACTGGCGCAGGCGTCGCTTCCTGGGCGTAGCCCGGTGTCAAAGTCCCGGCCGCTATGGCCAGCACCGACGCAACGGGCAATGCGGCTATCATCTTGATCATGGTTCCTCCCCTCGACAATGGACGCTTTTCGCGTTCATCATCGAAATGACAGAAACCCGCCTCCCCTGCTTGCACTGGAGCGCTACCGATCAGGACTCCAGCGCAATTTGATTCATTTCCACGAATTTTTCACGGATGTGAATTATCGCCTTGGTCAGGTTGCCAGATAGCCGCCATCGATCGGGATGCACGCGCCGGTGATGAAGGCCGCCCTGTCCGACAGCAGGAAGGCCGTAAGGTGCCCGCACTCCTCCGGCTCGCCCAGCCGCTTGATCGCCTGGGGCACAAGCAGCGCTTCCAGGAACTCGGGCGAAGTGCCGTCGAGCAACTTGGAGCGGATCGCGTTGGGAAGGATGGCATTGACGCGCACATTGACGTCCCCATTCTCCCCTGCCGCCGTTCGCGTCAGGCCAAGGATCGCATGCTTGGTCGCCGCATAGACGCCTGCTTCGCGCAAACCCACCGCTCCCGCGATAGATGAGACGTTGACGATGCTGCCGCCGCCCTGCTCCCGCATGACGGCCAGAGCGCCGCGCATGATGCGGAAGCAGCTTTTGAGGTTCACATCGTTCACCTTGTCCCACAGATCATCGCTGCTGTCCGCCAGCATGGATTTAAGGCCGATGCCCGCATTGTTGACGGCGAAGTCGATACGCCCGTTGATCGCGCGCGTCTGCGCAATCAGCGCGTCGATATCGGCCGCGCTGGTAACATCGGCCGCCATAAAGCGCGCGGTGCCGCCCGCCGCTTCGATCTCCGCGACCGCTTGCGCGCCTTCCTCGGCTGAGGAGGCAAGGTCGCTCAACACGACATTGGCCCCTTCCGCCGTCAGCACCTTGGCGATGCCGCGCCCGATGCCGCTGGCAGCGCCAGTGACAAAGCCCGTTTTCCCGGCCAGCAATCCGTTGGTCATCTGCGTCACTCCTGCATGCTGATGATCGGCGCGCTCCTGCGACCGGAGCGGCCGAGGGACGATCTTTGGAAATATACCGCTGGTCAGGCGCGCGCGATCTGGCGGCCTTCGCGGGGTGTATAGCCGTGCCGCTTGCGGAAGCAGCGCGCGAAATAGGCCGGGTCGTTGAAGCCGAGTTCGAGGGCGATCGCGGTGATGTTCGCCGCCCGGTCGCCCGCGAGCATCTCCAGCGCCCTTTCCAGCCGCCTGTCCAATATATAGGCGCGTAGCGTCGTGCTTTCAGCCGCGAACCAGGTCTGGATCGTTCGCGGCGATATGCCGACTTCGCGCGCAATGGATTCCGTATCGAGGTTCGGATCGCCCAGCCGCGCCTCCACTATCGCTTTGACCCGTGCCAGTCCCCGGCCATCGACATTGGGGCCGCCGCGCACAGCGCTGCGCAAGGCAAGGCCCAACAGGTCCAGCATCAGCGTTTCGGCGCCCTCGGCCCAGCTTGGATCAGGCGGCGCGGCGCGGCTCTCCGCCTCCCGCCACAGGGCAAGGGCGAGTTGGTGAAAGCTGTGGACGGTCGGCGAATTGCCGGGCGTCGGACTGCCGATATGGAGGTCCAGCTGCGGCACCCGCTGTTCCAGTTCATGGCGGGCAACGTCGACCACCATCATTTCATGGGATGCAACCTCGATCCGCATCGGCGCGGCCGTGGTGCAAATGGAAAGGTCGCCCGGACGCAGCACGCATTCGCGGCCGGATTGACGCTGCTCGCTAAGACCACGGGTCTGGAGGTGGACCAGCAGCCGCTCTTCCCCGTGGTGCCGCGCGCTGCGCGACACGACCGAAGATTCCGCCCGCGCCTTGAAAATGGTGAGATCGCCCAGCGTCCAACAACCGAGCTGACCTAGAAATTCGCGATTGGAACTGTCGATCATCAGCCCGGCGGACCGGCCAGAGGCGATCCTGTTCCAGTAGGCCAAGCGATCACGCCTGGCGACGTCCTGCGTCGAGAATTGCTCGATCATCCACCGCTCTCCTGACTGGGACAGTTTCACATAAATTATGAAAAGGAAATAGTGGCGGTCGTCATCCCCTTGACGTTCATCCGGCTCGTCGCAGATGATGGGGCCATAAGCATCGTCAAGATCCTGATAAATCTTATTTTATCTCCGCTCCCTTCCCTCCTGTGGAATATAGCGTCGGACTAAGACTTAGGAAAAATGAATATCTGCGGATCAGTTCGAATGATCGCTACGGCCCGATGTGGGGCCACAGCAGACCTAAAGCTCGTTCGGAGACCGAAGATTTCTCGGCGCGTGCGACGTGGAGCGTGCAATGAACCATCTTCTTACTGTGCCGTCGCAATCGGCCCGACCAGAATGTGGTGTGAAGGCCATGGGTTTCCTGTCGGCCTTCGATCAACCCTATGTGCTTTTAGACGACGCATCCTCGCCCAACGGCGACGTCACGCTCTTCACCCATCCGTTGCAAGTGATTGAGGCTGCGACGCTCTCGGAAGTTGCACCTGCACTGGAAGCGGTGCGCGCGGCCACGAGACAAGGCGCACACGCCGCCGGGTTTGTCAGCTATGATGCCGCTGCCGCCTTCGATACCGCCATGCCGGTTACCCGCTCCTGCGGGCCGCTCCTCTGGTTCGGGATATTCGGGACTCCATTGGTACTGTCGTCACAAATGTTCGCGGACCTGCTGCCCAGCGACACAGCGTTCCGCATGGGACCACTGACGCCCGCCAGCACTAAAAGGCAGCATATGGAGCGGATCGAAGACCTGCTCGAACTCATTCGTGCAGGCGATCTGTATCAGGCCAACCTCACTTTCCGCGCCGGGATGGACTTCGACGGTGATCCGCTGGCGCTCTACACCCGGCTGCGGCAGCGCCAGCGTGCCCCCTATGGCGCGATCATATCCACTGGCGCAGACCTCATCTTCTCCTTCTCGCCGGAGTTGTTCTTCACGGTGACTGGGCGCGACATCGCCTGTCGTCCGATGAAGGGTACGGCGGAGCGACACGGCGATCCCTCAGCGGATGCCGCTGCCGCCCAGTCGCTCGCCACCGATCCCAAACAACGTGCCGAAAATCTGATGATCGTCGACCTGATGCGCAATGATCTGTCGCGGGTGGCGGAGCCTGGATCGGTGAAGGTGCCGCAGCTTTTCTCAGTCGAAACCTATCCGACGGTCCACCAGATGGTCTCTGCCGTGACAGCGCGCCGCCGTGAGGATGTGGACGCTTTCGACATCCTCGCCGCCCTGTTCCCCTGCGGCTCCATTACCGGCGCGCCCAAGATCCGCGCGGCGCAAGTGATTGCAGAACTGGAAGACAGACCGCGCGGCATCTACACAGGATCGATCGGCCATTTCACCCCGGACGGTGACGCGCGTTTCAACGTCGCGATCCGTACCCTGACCGTCTCACCGGCAGAACGGCGGCTGACGATCGACCTCGGGTCCGGCATCGTCGCTGACTCCGATCCCCTCGCGGAATGGGAGGAGTGCCTGACCAAGGCACGATTTCTTGACTAGGATTTGCTTGCAGCGATGCTGCCGGGGTAAGTGGAGCTTGTTCAATCTGGCCTGATCGAACAAGCTCCAAAGCACCAATCCTGAAACCCGCCACCCGATGGCGGCGGGTTCCTTCAACTTCAGAAGGTGAAGCCAGCGCGGATGCCATATTCGCGGGGCGCCCCGTAGAATTCATTGAGACCGAACTGGCCGCTGACATAGCGCTTGCCGGTCAGGTTGGTACCATAAGCCTCGATATGGAACTGCCCCGTGCGTAGCGTGACCAGACCCGACAGCAGCCCATATCCCGCGATCCGATCCGACACGGGCGAATATGCGAGATAGGTGAAGCGCGGGCCAACATAGGAATAGCTGACCCGTGGCGTCAGCGTCACGTCGTCACCCAACTGGAATTCGTAGGCCGCCGTCCCGCCATAGGTCCATTTGGGTGAATAAAGATTAGGGCCGCCGTCGGTAGTAGTGATGGCTGGCGTGTAATCAAAGCAGACCGGAGGCGCAGAAGGCGTGCCGGGAGGGCATTGGGGACCCAGGCTTCCCGACGGGATAGCCCGCGTGTTGATGAAGGTCAGCCCGGCCAGCTTCGAATGAACATAAGCGACGTTAGCGTCAAAACTGAAGCCGCCGAACTTGCTCTGCAACTGCGCTTCGAAACCCTTGATCTTGCCTTTTGAAATATTCTGGACGCCGTTGAAGCCGGTCGTCGGTTCGATCACTTCGAACTGGAAATCGGAATAATCATTGTAGAAAGCCGAAATCTGCGTGCGGACATGCTTGTCGAACAGGCTCGCCTTCCAGCCGATTTCATAGTTCCAAACCATTTCCGGCCGGAACTCGGAATTCACAGCATTGAAGCCGCCGGGCTTATATCCTCGTGCCACGAAGGCGTAGAGCAGGTGGTCGTCGTTGACCGTCCAGTTGATCGCGGCTTTGCCGGTCACGCGCCCATCCTGATGCGTGCCCGCCAAGTTCGCGACGGGCAGGCCGCCCGGAGGGAAGATCGGGATGCCAGCGCCGATGCGCACCTGACCTACGCCGCTGGCCTTATAGTGCGAATAGCGCGCGCCCAGCTGTAACTGGACGTCGGGCGTCATGCGGTAGCTGCCCTGCGCGAAGATGCCCAGCGTTGTGCGTATATTGTCGGGATCAATGTCTGTCGGGAAGCCCGCTTGCAGCTGATGGATCCGCACCTTGATCTCGTTGCGCTGGAAATAGCCGCCCAAAATCCATTCCAGCGTTTCGCCGGTCGGCGAGATCAGATTGATTTCCTCGCTATACTGGCGTTCTCGGGCATAATAATCCTCGGCGATGCCACCAGGCGCCTGCGATGCATCGACATCGTTGACGCCCTCGATCTTCTTGCTCTGATACCCGCTCAATGACCGCAGCACGATGCCGTTGGCGAATTCCTGCCGCAGTTCCAGGCTGGAAATGAACGCCTTTTCACGGATTGCCACCGGTGTATCGTAGCTCAGCGTGTAGATGTCACCAACAGGAGCGGGATTGAACAATACTCCCTGGATCGGGCGATAGGCATAGCCGCCAATGTCGCGGTCGTTATACTGAACCTTCAGCAGCGCGCGAAAGTCTCCGGGTTGCCACAGCACGCCGATGCGCCCGCCCTTCTCGTCCAGCTTGCCCGCCTTGTTGTTAAAGGGGCCGACATCCTTGAAATAGCTATCATGGCCCCGGTAGAATCCAGCGCCGCGCACAGCCAGCGTGGAGGACAGCGGCACGTTCACCGCGCCTTCCAGCCCGTAATTGCCTCGGTTGCCAGCGCTCCCCTCGGCATAGCCATTGACGTCGCTCAAATCAGGATTGCGCGAATTGATGAAGATGGCGCCACCGGTCGAGTTACTGCCGACCAACGTGCCCTGCGGACCGCGCAACACTTCAACGCTCGCCAGATCGTAGAAGCTGTTCGCCTGGACGATCGGCGGCTGGAACAGCCCGTCGATATAAGTCGCCACGCCCGCCGTTACGTTAGGCGAGTTGCTGGCAAGGCCGATGCCGCGAATGTTGACGGCCGATGTGATGCCCGCGTCGGAAATGGACAGCGCGGGCGTCGCATTTTGAAGATCGTTGAGGCGCACGACGGCGTTCGCCTTGAGGTCGCTTGCGTCGAGCGCGCTGGCGGCAACCGGCACCTTTTGCAGATTTTCGGTTCGGCGCTGGGCCGTCACGACGATCTCGCCCAATGTGCTGGATGACTCAGGCTGCGGAGCGGCCTCTTGCGCCCCGGCGGACGCTGTCCACAGCGTCATGATGGCGGTGGAGCCCATCAACAATATGCGCTTCATTCTACCCTCCCTTATTCTTGCTATTCTTGCGATTATTTCGGTGACCACGCCGATACGGCTTTCAGAAAAGCGCCGGTTTCTGCCGTCGGCTTCTCATCACCCGGCGGGAAATAGCTGATCTTGACCACGACGGTGCGGGATCGCGGATCGACGTAGATGAACTGGCCCTGCAACCCCACGGCACTGTAAGCGCCACTATTGTCCAGCAGCCACCATTGCATCGCATAGCCGGTCGGAATGCCCGGCATCTTGTCATCGGCTGGCGCGGACGGCGCCGTCGATGTGCGGACCCAGTCGGCTGGCACCACCTGCCGCCCGTTGGCGCGGCCACCGTCCAGCATCATCTGGCCGACCCTGCCATAGTCGCGCAGCGTGGCGTTGAAGCCAGCGCCGCTGAATTCGCGGCCGGTGCCCGGCTGCCCATCCATGATGTAGAAGCCGTCCTGCTCCGCGCCCAGCGGCTCCCACAATTTCTGCGCGGTATAGCCCGCGACGGTCGTACCGCTGACCCGTTCGATCAACCAGCCAAGCACGGCGGTGTCCAGCGTCTTGTACTGGAACACGCTGCCCGGTGCATGCAGCCGCTTCACCGTCCGCGCGGCATCGGCAAAGCGCGCGACATTCTTAACCAGCGCGTCGACATGATTGCGCGCCGCGATGCCGGGATTGGCGAAGTCGTAGCGTTCCTCATAATCGACGCCAGACCGCATCTGCAGGATCTGCCGAATGGTCACGCCGTCATATCCGCCGCCCTTCAATTCGGGCAGGTAAGCGGTGATGTCATCGTCCAGCGACTTGATCCGCCCTTCCGACAGCGCACAGCCGACCAGCAGCGACGTGACTGACTTGGTCATGGACCAGCCGATGAAGCGGCTGTTTTCGTCGCTGTTGTTGCGGTAGATTTCGCTGATGATCTTGCCGTCCTTCATCACCAGCAGCGCGTTGGTGTAGGTGCGATCCAGGAAATCCTGCGCCGTGTAGCGCTTGCCGCCGAAAGTGTAGCTGACATCCAGCGGCGCGTCGGCGCGCGGCAGCCGCCAGGGCGTTCCCGCATGGGCGACGGTGCGCGTGGTAAACAGCCGGTCCATGCTGCGGAAAGTCAGCGAGTTGATGTCGCCATCCAGCATGTGCCAGCGAGCGATCTGGACTGCGACCGGGACGGTGGACGGCGGGCCGTCGGCCAGTACCGGCGGCAATGTCTGCTGCGCTGATGCAGGCTGAATTGCCGCGCACAACGCGCCAGCGGCCAAACTCACAATTAATCCCGATGCTTTGCGCACGCGCACATCCTCTACTTTCGGCCGCAAATAGTCGTCGGCTCGTTACTGGCATTTTGGACTTGAGAACTAAGCGGCGCGGCTCCCAAATGGGATATGCGGCGCAGCATCTTGTTCAATGCATGCTGCCATGCAATTGAGCGATGACGGACCCATAGAGCTTGCCAACCAGATCGGCCTGGCGGCGGCTGTCCGTCTTTTCGAGGATTCGCTTCATCTGGATCCGCACGGTGCCGACGGAAATGCCGCGGCGGCTGGCATAGGCATTGAGCGATGTGCCTTGCGACAACGCGACGGCGAGTTGCGCCTCCGCAGGCGTCAGGCCGAACAGCGACGTGACGTGCCCCGCCGACAAGGGAGGCGCCTGCGATGGATCGATCAGGATCAAGGCGACACCGTCCCGGTCATCGTCCCAGCCATGCGCCGCCGCGCCCTTGAAAGCGTCGTTTGGCAGGGCGATGGCCTGCATTATGCTGCCCTCAAGATCGCCGAAGGTCGCCGTGACCATGTCGCCATGGCAAGCAGGCGACAAAAGCCGCGCCAGCCTCTGACGACTTTCGGCGGACACCCCGCGCAGTTGGCCCTGTCCCAACGTCAAGGGCGCGCCATTCCCCAGCATCGCCGCCGCCGCGCGATTGTGCCAACGCACCTCGCCGCTCGCGTCGCAGAGGATCACCCCCGCCCGTAAACGGTCCAGGATCGAGGCCAAGGATGCCTGCGCAGCCTGTGCCGCCTGCACCGTGGCCGAAAGGCGCGACATGGCCAGCAGATGCGGGGCGATGTCAGCCAGGAAGGTGGCGTCATAGCCGTCGCGCTCTACCGTGTCGCTGATGTGCCGGTGCAGGATCAGGCTGAACCAGCGCGACGGCGCAAATTCGAAAAGCAGGCCCGACCCGCCCCTTAAGCCAACTTGCGCCAGACGATGCCGCGTTTCCTGCAATTGCGGCGATGCGGAAGCAAAACGCTGTTCATCAGTGCGCACCGCGAGCTGCCCTTCCAGGCGATCGCGCGGCACGACAGCGAGCCGGGGATTGTCGGGATTGTTGATCCATCGGTCGTGCAGCGCGGCGTTCGCATGGGAATAGCTGTCCCGCTCCTGCCAGCGCTGGATCAGGTGGTCGCCTTCCTGCCGATAAATCTGCACCGCCGCGCTGCGGACGCCAAGACCAGAGCAAATCTGGTCCAGCGTCGGCCGCCAATTGTCCGGACGTTCACAGCATCCGTAAAGCGCGGGCAATATCTGCGCGCTGAAATTGGCCTCCATTGCATCCCTCCCTGCTTGCCGCGCACTGTTTTTACTGCGGCGATAGGCTCCCAAATGACGTATGCTCCGGGAGGATAGCGCGGCCTACATGACCGCCGCTTCCCTCTCCTCATCCGTGGCATTTTCTTCCTGTTCCAGAACGTCCAGCACTACGCGCAGCGCATCCTGATATTCGGGCGTCAGCAAGCGTGTGTAACGGTGTTCGTGCGCGGACATGATCGCGTCCGCCTCGCTGCGCGCGTCCTCTCCCTGGGCGGTCAGGCACAGAGCGAAGGAGCGTCCGTCGACCGGCGACTTCTGCACCAGGTCCTTCTGGATGAGGCCAGTGATCAACGGCACCATATTGGCGCGCTTGATGCCCAGCATGCGGCCTATGTCGCTTTGGATGCAGCCCGGATTGGCGCCGATCGTCAGGAGGATCGTCGCTTCCACTGGCCGCAGCCCGACCAATTCCAACCCCGCGCCCAGCGTCGCCATCATCGCGGAGGAGGAACGCCGCAGCCGATAACCCAGCCGCGATGCGACCGGATTGACCAACCTGTTGTCGGAAGGACTCGTGCTCATGCCACCCTCATAATGTTATTGCTCAGAACAATCAACATTGATATGCAACATAACATTAGGAGAGGACCTGACACATGTCCGCATCGGAAATTTCCCTGATTATCGGCGGCGAATCGCGCAGTGCCGCATCGACTTTCGAACGGTTGAACCCGGTCACTGGCGCCGTCGCCACCCGGGCCGCCGCCGCCAGCGTCGAAGACGCCATTGCTGCGGTAGACGCCGCCAAGGCAGCATCCCCCGCCTGGTCACAGACCGGCCCCAATGCCCGCCGCGCGTTGCTGATGAAGGCCGCCGACGCGCTCGACGCCCGGGTCGATTACTTTGTCGATGCGATGATGACAGAGATCGGCGCGACCGAGGGCTGGGCGCGCTTCAACCTGATGCTATCCAGCTCGATGGTGCGCGAAGCGGCCGCCCTCACTACCCAGATCGGCGGAGAGGTGATCCCGTCCGACAAGCCCGGCTGCATCGCCATGGCGATCCGGGAACCTGCAGGCGTGGTGCTGTCGATGGCGCCGTGGAACGCGCCGATCATCCTCGCCACCCGCGCCATCGCCGTGCCGCTCGCCTGTGGCAACAGCTTGGTGCTCAAGGCATCGGAACAATGCCCGCGCACCCATGGCCTGATCGTTCAGGCCTTTGTGGAAGCAGGCTTCACTGGCGGCATCGTCAACCTGATCACCAACGCGCCACAGGATGCGGCCGATGTGGTCGGCGCAATGATCGACCATCCAGCCGTGCGCCGCGTGAACTTCACCGGATCTACGCCGGTCGGCCGGATCATCGCGAAACGCTGCGCTGAACATCTGAAACCTGTGGTGCTGGAGCTGGGCGGCAAGGCGCCGCTGATCGTGCTGGAGGACGCCGACCTTGAGGAGGCAGTGAAGGCCGCCGCCTTCGGCGCTTTCATGAACCAGGGCCAAATCTGCATGTCGACCGAACGGATCATCGTGGTCGACGCCATCGCCGACGCCTTTGTAGAGAAGTTTCAGGCAAAGGTCGGCACCATGGCGGTGGGCGACCCGCGCGAAGGCAAGACGCCGCTGGGCGCGGTGGTCGACAGCAAGACCGTTTCCCATGTCCGTACGCTCATCGATGATGCGTTGGCGGCAGGCGCGATCCAGCTGAACGGCGGCAAGGCGAATGGCGTCTTGATGCCCGCCCATGTCATCGACCGCGTCACGCCGCAAATGAAGCTGTTCCGCGACGAAAGCTTCGGCCCGGTCGTCGGCATCATCCGCGCCCGCGATGAAGCGCATGCGATCGAACTGGCCAACGATACCGAATATGGCCTGTCCGCATCGGTCTTCACCCGCGACACGGCGCGCGGCCTCAGGGTCGCTCGGCAGATCCAGTCCGGCATCTGCCATGTGAATGGCCCGACCGTCCATGACGAAGCGCAAATGCCCTTCGGCGGCGTCAAGGCATCAGGTTACGGCAAGTTCGGCGGTCGCGCCGGGATCGACAGCTTCACTGAACTGCGCTGGATCACGATGGAGACCCAACCCGGCCATTATCCGATTTGAACCAACCGCATTCACCTACGCGTCATCCCAGCGAACGCTGGGATCTCAGGCGGACAGGCACGACTTAGCCGCCCGAGATGCCAGCTTTCGCTGCCATGACGACCAAGAACAAGGACTTTACCATGACCAATTTCCTGCATGCCGATGGCGTCGAGCAGGCCGAAATCGAAACCGTCGCCTTCACGGTGGAGAACGGCGTCGCCTGGGTCAGCCTGAACCGCCCGGACAAGCGCAATTGCATGTCGCCGCGTCTCAACCGCCAGATGATGCGCGTGCTCGATGAACTTGAGTTTCGCGACGATGTCGGCGTGCTCGTCCTGACCGGCGAAGGCACGGCGTGGAGCGCGGGCATGGACCTGAAGGAATATTTCCGGGAAACCGAAGCGCAGGGCCTGAAGGGCACGCGCGATGCGCAGCGGGAAAGCTATGGCTGGTGGCGCCGCTTGCGTTGGTATCAAAAGCCTACCATCGCCATGGTCAACGGCTGGTGCTTTGGCGGCGGCTACGGCCCGCTCTTCGCTTGCGACCTCGCCTTCGCGGCGGAGGAAGCGCAGTTCGGCCTGTCCGAAATCAACTGGGGCATCCTGCCCGGCGGCGGCGCGGCCAAGGTAGCTACGGAACTTACCAGCTTCCGTAACGCCATGTACCACGCCCTGATGGGGGAGAATGTGGACGGCAAGACGGCGGCGGAATGGGGCTTCGTCAACGAAGCACTGCCGCTTGGCGCATTGAAGGGCCGCGTGTCTCAGGTTGCGCAGACGCTGCTGACCAAGAACCCCGTGGCGCTCAAGGCGACCAAGGACGCCATCCGCCGGGTGCGCGAAATGACCTATGACAATGCCGAGGATTATCTGATTCGCGCGCAGGAAGCGGCCAACAGCTTCGACAATGAAGGCCGCAAGGAAGGCATCAGGCAGTTCATCGACGACAAGAGCTACAAGCCGGGTCTAGGCGCGTACGACAAGTCGAAACAGCAGGCCTGAACAGCGGCAAATTGGCGGGACCGATCGAAAAGTCGGCCCGCCCAAACAGTTTTTTGGAGAGACGGACCCATGACGGCCGACACCCTCAATCCGCCCGTCGCCGCCGCCCGCACCGGCAATGCGCTCGATCGGCTGCTCCGCCCGCGATCGGTGGCGATCGTCGGCGCATCGGACAAGCCGGGTGCGCTGGGCGCATCCGTCCTGTCCAACTTGATCCGCAACGGCTTTCCCGGCGACATCCACCTCATCAATCCCAAGCGCGCCGAAATCGGCGGACGGCCATGCCTGCCCTCGGTCAATGCCCTGCCCGATAGCGTTGATGCCGCCGTCCTCGCCATCCCGCGCGCTGCGGTGCTCGATACGGTGAAGGCGCTGGCCGCACGCAATGTCGGCGCCGCCGTCATCTTTTCCGCCGGATTTGCCGAAGGCGGTGAGGAAGGTCTGGCGGAGCAGCGAGAGATTGGCCGAATCGCCGACCAGACCGGCATGGTCGTCGAAGGGCCAAACTGCCTTGGCATGACGAACTTCATTGATCGCGTACCGCTGACCTTCGTTGAAACCGACGCGAAGCGGCTGGGCGATCGTCCCGGCATTGGCGTCGTGTCGCAAAGCGGAGCGATGGCCTGCGTCCTGTGCACCACGCTCGCTTCGCGTGATTTGGGCCTTTCCTTCTCCATCTCGACCGGCAACGAAGCGGCATCAGGCGTCGAGGATTATGTCGATTACCTGCTGGAAGACAGTTCGACGCGCGTCATCGCCATGATCGTGGAACAGTTCCGCAAGCCCCAGCGCTTCCTGGCCGCCGCCCGCCGCGCCCGGGCACTGGGCAAGACCATCGTCCTCCTGCACCCGGGCCGGTCGGCCGCCGCGCGTGAGTCCGCCGCGACCCACACAGGGGCGATGGCGGGCGACTATCAGGTGATGCGGGTGAAGGTGGAACGGGCGGGCGTCATCCTGGCCGAGACGCTTGAGGAGCTGGGCGATATCGCCGAAATCGCGCTGCGCTGTCCAACCATCCCGGCGGGCGGCGTCGCGGTGCTGGGCGAAAGCGGCGCGTTCAAGGCGCTGACCCTTGACCTTTGCGAAACACTCGGCCTCGACCTGCCGCAGGTCAATGACGGCAACGCTCCAGCGCTGCGCGAGGCGCTGCCCGAGTTCGTGCCGGTCTCAAACCCGCTGGACCTGACGGCGCAGGGCCTCGTCGATCCCGACCTCTATCGCCGGACGCTGGCGGCGCTGTTCACCGACGACCGGTTCGGCAGCATCGTCGCGGGCATCATCCAGACCGATCCCGTGACCGTCGGCATCAAGCTGCCGCCCATCCTGTGCGCCGTTGACGAATTGCGGCCGGACAAGCCGATCATCTTCACCGGGCTGGACGAAGGCGCTCCGGTTCCGTCCAATTATCTTGATCAGTTGCGCGCGCTTGGCATCCCCTATTTCCCTTCGACCGAACGCGCCTTCCGCGCCCTTAAGCACCTCAACGACCATGCGCGTCGGGACTTCAGCGAAGCGCCGACCACCCCCCTGCTCGCCTCCGGCCTCGCCGGGCACAGCGGCGTCATCCCGGAATATCGCGCCAAGGCGATACTCGCCCCGCTCGGCATCCCGTTCCCCCGGGGCGCCTTCTTCACCAGCATCGACGACGCGCTTCGCGCTGCGCAAGCGGTCGGCTATCCGGTCGCGCTCAAGGCACAATCGGCCCGTCTAAGCCACAAGAGCGATGCGGGCGGCGTGGTGTTGAACCTCTCCAACGGCGACGAACTGCGCGCGGGCTGGGACCGGCTATATGCCGATGTCGCCGCCTATGATGCAACCATCGCGCTCGACGGCGTCCTGCTCGAAGCCATGGGCGAACGCGGCGTCGAACTTATCATCGGCGCGAAGAACGATCCAGACTGGGGGCCGGTCATCCTGTGCGGGTTCGGCGGGGTCACGGCGGAAATCCTCCAGGACGTGCGCCTGATCACCCCCGGCCTCTCGGTCGATGCCATCGCCGCTGAACTGCATAAGCTCAAGCAAGCGCCTCTGCTGCGCGGCTTTCGCGGATCGCCCGCGCTGGATGTGGAGGCAGCAGCGGGGATTATCCATAGGCTTGGCCGCATCCTTCTCGCCGAACCTTCAATTCGGGAGATCGATCTTAATCCGGTGATCGTCTATCCGCAGGGTAAAGGCGCGATCGCCCTCGACGCCCTTATGCTGACAGCTCCGGAAGGCGCCTGACCAAGGCAATAACCAGATCGACAATCATTTCAGGGGAGGTGAGGATGGCGCAGAACGGAACGGACATCAGGCAATTACTTGATGAAGCGCCCATGGGCCGCCTGCAAATCGCGGCTGTAGCGTTGTGCATCATGCTGAACGCGCTTGATGGCTTTGATGTGCTGGCGATCAGCTTCGCGTCACCCGGCATTGCCGCGGAGTGGGGCATTGATCGCGCCGCATTGGGCGTCGTGCTTTCGATGGAACTGATCGGCATGGCTGTGGGATCCGTGCTGCTCGGCGGCCTGGCTGATCGCATCGGCCGTCGGCCCACCATCCTGCTCTGCCTCGTGATCATGGCGACAGGTATGTTAGCCGCGACCTTTTCATTCAGCATTGTCTCCCTGTCGGTGATACGGCTTGTCACTGGCCTCGGCATTGGCGGCATGCTGGCTTGCACCAACGCCATCGTCGCAGAGCTTGCCAACGCGCGCACCCGCAGCCTGGCCGTTGCCCTCATGGCGGCGGGCTATCCGATCGGCGCGATCCTTGGCGGCTCGGCCGCTTCGATGCTGCTGATGTCGGGCGAATGGCGTGACATATTCCTTCTGGGAGGCGTCGTCACTGCAATCTTCTTGCCGCTGACGTTCCTGCTGCTCCCTGAATCGATCGGCTTCCTCCTTCAACGACGCCCGGCCAATGCGCTGGACCGGATCAATCAGCTGATGGGCCGGATGGGACACCACGCACTGGATGCTTTGCCACCTTCAAATGCAGCGGCACCCAAGGCGTCCTTTGCCGCGCTGTTCAGTCCCGGCCTCGCACGCACAACGGTGCTGCTGACGGCCGCCTATTTCTTTCACATCATGACCTTTTACTTCATTCTCAAATGGCTGCCCAAGATCGTCGTGGACATGGGTTATGCACCCTCGTCCGCTGGTGGCGTGCTAGTATGGGCCAATGTAGGCGGCTTGCTAGGCGCGCTTTCGCTCAGTGCCCTCAGTTGGCGACTGGATGTCCGCATATTGGTGATCGCCACCCTCTTACTGTCGATGGCAATGGTGACTGTCTTCGGACAGGGACAAGCCAGCCTTTTCGGCTTGGCCGTGGTAGCTGCGGCGGCGGGATATTTCACCAACGCGGCCGTCGTCGGCCTCTATGCCATCATTGCGCAATCTTTCCCAACGGCCGTCCGGGCAGGCGGCACGGGAATAGTGATCGGCCTCGGCCGTGGAGGAGCTGCTTTGGGTCCCATCCTTGCTGGTTTCCTTTTCACTCTCGATTTCAAGCTTCCCGCCGTGGCGCTGACCATGGCATCAGGATCGCTGATCGCAGCATGCGCTTTAGCCCTTCTCGTGACCGGAGGACGGCACAGCAATTCGTCCAAGGTTTACGAATGAACCGCTGTTCCCTTCATTGCCCGCCCGCCGCTCGCGCTCTTCTTTGACATCTTCATAAGGACGAAAGACTGCCCATGTCGCCACAGCGCTATTCCATGACGGCAATCGCGTTGCATTGGTCGATCGCGGCAGCCCTTAGCTTTCAACTCGTCCTGGGCTGGCAATTGTCCGGCATCGCGCCGGGGCTGGGCCAATTTGCCGCCTATCAGCTGCACAAGTCGATCGGGATCGCCATCCTGCTGCTCACCTTTCTGCGGGTTGGCATCCGCCTGGCCCACCCCCGCCCCCCGGCACTGGCGGATGATCGGATATCTGCGTTCGCGGCAAAGGTGACGCATCAATTGCTCTACGCCGTCATGCTCCTCGCCCCGCTCAGCGGCTGGGCGCTGGTCTCAACCAGCAAGCTGCAGGTGCCGACGCTGCTGTTCGGCACGATCGCCTGGCCGCATCTGCCAATCCCTCTTGGCCTCAATGGAATAGCCTATGACACACATCGCCTGGCCGCTTATGTCCTGGCCGGATTGGTCGTGCTGCATGTCGCTGGAGCTATTCGCCATCAATTCTACAAGCGTGAGGATCTGCTTGCTCGCATGATCCCGGGCTTGGCGCCGGGGCTTGCGCTGCTGGTTGCGCTAGGAACATTGGCATTGGCAGGTGTGGCATCATTCTTTCTTACCGGAACGCCCACCAGAGCCGTGGCGCAGCGGCAAGGAACGCCCGCGCCGATCAAGATAGCGCCGCCTTCACCCGGCTCCACCCCAGCGCAGCGGCCTGCCACGACCCCGATGGCCCCAAAAGCTACGCCGGTGCCCATGGCCAATTCACAACAACTTCCCTTGTCGCGGTGGCGCGTCGTGGGGCAGGGAAGGCTCGGCTTTATCGCCATGTGGAGCGGCGCGGCGGTGGACGGGTCCTTCCTTAACTGGAAATCGGACATCCGCTACAGCCCAGACGATCTGCCCGGCAGCGCAATCCTGGTGACGATCGACCTGTCCTCCGCCGTCACGGGCGACGCACAACGCGACGAAACGCTGCGAGGCCCCGATTATTTCGACATAGCGGCGCATCCGCATGCAGTATTCCGCGCCAAGGGTTTCCGGCCACGGGGCGGCGACCTGTACGAAGCCAGAGGCACGCTGGACCTGAACGGACGCCGCCGCCCGGTCACGCTACGCTTCACGCTGCGTCAGGATGGGGACACGGCCAGAGCCGAAGGCCGAGCAGATCTTGACCGGAACATGTTTGATGTCGGTTCAGCCACCGATGAAACGATCGCTGCGAAGGTCACGGTAAACTTCAGCTTAACCGCGCACCGTCAGGACCAGTGATGATGCGGGTTTCGAGGCAATTTCCAGGGAGCACTTTGTCATTCAGTTTGTCCAAGACAAAAAATTGCCGTTCTTTTCCTCGCGTCACGCCGCCTTTAGGCGCAAGCCGACCATCAACTGCCAATAAGGTGGTTATTCTATTCCTGACATTTGCAGACCCGCATCGAGGTGAACCTTAGTGACCCAGCGCAAATACGCCCTTGAGCAGCTTTCGGCACTGGAACTGGGACCGCTCAGCTTTGTCGAGGTCGCCGCACGGAGCGGCTATGACGGTATCGGCCTGTTTCTTGAGGGCCTGCCGGTCCCCCATGCCGCATCTTACAGCCTGGTGTCGGACCACCATCTGTTCGAGACATTCGCTCAAGCGATCAAGGACGCCGGTCTCTTCGTCCATGTCGTCGAGCCGTTCCTGATAACGCCCGACATCAGCCGCGAGGAACATCTGCGCAACCTCGACCTGGCGGCGCGCCTGGGTGCACGGGTCTGCGGGACGCTCGCCTTCGACGATAATGAGAGCCGCCGCAACGACCGGCTGGCGGAACTCGCGAATGAGGCTGGGAAGCGTGGCCTTGCATTGACCATAGAGCCCTATCTGGAATCGAGCTGGCAGACGCTGTCGCAAGCGGCGGCAGCGGCCGATGCGGCCGGAGATCACGCTGGCGTGACCCTTGACGTCCTCCATGTCATCCGTGGCGGTGAGCATTGGGAGGCGGTGCGGGCAATGGCTCCCACCAAGATCAAGACGATCCAGATCAGCGACGGCACATTGGCAAAGCCCGCAGACTGGCCCCTCGCGGCAGTAACCGACCGCGCGGTGCCGGGCGAGGGCGAATATGATCTGGCGGCGCTGGTGCCCTTGCTCCCGGCAGGCATCCCGATCGGCATCGAAGTGCCCTCGCTTGATCTGGCTGCGCGTATGCCCGCCGAAGAACGGGTGGCCTATCTGCTGCAAAAAACCCGCCAGATCATGGGCGACGCAGCCTGAACAGCGCCGGGTCTCACCGCATGGTGAGGCCTCCATCCACCGAAATGGTCTGGCCGTTGATCCATTCCCCATCGGTAGATGCCAGCATCGCGACCATGGCGGCGATGTCCTCGCTTCGCCCCAGCCTCGGCGCGGGCGTCTCGCTCTGGAACTGGGCCAGAAGCTCCGCAGGCGCATGGTCGCGCATCAGCGGCGTGATGATGTATCCCGGCAGGATCGCGTTGGCGCGGATATTCTCGCGGCCCCAGCGGTTCGCGACATGGCGCACCAGCGCGCCGATGCCAGCCTTGGCCATCGCATAATAGGGCCGCACCGTCTGACCCATGGTCGCCGCCGCCGACGAGCTATAGATCATGGCGCCGCCGCCCCGCGCGAGCAGATGGGGCAGCGCATGCCGGGTCGCCCGCGCCATCCCCTTGAGGTTCACGTCGAGCGTGCGGTCCATCACGGCATCCGTCGCGTCGATGATGTCGCTATCCTCCAGCAAAATCGCCTGATCGGCGAAATTGGCATGGAAAACATCGATCCCGCCAAATGCGACGATGGCCGTATCGCAGAGCGCCGCGAAGCTCGCATCGTCGGCCGCATCGAACAGCGCGCCGATCGCGCGCCCACCGCCGCGCCCAATATCGGCGGCGACCGCCTCCACCGCAGCTTCCTCGGACGGCGGGCCAGCGACGACTACGGATGCGCCCTCGCTAGCCAACCTTCTCGCCGTAACCTCGCCAATGCCGCGACTTGCGCCAGCGACGACCACGACCTTGCCTGATAGACGATGCAAAACGCCGTCCACCTGCTCCATCTTCTCTCCTTTACCGCGATGGCGTCATGAAATGGCCGGCGCGGCCAGTCCATGATCTTCGAAGAACGTCGGTGCGGTATAGAGCTTAGGACCGGCGAACGCGACAGCGTCCGGCGAATCCATCATCCATGCCACGGTGCGGCCGGTGTCCGCCGGTGTGTAGCTCGGCAATCCGCCGCCGAAGTTGAGGGCGGCGTCGCCATATTTGGCCGTCAGCGTCTCGGTGATGGTCAGCCCAGGCTGGATGTGAAAGCTGACGATGCCACGGTCGCGATATTCCAGATCGACAAACTCGGCGAGCTTGGAAAAGGCGGCTTTGCCCGCAGCATAGAGAAAACCCCATCCCCCTTCTTCGAGTTTGCGCTCGCACAGGGTGGTGCCAGCACCGCTGGTGATGAACACGATGCGCCCAGCCCCTTGCGACAACATCGGCTGCAACACTTTCTGGGTGATGTGCAGATGATTGATCATCAACCCCGCCATCGTCTGCTCCGCCTTCGTGGCATCAACCGCATCGATCGGCGCCATCAGATAGGGACTTTGGGCAAGCGCGTTGTTGAACAGGCCGTCGATCCGGCCCCATGTCTCCAGCACGGTATCGACCGCAGCGTCGATGCTGGTGCGGTCCAATATGTCCATCGGGACGCCGATGGCCCGGCCTCCCATAGCCTCGATTTCCCGCACCGTCGTTTCCAGGCTGCCGGGAAGGGCGATGGAAGCCGAGCCGGTCTCCTCTTCGGCCTTCCCTTCGCCTTCCTTGCGCGTCCGACCAGTCACCGCGACGGCGAACCCTCGGCGGGCAAGCTCGATCGCCGCCGCCTTCCCTATGCCGCGCGTGCCGCCCGTTACCAAAGCTACCTTGGTCATCATGCTCTCCCGTGCTTCAGCCAACGCGCAGTTCGGCGAGGTCTTCAGGCGACAGCCTGACCGCTGCGGCCTTGACGCTTTCGGCGATGCGGGCGGGGCTGGATGCGCCGAAAATGGGAATGGTCTGCTGCGGCTGATTGACCAGATAGGCCAGCACGACGTCGCTGACCGAAACGCCATAACGCTCGGCCACGCGCTTGGCGACCTCGAACCGCTGCTGGTTGGCGGGGTTGTCGTAAAAGCCCTTGAGGTGATCGGGAACCTGCCCCTTCTCCAGGAAGGAGAAGAAACCACGGCTCTGCGCGCAATAAGGAATAACGGTCAGGTCGCTGCCCTGAAGCGCGCCGCCATGATCCTCGAAATAGAGCTGATAGCCCTGCGCCGTCGCCGCTTCCTCGTTCGGCTTGGCCAGACCCCAGAAGGGTTCGACCGCAACAAAGCCAGCATTGCCCTTGGATTGCGCATAGGCATTCGCCTCGAGCACACGGGCTGCGGTCCAGTTGGACGCGCCGAAATAGCGGATCTTGCCCGCCTGCTGCGCCGCGATCAGCGTGTCGATGATGGGGCCGACCGGCGCTTCCGCATTGTCCATGTGCACCCAATAGAGATCGATCGTATCGACGCCCAGATGCTCCAGGCTCTCTGCAAGGTCACTGTTGATGTCGGCGGGCGTGACGCGGTTGCGATAATCGCCGACGCGCAGGTCGAAGAAGCCGCCCTTGGTGGCGATCACGAAGTCGGCGCGGTTGCGCCCCTTCAGCCATGCGCCAATCGCCCGCTCGCTCGCCCCCTTGGGCGCGTCGGGAATCCAGTCGCCATAGGACCGGGCGGTGTCGATGAAATTGCCGCCCAGTTCCACGAACTTATCCAGAATGGCGTTGGCTCCCGCCTGATCGATGGCAGTGCCGAGCATGTTCGTGCCGTAGCACAAACGGCTAACGGACAGGTCGGTCTTGGCGAGCTTGACCTTCGACAGCATGATTATTCTCCAACTTGGCAACAAAGTAAAAATTGCCGGGGTCGAAACCCTGGGGCGGCGACGCGCGATCAGCCGAACGAACGGCTGATCTGGATACGATGGCCATCGGGATCGGCGATCACATGGCCCTTGCTGTTCTTGTAATAGTTCTTGGCGCGCGGATGCCCCCATATCATCTGCTGCATCTGCGCCTGCACGCGTTCGTTGAAGTCATCACGGGCGGCTTCTGTCGCCGCGTCGACAAGCTCGCCGCGCGCCGGTCCGGGCGTAACGAGCACCGCGCGGGCCAGGTAGGCATCCTCGGCAAGCGGCAATGAAGGCCGCCAGCTGACTGCGGCAGAATTTTGATCGGGCTCGTCACCGGCATTGCTCTCACTCGTCCCTCATGCTGCCCTCCAGAAAGGCAGCGCGAAAACCTTTATAACGACGAATTATCGAGATATTGTCGAAAAAGCAATGACACTAGCGACAACGATGGATTAAAGGACGTCTGTTTAGTTGGAGAGGAACCCCAAGAATGCCGACAGCATCGGATTATGTGATCCGCCCGGTCGCGGAACCCCGCCTGATCGACAATGTATATTCCGACGATCAATATGCTCGCCTGATGAAGTTGATCCGCGAACAGGGTCCGTGGAAGATGATCCTGGCGCTCCATTTCAAGAGCCCGGAAGAAGTGGTCGCGACCACGTCTGGCGCCGTACCTGAAGGCGTGGAACTGACCTGGGACATGTTCCTGTCACCCTACTTTCGCGGCTATCTCGCACAGGCCAGCGTCAGCCTGTATCCAGAGATGGACGACCTGTTTTACAATCCGAAGCATCTGGCGCAGATCCGCTCCTACTGGAACGCGCAATATGCGATCCCGGACAATATGAACTTCGTCATGCAGGGTCCGGCCGAGTCCTCCGATCCTGGGCATCTGGACGCCGCCGCATTCCGTGGCATTTCGCAGAACGACACGCCGATCTGGCTAATGAACACGATGGCGAAGTCCGGCCTGTTCCAGAAATGGTCGCTCAAGAAGGGTCAGGTCGTCGCGTGGTTCTATCCCGGCTCTATCGGCGGCGGCTTCACTTACTGGCCCGAAGGCCCGCAGGCCGCGCCCAAGCGGATCGCACAACCGATGTGGAACCAGGCCGTCGTCGCGCAGAACGAGATGATGTTCCACCGTGGCGAATCCTGCGGTCCACTCGACAGGCGCCGTCCGCAGGGCCTCAGCATCGACTCGATGCTGTATCCGGACCCGGACGCCGAAAACGCCTGGCTGATCAAGACAGGCGACACGGTGATCCAGAAAGTCCCCGCGAGCGAATCGCGTCTGATGGTCCACTGGGGCGGCAACGTCTTCCAGGATATGGACGAGATGAAGATGGTGCTGGAACATAAGGACGATCTGACCCAAGATCAGGTGTTCGACATGTTCATCAAGGATTTGCGGGCGAAAGGACTTCAGTTCGAGACCCCGTCTGAACCGCTTCACGACAAGGCTTTCATCAGCATGCTGACGCGTACCTATGACGTTGGTATGCCGCGTATGTATCCCGCCGAAGCGCCCCGTCCGCATCAGGATCGCCTCGCGGCTTGAACATAAGCAGGCCAGAGACAGACGATGGAAGGGCGGTCATTTGATCGCCCTTCCTCTTTTTTGCGCCTGACCCTTCTCGCCTCAGTCGCCAGCCGCAGCGAATATGTCCTCGATCAGTCTGCTGTCGATCGTCTCGCCACGATCGGCAGCCACTCTTTCGAGAAATTGCACGATGCTGCGCTGCCAGACTGGCGCGCGTGCGGCGAAGATAGCTTTTTCGCTTGCAAGAAGGGGGACCTCGCCCGCCCGGGTATCCAGCACCTTGAGCGCGGCCTGTTCAAAAGAATGCCCCACCTGCTCAAGCGCCCTGATCTGTAACAGGATGACCGCTGCGCCAATGACAATCTCACCCATCTGACGATGGACCATGAGAGCCTCGGCTACCGTGAATCCGGAAGCGGTCATTTTTTCGAGCCACGCCTCGGTGCGGTCAATTTCCACTTCCGCGCCCAGGCCACCTGTAAGGAAATGGGCCAGCAGCTTGCCGGGGCCGGTCAGCGTCTTATGGAGGGCGATTGCAGCCTCCGCGACAAAGGCGAACCAGGGCTGCCCTGTGTCCGTAGCCTGAACGTCTTCCTGCACCAGTTGAGCCGCCACGAGGCGAACGAGATCGTCGCGGGTCGCGATATAGCCATAAAGAACCGTTCCATTGACCCCCAGCCGCTTTGCAACCGCAGTCATGGTCAGATTTTCCAGGCCTATCTCCTTCGCGACCTGCACAATCTGGGAGAGGGTCAGGCGTCGGGGCCGACCCAGCGGTCTATTGGCGCGAGCTTTGTGGTCCACCTTCATACCCCTGCGATGTCAGCAAACGACGAGCACTTCAAGACAGGGAAACATCAACATTTTCGAGAGTATGTCGAAAAACGTTGATAAGTGGATCGCTATTGTCATAAATGCTGGCAAAATCCGGCGAAGAGATTGGGGCTGCCAATCCCGCCATCTTCGTCGTGCTTGGAGAGTGTGCAGTAACATGAAATCCGTTGAAAATCCCGGCGTGAGCGCGCGCCCCCATGCACAACAAGGCCAGCGTTACAGATTGACATGCTCGACCGGCGTGACCGCAACAGCCTCACGCCTGTCCGACATCTCTCACCAGCTGCCATCAGGAACATCTGTGCTCGTTGCCGAGGTTTGTCACGGCGATGGGCGTGCCAGGATCAGCAGTCCCGCTGGGTGGCTCGACAGCGATCTGCTGGAACCCATCGGCCCTGCCCGCCCTCGCAAGCGCGCATTCGAGCAATTTCGTCAGAACCATCTGGAAATCGCCCCCGGCGATCAGCACGGGCTGGATTTCCCGATATCTCTCGACATGGTTTGGGAGTTCGGCCCCGAGTTCCTGACGAAGGCTTTTCGATCGGCGGGCACAATCTCGCCCGACAATGCTGTCACGCAGATCGTCTCCATCCAGCCGCTGGACGTTCCGGGCGCTTCGGGAAATGCCATCCTCACGGTCTCCTATGCAAAGGCGGAACCCGGCATCGAGAACGATCTGTTCATCAAATTCCCGCCTAAGGATGTCGAGTTCAAATATAGCCTCGCGCATATGGCGCACGGCGAAGTGACAATGCTGCAATTTGCGCGCGAGCGTAACTTGCCCGTCCGCGTCCCCTATCTCTACTTTGGCGATTATTCCTCGCTGACCAACAATTACATACTCATCACCGAACGACTGCGATTCGGCGAAGGCGCCATCGAACCTGCTTATCGCAAGGGCTTCGACCATGAGGTGCCGCATATCGAGGAACATTACCGCACCCTGGCAAAGGCGATGGCGAGCCTCACCGCCGCTCACAAAACCGGGGCGCTCGGGAATGAGCTCGAAAGCGTCTTTCCCTTCAAGGGAGCGGCACGCGATTACAGTTTTCTTGAGGACCCGACCCCCAAGATCGATCGCCTGATCGACTTTATCGGCCGCATCGCTCCGCAACTATTTGCCGCCGAGGCGTCCAATCCCGCCTTCCTGAAAACCTTTCGCGAAGACCTGCTGTACGGTTTCGCGCACAAGGACGCCGTGTTGGCTTACCTGCACGGAAAGGTTGATTATACGGGGATGTGCCATCCCAATCTGAACATCGACAATGCGTGGTTCTGGCGCGATGCCGATGGTACGTTGCAGGCCGGATTATTCGATTGGGCTGGCGCCGGGCAGATGAGCATGGCGCAAGCCATGAGCGGCATGTTGATGATGCAGATTCCAGAAAAGCACATCGACATCGTGGCCGACGCCCACCGGACATATATTGATGAATATCATCGCCTCGGCGGTCCTCGACTTGATTATGATGAGCTTCATTTCCAATACAAGGCGTCGCTGTTCTCCACGGCCCTCTATGTCATTGTCGCATGGGTGTCCGACTACTTCTTTGAACGGCTGACGGAAGAAGAGTATCGCGGCATTGCCAACCGCTTTGATGATCGGATCGTCCAAAATGGCCTATATCAGGGCACGGTGTGGATCGATTGCATGCTGCGCGAATGGCTCCAGCCGGTCACGCCGGGCGACGTTTGCCGTAGCATCGTAACACGGAAAGCAAAGGGAACGGGTGTCGACGGGAAAGAGGCGATAACGCCAGCTTAAAAAAGGCGCGGCCCAGTAGGATCGTTCGCCATGGAGTATATCCCAACCCTTCTTTCGCAGAAATTTCCCAATGGCGGAGGCTCAGGTCGCCGAATGGCCCTTCCCTTCGCCGATGGACGTTTCCGTCTTCGCCTTACCGGCTATCGTGGACATCGCGCACGGGATAACTGACGTCCGCAGCTTTATGCAGACGGGATCAAGTCTGCGATTCAGGAACACGAATGGTAATGCCGTCCATTTGCTGATTTAGAATCAACTGGCAAGTCAGGCGGCTGTTCGGCCGCACGTCGATACAGCCCTCCAGCATCTCCTTTTCCAGTTCAGAGGGCGGCGGCAAGCGGGACACCCAATCTTCCGCGACATAGCCATGACAGGTCGCGCAGGCGAGCGCTCCGCCGCATTCACCAACGATACCGGGGATGTAGTGATGTGTAGCGCACCGCATCACGCTTTCGCCGGGTTCAGCGGCGACCAGATGTTCGTTTCCCTGCGGATCGACAAACTTGATCTTCATTATTCTTCCCCTTTCATGCCGCGCCGTAGGGTTGAACCCACAATTCCCTGGGACCCCGAAGCACCGCGCTTACAAATTCGACCTCCTTGCCGGGAGACAGGCGAATGTCGGGAAAGCGCTCAAGGACGACCCGCAGCGCCACCTCCAGTTCGCGCCGGGCGAGATGCATGCCCACGCAGAAATGCCTGCCCCGCCCAAAGCTGATCAGTTCGCGATTGTCGCGGAACGGATCGAACCGGCGCGGGTCCTGGAATATTTTCGGATCGCTGTTGGCCGCCGTGATGCCGAACAAGACCCAGTCACCCTTGCTGATCTGCGCACCGCTAAGGTCCACGTCTGCGGACGCCATTCGCGGCAATAGGGCCGTTGGCGGCTGCCAGCGTAGTCCTTCCGTCACGATTGCCGCGCGCTCCGCTTCGCCTTTCAAAGCAAGGCTGCGCAGGCTGGGGTCTGCCAGGACACAGGCGAACAGGCTCCCTCCGGCTTTGTAGGTGGTGTCTGACCCAGCCGGGAAAAGTAAGCGGAAGAGGGACAGGATACGCTCATTGTCGAGCTTTTCCCCCTGAAATTCAGCCGCGATGAGCATCGATACGAAGTCATCGCCGGTCTGCCGCCGACGCTCCTCGATGATCGCCTCCATATAGGCGTCGAAGCCTGCCTTGGCTTCCATCGACCCTTGCGGATCCCAGGGATAATCGATCAGCTTGACGGCCCACCGCAAAAGCAGGCTTTCGTCACTGACGGGAATGCTCAACAACCGGGTGATGACCGAAAAGGGGAACAGCCGCGTGAATGCCTCCACGAATTCGACCTCCCGTTGCCCTTCGATGCGGTCGAGCAGTTCGTGCGCTACGGGCTCGATCAGGTTTTCGACATAGCTGCGGGTACGCGCGGGGAGAAAGGAAGGGGCGACCATTGCGCGGGTCACGCGATGCTCCTCCCCCGTCAGCGCCAGCAAATTGCGGCCCATGGGAATTTCGGTCATGGCGAGATACCCGTCGCTGGGATCGAAATGCACCTCGTCGGTGAACGCGCGATTCAGTTCGGCGTGGTCCAATATGAGCCAGGTCGGCGCGCCATGGTTCTTGACGGAAACCACAGCCCCATAGGCCCGTAGCTCTTCGAGGATGTCGTGCAGGTTCGGAAGCTCATCATAGGCGAAGTCGATGTGCGGCATCAGGGGCGCAGGGGCAGGCATCCATTCTCTCCATCCGAAACGGCCATGTCGTTCCGTCCGGAGTGCCCTAAAGCGCTATACGCCGCCATTCTGCCTCCAAATGGAGACAGTTCACAACAAGCCCCTAAGTTCAGACAAGGCTGGCAAGACTGCTGAGCAGCAGACGGACAAGTTCTGTCTGCCGCGTTGTCCCCGTTTTCGTGAGCGCGCGCTTGCAGTAAGTACGGGCCGTCGTGACGGTCACGCCAAGGAGGGATGCGGCTTCACCGATGCTGTGGCCATTGGTGAGCAATATCGCGAGCCGCGCCTCTGCTTTGCTGAGGCCAAAGTGGTCAGACACGTAATCGACTGCCGTCGCTGGCAGGGATTGGGCGTCGCGTTTCAGATAAACGACAAAGGCGATTTCGGAGCCGCTTTTCTGCCCGGCCAACCCTTCGGCAGAACGGATGATCAGGCTGACCGAAGACAAGCCGTCCTGTCCGGCAATAGCGTGCGCGGCGGGTGTTGGCGCGCTTCCAAGCTGCCGCAGGGCGTTGACGAACTCCTGTTGCGCCGAACCCGACAGACAAAGCCTGCGGCCGAGGCGACGGACCGAAGACTGCCCGGCGAGAATAGCTTCCGCCTCGGCATTGATCTCCAGGATTTCCCCTTGATGATCGAGCATCACAATGCCCACAGCCAGCGCCGACACGCCATGGGCGTAGATCGCCGACTGATCCTCCAGCTGGCGCAATCGCCGCTGCATCAGAACCGCGCGCGAAAGATGTGGAAGAAACTGACGAACCGACGCCATTTCGGGCGCCGAGAATGGCCCGGTGGCGCCGCCGCGGGAGCCGTTTAGCCAGACATCCGTGCCGCCATATCGCCCGACAAAGGCGAAATAAGCATGTTCGATGTCGAGTGGGCGGCACAGCTCGCGATAATAGTCCGACGCCCTGAAGGTCTGCCGGTCTATCAACGCCTCCAGCTGACGCACCTCTCCACCGGGGATGCCGCCATAGTAGACCGGATCTTTCCATTGATAGATCCGCCGATAGGCCTCGGTAGGCCTATCAGGATCGCGGTCGTTCTCCGGGCAGGCCGAATCTGTGTATATCGCGCTGCAACCCCCGCCATTGATCGGCGTGAACTTCAGCATCAACCGATGAGCCCCGGTTAGACGGCGCAGCTTCGGCAGAGCGGCCGCCCAGGGCCGATCGGCCAAAGGGCCATCATAGATCGCGCTGATCAGGTCGTCGTGCATGCCCTTATCCTTGGATCGCCGCTTCAGGCCAAGAACGCCCTTATATGCCGATGCCAAGTCCCGGGGAATTGCTTTGCTTATCTAATGTCGCGCTTGGCTTATCCAATGAGCGAGAGGGACGGGCCAAGAGCCGCCAGCCAGACGACAGGAGGGCCAGGCGTGAAAGCGCGGAGCGGTCACCCGTGCGCGCAAGCATCAAGGGGTGAGCAAACGCCGACGCATCGGTCGGCGTCTGGCGAACAAATCCTGAGCATAATGCCGCTCGGGCACTGAGCGGGGCGGCTCAAATTACCAGCCGGTGAAAGCGGTCAATCCACCATCGACGACGAGCTCGGTGCCCGTGATGTAGCGCGCCTCATCGGAGCATAGGAAAAGCACTGCGTTCGCGATGTCCCAGGCGTCCCCCATGCGGCCCATCGGCACCTGTGCATTGCGCTTCGCCACCATACTCTCATAGTCACCGCCGTTATAGCGTTCAGCGAGCCGCTTTACGAGCGGGGTGAGCATCAGTCCGGGCGTGACACAGTTCAAGCGCACGCCCTGGGCAGCAAAGGCGACCGCCGTCACCTTGGTGAACTGAACGAGGCCCGCCTTGGCTGCGGCATAGCCGACCTGATCCTTGCCCACCCAGCGCAGTCCAGCGACCGAGGAAATGTTGACAATGGAGCCGCCGACCTCCGTCATCGCGGGAATCGCTGCCTTGGATGTCAGAAACGCACTGGTCAGGTTAAGGTCAAGCTGTGCCTTCCAAACATCCTCGTCCATCGTCACGGGATTGCCCGGCTCCGACCGACCGACATTGTTTATCAAGATATCGAGCCGACCGAACCGCGCAACACAATCGGCAATGATCGCGTCAACATCGGCTTTGCGCGTGACGTCACACACAGCGACATGCATCGTGCCGCCTTCGCCCTCCACAATGGCTCGCGTCTCTTCCGCCGCCTCAAGCGTCAGATCGACGCCATAGATCGTCGCCCCCTGCCGGGCGAGCAGAGCGGCGATCGCCTTACCATTGCCCCATCCGGGCGCAAAGGATCCGCATCCCGTCACGATGGCTACACGCCCGTCGAGTCTCAGCATGTCATCCTCACCAAAAGTCGCCGGGGTAAAGAGACGTTGATTATACCTGTGTCAATCAGCACCGTTGCCAATCAACCCGTCAACGGCGTAGGGCGGCTGAAAATAAAGGAGCCATGGTGAATACAGGATCGCGTATCATTCTGATCAGCGCACTGGCGCAGTCGCCTGGTCCCGCTATGGCAGCGATGCGGGAAGAATGGCCGGATGCGACGGCAACAAACCTCATCGACGATTCCCTCGCCAGTGATTTTGCCGCAATAGGATCGATAACTCCGGATATTTACGACCGCTTCCTGACGCTCGGCCGCTACGCCGCCGCCTCGCATAACGGCACGGTACGCACGGCGGGGCTGCTGTTCACCTGCTCCGCCTTTCGGCCAGCTATCGAAAGGGTCAAGGCCGACCTGTCCATTCCCGTCGTCACGCCCAATGAGGGCGCATTCGACGAAGCGCTGGCGCTCTGCCGGGGACGGGAAGAAGGCGGACGCATCGGTCTGCTGCTTACTTTTCAGGGATCGGTGGCGCCGCTGACCGGCGAAATTCATGCGATGGCGGACGCTCTTGGCCAGGCGCGTCCCCAGATCGTCCCGTCGGTCGCGGAGGGTGCGCTGGAGGCGCTTCAGGCGGGCGACAGCGATCTGCACGACCGGCTGAGCGTGGCCGCCGCCGAGGCTTTACCGTCCGTCGATGTGGTCGTGATCGGGCAGTTCTCAATGGCCCGCGCTGCCCCGCTTATAACGGCATGCCGCCGCGAGCCGGTGCTGACCACGCCCCATATGGCCGCGCGCAAGCTGAAGCGCCTAGTGGAGGCGGCGTCCATATCTTCATGATCCCCAACAACGGCGGGGGTTCAGATGCGAAGAATTTTGATAGCTCGACGCCCGCGCTTCAAGGGGTTTCGACCGTCTGTCCGTGCCGCTTTCAAATCACTCCATCTATCATCTGTCTGGCGAAGCGCGGCATGAGTGGGAGCATAGCATCGTGGGCATGGAGAGGTGCCGCTGGTCGATCACCTTCCGCTCGCTTTCGGCCAAGGGCATCCTGATGGGACGTGCCGGTTCAGCCGACGTTCCCGCCTGACCCTTGTTCCAACCAAATCCGCGCCCATATCCCTATTATCGTCAACAACGGAAAGGAGGTGGTCTGATGTCTCATTGTCACATGCCGGTCATGGCAGAAACGAAGAGTCTGACCGCCGCTGCGGGGGTCCGCCTCTTCTGAGCGCGTCCAATCGGCTGACAATGGAAAGGCCGTCCGGGATCAACCGGGCGGCCTTTTACCTTGGCGGCGTCTGAAAGCCTTCAGTCGCTTGTGATCGCCAACCTCTCGAGCGCAATTCGTCTGATCCGTCTTCGCTTTAGCCTGAGGCTTGTTCCCGCCGCCATCGAACCAATTGAGCCGCAGAACGTCTAACTGCTCAGAGCCATGAAAATCGCGACCTATAATGTGAACGGCGTCAACGGGCGTCTCCCGCTACTGTTGCGATGGCTCGAACAGGCCGCGCCTGACATCCTGTGCCTGCAGGAATTGAAGGCGCCGCAGGAGAATTTCCCGGAGCAGGCAATCCGGAACGCGGGATATGACGCGGTATGGCACGGGCAAAGCCGATGGAATGGTGTCGCGATCTTGAGCCGGGTCGGGACCATTCATGAAACCCGGCGCGGCTTGCCCGGCGATCCTGAAGATGCGCAAAGCCGCTATATCGAAGCGGCTGTGAACGGCGTCCTTATCGCCTGCCTATACCTTCCAAACGGCAACCCCCGTCCCGGCACCAAATTCGACTTCAAACTTCGATGGTTCGAGCGGCTACACACGCATTTGGCCTCGCTGATCGAACTCGATGCCCCGGTGATCGTGACAGGCGATTATAATGTGATGCCGACCGATCTCGACGTCTATGCTCCCGATCGCTGGCGCGATGACGCGTTGTTCGCGCCCGAAGTCCGCGCCGCCTATCAGCGCCTGCTCGATCAGGGATGGAGTGACGCGATCCGGCAACTGCATCCGGACGAGGTCATCTACAGCTTCTGGAAATATTGGCGTGGCGCATTTGAACGCAATGCCGGGCTACGGATCGATCATGCGCTGCTAAACCCGGTAGCCGCTCGCAAGCTGGTCGCTGCCGAAGTCGATACCCGGCCCCGCGCATGGGAAAAGACAAGCGATCATGCGCCGGTCGTGATCACGCTGGATATCGGGCAGGGGGAGACATGACCCGGCCAACTGCTACCTCAGACGAAGATCAGCCGATCCTCCTTCCATTGCCGATGGAAGCGCGTCTGGTTGCCGAACTGCCCGTGCCGCCCGGCTGGCAATATGAACCCAAATGGGATGGTTTTCGCGCTGTGGTCGGCCGTGATGGAACGCGCGCCGCCATACGCTCCAAGTCCGGAAAGTCGTTGGCCCGGTTCTTCCCGGAAATTGTTGAAGCTCTGCTGGCGACGGCTGAGCGCCGCTATATTCTCGACGGCGAGTTGATCCTCCCTCTGAATGGCACGCTTTCCTTCGATGCGCTTCAGCAGCGGCTGCATCCAGCGGAAAGCAGGATTCAGCGTTTGTCACGAGAGACCCCGGCGCAGCTCATGCTCTTCGACTGTCTGGCGCTAGGCAACAGCGAACTTATGGATGCGCCTTTGCAGGATCGCCGCACTGCCTTGGTGCGCTTTCACGCCAGGAATGGGACAGGGATGCTGCGGCTGTCGCCAGCGAGCGACCGGATAGAGGATGCGACGCGCTGGCTAGAACGGAGCGGCGGTGCGCTGGACGGGATCATCGCCAAACCGCTCGACCTGCCCTATCGCTCCGGCGAGCGCGCTATGATGAAGATGAAGAACTACCGGAGTGCTGACTGCGTCGTCGGCGGCTTTCGTCGAACTAGGGACGGGCAAGGCGCTGCTTCATTGCTGCTGGGGCTTTATGATGAGACAGGCGCGCTGCACCATGTCGGTTTCACCTCCAGCTTCAAGGCCAGCGAGCGTTCGCTTCTTTTGCAGCAGCTCGAACCGTTCGCAGGCGGGCCGGGCTTCACGGGCAAGGCACCGGGTGGACCCAGCCGCTGGAACCGGGGCGAGGAAAGCGCATGGGAACCGCTGCGTCCGGAATTGGTAGTGGAAGTGAATTATGATCAAGTGACCGCAGGCCGCTTCCGCCACGGCACGCGCTTTCTGCGCTGGCGTCCGGACAAAGCTGCGGATCAATGCTCATGCGATCAGTTGCAAGCAGAGCTGCGGCCTGCCGAGGTCGATCAGCTGTTGAAAGGCTGACTCACGCGCTGCTGCGCCCGCAGCGCTATGCTGCCATCCTGCCCAGCGAAGAACTATGCCCGCTACTAGTAGAACCGGACGGTCAGATGCCCGGGATCGCGCAACTCAACTCACGAAATCAGCCACTCTTCTGACTAGGTGTTTGGTCCCGACATTCGGTCGAGGACGGTGTCGCACCTGCTCAATATCGACGAGACACTGGCGGTGAAGGTGGCCGATGGCCTTGGCCTGCCTCTGCCCGATCCGGCCGTGGCCGCGCGCAAGCCTATCACGGACCTGCCGCCCTCCGACAAGCTCAGCATCGTCAAAAATGGTCCGAAGAGTTTTCGCGGTCGAAAGCTGGGCGTCCTGCTGAGCGACGGAGCGGACGCAAAATTGCTCAAGGCGCTGATCGATGCAGTGGAGGCAGAAGGCGCCATCTTCGAGATCATCGCCCCGAAGATTGGCGGGGTAACCCTGTCCGATGGGACGCGGATAGCTGACAAGCACAAAATTGACGGTGGGCCGTCGGTGCTGTTCGATGCCGTCGCCATCATCGTGTCCGCTGAGGGGGCAGCGCTGCTGTCGCTCGACGCGGCAGCCAAGGATTTCGTCACCGACGCTTTTGCCCATTGCAAATTCATCGGGATCAGTGCTGAGGCAGAGGCGATTTTCGCTAAGGCGGGTATAGCCGACGATCTGGACGAGGCTTGCCTGCCGATCGGCACTGCCGACGACGCCCGCACCTTCATCGCGGCGTGCCGCACGCTTCGCCTCTGGCGACGTGAACTGAAGGTGGACCTTGACGCCCACCCTCAAGCATAAAGCACCGCGGCGCAGTCTTAGGGCTTGATGAAAATGTTGAATCGGGATGGGGACCCACGTGAGCAGGTGAACCGACCCTTTGTCGCCGTTCAAAGGTAGAACGCAGCGCCCTAACAGCGGCCCCTCCCCTCACCGGATTTTGCATGATCATCTTTCACAAGGGGGCAGCCGATGGTGGCACATGTTCGGTACGAACAGCAGATGACCGTTGACAACTTTGCTCGCTGGCTGGCTCTGTGGCAGCAGGCCAGCAGCGAGTTGCTCTCCTCCGCCGCAGGCGCAGCCTTTCAGGAGAAGGCGGAGCGGATCGCCAAAAGCCTCCAACTCGGCATCCAGTTCTGCCGCGAAAGGAATGAAGGATGATCAAGCACCTTCCTGACGGTGTGACGCCATATAAACGCACCCCAACCTTCACTGAGGAGAATATCCCGGCGGGTCTTCTGAATGACCATCAAACCAAAGAAGGCACCTGGGGCCTGATCTGCGTGGAGGAAGGCCAATTGCGCTATGTCGTGACTGATCCGCGCAGGACGCCAGCAGAGACAAAGTTGAGCAAAGATGCGCCCCCCGGCATTGTCGAACCAACAATTCTTCACCGGATCGAGCCACTCGGCACCGTTCGCTTCCATGTCGAATTTTTCAGGCTGGAGCGCTGATTTGCGTAAGCGGGGTCTGACGGCCGCCTTGCGCCGCGCCCGTTCGCCGGGATGATTGCCGCTCTTTGAACGGGGTGGCTGGTGTCGGACGAGATCGAGGATTCAGCGAGCGGTGCAGCGACTACTCATACGAGCGGTCGTATGAGTAGTCGGATAGAGATCGTTAGCCGGGTGTCGGGTCGGCGGCGGTGGACGGTGGAGCAGAAGCTGGCCGTCCTGCGGGATGCATTTGGCCCCGAGGGTTGCGTGCGCTCGGCCTGTGAACGTCATGATGTCGGCAGCGGATCGATCTACACATGGCGGCGACAGGCAATGTCTGGCGAGCTTGCCGGGGTGCGCAAGCCGATCGAGCCTGCCTTTGCGGAGGTGCAGATCTGCGACCAGCTAGCCTTGCCTGCGCCGGCGGTCGCGGCGCGCAGCGTCGGCGTGATCGGCATCGAGCTGCCGTCGGGCATCAGGGTGAGTGTGGACGCCACGGTAGATGCCGATGCCCTGTCGCGGGTAATCGGCGTTCTGACGCAATGATCCCGCTGCCGCCCTCAACGCGGATATTCCTGGCCTGCGGGGCGACGGACATGCGCAAGGGCTTTGACGGCCTGGCCGTGATGGCGCAGCAGGTTCTGGAGCAGAGCCCGCATTCCGGTGCGCTGTTCGCCTTTCGAGGGAAGCGCGGTGATCTGGTGAAGCTGCTCTGGTATGACGGTCAGGGCATGTGCCTTTTCTCCAAACGGATGGACCGTGGCCGGTTCGTGTGGCCATCGACCAAGACCGGGTCGGTGGTGATGACCGCGGCCCAGCTTTCCATGTTATTGGAAGGCATTGACTGGCGACGGCCGGAGCGCACTTTTACCCCTTCGCTCGCGGGATAAAGCGCCCATTTTCCGGCACTTTTTCTGGCATTGCAGCCCCTGATCCGCTATAGGATCGCAGTGTCGGACGCAGGCCTTTCCACCGCTGACAAAGACGCTCGGATCGCCGAGCTCGAAGCTGCTTTGGCGGCCGCCCACGCCGATATTTCTGCCCGCGACATCTTGATCGACACGCTGCGCGTGCAGATCGCGCGCCTCAAGCGGATGCAGTTCGGCAAGTCGTCCGAGAAGCTCGATACCCAGATCGCACAGCTTGAGCTGGCCCTTGAAGAACTCGAAGGCGAGGCGATCGTCGCCGCCGCGCGTCGGGCCGATCCGGCAGAGGTTGATCGGCCGTCGCCTGTTCGTGCGCTACCCGCTCATCTGCCGCGGGAGGAACAGCGGATCGAGCCCGAACAGGGCAGTTGCACCTGTCCAGATTGCGGCGGAGCGCTGCGGCCTCTGGGGCAGGATAGCGACGAGATGCTCGATGCCGTGCCAGTGCAATGGCGTGTCGTTCGGACCATCCGGCCCAAGTATAGCTGCCGGTCCTGCGAGAAGATCGTGCAGGCGCCCGCGCCGGTAAAAGCCATTGCCCGGGGCAAGGCGACCTTCGGCACGCTGGCTCACGTCGTCGTCTCCAAGTTCGATCATCATCTGCCGCTGTACCGGCAGGCCGAGATCATGGCGGCACAGGGCATCGAGATCGACCGCTCGACGCTCGCAGGCTGGGTGGGACAGGCATCCGTGCTGCTCGACCCGATCATCAGTCGTATCCGAGAGGTCGGCCTCACCGCCTCGAAGATTCATACCGACGATACGCCGGTTCCCATGCTTGATCCGGGGCGGGGCAAGACGGCGACCGGTAGGCTTTGGGCGTATGCCATCGACGATCGGGGTTCTGGCGCCACGACCCCGCCGCTGGTCTGGTATGAGTTCACCACCGATCGCACCGGTGCGCATCCCCAGCGGCAGCTGGCCAACTTCACGGGCTATCTCCAGGCCGACGGCTATGCCGGTTATGACAAGCTCTACAACACCAACCGCGTCACCGAGGTTGCTTGCTGGGCGCATTTCCGGCGGAAGATATTCGACATCCACGCCTCCAAGCCGACGCCGCTCACCACCGACCTGCTGGAACGTATCGGCCAACTCTATGAGATTGAGGCAGAGGTTCGAGGCCAGCAACCCGAGATCCGCCGACGAAGCCGGCACGACCGCACTAAGCCGTTGATCGATGATCTGCGGCAAGCAATTGATGATGCCCTGCGCCGCCTCTCGCCCAAGTCCGAGATGGCGAAAGCGATAGCCTATGGTCGCAAGCGCTGGGTGGCGCTCACGCGCTTCCTCGATGATGGGCGTCTGGAGATCGATAACAACATCGCGGAGCGTGCCATGCGGTGCGTGGCCCTGGGCCGTAAAAACTGGCTGTTCGCCGGCTCAAAGGCGGGCGGCGATCGGGCGGCGGCCATCTACTCCGTCATCGAAACCGCAAAGCTCAATGGCCTCGAACCGCAGACTTATATCGCAGATGTCATCGCCAAGATCGCTGGCGACTGGCCTGCTGCCCGCTGGGATGAACTCCTGCCCTGGAACTGGCGGCCAGATCAGCAACCGATCGCCGAAGCCGCCTGATCTGCGGCCTCCAGCCCACGCTTACTGATTTGCCGCCCATAGTGCTGCGCGACTGCTCGCTGAAACGACTCTTATGAGAGGTTTGGCGATGGATTCTCTCCAGCAGTAGACGTTCAGCTTACTTCGCGGCCGTCACAGGACTGGTCATTCATCGCTTTAAATCGAACTGCGTCAAAGTCACTGTCGACCAGCTCGTGGACCAACAGCGATGAACGACCACTATCACCAACCGCTTCACCCGCTCTTTTCACTACTCACTGTGCGCAGCCCATTCGCCTATGTTGGTTTCCTGACCGATCAGCGCCAGTCCATGGGCGATCGACGTCAGTTCATTGCCCGAGGCGATGCGATTAGCTGGGAAACGCTCTTCAAAAATGCGTCGTACCGCAGGGATTAGCGAGGAACCGCCGGTAAGAAAAATATGATCTATCCGTCCGGCTGAAAGACCCGCCTTGGCAAGCGTCTCGTCCACTGTCGCGCCGATGCGGTCGAGATCCGGAGCGATCCACTTCTCGAAATCGGTGCGGCTGACGTCCGCCTCCACATACACGCCGGCGCTATCAAAATGAAAATGTGCATGCTCTTGGGTCGAGAGTGTCCGCTTCAATTGGGCAACCGCGTTATAGAGGGGGTAGCCAAGCTCATTTTCCACAACGGCGATCATTCGACATATTGCAGCGGGATCGGTCGCAGCTCGCTTCAGCTTCTGCAATTCAGCGAGCGTACGGCGATTATGCATCAGCGCAAGGCGAGCCCAGTCCCCAAAATCGGCGAAATGGCCCGCTGGTATCTCCAGCGTCTTGCCCATGGACGCATATGTGCCGCCTTTACCCAGCATGGGGAGTACCAACTTGTCCATGATGCGATAGTCGAAACGATCGCCCGCTATGCCGATCCCGGCGGACCCAAGCGGTATGCAGCGTTGCGCCGTGCCCGGCGCCTCGATCCGCACAACGGAAAAATCGCTCGTACCGCCCCCGAAGTCGGCGACCAGCAAGGTTGCGGGTTCAGTGAGCCGCGCGGCGAAGCTGAAAGCCGCCCCCAGTGGTTCGTAAACATAATGCACTTCCCGCTCGAGGGCCGCGAACATGAGGTCGTAGCGCTGGCGAGCGAGCCTGTTGTCCGGCCGTTGCCCTGCATAGCGAACCGGGCGGCCAACAACGACGCGCGGCGGCAACAGCTTCAGTGCATCGGCCGCACGTGCCCGCAGCCGCTCCAGAAAAACATGGCCCAGCTCCTCGAAGCGCAATCGCTTGTCGAAAATGGTTGCATGCTCGAACGCCCTGCTTGCAGCGACGGACTTGAAGGATTGCAGGAAACGGCTGCCTTGAGGGAAATCCAGAAACTCGGCGATGGCCCATGGTCCTGCTTCCCGCGCAATGCCGCCCGGCACGCCGCTATCCTCCCAGAAGCAAAGCGCGGAGCGAAAGATGGGGCCGGAATTGCCGGGCGCCGGGTAATCGACCAACCTTGCGCCACCGTCAGTATTGCCCAATGCCACAACGGAATTGGTTGTTCCAAAGTCGATCCCGATTGAACAAGCACGCGAAGTCATGTCATTTCCATGTAATTTGGCGGAAGGTCACCTTGACCGGTGGGGCGGGCGCCTATCACAGGCATGGGCGCGCGGTGCAACCTTTACGATATCCCGGCCGAGTTGTTATCGCTCCGCACATCACCTCAAATCGGCCATGATCGCGCGAACTGCGATGGCATTGCCGATTGAAGCGCTCGTAACGGGCTTTCCCGTTGGAGAGATCACTACGCCACCCATTTTAAGGGCAGCGGTCGGCCAAAAGAATATCGGCCGTGATGACCATTGTTCCCGCCGTCACCCGCGCGGCGATCCAGTCGTCCGCCGCGTCGAAGCCGTCACTGACCACCGTGCGGCTGATCAGCGGATGACCGGATATCCGCAAGGAATCTGGATCATCGGGAAACCACATTCATGCAGCATTGCAAGTCATTGTCCGCCACGCTCGGCCTGGGCAAGGCGCCGTCCGGTGATTACCGTCTGGATGATGAACAGCAGGATCAGGATCATCCCGACCGCCCCCACAAAGACATCGAAGCCCGACACCGCGCCAAAGATGCCGGGACCGGACCCAAGCGCCATCATCATCAGGGTCAGGGCAATCAGCACCAATCGCAATTCCGTGGGACCAGCGGCTAGATAGGACAGCTTGAACTCTCCTAGAACACGGGCGGAAAGATAGGCGTGGATCGAAAGCAACAGATAACCGGCCAGCGCCACCAGCGCGACATCCATGGTCACGAAGGGGCTAAGGCCAATGCCTGCAAGGATCAGCAATGTCGCCAGACCATCGCAGCTGTGATCGATAAAATAACCGTAGGAAGGACGTTCGATATGGCGATAACGCGCGATGCTGCCATCCATCGAGTCCCCGAACCATTGGACGACATAGCCGACGATGGCAAGGAGCAGCCAGGAGGCCCCCACACTGCTGGCGACATACCCCAGGAAGGTCATGAGTGCGCCAACCATGCCAAGTGAGGTCAGGCGATCAGGCGTCACCCACTGCGGCATTCGGCCGCATAGCCAGTTGAGCAATCGCCGTTCTTTGGCGGCTAACCAATTTTCCTGAATTCTCGAAAGCGAAGGCACAGTCTGTGATTGGATTTTCATACGATCTTATGAAGCCATGCCTTTCGATGAGCAACGTCCGAAATACCGGCAAATCAGATTATGTGACAATGGGGCGAACAGCGAGTGGGTGAACGGGTAGCTTGTGGCGGTTAGGCAACGACTTTTGTAATGATCACCTGGTCAGAACAGATGACTGGCACCGACATATTTCTGCCTCAGACCCCTTGGCGCCACTCAGCCGACGATTATCGATCCCTAGGTGCAGACGCGGGGCTTTTCCGCAATGGATGCCCAACCTGCCGTCATGAGGTCTACCGTTCAGCGCGAACTAAGGCCGATCGACATTCAGAGCATGGTGATCCATGCGTCGAGCCCAGGTGTCGCTAAAGATGGCGAGGGCATGCGCGCTTGCGAACCTCCCCCGCCAGCCGACATGTTCGAAAGATTTCCGGCGTCGGTAGCAATCAATCAATAGCCTGATGGGTGGATGCCACAATCGATCGCCGCCCGATCGCTATTTCTGCCGCCGCGACTGGCAGGCATTTGCCCATGCTTATAGAGTCTGCCTGTTGAGTCTGAGAGCATTGGTGACGACGCTGACGGATGACAGCGCCATCGCGGCCGCCGCAATCATGGGTGAAAGCAGGATGCCGAATAGTGGGTAGAGCAGGCCCGCCGCGATCGGGATACCGGCAGCATTGTAGATGAAGGCGAAGACGAGGTTTTGCCGAATGTTCGACATGGTCGCCCGGCTAAGGAGCCGGGCGCGGACGATGCCGTTGAGATCGCCCTTGAGCAAGGTCACGCCTGCGCTCTCGATGGCGACATCCGTTCCAGAGCCCATGGCAATGCCGACATCGGCGGCGGCAAGGGCTGGAGCATCGTTCACGCCGTCACCGGCCATGGCGACCACCCGGCCTTCGCGCTTGAGCTTGGCGATGACCGCGTTCTTTTGATCGGGCAGCACGTCCGCCTCGACCTCGTCGATGCCCAGACGGGCCGCCACCGCCTGCGCCGTGGTCTTGTTGTCGCCCGTCAGCATCACCACGCGGATTCCCTCATCGCGCAGTGCGGCGAGTGCTTCCGGGGTCGTCTGCTTGACGGGATCTGCGATGGCAATAATCCCTGCCGCTTCGCCGTCGATACCAACGAAGATCGCGGTCGCGCCGTCCCTCCGCAGATCGTCGGCGGCAGCGGCGAGCGCACTGGTATCGACGCCCTGATCATCAAGAAAGGTCGCGTTACCAAGGACAATCCTGCGCCCTTCGACGATGCCGGTCGCTCCGCGTCCGGTCGGAGAATCGAACGTGCTGACCTGAGGCAAGGCCATCGACCGAGCGCGGGCGGCTTCGACAATGGCAAGAGCAAGCGGATGCTCCGAAGCCCGTTCGACCGAGGCGGCGAAGCGTAGTAACTCGGCCTCCATCTGGCCCGCAGTCGACACTATCGCAATCACGGCCGGGCGCCCTTCCGTAAGCGTGCCGGTCTTGTCGACGACCAGTGTGTCGACCTTCTCCATATGCTCCAGCGCCTCGGCATTCTTGATGAGGACGCCCAGGCCCGCGCCTCGGCCCACGCCCACCATGATAGACATCGGGGTTGCCAGACCCAGCGCACAGGGGCAGGCGATAATGAGCACCGCGACCGCCGCGACGAGACCGTAGGCGAAGCGCGGCTCCGGCCCCCAGATACCCCAACCGGCAAAAGCAAGGACGGCGACGGCGATGACGACCGGCACGAACCAGCCCGAAACCTGATCGGCCATGCGCTGAATCGGCGCGCGCGAGCGCTGTGCCTCGGCGACCATCTGCACGATGCGAGCCAGCATCGTGTCGCGGCCAACCTTGGTCGCCACGACGACAAGCGCGCCGGTCTGGTTGAGTGTACCGCCGATGACGCTGTCGCCCTTGGCCTTGGTGACCGGCATGGATTCTCCCGTCACCATGGACTCGTCGAGTGATGAACGTCCGTCCTCGACAGTCCCATCTACGGGCACCTTTTCGCCCGGTCGTACCCGAAATCGGTCGCCAACGCCGACGAGATCGAGACTGACCTCCTCGTCCTCGCCATTTGCGAGCAGACGGCGGGCCGTCTTGGGGGCAAGGCGGAGGAGTGCCTTGATCGCACCTGAGGTTCGCTCGCGCGCGCGCAGTTCAAGAAGCTGGCCGAGCAGGACGAGGACAGTGATCACCGCCGCTGCCTCGAAATACACAGCCACCGTGCCATCGGCGTTGCGGAAGGCTGGAGGGAACAGTTCAGGGGTAAGTGCGGCGACCATGCTGTAAGCCCATGCGACACCCGTGCCCATGGCAATCAGGGTGAACATGTTCAGGTTGCGGGTCTTGAGCGAGGCCCAGCCCCGCGTGAAAAACGGCCATCCGGCCCACAGCACGACGGGCGTCGCCAGCACCAGCTGGATCCATGTTGAAACCGGCATGGGCACGAAATGATGAAGAGCGGGAAACAGATGCCCGCCCATTTCCAGCACGAACACGGGAAAGGCGAGGATGAGGCCAATCCAGAAGCGACGTGTCATGTCAGCCAGCTCCGGACTGGGGTCACTCTCCGCACGCGCCATTTCCGGTTCGAGAGCCATGCCGCAGATCGGACAGGCGCCGGGATGATCCTGTCGCACTTCCGGGTGCATCGGGCAGGTCCAGATCGTGCCCTCAGGGTTTGCGTTCGGGACGGGCGGCGCTTCGCCAATATAGCGCAGGGGATCGGCCGCGAACTTTGCCTGGCACTTGCTGCTGCAAAAATAGAAAGTCTTGCCGCCATGCTCGGCGCGATGCGCCGTGCCATGCGGATCGACCATCATACCGCAGACGGGATCGCGCACGTCCTGCTCCACCTTGGAGGCGTGATGATCGTGACGGGCATGGTCCATCTCAGTTCCTCGTCTGATCTGTCCCTGCTGCTCGACAGCGTGTTGACGTCAATAAGCCAAGGCGGGGGCTTTGAATGCTTAAAATAGGGCGGTCGCGTTGGGCGCGCGCTACGGTACGATACTTATATCGCGCGCATGGCTGACGGTCGATGAGCGCCGCATTTCAATTTCGCGAGGACAGGAAGATGAAACATTCGGCGGAGGGATGCTCATGCTCCCACGACGGCCACGTCGGCTTTCGCTCAGCAGGCCGATCCGCAGGCAGATGATCAACCCGCCGCGCAGGCAACCCTGTCAGAGAAACCTGTTCCGAACGCGCCTGCGCGAAGATCAACCTCGTTCACCGCACGACACGACCCTATACCCCGCAAACCAATGGCATGGTCGAACGCTTCAACGGCCGCATCGCCAGCGAAGTGATGGGCATCAACGTCGCCGGCCATGCTGATCTGGAAATCCTGCTGACCGGCTTCAACCGTGCCTACAATCGGCGACGACAGCGCGTGCTCCTCGGCAGCTCACCATGCCAGAAGGTAGAGGAGCGGATCGGCCTTATGCCCGCGCTCGCCAATCCTCTTTACAAGCCGACGGCACCGGACGATCTTATGACCAAAGTCGACGACATACTATATTACGCCAATGATGTGTCGCAACCAGACAGCTAGCAGAAGGGTGTCATCTATATCCGGCGCTTACAGCCGGTCGAAGCAATGATAATGATTATGTTAGTCGAAACACCGGCTGTCCATGTAAACTGTGTCCACCCTCAGAGGACATTTGTGGTTCGCTCGTGCAATGACCTATTTCAGAACGTCACCTTTAGAATGGCGAGGGCCGTCAATCCTGGCAAGGCGCCTCTATTTCCGTGACGATATGCCACTGGTTCTCAGCCTTGACCACGACGTAGTTCCAGCCAGGCTTAATGCAGGCGGTGACGGAGTGGCCATCACCATCGGTTATCGACCAGCGCGCCTGCAGCAGCACAGTGTTCCGGCCCAAGGCTACTGCCTTGACATTGGCAAGGTGGCTATTCTTCCAGCCAGCCTTGGTCCAGGGTTCCACATATTCGGTATAAAGGGCTGCTTCTAAATCGCCGCGATTTAGTATCCGGGCCTCGTTCCCCCGGATGAACTGTACCTGGGCAAGATAGTGACCGTAGAAATTCGGGCTGCCGCTAACGAAATCCGCCGCGTAGACCCGCTCGTACCACCGGTTTGCCTCGTCAGCGAGAGAAGATGGAGTCTGTGCCGCGGCCTCGCCCGTAACGGCGACCAGTGCGGAAACGGCAATAGTAAGCAATGCTGTTCTCATTCTTACCCTCAGGGATGATGTTCCGATGTTAGTGAAGCGCCTTGAGATAGCAGATCGCGGCTGCCCGGGCGGCCGCATCCTTGACCCCACCAAATGCCATGCGCGTACCGCTCACGAAGGTTTGCGGATTGGCCAAGAAGGAGTCGAGAGTCTTCTCGTCCCATGTTATACCTTTCGCCTTCAGCGCAGGCGAATAGGCGAACCCTTCCATCGAAGCCGCTTTGCGGCCGACAACATCCCACAGATCGGGACCGGTCATATTAGGCTGGCCCTTCTGAAGGCTGTGGCACACCTCACACTGGATGACAGTGGTCTTGGCCAGTGCCTGATCGCACTCGGGATCAAGCTTTACCTCCTTTGGTAGCGGAGGCGCAGCATCCTGGCTTGCGACACTGCCGCCTGAGCTTTCCGATTCTGAATGGCTAGCCTGCTTCGGCTGCCCGCCGCAGCCGCCCAAGGCTAGTGCGACAGTCATGGCGGTTACCGCGATGCGGTAATGAGCAATCTTCATCCTTCTTCCTTTTCCGTCCGTCAGGCCTTGACCAGGTCCTTCGCGATCTGCTGACCGGTGCTGACACCCATCTCGATACCGCCGTCCATCCAACCGCGCCACATGGTCGCAATATCAGAGGTGGCAAAATGGATATTGCCCTCAGGCTTCTGCAGTTCTGGTATCAGTGCGAACTGATGCGGTCGCAGCGTGCACCATGTCCCCTTCGAGAATGGATCGAACGCCCACTGGTAGCCAAAGGTCGCCTCCAGCTCGAGATCAGGAATGAAGGTGCGCAGCATGGTCTGGACCGCCTCGAGATTATTGACATCGAAGCTGCCATCAAGGCCATAGGACAGCAGTGTCGTCCCCTCCGGCCCGGACTTTTCAGTATACCCATATTGCAGCGGTCCGAAACTGTCATCGGCGGTAAGAAAGATATTGCCCAGTTCGGCCTTGGTCTTAACGTGAAGCTTGTTGCCGTTGCCGACATGCCGTTCCTTCGACGTCTTCAGCTTAACTTCGGCAAGGGCGGGTTCAAATTCGAAATCGGCCCATGTATTAAGCGGAGCGGCAAGGACCACCTTACGGGCAGTCAAGGTCTGCCCTTCCTCGGTAGTGACCTTTACCCTGTCCCCTTTCTGCTCGATCCGCTTGACCGGGGTACTCAATTTCACTTCGGTTTTGCCGTCGTTGATCATTGCGTCGATGAGCGAGATAGTACCCTTCTCAAACTTGTAACGGGAGGTGGCATTGTTGAAATCGGTCGAATTGCTGCCGAGGTTAGCCCACCAGCGGAGCATTTCGAGAAAGCCGCCCTCATTGCACTTGGCATGAGACATGGCCGACCAGATGGCGTTCACATTGATGCGGACATCCTCATCCAATCCCATCTGGTTCAACCGGTCCTGGATCGAAAGGTTCTGATAGGGCTTCCACTTGTCGTTGAAGAAGGTGTCATAGGGCCGTTCGAATACCTCGCGAGACATGCCGCAATAATCGGTCAGCGCCCTATCGACCTTGGGCCAGAGGGTGGCGATGTCCGCCTCAACTGCCTTCCCGTTCTTGAGGTAGATCCACCGTTCGGGAGCGACAGCCGCTGGCGTGTCAATAATCGGCAGCTGGTAACGGTTTACTTCCGCCCAGATATGCGGTTGCAGCCAGTAGAGATAGTTAGCGCCGAGTTCCACTTTCTCGTCGCCGAACGGGGCAAAGAAGGTGCGTCCGCCAAGGCGGTTGCGGGCTTCAAGTAGTATAGTTTTAAGACCTGCCTTGGAGGTTTCGCGAGCGGCGCTGACACCAGCCATGCCGCCCCCCACGACTATAACGTCGTAGTCCGAACCACCGCCGCCATTGACGGCAGAGCAGCCCGATAGGGCGACTGACGTGGCAACAGTGGCGACAGAAACACTAGCGATGAAATCCCGGCGGGAAACGGTTTCAGCGGTTTCCGCTGCGGCAATGGATCTGCTTCTCGCCTTTTTGAACTTGATCACTGCCTTCTCCGATTGATGCCCACTTCAAGTCAGGACGGCAGCCTTAGCCCACTTCTGCCAGCTGTAATGGCCCCGCCTTTACACTGAAGTGTGATCTGATGTGACGAAGCATCAATACCTCTTTGAGGGTATTGTAAAGCAGGCGCTCAGCCCTGAATTTCAATTCCTGCCTCGCGGAAAGAGGCCTGGGGCGCAGAAGCCTAAAATTCAGAAAAAATAGTTCTGTGGGGAAAATTATGAGAAAGTCATATTTCTGTCAAGGTGCGGCATTTTGCGCGTTCTTCATGTCCGGCATCTCGCCGCTTTATGCCCAGGAGGTGGATACATCTTCCGGGCTGGGGGATATAGTCGTCACCGCTCAGAAGCGCGCGCAATCCGTGCAGGATGTTGGCATTTCGATCTCCGCTTTTTCCGGTCAGGACATCGCACAGATGGGCTGGTCCAGCTCGGAAAATATCGCTGCGCAGACTCCTGGCCTGGTCGCCACGTCCTTTTCCGGCGGCGGTTCCACCGGCCTCTTCTCGATCCGTGGCATTTCGCAGAACGACTTCGCGGACCATCAGGAAGCACCGAGTGCCGTCTATGTGGACGGGGTCTATATGGCGCTAACCGGCTCGGCAACGGCGGAAATGTTCGACGTCGATCATGTCGAGGTGTTGCGCGGCCCGCAGGGCACGCTGTTCGGCAGAAACGCGACCGGCGGGCTCGTCCATATCGTCACTAAGGACCCGACGCGAGAGTTCGAGGGTTATACCGATATCACGCTCGCCAAATATGGGCAGATGCGCTTCGAAGGAGCACTTTCCGGACCGTTGTCCGACACGGTGCGCGCGCGGATCGCCTTTGTATCGAACAAATCCGATGGTTATTTCAAGCATTCAGGAACCGGACTGGCAACCAACGCTGGTGAGATTTTCGGTGAATTTCCTGAAAAGGCAAAGGCGACCAAGGCAGACAGATTTCGCAATTTCGATAATCAAAACATCCGCGCGAAGGTGGATTGGGACGTCACCGATGCCGTGACCGCTGGTTTCACCTTCAACTATGGCAGGGTCAACAATGTCGGAAACGCGTATGACACTGTGCCTACGCCAAACGGTGTCATCGACCTCAACGCCACGGACTTTTTCGGCTCTCCTTTCGATCCGAAAATCAACTCGGAAGCTCCAAATATTCGCGGTTTCGTTGATAAGGAATCCTATTCCTACACTGGCGACCTAACCTATACTGCAGATGACTGGAATCTGACCGCTATCGTCAATTATTCTAAGAGTAAAAAGTCATATCTCGAAGATGATGATGGAGGTCCGTATAATATTGCTGCGTTCGGAACGGATCAGGATGCTAATACGTTTAGCGCCGAAGTCCGTGCCAATGGAAAGTCTGACAGTTTTACATGGACAGCCGGACTATATTACCTGGTTATAGATGGTAATTATTTTGGAACTTTCCAGTTTCCTGGCGTGACAGGGGCGACAGACAGTGTTACCGGCGATCCGATTCCCGGCTATGGTTATGGCATTGATCTCGACTATGGACTCAAGACGAAGGCTTTCGCTGCCTTCGCCCAGGGAGAATATGAGTTGACCGATCAACTCAAGCTGATCCTCGGCCTGCGTTGGACGGATGACCGCAAGCAATATAATATCAAGGCCAACTGCGTCGATATTCCCGGTGGCCTTAGCACCTGCGCGGATGTCACCATCCCTGGGTCGCTGCTGGCCGAAACGGATCGCTCCCATCTCAAGCTGAACAGCAGTTTCTTCACCTGGAAGGGCCAGCTCGAATATTCGCCCAATCGGAATCTGATGTTCTATCTCGGTTATAACCGAGGGGTGAAGGCGGGCAGCTTCACAGCGCCTCTCGACGGCCTGCTCAGTGTTTCAGAGCTGCCGTTCAAGCCTGAGACGCTGGATGCCTATGAAGTGGGCATGAAAGCTGATCTCATCGATGGCGTGATGCGCCTCAACATGAGCGGCTTCTATTACGACTACAAGAACTATCAGGGCTTCATCTTTACTGGCCTTTCCTCAATCGTGAAGAATTTCCCCGCGACGATCTACGGCGGCGAAGCGGAACTGACCATTCGTCCGTTGGACGGTCTAGAAACCCGGTTTGGCGTCGCGGCGATGTCTGCGAGTGTCAAGGATGTCGAGGTGGCACCGGGAACATTCGCCAAGCAGCATATGATCCTCGCGCCCGATCTTACCGCCAATTGGCTGTTGCGCTACGAGCAACCGGTCGCCAATGGCACCCTGTCGTTCCAGTATGATGGCTCTTATACAAGCCGCCAACATTACAACACAATCAACGGACCACTGGTTAGCGGCAAGGGGTATGCGCTGATGAACGCGCGCGTCGGCTACAAATTCCCGCTGGGGAATAAGGATGCCGAAGTGTCCTTGTTTGTACAGAACCTCGCTAACAAGAAGAATCAGACCTACGCTTTCGACTTGACGTCCTTTTTTGGCAACACCATTCAGGTCTATGGTCCCCCGCGCATCTTTGGCGGCACGGTACGCGTGAATTTCTGACCCTGCCACCATGGCTCCCGGTTCCGGTGGTAAGCATCGTGACCGGGAGTCGAGTGGATCTGCGGACGGCTATTTGCCGGGCTCAGAGACGGTTTCGAAATTCGGCGGTAGGCACTCGCCGTCGGGCATCCCCCCCATCTAGAGCATGATCCGATCAGATTGAATCGAATCATGCTCTATTTGTCTTTGTTTTCCGCATTTTCCGGGCCAGCAGATGATGCCATCTGCTTCGAAAATGCTCTAGCACGCCGCCAGTTCCTCCTCACGTTGCAAACTTGGATAGCATCACTTCTACCATCTGAAGGGTATTGTGAGGTACGAGAGAGGTCGAGATAATGGCCTGTTCGGCCAGGTGGGGCACCGCCGACATGCAGTCAGACCAGGAGTTTCCATGAACGAAGAGTTGCAGGCGAAGGTTCGTCCAAAGCCGACATGGGCGATCCTGCCCGATGACTGGAGCCTTCTCTTCGTATGCTTTGCTTTTTCGCAAGCTATCGGCCTGATCACCTATTGGGTGCTGCCACTGCTGGCAGGCTCGCTCATGGCTGGATTGCACCTTAGTGCAACGCAGGTCGGATTTCTGGGAACAATTGAATTTTCCGGCCTATTTTTGAGTTCCCTTGCGCTTGCCCCTTTCATGGATCGCGGCATTCGACGACAGGCCGCCTGGGCGAGCGTCATCATAGTCATCAGCATCAATTTACTCTGTGGGACACTCGAACTCGACATGACCAGTTTTGCGGTCCTGCGGTTCATTGCCGGGCTGGGCGCCGGTATCGCCCTGACAATTGGCAATGCCTCGATCGCGAACGGCGTGAACCCGGAAAAACTGTCGGGACATCTTACCCTGCTGCTGGTCGGATTCATGATGATCCTGATGCCGACCTTTGCCTTCATCAGCGAACATTATGGCCATCGGGGCGTGTTTTTAGCGCTGGCCGGAACGGTTGCGCTTGGGGCGCTCGCCACACCCTTCGTGCCACGCAGGCCGAATGAAGAGGCAGCGGCTATGGCCGACGCGGAACAGGGCGGACCACATGTATTGCTGGGCCTCAACGGTATCATGCTGATGCTGGTTGCGTTGTTTTTCGGCCTGAGAGACACGCTGCCATGGCTCGTCGCCGAGCAGATCGGCACCAAGACTGGAATGAGCCTCCAGCAGATAGGTACACTATTCTCGGTCATGTATGGTATCAGCATCATTGGTCCGGTCATGCAGTTGTTCCTATCGCGAACCATGCCGCCGAAATTTCTGCTGGCGCTTTCGCTCGTTGTCGCCGGGTTGTTCCTGTGGCTCTTCACCCTCGCCAATGGAAGTGCGATCCAGTTTAGCATCGGCATCGTCGCCTGGGCGACGATATACTTCATGGCTTATGCCCAGCTTTATGCGGTGGCGGCGCTGGTCGATAGAAAAGGCAGGCTGGCGTCAGCGCTCGGCGGGGCGTTCATCGGCGGCATCGCTATCGCGCCCTTTATTGGCGGTTATCTCAATGACATGGGCGGATATGATGCGATCGGCTATGCCGAGATCGGCCTGACCCTCCTGATGGCGATCTTCGCCATGACCATGGTTTCGCGCGGAGGCCTGGCTTGGGGGGCGTCGGACAGAGGAAGGAAGGCCGCGATTCCAGCCTGTCCTCACGACGTGTGTGCCGATCGGCAGTAAAGGATCGGGGAAGAAACGCCATCAATCCTGGCGAGACGCCTCCACACTGTGGCGGTAGTCACTGGTCACCAGTCTTGACCTGGTAAGGGGGGCGCAGAGCCAGCCATTGATGTTGTCGGCATTATTTGTCCAGACTTGGTTGGAACGAGCAGCCTTGCCGTGACGGAAAGCGCGCAAGCCTCAAGCAACTTCTGGAGGACCAAAAGCGTAATGGGGACCCTTATCACCAGATCTTGGCCGTGAGCGCCCGGCTGCGCCCTGCTCGGCGGCGAGATTGCGGTTGCGTGGTGGCGATTTACAACGCAGCCCGTCCACGATGCTCGCGAGATCCTCGCTGCTGGGTTGAGCCCCACCCGATGTCGAATGCGCTGATCCCGTTGGGCAACCGCGCCACATCATCCGCCGTCAAATCCGGCAGCGCGCGGCGATCGAACGCGCGCTGAATCGTCGCCCGCCAGATGTGACCAACCGGGGCCGAATGGAGAGCCCTCCCCCTCCTGATCGCAATTGCTACGCCCGACGCTGAGCAGCCGCGCACCGGAGCGGTCGATTCATCCTCGACAACGATCGCCACCAACCCCGACGCGCGCAGTCGGCTCTGTCGCAAAAATTTGGCAATGGGACAACGGGATGGCCGAACGCCCCGGGGGGAGATGGAAAGACATTGTTTCGAGGGCGGCATCCGCGCGGATCATGCCACGATCTACCGTCGGGTGAAGCATTATGCGCTGCGGTTTGCTCGTGCGACCAGGCGACCGACAAGCGATCGGCGATATAGGTAGCGAGTTCGGGTTTTCGCGCAATCTTATCGCCGCGAACGCGGCGCTCGCGGGCCAGGTTTTGCGCGACGGTGGGGAAATAACCTCGAAACAGCGGATGCTCATCCAGGTGCCGGGTGCGCTTGAACTCGCGAGAAATCGTCGACGGATGACGGCGGAGCGCTGCTGCAACCTCCCGCACGAACCGACCGGTCGCCACCAAACGATAAACGTCGCGCCGCTCGTCCAAACCCAGATGCTGATAGCTGTTCATCATGTGCCTTCCTGGAAAGGGGATCAAACCCCTATAAAACCTAGGATTTCGCACTTCGAAATAGAATCCACCGGCAAATAGAGCGCTCGATCGATAAAGGCGTGACCCCGTGCCGACACATAGGCGGCGAACACGCCAATCTGGCAGTTCGTGTCTTGCTCGCCGACCCGATTTGTTGACGCGCAACACCACAGGATGCCTTGCCCTGCTTGAGGAATCCGGTCTCATCAATGACCAGAACTCCGTCCTGTGTGTCGAGGTTCTCGACAACAAACTCCCGCACAATGTCGCGAAGCCCGTCCGCGTCCCAGCGCCCGGCACAAATAGCCTGATTCGCCAAGGCCTCGGATCACCCGCCGCCTCAGCGCGCATCCAACCCGTCTTACGACGCTCGTCGCTCAGCAGGAAAACGCTGACGCTGCAACTCGTTACTGCGTGAACAAGCCGCGCATACGACCCTTCACGTCGCGAAGCGACGGTGCCCACAGCTCCAGCGTGGTCTCAATCGATGCATCCGTCATCCACGGCCTCCTTACAATGGAGACCCTTTGATTCAGAGTTTCAATCGATATGCAACTGTAATGCGAGCCTTTCTGTAATTTCTTTCACGAACTAAGACAAAATCGGGATTTCACTTCTCGCCGCCGAACGCTTCGGCGTCAGCATAAGGGAACCACCAGAAATCATGGGATGAGCAGGACGGGTCGATCATCACCATCTTAGAATGCCGGAACTGGTCCAGGCCTTCCGCTCCTAGCTGGCCACCCATGCCGGAGATCTTGCGGCCGCCGAACGGCGCGGCGTTATTGTCCATCAGTGGCGCGTTGATCCAGGTCATGCCGCTTTCAAGCTCTTCGATGGCGCGATGCGTTTCGCCAAGGTCCGTGGTGTAGACCGTCGATCCCAGACCATATTCCGAACGATTGGCGAGCGTGAGGGCTTCGTCGAAATCAGCGACGCGGCAAATGGACATCACCGGGCCGAAGCTTTCGACGTTCAGGATTTCCGCGTCCGGCTGGACGTCCGTCAAGACCGTGGGTTCGACGAAATAGCCCGCGTTGAGGTGAGACGGACGCGCGCCGCCTGTCGCCACCTTGGCCCCTGCCTTGATCGCACGGGAGACAAGTCCTTCGTAGCGACTCCGCTCGCGCTCCGACACCATCGGCCCCATATCGACCTTGTCCAGGCCGTTGCCGATACGAATCTTTCGCGTCAGCCCGACCACCTTGTCGATGAAGGCCTGGTGGATGTCCTGATGGATATAAAAGCGCTCGCCCGATGTGCAGACCTGACCCGCATTGAGATTGGCGGCGAAGACGGCGGCGCGCGCAGCAATATCAAGATTCGCCGACGGCATGACGATGAACGGGTCGTTGCCTGACGTTTCGATCAGAGCCTTTTTGAAATTTTCGGCGCACCCCTTCGCGACGGCCCGGCCCGCGCCCACGCTGCCAGTGAAAGCGATGCCATGAATGTCCTTATGTGCCACCATCGCCGTACCGACGCGGACGCCGCCCGTGATCATACCGATCAGGCCAGCCGGGAGGTGCGGCATCATCGTCTTGAGGAAAAGGATCGAGGAGACTGACGTGTGGTCGGACGGCTTCAGGATCACGGCATTCCCGGCGCCCAGCGCCGCCGCCGCTTCCCAGGAAAAGAGGCAGTAAGGGAAATTGAAGGCCATGATGATGCCGACGACGCCGAGCGGATGCTTGGTGACGAGGTTCATATGACCGGCCACGACCGGCCCGACGACGCGGCCATGATCATGACGGGACACTTCGGCATAGTAACGGAACGCCCATACGGACCATGTGACCTCGTCAAAGGCTTCCTTGTAAGGCTTGCCCATTTCGCGGGTCATCGATTCAGCCAGCAACGGCCGGTTGTCCTCGATCGCCTGTGCGACCTTATGAAGCGCTTCGGTACGCTCCAGCGCCGAAAGCTTGAGCCATGCGCGTTGCGCCTGCATGGCGCTGGCGACCGCCTGATCGAGTTCGGCGTCGGTCGCGTCCGATACGCTCGCAACCACTTGTTCCGTGGCGGGATCGATCACGTCAAGCGCGGTCGTGGAAGCACTTCGCCGCAGCTCTCCGTTCACCAGGATATGGTTGCTATAGTCGGCAAATGGCTTGAACCCAGACATCAGAATGCTCCCAGAAAGACTATGGTAAAGTTCAGTTGCGCGTCGCTCTCGCGCGCCCGGTCAAGCTCCAAGCCAACCCCCACCGACGGCATAGGTGTAGCCTGTGCAGTATGATGAGGCGCCGGACGCCAGGAAGAGAGCCGCGCCTCGCCGTTCCTGCGGCGGGCGTAGCGCTTTATCGGCGGACGAGCCAACAGTTCGGCCTGGAGTCGGCGAACGTCTGGCGACATTAACCGGGGCTATCGAATCTGCCCGGATGCCATCGGGAGCGAGCATGGCGCCCAGCGGGCGCGCAAGCTGCACGACCCCGCCCGTCGTCGCCGCGTAGCCGATGGAGCCTCCGCCACGATCCTTCATCACCTTGGCCGCCGCCAGAGATCGGCAGAATAAACAATCGCGCCAGCGTGAGACAGGGCGGTGCCAAGCTCAAAGCCGATGCCGCGCGCGCGCCCCGTTACGAGAGCAACTCTCCTTTTGAGCTTGAACAAATCCATCATGTTCACGCGCCACCTGGCCTTCTAACTTCCAAAGTTATGAAAACTCTGTTCTTTTTTAAAAGTGCACGCTTTTCTTCAAAGCAGCGAAAATTACGACAGCCGCTGGAAGACGACTTCCTTCAATAACTGGAAAACAACTATACCCTAATTCGCCCGTTGGTGCCGGTGGCGACCTTGATCGGCAATACCTCTGCGAGGGTATAAACGAAGCCCTGCCGTCAAGGCCAACTCCGCGGTCTCCAAAACACGAAAGGAAAAATCACCAGTTCAACCCTCGCCCCGCAACGCTTCCATTGCTATGGATTGTTTTAGCCTCCTGGCTGCCGCAGCACCGCGTTGCGGAGGCGGTGCAAGCAAAACCAGGTTCCGGTCAGTATGAGCGGCGTCGCGACGGACACGATCGCCGAAGCGTGCAGAGCAGGCGCGAAGGGCTCTATCCCTTCAAGCATATGCCCCAGCAGCGACACGCTATAATAGCTGATGGCGACCACAGACAATCCCTCGACCAGTTGTTGAAGCCTCAGCGTCATGCTGGCGTTTCGTTCGAGCGAGGTCAGAAGTCTGGCATTCTGATTTTCGATCCGCGTTTCGATCCGGGTCCTCAGCAAATTGGAAAGATGGGCAGCGACATTGGCGATCTGGTGCGACCGTTTAGTGAAGCTCGCACATGTGCGCACCGCCGGAAGAAAGCGGCGCTGGGTGAAATCAATGAGCGACTGACACCCCCTTATCGGTCGGGGAGCCAGTTCGGCCAGCCGCTCATCAACCAGTTGAGCGTATGCTGCGGTCGCGCTCATTCTATAGTTTGTTGCGCCAGCGACGGCGCCGATCTCCAACGAAAGCTGACACAACTCGTCCAGCAGATCGTCATCACGGACCTCCGGATGACTCAGCATCTGGCCAAGCTCCCCCAATTTGGCTTCGGCTTCGAGCAGCAATCGCGATTGCGCTTGGGCCACCGGCAAGCCCATAAGGGCCAGATTGCGGTAGTTCCCCAGTTCCTGAAAACGCTGCACGGTACGTGTGAGGTCGCCATCACTGGCGCCGTTTGCGGCCACCAGAAGCCTGCCATATCCTTCAGGCCCGATACGAAAATCGGACCAGATACGAATACCGTCGCCTACATGGCAGGATACCAGTTCATCGCCAAAGAACGCCATATCCTCCAAGCGGGTCTGAGCCTTCTCCTCATCTTCGACGATCTCGATCCTGGTTGCGCGTATCGCCGCCCCCGGCAATTTTTCCATTTGCGAAACAGCATGGTCCGTCGAGTCCGCTTGGCCGGAGTCTATAAAAAGAGTGATAGTGCTTGCTTCGCTGTGACGCTCCCAGGTGTAAGCTATCCCGTCATGCAGCGTTCCTGAAACATGGCTGGCGCCGGGGAGACAAGCTGGCTTCCCACTGAATTGAGCGACGAAATCGCGTTCCTGCGCCCGATCACCTTCATCTAGAATGTTGAGTATCTGCACGATCTCCATCGACGCTGAAAGCCGTGGCCAGCGCCGCAAATGCATTTCTCCGACGACCCGCTTGCGGAACTCATGTTCTCTCACGCTCCCCGTCCCCTCACTTGGCCATCCTCTTCAAACACCTTTCTCGAAACGGCGCATCCGCAGATTTTTGCTGTTCATCCCACTAGATAGAAGGGTGGCGGGCTTGACCCGCGTCCTAAATCAGTTCTGGACGCTCAGGCCCGCCACTCTTTCGCCGTGACAGACCTATAGCTGACGCGGGATGGCCATGCTCCTACCCTCATCGGAGTAGTTACCCAGTCGCAGACTTCACCTTCGACCATTGCTGCCCCTGAGAAATGCGGCCTGCGAGACGTTGGGTTACGAGAGACGGATGCCACACTTCTATCTGATGGTGGCCAAGAGCAGCCGCCTTTTCGGTTGGCGCACCCTCTAGGTGGCCCGTGCTCGCCCCAGCCGCGCCCGCATATACTACCCCGAGCGGGGTATTGTTACACCAGTCCGTCATCAGCACAATGCCATCTACACAATAGATTTCTTCCTGATGGGTGCGTCGTTCCAATAGCGGATAAACAGTTTGCCGGACATTCAAACGCTCCGATCAAAATTTAAAGACCTGCTGCCGGGTGATGACTTGATGGACCGGCAACCTCTTCACATGCGCATGTGAATACCTCTGCGCACTCGCCATATCGCAGACATCTGGAGTGTTTTTCGTGACGTCATATCCGAGTTCCGCCGAAGTCGTAATCATCGGTGGCGGCATCGCAGGATGCTCCATAGCGTACCATTTGACCAAATTAGGCATTTCCGACGTAGTGCTGTGCGAGCGCAAGCAACTGACCTGTGGCACGACCTGGCATGCGGCGGGATTGGTCACACAACTCCGCGCAAATCGAAGGATGACGGAGCTTGCCTATTATACGGGGCAGTTGTTCGGGCAGCTGGAGGCCGAAACGGGCATGGCCACCGGCTATATGCAACGGGGTTCGCTGCGCCTTGCCAAAACGCCCGAACGGCTTGAAGAGCTTGCCCGCGGCGCATCGATGGGGCGCAATTTCGGTTTGCCTGTCGAACCCGTAACCCCCGGCCAGATCAAGGAGCGCTGGTCGCCAGTAAACATCGACGGCATCGTCGGCGGATTCTGGTTCCCCAATGACGGTCAGGTCAACCCCATCGACGTAACGATGGCCTATGCCAAAGGCGCGCGCATGGGCGGCGCCAAGATCCTTGAGCAATGCTTGGTCAAGAACATCATCGTCGAAGGCGGCAAGGCTGTCGGCGTCATGACAGAGCAAGGTGAAATCCGGGCGAAGAAGGTCGTCATCACCGGCGGCATGTGGTCGCGCGATCTGGCGGCGCAAATCGGCGTAAGCCTTCCCCTGCATGCCGCAGAGCATTTCTACATCGTCACCGAGGCTATCCCGGAACTTCCCCGCAACCTGCCTGTCATGTTCGTCACCGATGAGCATGCCTATTATAAGGAAGATGCGGGCAAGCTCCTGCTCGGCTGCTTTGAACCTAACGCCAAGCCTTGGGGAATGGACGGCATCTCGCCCGATTTCTGCTTCGACACGCTGCCCGAAGATTTCGACCATTTCGAGCCGATCCTGGAACTCGCGGTAAACCGTGTGCCACTGCTGGCCAATGCGGGTATCCAGCTGTTTTTCAACGGACCTGAGAGCTTTACCCCCGACGACCGTTACCTGCTTGGCGAAACGCCCGAGGTGCGCGGCCTGTTCACCGCTTGCGGCTTCAACTCGGTAGGCATCTTGTCATCGGGCGGCGTCGGCAAGGTTCTTGCGGACTGGATCAATGACGGCATGCCGCCGGTCGAGCTGGTCGATGTCGATGTCCGTCGCACGGTCTCATTCCAGACGAACAAGAAATATCTCCACGACCGGACGACGGAAACACTGGGCGCCATGTACAACATGCATTGGCCCAACCTGCAGATGGAGACCGCGCGCAACGTGCGCCGCAGCCCCTTCCACGATCGCCTGATCGCCAAGGGCGCATGGATGACCGAAATGAACGGCTATGAACGGCCCGGCTTCTTCGGCGGCACAGGAACGGCGCCAAAAGTAGAATATTCCTATCATAAGCCAAGCTGGTTCGACGACACTGCTGCCGAATGCCGCAACACGGCGGAGAATGTGTCGGTCTTCGACCTCAGCTGCTATGTCAAATATCTGATGGAGGGCCGCGACGCTCTCAAGGTTCTCAACCGGCTTTCCGCCAATGAGATCGACGTGCCCGTCGGCAAGCTGGTCTATACCCAATGGCTCAATCCCAAGGGCGGTATCGAGGCCGACGTCACCATCACGCGCCTGTCCGAAACATCCTTCATGATCGTCACGATCGCTGCGTCCCAGCGCCGCGACATGGCCTGGCTGAAGCGGCATATCCCGGATGACGCGCATGCCCATGTGGTCGACATCACGTCTGGATTGCCGATGCTGGCCGTGATGGGACCCAAGTCACGCGAGCTGCTGCAGAAGATTTCGCCCGCCGACTTCTCCAACGAAGCCTTTCCCTTCGGCACCAGTCTGGAAATCGACCTTGGCTACGCGAAAGTCCGCGCCAGCCGCGTCACCTTTGTCGGCGAACTGGGTTGGGAACTCTACATGCCGGCCGAATTCGCCCAGCATGTGTATGATGTCCTTGTCGAAGCGGGAACGGAGTTTGGACTTCGCGACGCTGGCTTCTTCGCCCTCAATTCCCTCCGCATGGAAAAGGGGTATCGCCACTGGGCGCACGACATCGGCGAGGAGGATACGCCACTGGAAGGCGGCCTGGGTTTCGCGGTCGCGCTGGACAAGCCGGGCGGGTTCATCGGCCGAGATGTGCTTCTGCGTCAGAAGGAAGCAGGCAAGCTCACCAAACGCCTCGTCCAGTTCAAGCTGAAGGACCCGGACGCCCCCTTCGTCTTCCACAACGAGCCGCTGTGGATCGGTGACCGAATAGTCGGCGACATCTCTTCGGGCGCTTATGGCCATCGCATCGGGGCTTCGCTGGGGATGGGTTATGTCCATCACGAAGATGGCGTCGACAAGGCGTTTCTGGAAGGGAGCAGCTTCGAGGTCGAGATCGCATGGAAACGGCATGAGGTGGAGGCGCAGTTGGGGCCTTGGTATGATCCAAAGGGCCTGCGCATCAAGGCTTGAGCCGCCAAAGCCACCTTTCTCACATCAGCAGTTGCATCTTGAAGGCGCTTAGCGTCGCCGGGAGGATATCATGCGCATTCTCGTTCCCGTGAAGCGGGTCATAGATTTCAATGTAAGGCCCAGGGTCAAGGCGGACGGAAGCGGCGTTGACCTTGCCAACGTCAAGATGGCCATGAATCCCTTCGATGAAATCGCCCTTGAGGAAGCGATCCGCCTCAAGGAATCGGGTCAGGCAGCCGAGGTCATCGCCGTGTCCATCGGCCCCGCCAAGGCGCAGGACACGTTGCGCACGGCGCTGGCCATGGGGGCGGACCGCGCCATCCTTGTCGAGACCGACACGGACGTCGAACCACTCGCCGTCGCGAAGATTCTGAAAGAGATCGTGGCGGAGACCGACCCGGGTCTCGTCATCCTCGGAAAACAGGCGATCGACGACGATGCAAATCAGACGGGGCAGATGCTCGCGGGACTCATGAACCGGCCGCAGGGCGTCTTTGCAAGCCGGATCAGCGTCGATGGCGACGCAATCGATGTGACGCGGGAGATCGACGGTGGCCAGGAAACGGTAAGGCTGTCCCTGCCAGCGATCATCACTGCCGATCTCAGGCTGAACGATCCGCGCTATGCCTCGCTTCCCAACATCATGAAGGCGAAAAAACAGCCTGTCACGATCAAGAGTCCCGCGGACTACGGGGTGGATTGCACGCCACGCATCAAGACCCTGAAGCTGGCCGAGCCGCCAGCCCGCTCCGCCGGTATCAAAGTCGCCGATACGGACGCTCTGGCTGTCAAAATCAAGGAAATGGGAGTTGCCTGAGATGAGAACTCTCCTTTTGGTCGAGCATGATAATGGCGCGGTAAAGGACGCTACCCTGTCCGCCGTCACGGCCGCTGCCAAACTCGGCCCCGTCGACCTGCTGGTGACCGGATTTGCGTGCCGTGCCGTGGCAGAAGCCGCCGCACGGATCGCGGGCGTCGATAAAATCCTTCTCGCTGATGCCCCCTGTTACGAGCACGCGCTGCCGGAAAATGTCGCGCCGCTGGTGGCAGCCCTTATGACCAACCGTGACGCGTTTCTCGCCCCGGCGACAAGCATGGGGAAGAATGTAGCCCCGCGCGTCGCCGCGCTGCTCGATGTCATGCAGATTTCGGAGATCCTCTCCGTGGAAGGCGAAAAAAGCTTCACCCGCGCGATCTACGCCGGAAATGTCATCGCGACCGTCCAATCCACAGATCCCAAGCTGGTGATCACCGTGCGGGGTTCGGCCTTTCCCATGGCGTCCGCGACAGGCGGTTCCGCCGCGATCGAAGAGGTTTCCATCGGGGCCGACGCAGGTCTATCGACTTTTGTCGGTGCGGAAATCGCAAAGCTGGAACGCCCTGAACTGACCTCCGCCAAGATCGTGGTTTCCGGCGGCCGCGCGCTCAAGGATGCGCAGACCTTCGAACAGATCATCATGCCATTGGCCGACAAGCTGGGTGCAGGCGTGGGCGCCAGCCGCGCCGCCGTCGACGCGGGTTATGCCCCCAACGACTATCAGGTGGGGCAAACGGGCAAGATCGTTGCTCCCGAACTTTATATCGCGGTCGGCATATCGGGCGCGATCCAGCATCTGGCTGGCATGAAGGACAGCAAGACCATCATCGCCATCAATCAGGACGAGGACGCGCCGATTTTTCAGGTCGCCGATATCGGGCTCGTCGCCGATCTTTTCACCGCCGTCCCTGAACTGACCGCGAAGCTGTGAAGCCCACGGCGCGCAACTGGGCATAGAATTTTGGAGAAGAATGTGACGACCGATATCCTCACCGTATCCTGTCCGTCAAAGCGCGGGATCGTGGCCGCCATTTCCAGCTATCTGGCGAGCCAGGGATGCAGCATCTCGGATTCCTCGCAATTCGATGATGTGGAAACCGGCACCTTCTTCATGCGGGTCAGCTTCGTCTCCGAAGAGGGCAAGTCGCTTTCGGAAATCGCGGAGGGCTTCTCCCCGATCGGCGCAGAGTGGAATATGAATTTCGAATTTCATGATTCCACAGTCAGAATGAAGGTCATCCTGATGGTGTCCCGCTTTGGACATTGCCTGAACGACATTCTGTATCGCTGGAAGATCGGCATGCTGCCGATCGACATCGTGGGCGTCATCTCCAACCATTTCGATTATCAGCATCTTGTACTCAGTCACGATCTGCCGTTCCACCATATCAAGGTGACCAAGGATAATAAGGCTGAGGCGGAAGCCGAACTGATGGCAATCGTCGAGCGCACGCAAGCCGATCTCATCGTCCTTGCCCGCTATATGCAGGTGCTTTCGGACGAACTGTGCCGCAGGATGCCGGGCCGGGTCATCAACATCCATCACAGCTTCCTGCCCGGATTCAAGGGTGCGAAGCCCTATCACCAGGCCCACAAGCGCGGCGTGAAACTCATCGGTGCCACCGCCCATTACGTTACTGCGGAACTGGATGAAGGCCCGATCATCGAACAGGAAACCATAGCCGTCACGCATGCGCAGAGCGCGGACGATTATGTATCCATCGGACGGGATGTGGAGAGCCGCACATTGGCCCGCGCGATCCACGCTCACATACATCATCGCGTATTCGTGAACGGCGACCGGACGATCGTTTTTCCCGCCAGTCCGGACAGTTACGCCGCCGATCGCGTGGGCTGAAATCACCGTCGGCACCCGGCTGTCCACAACACCCGAATGACAAGGCTGACCATGGCGAAGATCATTGACGGCAAAATGATGGCCGATGGCATTCTAGAGACCGTTCGCCACGACGTGGACGCCTTTCGGACACGCTGTGGCATCGCGCCCACCTTGGCGGTCATTCTGGTGGGTGATGATCCGGCGAGCCATGTCTATGTCTCGCGCAAGTTGAAGGCATCCAAGCGGGTCGGCATAACGTCGATCGAGCGGCGCCTGCCGAGCGAAACGACCCAGGATGCCCTTCTGGCGGAGATCGATGCGCTGAACATCGATCCCACCGTGCATGGCATATTGGTCCAGCTACCGCTGCCGCAGCATATTGACGCAAGCGTGGTGCTGGACCGCATTTGCCCATCGAAGGACGTGGACGGCTTCCATCCCGTGAATGTCGGCCGACTGTCTACGGGTACTCACGGACTGATCCCCTGCACGCCGCTCGGTTGTCTTCTTCTGCTTGAAAGCGTGGTGCAAGATTTTTGCGGCCTCAAGGCTGTCGTCATCGGAAAGTCCAACATCGTCGGCAAGCCTGTCGCCCTGCTTTTGCTGGAAAGAGAATGCACCGTCACCGTCACGCACATCAACACGCGTAATCTGCCGTCCATCGTTTCAACCGCCGACATCGTGATCGTGGCCGCGGGCAGTCCCGGCCTGGTGCGCGGCGGCTGGGTCAAGCCCGGAGCGATCGTGATAGACATCGGCATCAACAAGATTGTCGACAAGGATGGCCGGAGCATAATCGTGGGTGATGCGGTGACTTCAGAGCTGGATCATGCCGCCGCCGTCACCCCTGTGCCGGGCGGCGTCGGACCCATGACCATCGCATGCCTGCTTTCGAATACAGTCCGCGCAGCCAACATGATGACGGCTGGTTCGTCACCGGATGTTCAAGGGGCCATATCCGTCCCTCGCGTGGCCTAGAGCATTTTCGAAGCAGATGGCATCATCTGCTGGCTCGGAAAATGCGGAAAACAAAAGACAAATAGAGCATGAGCGCGCAGGTCAGTCAGTTGCTGCGGGGCACCTGCCCATATTGAAGCAACGGATCGGCATCCAGGCCGACATTCACTTCCCCAACCACGTCGATGAACAGCGAAAACAGTTCCGCCATCGAACTGATATCCAGCTTGGCGTATATATTCCTCCGATGCACCTTCGCCGTGCCCTCGGCCATTTTCAGCCGTTTCGCGATCACATCTATCGGATATCCTCTCAGCATCATTTGAACGACTTCGAACTCGCGATCGGTCAATAGCGAGCGGCCGAAATTATCGCGGGCTCTTTTAAGATCGTCGTGCAGCTTCACTTCTTCGGGCGAAGGAGGAGCAAATAGTTTCGGATCGGCAAAATGTCGCCAGCTCGAGGAAAGCGTGCCGAAGACAATCGGAGCAATCGCCTTGGCCAGTTCCAATTCCTTATCCGAATAACGCCCCGCATCACGGGAGCGCGCGAAGGAAAGCAATATGTGCCCGCCCTGCCCCTCCGACATGCAATAGCACATCTCATCGACAAGATCGGTGTCCACATAGTGCCGAACGAAAAAATCGCTGGCTTGAAAATCATCCTGATCTACCACGTCCTTAAGGCTGATCGCCTGATTTTCGATGGACCGCTCAATGGCGAGATAGAATGGATCAGTAAGGTAAAATCCGTTTTTATAGTCGTCGACCTGCTGCTGCCTGACAGAATTCAGCGTGCGATGTTCCACCACCTCTGGTCCAACATTTTCCCGAAAATGAAACAACATCATCTCGTCTGATCGGAGCGCGGCCGAGAACATGTCAAACAGCGCCTCTGCTCTCGCCTTACCTTCCAAAGCGATAAGCTGGGCGATCTTGCCATTCCACTCAGGGGAAGCCAGATATTCCAGTGACAACATTTCAGACATTTCCCCCTGCCCTGACTTCAAAACGAAACATGTTCAGGCAAACGCGTCCCGGCCAGCCCGTTGAAGACGCGTCAATATGCCGGGTCCGCGCTGAATTGCGCCGCAAGCCAGCGTCTGAAACGGACGATTGATGGGTCCGACCACCGATTGGCAGGGCCTCTGAAAACATAAGCTCCCAGTGTCACGGGCACAAATTCCTTTTCACGAGGCACGACCTTCACCAGTCTACCCGCCGCAAGATCTTCGGCAATGAGATAGTGATTGCCAAGCGCGATCCCTTGGCCAGCGCGCGCGGCGGCTAGCGCCAGATGGGCATGACCGTATCTGCCGGTCGGGGTGTTCGGCGGAAGATCGATAGATTGCGCTTGCATCCACATGCGCCATTCCACATCGCTGCGTTCCTCGATCAGCGGCAATTTGGCCAGGTCTTCCGCCGAACGGATTTTATCGCCCCAGCGAGAAACGAACATCGGCGAGGCCAACGGAAAGACATGCGGCCTCGCCAGTTCAAGCGTTCGCACACCGCGCTTCCGGTCCAGCGTCTGGCTATCGCCTATATATCGAATGTCGCCATCAACGGCGTTGTTCGAGAGGTCGAGGAGCCCATCTTCCGACCGAAGATCGACCGGCGGCATCCCGTTTCGACCAGACGACATCGCCAGCCGCGTCGCGAGCCAATGCAACGCCAACCCGCCGACGCAGGATATTACGAGCTTGCCATCGGTTCTGCCCCGAACGGCATCCGTTGCTTCCCTCAATTCATTGAAAACCCTCACCAGGCGGCCATGATAATCAACGCCGACCGCTGTCAGCTGCCCGCTTTCCCGGTCAAGCAAGGTAACGCCCAAGCGCTCTTCCAGCCCCCTTACGTGACGGCTGACAATGGCATGGCTTACGCCAAGGGCCTTCGCTGCTCGTCGGATACCGCCCAATCGGCCCACTGCCTCAAAGGCCCTGAGAGCGGAGAACGGAGGCAATGGTGAATTCATCGCGTTCAGCCATAGGAGTAGATGGTGACCTGAGGTTACCAAACTGACCGCCGAAAGCAACTGCTTCCGGGATGCGGAATCCCCTAATGTGTCAGCATCAGGAAAGATTCCAGAAACCATCATGAAGGTCGTCAGATGCGGAACGCCGAATATAACGCCCGTCGCAAGGAAGCCATCCCGCAGGGCGTCGCCACCGCCACCAATATTATCGCCAGCAGGGCCGAGAACGCCACCATCTGGGATGTCGAAGGCAATGCCTATATCGATTTTGCGGGCGGGATCGCGGTTCTCAACGTGGGCCATCGTCATCCCAAGGTGATCGCGGCGGTTCGCGACCAGATCGACAAATACACGCACACGGCATTTCAGGTGGTTGCCTATCCGCCTTATATCGAATTGGCTGAGCGGCTGAACGCTTTGGCGCCCGTCGATGGCGATGCCAAAACCATCTTTTTCACGACCGGCGCGGAAGCGACCGAAAACGCAGTCAAGATCGCACGCGCAGCCACCGGCCGCCCCGGCATCATAGCCTTTGCGGGCGGCTTCCATGGCCGGACCCTGCTGACATCTGCCATGACCGGCAAGGTTTCGCCCTACAAAAAGGGTCTGGGACCCTTTCCTGGGGAAATCTACCATCTCCCCTATCCCAGCCCGACCACAGGGGTCAGCGTTGAGGAGACGCTCAAGGCTCTCAACTTCCTGTTTGCGGCCGACATCGAACCAGAGCGCATCGCGGCTTTCATCATCGAGCCGGTCCAGGGCGAAGGTGGTTTCCACAGCCCGCCGCCCGAATTTTTCCAGGCGCTAGATGATATCCGGCGGCGTCATGGCATTCTGCTGATCGCGGACGAAGTTCAGACCGGCTTCGCCCGAACCGGCAAGATGTTCGGCATTGAACATGCGCCGATCAAGCCGGACCTCCTTACCGTCGCGAAGTCGCTGGGCGGCGGCTTTCCGATTTCCGGGGTCATAGGGCGCGCTGATGTGATGGACGTCATCGGCCCTGGCGGTCTGGGAGGAACCTATGGCGGCTCTCCCGTCGGGCTGGCCGCAGCCTTGGCGGTGCTGGATGTTATCGAGGATGAACGCCTCCTCGACCGCGCCAATGTCATCGGCCACAGACTTCGCGAACGGATTACGCAGTTCGCCGAGAACAAGGATCTGGTGAAAATCACCGGCCTGCGCGGCCCAGGGGCGATGATTGCCTTCGACATCGTCGATGAACATGGCCAGCCCGACGGCGTTGAGGCAAAGCGCGTCTGCTCTCGCGCGCTCGAACAAGGGCTGATATTGCTAAGCTGCGGCCAGTCCGGTCAGGCTATAAGGATATTGGTGCCGCTAACTGTTGAGGACGAAACATTGGAGCAAGGCCTGAATATTCTGGAGAAGGCGCTGACAGTTTCCGCGAGGGAGGTGGCGTGACCCTCCCGAACACACTCTCTCGACCGGACCTGCTTAAGGAAGCGGCTTTCATCGACGGGCAATGGATCAAGGGGACGGCGAAGATCGCCGTCACCAATCCCGCAATCGGCTCTGAACTGGGGACTGTGCCCAATCTGGGCGCGGACGAAACACAACAGGCGGTTGCTTCCGCCTGGCGGGCGCAGGTCGATTGGCGGAAGCTGGCTGCAAAGGCGCGCGGCGCCATACTGCGGCGGTGGGGCGAGCTGATGCTCACGCACCAGGACGATCTGGCGACAATTTTGACGCTGGAGCAGGGCAAGCCTTTTGCCGAGGCCAAAGGCGAGGTCGCCTATGCAGCGTCCTTTCTGGAATGGTTCGCGGAGGAAGCCCGGCGGATCAATGGCGAACTGATCCAGCCTCACGCATCCGATCGTCGCCTGGCCGTGCGCAAGGAGCCGGTTGGCGTCGTCGCCGCCGTCACGCCCTGGAACTTCCCCCTCGCAATGATCACGCGCAAGGCAGGGCCTGCTTTGGCCGCCGGTTGCTCGATGGTGCTCAAGCCCTCTGAACTCACACCCTTTTCGGCACTGGCGCTCGCCGTGTTGGCGGAGGAGGCAGGGGTGCCTGCGGGGATATTCAACGTCGTGACCGGCGATGCGGCACCGATCGGGGAAATCCTGACCACGGACCCGCGAGTGCGAAAATTCACGTTTACGGGTTCGACGGGCGTGGGCAAAATGCTGGCGGCACGCTGCATGTCGACAGTGAAGCGTGTTTCCCTGGAACTGGGCGGCAACGCGCCCTTCATCGTCTTCGATGACGCCGATGTCGAAAGCGCGGTTGAAGGCGCTCTCATTTCAAAATTTCGGAACACCGGCCAAACCTGCGTCTGCGCGAATCGCTTCCTCGTTCAGGATGGCATTTTCGACGTATTTGCGAAGCGCTTGGCTGAACGCGTCAGCCAATTCGTGGTAGGCGCGGGCATGAGCGGTCCCACAGACCAAGGGCCCCTGATTGACACGCGGGCAGTGGCCAAGGCATCCGCTCATGTCGATGACGCAGTGACGCGTGGGGCGCATATTCTGACCGGCGGTCATGCGATCGAGGGCGAAGGCAATTTCTTCCTTCCCACGGTATTGGCGGATGTTCCCGCCGACGCGCTGCTTTGCAAGGAGGAAACATTCGGCCCGGTCGCCGGTCTGGTACGGTTCCAAAGCGAGGCTGAAGCGATCGCGATGGCCAACGACACTTCGGCCGGCCTCGCCAGCTACATCTACACGCGGGATTTGGATCGAAGCATTCGCGTTTCGGAAGCGCTGGAATATGGAATGGTCGGCCTTAACACCGGACTGATCTCGACGGAGGTCGCGCCATTCGGCGGCGTCAAGGAATCAGGCCTTGGGCGCGAAGGCTCCCACTGGGGCATTGATGATTATGTGGAATTGAAGTTGATCTGCACGGGCTTATGAGACCTCACATGACGATATTGAGGTCAAGGGGCATTAAGGTGGCATCGACTGGCTGCGCTTGGCGGGATCGAGCCCGCGTTCGAACAGCGTGCCTAGGATCGAGGGATCGATCTGGCTCCAGTCGCGCCGCGCGGCGCTGAGCAACTGGTCGATATCCTCGCTCGCGACCGGCAGCACACTGGCATCGGTGAACAGCCCGCCGTTGAACCATTCGATCGGCTCGAAATCGATGTCGCCGCCGATCGCCATCGCGCTGAACAGCTTGGCGGCATTGCCCTCGAACCGCTCGGGGCGCACCCGGCTGGCGCTCAACATCTTGGTGAACAGATGGTCGGGCAGCAGGCCGACATCCTCGGCGAACATGCAGAAGACGAGCTGGTTGACGAAATGGGCCACCCGGTGCGGCTCGTGCCCCCGGTCGCGAAGCCGCTGGGCGATGCCGACGAATTCGCGCGCGGTCTCCTCGGTCATTTCTTGGCGCGACTTGGCGGGCCTGAACTGCTCGAAATCGGTGAAGGCGGCCCTCAGCCGATCGCGCACCGCGCCGTCGGTCAGGTCCTCCAGCGCGATCTCGTGCGTTTCCTGGACGCTGTTGGTCCAGTTGGTGCGGATCACGATCCGGTTCATGTCGGATACGATCAACAGCGGCGGATTTTCCAGCGCCACCGATATTGCAGCAGCTGGCCATAGGCCTTGTCGAGATTGGCGTGGCGGCCCTTATATTCCCAGCCAAAGCATTCGCGCCGCCAGACGTCCGCCCAGCCCTGGTCCGCGAGCTGGTGACTGGAACGCTTCTACGATCCGCAGCAACCCGAAAAAGGCAACCGGCATCCTCAACAATCCGCTTTATGTTGGCAGGTTGGTCTGGGGGCGGCGCCAATGGCGGCGCAATCCGGATAGTGAACGGCGAGAACGGCTTCGGGATCAAAGCGAGTGGATCGACATCCCCGTTCCCCAACTTCGCATCATCGATAATGCCTCGTGGGACGCGGTTCAGGCTGAAATCAAGCAGCGTCAGCGCACCACCGATACAAGATCCCCGGCCGGTCAACCGCGCAAAAAGCATCTTTTGTCCGGCCTCATCCGCTGCTCCTGCTGCGGCGCCGGTTCCACCATCAGTGGAAAGGATTATTATCGCTGTGCGAGCCAGAAGGAGCGTGGGACTTGCCGGAACAAGGTCTCGGTTCGGAAAGGCGCGTTGGAACATGCGACATTGGCGGTCCTACGTCATCAACTTTTCACCGAGGACCATGCCCGCCTTTTTGTCGAGACTTTTAACAAGGAGGTCGGGCGCATCACTGAGACACAAGCCGAGCGCGATCGGGATCTGATGATCCGTCTGAAGCAGGTTGAAGCCGAACTCGCCAACCTCGCAGCCAATCTTGCTGCGGGGGTCGTCAGCACGACTCTAGCAAAAATGCTCATAGAACGGGAAGGGGAGAAGGCGGAACTGCAGGCGCGCCTGGCACGCACTACTCCTTCGCAGCGGAGCGCCGATATTGTTCCGCATCCCGAACTCCTCAGCCTATTCGGCAAGAAGGTGGCGGCGCTGCAGGAAAGCCTCGACGACGATAATGTGCGCGCGGAAGCAGCGGAACTGATCAGCGAATTGATTGAGAGCGTGACGATCTATCCCGATGGCGCTGACGGCCCGGAGGCAGAGGTGGTTTCGAAGGTGGCGAACCTGGCGGCATTCGCCCTGAACGACAACGCCGCCCCTTTTAGGGGCGGCGTTATGTCAGCGACCAGTTCCATGGCGGTGGTTGCGGGAGCAGGATTTGAACCTGCGACCTTCAGGTTATGAGCCTGACGAGCTACCGGGCTGCTCCATCCCGCGTCACCAAAGGCAAAAGGGCGGCTTTATGGGCCGCCCTTTTGTGAGATTGTGATGGGTTTTTATTTCAAAGCGCAAGCTGTAATGCCTGGCGACGCCCTACTCTTCCGGGGCTTGAGCCACAGTACCATCGGCGCAGACTGGTTTCACGGCCGAGTTCGGGATGGGATCGGGTGGGTCACAGACGCTATGGTCACCAAGCAATAGAGCTTGCGCTTTGGGTTATAATCGATACCGTGCACGGTATTTGATGTTTGTATGTGTTATCTGGCTTGAGGTTGATCACCACTTATCGCTGACGTTTTGCTGTTGCCAGCACTGTCATTGATGGTGGGACTCTCAGGCGCGATCAGAGCAATTAGGACCGGTTAGCTCCATATGTTACCACACTTCTACATCCGGCCTATCAAGGTCGTGGTCTACGACCGCTCGAAGAAATCTTATCTTGAGGGAGGCTTCCCGCTTAGATGCTTTCAGCGGTTATCCCGTCCATACATAGCTACCCTGCTGCGCCCTTGGCAGGACGACAGGTACACCAGAGGTATGTTCAACCCGGTCCTCTCGTACTAGGGTCAACTCCTCTCAAATTTCGACGCCCACGGCAGATAGGGACCAAACTGTCTCGCGACGTTCTGAACCCAGCTCACGTACCACTTTAATTGGCGAACAGCCAAACCCTTGGGACCTGCTCCAGCCCCAGGATGTGATGAGCCGACATCGAGGTGCCAAACGATTCCGTCGATATGAGCTCTTGGGAATCATCAGCCTGTTATCCCCGGCGTACCTTTTATCCGTTGAGCGATGGCCCTTCCACGAGGGACCACCGGATCACTATGACCGACTTTCGTCTCTGCTCGACTTGTCAGTCTCGCAGTCAGGCGGGCTTATGCCATTGCACTCTAACAGACGGTTTCCAACCGTCCTGAGCCCACCATCGCGCGCCTCCGTTACTCTTTAGGAGGCGACCGCCCCAGTCAAACTACCCGCCACAGAGGGTCCCTGCACCGGATAACGGTGCGAGGTTAGACATCAGAAAACAACAGGGTGGTATTTCACCTATGGCTCCACGACAACTGGCGTCATCGCTTCAAAGCCTCCCACCTATGCTACACAGTTCTTTCCTAATGCCACTCTGAAGCTGCAGTAAAGGTGCACGGGGTCTTTCCGTCTAACCGCGGGTACTCCGCATCTTCACGGAGAATTCAATTTCGCTGAGCATATCCTGGAGACAGTGGGGAAGTCGTTACGCCATTCGTGCAGGTCGGAACTTACCCGACAAGGAATTTCGCTACCTTAGGACCGTTATAGTTACGGCCGCCGTTTACCTGGGCTTCAATTCAGAGCTTGCACTCCTCCTCTTAACCTTCAGGCACCGGGCAGGCGTCAGGCCCTATACGTCGTCTTGAAGCCGACTTAGCAGAGCCCTGTGTTTTTGCTAAACAGTCGCTACCCCCTGGCCTGTGCCCCCCACAAAAAGTTGCCTTGATGTGGGGCCTCCTTCTTCCGAAGGTACGGAGGCAATTTGCCGAGTTCCTTCAGGATACTTCTCTCAAACGCCTTGGTATACTCTACCATTCCACCTGTGTCGGTTTAGGGTACGGTCTATACGGAGGGGCTATTTCCTGGGACAACTTCACAGCCTGGACCAATCCAATAAGGCCAGACCATTTACGCCATCCGTCACACACCTCCAGGCCCACGAATATTAACGTGGTTCCCATCGACTACCCCCTTCGGGCTCGTCTTAGGGGCCGGCTTACCCTGCTCAGATTAGCTTTAAGCAGGAACCCTTGGAATTTCGGCGACAGTGCATCTCACACTGTTAATCGCTACTCATGTCTGCATTCGCACTTCCGATACCTCCACGACCCATTACCAGATCGCTTCAACGGCCTACGGAACGCTCCGCTACCGCGTGATCGTAAACGATCACACCCTAAGCTTCGGTGCACGTCTTGAGCCCCGTTACATCTTCGCCGCAGAACCTCTTATTTAGACCAGTGAGCTGTTACGCTTTCTTTAAAGGATGGCTGCTTCTAAGCCAACCTCCTGGTTGTTTTGGAAGTTCCACATGCTTTCCCACTTAGACGTGACTTGGGGACCTTAGCTGTAGGTTAGGGCTGTTTCCCTTTTGACGACGGACCTTAGCACCCGCCGTCTGTCTGCCGAACTAGACTCGTTGGTATTCGGAGTTTGGTTAGTATTGGTAGATCTCGCGACCCCCGCAACCATCCAGTGCTCTACCCCCAACGGCAATCATTCGACGCTCTACCTCAATAGATTTCGCGGAGAAC
>NZ_AP027337.1:0-290000 GCF_055394715.1 Sphingobium sp. TomTYG72 | reverse complement strand
CAGCCAGGCGACCACGACCACGCTCTTCGGCTTCAACCCGCACTTCAATATTCAGCGGGAAGAGACGCTTTATCCCTATCTGTCGATCGATCCGACCCAGGTCGACCTTCTCTATGCGGTCAAGCATACCGCCTGGCCCAATGTCGACCTGATCCCGTCCAACCTTGAGCTGTTCGACGTGGAGTATGAGCTGGCGGCGGCGGGCAGCGACGGCGGTTCCGTCCTCGCTGCGCGTTTCCGGAAGCTGAAACAGGGCCTGATGGACCTGGCGCGTCATTATGACGTGGTGCTGCTCGATCCCCCGCCAGCGCTCGGCACGATCAGCCTTGCGGTGATGCAGGCGGCCAATGCGCTGCTGGTCCCGCTCGCCGCGACGACGCCCGACTTCTGCTCGACCGTCCAGTTCCTCTCGATGATGGATCAGGTCATCAAGCAGCTGCAAACCGCTGGCATAGAGGTCGATTATCAATTCATCCGCCTGCTCTGCTCGAAATTCGACAGCAATGACCCCAGCCATTCGATGGTCCGCGCGATCATGGAGCAGAGTTTCGGCCCTGCCCTCCTCCCCGTGCCCATCCTCGACAGCGCGGAAATCAGCCATGCGGCGCTGCGCATGATGACGGTTTACGAGCTGGAAAAGCCGATCGGCACGCCGCGCACCCACAAGCGCTGCCGCGCCAATCTCGACGAAGCCATGGGCCAGATCGAAGCGCTGGTCCGCCAAGGCTGGGGCCGCGTCGCTCCCGCGCGTGAGGAGGACATCGTCAATGCGGCCTGATTTCACGCGGAGGCGCGGAGGCGCAGAGATGTCCTGCCGCGCCGCAGGCAGCCCTTCCTATCCGACGGTTCAGTCAGGCGCTGCCACCTGCATGACCCATAAAGCTGCGCCGCTCGCACACCCTCTCTGCGCCTCTGCGCCTCTGCGCGAACTAGGGCCGCTCGACATTCAGGAGATGGCGAGCCGAAAATGGTGGTTTTCCGTGACCCGGAGCGCAGCGTACTCAAAGTACGTGAGCACCGGAAGCGCGGAGAACCGCCATTTGCAGGCCGCCAGAACTGAATGTCGAGCGGCCCTAAAATCAAAGCTGTCCTACAGCGGTATGTTCACCATATGTTCCCCGCGAATCGGAGGACAAGCCCATGGCGCGTAAGCAATCGGACTATTTGGCAGCCCTTTTGTCGGACGAGGCGGAAAGCCCCGTCCCCGTTCCAGCGGCCGACAGCCCGCCTGTGGCCGAGGCCGAAGCGTCGCCCCCCTCCCCTGCCCCGGCTCGCCCCGAACGCGCGCGCGGCGCAACGCTGCTCGGCCGCGAAACCGCGCTTGCCCGGCTCGCGTCAGGCGAGGTGCGGCAGGTCACGCAATTGCTGCTCGATCCGGCAAAGGTTCGCATCTGGCGCGGCAACGCCCGGCTCTATTCTCATCTGACAGAGGATAATTGCCGCGAGCTGATCGACTCCATCATCGCGGAAGGGGGCCAGAAGGTCCCCGCCGTCGTCCGCCGCGTCGAAGGCGACCCGGACCACGACTATGAAGTAATCGCGGGCACGCGCCGCCACTTCTCGATCAGCTGGCTACGGGCGCACAGCTATCCCGACATGATGTTCGTGGCGCAAGTCGCTCAGCTGGACGACGAAGCGGCCTTCCGCCTCGCCGATCTGGAAAACCGCGCGCGCAAGGACGTCACCGATCTTGAACGGGCGCGCAACTATGCCGAGGCATTGGGCGCCCATTATGGCAGCCACCTCACCCGCATGGCCGAGCGGCTGAAGCTGTCGAAGGGCTGGCTCAGTAAGATGATCAAGGTCGCAGGGATACCGGACGACATTATCGACGCCTTCCCCTCGCCCGGCGACGTCCAGCTAAAGCCCGCTTATCCGCTGGCGCAGGCGCTCGATGATCCCGGGGCGGCTCCGGCCATCCGCGCTGAGGCCAATCGGCTCACCACGACACAACGGGAACGCCGTTACGCGGGTGCACCGCCCCTCCCCGCTGCTGAAGTCTTGAAGCGCCTGCTCGATGCGCCGCGCGTAGCCATGTCGGAACCGAAGGAAGAGCCCTTCACCTGGACCACGCGCTACGGCCGCCCTGCCCTCACCGTGCAGTCGGTCAACCGTCAGGGCATCACCATCCGCTTCCATGCGGGCTCGGGCGCGGACATGGCTACACTGGCAACCGCGCTCCGCGACACGCTCGAACATCTTGAACGGCAGGGAATGGGTCTACAGCAGTGACAGGCTCGGGGGGGCACAATAGCATCGCGACACAGGGGCCGGGCATCTTGCCCGCCCTTGGTTCGCGCGCTGTTTCCCCGGGGAAACAAGGCCCCACCAGATCGGGCCACCCTCCCCTCTCCTCCCGGAGCCTCCGTTCTTTCGCCCTAATCCCATCGTCGTTTCCCCGGGGAAACACCCTCCCCACCCCGCCCTTGCCACGGAGCCGCCCATGACGCGCACCGGCAAGGCCGAGCTCACCGATCAGTTCGAGCTGTTCCTTCCCTATATCGCGGACATGCCGCTGCGCGACCAGCGCGAGATGATGGAGCGCCCCTTCTTCAGCCTCGCCAAGTCGAAACGCGTCAAACCGATCGATTACACCTCCCCCAACGGCAAGGCGTGGGTCCATGTCTCGGCCAATCCCGACTACGGCATGGCGACCATCTGGGATGCCGACATCCTTATCTATTGCGCTTCGGTTCTGGCCGACATGGCCCGGCGCGGCATCAATGATGTTCCGCGCAAGCTGCATCTCATGCCTTATGACTTGCTGCGTGCCATCCATCGCCCGACCACCGGCCGCGCCTATGAATTGCTCGGCCAGTCGCTCGACCGTCTGGTGTCCACCACCATCAAGACCAACATACGCGCCGAAAACCGCCGTGAAGCAACGTTCAGCTGGCTCGATGGCTGGACCCAGCTTGTCGATGAGCGCACCGAACGATCGCGCGGCATGACGATTGAACTCAGCAACTGGTTCTACGAAGGCGTGTTGATGCAGGGCGGCGTCCTGTCCATCGATCGCGCCTATTTCGACCTGACGGGCGGGCGCGAACGCTGGCTATACAAGGTCGCGCGCAAACATGCTGGCGGGGCAGGGGAGGGGGGCTTTTCCATCTCCATGCCAACCCTGTTCGAAAAGTCAGGCGCAGAGGGCGCCTACCGCCGCTTCAAGTTCGAGATTGCCAAGATCGCCGAACGCGATCCCTTGCCCGGCTACACATTATTGCTCGAACAGCCCCAGGGTAAGCGCGAGCCATCGCTACGCATGAGCCGCCGGTCGGCCGAAGCTCCGCGCGCCGCAAACGGCGCCCCGTCTGCGAAAACCGGCATCGCACCCAAGGTGGCTGCCCTGAACAGCACGCCCGCGTCCGCCAGCAAAAGTCCGACGAACGACCAGCAATCCTTACTCGACGCCGGGGACGTCATCCGCCGGACTGTCACCAGCCTTTCATCACGCGCCACCGCTGGCGAACTCACCGACGCGACCCTTGCCACCCTGCGCACGGAATGTCCGGGTTGGGACTATCAGTCCCTCCATCAGGATTTCCGCAACTGGCTCGACGCCGATCCGACGCGAACGCCGGTGAACTACCAGAAAGCCTTCATCGGCTTCGTGCGCCGTTTTCATGAAAAGAACCGTCACCGCCTTTGACGTGGTGGCGCAAAAGGCGCCCCCGCCACTTCGCCCATCGATCGTGAATGCTCGGAGCGTTCCCGAAGTGTCGGTTGCTCTACAGTGCGTTGGGCACCTGATTTCCCAAAGTCACTGCCGACTTCATTTCATCCACAGCTTTTGAACGACATTAAGCGACCGACCAATGCAACTGATTCAATCCCTGCTGGAATCCCCACCTTGTCCGGGCACCATCGACACTCCAGGAACGGCTAACGCACCTTCAGGAACGATCCCCCGACACATCAGGAACACCAGCCTCGACACTCCGGGAACGAAAGCCCGACCTTTCGGGAACAGCCCCCTTCGCCCGACTCGCCTGTCCTCGCCGCTTCTGCCGCATCCGGCGCAAGCGTAACTCTCTAACCTTTCTACTAAACCCTATAACCAGAAGGAGATTCTTCTAGTTTTTGGAAGGGAGAGAAGAAGCGAGCTGCGACACCAATTTGGTCGCTCCTTGATGGGAGATGCCGAGCAACCGCGCGATCGCCACCTTGCTCAAACCCGGATAGGCCAGTTCCAACCGCATCAGCAGTGGCGCCTTGCTCCGCTTCGTCACTGGCAGCTCTTGGGGAAGCTTCCTGAGCCGCGCTTCAAGCCGGTTAAGATCCGCCAACCCTTGCGCTGCCTGCCGTCCGATCATTTCGATCAGCTGCCCCGCCAGCGTCCTTATGTCCGCGCCGGGAAATCGGGGCAGATCGACGAAAGAAGGCAGTCGCCGTGCCGTCAACCCGCACGCTTCGAGCGCCGCCGGAATGTGCGCCGCGACCACCCATCCCAAATCTGTCCGACGGGGATCGATTTGCAGCCGCCGTCCATCCGCCGTCGTCAGCAACTGCCCCTCGCTCATTGGCGCCGCCAGGCCTTCCCGTGCCGCGATGAGCCGCTCCGCCACCTCTTCCACGCCCGTTGAAGGGTAGGGGGCCTCCACAACCGCCTGAACCGCCCGCCAGGCCGGGCCGAAGCGCACCAGATCATCTGAGGCCCAGATTTCCGCCTCTTTCCTGTCGTCCAGCAGCTGGCGTGATATGTTCAGCGTCGCCCGCGCTATCGGATCTCGCTCGCCCTCGCTCGCCGAAAGCACGAAATGAACCAGCGCCGCGATCGACAAGGGGTCGTTCAGCCCTTCGCTATGGCGGGGTGGGGGCGTCCGTCCGCAAATCCAGTCCTGCAAATCTCCGACGGAAATGGGCACGGACGCGACACTGGCCAGCGCCGCGGCCCCTTTAAGGCGCGACCGGGCAAGCCAGATGTCGGTAGCCGGACTGTTGGCAAGGCGCCCATCGAGCCTCCCCAACAAAAGAAAAGCCTGCTCCGGAGACGAAGAAAAATCCAGCATTTCCGGGCTATATCAGCATATATGATGTAACCAAACACATATGTTGGTTACACATGCTTTTCCCCGTTCAAAACGCGATCAATTCACCTTCTCCTTCATGAATTGAACCCCAATCCAGCTTGAAACCCGCCGCTCCCCACGCCATCTGTCCGGCGGCCAAATTCACTGGAGGGCATGAAAGAAACGCCATGACGAACCCGACCGACGCTGCTCCTGAAACCCGTTCCTTCGAAGCTGACGTAGCCAAATTGCTGCACCTGATGGTGCACTCGGTCTATTCGGACAAGGATGTGTTCCTGCGCGAACTCATCTCCAACGCCGCCGACGCCTGCGAAAAGCTGCGCTATGAAAGCCTGAGCAATCCCGCGCTCGCCGCTGGAGGCAGTCCGCAAGTGACGGTGACGCTCGATCCCGACGCCCGTCAGCTCATGATCGAGGACAACGGCATCGGGATGAGCGAGGCCGAGCTGGTCGAGGCGCTCGGCACCATCGCGCGTTCGGGAACGAAGGCGTTCATGGAACGCGTCGCCAGCGCCAAGGACGCGGAGGGCACGCAGCTGATCGGCCAGTTCGGCGTCGGCTTCTACTCCGCCTTCATGGTCGCCGATCGCGTCGATGTCCTGTCCCGCCGCGCAGGGTCCGATCAGGCGGCACGCTGGTCGTCCGATGGCCTTGGCACCTATACCGTCCAGCCCGCCGAAACAGCCGAGGCGCCGGACCACGGCACCCGCGTCATCCTGCATCTTAAGGAAGACGCCGCGTCCTACACCGAACGCTATCGCGTCCAGCAGATCATCAAGGACCAGTCCGGCCATGTCCCGGTGCCGATCTTCCTCAAGGAAAAGCCCGATGCCGAAGCCGAGCAGATCGCGGATGGCGCCGCGCTCTGGACCAAGCCCAAGAGCGAGATCAGCGCGGAGGAATATACCGATTTCTACCGCAGCGTCGCGGGTCAGTTCGACCAGCCCGCGCTGACCCTGCACTACCGCGCCGAAGGTCTGCACGAATATTCCGTGCTCGCCTTCATCCCCGAAATGAAGCCGTTCGACCTGTTCGATCCCGACCGGACGGGCCGCATGAAGCTCTATGTCCGCCGCGTCTTCATCACCGACGAAGCGGAGATATTGCCGCGCTACCTGCGCTTCGTGCGCGGTCTGGTGGACTCCAGCGACCTGCCGCTTAATGTTTCGCGCGAGATGATCCAGCAGAGCCCGGTTCTCGCCGCGATCCAGAAGGGCGTCAGCAACCGCATCCTCAACGAACTTGAAAAGCTCTCCGCCAACGACGGCGAGGCGTACATCAAATTCTGGGACAATTTCGGCGCGGTGCTGAAAGAAGGGCTTTACGAAGACTTCGTCCGCCGCGAGCAGTTGCTCGGCCTTGCCCGCTTCAAATCCACCGCGTCCAGCGACAGCTGGCGCTCGCTGAAGGATTATGCGGAGGGCATGAAGGAGAACCAGACGGCGATCTACTACGCCACCGGCTCTGATCTCGACCGCCTCGCTTCCTCGCCGCAGCTGGAAGGTTTCCGCGCGCGCGGTATCGAAGTGCTGCTGCTGACCGATCAGGTGGACAGCTTCTGGGTCACCGCTGGCGTCGATTATGATGGCAAGCCCTTCAAATCGGTGACGCAGGGCCTTGCCGACCTCAGCCTCGTGCCCCTGCCCGAAGGCGAGACGGCCGCGCCCGCTGCGTCGGAGGAAGTCAGCAGCTTCATCGATTTCGCCAAGGAGCTGCTCAAGGATCAGGTTTCCGACGTCCGCGTGTCCGAACGGCTGACCGAAAGCCCGGTCTGCCTCGTTGCGGCCGAACATGGCATGGATCGCCAACTGGAAAAGCTGCTGGTGGCTGCCGGTCGCGGTGGCGGGGCTTCGGCACCTGTCCTCGAACTCAACCCGCGCCACAGCCTGATCGTCCGGCTGAGCGGCCTTCAGGACGACAACAGCCTGCGCGAGGATGCCGCCTGGCTGCTGCTGGATGAGGCGCGCATTGCCGATGGTGAATTGCCCACCGATCCGCGCGCCTTTGCCGAACGGCTCGGCCGGGTAATGGCGAAGGCTCTGGGCTAAGCGCCGTGGATCAAATCGGCCTTACCCCCTGAAACCGTTCGCCCTGAGCTTGTCGAAGGGCTCTTCTTTCTCCCAAAGAGAAGCATTTCGACAGGCTCTGCTCGAACGGATTGTGCATTAAGATTCAACACGCTCTGCTTTGGTCGCGGTCGGCTGGCGCGGCATAATCCCGCGCCAGCAACTATCAGCCGAGCGTCACGAAGATTTCCGCCTCGATCAGCCACTCGTCCCGAAGCTTGCGCCATTTCGCGCTGTAGATACCGAACGCGGTTGACTCCTGCGTGTCCGCCGCCAAGCCTTTCCATTCGCCCTGTTCCATCGCGATCGGTTCGACCGGCGAGACGATGATGCTGGTGGGCATCCGGACATAGATTGTGCGCTCGGGCGCTGCGAACTCGCGCTTCCATGCCATCAGCTGCGCCTTCCGGCCGCTGATCACGCCGCTGTCACTGCCGGTCACCAGTATCGCGGCGGGTGACAGCAGCGGGCCTATCGCGCTCAGGTCCATCTCCGCCAACGCGCGGTTGAATGCCGCACGCCGCATTCGGATCGCAAGATCGCAGGATTGGGTCACTCTACTATTCCGATCAGCGTCGCTTGTGTCAGCCGCCTATGATCCAGCCCGGTCGCCGCTGCAAGGAAGCAGCACAGAGTGAACCCGGCCGACACCCACCCCGATGGCACCGACGCAATCTCTGCGCCCCACGATGCGCCCGGTCGTTAAGCCATTGCAATGAAGATGCAACCGCCACGATATTGCGGCGTTATAGCTTGATGATTTTGCGGTGCGGTGCGTCTGATCCTGCCTCGGCAGGCGATGGATTTTGTGACTTGATCGATATGCTGACGGCCGTGCTGACGGAGGCATGGTTGAATGACAGGAATTTTTGATCGCGTTTCGACGGGCAATTCCGGGCTCGATCTGGTGTTGGGCGGAGGCCTGCCTGCCCAGAGGCTGTATCTCCTTGAAGGTGCTCCAGGATCAGGAAAGACGACGCTCGCGCTGCAATTCCTGCTCGAAGGCGTGGCGGCGGGCGAGCCGGTCCTCTACGTGACGCTGTCGGAAACCAGCGAGGAGTTATCGGTCGTCGCTGCCTCGCACGGCTGGGATTTGAACAACGTCAACCTCTTCGAATTGGCTTCTGCCGATTCAGTGCTGGGCATAGGACGGGACCAATCGATCCTGCACAGCTGGGAAATGGAACTGGGCGGCACCATCGAACTGATCCGGGAGGAGGTGCAACGGCTGAAACCCCGTCGCATCGTGTTCGACAGCCTGTCCGAATTGCGGCTTCTGGCGCAGGACCCGCTCCGCTACCGGCGCCAGCTGCTGTTCCTCAAACAGTTTTTCGCGCAGATCGACACCACGGTTCTGCTGGTGGACGACCTGACCGGCGGCGCGGGTATCCGCGACAATCACCTGCATAGTCTCTGCCATGGAGTGATAACGCTGGAACGGCTGACGCTCGATTTCGGCGCGGCGCGGCGGCGCATGCAAATTCAGAAGATGCGCGGCGTCGATTTCGTCGCCGGTTATCACGACATGATCATCCGCAAGGGCGGCATCGACATATTCCCCCGCCTCATCGCGTCCGACCATCATGCGCCGTTCGTTGGTGAACCGGTGCCCAGCAAGATTCCGGAGCTTGACGCCATCCTCGATGGCGGTCCCCAACGCGGCACGAGCACGCTCATCACGGGGCCTGCGGGCGCAGGCAAGACAACGCTGGCCCTGCAATATGTCATCGCCGCCTGTGAACGCGGCGAAAATGCGGTGATCTACGAATTTGATGAGCGGATCGGCACGCTCATTACCCGAGCGCGATTGTTCGGAACGGATCTACAGGCTTTGATGGACGACGGCCGCCTTGTCATCCGCCAGATCGATCCGGCAGAGGTAGCGCCCGGCGAATTCGCCGCCATGGTCCGGCAGGAGGTGGAGGAGCGTGATTCACGCATCATCCTGATCGACAGCCTCAACGGCTATCTGGCGGCCATGCCCCAGGAACAGCAGCTGATCCTGCAATTGCACGAACTTCTATCCTACCTCAGCCACCGGGGCGTTGTGACCTTGCTTGTCAATCCACAGCAGGGTTTCTTCGGGTCGATGCGAACCGACGAACTGAATGTGTCCTACATAGCGGACATCGTCATCCTTATGCGCTTTTTCGAGGCGGATGGACGCATCCGCAAGGCGCTGTCGGTCGTCAAGCACCGCAGCGGCGCGCATGAGGATTCCATCCGCGAATTCAGGATCGACGCCCATGGCGTTCGCGTCGGTGCCCCGCTCTCTGATTTCAGGGGCGTGCTGACCGGGACGCCGGAATATCTGGGAGCGTCTTCACCACTGATGGAGGACCGCGACGGCCGTGCATAAGGCCGCCGCATCTTCAACCCTCCGGGTCATCGTCAGCGCACCCTATGGCAGCGACGCGGACAGCGTGACGCGGCTGCTGCGGGGGGAGGGGCATCGGGTCCAAATCTGCCCCAGCTTGACCGAGGTGGCAGAAGCGATCGACGAGCAGACGGGCGTCGCGCTGGTCACGGAAGAAGCGTTGTTCACCGACCTTGGCCCCTTGCACCGCGCGCTGGAGGCGCAGCCCGCATGGTCGGACATTCCCTTCATACTGCTCGCCGGACGGCAGGCAGGCCGTTTTGCTTCCAGCGAGGCCATAAGGCGCCGATTGCCCGATAACGCCCTCAGCGTGATCCTGCTGGAACGGCCGGTCAGCGGGGAATCGCTGATCAGCGCTGTCGCGTCGGGTATAAGGGCTCGGCAGAAGCAGTTGTTAATCCGCGACCAGTTTGCCGCCATCGATGCAGAACGCAGTCGCCTCAACACGCTGCTCGAAAACCTCCCGGTCGGTGTCGCCTTCATCAACGCCGACGGCAGCACGCTGCTTTCCAACCCCGCATTCCGCCGTTTCCTGCCAAGCGGAGAAATCCCCGCCCGGTTGCCCGACGCGGAGGACCGTTGGGAAGGCTATGAAGAGGATGGCAGCCGTATCACGCGGGATCGCTTCGTGACGATGCGCGCTCTGAAGGGCGAGCAGGTGCGGGGGATCGAGTTTCTGCATCACCCGACAGAAGGTCCTCCGGTCTGGACCCGGGTAAGCGGCGTGCCATTGCTCGACCCCGGCAGCGCACGGGTCACAGGCTCGATTTCAGTGATCGTCGACATAGACGAGCAGAAGCGGAGCCAGCAGGCGCTTGCCGAAGCCGCTCAGCGACTGGAGCAGGAGGTCGACGCCCGCACCCGCGAATTGCGGGAGGCGCTGCTGCGACTGGAAGCTGAGGCGGAAGAACGCGCCCGGGCCGAGGAAGCGTTGCGCCAGGCGCAGAAGATGGAGGCGGTCGGTCAATTGACTGGCGGGATCGCGCATGACTTCAACAATATGCTTACCGGCATCATTGGAGCCATCGACATTCTGAAGCGCCGGATTTCCAGTGGCCGACTGGACGATCTTGATCGTTTCATGGATGCCGCCAGCACATCGGCACAGCGCGCGGCGGCGCTGACTTCCCGCTTGCTCGCCTTTTCTCGTCGGCAGTCGCTCGACAGCCGTCCCACCGACGTCTGCAAGCTCATTCATTCGCTGGAGGACCTGCTTCGCCGCACCATGAATGAATCGATCGAGGTGGAAATCCTTTCCTCCTCCCCGTTGCCGACGGCGCTGGTGGACGCCAATCAGCTGGAAAGCGCGATCATCAACCTTGCGATCAATGCCCGCGACGCGATGCCTGATGGCGGCCGCCTGACGCTGTCATGCGAAGAGGTGGAGCTGGACGCGGAGTGCTGCGCGCGCAATCCGGGCATTGCGACGGGCCGCTATATCATGATCGGGGTGTCCGACACCGGAGTCGGCATCGATGGCGATACGCTGGACAAGGTGTTCGATCCCTTCTTTACCACCAAGCCGATCGGGCAGGGCACGGGCTTGGGCCTGTCGATGGTCTATGGCTTTGCCAAGCAGTCGAATGGCCTGGTGCGCATCAACTCGACGGTGGGCGAAGGAACGGTGGTCAGGATATTCCTGCCGGTCGCGGAACAACAGGTTGAAGCCGAATCCGTCGAACATGCCGCCATTCACCATGGTGACGGCCAGTCGGTGCTACTGGTCGAGGATGACGACTCCGTGCGGCTCCTCGTGCGCGATGTGCTTGAGGAACTGGGCTACAAGGCGACCGAGGCCGCCGATGGACAGCAGGCGGTGCGCATATTGGAGTCCGGGCGGCGTTTCGACCTCATGATCTCGGATGTTGGCTTGCCGGGAATGAACGGGCGGCAATTGGCGGAAATCGCGCGAGCGCATTTGCCCGACCTGCCCATTCTGTTCGTCACGGGCTATGCGGAAGGGGCAGCCGTGCGGGGCGGCTTCCTGTCCAACAACATGCAGATGATCACCAAGCCATTCCAGATCGAAATGCTCTCCGCCCGCATTCGTGAAATGCTGGAAAGCTGACGGGAAGCTAACCTGTTACTCTGCGGAGCGATCCGTTTGCGACTAATGAGCGACCTTTTCCACCGCTTCTAAGTATGTTTCCTCATACCTGCTATAGATGACGCGCCTTAACCTGATGCCTTTGTCGTGGAGGCGGTTATGAAGAATATTCTTCTCCTGGTACATGATGATGAGGGTCAGGAAGCTCGACTGCAAGCAGCACTGGATTTGACCCGTGCCCTCGGCGGCCATCTTCAATGCATCGATGTCACGCCATTTCCGGTCATTGCTGGCGATCTTTATGCAGGTTTTGGCGAAACGGCTGTCCTGCTTGATGAGCGCCAGAGCGAAGCCCGGAACAAGACAAAGATCAACGCCCGCCTCGCCAAAGAGGATGTGAGTTGGGACTGGGTCGACATCACAGGAGAGATAGCAAGCTGCCTTCTGAAGGAGGCTGCACTCGCGGACATCGTCGTTCTCAACCGGCAATTGGACAGTTATCCCCTTCCAGACATGCGGACGATCGTCGGTCAGGTGCTGATGCACGCCCGGGTTCCGGTGCTAGCCGTGCCACAAGAGGTCAATGGCTTCAGCATCAAACGGGCATTACTCGCTTGGGATGGCCATCCTTCATGTATCGCAACGATGCGAGCCTGCACGCCTTTGCTCGCGCTGGCGGAGGAAGTCGAAGTGCTGACCATAAACGACGGCTCGATTCAGGCTGAACCCGGTGACGCTGCCCGATATCTCTCGCGCCACAATGTGCACGCGAGTATCCGGGTTCTCAACGATCGCCTTCATCCCGCGGACGCGATAATCGAGGAAGAGGCCGACCAATGGCGGGCGGACTATATCATCATGGGCGCCTACGGCCGCGGAAGGATCATGGAAACATTCGGTGGCGTGACACGGCGTCTGCTTACCCGCAGTCAACGGCCTCTGATACTCGGCCATTGAGCTGATGCCAGCGCTCCATCCCATGTTGCGCGTGGCGTGAAACTCATCCGATCGCAATCCAGACGGCAAGGCTCGCCGCCGCCGCTGCAAGAGCGGCGAACAGCGGTATTGCAGCTCTCATGCCGCCGTGGCCCCAGCCGATGACCACCGTCATCACGCCTTTGGCCAGAGTGTTGGCCAGAACTGCGCCGCCCAGAACGAAGCCAGCGGTTTGATCGTCGATCGCATGTGGGGGGAGCCCCGCCATCGTCATCACGGCGGCATCGACGTCCGATATGCCGGTGAGGGTCAGGACGACCGCCATGCCTTCCTGCCCAAAATGTTCCAACGCCCAACGCGCGGCGAGCGACAATCCCGCGACAAGGGCAGCCAGCAGGAGCGCAGGGGTAAAGCCCAGGGGATTGGCGACGGCGGCTCCGTTGCCGCCTTTGCCGTGGGCACGCCATGCGGTCAGGGCGAAGGCGACGGCTACAAACGCTGCCGGAGCCATGGTCAGAGCCAGAGAGGGCAGCGCGCGGGGAACGAGAACGAGTGCCACCAGCTGCACCCTTATGAACATCACGATTGATGCCACCGCAATGCCCGCCGTCAATAATCCTCGGCCATCGGGTTCGTCGCGGAGCCGCCTGGCATAATCGGCGGTGACGGCGGTGGACGACACAATGGCCCCGGTAAGCGCGACCAGCAAAACGCCGCGATCGCGGCCGAAGCGCCTGGAGATTGCATAGCCGGCGAAGGATAGTCCCATCACGAAGACGACCACCATCCAGATCTTCCTAGGGTTCCAGGCGTCGTAAGGGCCATAGGAGGCATCTGGCAGTAGTGGCAGGATGACGAGAGACACCAGCAGGAAGCGGGACACACCTTCAATCTCGCTCTCATCCATTCCCCGGAGCAGAGCGTGCATCGATTGCCGTGAGCTCAATATCGCAAAGATCGCTGCACCTATGGCCAGGCCCAAAGCAGGCGAGATGCGCGTGGCGCAGAAACCCGCGCCAAAGGTCAGCAGGCCCGCCAATGTTGTGGTTGCGGACAGATGATCCTGATCGGCGCTTCGGCTGTAGCCAACCGTCAGCACAGCCGAGACGCCCAGGCCCAGGGCAGCGGCGACCATATCGGGGGCAAGGCCGCCGAGTCCCCCAAGCAACCCGATCAGCCCGAAGGTGCGAAAGCCCGCAACCCTGCGCCCTTGGCCGAAGTTCCGCTGTGTCCAGCCGCGCTCCATCCCTACAAGCAGGCCCACTGCGATCGACGCGATCAGGGACAGATAAGGGTGAGCGATATTGAACATAGTCGCAGCTAACCTAAGCGCATCGGAGCAGATCGCGATAGGTATAAGTCGCAATCAAACCGTCTTCATCTTCACCGGAATTTTGAGATAGCGAACGCCGTTGCTTTCGGCTTCGGGGAAACGTCCTGCGCGGATATTGACCTGAATCGAAGGCAATAGCAGCCGAGGCACGGGCAGCGTCGCATCACGGGCTTCGCGCATGGAGACGAAACTGTCTTCATCCACTCCGTCATGGATATGGACGCTTGCGCGCCGTTCTTCACCTACTGTCGTTTCCCAACGATAGTCATCGCGGCCGGGCGCCTTATAGTCGTGACACAGAAACAGGCGGGTTTCATCGGGCAAGCTCAGCAGCCGGCGGATGGAACGGTAAAGAATGCGAGCGTCGCCACCGGGGAAATCCGCCCGCGCCGTGCCATAATCAGGCATGAACAATGTATCGCCGACAAAGGCCGCGTCGCCGACCAGATAAGCGATGTCCGCACGTGTATGCCCCGGAACATGCATGACGGTGAAGCGCAGCATGCCCACTGAAAACTGCTCGCCATCTCGAAACAACCGGTCGAAATCGGAACCATCGATTTGCATGTCGTTGAATCCGAAGACGGGACGGAAGATTTTCTGTACGTCGCAAATATGCTCACCAATGCCGATCGGCGCACCAGTCTTGCCCTTGATAAAGGGTGCTGCGGACAGATGATCGGCATGGGCGTGCGTCTCCAGCACCATAGTGATCCGCCAACCCTGCTTTTCAGCAAAGGCCAGCATCTGCTCGGCTGAGCGCGTATCAACCTCCCCGCTGGCAATGTCGAAATCCATCACCGGATCGATGACCGCCGCCTCCCGGGTTTCGGGGTCAGCGACCAGATAGCTCACCGTATAGGTCACCTCGTCGAAAAAGGCTTCGATCAGGGGCTTTGTGTCCATGTCGTCCTCCATTGCTCCTTGACAATATATTACATGTCTCTAAATTAGCAATATCTAATGGAGTACATGATGATCCGTCCGTTGATGAACCTCGCCACCTTCGAAAAGAAGGCGGGCGAAGTCTCGAACCTGTTGAAAGCGATGGGCAACGCCCGGCGCCTGATGGTGCTGTGCAAGCTGGTCGAACATGGCGAAATGACCGTGGGCGACCTCGCGCAAGAGGTAGGTTTGTCGCAATCCGCCTTGTCGCAGCATCTCGCCAGGATGCGGGACGAAGGGCTGGTCGCTTTTCGACGGGAGAGCCAGACGCTCTGGTATCGCATCGCCGATGCGCGGACGGAACAGTTGCTCGCCAGTCTCTACACCATCTTCTGCAAGGAATGATCCGATGCCGATCACAACCGTTACCCCGCACGACGCGGACAAAGCCGTGGCCAAGGGCGCCACGCTCGTCGATATCCGTGGACCGGACGAACATGCCCGCGAGAATATCCCGGGGGCGATCCATGTCCCGCTCGATCGTCTGGCGGAACTGCCACAGGTGGCCGGGCCAATCATCTTTCACTGCAAGTCAGGCATGCGAACGCAAGCCAATGAGGCAGCCTTGCAGGCGGCGGCGGGCTTCGCGCCCTGCCATATACTTCAGGGCGGTCTGGACGGCTGGCGCGCAGCGGGACTGCCGACGCGCCTTGACCGGGCACAGCCGTTGGAGATCATGCGGCAGGTGCAACTGGTGGCCGGTGGCCTCGTGCTGCTGGGCGTCCTGCTCGGCTTCCTCGTCGCTCCTGCCTTTTTTGGCCTGTCGGCCTTCGTCGGCGCGGGGTTGATGATGGCAGGGGCGACCGGCTGGTGCGGCATGGCGAAGCTGTTGCAGGCGATGCCATGGAATCGCCGTTCTCTCGGCGCGTAGGCCGATCATGTCTCCGGCCATGATCGTCGCGGCTCTGGCTTCGGGCGGCCTGATCGGCACCGTGTTGGGTCTGGTCGGGGGCGGCGGCTCGATCCTTGCCGTGCCGCTGCTGGTCTATGTGGTGGGCGTGGGGTCTGCTCATGCCGCCATCGGGACGGCAGCGGTCGCCGTGGCCGCCAATGCGGCTTTCAGCCTGATCGGCCATGCCCGCGCCGGTATGGTGAAATGGCCATGCGCCCTTGTTTTCGCGGGAGCTGGCGTCACTGGCGCGGCGATCGGCGCGGAAATCGGTAAGGCTGTAGACGGCCAACGATTGCTGATGCTGTTTGGCTTGCTGATGATCGGCGTGGGGCTTTCCATGCTACGGACGAAGCGCACCACTGAGGCGCCTGATGTACGACTGTCGCGAGCAACCGCTGGTCGATTGTTGCCGCGCCTCGTTCCGATCGGCCTTGGAGTGGGATTGGCCGCTGGCTTTTTCGGGATCGGCGGCGGCTTCCTGATCGTGCCGGGGCTGATGATGGCGACTGCCATGCCGCTTAAAAATGCAGTGGGAACGTCGCTCGTCGTCGTTACCGCGCTGGGCCTCACCACTGCGGCCTCCTATGCGCTGTCGGGTTTTGTCGATTGGTCACTCGTGGGAGTATTGATTGCGGGCGGTGTCGGCGGGGCGGCTATAGGTATTGCTCTCGGCCGAAAAATGGCGGCGCGCAAAGGGCTGCTGGAACGGCTGTTCGCCGTCACGGTGATCGCCGTGGGCGCATATGTCGCGCTGCGCGGCGTCTGAGTTCCCTTTCATCGCGGTCGAACGTCGGTTCTGCTGGCTCGGATCATGCTCTAAGGGAAGCAAGACCCATCTGCTCTGGCTTGATCGCGCTTGCGTCCGCACATCAGGAAGTGGCAGCCCATTTTCTCGTCCGAGGGTAACGTGGGCTTGTGTCGGCCTGGAGGTATCCAACCGAGAGGGGCTGGGCCGCAGAAATAGGCCGAACGCGCCGCAAAGTGGGGCACCTGTCCGGCCGAGAGGCTGGCAAAGGCGAGGCTTGCCAGCGCCAGCGCACTAAACCGCATGGCTGAACCGCTTTTCCGCTGGTTGCAGATAGCTGTCGAATGCGGCGGCTATGCTGCGGGCGTAGGGGAGCGCGCCGGGGGTCAGTTGCACTCGGCCTTCGCTCAATCGCAATAGGCCAAGTCGCTCGAAGCGCGACAGGTCGGGCTGGGGCAGGGCAGTACCCACATGCGCTTCGCCCCGGCAGAGGATCGCCTCGATGATCCGGCCGCGCCGCCGGTCATCGCCGGTGCGCAGCGTGCCCCGGGTGGCGGAAAGTTCGCCGCGCTCTACGCGTTCGCGCCAAGGTCCGGCCTGCTTCTCATTCTGGATGATGAGGTCCGGGAATTGGCTGATCGCACTGGCGCCCAGACCCAGGAGGATATCAGCGGGATCATCGGTAAAGCCCTGGAAGTTGCGGCGCAGCCGTCCGTCACGCGCTGCTATTGCCAGGCCGTCCTGCGGCAGGGCGAAATGGTCGAAGCCGATCGCCGCATAACCAGCGGCAGTGAGCATTCCGTAGCCTTGTGCGGCCATGTCGAAGCGCGTGGCGAGATCGGGCAGATTGCTCCCGTCGATGCGGCGCTGGCGAGGCAGTAGCTGCGGCATATGGGCATAGCCGAACAGGGCGACACGGGCGGGTTGCATCGCGATGCTTGCTTCCAAAGTCGCCGCAAGATCGTCGAGGCTTTGGCCGGGTAGGCCGTACATGAGGTCAAAACCGATCGCGATCCCGGCTGCGCGGAGTTGATCGACGGCTCGCTCCACCATGTCGAGCGGCTGAATGCGGCCAATCGCGGCCTGAACATGCGGGGTGAAGGTCTGTACGCCAAGGTTGACCCGGCTGACACCCATGGCCGCCATGGTGGAAATCCAGGTGGCGTCGAGGCGGCGGGGGTCGAGTTCGACGGAAATTTCGGCCTCGCGCGCATCGAAACAGATCAGCAACTGCTGAAGCAGGCGGACGAAATCGACGAGCGGCAGCGAATTGGGACTACCACCCCCGAAGGCGATCCGCGCGACACGTCCGCGTCCGCGCAAGCGCCCCGCGATGGAAGCCATCTCTCGTTCCAGCGCCTCCACATAAGCGGTCAGCCGCTGGGCGCGATTGGCCGCTCCTGTATTGCAGCCGCAATACCAGCATATGTCGTGGCAATAGGGGATATGGACATAGAGGGAGAGGGGGGCATCCGTTTTCACCCCGTCCAGCCGGGCTGCAAGGTCATCGGCGCCCACATCGGCGGTGAACTGCGCGGCGGTGGGGTAGCTGGTGTAGCGCGGCACCGGCTGGGCCAGCAGGTCGGGGTGATAGGTCCACATGCCACAGCGGATCGCATGGGGTGCCGCCCAGCGCATTGAGGCAGGTCAAATTGCCGGTTGCGCCGGATCAATGCTGGGCGTGCGGCACCGGGGCAAAGCCAAGTCACCGACAACAGGGATGGAGACTTTGGAAATGCACATCAAGACTATCTTACTTGGAGCGGCAGCTGGCTGCGCCGCCATGTCCGCACCCGCGCAGGCTGCGCAGGGCGACGTTCTGGTGCGGCTGCGCGCCATCATGGTTGCGCCCAATGAACGAAGCGGGAGCGTGCTGCCCGCCTTTCCTGGCGAAAAGGTGAAAGTCGATAACAGCGTGATGCCGGAGATCGACGTGACCTATATGGCGACTGACCATGTGGGCTTTGAACTGATCGCCGCCACGACCAAACATAGTGCCAGCGGGCGCACTGGAACGACAGGGACGATAGGCCGTCTCACATCCACCTGGGTGCTGCCACCCACGCTGACGGCGCAATATCATTTCCTGCCGGAAGCCAAGATTCGGCCCTATGTCGGGGCGGGGGTCAACTACACGCTCTTCTACAATGAAAAGGCGTCGAACGCGCTGGAGGGCGCGGTGGGCGCGACCAGCGTGCACATGTCGGACAGCTTCGGATGGGCGGCGCAGGCCGGGGTTGATGTCGATTTGACGGACCGGGTCTTCCTGAACCTGGATGTCAAATATATCGATATCGATACGACGGCCCGGCTCTCGACCACGGCGGCGGGCGTGCAGAAGGTTCGCGTGCAACTCGATCCGCTGGTCTTTGGCGCGGGTGTGGGCGTAAAGTTCTGAACCTATGCTGCGGCGAGCGCCTTCACCACGAAGGGCAGGCGCTCGCCATCCCGCTCCGTCAGCGTCAGATAGCTGCCGGGCTGAATTGCATGCGCGTTCAGGCGGAAGAGTTGCTCGTCATCCTCCTCACCCGGCTCATAGGATAGCGCCCAGCCGTTGGAGGTCCGTAGCAGCCAGCCATGGCGGTCGGGTTCATTCGGCCAGAAGCGCCGGACGGTGGCGAGTTCGGGTTTATGCCGATATTCCTGCTCGTCGATCAGGCCGTCCTGACCCAGCGGCAGGCGCATGACATAGCTGCGAGCTGCTGATCCGTTTGGAAAAGCGGGCGTGCGTGCGAGTTCGAGGCGTATCGTTGTCCATGTCATACCACCCAGATCGGGATTTCAGTGCCGAAAGGATATAAGGACTATCCCGGATGGCGGCGGAGACCGTCAGATCTTAGCCAGAAAGGACAAGTTACGGTTCCTCCGCAGGAGATGTGAGATGAAATCGGTTCTGCTTCATATCCATGATGATCGGGGTGCCGAAAGCCGCCTGCAAGCAGCGTGCGACATTGCTCGCGCGACGGGGGCGCACATTCGTTGTGCTCAGGTGACGCAAATGCCCGACATGGTGGCTGCAGACATGTATGGCGGCGCGGCGCTGGCGCCTTCCATCATCAATGAACTGCGTGAAATCGACGAGCGAATCAAGGCGCGCACCGAGGAAAGGCTTCGCGCGGAAGGTGTGAGTTGGGATTGGCGGCAGATCGATGGCGATATCCTTCATGGCCTACTGGCCGCCTCGGCATTGACCGATGTCATCGTCGTGACCCTGCCCGAAGGGCCGCGCAGGGTACTCACCGATCCACAGCCGATCGCCGCCGAACTGGCCCTGTCAGGGCCGGTGCCGGTGATGGCCGTCCCGCAATCGGCGAAATCACTGATGGTAGCGGGGCGGGCGCTGGTCGCCTGGGATGGATCGCAGGAAGCATCGGCGGCGCTGCGGGGCGCGGTGCCGCTGCTGAAGCTCGCGCAGGATGTGCACATCGTGACTGTTGAGGAAGCGAACAAAAATGCCTTCCCAGCGACTGATGCTCCCGAATATCTTGCCCGCCATGGGATCAAAGCGGAAGTCCATAGCTGGCCGCGTGAAGGGAAGTCGGTGGAGGATTCGCTGATGGCGGCGGTCGATGTGCTGAAACCGGACTGGATGGTGATGGGCGCCTATGGGCACAGCCGCCTGCGCCAGGTGATATTCGGTGGCGTGACCCGTACCGTGCTGCGCGAGGGACGCGTGCCCGTCTTGCTGGCGCACTGAAGACAGGGCATTGTGGCCAGATGGCGGTTGCGGACGACAATGATATAGAAGGCTTGAGCGAGCGCGAGCATAGCCTGGAGCAGGCGCTGCTGGGATCGATCTTGGCGACGGTGCCCGATGCGCTGATCGTGATCGACATGGCCGGGCGGATCGTGTCCTTTAGCGCGGCGGCGCAGCGCATGTTCCAATATGCCGAAAGCGATGTGCTGGGCGAGAATATCTCGATGCTGATGCCGTCGCCGGATCGAGAGCGGCATGACGGCTATATCAGCCATTATCTCGACACCGGCGAAAAGCGGATCATTGGCATCGGCCGCCTGACCAGCGCGCGGCGGCGCGACGGATCGACCTTTCCGATCGAACTGTCGGTGGGAGAGGTGTATGATCAGGGGCAGCGGCTATTTACCGGCTTCATCCGTGACCTGACCGAGCGGCAACAGGCCGAACGGCGCGTGGCGGACCTTCAGGCGGAACTGTCCCACGCCAGCCGGGTGACGGCGATGGGAACGCTGGCGTCCGCGCTGGCGCATGAGTTGAACCAGCCGTTGACGGCGATCGCCAACTATCTGGAGGCCGGGCGCGACCTGCTGGACGCCGACGGGCCGGTGGACCGCGAGATGCTGCGCGAGGCGATGGACGAAAGTGCGCGGCAGGCGTTGCGCGCGGGGGAGATCATCCGGTCGCTGCGCGAGTTCATCAAGCGCGGCGAGACGATGCGCCAGCCGGAATCGCTGCGGGAACTGCTGGCCGAAGGGGCGGCGCTCGCGTTCATCGGCATGGACAGCCGGGGCATCGACATGGACATCAGCGTCGATCGGCGGGTGGACAGGGTGCTGGTCAACCGCGTGCAGTTGCAGCAGGTGATCATCAACCTCATCAAAAATGCGATGGAGGCGATGGCGAGCAGCCCCGCACGTATCCTGCGCCTGTCCGCCGCACCGGCCGACGACGGGCGCGTCGAAGTGATTGTCGCGGACAGCGGAGCGGGCCTGGACCCCGACATGTCGCGCACGCTCTTCATGCCCTTCACGACCAGCAAGCCGTCCGGCATGGGCGTGGGCCTGTCGATCAGCCAGACCATCGTCGAAGGCCATGGCGGGCGCATCTGGGCACAGCCGTCACAATGGGGCGGCACGGCCTTTCACTTCACCCTGGACCGCGCGGATTAAGGCATGAGCGAACCCTTCCCCATCTATGTCGTCGATGATGACGAAGCGATCCGCCGGTCTCTGTCCTTCCTGCTGAAGACCAGCGGCTATGCGGTGCGCCTGTTCGAGGGCGGGACGGCTTTTCTGAAGGATGCGGCGGGGCTGGAGCCGGGATGCGTGCTGCTGGACGTGCGGATGCCGGACATCGATGGGCTGGAGGTGCAGCGGGAGTTGCGCGCGCGTGGCGTCATGCTGCCCGTGGTGATCATGACCGGCCATGGCGATATCGACATGGCGGTGGCCGCGATGAAGGCGGGCGCGAGCGACTTCATCGAAAAGCCGTTCGAGAAGGCGGCGCTGCTTGGATGTGTCGAGGCGGCGCGGCGGGTGGCGATTGCCGATCGCGGTGCGGGCGCGCGGGCGGAGGATGCGCGGGCGCGGCTCAATGTGCTGACCGACCGGGAGCGCGATGTGCTGGATGGGCTGGTCGAAGGGCTGCCCAACAAGACGATCGCCTTTGATCTCGGCATCAGCCCACGCACGGTGGAGATCCATCGCGCCAACCTGATGCAGAAGCTGGAGGTGAAGAGTTTGGCCGAGGCGCTGCGCATCGCGTTTCATGCGGGGGTGGGGTAAATTCCCCTCTCCCCGGCCCTCTCCCCTGAAGGAGAGAGGGAGAATGCCTCCCCAAGCCGCTAGGGAGATTTACGGATAGGTCTGAAACCCGCATGGCGGCATGCAGCGGGAATGGATATGCAATTTGATCTGGCGCAAAAGGCGCCCGGCGGTGCCGAAATGGCGGTGATGACCCCGGCTGCCGGAGGCTGTAGTGCAGGATATTGCGATCGGTGCGAGGTGCGCAATCAGGCGATCTGCGCCGATCTGGACCCGCAGGAGCGCGCCGCGCTCAACCGGATCGGGCGGCGGGTGACGTTGCAGGCCGGGCAGACGGTGATGTGGGAGGGCGATGACAGCATGGTTGTCGCCAATGTGATCGAAGGCACGCTGAAGCTCGCCACATCGACAGGCGACGGGCGCGAGCAGATTGTCGGCGTGGTCTATGCGTCAGACTTCATTGGGCGGCCCTTTGGCGCGCGGACGCCGCATAGCGTGACGGCGCTGACCGATGCGCGGCTGTGCCTTTACCCGCGCGGCGCTTTCGACGGCTTTGCGCGCGAGCATGCGCAGCTGGAGCACCGGCTGCTCCAGAGGACGCTGGACGACCTTGATCGGACGCGAGCCTGGATGCTCCTGCTGGGGCGAAAGAATGCGCGAGAGAAGGTCGCGTCTTTCCTGCTGGACATGAGCAGGCGGCTGCGCGCGGACCCCGACGGCGTGATTGACCTACCTCTGTCGCGCCAGCAGATCGCGGATATATTGGGGCTAACCATAGAAACCGTATCGCGTCAGATCAGCGACATGAAGCGGCTGGGCGTGATCGCGCTGGCCGGACGGCGGGGCGTGCGGATCTGCGATGCCGATCGGCTGGAGAGCATGGCCGAGGGAGCGTGAAGGCGAGCTTCCATTTCCGGGACTTCCCCTCCCGTAAACGGGAGGGGTTAGGGGTGGGCGCGAGCGAAGCGAGCTTCTGGCCTTTGTAAATCTGCATTGATGTTGCGTTGGCCCACCCCCCAGCCCCCTCCCGCCTGCGGGAGGGGAGTGTGGCGACAATCTGCCTAAGGACATTCCCCTACATACCCGCCGCGCCGCCTTTGCCAGAGGTCAGGGCATAGGGGCGGCGACCGGACGAGGGGCGTCGCAATAGACCTTTCGCGGGGGGATCCGATGGATCAACTATTATTGAAATCGGGCGGCTGGTTCGCGCTGGCGGTGGTTGCCTTGATGGCGGCGCTGATGGCGGTGGACAGCGGCTTTGCCGTCCATATGGCCATAGCCTGCGCGGCGGCGCTGCTGATGGTGGTGGTGACGATCGGCGGGGCCGATTATGCCGGCATCGCGCGCGGCCTACTGAAGATGCCGACCGATCAGGGGAAATATGATGACGATCCGATCCGCTGGGGCGTGATCGCGACCGTCTTCTGGGGACTGGCGGGGTTCCTGGCGGGGCTCTACATCGCCTTGCAGCTCGCCTTTCCTGCGCTGAACCTTGGCATTGAATATACGAGCTTCGGGCGCTTGCGGCCGCTGCATACGTCGGCGGTGATCTTTGCATTCGGCGGCAATGCGCTGATCGCGACGAGCTTTTATGTCGTGCAGCGCACTTGCAGGGCGCGGCTCGCCTTTCCCTCGCTCGCACGGTTCGTGTTCTGGGGCTATCAGCTGTTCATCGTGCTGGCCGCGACCGGCTATGTCATGGGCATCACCGAGGCTCGTGAATATGCCGAGCCGGAATGGTATGTCGATATCTGGCTGACGATCGTCTGGGTCGCCTATCTGGTCGTCTTCGGCGGCACCATCCTGCGCCGCAGCGAACCGCACATCTACGTCGCGAACTGGTTTTACCTGAGCTTCATCCTGACGATCGCGATGTTGCACATCGTCAACAACCTGTCGGTGCCGGTCAGCCTGCTCGGTTCCAAGAGCTACAGCGCTTTCGCGGGCGTGCAGGATGCACTGACCCAATGGTGGTACGGGCATAACGCGGTCGGTTTCTTCCTGACCGCCGGTTTCCTCGCCATGATGTATTATTTCGTGCCCAAGCAGGCGGAGCGTCCGGTCTATAGCTATCGGTTGTCGATCATCCACTTCTGGTCGCTGATCTTCCTCTATATCTGGGCGGGTCCGCATCATCTTCATTACACCGCGCTGCCGGACTGGGCGCAGACTTTGGGCATGGTCTTTTCGGTCATGCTCTGGATGCCGAGCTGGGGCGGGATGATCAATGGCCTCATGACGCTGAACGGCGCATGGGACCGCATCCGCACCGACCCGATCATCCGCATGATGGTGATGGCGCTGGCCTTCTACGGCATGAGCACCTTTGAAGGACCGATGATGTCGGTGAAGGCGGTCAACAGCCTGAGCCACTATACCGACTGGACGATCGGCCATGTGCATAGTGGTGCATTGGGCTGGAATGGGCTCATCACCTTCGCCTGCCTCTATTATCTGACGCCAAGACTGTGGAAGCGCGAGCGGCTCTATTCGCTACGGCTGGTGAACTGGCACTTCTGGCTCGCGACGCTTGGCATCGTTCTGTACGCCGCGTCGATGTGGGTGGCGGGCATCATGCAGGGGCTGATGTGGCGCGAATATGGCAGCGACGGCTATCTCGTCTACGCCTTCTCCGAAGTCGTGAGCGCCATGTTCCCCATGTATGTGATCCGGGCTGCCGGGGGCCTTATGTACCTCGCCGGGGCGATCATCATGGCCTGGAATATCGGCAAGACCATCGCGGGCAGCCCGCTGCGTGCGGAGAAGCCGATGAGCGATGCGGCCTATGATCCGGCGGCGGACCGGCCGCTTGTCGCCCAGCCTGCTTAAGGACGCCAAGACATGACTAGCAAAACCAAGGGTAAGTTCTGGGACCATGGCAAGCTGGAGCGCAACGTCTCCCTGCTGGGTATCGCGTCGCTGATCGTAGTTGCCATCGGCGGCATCGTGGAAATCGCGCCGCTCTTCTGGATCGACAACACGATCGAGAAGGTGGAGGGCATGCGGCCCTACACGCCGCTGGAGCTGGCGGGACGGAATATCTACATCCGCGAGGGTTGCTATAACTGCCACAGCCAGATGATCCGGCCGTTCCGTGACGAGACGGAACGCTATGGCCATTACAGCCTCGCGGCGGAGAGCATGTACGACCATCCGTTCCAATGGGGATCGAAGCGCACCGGCCCCGACCTGGCGCGCGTTGGCGGCAAGTATTCCGACGAATGGCATGTCCAGCATCTGAAGGACCCGCGGGCGGTCGTGCCGGAATCGATCATGCCGGGCTATGCGTTTCTCGCCGAGCGTGAACTGAAGGCGGGGGATATGGGCAAGGACCTGACCGCGCTGTCCAATGTCGGCGTGCCTTACAGCAAGGATGCCATCGCCAAGGCCAATGACGACCTGAAGGCGCAGGCCGATCCGGATGCGGACGCTGCGGACCTGATCAAGCGCTATCCCAAGGCGCAGGCGCGCGATTTCGACGGTGATCCGGGCAAGGTGACGGAGATGGATGCGCTGGTCGCCTATCTCCAGATGCTGGGCACGCTGGTCGATGTGGAAAGCGCCAGGCCGCAGGAGGTCGGACGATGAGCTACGACGCGTTGCGGCATTTCGCCGACAGCTGGGGGCTGGTCTTCATGGCGCTCACCTACGCGGTCCTGATCGGCTGGCATTTCCGGCCCAAGGGGCGCGAGCGTAGTGCAGAGGCCGCGCAAGCGATTTTCGAAACGGAGCATTCGGAGGCGGATCATGGCTGATGAAAAGCGGATCGACGCCGCCACGGGCACCGAGGTCAAGCATCATGAGTGGGACGGTATCCAGGAACTGGACACGCCGCTGCCGCGCTGGTGGCTGTGGACCTTCTATGCGACGATCCTGTTCGCGATCGGTTATGTGATCGCCTATCCCGCCCTGCCGATGATCAGCCGGGCGACAGAGGGCGTGCTTGGCTGGTCGAGCCGGGGGGCGCTCGACAAGGAACTGGCGGCGCGGGAAGCACAGATCGCGCCGGTGCGGCAGGCGATTGCCGACACCTCCATCGAAGTCCTGCCGACGCGGCCGCAATTGATGCAGGCTGCGGTCGAGGGCGGACGCGCGGCATTTCGCGTCCATTGCGTGCAGTGCCATGGATCGGGCGCGGCGGGATCGAAGGGCTATCCCAACCTGAATGATGATGACTGGCTGTGGGGTGGCGACCTGCCCGCGATCGAAAAGACGCTCACCGACGGCGTGCGCAATCCCGATCATGTGGCGACCCGGCAATCGCTTATGCCTGCTTTCGGCAAAGATCAGTTGCTCACCGCTGCGCAGGTCGATGATGTGGTTGCGCATGTGCGGGTGATCAGCGGGCAGGATCGGGCCAACGCCGCCTCCGCGCGCGGGGGCAAGATCTTCGCTGACAATTGCGCCGTCTGCCACGGGCCAGCGGGCAAGGGGAACAGGGAACTTGGTGCGCCGAACCTGACCGATGCGATCTGGCTTTATGGCGGTGATGCGGAAGCCATCCATGATGGCGTGTGGAACAGCCGCCATGGCGTGATGCCGCGCTGGGACGACAAGCTGGACAAGGCGACGATCCGGATGCTGGCGGCCTATGTCCACAGCCTTGGCGGGGGTGAGGCTGCGGCGGTGAAGGTTGCTGCCGCCAAGGTGCCGGGCGATGCGGGGCAATAACAACCGCGCCATCTTCATCACCCCGGACTTGATCCGGGGTCCCGCTGTTCTTTGCAACGGGCGCGACGAAGAAGCGGGATCCCGGATCAAGTCCGGGATGACGGGGGAAGGGAGGCGGACATGCTGATGTCGGACTCTCCCTCGCTCTATGAGAAGCGCAAGGGTGTTTATCCCAAGGCCGTGGACGGTTTTTACCGGCGCCTCAAATGGGCGATCATGGCGGTGACGCTTGCCATCTATTGGGGCACGCCTTGGCTGCGATGGGACCGGGGGCCTTATGCGCCGGACCAGGCGGTGCTGGTCGATCTGGCGCACCGCCGTTTCTACATGTTCTCGATCGAAATCTGGCCGCATGAATTTTATTATGTGGCGGGCCTGCTCATCATGGCGGGGATCGGCTTGTTCCTCGTTACCTCGGCGGTGGGGCGGGCGTGGTGTGGCTATGCCTGTCCGCAGACGGTGTGGACTGATCTATACCAGCATGTCGAACGCTTCATCGATGGCGACCGCAATGCGCAGATCAAGCTCGCCAAGGCGCCGTTGAGCGTGGGCAAGCTGGCCCGGCGGATCGCCAAATGGGCGGTGTGGCTGGCGATTGCATTCATTACCGGGGGCGCATGGATTTTCTACTTCGCCGACGCGCCGACTTTGCAGCAGCAATTTTGGAGCGGCACGGCTGCGCCGGTCGCCTATGGGACGGTGGGCGTGCTGACCGCGACCACCTTCATCCTGGGCGGCTTCATGCGCGAGCAGGTGTGCATCTACATGTGCCCATGGCCGCGCATCCAGACGGCGATGCTGGACGAAAAATCGCTGGTCGTCACCTATAAGGATTGGCGCGGGGAGCAGCGCGGCAGCCTGAAGAAGGCGCAGGCGCATCCCGGGGACTATGGCGATTGTATCGATTGCAATCAGTGCGTCGCGGTCTGCCCCACCGGCATCGACATTCGGGAAGGCCCGCAAATCGGCTGCATCACTTGCGCGCTGTGCATCGACGCCTGCGACAAGGTGATGGAGCAGGTCGGCCGTCCGCGCGGGCTGATCGACTATTGTACCGACGATGATGCCGAGGTGGAGAAGAAGGGCGCGGCGGCCAAGCCGGTGCTCAAGACGCTGCTGCGTCCGCGCACCATCGCCTATTTCACGGTCTGGGCGAGCATCGGCGCGGCGATGCTGTTCGCGCTGGGCGCGCGCACGCGGCTGGATATGAGCGCGCAGCAGGATCGCAACCCGATTTTCGTGCGCCTGTCGGACGGTGCGATCCGTAACGCCTATACGGTGAAGGTTCGGAACATGGAGACGCGACCACGCCCCATTGAGGTGAGCGTGACCGGCCTGCGCGACATGAAGATGTGGACCGAGACAGGATCGCGCGACGAGGCGACCAGCGCCATCCGCGTCATCGTACCCGCCGACAGCGTGGCCAAGCTGCGCCTGTTCCTGACTGTCCCCCCGGCAGGCCCGGCGCGGGAGGATTTCAGCTTCACCGTGCGCGCCATGGACCGTGAAGGCGGCGGCGACAGCGAACCAGCCCGATTTGAAAGGCCCTGACAGATGACCGACGTCCGCAACCGCGCCCGCGCATTCACAGGTTGGCATATGACGGCGATCCTCGTGGCGTTTTTCGCCGTGGTGATCGCGGTCAACATGCTGATGGCGACGATCGCCGTGCGCTCCTTTGGCGGGGCGGTGGTCGAGAACAGCTATGTCGCCAGCCAGAAGTTCAACGGCTGGCTGGCGCAGGCGCGCGCGCAGGAAAAGCTGGGCTGGCGCGACAGGGTGACGCTGGACGCCGCGCGTCATGTGCGGATGGAGTTGAACGTACGGGGTGCGCAGATGAGCGCGGTGGCGCAACATCCGCTTGGGCGCGCGCCCGATGTCATGTTGCGCCTGCATGAGGCTGCGCCGGGACTTTATGTGAGCGACCACGCGCTGCCCGCCGGTCGGTGGCAGTTACGTTTCGACATTCGCTATGCCGGTGGGGAAGAACATCTGCTGCGGGAGATCGACTGATGGCCAGCCAGCCTGCCCTGATCGAGGAAGCGCCGCTTGAGGCGAAGGAAAGCCTGTTCGCGGTGCCCGGAATTCATTGTGCGGGGTGCATCTCGAAGATCGAGAATGGCCTGCCGCTGACGCCCGGCATCCGCTCCGCGCGCGTCAATATGAGCGCGAAGCGGGTTGCGATCAGTCATGATCCCGCATTGACCCCGCCGGAGTTGAAGGCGGCGATCATCGCCTTGGGCTTCGAGGCAGAACCGCTGGCCGATCCGGGGCAGGACATTGCGGCGGCGGAGGGCAAGGCGCTGGTGCGCGCGCTTGCCGTGGCGGGCTTCGCGGCGATGAACATCATGCTGCTGTCGGTGTCGATCTGGTCGGGCGCGGAAGGCGCGACGCGGACGATGTTCCACTGGCTGTCGGCGCTGATCGCCTTGCCGACGGTTGCCTATGCGGGCCAGCCCTTCTTCCGTTCCGCTTGGGCTGCGTTGCGGCAGGGGCGGACGAACATGGATGTGCCGATCAGCATCGGCGTGCTGCTGACGACCGCCATGAGCCTGTTCGAAACCATCAGCGGCGGTGAACATGCCTGGTTCGACGGCGCGGTAATGCTGCTGTTCTTCCTGCTTGCGGGGCGCTGCCTCGACAGCATGATGCGGGGGCGGGCGCGGGCTGGCGTGGCGGCGTTGCTCAAGCAGACCGCGCCGGGTGCGCTGGTGCTGGACGCAGGCGGTCGCAGCCAGTGGACTGCGGCGAGCGCTTTGCGCCCTGGCATGCGCATGATCGTCGCGGCGGGCGAGAGGTTAGCCGCGGATGGCCGCGTGATCGAGGGTGAGAGCGGCATCGATCTCGCTTTCCTGACCGGCGAAAGCGCGCCGGTCCGCGTACGCGCTGGCGACATGGTTCAGGCCGGCGCGATGAACGTCGAAGGGCCGATCACGGTCGAGGTTACGGCGGCCGGGGCCGACACGGTGATCGCGGACATCGCCCGGCTGATGGAGGAGGCGGGGCAGGGGAAGTCCCGCTATGTCCAGATCGCTGACCGGGCCGCGCGCTATTATGCGCCCTGCGTCCATCTGCTCGCCGCGCTGTCCTTCGCGGGGTGGATGATCGCGGGCGCGGGCGTGCATCAGGCGCTGTTGATCGCGGTGGCCGTGCTGCTCATCACCTGTCCCTGCGCGCTCGGCCTTGCGGTCCCGGCGGCGCAGATCGTCGCATGCGGTGCGTTGATGCGGCGCGGTGTGCTGGTGAAGGACGGGTCGGCGCTGGAGCGGCTGGCGGAAGTGAGCGAGGGGCTGTTCGACAAGACTGGCACGCTGACGCTGGGCCGTCCGGTGCCGCAGGCGCTCGACCGGCTTGAATATGCGGATCAGTCGATCCTGCTGGCGCTGGCAAGGGTCTCTCGCCATCCGTTGAGCGACGCGCTGCGGCAGGCGCTGGAGGCTCGGCAAGTCGCTCCGGCGTCCCTCGACCAGATCCGTGAAATTCCGGGAGAGGGAATCTTCGCCGACCATGCTGGCGTGGCGGTGGCGCTGGCCCGGCCACGCAGCGTCGTCAGCCTGTTCGGCCTTGCGAGCGAATATCGGTTTGGGGAGCGGTCGGCGCTGCTGCATTTTTCCGACGCCCTGCGCCCGGATGCGGCCGAAACGCTGAGCGAGGCGCGCTCGATGGGTCTCAAGACGCTGATCGCCAGCGGGGATCGCCCCGAAGCTTTGGAAGAGATCGCCCGCGCGACCGGCACGACTGCGATCGGCCATCTGCGCCCGGCGGATAAGCTGGCGCTCGTCGGGCGGTTACAGGCGCGCGGCGAGAAGGTGTTGATGGTGGGCGACGGGCTGAATGACGGCCCGGCGCTGGCGGCAGGTCATGCCAGCATGGCTCCGGCCTCTGCCAGCGATGCGAGCCAGTTGACGGCCGATGCCGTTTTCCTGGGCGACAGGCTGGCGCCCGTGGCGCTGACCGTCCGCGCGGCGCGCCGCACGATCGCCGTGGTGAAGCAGAATTTCGCGCTCGCCATCGGCTATAATGTGCTGGCGGTGCCGCTGGCCGTGGCGGGCAAGGTCACGCCGCTCGTCGCCGCGATCGCCATGTCGACATCCTCGCTGATCGTGATCGCCAATGCCTTGCGCTTGAAGGGAGCCGCGAAATGACCGGCCTTGGACTGTTGATCCCGATCGCATTGTTCCTCGGGCTGCTCGGCCTCGCCGCCTTTTTCTGGGCGCTGCGGGATGGGCAGTTCGATGACAGCGAAGGCGCGGCGGCGCGGATATTGATCGACGAGGATTGAGGGCGCAACGCCATCAGGGCACGTCGCAAGTCAAATGATCTAACCCCCGTTCGGGCTGAGCTTGTCGAAGCCTTTTCCTTCCTCAACAAAGAAAAGCCCTTCGACAGGCTCAGGGCCAACGGGGTAAGGCAGTGCCCATATGAAAAGGAGCCCGATCCGAATGGATCGAGCCCCTTTTTTTCTGTCTCTAGCGAAGATCAGGAAATGACCATCGCTTCCGGATCAGGATTGCGCGTCCAGTTCCAGTATTCGGCGAGCTTGAACGGGCAGGACACATAGTTGCGGCCTTTGCTGTTCAAATAATAGCTTTTGGCCTTGGGGTGGGTCCAGACCATCTGCTTCATCTGCTCGTCGACCTTCTCGTTCCAGTCGAGATAGGCCTGTTCGGTCGGCTCGATCGCCTTGCCGCCAGCGGCCGCGATCTTGTCGAGCGCTTCGATGATGTAGGGTCAGGACTCATTGATTGAGCCAGAAGATGACGGTTGCAGCGATGCAGATGGCTGACATGAATGTGTGCGCACAGCGGTCGTAACGGGTGTGGATGCGACGCCAGTCCTTGAGCCTGCCGAACATGTTCTCGATCTTGTGACGCTGGCGATAGAGCACGGCATCGTGCGGGATCGGGACCTTTCGGTTCTTCTTTGACGGGATGCAGGCGGTGATGCTGCGTTCCGCGAGCGCGTTGCGGAACCAGTCGGCGTCGTAGCCTCGATCGCCGAGCAGGGCTTTGGCGCGGGGCAAGGCGTCGAGCATCAGGGCAGCGCCTTTGTAGTCGCTCATCTGCCCCTCGCTGAGCAGCATGACCAGCGGTCTGCCCTTTCCGTCGCAGACGGCGTGGAGCTTGGAATTCAGGCCGCCTTTGGTGCGTCCGATACGTCGGGGAACAGCCCCTTTTTGAGCAGACTGGCTGCGGTCCGGTGCGCCTTCAGATGCGTCGCATCGATCATCAGTTGGTCAGGCTGCCCGGCCTTCGCCGAGAGCGCTGCGAAAATCTTGTTGAACACGCCAAGTCGGCTCCACCGGATGAAGCGGTTGTAGATCGTCTTGGGAGGGCCATAGTCGGCAGGTGCATCGCGCCACCGCAGGCCGTTCCTGATAATGAAGATGATGCCGCTGATGATCCGACGGTCATCCACCCGGGGCACGCCGTGCGACAGCGGGAAATACGGCTCGATCCGGCGCATCTGCGCCTTCGAAAGCCAAATCAGATCACTCACGGCGACGCCTCCTCACGCCGCCATTGAATCAACCAATCCTCAGCACCGCAAGTAATTTAATAGGTCCTGACCCTAGTTGACCTGCGCTTCCAGAACCATGTTGACCCCGGCAGCATGATTGGGGGCGCTGTTCGGCCCGAGCGTCATGAAGAAATTGGGATAGGCGGGAGCCATTACGCCCAGATAGGCGCGCGCCTCGTCCTTGCCCCATGCCGCCGCCAGATCGCAGCCGCCCCGGCCATAGACTTTGAGCGGGCCGAGCGCGGGGGCCAGTTCAAAGCCGGTGGCGAGCGCGATCACATCGACTTCGTAGCGCTTGCCGCTTTTGGTGACGATCGCATTTTCTTCGACATGATCGATGGGGTCGGTTTCCAGCGTGACATTGGGCTTTAGCAAAGTGTCGAGCCAGCCGCCATCGGCGTCCAGAACGATGCGCTTGCCAAAGATCGGATAGTCGGGAACGACCTTTTCGATAAGGTCGGGACGGCCCGCCAGCTTGCGATGGATATATTGCAGCGCATAGCTGCGCGCGCCGTCATTCTGGGCAGAGATCGAGACGTCCTGGTTGGGCCAGTTCGGGTCTCTCTTCACATTGCCGTAGAGGCCGTCGCCGGTGAACCAGTATACGCGAAAGCGGAACCATTCCTTGTAATGGGGAATGTTGCGCAGCGCGAAGCGGATATCGTCGTTCACCGGGGCGGTGATTTCGGGGTTATTGAGCACCCAATGTTTGGACCGCTGGAAGATGACGAGGCTGGAAACCTTGTCAGCGATCGCGGGCGCGAGCTGGGCGGCGCTGGCGCCCGTGCCGATCACCGCCACGCGCTTTCCGGTAAGGTCCATATCCGGGTCCCACCCGGCGGTGTGCATCTTGGTGCCCTTGAAGCTGTCCAGGCCGGGGATATTGGGGAAGGACCAACGGTTAAGCACGCCATGGGCGAGTAGCACCGCATTCACCACTTCCACTCGTTCCGCGCCGGTCTTCACATCCTGCAAGGTGACGTGCCAGTTGCTTTCCGCATCGCTCCATCGGGCGGCGAGTACCTTCGTCCCGAACTGGACATGATCGCGGATGCCATATTTGTCGGCGACGCCGGTCAGATAGCTGTGAATTTCCGGCCCCTTCGGATGGTAGCTGCTCCAGTCCGGGTTCAGTTCGAACGAATAGGAGTAGAAGTGGCTGGGCGTATCGACGCCGACGCCGGGATAGCGATTTTCCAGCCATGTGCCGCCAAGGTCAGGGTTCTTCTCGATGATCGTATAGTCATAGCCGGCCTCGCCCAGCTTGATCCCTGCGGCGATGCCGGTCATGCCGCCGCCGATCACCAGCACGCGGAAACCGGCGGGCGGATGGATGCGGCCGGGCATGTCCTTGCGCGGCACCGGGCGTTCAAAGCCCATCTGGTCGTAAAGCACCGGCATGATGGCGGGATCGACATCTTCACCCACGCTGACGCCCATCATCCGGCGCAGCAGTTCAGGATCGATCGGGCGTTCCACCGGCGGCGTCGGGTTGGTCAGCAGCGCGAAGAGGCGATCCCGCAAATCCTGCGCCATTTCGTCCGGCACATTCGACGGCGCTTCCGCCGTGTATATGCCGGTCAGGTAGGGCGCGAAACTGTCCAGATACTCGCGGTCCTGCGCATAGGTCGTGTAAACCATCAGCAGGCTAGGCAGGTTGGCGTCCTGCAACGCCCTGCGAAGTCCATCCCGGTCGGCGATGGGCAGGGGGCATGTGGTCGCCTGATGTGGCTGGCTATGCGCGTTCATCTTCGCTCCTCTCTTGGTGCGCGGCGGCAGAAATGCCGGTTCGCTCAAGAAGTGAGTATATACTTACTTGGCGCGAACAAATTGACGTGCGTCAAATCGGGCAGTGCATATGGCAGCGGCGGAGCGGCCTTAAGGGAAGCTCCGTCGGCAATCACTCAACTATGGATATTCAGGCCGCAGCCTTGCTCCCGCGCAGGTCCACGGTGGTATGGACGCCGTTGACCCGCTTCTGGAATTCGCTCGCGCGGGCGCGCGGATTGTAGAATTGGCGATGCCATAGCCGCCCCTTGTGGAACGGCCCGTCGTCCGGCACCTGAAGGATGTTGATGGCCGCTTCCTTATATTTCCACAGCTCGAAATCCTGTGAGAAGGCGGCAAGCCCTGCCTCATGATAGGCGCGGGCGGTGGCGCGTTCCTCTGCCGTCGCTTCGCCGTTCGCAGCGGTTTGCGCCATCACGGCGAACCAGACCCGGACCTCGCCATCCTCGACCGGCGTGTTGCAGATCATCATGAGCGAGGGATGCTTGCCCTCCATGCGGGACAGCAGGATGCCCGGCCCGGTGTACCAGGTGTCGGTTTCCAGCAGCCCGCTGCCATCCACCAGCGTCCGGTGGCCCGACGCAAAGCGCTGGCGCATGATGTGCCCTTCAAATTCATTTTCGAAAAACACATTGCCCGACGATCCATGGACCGGCGCGAAATGGGCATAGTCGGTCATGTTGTCGAGGATTTCCTGCGGGTGGATCGGCAAGGTACCGAGAGGGTCCACCTGCCAGCGGACCCATCCCTCGCCGGTGCGGTTCCATTCGGCGAAGTCGGGCAGGTCATGGTCGGGTTCGCCCCCCTCCATATCATGCCATATCCAGATGCAGCCTGCCTTTTCCACGACCTTGTGCGACTTGATGCAGGCGGCCTTGGGGATCTTGTGCGTCGAATAGGGAATGTCGTCGCACTGCCCCTCGGGCGTGAAGCGCCAGCCATGGGCGGGGCAGCGGATCGAATCCCCTTCCACCTGATTGCCGTAGCGCACGACATAGGATGTGCTGTTGCGCGCGATGTTGACGCGCATGTGCGGGCAATAAGCGTTGAGCAAAACGACGCGTCCGCTCTTGCCGCGATAAAGAGCCATGTCCTGCCCGAAGAAGCGGACGGGTTGCGGTTGCTGCGTCACCTCATCGGCGGTCGCCACCATGAACCAGCCACGGGGAAAGGTCAGTTCACCCAGGCCATATTCGGCTGTCTTTGTCATGATCCGCGCCCTTCCTCTTAAATGAAGCTGTCGCCGTTGGGCGCGCCGAGCATGACGCCGCCGAAGTTGCGGCCGACCACGCCCGGATTGTTGGCGACATGGGCTCGCCCGGCGTGGATGTCGCAGAAGGCGCGCGCGATCGGATTGCCGCGATAGATGGCTTCCGCGCCGCTCGCCGCGAAGATGCGGGCGATCAGCGCGCAGCAGCGGCCAGAAATCTGCGCGGACTGGAAACGGTAGTGGAGACGGGTTTCAAGGTCCGCCTGCTCCCCTGCGCGCGCCTTTTCGGTCAGATGCTCGAAGTTGCGGAACAGGATGGTCTTCATCTCGTCGATCGCGACGCGGGTTTCGGCGATCACCATCTGCACATCGGGGTCGGCCGACGCGCTCGCCCCGCTATTGGCGCTCCTGCGCTTGGCGCCCTTTTCGATGAAGCTATCCAGCGCGCCCTGAAGCGCCCCGATGGACGAGGAAGACACGGCCCGCACGAACACCTGCCCGAACGGCAGCTTGTAAAGCGGCGCGGGATTGACCTTTGCGCCGGGGTTGGTGGAGGCAAAGCCATCCTTGGACCGATGCGTGCGGTAAGCCGGGACATAGGCGTCCTCCACCGTCACATCATGGCTGCCTGTGCCGCCCAGCCCGATCGTGTCCCAGATCGGCAGCACCTTGAAATCGCCCCGAGGGACCAGGAAGGTCCAGAAGTCGGGCTCGCCCGTCTCGGGATCGTTGACGAGGCCACCCAGAAATGCCCAGTCGCAATGATCGACGCCGCTGGAAAATCCCCAGCGCCCGCTGATGCGGTATCCGCCCTCGACCGGCGTCACCTGCGCGCGCGGCATGTAGGAGGAGGAGATGAGGGTGGCGTTATCTTTGCCCCACACATCCTCCTGCGCCTGCGCGTCGAACAGGGCGAGCTGCCAGTTATGCACGGCGACGACGCCCAGCACCCAGGCGGAGGACATGCAGCCTTCCGCCAGCTTCATCTGCACCGCGTAAAAGGTATCGATGTCCATCTCATAGCCGCCATGCCGACGGGGCTGGAGGATCTTGAAAAAGCCCGCTTCCTGAAAGTCGCGGATGGTTTGGTCCGGCACCTTGTTGCCCGCTTCGCAGGCATCGGCCCGTTCGCGCAGAACCGGCACCAGCGCTGCCGCCCGATCGACGAGATCGGCCATGGCGGGCGCTGTGGTCGCATTGGCAAGCGTCATATTCCCTCTCCTTATGATCAGGCCGCGTCGGCCAGTTTCGCCTGTTCGTCGGCGCCGAAACCGACGCTGAAATCATGGCCCCACAGGCTGGCCGATGTGCTTTCGAAGACAGTGTGATGGTCCCAGTCCATGACCCGCCCGCCGCAGCCATATTCCAGCGCGAAGCCGCCGGGCGTCTCCACATAGAAGCTGATCATATGATCGTTGGTGTGGCGGCCGAGCGTCGCCATCAGCCGCGCTCCGGATGCCAGCATGCGGTCATAGGCATGGCCGACCTCATCGATCGTCGCGACTTCGACCATCAGATGCACGCAGCCCGATGGTACCTCGCCCTCGAACAGCGCCAGGCTGTGATGACGGCCATTGGCGCAGTGCAGGAAATCGATCCGCATCTCGGGGCCGCCTTCGCCTGCGGGACGATGCACCATAAAATCGGACAGGCCGAGGCCGAGAACGTCGGTCAGGAAGTCGCGCGTCTCGCCGAAGTGGGGGGCAGGCAGCACCGCATGGCCGTAGCCCAAATCGCCCGTGACGAAGCGCACGCCTTGCGGGGAACAGAAGGGCGCGAAGCTGCTGACATAGCCATAGCTGATTTCGTGGCGATTGCCCGAAGGATCGCGGAACCAGACCATGTCGGTCACATGACGCAGCGCGCGCTCCGCCGACGTCGAATGGGTATAGGCGATCCCGCGTACGTCCAGGGTCGCCAAGGCCGCGACATATTGCTGTTCGTTGCGCACTTCCCAGCCGCTGGCGCAATAGCCGTCGCGATCGCCTTCGATAATGAACAGCCGCCCCGCGCGCTCGTCAATACGCAGCGCCAGGCCGCCGGGAAGCGCCTCAACGGAAAATCCCACGATGCCCTCGGCGAAGCGCACCCATTGCTGGGGATCGCGGGAGGTAATGATGCTGTAGGCGAGAGCCGCGACTTCCATGTCGTCCTCCGTGGGTAGGGAGGCCATGATGGACTGGGTCGAACGGGAGGGAATTGACCATCATCAAATTTCAGGAATTTTCGCTTTCGTGAAGCGACATTTATCCGATCATTAGCGGTCGATGTGCTATGTAAGTGACAATTTTCGTTACAAATAGATCAAAATTCTACGCGCATGTTTGAAATTTGACCTGCCTCAAGGCGCGTGAGGCGACTTCGCCTTCCTATCGGGGGGCCGGGCGTGTTCGAGGCTGCGGCAGAGAGGAACAGCATGAACGTCCAATCGACCATGCGCGCAAAGGCGGCGCAGACAATCAGCCACGTTAACCTGCACTATCCCCGGCCCGAAGATGGTCCGGCTGCTGCGTTACTGCTGGAAACCGCCGGGCTCATGAAGACCCAGCAAATGGAACTGCCGCAAGGCGGCATATTCTATCGCTTCACCACCAATGTCCTTGCTCCCAACGGTGGGGACAACATCGTCTATCTTAGCCCGCTACCGGCGGCGACAGCGGCGCTGCTGACTGCGGCGCGCGAAGCGTTGGGGTGGGGCACCGATAGCGAGCATCCCGCTGTTTCAGCCTATCGGGCAGCACAGGCAGCCGATCCCGAATATGATTTTCATGTTGGGTTCCTTCATGCATCACTTGAGCAGCTGGAAGATCGCTATCTGGCGCTCCAGGCGCTGGAGGCCAATGACGCGCGCTTTGCCGGGCGATTGAAGTTTCTGGTCAATCGCGCTCAACCGGGCGACGCGGAGATCGACGTCCGGCTTGATGCATCACCAGTCTATCGGGGCGTCACGCGCTACACCTATGGGCGCAATGGCGTGCAGGCCTTTTGCGAGACAGACCTGATCGTCGATGGCCCGCTGGGCGGCGGCGTGGTTCTGGAGTTCGATTATATCTTCCCCGGCCGTGCGGACCACATCCTTGCGGTTTCGGATGCCAGCCGGTGATGCAAGAACTGCCCCCGGCGACCTGCGCGGGGGCGGTAAGAATCAGGCGCGAACCATGGCCGACGCCATCCCGTCGAAGGCGCCGCCAATGCGCGCCGCCAGATGCTCTTCGACGCCGCAATCCTCCATCGCCTTCCGCATCGCCGACGTCCATTGAACGGCAACGGCATCGGTGATGGGAAAGCGGGCGTGCAGCGACATCATGCATTTACCGGGGTTGGCCGCGAACCAGTCGCTGTCGCCACCCAGCCATCCGCACAGAAAACCGCTCAACGACCGCCGCATAGGCGTCAGGTCATCGGCATGCATCGCCCGCAGGTCGCGATAGGCGGGGACGGAGTCGATGAGGTCATAGAATCGATCCACGATCCTGCTGACCCCTTCGCGTCCGCCCACGGCGTGGAAGGGCGGCTGCTCTTCACTCAATTCCGGTCGCCGCGCATGGCATCCTGGACGCTGAGGCCGCCCAGAACGAGCATGAACACGATCATCAGGCCAGCGACGAAATGCGGGAAGTAAAGGCCAAACAACTGATCCATTTAATGTCTCCTTTCCAAAGACATTAAATCTTCAATCCCGGCGACGAATTGACGTGCGTCAAAAAGCAGGGATTTCAGCGGGATGGAGGGTTTGAGTTCTCGTTCATCGCGATCGAATGTCGGTTCCGCTGATACGGCCGTCCAGCATCGATATCTGCACATCGGCTGCGGCAGCGACGTCGGGATCGTGGGTCACGCACACGACCGCGCGGCCCTGATCATGGGCGAGGGCGCGAAACATTTCGACCACGTGGGCGCTGTTCTGGCTGTCGAGGTTGCCGGTTGGCTCGTCACAAAGCACCAGCGCGGGATCGTTCGCGATCGCTCGGGCGATCGCCACGCGCTGTCTTTCGCCGCCCGACAGGCGGTTGGGCGTCTTGTCCATCTTCTTAGCCAAGCCGACGGTGGCCATCAGGCCCTGCGCCTTTTCCCGCGCCTGCGCTGGCGACAGTCGGCCCAGTCTGCGCATCGGTAGCATCACATTTTCGAGTGCGGTGAATTCGGGCAGCAGGAAGTGAAACTGGAACACGAAGCCGAAATGCGCCAGCCGGATCTGCGCCCGTTCGTCGCCGTCGAGCGCGTTCATGTCGCGTCCTTGGAATAGCACCGATCCTGCGGTCGGGCGATCCAGCAGCCCGAGCAGATAGAGCAACGAGGATTTGCCGCAGCCTGATGGTCCGACAATGGCCACGAAGCTGCCCTGTTCGATCGCCAGCGACACATCGGTGACCAGTGTCACCGGAGGTGTTCCCGCCAGTTCGCGAGTCAGGCCCTGCGCCTGCATGATCGGGTTCATACCGCGCCCCGCAATATGTCGACGGGATCGAGGCGTGCCGCCTTTCGCGCCGGGAGCCAGGCCGCTATCACCCCCGAAAACAGCGATGCGGCAGCGGCGATGGCATATTGGCGGGCGGAGCGATCGAGGGGCAGGCGCTGGTCCTCCCCCGCGATGGGAAATTTGAGGGAGCCCAGGATCGCCATCAATCCGTAGCCAAGCAGCCATCCCGCAAGGATGCCGATCAGCGCCAGCGCCAACCCTTCGAACACGAAAATCAGTTGAAGGTCCCGTTCGGAAAAGCCGATCGAGCGCATGATGGCGATGTCGCGCCTTTTGTCCGACACGCTGTTCGACACCACGGTATAGATGCCGAAGCTGGCGACCAGCAGGATGGCGGAGACGACGCTGTACATGATGACGTTGCGGGTCACGAGCAGCGAGAGGAAGTCTGCGGATCGCTCCTCCCAGCTTTCTGCTTTGTAGGCAAAACGGGCTTCAAGCCGTTGGCTGATCGGTCGCGCTCCATAGGGATCGTCCAGATGCACGCCGATGCGGTTGATGATGAAGGGTCGGCCCAGCAGTGATTGCGCTTCCCGCAGAAGCACATAGCCGAGCGAAGAGGACAACTGGGTCTGACCGCGCTTGAACAGGCCGACGATGCGGAGCGAACGGTTGTTGCCCGATGCCGAGGTCGCACCCACAACATCGCCCGTGGCAAGGCCGAGCCGCCGCGCCATTTCCTCGCCGATGATGATGCCGCCTTGCGTGCTTTCCAGATCGCGAAGGTGTCCGGTGCGCAGTTTGTCCTCGATAGCGCTGACCTTCTCCTCGACCGCCGGATCGACGCCAACGATCGTCAACGCTTCCTCCCGCCCGCCGCTGCGCAAGGTGATCGCGCCCGTCAGGCTGGGTGAGCCGACCGCGCCGGGCAGCGCATTGACGGCCCGCAGTATCTCCGGCCAGCCTTTCAGGCCGCGCACTTCGTTGCGGACCTTATAGTGGCGTAGGTCAATCGCCGCACCTTCATATAATCTGACACCCGGTTGCGGCGGCGGGCTTCGCAGCTCGTCGGAAATGATGATGTGCGGCGCGGCGTCGATCAGCGTCTTGATGAAATCATTCTGGCTGCCGATCATCATCGCGGAGACGGCCAGAAAGAAGCCAACGCCTACCGCAACGCCGCTCACAGCCACCAAAGTCTGTCGGCGCCGACCTACCAGATGCCGGGCGGCGATGCTTGCCAACAGCCACAATTGCCCGCTCATCGCGTTACCCGCACTCGCATATTGTCCGACAGTTTGCCCTCGGGTGCTCTCACGATCATTTCGCCTTGCGATAGACCTGAAAGGATCTGAACATCGCCGGACCCTGCGATGCCAGTCCGCACCGCCCGTGCATGAACGCGTCCGTCGCGGATGACCCAGACTTTGCCGTCCTCTATAGCGCTTGTCGGCACCAGCAACGTGCGATCCGCGCGCCGGGTGACGATGTTGACTTCCAGCGTCAGCCCTAGCGGCAGCGCCAGACGCTGGTCGGTAACGATATAAACGCGGAAGGCGCGCTGTTCAGGATCGCCGCCGGGCGTCACTTCGCGGACCTGGCCATGCAGCACCCGACCGGGCCAGGCATCGCTCGACATCAGCGCCGCCTGGCCTGCGCGTATCCTCGGCACGTCGCGTTCATCGACCGTTGTGGTAATTCGGACGCTGGCGGGATCGCCCAGTGTCATGAGCGCGCGGCCAGGGGTTGCGAGATCGCCCGGTTCCACATCGCGGCGCAGGACGATACCATTGATGCCTGACCGCACCATCATCTGATTGAGGCGGGCACGCGCGCCTTCCTCCGCCGCCTTTGCACTGTCGGCTGCGGCAACGGCGGAATCACGGGCGGCCCGCGTGACCCATCCTTTGGCGAACAGCGCTAGCGTGCGCCGCTCCTCCTGCAAGGCAACGCGGCGCTGTGCCGTCGCCTGTTGCACCGCATGGCGCTGTTCCTCGTCATCCAGCAGGACGAGCGGCTGGCCGCGCCCCACGCGCTGCGCTTCCTCCACCAGCACCTGACGTACAGGGGCGGTGAGGCGCGCGGATATGGTGACAGGATGTTCCGCCTCGACAAAGCCGGTGGCATAGACCAGTTCGACCGCATCGCCGACACGAACGGGGACGAGCCCGACGTCGTGCGCTCGCCCGGCGAGCAGCCAATAGACTGCCGCCGCCGCCAGCAGCGTCAGCGGCAACAGCCAGAGCGCAATGCGTTTCATGCCCCCTCTATAGCATCATGCTGAAATCATTGCGTGCCCGTATCGGTTCGCCAGTCGCGTTCTACTTCGATCCGATCGGGATCTGGTGTGGCTTGCTTGCCTCAGTCGCGAGACGCGGAACGATGACCTTCAGAAGCCCTTTTTCCAGATGCGCGCTGGCTTTGTCGGCGTCCGCCTCGAAGGGCAGGGCGACGCGCCGCAAAAAGCTTCCCCGGCTGCGCTCGATCAGATGATAATGCTTCTTTTCGTCCTTCTCTTCGCGATCCTCCTTATGCTCGGCCTTGATGGTGAGTATCCCGTCATGGACGTCCAGCGACACATCCTTCTCGTCAAAACCAGGCAGTTCGGCGGTCAACTCAAGGCCGCCGTCCGTCTCGGCGACGTCCACCTTGGGCAGTAGAAATCCCTTGCGGTCACCAGTGTCGCTGGTGAGCCAGCCGCGGCCAAAGTCATCGGTCAGGCGATCCATTTCCTTGCGCAGATCGGCAAGCGGATCAAATCCACTACGAAACATGCCGGTGCGTCCAAAGGGAATCAGCGAACGAAAGTCGGTCATTGTCCTTCTCCTGCTTTCTTGTGCGTGGCGGTTCGCCCCGTCATTGTCTGGGCTGTTGCGGCTTTTCGGAAGCCACCGGGCTGTGCATCTCGCTGCAATGTTGCATGCCGTCGGGCATCTGCTGAGCTGATCCCATGGCCCCCGATGGCGGGTGCATGCCATCGGAGTGCATCCTGTGGCCGCCTTCATCCTTCATCATGGGGCAATCATGCTGGGGCTCCGCTACCGCAGACGGGGCGCTTTCCGCTGCTTCGGCCGGGTGGTGCCCGGCGTGCGGCTGTGCAGTCTGTGCCGATACACCGGCAATGAACATCAGGTTCAAGAAACCGGCACCGGCGATGAAAAAGCGGCGCATGAACAGTCCTCCGTAACAAGACTCCGGGTGGGAGTGTCGTCCTGCACGCGAAGTGGCGCCATAAGTAGAGTCACGAACTCATGGATCAGGGCACGAGCACTGCGGCGCCTTTGATCTTGCCTGTTCGCAACCGTTGCAGCGCGTCATTTGCATCTTCGAGCCGGAAGGTTTCCGTGACGGTGTGAAGGGGGATGTCACCTGCCAGTTCGAAAAAGGAGGTGCCGTCTTCTCGCGTCAGATTGGCGACCGAGAGTATCTGCCTTTCCTCCCACAAGTCGGCATAGGGGAATGAAGGAATGTCGCTCATGTGGATACCGGCACAGATGACGCGGCCACCTTTCCTGACCGCTTGCAGGGCACGCGGCACCAACTCTCCTGCGGGTGCGAAGATCAGCGCTGCATCAAGTGGCGCTGGCGGATCGTCGGAAGAGCCGCCCGCCCACTCGCAACCCAGCGAACGCGCGAACGCCTGTCCGTCCTCATCGCCATCCTTGGTGAAGGCATAGACGGTGCGTCCCTGATGCCGGGCGACCTGTGCGAGGATATGCGCCGCAGCGCCAAATCCATACAGACCGATGACCGGCGCAGGGCCGGCCAGCCGCAATGCTCTCCAGCCGATCAGGCCGGCGCAAAGGAGCGGCGCTGCTTCCACGTCGGAAAAACGATCGGGCAGATCGAAGCAATAATGGGCGTCGGCAATCACATGGGTGGCATAGCCGCCGTCTCGCGTGGCGCCGGTGAAGAGCGGTGCGTCGCAGAGATTTTCCTTTCCTGCCTGGCAGTAGGGACATTGACCGCATGTATGTCCCAGCCATGGAACACCCACCCGCTGGCCTACTGCAAAACCCTCCACGCCGACCCCGATCGCTGCGACGCGACCCACGATTTCGTGGCCAGGTATGATCGGATAACGTGCGGGGATTTCGCCATCGAGCACATGCAGATCGGTTCGGCAAACCCCGCAGGCAGCCACTTCGATCAGCAATTCGCCGGGACCCGGATGGGGCACAGGACGCTCGATCCGAACCAGGGGTTCCCGGGGGGATTTGATTTGCATTGCGACCATTCCGCTCATGCGCGGGTTCCTTCCGTCCGAAAGGGGCTGTCAGTCTAATCGATCGCTCGGGCAGGCGACGTTCGTGAATCTACGGATGTGGGCCATGATGATCCGTGGCGTTGCGAAATAGCGATCTGCACGGAGCAGTTAATTTCGATAGCGATGCTGCGGTCTTCAGGTCGGATTGGCCGCTGCCATGCCTTTTCTGGCGATACGAATGGTTGGATCGTCCGGATCGACGATCGTGACGAAACCCAGCTCACGCTCCATCCGCAGCGCCGCGTCATGATCGGCGCACTCGACCGATTCAACCATGCCGATGCCTTCCGACTTTGCATAGCTCAGCACATGTTCGAACAATGTCCAGCTTATCCCCTTGCCTTTACTGTCCGTCCGCGTGGTAAGCGCAATTTCCGCCCGGCTGCGGTCGGGGTCCGTCGCCAGCATGGCGATCGCCATGACCTCTCCACCCTCTTCACCGAAAGCCAGGAAGCTGATCGTCCGAACATAGTCCACCCGCGTCATCATGGTGATCTGCTCATGCCGCACCTTGGGAACCCCGGACATGAAGCGGAAGCGCAGGTCTTCGGCTGAAACATGATCGAAGAAGCTTGCGACAGCCGCCTCGTCGTCCGGCCGTACCGGTCGCACATGAAAACGGACGCCATGCTCCGTCACAAGGTCGGCAGCCCAGCCTTCCGGCGGCGCGCGCAGCACGAGGCGTGATTGAGACGCTGGCTCGGCGGTGATACGCGCCCGGGCATCCAGCGCGATGACGCCCGCCGCGCTTACCAACAGGGGATTGATGTCGAGTTCAATCAGGTCGGGCAGATCGACCGCCATCGCCGACACGGCGTCCAGCACATCGGCGATGCTCTCCACATCGGCGGGCGGCACGTTGCGGTATCCGGCAAGCATGGCCGAGATGCGTGTTCGCGCGATCAGGGCACGTGCGCCCGCATGGTCGAGGGGAAGAAGGTCGATAGCCTTGTCGTGCAGAATCTCCGTGGCGGTGCCGCCCGCGCCCGTCATGATGATCGGGCCGAATGTCGGATCGGTCGCGATGCCGACTATCATCTCGGTGCCGCCCTCGGCCTGAATCATGTCTTCCACGGCAAAGCCCTGGATGCGCGCGTCCGGGAAATCGCGTTGGATTCGTCGTTCCATGTCTTGTGCGGCGGCAACTGCCGCATGAGCATCGGGCAGGTTGAGCGCCACTCCGCCCACATCCGATTTGTGCGGCAGATCGCGAGAGACGATCTTGACGGCATAGGGCGCGCTCAGCCAGCAGCAGGCTTCCTCCACTGCTTGCACGGACGCGGCAAAGCGGGTTGGCGCGATGGGGACACCATAGGCTTCCAGCAGCTTCTTCACCTTTAGCTCGGACAGCAGCGTGCATTTGTCCGCCTGTGCGCTGGCGATAATGGCGCGGGCAGCGGCGCGGTCGGCCTTGACCTCGCGTGTTTGCGCGGGTGCATCGGTCAGGCTTCTGCGAATGCGGCGCGCCTGCGCCAGATAGCCAAAGGCGCGCACGGCGTCATCTGGCGTGGAAAATACGGGGATGCCTGCCGCCGTGAAGATGGACCGTACTGCATTGGCGTTTGCGTCGCCGAGCCAGCAGGCAAGGACGGGCTTGCATATGCGCTCTTGTACCGCCGCGGCGACTTCCCGGCATATCGCCAGCGCCGTCTCGCCTGCTTCGCTGCGTGCCGTGGGGCAGTTCATCACCAGCACTGCGTCGCTTGCCTCGTCCCGCAAGATGGCTCGTAACGCAACGCTGTATCTGGTCGCGTCGGCATCGCCCAGCACATCAACGGGATTGCTGCGCGACCAATCGGCGGGCATGTCCTCCTCCAATATTGCCTGCGTTTCCGGGGTCAGCTCGGCGAGCTGAGCACCGGTTCGTGCAAGGGCGTCGACCGCCAATATACCGGCGCCCCCGCCATTGGTGAGGATCGCCAGCCTGTTGTCAGCGATAGGCTTGCAGGTGCAGAGGATTTCGGCGGCATCGAAAAGCTCCGTGAGGCTGTCGACCAACAGGATGCCCGCCCTGGCAAAGGCCGCCTCATAGACATCATAGGCGCCGATCATGGCGCCGGTGTGGGACAGCGTTGCCCGGGCGGCCAGCTCGCTCTTTCCAGCCTTGATAGCGATGATGGGTTTGGTGAGCGCCGCCGCCCGTGCCGCCACCATGAATTCGGCTGCCTGGGTTACGCCCTCGACGTAGAGAAGAATGGCGTGGGTGTGCGGGTCGATCGCAAGCAGGTCGATGAGGTCGCCAAGGTCAGCGTCGGCCATGTCTCCGGCCGAGATGATGGCGGAAAACCCGACGCTGCGGGTCTGCGCCCAATCGAGCACGGCGGTAATCAGCGCGCCGCTTTGAGATATGAGGCCCAGATGGCCGGGCTTTGCCCGGGTGCGTGCGAAGGTGGCGTTGATCCTGGCATGGGGAGACATGATGCCAAGACAATTGGGGCCGACGATCCGCAGGTCATGCCGCTTCGCCGCGTCCAGCACCTCGCCGCGAAGGCCCCCAGCATCGGTCAGCCCGGCTGAAAGGATCACGGCGCAGCGCGTGCCGAGCCTCCCCAGCTGATCGATGATTGGAGCTACCGTCGATGCCGGTGTCATGACGATCGCTAGTTCAGGCGCCTCCGGGAGGTTGTCGATGGTCGCGAACCATGTCGCGCCTTGTCGGGCGACCGGATGCGGATTGACGACATGGACTTTGCCCTCAAATCCGTCGGCAAGCAGATTGTCGAGCACCAGGGTGCCGACAGCTCCCTTGCGCTCCGATGCTCCGACCAGAACTATGCTTTTGGCATGAAGAAGGGGCGACAGGTTGCGGATCGTCATGGCTCGTACAGTCTTTCACTCAAATGCGCCGCTGGCGCTTGCCTGAGTGATCCTAGGGGATGCGCTGCTCTGGCCGACATTCGTAAATGCCGCAGGCAAATCGCCGAACGGGATTTGAGGAGCATCATCGGTGGAGCGACGCGCGACCGGGCCTCCTTTTTGGAAACTTGCCTAAGTCGAGCAATGCTCATCTGCCGTGAACGGTAGTGAGTCGATGATAAACACGGCCGTCAGTACGAATCCTATTGGGACAATAACTTAGAGCTGAAAAATAATCATGTTGATTTTCATAATTTTAAATCAGCATTCATCAGTTCGTATTTCTTGGCGAGCCTGGAAGAGATAGCGTCGTGTAAGCGAAGTGAATTCCTTCGACAGGTGAGGCAGTGCTCAAGCGGATAACCGCGCCCTTGGCTGGCTATGCGGCGACTGTCCTCGCTGTTGCAATCGCATCGGCGGAGCGGATTTCATTAGATCCCTGGCTGGGCGACAGGTCGGCCTATATGCCATTTATCGTCGCCGTCATGGCCATCGCGCTGTGGGTGGGTGAAGGGCCAGCAGTCCTTGCCACATTGCTCGGCATTGCCGCGAACTTCCTTTTCCTGGGCAGGCCCGCCGTCCAAGGCCACGACATATTCGAAGGGGTCATGTTTGGCGCCACAGCCGCCATCATCATCCTGATGATCCGTTTCGTTGTTAAGGCCAACCTGCGTTTGGAGCGGGCTGAATTGGCGGCGAAGGCGAGCGAACAGATGGCCATGGAGCTGAACCTGTTGATCGACGGTGCTCAAGGCCTGGCCATCTACATGCTCGATCCGATGGGGCGGGTCACGATCTGGAACCGGGGGGCCGAGCGGCTCAAGGGATGGACCGAGGAAGAGATACTGGGCCAGCCAAGCGCCCTATTCTATCCCAGCGAAGCCGTTGCCGTCGGCAAGCCGCAAGCCGACATCGAGCGCGCGCGCAAGGAGGGAAGGTTCGAGGAAGAGGATTGGCGGCTCCGCAAGGATGGGTCGGAATTCCTTGCGGCCGTCAGCTGGACGGCTCTTTACGACGAAGGCGGGGAACTGCGGGGCTTTGCGAAGATCATTTCCGATATCACCGAAAAGCGTTCCGCCGAAGACCGGTTGCGTGCCCACGAAAGCCAATTAACCGCCATCTTGTCTACCGTCCCCGATGCCATGGTGGTCATTGATGAAAGCGGCAAGATGCTCTCGTTCAGCGTTGCGGCAGAGGCGCTTTTCGGTTTCACGGAATCTGAGGTGTTGGGCAGGAATGTGCGAATGCTCATGCCGTCGCCGGATCGTGAGCGTCATGACAGCTATATCCACCGTTATCTGGAAACCGGTGAAAAGCGGATCATTGGCAAGGGGCGGGTGGCCTTTGGCCAGCGGGCCGATGGATCGCTCTTTCCGATGGAACTGTACATCGGGGAAGCGGTGCGGGGAAATGAGCGGATATTCACCGGCTTCGTTCGCGATCTTACCGAACGACGTATGATTGAGCAGCAGATGGCGACCTTGCAGGCCGAACTCATCCACGTGACGCGGGTCAGTGCGATGGGCACCATGGCCTCAACGCTGGCGCATGAGCTTAATCAACCGATCGCGGCGGTCACAAATTATGTCGAGGCGGTTCGCGATCAGATGACCAGCCCCGACAAAAGCGAATGGCCCATGATGCGGGAAGCGCTGGGGGAGGCCGCCAGCGAAGCTCTGAGGGCGGGGCAGATTGTGCGTCGGCTTCGGGAATTTGTTTCGCGAGGCGAAGTGGAAAAAACCATCGAAAGCTTGCCCGACCTTGTGGATGAAGCCTCCGTGCTGGGACTCGCGGGATCGCGGGAGATGGGGATTGAGGTGCATTTCGATCTCGATCCCGGTGCGTCACCCGTGCTGGTCGATAAGGTTCAGATCCAGCAGGTCCTTATCAATCTTATTCGGAACGCGTGCGAAGCGATGGCCGATAGCCCGATTAAAAGGCTCACCATTTCAAGCCGTGCCGAAAAGGACGGTAACATCCAAATCACCGTATCGGACACCGGTTGCGGCATGGCGCCAGGTGTCGCCAAGCAGCTGTTCACCGCATTTGTCAGCACCAAACCCGAAGGGATGGGCCTGGGTCTGTCCATATGCCGCACGATCGTGGAAGTGAACGGCGGCAAGATATGGATGGATACGCACAAGGGGCAAGGCACCGATTTCCATTTCACCCTCATTCGAGCGCAGGCGGAGGAGGCATATGACCGACAGGAAGCTCATTCACATCGTTGATGACGAGGATTCCATCCGGCGATCGGTCGGCTACATGCTCAAGACCTCAGGCTATGCGGTCGAGGTGTGGCGTTCCGGGGCCGAATTTTTGAAGGATTTGCGATCGGTGGAGGCGGGCTGTGTCCTGCTGGATGTCCGCATGCCCCGAATTGACGGTCTGGAGGTACAGCGGACCATGGCGGAGCGCGGGATCACGATGCCTGTCATCATCATGACCGGTCATGGCGAGGTATCGGTGGCCGTGCAGGCGATGAAGGCGGGTGCGGTCGATTTTCTGGAAAAGCCGTTTGAAAAGACCATATTGATCGACGCGATCGAGCGCGCTTTCGGCCGCGTCCGCTCTGCCCAGGGTGCAGCGGCACAGGCCGCCAGTGCCGACGTAATCATTGGCGCCCTGACGGCACGCGAGCGCGAAGTACTGGAAGGACTTGCTCAGGGCCTTCCCAACAAGACGATCGCCTATGATCTTGGCATATCTTCGCGGACGGTGGAGGTGCATCGGGCTAACCTCATGACAAAACTGCATGTCCACAGCCTGTCAGATGCGCTGCGGATCGCCTTTGCCGCGAGGATGGGACAGAAGGACCTGACTGGGATCAATACTTAAAGACGTAGCGACGCCGCCGTGCCACCACTCGCGCATGTTGTTGAATCCTGCGGCGCAAGGCGCGAAGACAATGGCCGACCTACCAATCCCCATAGTCATACTGGACGACGACGCGGGATCTAGGAGGTCGATGCAACTCCTGTTGCAGGGACGAGGGTTTAACGTCCGCTCCTTCGCGATATCGGAATTGCTGATCGCCGAGGTGAAGGCGAATAATCCGGCTTGTCTGGTGACCGATTACCTGATGGCGGGGCATGACGGCCTTCAGGTGCTGGCTGCGCTCCGCTCGGCGGGATGGAAGGGGCGGGCCATAATGGTGACCGCCTTCGGTTCGACCGAATTGATGCAGAAGGCGATCGCGCACGGCTTTGATGCGGTGCTCGACAAGCCTTGCAAGGAATCCGCGCTCGTCAATGCGGTTATCGATGCGAGGACGCGGGACGTGGATCCGCAGGTGTGACCATGATGGGCATAGGCAAGAAGCAGCCACAGCGACGCTCTTCCGCTGTCGCCCTGGACCTTTTGACGCCGCGCGAGCGTGAAGTGCTCGTGGCGGTCGCCAATGGCCTTACCAATCGGCAGACCGGCGAGTTGCTGGGCATCAGCCACAGAACCGTCGAGGTCCATCGCGCGAGGTTGATGCGCAAGCTGGAAGTGCAATCGGTGGCCCAGCTTGTTGCGCTTTATCTTCTCAAGGGCTTGCCACGCTCAAGCGTCGACAGCGCCCCGACCCCATAGCGGTCCTCAAGGCAGCCGTCCGCTATCATGCCCGGCCCGCCTGACACTTCGTATATTCCCCAATACCTATTGCCGCCGATTTCGCGATCATTGTGTCTGAGTCCATTTGATCACGACATGGATTGGAGGAAATCGATGACCTATGTGTCGGAAGTCATGCATCCCGGAGTCGATCGGGTGGCGCCGGACACCGGCCTCGCCGAACTGGCCCGGATCATGAGGGAAAAGGATATAGGCGCGATCCCGGTGAGCGATGGCGACACGCCGTTGGGGATCGTGACGGATCGGGACATCGCCTTGCGCGGCTTTGCCGGGAACGGACAGGCGAAAGCGATGACAGCCGCAGACATCATGTCGAAACCGGTCGTCTTCTGTCATGCCGACGACAGCATCGAGGATGCGATCAGGGTGATGGAAAGCCGACAGGTGCGCCGTCTGCCGGTCGTAGATGATCAATCGAACATGGTCGGTATCCTGTCGCTGGGTGACGTCTCGCACTGTGGTCACCGCGATCTTGCGATTGAAGTCATGGGAGCCATCACGCCTGAGGGAATGACATCCTGACGATGTGAGGAAGAAGATGACCCAGGCAACGATGTTTGACCGCTCGACCACTCAAGCGTCCGATGAGCTTGTCCAGGCCCTCAGGCACCATGCTGAGCCATTGCCCTCTCCCGACAAGGTGGAGGATTTCGGTGCCTGTTTCGATCGGTTCGGAGATGCCAGGGTCGTTCTTCTGGGCGAGGCGACACATGGAAGTTCCGAATTCTACCGGGCACGCGCCGCGATCACCCGTCGGCTGATAGAGCGGCACGGCTTCACGATCGTGGCGGTAGAAGCGGACTGGCCCGATGCCGCGCGCATTGACGATTATGTGCGGCACCAGGCGCCGCGTCCCAGGCGGGGCGATGTGTTCGTGCGCTTCCCGACATGGATGTGGCGCAACCAGGAAGTGCTGGCCTTCGCCGATTGGCTGCGGGGACATAATCAGGGCTTGGCGGAAGCGCGCCAGGCATCCTTCCATGGCCTGGATGTCTACAGCCTCAGCGAATCCATCCATGCCGTGCTTGCCTATCTCGACAAGGCCGACCCGGACGAGGCGGAGGACGCGCGCCGCCGCTATGGATGCCTGACGCCGTGGCAGGATGAACCCGCGCACTATGGACGGGCGGTCACTCTTTCGGGTGGCAAAGGATGTGAAGATGGCGTGGTGGCGCAGCTTCGCCAGCTTCTCGACCAGAGGCTGGACCTGCTCAAACAGGATGGCGAGGCGTGGTTCGATGCCTATCAGAACGCCCGCATCGTTCGTGCCGCGGAACGCTATTATCGCGCCATGTACCGCAGCTCGACCGAAAGCTGGAACCTGCGCGACCGGCACATGTTCGAAACGCTCCAGGCGCTGATGGCGCATCGCGGCAGCGGAACCAAAGCGGTCATCTGGGCGCATAACAGCCATGTCGGCAATGCAGCCGCAACGGCGATGGGTTGGCAGGGTGAATTCAACATCGGCCAGCTTTGCCGCCTCGCCTATGGCGACGATGCTGTGTCGATCGGTTTCGGGACTGACACCGGACTTGTCGCGGCGGCCAGCGACTGGGGTGGAGCGATGGAGATCAAATCCGTCCGCCCCGCACGCCCGGACAGTTATGAACATGCGTTCCGGCGCACCGGCGTCGTCCGCAGCCTGACTGACTGGCGGGGACCGGGCAAGGAAGCGCTGCGGGATTTGCTCGGCCACACGCTTTTGGAACGCGCGATCGGCGTCGTTTATCGGCCCGAAACGGAACGGCTCAGTCATTATTTCGAGGCTGTGCTGGCGGAGCAATTCGATGCCTGGGTCTGGTTCGAGCAGACCTCGGCGGTAACGCCATTGGGTCCGGAACGCCCTTCAGGCGCGCCGGAAACCTGGCCTTTCGGATTGTGACCATGACGCAGATAACGGTGAACCGGCAGGATGTGACAATCGGCAGGCATGGGCTGAGGGCCTTTCTCGACATGCCGGATGGCGCGACGGGACTGGTGATATTCGCTCATGGCAGCGGCAGCGGGCGACACAGCCCGCGCAATCAATATGTCGCCGCTGGTCTGCATCAGATCCAGCTCGCGACTTTGCTGGTCGACCTGCTGACGCCGCAGGAAGAGCTGGACCGACGCAATGTCTTCGACGTGCAATTGCTTGCGCGCCGGTTGAGGGAGGCTGCTGACTGGGCCGACGGCATGGCGCCGCTCGCCACGCTGCCGCTTGGCTATTTCGGGGCAAGCACAGGCGCGGCAGCCGCCATCATTGCCGCTTCGATGCCGGATGACAGGGCGGTTGCGGTTGTGTCTCGCGGCGGCAGGCCGGACCTCGCGGGGGCTGAAGCTCTGGGCCGGATTCGTGCCGCGACGCTCCTGATCGTCGGCAGTCTGGACCGTGATGTGCTGAACCTCAACCATGACGCAAAGGCGCTCATGACGGCGCCTGCGGAACTGGTCATCGTGCCCGGGGCCAGCCATTTGTTCGAGGAGCCCGGAACGCTCGATCAGGTCATCAGCTTGGCCAGACGTTGGTTCAACTCTCACCTGAAGGGGGAGACCCGATGAAGCCTCAATCCATGCTGTTTCACGATCGTCGTGATGCAGGCGTCCATTTGGCCAAGGCGCTGGCACGTTTTGCGCCGAGCCATCCGTTGGTGCTTGCCTTGCCGCGAGGAGGCGTGCCGGTCGCCTTCGAGGTGGCAAGAGCGCTTGATGCCGACCTGGACCTTCTCTTCGTGCGCAAGCTCGGTGCGCCGGGTTACGAGGAGCTGGGCATCGGCGCGGTGGTCGATGGGGCAGAACCGCAACTTGTCCTCAATGAGGAAATCGTGCGGCAGCTGGCCCCCACGCCGGACTATATCCGTACCGAGATGCGCAAGCAGCTGGCTGAAATCGATCGGCGTCGGCGCGTCTATCTGGGGAATAATGAACCCATTCCGGTAGCGGGCCGTACCGTGATCGTGGTGGATGACGGCATAGCGACCGGAGGCACGATCAAGGCGGCGCTGAAGGGCATGAGCAAGGCGCATCCCGCGCGGCTCATTCTGGCGGTTCCGGTAGCGCCTGCGGCGGTGATCGCAGGTCTGCGGGAGGAATGCGACGACATCATCTGCCTTTACGAACCCCATCCCTTCTATGCGGTCGGCGCGCATTATGTGGTATTCGATCAGACGAGCGATGCCGAAGTGGTCAAGCTGCTGGCTGATGCGCGTCGCCAACGGAACACCCAATCAGCGTGATTGTGGCCTGTAAGGCAAATTCAGCCCAGTTCGTGCTGCAATAGCCCGTTCAGGATGATCCATAGCCATTCTCCGCTGATCAATTGAGCGGCCAGCAGGGTAAGGATCAACGCGGCTGCGACTATGGCCAATATCAGCCATAGACGTGTCGCGGGCCTGTCCCGTTGCGTCATGGTTACTCTCCGGCGGGCCAGCAGTGCACGGTTCGGCCTCAAGGGTTGGTCCGGCTGGCGACCACGGCCGATCCGTCGGGCTGGATCTGGATGAGATGATAAGCCTTGTCCTCGCATTGCGCCCTCCAGGCGGCGGACGGCGCGGTGGTTCCGGGCATCGGGCCGCTGTCAATCACTTGCTGGCAAGGCAGGCCAGCATCCCGGATAGCACGGAAAAAGGCCGCATCCCGGGCCTCTTTGGGCAAGGCCGCGATCTCCTCGACATAGTTCATCGTCGAACCATTCGCCTGGGGCGCGGGCGCTTCCGTCTCGTTCGCCGGTTTACACGCGCTGATGATCAGCACAGCGGCCAATAGCGGAAGTGTTCGCATTGCGATGCTCCTTCAACTGACAAGATGGAGAAACCTATTTCCCACGTCCCGGATGCGTCGCCCATCGGGACATATACTTATTCCAGCCGCCGGGAGGGGCGCATAGCCTCACGGGCATGAAGAGGATCGTCACGCTCACGATGAATCCGGCCATCGATGTCGCCTATGAGGCGGATCGGGTCTTTCACACCCGCAAGATGCGGGCGCGCCAGGAACATTATGATCCGGGCGGGGGTGGCATCAACGTGGCTCGGGTGATTGCGCGGCTGGGCGGCACGGCGCGCGCTTATTATCTCTCTGGTGGAGCAACCGGACCTACGCTCGACGGGCTGCTGGATCAGCATGGGCTGGTCCGGTTCCGCATCCCCATTGCAGGCGACACCCGCATCAGCACAGCCATCTATGAACGGGAGACGGGTAAGGAATATCGTGTCGTGCCACAGGGGCCAGAGCTGACGGCCGAGGAATGGCAAGCTGCCCTGCATCATCTCGATGGTCCGCAGGCGGAATTTCTTGTCGCCAGCGGATCGCTGCCTCCCGGCGTGCCGGACGATTTCTACAGCCAGGTGCGTCAGTTGGCGCAGCGCCACGGCATGCGCCTCATCCTCGATACTTCAGGCAAGGCGCTGCAAGAGGCGGTCAGCGGCGGGGGCCTCTATCTTGTCAAACCCAGCATCGGTGAGTTGCGGCAACTGGTTGGCCGAGCGTTGATGGAGGAAAGCGAAATCTGCGCCGCCGCGCAGGAAATCGTGGATGGCGGCAAGGCGGAATATGTGGCCGTGACGATGGGCCGCGACGGCGCGATACTGGCTAGCCGCTCAGGGACCTGGCGATTGCCTGCCATCCCTGTGGAAACCAGGAGCGCGGTCGGGGCTGGCGACAGTTTCCTGGCGGCAATGGTGTTCGCGCTTGGCTGTGAGCGTGATCCCGTCGACGCATTCCGTTACGGGATTGCCGCAGGTGGAGCGGCGGTGCTCACGCCCGGAACCGACCTGTGCCATCGCGAGGATGTCGAGCGCTTGTTCGCCCTCGTGCCGTCCATTGCGCCATCACAGGAAACATGTCGGGTCGGCGCACAAGCGTAATCTGACCAAAAGGAAGAAGGATGATGGTCATGAAAGCCAGCGACATCATGACGCTAGGAACGGCCAGCACCACAGCGGACGCTTCTCTGGCTGAAGCAATCCGATGCATGAGCGATCACCGCATCAGTGCGCTTCCCGTGCTTGATCGGGAAGGCCGCTTGCAGGGCATTGTCTCGGAAGGTGATTTCTTCAGGCCGGATCGGGGATTGTTCCGGCTCGATGCTCTGGTCAAAGCCGAAAGCGCGGAACGCGCACATCTGCTCAGTTCCAAAACAGTTTCGGACATCATGTCCGTGCCGCCGGTCAGCGTGGATGGAGACGCGTCGTTGGAAGAGACAGTGGGCATCATGGCGCAGCATGGGGTGAAACGGCTCCCCGTCATGTCGCACGGCAAGCTGGTCGGATTGATCAGCCGCGCCGACATTCTGCAATTCCTGGCGGATAGATGATCTTACAGCATTTTCGAGGCAGATGATGCCATCTGCTGGCTCGGAAAATGCGGGAAACAGAAGACTTAGACCAGCCTGTTGTCGCGCAAAGCGGCGCCGATCAGGGGCGCAAGATGGGCCTTGTTCGTAGGTCCATCGATACTGTCGCTGCTGAAGATGGGTGCGATGCCCTCTGCCTTCATGATCGCAAGATCGTCGGCACTCGCCAGGCAATGTGTCACGATCGCTTCAACCGATGTCGCGCCTGTGTCGTGCAGAAGCCGCGCCGCCTCGATCAACGTCCGCCCGCTGGCAATCATGTCGTCCACCAATAAGGCGCGGCGGCCACGAACCTTTTCGATGTCGGGGATGGCAAGCCTGACCTGCCTGTCGCCCAGCCTTTGCTTGGTCGCCACCAGCGTGCTGAGGCCCAGCGGTGCTGCGATAGCTTCGGTCCACTGACGGGATTCACTGTCCGGCCCGATGATGACGGGATCATCCCGCGCGTCGATCAGGGTAGCGAGAAGGGGCGCGGCGGATAGACTGATCGCAGGGATGCCGGGAATGACCTCGCTCAGGGCGGCTATGCGATGGAGATGAGGGTCGACCGTCGCCAGTCCGTCGAAATGGTCGGCTATCAGGCCGCCGATGACTTTCTGGCTGACAGCTTCTCCAGCGCGGAAGGCTTTGTCCTGCCGCATATAGGCGAGGTAAGGCGCAACCAGGATGACGCGTTCCGCACCCTGATCGCGCGCCGCCGAGGCCGCCAGCAACAGTTCGATGATCTTGTGGTCGGGATCGTCGAGTGAGCGATAGAAAATGGCGGTTCGGGCGGGCGTCGGTACTCGGATCAGGCATTCCCGGTCGGGAAATCGGTGGACCTCGACGGCGATCGTCGGGATGTCCAACAGCGATCCCAGCCTGCGGGCCGGTGCCATGCCATCATCGAAGGCGAAGAGGGCCGCGCTCATCGAGCGACCTCATATCCTGAATCTTCCATCGCCAGATCGCGCGCGAAGCCCAGGCCGGTTCGCGACTGGGCATGGATACGGTAAAGCGCTTGCCCCTTGCGGACATCGCTGCCCACCTTGTGCAGCAGATCAATGCCCGCGCCCTTGTCCATCGGTGCACCGGCAAGCCGGGCGATGCGCGCTATGCGATGGCAATCAATCGCCTGCACTCGTCCGTCATGGGGGGCCTGAATCTCGTGAACATGCTCGCCCGGCGCATGTTTGGCCGTCTGCCGCCCCTGCGCCTCGATCAGCCGTTCCATCGCCGCAAGTGCTTCGCCCGAGGCGAGCAGTTCCATCGCCCGTGCATAGCCTCTGCCGCCCCGCAGCGCGGGATCGAAATCGAGCACTCGTCCGGCCAGAAACAGGGCATGTTCGCGTAGGTCCGGTGGAGCATCGCCGTCGTTGCGCAGCACGGCCATGACATCGCGTGCCTCAAGTACCGGGCCGACGCCGCGTCCGACAGGCTGTGATCCGTCCGTGGTCACGATATCGATCACGAGGCCGATCTTGTCGGCGACATGCTCGAACAGTTTGCGCAGCCTGACTGCATCATCCTGTGTGCGGACCTTCGCTGTTGGGCCGACGGGTATGTCGAGCACCAGATGCGTGGAACCCGCCGCCAGTTTCTTGGACAGGATGGACGCGACCATCTGGTCGAACGTGTCGATCCGCAAGGGCCGCTCCACAGAGATCAGCACATCGTCCGCTGGCGACAGGTTCACCCGGCCGCCCCAGGCCAGCACCGCTTTTTCCCGAGCGACGATAGCCCGCATGTCCGCTTCGCACATGTCGACATTGGCGAGCACTTCCATCGTGTCGGCCGTGCCGGATGGAGAGGTGATCGCGCGTGACGAGGTTTTGGGCATGATGAGGCCGTGAGCCGCTACGATCGGCACCACGATCATCGATGTGCGGTTGCCCGGAATGCCGCCGATGCAGTGCTTGTCCACCACGAGCGGGGCTTTCCAGTCGAAACGGTTGCCGACATCGGCCATCGCGCAGGTGACCGCCAGCGTTTCCTGCGTGCTCATGAAGCTGGCGCAGGCGACCAGAAACGCGCCGATTTCCATGGGGGAATAGCGATGCGCGGCGATGTCCCGGATGATGGCTGAAATTTCGTCATCCTGCAGGGTGTCGCCGTCGATCTTGCGACGGACAAATTCCAGGCTGGCCGGGGGCATTGCCTGTGCGATCGCTACGGGCGAACCTTCGGGCAGGCCGAGCCGCCTGAACGCCTGCTCGCCCAGGCCAATCTCTCCCGGTTCCAGCAGGGTCGGCTCATCCACGAGCGCCAGCGTCGCGAGGATTTCGGCACTGTCCCCGCTGACCCGTATCTTGCGCAGCGCCTGAAATTGTTCCGCAGAATAGCCGTTGCTTTGGCGCAGGAGAAAGGCGGTGTTTTCCGGATAAGTGTCGATCGCCAGACGCTTGATCGTCAGCATGGCCTGCCCACCTCATGTCGTTGCCGTTCGCCCATCGGGAATTTTCAGCTTCCGTCGCTCGTGCGTGGAGGCAGGGGCGTTCCAAAAAGTTCCTCGGCCACGCGCGCAGAGATATTGGCGGCACGATCGCGGACTCGCTGGAGCTGGCTCTCGAAAAAGGCAGCGTCCGCGCTCTCTACCACGTCCCCAATATGCAGCGCCTCGGACGATTGCATCGCAAAGGCGCGGAAGAGGTAGGTGCCCGAAAGCGCGCGAAGCGCCTCTGTCTGACCCTGGGCGTCAAGCCAGTCCTCCGAAGCACCAGAGGTCGTGATAGCGCAGAGATGACCCTTGCCGAGCAGTCCTTCACCCGACTTGTCCTGAACCTGACGCACAGTCGTTCCCGCGCCCAGAACGCGATCGATATAGCCTACAAGCATGGCTGGCGGCATGCCGAACCAGATCGGAAAGACGAAGACGACCACATTGGCGCCGCGCAATATGTCCAGTTCCGCCTTTACGTCGGGAGACAGGTGATAGTCCTTGCGATCAGGCCGCTCGCCATTCTTCAGCACCGGGTCGAAATTCATGGCGTAGAGGTCGCGCAGGATAGACTGTTGCCCCGCAGCCTCCACGGCCTGGCAATAGGCATGGGCGATGGCGGCGTTGAAGCTGTGGGGATCAGGGTGCGCGAGCACCACTGCATGCCGGATATCAGAAGGAGCAGCACGGGGCATCGGAACCTCCATCTTCACTTATGGCGATGTCTCGCCTCCTCATATCCATCGAGTATGCGCCGCATCTGGGCTAGGGCCTCGCGGCGCGCCCGCTCGTTCCTGATGCGGCCGAGATGCTGTTTGAGATGGGTGATAAAGTCGGCATAATCATTCTGCCAATCCGGCCCGCTAAGCTGTTCCATGTCCACGCGACCTGTCTGGATGCGCTTCGCCTTCGTTCCCGGCTCAAGCGCGTAGACCTCGCCGATCTGCGGCGCGATGATACTGGCGGCGGGATCGTCTGCCTGAACGAGGGTCCGCAACGCTGCCACCGCTTCGGGTTCGCCATGATCCAGGAACAGGCTGCCGGCTATCGGTCGGCGCTCACTGATCCAGTCGTGCAGTTCGTCGCGGTCGGCATGGGCGGAATAGCTGTCGATCCGCCGAATGCGCGCGCGTACGTTAACGTCCTCGCCGGAGATACGGACACGCTGCGCGCCGTCGAGCAGGACCCGGCCAAGCGTGCCCTTCGCCTGGAAACCCACGAACAGGACCGTCGATTCCCGACGGAAGAGATTATGCTTCAAATGATGGCGGATGCGGCCTGCCTCGCACATGCCCGATGCCGCCATGATGATCGCGCCCGACATGGTGTTGAGCCGAATGGATTCCGTGACATCCTCGACATAATGGATCGAGGGATGCCGAAAAATATTCTCGCCGCCCATATCCTCCAACTCCGAGGCATGAGCCGCGAACACCTTGGTCGCCCGGCTCGCGAGCGGTGAGTCCACGAAGATCGGGACGTTGGGAATCCGGTTGGCATCGGCCAGCTTGGCAAGGTCGAGGAGCATTTCCTGCGTCCGCTCGAGCGCAAAGCTGGGGATCACGAGATTGCCGCCGCGGCTCAAGGCATCCTTGATCTCGGCCTCAAGTTGACTGCGGCGCTGCTCGATCGTGAATTTATCCCGCGCGCGATCGCCATAGGTCGCTTCGCAGACCACATGATCGACGCCGGTCGGCGCTTGCGGGTCGGGATGGAAGGCCTTGTTGACCGGCCCCAGGTCTCCCGACATCAGCAGGCGCACGCCCGCTGCCTCGATTTCCACGGACGCCGCGCCCAATATGTGCCCCGCATTCCAGAAGCGCGCGCGAAATCCGGGCGCCGGATCGAACCAGTCGCCCAGCGGCACAGGACGACTGAGCCGCCAGGCGTCCAGCGCATCCTCTTCGGTGTATAGGGGCACAAACAGCCTCTCGCCCGCTCGGTCGCGGCGTCGGTTACGGCGATCCGCCTCGCTTTCCTGGATCCTGCCAGCGTCCGCCAGCATATATTCCAGCAGGTCAGACGTCGCGGGCGTGCACCATATTGGCCTCTTATAACCCTGCGCCGCCATTTTGGGCAAAAGACCGCAATGATCGATATGGGCATGGGTCAGCACGACCGCGTCGATCTTGGCGGGGTCGAAGCTGAAGGCGCCGTGGTTCAAAGTTTCAAGCGTGCGCGATCCCTGGAACAGCCCGCAGTCGACAAGGATGGCCCGGTCGCCCAGCCGCAATTCCATGCAGGAGCCCGTGACCGTGCCTGCCGCGCCGTGGAATGTCAGAGTCAACGCTGAACTCACGCGAACTTCTCCCACTCATCTTTTCCCCGATCATAACTCAATAGGCCAAAGAAGGAGAGAGGCAGTCCGTAGTTATACGGATGAGGCGGTCCCACGCCTGTCATCCGTATCATTCCCAATGTTCCTGATGGCATGGCCCCTGCAAACTCCCGCCCCATGACCACACAAACGCTAGCTGCGCCCCCGCCCGTCAAGGATGACGTGATCGTCTGGTTCGATGCGCTCGGCCGCGCCGATGTCGGCCGCGTGGGTGGCAAGAACGCTTCTCTTGGCGAGATGGTCGCCATACTCGGCAAGGCAGGCGTGCAGGTTCCGCCGGGCTTTGCAACAACGGCGTGGGCCTATTGGGCGCTCATCGACCATAACCGCATTGGGGATCGACTCGCGGCGATCGTCGCGCAGTATCGGAGCGGGACGATGCCGCTTCATGAAGCGGGTGAGGCAGCCCGCCGCCTGCTTCTGGATGCGGAACTGCCGCCGCAAATCGCCGAACCCATTATCGCCGCTTATCGAGATTTATCGCGCAATGCCTGCAAGCAGGAGGTCGCTGTCGCGGTGCGATCCAGCGCGACAGCAGAGGACCTGCCGGACGCTAGCTTCGCAGGGCAACAGGAAAGTTTTCTCAACGTCGTTGGCGAGCGCGCATTGCTCGACGCATGTCGGCGTTGTTTTGCCTCGCTCTTCACCGACCGGGCGATTGCCTACCGCGAGGCCAAGGGTTTCGACCATCTGCGGATCGCGCTTTCCATCGGCATCCAGATCATGGTGCGATCCGATCTGGCCGGGTCGGGCGTCATGTTCTCGATCGATACGGAGACCGGATTTCCGCGCGTCGCCGTCATCAGCGCGGCCTGGGGCTTGGGCGAGACCGTGGTGCAGGGCCGCGTCGATCCCGACAGCTATCTGGTCTTCAAGCCTTTCCTTTCGGACGGGCGACTGAAACCGATCGTGGAGAAGCGGATCGGTGCCAAGGCACAGAAGCTGGTTTACGCGACGGGCGGCAGCGCGCGCACCCAACTGGTCGATTGCAGACATCACGAGCGCGAGCATTATGTCCTGGAAGACGAGGAGATACTGGAACTGGCGCGCTGGGCCGTGCTGATCGAGCAGCATTATGGCTGCGCGATGGACATGGAATGGGCCAAGGATGGGGAAAGCGGCAAGCTCTTCATCGTGCAGGCGCGACCGGAAACCGTGCATGGCGCGCGATCCGCCACAGCGCTCAAAACCTGGCGGCTGACGGCCAAGGCGCCCGCGCCGCTCGCCACGGGCGCAGCCGTCGGCGACGCGATCGCGGCCGGGTCGGCCTGCATCATTCGCAGCACCGATGACATAGCGAGCTTTGTCGATGGAGCCATCCTCGTCACCGACAACACCGATCCTGATTGGGTGCCCGTCATGCGGCGCGCGGCGGGCATCGTCACGGATCATGGCGGCCCGACCAGCCATGCGGCTATTGTCAGCCGCGAGCTGGGCGTCCCTGCGGTCGTGGGCACCGGCGATGCCACTAGCCGCATCGCGGCGGGCCAGGAAATAACGCTCTCCTGCGCCGAAGGCGACCGGGGTCAGGTCTATCCCGGCCGGTTGCCTTTCACAGGCGAAGAGGTCGATACGGCCAGCCTGCCTGCAACGCGGACGCAGTTGATGCTGAACGTCGCCAGTCCTGCCAAAGCCTTCCGCTGGTGGCGGCTCCCATCTCATGGCGTAGGCCTGGCCCGGATGGAATTCATCATCAGCAATCTCATTCGTGTGCATCCGATGGCACTTGCCCACCCTGATCAGGTGACGGACATCGCCGAGCGCCGCGAGATTGAAAACCTGACCCGCGGCTACGCCAATCCCCGCGATTATTTCATCGAAACATTGGGTCGAGGCATTGGGAAGATTGCCGCCGCGCACCATCCGCATCCTGTGATCGTGCGCCTATCCGACTTCAAGACCAATGAATATGCCCATCTGCTGGGCGGCGCCGCGTTCGAGCCGCATGAAGAAAATCCCATGCTCGGTTTCCGGGGGGCGTCACGCTATTATCATGAACGGTATCGCGACGGCTTCGCACTCGAATGCCGCGCCATCCGGTTCGTGCGGGAAACGATCGGCTTTGAAAATGTCATTGTCATGATCCCCTTCTGCCGGACGCTGGCCGAAGCCGACAAGGTTGTCACCGAAATGTCGCGCCATGGGCTGATGCGCGGCGAACGGGGGTTGCAACTCTACATGATGGCGGAAATCCCGGCCAATGTGGTCCTCGCTGAACAGTTTGCCGCCCGTTTCGACGGCTTTTCGATCGGCTCTAATGATCTGACGCAACTCGTCCTTGGCGTCGATCGTGATTCCGATCTGCTCGCACCGCTGTTCGACGAGCGCGATCCGGCGGTAATGCAGATGATCGCAGATCTCATTGCCCGCGCACGAAAGGCGGGCGTCAAGGTGGGAATATGCGGACAGGCGCCGAGCAACTATCCCGAGTTCGCGGAATTCCTCGTGCGCGAGGGCATTGATAGCATCTCCCTCAACCCCGACAGCTTCGTTGCCACCCTGAAAACCGTTGCCGTCGCGGAGGCCAGGCAGAAATCTCCGGTTGCATGATGTCAGGTGCAGCATCTTATAGGTGCAGATCGACCATGGGGAGATAGCCGTAATGATGGCGGGTGGGCAGGAAAGCCTTGTCGGCCTTTCCGCGTCACAGGCGCGCGAGCGGCTGGCGGAGGATGGCCCCAACGAATTGCCCCGGCCAAACCGACGGACGCCCCTGCGCATCGCGATGGAGGTGCTGCGGGAGCCGATGTTTGCCATGCTGCTCGCGGCGGGCACGGTCTATCTGCTGATCGGCGACCGCACCGAGGCGCTGGTCCTGCTCGGCTTTGCTGGCTTGTCGATCATCATCACGATCGTGCAGGAGGCGCGCACCGAACGCACGCTTGAGGCATTGCGAGACCTCTCGGCACCGCGCGCCCTGGTGGTACGTGACGGGGAAACCCTGCGCATCCCCGGTCGTGAGGTCGTGAATGGCGACATTCTGGTGTTGGAAGCGGGCGACCGGATCGCAGCGGATGCGCTAGTGGTCGAGGCCCGGGAGCTTGAAGCAGACGAATCGCTGCTGACCGGCGAGGCTGTGCCAGTCCGAAAGCGGCCCGGGCTCGCCGGGGATGCTGAACGGGCGGAGCCGGGGGGCGACGATACCCCTTATCTCTTTTCGGGAGCGATCGTGACGCGCGGCGGGGGCATCGCACGGGTGACGGCTACCGGCACGCACAGCCGCATTGGCCAGATCGGACGGTTCCTTGAAACATTAGAGACAGAGGCGCCGCATCTTCACAAGGAAACCACCCGAATGGTCAGCCTGTGCGCGGTCGGCGGGGTCGCCGTCGCGCTGCTGGTGGTCCTGCTGTACGGATGGTTTAGGGGCGACTGGATGGCCGCGCTGCTGGCGGGGATCGCGACGGCAATGTCGTTGCTGCCTGAAGAGTTTCCGGTGGTCCTCACCATATTCCTCGCCATGGGCGCGTGGCGCATTGCGCAGGTCGGCGTGCTCACCCGACGGGCTTCCGCCATAGAGGCTCTGGGCGCGGCCACGGTCCTGTGCACCGACAAGACGGGGACACTGACCCAGAACCGGATGACGGTCACTGAATTGTGGCTGCCGTCAGGTGAGGCGGCGGTCCTTGGCGAGGTATTACCGCAAGCGCAATTCCATGACCTGATCAGCGCGGCCGCCCTGGCGAGCGCTCCCGTGCCGGTCGATCCGATGGAGGTGGCGTTCCACACTGCTGCTCGGGATGTCCGGGTTCCCGCCCGCGAAGACTGGCTTCTGGTCCACACCAATGGTCTTCAGCCCGACCTCCTGGCAATGTCCAATGTCTGGCGGCCCGCGAACGCCGGGGAACCATTGCTTGTTGCGGCGAAGGGCGCACCGGAAGCGATCGCGCGCCTTTGTCGGCTGGATGAAGGGGCTCGTTCGGCCCTTGAGCAGGCGGTTCAGGCCATGGCGGCTCGCGGGATGCGCGTTTTGGGTGTGGCTTCTGCTAATATAGCGGAGCCAAATGTCGGGATAGGGCATGAAGCGCACGAGTTCAGTCTTCTCGGGCTGATCGGCTTGTCCGATCCGCTGCGGGCGGGGGTTCCGGAAGCCGTGGCCCAATGCCACACGGCCGGCATCCGGGTGGTCATGATCACCGGCGACTATCCCGCCACCGCGCAGGCTATTGCGCTAGAGGCGGGGATTGGCGCAGGCGCGCTCATGACCGGCGGCGACGTCGCGACAATGTCCGACGCGGAGCTTTGCGCGCGGGTCAAGGACGTCGCTATTTTCGCGCGCACCATGCCGGAACAGAAGTTGCGAATTGTCTCGGCGCTCAAAGCGGCGGGGGAAGTGGTCGCCATGACCGGTGACGGCGTCAACGACGCACCGGCGCTAAAGGCCGCCCATATCGGCATCGCCATGGGCAAGCGCGGCACGGATGTGGCACGGGAGGCTGCGGCCATCGTCCTGGTTGAGGATGATTTCGGTGCCATCGTCGTCGCCATTCGGCTTGGCCGCCGCATCTATGACAATATCCGCAAAGCCATAGGTTTCATCTTCGCGGTCCATGTGCCGATCGCAGGGCTTGCCGTTTCCCCACTTCTGCTGGACCTTCCGCTGGTGCTGGGGCCAATCCAGATAGCCCTTCTCGAAATGATCATCGATCCGGTGTGCGCGCTCGTTTTCGAAGCCGAACGGGAAGAAAACCGTATCATGCGCAGGCCACCGCGCAATCCGGACGAACGCCTCTTTTCCGGGCGTCTCGTCCTGCCAAGCATCGCTTATGGCGGGATTGCCTTCGCGCTGCTCCTCGCTCTCCATGTCTGTGCAAGCCTATGGGGCTATGATCCCGGCCGCGTGCGAGCGCTCCTTTTCTTCGGGCTGGTGGCGTCCATCATGGCGTTGGTGCTGGTCAATCGGTCCTTCAGTACATCCCTGACGAGCGCCGTCTGGCGACACAATGTTTCGCTGCGCTATGTCGCGCTGCTCGTCCTTTTGGCTTGCGCACTGATATTCATGCTGGAACCTCTGCGCCAGGTTCTGGACTTTGCTCCGTTGAAGCTGACGGATTTGGCCCTCCTGATCCTGCTGCCAGCCTGCGTTCTCCTTCTATGCGAACTGCTCAAGGGGCGCATGGGATGGAGCGCACGTCGCGCCGCGCGCGCGGATTGACGCACTGTCCAGCCACAAGTTTGGAGCGATATTATCCGTCCATCTCCATGTCAGCGTTTTTGGACCCGCCGCAGATCAATGCTTGCGCACAAACTCGGCTCGCAGAACCAGGCCTTTGATGCCCTCATAGCGGCAATCAATTTCCTGCGGGTCGCCGGTCAGCCTGATCGACTTGATCACGGTGCCTTTGCGCAGCGTCTGCCCGGCGCCCTTCACCTTCAGATCCTTGATCGTGATGACGCTGTCGCCGTCCGCCAGAAGGTTACCGGCGGAATCATGCACTTCAACCCGGTCTGCGAGCTGCTCCTTGGCCGCAGCCTCCGCCGCAGAGATCCACTCGCCCGAAGCTTCGTCATACACATAATCATCGTTTGTATCGGTCATTTCAAATCCCTGGTACTGTTGGTTAGTTGAGCCGCTGGGCCGCGCAAGTTGGTGCGAGAATGATCGCCCTTGCGAGGCGGAGGGCATCGGGAAAATCATCGCTGAAGATGACGCGCCGATCCGCCGGTCCCAGCGATACCCGCTTGAGCATCGCCATGGGTTGTGCCTGGACGCCTGAAACGATGATCTGCGTCCCGGCAGAGGCTGCTTGCCGGACGATTTCCTCGATCGCCGTCACGCCGCTCGCATCAAGCAGGGGCACCTGCCGCAGCCGAAGGATGATGACCTTCGGCGTGGGGCCGACCCGTCGCAGCGTATCGAGCAATTCATTCGCGACGCCAAAGAAGACCGGTCCATCGACATGGAACACCTCTACACCTGGCGGAAGCGCATCGCGCTGGTGGATGTCCTCCCTTTCTTCGGATGGCGGCGTTCCATTACCGCTGTCGTTCGCAATCTCCACCGTGCGGCTCATGCGCATCATGAAGAGCAGCGAGGCCAGCGTCACGCCTACGCCGATCGCCACGGTGAGATCGACCAGAACAGTGAGGCCGAAGGTCAGCAGCAACAGGCCCCGGTCGCCATTGGGCATCCGCAGCAACTGGATGAAGCGATGATGTTCGCTCATGCCCCAGGCGACCATGAACAGGATGGCGGCGAGTGCTGCCAGCGGCACGAACGCCATGAGATCTGAGGCGAACAGGATGAACAGCAACAGGAACAGCGCATGCATCATGCCTGCGATGGGCGTGATGGCGCCCGCCTTGATGTTGGTCGCCGTGCGGGCGATGGCGCCCGTCGCTGGCAGGCCACCGAACAATGCGGATGCGATGTTGGCGACGCCCTGGCCGACAAGCTCCTGATTGGATCGATGCCTTGATCCGATCATGCCATCGGCCACGACCGCGGACAGAAGCGCCTCGATTCCCGCCAGAAACGCGATCGTGAAGGCAGAGGGGACGACCGCCTGAAGCTTGGCAAGAGAGAAATCTGGCAATGCGGGGACAGGAATTCCGGTGGGCAGGTTGGGAAAGCGCGATCCGATCGTTTCCACCGGCAACTGGAGCAGCGCCGCCAACGCTGCCGCCAATATGACCGCGATCAGGAATCCCGGCGCCCGTGGCGCCCATTTGCGCAGGGCGATGATCAGCGCCAGTGACCCGGCGCCAATCGCCAGGCTCAATATCTGGATGCTGCCCTGCGCAGAGAAATAGGCCTGCCATTTGGGGATGAAATCGGCAGGGACGCCACCGCCCATTCGCAGGCCGAGAAAATCCTTCACCTGGCTCGACGCGATAATGACGGCGATGCCTGCGGTGAAGCCGATGACGACGGGTTGGGGAATGAAGCGGACGAGACTGCCCAGACCCGAATATCCAGCAATGATCAGCATCAGCCCAGCCATCAGCGTCGCCAGGAGCAGCCCGTCATAGCCATGCTGTGCGATGACCCCGAAAACGACGACGACAAAGGCGCCGGTCGGCCCACCGACCTGAACCCGCGACCCGCCGAGCGCGGAAATCAGGAAACCGGCTATAACGGCTGTGATAAGCCCCTTGTCAGGCGACGCCCCACTCGCGATCGCCAGCGCCATGGCAAGGGGCAGGGCGACAATCGCGACCGTGAGCCCGGCAATGCAATCGCGCCGCAGGCGATCGGCAGAATAGCCCTCGCGCAGGACCGTGATCAACTTGGGCGTGAAGGCGAGAAGTCGTGCGTTACGATCCATCGTCTTGGGCCGTCTGATCGAACAGCACGGAGGGCACGCGCCGGGGTTGCTGGCCGGACGCTGTTTCCCTCAGGCGGACACCGCGTCCCGCGCCACTACTCGGGGCATTCTCGCCGATAATCTCGATCCCTGCCGCTTCGAGCGCGCTGATCACCTTCACCAATGTATCAACGACGCTTCGTACCTGCCCATCGGAAGCTTCCATGCGCTGGATCGTCGGCAGCGACACGCTCGCTAAAGCGGCGAGTTGGCGCTGATCGATTCCGAGCAATGCTCGCGCGGCCCGCATTTGCTGAGAAGTGATCATTGGTCCTCGAATGATGTATAAAACATCAAATTACAATCTTTGAACATATATATGCAATGCGACAGGCCAAATCCAGATTTCTTTCATCGGATTTGTCGGACTGGCGACAGCAGACCCACCGTCGCGATGCCAAACTGAATAGTGCGGACGACGGTCGTCCTTGCGCACCAGTTTCGTCTGCATCAGTTTCTCGCGCGGGAGGATGAGCAACCCGAAGCCTCACCTCCTGCGAAATGCTGGTTTAAGCGCCGCATCGGATCGGCGCGACACCCCTCTTTTACCTTGCGGCAAGCTGGGGTGGCGTTATGAAGAGCGCGCCGGGTCCCGCCATGGGGGGCTTGCACGGACAGATCCGGCGAGGCTGGGGGGATAGCCTTGGGCACTATAGGAAATTTTTGTCGGATCTTGGCCGGGCTGGGCGCTTTGGGCCTGTCATCCGCGCTGGCCGCGCAGCCGGAGGTCGACCGCCCGCTGTTGCAGGACAGCTTTCGCATCGGCAGTGGCGGCGGAGCGCTTTGTCAGGCGCAGAGCGTCAACGGCGATCCGGCAAGCCGCACCATGTTCGATCGCGCCTGGGCCGTTGTATGTCGTGACGCCGCGCGTCCGGTAGGCCGCATCTATGCCTTCCGGCGGAGCGGGGCCGATAGCGAAGAGGCGCTGCTTGAAAGACTGTCGGCATCGCGCCGATCTTCTGTGAACTGCGCCGCGCCGGGCGGCATGACCTTGCCCGATATTGGTGCTGTAACTGTCCGCAATTGTTCCAGCGACGCGGGCGCTTACCGCATCCTGTCCGCCGAACGGGGCAAGACGCTTTATGTGACGCAGGGCTTCGCGCCCTATGACACGGTCCTGGACCTTGGACTCCGCACCGTCGCCTTGGGCCGCACCGTGCCGGGCAAGATCGACATCGTCACGACGGGCGGCAGCAATGCAGCGGCTTTCGCCCGGATGCAGGCGGTGACCCTCGATCCGCAGACTGTGTTGGCGGAGGGCTATCGCCGTAACGCGTCGGGCAATTATGCCGAGGCTGCGGAATTTTTCGACAGCCTGACCGATCGCCTTGCCCGTGATCCGGATACGCAAGCCCTAAGCCCCGCCGAACGCGCCAACCGACAACACGAATATCTCGTGAACCACGGTTTGCAATTGTCGAACCTTGGCCTGTTCGATCGGGCCGATGCCGCCTTTGCCCAGGCTCGCGCCGTGCCGACGGCTGATGCTATCCAGCTCCGCCTGCGCCGCAATTTCGAAGCCGTGCATCACCTCAATCAGCAGGACCTTCAAGGCGCGCTCGCCTTGCTCGACCAGTCGTTGGAAGGCGGGACGGCGCTTGCCGCTGGCACTGATGGCGCAGTGACCTTGCCGAGCGACGTGGCCGCGGAATTGAGCAGCGGCTCGCCGGAAACGCGGGCACTGGGCGTGCGGCAGGATACAGCGCTCACGCCCGGCGAGCGGGCGGCCATACTCGATGCGCAAGCGCAGCAATTGCGCGGCACCATCTTGCGCCTGTCCGGCAAGCCTCGGGAGGCGCGCGCCGTGCTTGCCCAGGCGCTCAACGACGTGCAGCGGGTGCGCGATGGCCGTGTGACCTCGATCACCCGGCTACGCGCGCAACTGCTGGGCGAGATCGCGCTGACGCACGAAGCGGAACAGGACTATGGTGGTGCCGAGGCGCGGCTCAATCAGGCCGTCAGCCTGATCGCCGCGCAATATCCCGAAACGATGGCCCTGAACGGCGCGCGTGCCCGCTTGGGCGCCTTCCTCGTGCGGCGCGGGCGGACGGATGAGGCGCTGAAGACCTATCGCGCGATCATGACGTCCACCACGGCGAACCGTGGCACGCTGACGGCGATGGCGAACCAGTTGCAGCCTTATTTCACGCTGCTCACATCCGAAATGCCCCGGCGCCCGGAACTCGCGGCGGACCTGTTCGAAGCGTCGCAATTGCTGGTGCGTCCCGGTGCGGCCGAGACGCTGGAATTGCTGAGCCGCGAATTGTCGGCGGGCGACGGAGAGGCCGCGCGCCTGTTCCGCCAATCGACATCTCTCTCGCGCGACATAGAGCGTGGCCGCATCGCGCTCGCCCAATTGCGTGAAGCGGGCAAGGGCGACAGCGCGACCCAGGATGAGATCGCGCGGCGGCAGGCAGAGATCGACGCCCTGGCGACCGATCAGGCCGCGACGCTGACGGCCTTGGCCGCCTATCCCCAATATCGCGCCGTCAGCCCGCAAGCGCTGACCCTTGGCGAAATGCGCGGAACGTTGAAAGCGGGGGAGGGCTATTACAAGCTCGCTCAGCTTGGCGATGCCCTCTATGCCCTGTGGATAGACGGGCAGGGGGCAACGGGCTTCCGCTTGCCTGTCAGCGCTGGCGAAGTGGCGCGCAAGGTCGCGGCGCTGCGCGAAACGATTTCGACCGATGTCGCGGGTGTGCAGTCCACTTACGCCCTCGACCTGCCGGTGGCACGCAGCCTCTATCTCGATCTGTTCGGCCCGATCGATGAGCGGCTAAAGGGTGCGCGCCATCTGATCTTCGAGCCGGACGGCGCGATGCTGCAACTGCCGGTCAACCTGCTGGTCGCCAGTCAGCCGGGCGTCGATGCCTATGCCGCGCGGCTGGAGAAGGGCGGCGACGAATTCGACTTTCGTGGCGTTGACTGGCTCGGCCGCGACCATGCGGTAAGCACCGCCTTGTCGGCCCGCGCCTTCCGCGACGCCCGGCTGACGCCGCCCTCGGGCGCACCGCAAAGCTATATCGGCTTTGGCGACAATGCGCCGATTGCCGGGCCAAGGCTGGCCGCCCTGACCCGTGGCGCGTTGCCCGGTCAGGCTGACGATTGTAGCTGGTCGCCTGCCCAATGGAGTCACCCCATTCCGGCGGACGAGTTGCGTCAGGCGGCGCAGGCGGTTGGAACATCGGGCAGCGAACTCGTAACCGGCGCGGCCTTCACCGATGAGGCGGTCAAGGCGCGCAATGACCTCAACCACTTCCGCATCCTGCATTTCGCGACCCACGGCCTTGTCACGCCGCCGCGCGCGGGATGCCCGGCCCGCCCTGCCTTGCTGACCAGCTTTGCGCCCAAAGCCGGGTCGGACGGCCTGCTGCAATTTGGCGAAATCTTCGACCTGCGGCTGGATGCGGACCTTGTCATATTGTCGGCCTGCGACACGGCCGGGGCGGCGGGGGCCGAAATGACCCGCGCGGCCGGGCTTTCCGGCAGCGGTGGAGCGCTCGACGGATTGGTGCGCGCATTCATCGGTGCGGGCGGCCGTTCCATCATCGCGAGCCATTGGCCTGCGCCCGAAGAATATCGCGCGACCGAAAGGCTGATGGCCGGGCTGTTCGCGGCGGCTCCCGACCAACCAGTGGCTGAGGCGCTGCGCTTGGCCCAGATTCAGCTGATGGACGACGCGGACACTTCGCATCCTTTCTACTGGTCCGGCTTTGCCGTCATAGGCGATGGCGCCCGTCCGTTGATCGCCCGGCGCTGATCCCGATGGCGGCGCAGGGCCTGTTGCGTCGGGGCGCGCGCGTCATGCAGGACGCGGGGCGATGGCGGCTTGCCGGGACGGCGCTGTTATTGCTGCTGGCGCTGTTCGTCGCGGGGTGGAACTGGACCAAGCCATTGGGCGCCGCCAGTTCAGAGCGGGAGATGCCGACCGCCGACGCGGAGCGCGGCCTGTATGATTGGCGCGCGGCCACTTTCGCCCCCCGCGTCGAGCAGGACAAGCGCGTCCTGATGGTCGTCTATGATGACCAGACATTGATCGCCACGCGCAAGCGATCGCCACTGGACCGTGGTCTTTTGGCGCGGGCGCTGCGCAATCTGGACGCGATGGGCGCAACTTCCATCGGCATCGATATATTGTTCGATCAACCGCAGGATGAAGACGCGCAGCTATTGTCGGCGCTGCACGCGATGCGCACGCCGGTCTGGCTCGGCTGTGCCAATTTCGGCGATAACCGCGAACAGATCATCTTCGAACAGCAGCAATATCTGGACCGGTTCATCGCTCAGGCGCGGACCTCCAGGGTCAGGCCCGCGAGCATCCGCCTGGAAACGGATGCCGACAATGTCGCGCGCAGCTGGCCAAAGCCAGTGCCAGGCCAGCCACCGCTGCTGTCGCTGGCAATGCACCCGTCGGCGCCCTTTGCGCATTATGGCGGCGCCATCCGTTTCCGCATGCCACGGCCCCAAGCGGACGGATCGGAAGAACCGGTGATCCCGAGCCTTCAGATCGATCTGCTCGCCGACCCCTCCATGGCCGCTGCTCTGGCGCCGATGGTGCGCGGTCGGCATGTGCTGATCGGCGGCGACATCGTCGATATCGATCAGTTCGAAACACCGCTGTCCGGACGGCAGGCGAAATCGACGATGATCGGTCTGGAAGTGCATGCGACCATGTTGGCGCAGCTGCTTGATCGCGCTCTGTTGCCTGCGGTCCCCGGCTGGACAATGTGGATCGCGGCGGCGCTCATCGTGCTGGCCGCAGCGCTGACCAGCCTCGCGGATTTGCGGTGGTTCTGGCTGGTGCCCGCGCTTGGACTTCAAGCCGTGGCCATAGCGGGCTTGCCGCTTTGGTTGCACGCGAGCGGCTGGGATACCAAGGGGCTGCCCGCCGCCGGTTGGGCGCTGGGCTGGGTCGTCACCTTTGCGGCAGTCAGTGCGGCAGCGCGGGCGGTCAATTCGCAACAGCGCCGCTTCGCGCAGGCGGCGCTGGGCAAATATCTGCCCCGTGATATCGCCGCGCAAATTCTGGCGGAACCCGAGAAACTGGCGCTGCATGGCGAAAAGCGGCCCATCTTCACCCTCTTCACCGATCTGGAAGGCTTCACCAAGCTTAGCCACGCGATCGCGCCGGAAATGGTGGCGCAGTTGCTGAACCGTTATCTTGACATGTTGAGCGACGTCGTGCTGGCTCATGGCGGGACCATCGACAAATTCGTCGGCGATGCGGTCGTCGCATTCTGGGGCGCGCCGATCGCGCGAGAGGATGACGGGCGCAATGCCGCGCTCGCCGCCTATGCGATGTGGCAGGCGGGCGAGGCGTTCCGGCAAGACCTGCCGCCCGGCGTCCCGCCGATCGGTCGAACGCGGGTGGGGCTGCACCATGGTGATGCGATCGTCGGGAATTTCGGCGGCGAAGGGCGCATTCAATATACGGCTCTGGGCGACAGCATGAACACGGCCGCGCGGCTGGAAGCGGCGAACAAGGCGCTGGAAACGTCCGTGCTGGTTTCGCGGGAGGCGATGGAACGATCCGGCCTCGACTGGTGGCGGCCGATGGGCCGGGTCCGCCTTCGCGGTAGGTCAACGCCCGTCGACCTGTTTGAGCCGACGCCGGATTTCGCGACCGCTGATCGCGCTCGGCTGAGCGCCGCGCTTGCCGCCTTCGACACCGAAGATGCGGAGACGCGGGCGGCGGGGCTGGCCCAGCTCAAAGCAGTGGCGCAGGAGCATCCGGATGATGCGGCTCTCGCCAATCTGGTGTATCGCTATGAATATATTGGGGACGGAGGAACTTATGGTCTGGGCTAAGGGGGCGGTGGCGCTCGGGATGGCGGTGGCCGTGGGCGCTGGGACGCCTGCATGGGCCGACAGCCTGGTGGTGCGGTCTTCGGGACCCTCGGCGGGCAGCTATGCGCCGGGCAAGAAGCTCGCGGATGGCGGGGCACTGCTGCTCAAGGCGGGGGACGTTGTGACGTTGCTCGATGCGAAGGGGACGCGGACGCTGCGTGGACCGGGCCGTTTCAACGTGACCGCGGCGGCGACAGTGCCGGCTTCCAATGTGACCATGGCCGCGCTGCTTGATACGAAAAGGGTTCGCCGGGCGCGCACCGGAGCCGTGCGGGGCACCTTGGGGGACGCATCAGCGGTGGCCAAGCGGCCCAATCTGTGGCTGGTCGATGTTGCGCAACCGGGGCCGCTATGCGTGTCCGATCCCGCCGCCGTGCGCCTGTGGCGTGTCGATGCCAAAAAATCGGCAACCGTCCGCATCAGCGGCGGTGGCGCGCAGGATACGGCCAGCTTCGCCGCTGGGGAGGCGATGACGGCATGGCCCGCAGCACTCCCCGTCAAGGATGGCGCAACCTATCGGGTGGATGCCGATGGGCGTTCCACCGACATTCGCTTCGCACTGCTGGGAGCGCCCGATGGAGGGATCGACAGCACGGCATCCGCGCTGATCGCGAATGGATGCCAGGCGCAGCTTGATCTGCTGATCGATACGGCGGCGCGCTAGGGACTTGATAAGCCGACGGGCGGCAGGCAGAGCGCCTTCCCCGGACGGTCGCAACGACAGGGGCGACAGGCTATATGGCCGCTCCCGTCGCACTTTGGGGGAATGAGACGGCTATGGGGTTTCAGGGGGCAGCAACATCCCGCATGACGGGGCGTGCGCAATGGCGGATGGCGTTGGCACTGACCGCCTTGGCGCCAATGCCCGCCATGGCGCAGGTTGCGCCGCGCGCACCGACGCGGGAGGAACTGTCTCCGGGCCAACAGGCCGCCGACGTCGCGGGCGAAGGAAGCCGTCTGACCGTCGAGGGCGGCGTTGAGCGGGCGCCTTGCCCCCTGGCCGATCCGCGCTTTGCCAATGTCACCGTGAACTTTGCCGATGTGCAGTTTGACGGCCTTCGCGGCGTGGACGCAGCCATCCTCAAGGACAGCTGGGGCGATCTGGCCGGGCGGGATGTGCCGATCGCCAGCCTGTGCGAAGTCCGTGACCGGGCCGCGACGGCGCTGCGGCAGCTCGGCTATCTGGCGGCCGTGCAGGTCCCGCCGCAGCGGATCGAGAAAGGCGGCACCGTCCGTTTCGACATATTGATGGCGCGGCTGGTCGCTATCGAGGTGCGCGGCGACGCGGGCCGGAGCGAGCGGCTGATTGCCGCGCATATGGAAGCGCTCAAGGGGCAACCGCTGTTCAATGTGCATGAGGCCGAACGCCACCTGCTGCTGGCGCGCGACTTGCCGGGCTATGACGTGCGGCTGGCGTTGCGGCCCGCCGGGACGGCACCGGGCGAGGTCATCGGCGAAGTGCAGGTGGTGCGTCGCCGGGTCGAGATGGACGTCAATGTCCAGAACCTTGGCAGCAATGCGGTGGGCCGCTTCGGCGGCCTCGCGCGGGTGCGCTTCAACGATCTGACCGGGATGGGGGACAGCACGGTCCTCAGCATCTTCAACACCGTGCAACCGAGTGAGCAGACGGTGCTCCAGGTCGGGCACAGCATGGCGTTGGGGAGCGACGGGCTGCGGCTGTCGGGCGACTTCACCTATGCCTGGAGCAAGCCGGATATCGACGGGCTGGACCTGTCGTCCAGAACGATGATCGCTTCGGCCGCGCTGTCTTATCCCCTTGTGCGGCGGCAGGTGCACACGTTGTTGGCGAGTGGCGGGCTGGACGTGGTCGATCAGGACCTTCGCATCGGCTCTCTGCCCTTGTCCCGCGACCGGCTGCGGGTGCTGTTTCTTCGGCTGGAGGGAGAGGCGATCGACGCCGACAGCCTGGGGAGCACGACCGGCTATTCGGCGAATGAACCCAAATGGCGGATCGGCGGTAATCTGGAGTTGCGCCACGGGCTCGCCGGGCTGGGGGCGAGTGAGCCTTGCGGCAATCAGGCCGCCTGCATTCCGACGGGACAGTTGGACGGAGACGCCTCTGCTTTTCTGGTGAGGGCAGGGGTGCAGGCGGAATATCGCCCTACCCCGAAGCTGACTTTCGCGCTGTCGCCCCGCGCGCAATATAGCCCGGACCCGCTGCTGTCCTATGAACAGATGAGCGCGGGCAATTATACCGTCGGGCGCGGCTATGATCCGGGCACGCTGACGGGTGACAGCGGCGTCGGGTTCGGGGCGGAGGTCCGCTACGGGCGGATCACGCCGAAGGGTCCGGGCGCGATCGCGGTGCAGCCTTTCCTTTTCTTCGACGCGGCGTGGATGTGGCACCAAAGCAGCGTCTTTGCCGGACTTGATCCGCAAAAGCTCTATTCGGCCGGTGGCGGGGTGCGGGCGACCTGGTCCAATCATGCGCGGATCGACGTGACGCTGGCAACGCCGCTGCGGCGCGCGGGTTTGCAGACGGAGCGGGGCGATACGCGGTTGCTGTTGTCGGTTAGCACTCGAATTCTGCCGTGGAGGCGGTGAAGTCATGAAGGAATTGGCGAGAAAAACGCGTTTTTCCAAACTGTGTCGTTACGTTAGTGTAACGGCTTTGGCGGCGGGGTGTTGCTTGCCTGCGGCGCGGGCGCAGACGGCGTTTCAGGGTGGGGTCATTTCCAGCACCGGGGCGCCCTCGATCACGCAGGGGACGTTAGGCGGGACGACGGATGTCATCACGGTAAGCAACCCGGAAACGATCATCAATTGGCAACCCACGGACACATCGGCCCCGGCGGAGATTGATTTCCTGCCGACCGGCAAGACGGCGTCGTTTGTGAACGGCATGTCGGGCGGCGGCGATTATACGGTGCTGAACCGCATTCTGCCGGTCGATAATAGCGGGCAAACCGTGTCCAGCATCATTGCGCTGAATGGCACGGTGCAGAGCGGCAGCGACGGCAAGATATGGTTCTACGCGCCGGGCGGGATCGTGGCTGGTCCTAACGCCTTGTTCAATGTCGGGTCGCTGGTGCTGACCGGCAATGACATCGACACGACCGGCGGGCTTTACGGGAGCGGGGGAGAGATCCGTTTTCGCGGTCCCAGCAACGTCCTGACATCGGTCGAAGTGAAACCGGGCGCGCAGATCAACGCGCTGTCGAGCGGCAGCTATGTGGCGCTGGTGGCGCCGCGCGTGGTGCAGGGCGGGACGGTGGCCGTAAATGGCGCAGCGGCCTATGTCGGCGCGGAAGCGGTCGATATCACAATAAATAACGGCCTGTTCGACATCAACATCAGCGCGGGCACGACCGATACCAATGGCGTGGTGCATACGGGCACCACAGAACGGCCGGGCGCGACGGTCACCGATGCGCAGCATGTCTTCATGGTCGCGATGCCAAAGAACCAGACGCTGACCATGCTATTGTCCGGCAACGTCGGCTATCAGTCGGCGGCGAGCGCGGTCCAGTCGGGCAGCGCGGTGGTGCTGGCTGCTGGATATGATGTAGCGGGCAACGTCATCGGCGCGCGCAATGTGACCGGCACTGGCGAGGCGAGCATCAGCATCGGCGGGGGGACCTGGCAACCGGATGTGACGGGCCATGCGACCGGCAATATCGCCGTTCAGCCAAGCGCGGCCACGAACTTCGCGAACCTGAACCTGACGGCGGAACGAGCGATTACGCTGCAATCCGGCGCTGCGGGAGCCATAGCGGCAACCGGCACCATGGACCTGAAAGCGGGTGAGGCGATCAGCGTGCGCGCCGATCAGGGCGGCAGCATCAGCGTTGGCGGCGACATGAACCTGACCGCCGGGCTTGGCGGCACGGGCGGGACGATCGACGTGCTGACCTTTGGCGGCAGCGCCTCGTCAGCGGGGAACGGGCAGATCGACGTCACTGGGGCGATGCAGCTGGATGCCCGCGCCTATGGGCTGGGCGGCGGTAATTTCCCGGTGCTGGCCGGTGGCGACGCGACGGGGGGGGGCGATCAACGTCATCGCCGAGGGCGGTTCGGTCAGCGCCGGTAGCCTGTTCGCTGCTGCCGATGCGACAGCCGGAGCTGGCAGCAACAGCGCGGGCACTGCGACGGGCGGAGCCATCACCATATCGGCGCGAACCGCGGCAGGGCCGAGCGGCCCGCTGGCGGGGACGATTGATTTCGGCGATATGGTGCTGAGCGCGACCGCAGGAATCCAAAGCAGCTTTCCCCTCCCTTCCGTCACAGGCGGCAACGCGACAGGCGGGACGATCGACGTCTCGGCGGCGGGCGGCAGCATCACGACCGGCCGTTTTGACATATATGCCAGCGCGGCGGGCGGGGACGCTAGCGGCGTGGCGGGGACCGGCACGGGGGGCAGCATCACCCTGTCGGCAAGTAGCGCGAACGGACTGCGTGGCAGCTTCGCCGCCGATTGCGTCGGCTATTGCAACGCTACCGCCGATGGTCGGGGCGGCTATGGTGCAAACGGGGCGAATGGTACGGGCGGGTCGATCCTGATCCATGCGACCGATGCGAGCTTTGTGGCGGATGGCAGCGGCCTGACTCTGCAAGCGAAAGGCGTCGGCGGGGAAACGGCGTCTTTTGACGGCGTTGCGGGCCGAGGCGGCGACGGGCTGGGCGGCAGCATATCGGTGGAAAGCCGAGCCGGTGCGGCGGGAAGCGCGGTGATGCGCTTTGGCGCCTTGTCGGCCTATGCGGACGGCGTCTCTACTTACAATGTCGAAGGGACGACCTACAACGAAGGCGATGGCGGGAATGGCACCGGCGGCACGGTGAACCTGCTGGTCGCCGGAGGCAGTTTCGATGCTGCGATGCTGTCGGCGGGCGCTTATGGTCGAGGCGGAGCGTCCTCTGTGAATTGCCCGTCATGCGGTGACGGCGTCACGCCGTTTCAGGCGGGTAGCGGGCAGGGCGGATCGATCCAGTTCCTGATGACCGGCGGCACCGCCAACATCGCCAATCTGGAACTGGGCGCGGGCGGCATCGGCGGCGAAGCGGTCGCGGCGAATGGCAGCGATGAAGTGACCAGCCTGGCCGGGTCGGGCACTGGAGGCACGGCGATATTGGAATCGCGCGGCGGCGTGCTGAATGCCGATAGCATTTCGATCGAGGCCAATGGCGGGGGCGGCGGCCCCGACCCCTATTATTCCTTCTATTCCTATAACGGTCCCAATGGCGCGGACGGCGGCGCGGGCATTGGCGGCACGGCCCGGTTGCTGATGGGCGCGGGCGGCACCGGCCAGATCGTCGTGACCGGAGAGCTGGGCATCCGGGCGCAGGGCCATGGCGGTGCTGGCGGTGAAGCCGGATCGGGTTCGCCCGGCGGCCAGTTCACGGCAGGCGCTGGTGGCAATGGCACGGGCGGCACGGCGGAACTGACGCTGGCGAGCGGAGCGCTGACAACGCCGTCGCTGCTGGTGTCGGGCGCGGGCGTTGGTGGCGCTGGCGGCAATAACAGCAGTGATGCGGCGGGTGGCGCGGCAGGCGATGGCACGGGCGGAACGGCGCGCGTCGCTTATCTGAGCGAAGGCCATGTCATTGGCGCGTTGAACGTTTCAGCATCGGGCGAGGGCGGCCAAGCGGGGATCAACCGCTACATCAGCGGTTTCGATATCAACGACCAGCCCATCTATGCCTATGGACCCGGCCAGGGCGGTGCGGGTGGCGCCGGAACGGGCGGCACGGCGGACATGCTGATCGATGTCGATCCCGGCTTTGCCAGCCTGATCGTCAGCGCCGACGGTATTGGTAGCGCGGGCGCGGATAGCGCTAGCAGCGGCGCGGGCGGGACCGGAACGGGCGGCATCGCGGCGCTCAACATCGGCTTTGGCGCGACCAGCGTTAGCGGCGAGCTGCGCGTGTCGGCTTCCGGCTTTGGCGGTGCTGGCGGGGTGGCGTCCAGCGGAGCGGCGGGCCGGGGCGGCGATGCCTTTGGCGGGGCGGCGACGCTGGGCCTGACCGGGGCATCGACCTCCCTCGACGCAGGCGACATCGCCGTTCTCGCAGAAGCGTTTGGTGGCGCGGGCGGCATTGGCGCGTTCCAGAGCGGGTTGGGCCTTGCGGGCGCGGATGGCGGTGACGCGCAGGGCGGGGCCGCGCTGTTCGCGGTGAATGCCGGGGCGAGCGCGGTCACTGGCGCGGAACTGATGTTGAGCGGCAACGCGATTGGCGGGGCGGGCTCGGCCGGGATCGACGGGCTGGCCGGTGGCGCAGGCGGTTCGGGCGGCAATGCGGCGGGCGGGTCGGCGACATTGCGGATCGACGGCGGAAAACTGCGTGTAAGCAACAGCTTTTCGACGCTGCCCGCCTACAGCATCACGGCGGTTGGTCAGGGCGGCGCGGGCGCCGATGGCGGCGTCGCGAGCGACCCGGCGCTGGCCGATGGCGCGGGCGGCAACGGTGGAGCGGGAACGGGCGGCGTCGCCTCCTTCGCAGCGAGCGATGGCGATTTCCTGCTGGGGCCGCTTTCCATCGTTGCTGACGGCGCGGCGGGACTGGCTGGCGCGGGCGGAATCGATGGCCTGAGGAGTGGTGGGACGGCTTCCCTCATCAATGACGGCGGTGTCGCGCTGGGCGCGGGTGTGCAGCGGCAGCTGGCTTCGCTGTCGATGACCGCCAATGGCGACGCGGGCGGCCGGATCAGTTTTACCGACAGCAGCACCGCGGCTGGCGGCGGCCTGCGCGTGGCCGGTCCGATGACATTGCATGCGACGGGCACAGTGGTGCCGGGCTTCACCGGCATCAGCTTTGCCGCGTCGGGCAATATGGTGCAGGTCGATGGCGCGGCCGATTTCCTGACGGAAGGCCCGCTGTCCTTTGCCTTCAACGGCGGCGGCGCGCTGGCGGTGACGGGCGCGCTAACCGGCTATTCGGGGACGAGCATCACGTTCAGCCATACTGGACGGGCGGCAGGCACGGACAGCCTGTCGGCGGCCAGCATTGCCCTCGACACGCCGGGCAGCATCAGCGCGACGGGCGCATCGCTGCGTTCGGTGGGATTGCTGACGATGAACGCGACCGGGATCAATGCGCAGGCTTTAGCTTCGGGTGGAGCTGCGGTGTTGGATGCCGGGGCTGGAGATCTGGTGGTGAACGACCTGCTGGCTCAGGGTGCGATCACGGCGCTGGGTCGCAACATCAGCCTGGGGTCGAGCGGCGGGATGGCGATCGCCAATGCCGTGGCGAGTGGCGATGTGCTGCTGAATGCCGCCGGACTGGTGGCGGTGAACGGCCAGGTCAGCGGGCAGGCGGTGACGATCGGTTCCGGCGACATCGCGATTTCGACCAATGGGCAGGTGAGCGCGGCGGAGCTGTTGCGCTTCGATGCGCTGGGCGCGCAGGCGTTCGTCGGCGGTGGCGACGCGACGGCGGGCTACAGCCTGTCGGCGGCGGAGCTGGGCCGTGTATCGGCTGGCGGCATTGCGATCGCGGGCGCGGGGGATGTGGCCGTGCGCGACCTGACGATCGGGACCAATGTGCTTCCGGGCGGCAGCGTGATGAGCATCGGCGCGGCCGGGCTGTTGCGTGTGCAGGGCGCGGTGGCGATGACCGGACGAACGGGCGACGGCGGGCTGACGCTGACGGCCGGGGACGCGCTGGAGGTGATCGCGGGGCTCGGGTCCATCGCGATCAGTGATGGCAATGGCGGGCTGGGCGGGGTGCTGACGCTTGACGCGCCCTCCATCTACGTCGCGACGGCGGAGGCGATTGCCGATGTGCGGGCGGCGGATTCGCTGGCGGCGCGGGACCTGCGGTTGGCGCAGAGTGACGGGCTGGCGCTGGACGCGGGGATGTTGCAGGCGGGGACGATCCGTCTGGCCGCGACGGACGGCATCTTCATCCAGAATAGCGGGCTGTCGACCAACTTTGCAGACCGGCGCGGCTTTACCGCCAACAGCTTGATCATCAGCAGCGGGAACGGACAGCCGCAAATTGCGATCAACGGGCGACTGGCGCTGGCTGGCGGGGGCTTTGCGCCCGGGCTGGACACGATCCCGCTGGTGGCGATTGATGGGCGCTATGCCGTGGGGTCGAAGATCAACGGCTGCTTCCTCTTTGGGTCCTGCACCACGCTGAGCTTCGATAATCGGGAGACGTTCGACGGCTTGCTCGATCCCACGGTGGCGGTGTCGCGCACCTTCCCGGCGGCGCTGATCGAGCTGCGCGATGTCGTGACGGAGGGCTTTCCTCCGCTGATCGACGAGCCGGTGACGGGCGCTGGCAATGAGGATCTGTGGGATCGCCCATGCGGCGGGCCGGGAGAAGCGGCCTGCGATGCGCAATAAGCGGAAAGACCAAGAGAAACGGGATTGAAAGGGTGGCGCGGACGCGGCTAGAGCGGTCGCGCGCAAGGGGGCGTGTGAATGGGGGGCTTCAGGAGCCATGGAGTGAGCAGGCGGGCGGTTGGCACGGTAGTGCTGGGCGCGGCGATGCTGCTCGTGCTGCTGCTGTGCGCCTTGCCGGGGGGCGGCCGGGGGGCGGCTGACGCTGCTCCGGTAACGCGCGGGTTTACCGGCGTTGCCTCCTGCGCGGGCTCCACCTGCCACGGGCGGATGGAAGGCGACGGCAAGGTCGTGCGCCAGGATGAGCTGATGCGGTGGCAGGAGCCTTCGACGCCAGGTGGGGCGCATAGCCGGGCCTTTGCGGTGCTGAGCGGCACGCGCGGGCGGCAGATCGCGGCGACGCTGGGGCTGGGCGATGCGGCGGCGGCGCCTGCTTGCCTTGGGTGCCATTCGACTCCGGCGGCGGGCACACGGGTGCTGGCGAGCGATGGCGTCGGGTGCGAGGCGTGCCACGGCGCGGCGGGCGGATGGATTGCGAGCCATTATGCGGTGGGCGCGACCCATGCGTCCAACGTTGCGGCTGGGATGATGCCGCTCGACCGGCCGCAGGCGCGGGCTGCTGTCTGCCTCGATTGCCATTTCGGGAGCGACCGGCCGGGGCAGTTCGTCGATCACCGCATGATGGCGGCTGGCCATCCGCGTGTCTCGTTTGAACTCGACCTTTTCTCTTCCATGCAGGCGCATCATGATGAGGATGCCGACTATGCGCGGCGGAAGGGGCGGACGGACAGCCTGAAGCTGTGGGCCGTGGGGCAGGCGATGGCGGTGGAACGGGCGCTGACCCTCTATGCCAGCGAGAAGGGGACGGAAGGGGCGTTCCCGGAATTCTACTTCTTCGATTGCCAGAGCTGCCACCGGCGCATCTATGACCAGACGGAGCGGAACAAGACGTGGGAGGCGAACCCCGGACGGCCGATCCCGGCGGGCATGCCGCCTTTCAATGACGAGAATATGATCATGCTGTCGGCGGCGGCCAAGGTGATCGCGCCCGGCGCGGCCGCCCGGTTCGATGCGGACAGCAGGGCGTTCCATGCTGCCATTGCGAGGGACCGGGGTTTGGCGGTCGCGGCGGCAGGCAAGCTGGCGGCAAGCGTCGGTGCGCTGGCCAATGGCTTTGCGGGGGCAAAGACGAATGGCGACATGGCGTTTGCTATCGTCAGCGAGATTGCGGGGGGAGCGATCAGTCCGCGCTTCACCGATTATGAAGGGTCGGTGCAGGCGGTGATGGCGATCGACACGTTGCTCAATAGCATGGTGAAGAGCGGCCAGGTGACAGTGGGCGCGGCGGCGGGTATCCGGGCGGACGTCAATCGCGCCTATGCGGCGGTGAAGGAGCCGAATGGCTATCAGCCTGCCGCGTTCAGGGCGGCGCTGGGTAGCGCGGCGCGCAGCATTGGGGCTTTGCGGTGAGGGCGTTGCGGCACAGATTTGGCGCGCTGGTTGCGCTGTCGGCGTTGATGCTGACATCGTGCGGCGGTGGAGGCGGCAGTAGTGGCGGGGGCGGAGGTTCGCCTACGCCTACTCCTACGCCCACACCTTCGCGGCTGTATGCCGATCCGGCGCAGGAGGCGTTAACCGTCGCCGATGTCGAGAGCGTCGTTGCGCATGCGGCGGCTGAAGCGCAGGCGCGTAGCTTGCCTGCGGTGATTGCCGTCACGGATCGCGTGGGCAATGTGCTGGCCGTGTTCCGCATGAATGGCGCGCGGGCGACAGCCACGACCAGCGCTGCGCCTAATGGGCAGAATATAGACGCGCAGAATCTGACCGTTCCGGCGGAGGCTGGCGCGATTTCCAAGGCGATCACCGGGGCCTATCTGTCGAGCGGCGGCAACGCCTTTTCGACGCGTACGGCGAGCATGATTGTGCAGGAACATTTCCCGCCTGCGCCCGGAACCGTTGGGCTGGAGAGCGGACCGCTGTTCGGCGTGCAGTTCAGTCAGCTGCCCTGTTCGGATCTGTCGGCGCGCTACATGTCGTCGGGCGCACAAGCGATGATCGGGCCGAAGCGGTCGCCGCTGGGGCTGGCGGCCGATCCGGGGGGCTTTCCGCTTTACAAAAACGGCGTCGTTGTCGGCGGCATCGGCGTGATGGCGGATGGGGTCTATGGATCAGATCCAAACGTCACCGACACGGACAATGATCCGGAAGAATATATCGCGCTCGCCGGGACGCTGGGCTTTGAAGCGCCCGACAGCATCCGCGCGAACCGCATCTTCGTGGACGGCACCTCGCTGCGCTATTCGGACGCGGCCTATTCAGGGCTAATGGCGAGCGGGACGGCCAGCTTTGCGGCGATCAACGGCAGCGCGGGGAGCCTGGTGGCGGTGCGCGGCTATTATGGCGATCCCGCGCCGATGGTGCTGGCGGGTGTCGCCTATGGCAGCGAGCTTTCGGGCGTGCGGGCTTCACGGGTGGCGGAATTTTCCAATCGCGACGCCTTTGTGCTGACTGATGGGTCGGGGAATAACCGCTTTCCGATCCGGGCGGCGACCGATGCGGGGGATGTGGCGCAGCCGCTGACCGCCGCCGAGGTGACTGCGGTGCTGGAGGAAGCCTTCACCATCATGAGCCGGGCACGGGCGCAGATCAGGCAGCCGCTGGACAGCCGGGCGCAGGTGACGATCAGCGTCGTGGATACGCGCGGGGCGGCGCTGGGAATCGTGCGGTCGCCCGATGCGCCGATCTTCGGTACGGACGTCAGTTTGCAGAAAGCGCGGACGGCGGCGTTCTTCTCCGGCGCCCATGCCGGGCCGGATTTGTTGGCGAGCAGCAGCGCGGATGTGGCGGCCTTTGTGGGGAAGGCGCGAACTTTCCTGAATGACTCCGCTGCGCTGACAGGCGCTCATGCTTTTACCGACCGGGCGAATGGTCTGCTTTCGCGGCCCTATTTTCCTGATGGCGAAGTGGGGCGGCCCAATGGGCCTTTCTCCCGCCCGATCGCGCAATTCAATCCTTTCTCGACCGGGTTGCAATCGGCGCTGGTGGTGGGTGATCTGGCCGCGCATCTCGCCTATGTGACCGGCGCGAGTGCGACCGACACGCCGCAGCGTTGTTCGGCGGTGACGGGCGTGGGCGCGGGTAATCGGGTGCAGAATGGCATTCAGATATTTCCGGGATCGGTGCCTATCTATCGCGGTGGCGTGCTGGTGGGCGCGATTGGCGTGTCGGGCGACGGCATCGATCAGGATGACATGATCAGCTTCCTGGGCGCGCATAATGGCGGGCTGCGGGGCGGCGGCATTGGCAATGCGCCTGCTGCGATCCGGGCGGACCAGATCGTCGTCGATCTGGGTAATGCTGCGGTGCGGCTGCGTTATGTGAGCTGTCCCTTTGCGCCGTTCCTCGACAGCGCGTCGCAAAATGTGTGTCAGGGGCTGTAAGGGTGGGGCTGGCCGCTTTCCTGCCGCTGTTGGCGCTAGCGCAGCCGGGCGAGCCTGTGCCGCCGCCGCCGCCGGACAATTGGGAAGAGATATTGAACGCGCCCGAGGTGGGGGCGGACGAGCAGTCGATCGATGGGCGGCGTAGGCCGGGGTATGAAGCGCCGCTGCCTGAGGCGGTGACCCAGGATAATGTGGGGGCCGTGCGCGCGCCTCCGCCAGAGGCTTTTCCGGTGGATCAGGTGCCGATCCCGGACCGCTGGCGGCTGATTGAATCGCTGGGCGTGGTCAAGGAACGCTGGTTCGATCCCTATGGCCAGAACACGCTGAAGGGTGACCGGCCGATTGACCGCGAGAAGGTCAAGTGGCTGCCGATCAAGGGCGAGGACTGGTTCTTCGTCGCCAATGCGGTGAGCGACACGGTGATGGAGCCGCGTACTTTTCCGATTCCCGTCGGCGTGCAGACGACCGAGCGGCCGGGCAGCATTGATGTGTTCGGCAAGGATGCAAGCTATGTGCTGAGCCAGACCTTCATCGGCGGCGTGGCGTTGATCAAGGGATCGACCGCGTTCAAGCCACCGGAGATCGAGTATCGGCTGACGCTGGCCTATAATATCAACCATGTGAATGTGCCCGAACGGCGGGTGCTGTTCGTGGAGCCGTCGAAGGCGAGCCATCGCACCGACCATTTTCTGGGGGTGCAGGAACTGTTCGTCGATTATCATCTGGCGAATACTTCGGATCGCTATGATTTCCGGTCGATCCGTGTGGGCATTCAGCCTTTTCAGTCGGATTTTCGCGGCTTTCTGTTCAATGATCAGCAGCTGGGCATTCGGCTGTTCGGTAATCGGGACAATAATCGGTTTCAGTTCAACCTCGCGGCCTTTTGGCGGTTGGAGAAGGATACCAATTCGGGCCTGAATTCGGTGGTACAGCCGCCGCGGCGGGACTGGGTTTTTCTGGCTAACCTGTATCGGCAGGATTTCCTGATACCGGGGTTCACCAGCCAGATTACTGCCGTCTATAATATGAACCGCGAGGCGGGGCGGATCGAGGTCGATGATAATGGCTTTCCGGTGCGGCCTGCCTTGCTGGGCGACCTGCGCGGGCGGGATTATGATGTCGTTTATCTAGGCTATAATGCGGATGGGCGGATCGGGCGGATCAATCTGACGGCATCGGTTTACGGGGCGCTGGGGGAGGATCGGAACAGCTTCTTTACGTCGGAGCCTGCGCAGATCAGGGCGTTTTTTGCTGCTGCTGAGGCGAGCATCGACAAGGATTGGATGCGGTTCCGGCTGTCGGGGCTGTATGCGAGTGGGGATGGCGATCCTTACGACAATCGCGAAAATGGGTTCGACGCGATTTTCGAGAATCCGGTCTTTGCAGGGGCGGATACGAGTTATTGGATCAGGCAGACTATTCCCTTTGCGGGGGGTGGGCGCGTCATTGGGATCAATGGGCGCAATGGCGTGCTGAATTCGCTGCGGTCATCGAAGGAACAGGGGCAGTCGAACTTCAACAATCCCGGCACGATGCTGCTGGGCGCGGGGGCGGATTTCGATCTGCTGCCGGAATTGCGGGTTTCGGCCAATGCGAACCATTTGTGGTTTGAGAATACGGCGACATTGCAGGCTTTGCGGAACGAGGGGAGTATTCCCAAGTCGATCGGCTGGGACTTGTCCACGGCGGCGATCTGGCGGCCTAAGGCGACGCAGAATATTGTGTTTCGCCTGTCGGGGGCGACTTTGCTGCCGGGGGCGGGATTTCGCGACCTTTTCACCAATAGCGAGCGTAACCGGGAATATTATTCGGTGCTCGGCAATTTGATTTTGAGCTATTGATGCGGCCTTTCTTCGCCTTTCTGTTGCTGATCCTTGCCGCTTTGACGGTGCCGGTGGTGATCCTGCATGCGTCCGATGCGGAAAAGCCGGTGACGCGGGTCTATGCGGTGACGCCGCCTGCGCCGATGAGCCAGACGGCGGATCAGGTCGCGGCGAAGTCGGACGGTTGTTATAGCTGCCACACCAAGACCGATGAGCCGTCGATGCACGCGACCCCTGCGGTGATGCTGGGCTGCGTGGATTGCCATGGCGGCGATGCGGCGGTGCGGGGCGACCCGAGCCATGGGTTTGACGATCCGGCCTATGTGGCGGCGCGGGACAAGGCGCATGTGCTGCCGCGTTATCCGGGGAGCTGGCATTATCCATCTTCGGCGAACCCGAAGCGGACTTATACGTTGCTCAACCGGGAGGCGCCGGAATTTGTGCGCTTTGTGAACCCGAGCGACTATCGCGTGGCGCGGGAGGCTTGCGGGTCGTGCCACATGCAGGTGATCGAGGCGGCCGAGCGGTCGCTGATGGCGTCGGGGGCGATGCTGTGGGGCGGGGCGGCCTATAATAACGGGATCGTGCCGTACAAGAATTACATCTTTGGCGAGGCTTATACCAAGGATGGAAAGCCTGCGAAGATCGTGTCGCCGGGGTCGCCTCCGGGCACGCTGACGGCGGAGCAGAAGGCGCGGGGCGCGTTGGCGGAACTGTATCCGCTGCCCAACTGGCAGGTGACGCCGCCGGGGGACGTGTTCCGCGTGTTCGAGCGGGGTGGGCGGAATATTGCTACGCAGTTTCCGGAAATTGGCTTGCCCAATCCGACTGGCTCCATTCAGCGACTGGAGGAGCCGGGGCGGCCTGATTTGAAGCAGTCGAGCCGGGGGCCGGGGACGGGATTGCGCGTGGCGATCCCGGTGCTGAACCTGCACAAGACGCGGCTCAACGACCCCTATATGTGGTTCATGGGGACCAATGATCAGCCGGGCGACTATCGCCATTCGGGTTGTTCGGGGTGCCATGTGGTTTACGCGAACGACCGCGAGCCGCGCCACAGCCTGACCTATGCGCAATATGGGCGGGATGGACAGACGGCGACGGTCGATCCGACGATTGCGGGGAAGATGGCGCATGAAGAGGGCGGCCATGGCGCGCTGAAGGGGGCGCATGACGAGACGCCCGATCATCCCATCGGTGCGGTCAAGGAAAGCGGGCATCCGATCCGGCACGCCTTCACCCGCGCGATCCCGACGGCGCAGTGCATGAATTGCCACATGCATCAGCCCAATATCTTCCTGAACAGTTATCTCGGCTACACCATGTGGGACTATGAGTCCGACGCCCCGCTAATGTGGCCGGAGAAGCAAAAATATCCCGACGCGGCCGAGGTGCACAAGACGCTGGAGCGCAATCCGGAAGGGGCAGCGCCGAAGGGCAAATGGTCCGACCTCGACTTCCTGCGCAACGTCTACGACCTGAACGACAAGGCGAAGGACACGCAGTTCGCCGACTATCACGGCCATGGCTGGAACTTCCGTGGCGTCTTCAAGCGGGATCGCGAAGGCAATCTGCTCGACGCGGACGGCAAAGTCGTGTCGAACGACGATCCGGAGAAATGGCGCAAGAAAGGTGAGGGCAAGTTCGTCCAGCCCGGCACCAATCCGGGCAAGTCCGTCCACCTCATGGACATTCATGCCGAAAAGGGCCTGCAATGCGCCGACTGTCATTTTGCGCAGGACAGCCATGGCAACGGCTTCATCTATGGCGAGGTGGCGAATGCGATCGAGATCGGTTGCAAGGATTGCCATGGCACGGCGGACGCATATCCGACGCTGCTGACGTCGGGACCGGCCGCGCCGCCGAAAGGCAATAATCTCGCGCTGCTCCGCAATCCTGATGGCAAGCGGCGGTTTGAATGGTTTTATGACGCGAGCGGGCGGCGCAAGTTGATCCAGCGGTCGATCGTCGATCCCAGCCTTGTGTGGGAGGTCAGCCTCGTCAAGGATTCGGTGGACGCCGCCAATCCCCATTTCAATGCGAAGGCGGCCCGCGCCAAGCTGATGAGCAAGTCGGGCGCGGAGGATGGCAGCTTTGCCTTCGGGCCGGGCGTCGCCAAGGCGGACCGTGCCCATGGCGATGACTCCATGGCCTGCTTCACCTGTCACCTCAGCTGGACGACCAGCTGCGGCGGGTGTCACTTGCCAATCGAGGCGAACTGGAAAACGTCGCTGCACCATTATGAGGGCGAGGAGACGCGCAACTTCGCGACCTATAATCCGCAGGTCGCGCGGGACGAGATGTTCCAGCTTGGCAAGCATATGACGACCAAGGGGAACGCGACCGCGCCGGTGCGATCGACGTCCGCGCTGGTGCTGTCATCGACCAACATCAACCGCGAGCGCATCTATATTCAGCAGCCGCCGGTGTCGGGCATCGGCTTTTCGTCACAGGCGTTCGCGCCGCACTTCCCGCATACGGTGCGCAAGACCGAGACGAAGACCTGTTCCGACTGCCACTTGTCGGTGAAGGACGACAATAATGCGATCATGTCGCAGCTGTTGTTGTTGGGCACGAACTTCGTCAATTTCGTGGGGCTGAATGCCTGGACGGGGATGGAAGGCGGGTTCGAGGCGATCCGCGTTACGGAGTGGGACGAGCCGCAGGCGGTGATCGGGTCTTACCTTCAGAAATATGCCTATCCCGATTATTGGAAGCTGCATGTCGAGCAGAATGGCCGCGAACTGAAGAATTGGGTGCGGGGCAAATTCTTCGACAAGAAGGGATCGGGCGAAACCCGGCCGGTCGAGGAATTCCGCAACGTCGTGAAAGGCACGGCGGGTCGGGTCGGGTGCCTGCAACTGCGCGGCGAATATATGTATGTGGCGGAGGGCAAGGGCGGCTTTCGCGTCTATGACGTCGCGTCGATCGCGAACAAGGGTTTTTCCGAACCGATCGTCAGCGGGCCTTTCTCGAAGCTCGGCCATAATACGGGCGTCGCGTCGAAAAATGCGACCTGCATGGCGCTGCCGACCAATCAGCCGATCAATCCGCTGCGCAGCACTAAGGAGCTGCGGGAGATTAATCAGGAACAGCCCTTCCTGCCGATCTACAGCTATGCGGCGGTGACGGACAGTGTCGAAGGGCTCATCATGGTCAATATTGAGACCATGGCCGACGGCGAATTCCGCAACAATTTCCTGAAGCGCGCCGTCACCTGGAACCCCGATGGCGTGCTGAACGGCGCGCGACATATCCAGCTTGCCGGGCAAATCGCCTATATCACCGCTGACGTGGGCTTGGTGGTCGTGGACCTGAGCGATCCGCTGCACCCACGCCTCGCCGCCGTCCGCCCGCTCAGGGATGCGTGGGCGAGCGCGATCCAGTTCCGCTACCTCTGGGTCACCGACGCCGACGGGCTGAAACTGTTCGATGTGACGAAGCTCACCGATCCGGTGGCCGTGCCATCCGCGACCGTGCCGCTGAAGGACGCGCGCCGCATCTATCTGGCGCGCACCTATGCCTATGTCGCGGCGAAGGCCGAGGGTCTGGCGATCGTCAACATCACCAATCCCTTGAAGCCCAGCCTCTATGCCAGGGAGACATTCGGCGGCCAGATGACCGATGTCGAGGATGTCATCGTCGGCACCACCAACGCGTCGCTCTTCGCCTATATCGCGGACGGCCGGAACGGCATGAAGGTGATCCAGCTGACCAGCCCGGCGAGCCAGCCCAATTTCTACGGCTTCTCCCCTGCGCCCAAGCCCGAACTGATCGCGTGGGCACGTACGCCCACGCCTGCGGTGGCTCTGTCCAAGGGTCTGGATCGCGATCGGGCGGTGGACGAGACGGGCGGGCAGATCGCGGTGTTCGGACGGATCGGGTCGCGGCCCTTCACCCGGCCTGAGATGGAACGGCTGTTCCTGACGTCGAAGGGCGTGCCCTACAAGGTCAGCGATGAAGTGGACATGAAGAGCTGGCGACCGCCTTTGCTGCGATGAGGGGTGTGTGCGACCGCGTCGGCCATCGAAGGGGGAATGATATGAGGCTAGCGTCCAAAATACTGATGACGGCAACGCTTATCGCCGTGCTGTCCGGCTGTTCCGTCGGCGTGAAGCGGACGGCGGGCATGAAAGCCTATGGCCGGGGTGATTTCGCAACTGCGATCCCACTGTTGAAGGAAGAGATCGGGCATGGCGATGTGTCCGCACGCTATTCGTTGGGTTTGGCATACCGCGACGGCAACGGCGTGGAACAGGACAAGGAACAGGCAGAAATATTGCTGACCGGCGCCGCGGTCGGCGGCGACCCGCGCGCGGTGGCGGCCATCCGCCAGATGCTGCTCACGCAGGCTCTCTGCCCAAAGGACAAAAGGCTGCACGATCTGTGGGGCAGCCTGGCGATGCACCGGAACATCGTTTACGGCACCTATGAGCTGAATAGCGCCCCGTCGGGAATATTGATGGCGATGGCCGCAATATATGACGATCCATGCCAGCCCCGGCCAGTTCAGGCGGAATCTGCGCGCAGCCTTCGGGCTATGGCAGGCGGCCCGCGCCATATATGGATATATGTGCCGGGCTGACCAGGACGCTATGAGCTAAAGAGCGATCCCCACAGTTTCCAGCCTACGCCCAGGGTGAGGCCGATCAGCGCGGTGACAATGAGCACATCGAGCGCTGACAGATCGTCGTCGTTCCGGGCCATTGGCTGGTCTCCTGCTGCCGCCGATCGTGGCGCCGACGACGGCCGCGCGCGAGCCTATCATGTTTCGGGAGCGAAATGCGATGGGGACGATGGAGTAGGGAACGGGCGACTGCTTCCAAATACTGATCCCGCTGCCAACCGTTGAGAGTTCAAAGCTGGCATTGCCGCAGTGATACGCTCGCTATAGAGAGTCTGAAGGGGGATCTGCATGAAGCCTGTTTGCATGGGGGCAGCAACGGTGGCTGCGCTATTCTGCTTGGCCACGCCGGCCTTGGCGGAAGGTCCCTATTATTTCCATCAACGCGGCATTGGCCGCGATCGTTACATGGACGATGTGAACGATTGTACGGAACTCGCAGGTGGCGTGCGGACGACACATATTCGTTTCATGGCCTATGGCTCGAGTGCGGCCAACAACGCCATAGCTGCGGGTATAGGCTCTTTCTTTGCTTCAATGGCGGCAAGCCGGGAACGGCGGCGGTTGATTTCACGCGTCGAAAGAACTTGCATGGCGGACAAGGGCTATGAGCGCCGTTCGATCGACAAGGCAAGCCATGCGGAAATCAGGAAGCTGGAAGGTGAAGCACGGATAGATCGCATGTTCGCGCTCGTCGCTGCGGAACAGCCTGTGGGGGAGGTGCTGGTAGAATGAAGCGATATCTTATTTTCTGGTTTGCCATGATAACCGCCTGGGCCGCGCCAGCAGCAGCATCCGGCGGGCTCAGCAAGGTGCCATCGGCACTCGATCCTACCAAAGCCTATGTGGTGGTGGAAATCGGCAAGCTGGACGATGCCATGTTGTACGGCACGCTGATCCTCGGCCGCTATGATCCGGCGAAGAACGATATTGCCACACCCACGCCGCCGCCCGGCGGCAAGATACCGCGTGGAGGATGGGTCCTCGACAACCGTGTTCACCTCATCAAGCCTGCAATGAAGGACAAGGAGCGGCGCCTCTACATCGCTGAACTTGATCCGGGGAATTGGGTGGTGGAAGGGGCCAATGATACCGCCTTTTCGCTTGGCTCCTCGGCGATGCAGCTTGCGGCAGGCACCGTCACCGACCTGGGTGTCGTGTCCGTCTACAGCGACTTTCCTCAAGGCCAGAAGCGTGATGTATTGACGGCAGGGCGTTTGCTTAAAGGCGCACTTATGGGGGGCATTTTCGGCAGTACTTTGCCGCAGCCAATGCCAAAAGCTGTCGATATTCGACCGCGCGAGCCAAGTGACATGCCGCTGCCCTCTCTGTTGGCACGGGCGACGCCGGTTGTTTGGTCAGGGGAGGTGCGTTTCGGGAACCATCTTGGCGGGTTGATCAATCGGATGGGCGGCCGCAAGGCCCGCTTGCGAGCGCTCGTTGCAGAACAGGCGACGGTGACAGCGGAGGCTGAAGACGAAACCGCCAAGGATGGAGGCAGCGCGTCGGTAGAGCATGTGGCTGCACCAGCGACCCCTCAATAGAGAAGCTGGCGGCGCCCGTCAGGACACGTTCGATCCCCGTCTTCGCTGGATGACCAATGCGACGCCGCCGTCACGCCGGCCGTTCATCCATCAGCATGCGGACCAGCGGCTGCATGCCGGTGTCGAACTTGGCCAGCCCGACATGATCGTCCGCCGTTTCAAAATGCGTGACAAGGCCATGCTCCGTCCAGCGGTGGAGCGCGTAGGCGGGCGCATCGGCGATGATCATCGGCCGGTTGTCCGGGGCGTCCGGATCCATTGGCCGCAGGTCCAGCGCGAGCTGGGGCGCCGTGGAGGAGCAGATGGCGACGGTCGTGCCCTGCCACGGCGCGGTGATGGTGCGGTGAAGGTGACCGCAGAGCAGCGCAGCGATGTTGGGGCGGCTTGCGATGGTAGCGGCGAAGCGCTGGACCCAGGGCTCGTCCGGGTGGGTGTTCATCCATTCGATCCCAGCTTCGACCGGGGGATGATGCATGACGATGAGGGTGGGGGTGGCGCTGTCCTCATTGAGGCGGGCGGCGAGCCATGCGGCGCGGGCTTCGCAGAAGGCGCCGCCGTGGCGGCCGGGCTCCAGCGTGTCGAGGACGAGGATGCGACGGTTTTCCAGCGGGATGGCGTAGTGGACGAAGCCGTCGTGCTGGGGGATGTGGGGGAAGATCGCGGCGAAGTTGGCGCGGTCATCATGATTGCCCATGCAGGGCCAGACCGGGAAAGGGCAGGCGGCGAAGGCTTGCGCCAGGGCGCGATAGCTTTCCGGATCGCCCTGATCGGTGAGGTCGCCGGTGGCGAGCAACAGGTCGGGGCGGTTGGGGCCATCGATCAGGGCGCGCAGGACCTGATCCAGACGCTGGCGGTTCAGCTCGGCGGGGTTGCCGGGGTCGAAGCCGAGGTGAATGTCGGTGATCTGGGCGATCAGCATGGTCCTTGCTCCCCCCTCAACTCTCGCGGCCTGTCTTGCGCGGTCTGTCGGCCTGATCTCTTCTGACGGTTTGATTGGCGGGCGTCCATGGCGCGCCGTCGCCGATATGATAGCTGTGGCACATGGCGCAGCCGGAGGGCACGTCCGCGCGGGACTTTTCGCCGCCGTGGCAGGTGCGGCAGCTGTCGATGCCGGGCAGGAGGAGCTGGCGCGCGTCATGGGATTTGGGCGCGGCGTGGCAGCTTTCGCAGGTTTCGGTGCTGTGCGCTTTGTGGTCGAACCAGCCATTCATCATGTAGCGCATCGGCTGGTTGACGGGGGTGACTTGCCAGTTGATTCCGCCTCCGGTGACGGTGTGGCAGTCGTAGCAGGCTCCGCCTTTCGAGAAGACGGCGCGGATGGCGTCGTCGGCGCGGGAGGGGCGGGCGGCGACTGCGCCGAAATAGGCGTGATAGACGCGGCCCTGCGCATAGTCGCCGGGGCGGCGGCGGGCCATGCCGCCGAGGGAGAGCGGGGTGGCAGGGCTGGTGGAGCGGTAATAGGCGCGCAGGTCCGCGATCACCTGTTCGGGCTGGCCGTGGCGCAGGGTGCGTACGGTGCCGCCGATCGTTTCGAAGGCGAGGCTGTGGCAGGACTGGCAGTCGCGTTCCATGTCGACGGGCATGAAGCGCACGCCATCGGCGGTCGGGCGGTGGCAATCCTTGCAGGCGAGGGCGTCGCCATAGCCGTTCTGTGCCTTCAACGTCCGCGCCATGCGGGCGACGCCGCCGGTTTTGGACAGGTGGACGTCGTGCGGGAATTTGAGGCCGCTGTCGTCCATCGGTTTGGTGTCGAGGCTGGCGCGGGTGAAGCTGGGGTGCTTGCCGGGGTTGTATTGGACAAGCGCCGAGAATTGCGGGTGGGCGGTGCCGAAGTCGCTGGCGTTGGCGAGCTTCGTGTCTTTGAGGCGGTCCTTCAGGCTGCCGTGGCAGTCCGTGCAGAAGGCCTGGGGCGCGGGCTGCATGGGACCAGCGCCTTCATGTTCGCGATGGCAATCGACGCAGGCGCCCTCGGGGGGCTTGCCGAAGGTGGCGGCGACAGTCGCCAGGAACTTGCCGCCGATGCCGGGTTCCGCGCGCGCCGCCGCGATGCGGGCGGCGGGGGCGTGGTCGTGGACGGACTTGTGGCAGGTCTGGCAGGCTGAATCGCGGACGGAGACGAACGCCTTTTGGTGGCAGGTCTCGCATTTGCCTTCGAGCGCGTGGTGGGCCTGGCTCAGAGGGCCGGAGGACCAGGCGCCGTCGCCCTTCACGCTGTAGATGTTGCGCGTATCGTCGGCGGGGCGGGTGGCGTAGCTGTAGATGGGAACCGCGAGGAAGCCGATGAGGATCGCGAGCACAAGGCCCCATGCGGTCAGGCGCTTGGGCGGGGCGAGGCGAGCGAGAGAGAAGACGCGGGCCTCCTCCTTTTCCTCCGAGGCTTCGGAGACGGCATCGACGCGGCGGATGGAGAGGATTGTCGCGCCGTCTTCGCTGCTGACGGTGATGCGATGGCCGCCGAAGCGCAGTTCCGCGCCCTTGGCCGTGTCGATGTCGGCCGAGCGGGTGGTGCGGCCTTCGATGTCGAAGCCGAGGGTGCCGGTGGCGCGGACACGGAGGGTGCGGGCGTCGAGCTGCTCGATCCGCGCGTGATCGGGTTCCAGCGCGAGGTCGGGGAGGTGGATGTCGTTGGTCGATGCGCGGCCCAGCGACAGCTGCGGCTTGGCAAGCGTCGCGCTGCGGACGATCTCGCGGCCGTCTGCGGTCAGGCTGATCTGGCGGACTGTGAAGCTCATTGCGCTCACCAGTAGAAGAAGACGCTGACGATGTGCGCGGTGAGCGCGGCGAGCAGGGCGAAGGTGGCCGGAACATGGAGGTAGAGCCAGATTTCCAGCAGTGCCTTTAATCGCAGGTGCCGGCGGAGGCGGGCGAGCATCGCCTGCTTGCGTTCGAGGAGGGCATCGATCTTTTCGAGCGGCTCCTTACCTGTGTCGGGATGGTCGCCGGTCCAATGGCGGAGCGATGCCTGCGCGGCGGCGGTGGCGCAGCGGGGGTAGCGGCCGGACAGGCGGGCGATCAGGCTGCCGCCGAAGGGGTCGTCGTTGAGGGACTGGCGGACTAGGCTGGCCTGATCGTGGGGCAGGGGCTGGGCGGCGTCATGCAACTGCCGGTCGATGGCGCGGATCGCTTCGAGCATCTGCACCTGCGTCATTTCCGTCCGGTTGTTGCTGAGCGCTGTGGGCAGGGTCGCATAGACGATGATGCCAAACAGGCCGGAAAGGATCACCAGCATCATCAGCACATAGGCGAGCGTATGAACGTTCCACCCAAGCTGAAAGCCCGTGTGCAGCGTGCCGATGACGATGAGGCTGAGGCCCAGATAGACATGGGCGCTGGTCCATGCCTTTAGCGACCAGCGGCCGCGCGTCATGGCGCGCTTGCGCAGGCCCAGCAGGGTGAGCCAGAGGATGAGGCCGACGCCGATGGTGCCGAGTGTGTAGCCGTACCAGCTGCCGCCATTGTGGTGTGGGGTGACGTCGATCAACAGATAGCTGGCGATGGTGAGGATGCAGAGGATGGTGGCGATCTTCAGCCAGCGGAAGTTCGCGTGGCGGAGGAAGCCGTCGTGGAGGGTTTCGCCCTTGGTGCGGCGCGGGCGGGTCGGGGTTGCTCGGGTGGCCATCAGAGCGTGTTCGCTTTGGTGTGGAGCATGATCGTATCGAAATTAGCTCTCATCCGTTCGGGCTGTTTGAGCGAGCCCCCTGTCTCGCTTAAATGTCGAAGCCCCTTACTCTCTTGAAGAAAAGTGAAGCCCTTCGACAAGCTCAGGGCGAACGGAGGTAGGGGATTGCCATTAGCTGGGAGATCGATCCCCGACTGCGGGGGGATGACGGAAATGATGTAGGCAGAGATGCCCATGCTCAATTCGCCTCCCGGTCCAAGCGGGCGACGGTGAGGAAATCCTCCGGCGAGACACGGATGGCGGCGCCGGTGGGGCAGGCGCGGACGCAGGCGGGGCCGCCTTCGATGCCGGAGCACATGTCGCACTTGATGGCTTTTTTTGGCTTTTCGACGCCGGGTTCGGTGTTTTTGTAGCGCCATTTCTTGGATGGTTCGCCGGGGCCGGGGCCTGAGCCGAAGAACATCCAGCTGAGCAGCCCCGGCTTCTTCGGCGGCACGCTGTCCATGCGGATCACGCCATAGGGGCAGTTGCGCTGGCAATTGCCGCAGCCGATGCAGGTTTCGTCGATGAAGACTTCGCCGTCCGGGCCGCGATGGATGGCGTTGGGCGGGCAGTCGGCCATGCAGTGCGGATGCTCGCAATGGCGGCAACTCGTCGGCACATGGAGATGGGCGTAGGTGCGCCCGGCTTCGCGGTCGAGGCGGGAGAGGCCTTCGTGGCTGTCGGCGCAGGCTTTCTCGCAATTGTCGCAGCCGACGCAGAGATGCTCGTCGATCAGGAGAACGTCGGTTGCTTCGCCGATGCCGTTATCGACCAGGAATTTCGCCGTTTCCGAATACATGTCGACGACGGTGGAAAAGCTGTCCTTGCGGCTTTCGATGAAGGCGTTGACGTCCTGCCGCGCGGCCATGTCGCGGCGGGCGCGTTCGAGCAAGGCGGGCTTGGCGGCCATCAGCCGGGCAAAGGCGTCGCCGTTCAGCTTGATGACCTCGGACTTGACCGTCGCCTTGACCGTGGCGGTGCGCGGGCCGCCCGCGATCAGCGCCATTTCGCCGACATAGGACCCAGCGGGAAGGTAGGAGAGGAAGACGTTCTTGCCGCCGATCTTCTTCTCCACGATCATGGAGCCGACGCGGATGACATAGATGTCATTGCCGAGGTCGCCTTCGGTCAGGATCGCCTCGCTCGCCTTAACGGTCTTGATCTCGGCGGTGTCGAGCACTTCGGCGAGATCGGCGGGGGTCAGCCCTGAGCCGAACATCTGGAGCAGTTGGCGTTCGGTCGAGATGCGGGTGATGGCGCGCTTGGCGGGCGGGTTGGAGGACATGAGCTTCAGCGCCGCCGTGCGCGACACCTCCACCATGATCGAGTCCTGGCCCGCGCGCACGGTCGAGCCACGGCGGCGGCCTGAGATGAGGCCGACTTCGCCGAAGATAGAGCCTTGGTCGATCGGCACGTCGGTGGCGGGGGCGACCTCCACCAGCGCCTGTCCGCCCGCAATGCCGAAGAGGGAGGAGCCGGGGTCGTGCTTTTCGAAGATGACTTCGCCAGCGCGATAGGCGCGGACCTCGCTGTCGAGCATGAACTCGCGCATCTGGAGGGGGGAAAGCCCTTCCAGGATCGAGACGTTGGTGCGCAGATATTCGAGCCATTCGGACACGCTGCGTTTTTCGGGAAGCGCGGCGAATTTGGCGGCCAGGATGGGTTCGTCGGCGGGCTTCAGGTCGTTGTTGCCGTTGATGAACTCGACAACGTCATAGCCCTGGTTCATGCAGTGCTTGATCAGCGGATAGCCCGCCAGCGCGCCGATCACGAAGATGCCGGGCGCGGTGCTTTCGAACACCGGGGAGAGCTTCGGGAAGGCCAGGCGGTCGTTGCTGGCGAATTCCACGCCGCAGCTTTCGACGAAGGCGCGCGGCGGGGCCGAGCCCATGCGGGCGATGATGCGGTCGCACTTCATCTTCACCTCGCCATCGCGGCTGTCGAGGGTGATGAAGCCGGGCTCGATCTTCGCCGTGGTGGACTCGGTCATGATGGAGAGGCGGCCTGCTTCGGCGGCGGCCATCAGTCCCTTGACGTTGGCGGGTTTGGCGCTGGCGAATTCGGTCGAGCGGTTGAGGATGGTGACGACATTCCCCTGCGCCTCGTCAGCGGCGAGGCCCATCGCATTTTCGATGCCCGCGTCCCCGGTGCCGACGACGAAGATATGTTCGTCATTATAATCGGCGGGGTCGTCCAGCTGATACTGGACATGGGGCAGGTCTGCGCCGGGGACGCGCATCAGGTTGGGATTGCCCTGCGTGCCGATCGCCATGATGACGGCGTCGGCGATGACTTCGCGGCCGTTGGAGAGGGTCAGGCGGTAGGGCGGGGCGAGGCGCTGGATTTCCTTGGTTTCGGTGGTGCCATCGCGTTTGCGCTCGACGATCTTGTGAATGCTGCCGGGGATGGGATCGCCGATGCCGGTGATGGCTTTGACTTCGGCATTATAGGCGATGTTGAGGCCCTGGGCGGCGGCCTGCTCATTCCAGCGGCCGAGGATCGCTTCGCGCTTGCCCGCGTCGAAATCGCAGTCGGAACGGAGCACGAGCTGGCTGGGCGTCGCCATCACATGCTTGCCCTTTTGATATTTGAAAATCGTGTCGGACAGATGGTCCGTCTTTTCGATCAGAAGATGCGGGATGCCGAGCTGCGCCGCGCGCGCGGCCGCGCTCATCCCCGCCGGTCCCGACCCGACGATCGCGATACGCACGCGGTCAGTCACTTGATACCCCCCTCTTGCGAGATCACCCGCAGCCCCGGCTTTAGCCCCTGCCGATTTATGGTGCGCGGATCAAGTCTTTGGGCACTCTATCAATTTGAATGGGCGGCGCTAGAGAGCAGTTGGTGATTTCGAGGGGGATGACGTGGCGGCGAAACTGAGCATGGGACGGGTGGCGCTGATCGGGGCGGCGGCGCTGGCGGTCGTGTCGGTGGGCTATAATATGTGGCGTGACCGGCCGGAGAAGGAGGAGGCCGCAGCTTCTGCGCCCTTCGCGGCGGCGGGGCAACCCGACCCGGAAAGCGTCATTCGCGGCTTGCAGGAAAGGGTAGGCGCCAACCCCAATGACGCGGAAGGCTGGCAGATGCTCGGCTGGGCCTATTTTGAGGCCGGGCGCCATGCGGATGCTGCGCGGGCTTATCGCCGTGCGGTGAAGCTGGCGCCGGGCAACGCGACCTTCTGGTCGTCGCTGGGCGAAGCGGTGGTGATGGCGAGCGAGCGCGATCCGATGCCCAAGGAAGCGGCGGAGGCTTTCGACAAGGCGGTGAAGCTCGACCCCAAGGAGCCCCGCGCGCGCTATTTCCAAGCGGTGCGCAAGGATTTGGCGAAGGACCATGAGGGCGCGATCCGCGATTGGCTGGCGCTGCTGGCTGATACGCCGCCGGGGGCTCCGTGGGAAGCGGACCTGCGGCGGACGATCGAGCAGGTGGGGAAGATCAACGACATCGATGTTGCGCAGCGGCTGGCGGCGGTGAAGCCCACGGCCCCCCATCCGCCGATCGGTTCGGTCGCGACGGCGGCGATCCCCGGCCCAAGCCGCGAGCAGATGCAAGCCGCCTCGCAGCTTCCCAAGGGACAGCAGGACGCGATGATCGAGGGCATGGTGTCGGGGCTGGAGGCGAAGCTGAAGGCCAATCCGGGCAATGTCGAGGGGTGGATCATGCTGATGCGCAGTCGGATGACGCTGGGTGAAACGGCCAAGGCACAGGCGGCGTTCGAGGCGGCGCGGAAGGCTAATCCGGGACAGGTGGGCAGGCTGAAGGATGAGGCTCGGGTGCTGGGGGTGCCGGGGGTCAGATAAATCCTCCCCATCGTCAGATGGGGAGGTGGCAGGCCAACGGTCTGACGGAGGGGAAGGAGCGCGACCTGCGTAATTCCCCTCCACCATCCTGCGGATGGTCCCCCTCCCCCCGCCTTCAGCGCGGGGAGGATTAAGGGGGGCGGAGCGGAACACTCGCGATCTTCACCCGTTGCCTTGCTGAAATGACAGCAGACCCCGCGATCTTCGATCCGCCGCCGGACTCGGTGGCCTTCTACACCGAAAGCCTCCAACATCTGGTGGAATCCGGCATCCCCTTCATGCTTTCGGGCACCTACGCGCTGGGCTGTCACACCGGCATCGTCCGCCCGACCAAAGACCTCGACGTCTTCTGCAAGGCCGGAGACGCGCCGCGCATCCTCGCCTATTTCAAGCATCTCGGCCATGAAGTCGAATTTGAGGACGAACGCTGGATCGGGAAGGTCTGGAAGGACAAGAACTTCTTCGACGTGATCTACAACATCTCATCGGCCAGCGTCCCCGTCACCGAAGAATGGTTCCGCGCCGAAGATCATGCGCAGGTCTATGGCATCAACGTCCGCATCACGCCGCCGACCGAATTCATCCTGTCGAAAATCTTCATCCAGGACCGTTATCGCTATGACGGTGCCGATGTCGTCCATGTCATCCTGCGCCAGCATGAGCGGATCAACTGGCAATGGCTGCTCGACACGATGGAGCTGCATTGGGAATTGCTGCTGATCCATCTGCTCAACTTCCGCTTCATCTATCCGACCGAACGCCATTGCATACCGCTCTGGCTTTTCGAGGAACTGCTGGGCCGCTTGCAGACTCGGGCGGAACTGCCGGTACCCAACATCCGCGTATGCCGGGGGCGGCTGCTGTCCCCGCGCGACTATCTGATCGACATCACCGAATGGGGCTTCGCCGATGTGGTCGGCAAGGGCCTTGAGGAGAGCCATGACCGCAACAAATGAACCAGCCCGGCACGAAGGTCTGACCCTCGCCGCGATCGGGGACCTGCATGTCACCGACACGTCCGAGCATCGTTACCGCGCGATGTTCGAGGAGATATCGGAAAAGGCCGACATATTGGCGCTGTGCGGCGACCTCACCAATTTCGGCAAGACGCGCGAGGCGGAGATATTGGCGGAGGATTTGCGCGCCTGTACGATCCCCACGGTCGCGGTGCTTGGCAATCACGACTATGAATGCGGCCAGCCCGAAGAAGTCGCCCGCATATTGCATGGCGCGGGCGTCACTGTGCTGGACGACCAGGCGGTGGAGATAAAGGGCGTCGGCTTTGCCGGGGTGAAGGGCTTTGTCGGCGGTTTCGGCCGGGGCGAACTCGGCGCCTTCGGGGAAAAGGGCATCAAGACCTTCGTCGAGGAAGCGATCAACGAAGCGCGGAAGCTGGAAAATGCCCTCCGTTCGTTGCGCACAGACCGTTGCGTGGCCGTGCTGCATTATGCCCCGGTGGAGGACACGGTGGAGGGAGAGCCACGGGAAATCTATCCATTTCTGGGCTCGTCGCGGCTGGCCGAGGCGATCGACCGGTTCGACAATGTCCGTTTCGCCGTGCATGGCCACGCCCATCGCGGCGCTTTTGAAGGTCGCACGCCGCGTGGCGTTCCCGTCTATAATTGCGCGCAGTTCGTCGTGTCGGAACGGTTCGATCGGCCCTACGCCCTGATCGCGCTGTGACTGGCGGGGTGGTCCCGCCAATCTGGTGACGATTGCCGCTTGTCCCGATGGAGAATCGGCCGAAATTGCACCAAATCGGTTCTATTTCGGGGGCAAATCGCAAAGACATTGCTCTAGGCCCTGATGCTGGCAGTCGCCATTTTCCATGGCGCGGGGCGGCATGGGGCAAATGGGTTTCGACAGGGTTCTGGATCGGCTGAAGGCGATTGTGGCGGCGGTGGCGCTCGTTACAATGACCGCCCCTGCAACGGCGCAGATCGGCGGGGCGGGAGGGGGTGCGTCTGCGCCCGTGATCGACCGGGACAGGGCCGATCGGGTTGCACCGGGAATTGCGCCTGCGCCTTCCGTCACTGTCGCCGCGCCCGTCCCTGCGGTCGGAGCGGTGGGCAGTTCGGCCGAGAGCGTCAGGCTGGCGCGGGCGCATTATATGGGAAGCTCGCTGCCCGTGCCGCTGCTGGGCAAGGCGATGGCTCCGTTGATCGGACGGCCATTGACGCGCGAGACATTGCAGGCGGTGGCGAAGGCGGTAAGCGATGCCTACGCCCGCAGCGACATCGCCTTCTATTCCGTGTCCATCCCGGCACAGGTGCCCGCAGGAGGACAGCTGATCGTGCGGGTGGTCGAAGGACGGGTGAAGGAATATCGGCTGGCGGGCGTTTCCCCCAGCATGCCGACCCGCCTGATCGAAGCGCAGATGCGGCGGCTGAAGCGCGATACTCCGCTGCGCAAGGCGACGCTGGAACGCGCGCTGGGCCTGCTGCGTGACATACCGGGCCAAAGCGTCGAGGCGCGAGTGCGGCAGGGCGGCGGCGAAGGCGATCTGATCCTGGACCTGATCGTCAAGCGCGAGCAGGTGCAGATCGGCATCCTGATCGACAATAGCACCGTCAGCAACGTGATCGACGGCGTGCAGGCGCAATTGTCGGTCACGGCCAATGGGCTACTGCGCGAAGGGGACAGCACTCGGATCGCGGGCTATTTGCCCTTCTACCCCGAACGCTATCAACTCTTTTCCCTAAGCCACTCCACCCCGATCGGCAGCAACGGCACGACCCTGTCGGCCAATATCGCCCATGTCGAAAGCCGCGTGCGTGACCGGCCGATCGAGGGGGAAGCGACGCTGGTGGGGGTGGCGATCAGCCATGCGCTGGTCCGGTCCAACAAGACGAACCTGATTGTGAACGCCTCGATCGACGGCATCGACAGCAGCAATTATTTCCTCGATGTCCGATTTGGCGACTATAAATCGCGGGCGCTGCGGCTGGGCGCGTCCTGGTCGCATTCCGACCAGCGGCAGGGACAAGCCCTGTCGGCGGTCGTCAGCCGTGGCGTGGGCCTATTGGGCGCGCGGGCCTTCACCGGCTTTTCGGAAAAAATCTTCACCAAGGTCAATGTGCAGGCGGTCGCCGTGCGCACCCTGTCGAAGCGCGTCGCCCTGAAACTGAATGCAAAGGCGCAATATTCCCGCGACAGGTTGCCGGTGACAGAGCGCTTTTCGCTGGGCGGCAGCGGCGCTGGCATGGCGTTTCCGGTGGGGATCAGGACCGCCGAACAGGCCGTCGCGGGCGGCGCTGAATTAAGCTGGACCCCTGCGCGATCCGGGGTTTTGCAGAAGGCAACGCTCTTCACCTATGCCGATGGCGCGGTCGCGCATGCGGTGGCGCGGCCCTATTACCGCCTGCCGCCTGAAAATTTCTCGCTCGCATCGGCGGGTGGGGGCGTGCGCATCGGTATCGGCAGCAAATGGCGAGCGAGCGCGGAAGTTGCCGTGCCGATCAAGCGTATCGCCAGCGCGGATTCGCGCCGGGCGCGCTTTTTCTTCGGGATCGGCCGCGCCTTCTGACCCCGTTTTGCGTGTACGCAAAGGAAGGCTGAGATCATGAATAATGTGTGGGAAGTGTGGCCGTCGGCACTGACGGCCGCCGAATGCGACGCCATCGTCAAGCGGGCGGACTTTTATGCCGACCAGTCGGCGACGGTCGGCTTTGCGGACGGCAGCCGCAATGATCAGGCCTATCGATCCTCCATCATCCGCTGGTTCGATCCGTTGCGGGAGAAAGACATTATCGACCGGGTGATGCAATTTGTCGGCGCCTCCAACCGGACCAATTTCGGGGTGGACATCGTCGCGCCCTATGAAGTGCAGTTCACCGAATATCACGCCACCCAGCAGGGCAAATATGACTGGCATCAGGATGTGTGGCTGGGGTCAGGCCGTCCCTTCGACCGCAAGCTGTCGGTCGTGGTGCAACTGTCGGAGCCGGAGGAGTATGAAGGCGGCGCGTTCGAGTTTTTCTGCGTGGCTCAACCCGGCGCGACATTAGCGGCGCGGGGAAGCCTGCTGATCTTTCCGTCCTTCCTGCAACATCGGGTGTTGCCGGTGACGGTGGGGGTGAGGCGGAGTCTGGTGACCTGGGTCGAGGGGCCTCGATGGCGGTGAGGCGAGTTGTCATCGAAGCGCTACAGTCCCCTCTCCCCTTCAGGGGAGAGGGTGCCGAGCGCAGCGAAGGCGGGAGAGGGGACTGTAAAGCACGACCGTCGCTCCCCTCTCCCCAACCTCGATGAGAGTCACGCGCCTCTCATCGACCCCTAAAGGAGAGAGGGAGCAGGCTTCTTCCCACGGCCGACTGCATCGGAAAGATCGAACCAAAATGGACAAAGCCCAAAAATATCCCATCGTCGCCCTTTTGCGCGCTTAAAACCTCACCCAACCCATTTCCCTTATCCTCGCCCCCACTTTTCAACCAAAAACCCGCACCCTCGCGCCCTTTGCGTACCTAACCCCACGCTTCCCACATCCCCTCTCACATCTTTTCGTCCCCAACACCCCAATCTCACCAAATCGGTGATTTTAGAAGAAGCCGTAAGGGAATGCCGTGCTTAACCTTGTGGCCTTGCGATGATGTTCGCATTGAACAGGGAGGTTATAGCATGTCTTTGGTTGGGCCAGCGCGGTCAGGGCGGCGTCTGCTGCTTTGCGCCACGGCGATTCCGCTTTTCCTACTCGGCGCCTGCTCCGACGGCGTGGGCTTCAGTGTCCGCACGGCAGGGGGCAAGACGCCCTCCGGGCCGTCGGGTCCAACCGGTCCCGGCGGCCCGACCGGTCCTGGCGGTCCGAGTGGTCCGAGTGGTCCATCCGGCCCCAACGGCCCAGATGGTTCCGGCGGTCCCACTGGCCCCGGTGGCCCTACCGGTCCAGGTGGCCCCACAGGTCCCGGCGGTCCCACGGGGCCAGGTGGTCCGACAGGCCCCGGCGGCCCAACAGGCCCCAGCGGCCCAACAGGACCGAACGGTCCTACTGGACCCGGAGGTCCCACTGGCCCCACCGGCCCGTCTGGACCGAGCGGCCCCAGTGGTCCGGGCGGCCCGACTGGCCCGACCAGCGGCTCGCTGATCGGCGTCAATCTGGGTAATCAGCCGATCACGGGTCCGACAGGCTCCGGATCATTGGTCGGCCTCAACGCCCTGTCCGCCACCGGTGGCGCGACCGGAACCGTTGCCACGGTCGATCTGCTGAACGGCGATGGCACCGTTGTGCAGGCCACTCTGCCGACCACGGTTGCGGGCGTGCAGCAGGGACTGGCGCCTGTGGGTTCGCTCGCCGGAACCTTGCTGGGCGATCAGGCGGGCGGCGCCGTCACCCAGTTGACCGATGGCCTCGCCCCCGTAGTGGCAACGGTAACCTCCGCCGCCACCCAGGTGACGGCGCCAGTGCTCGACACGCTGAACGGCGCGCTGGCGCCCATAACGGCGCCGCTTGTCGGCAGCGATGGTGCGCTTGCCCCCGTTACGGGTCTGGTCGAGACTGTCGCGGGCGGCCTGACAGGTGCGCTCGGCGGTGGCGGCGAAGCGCCGGGCGCGCTGCTTGGCGCTCCGCTGATCGGCGCCAATGTCGGTGGTGAGGCGGTAACGGGTCCCTCCACCAGCGGCACGCTCGCCGGGGTCAACCTGTTGCCGTCCACCACGGCCCCGGCGCAGGGTCAACTGCTGACCGCCGATGTGCTGACGCAGGGGACGATCGTCGATGTGGCGGTCCCGACAACCACGGCGGGTGTGGAGGCCGGGCTCGCACCGGTCGGCAACCTCGTCGGCGGCGTGCTGGGGGCGGAAGCGGGCGCTGCGGTCAATCAGGTCGTGACTGGCACCGCGCCCGTCGTCGCCACGGTGACATCCACCGTCGACAGCGTCGTCTCCCCCGTCCTTGATGCCGTCAACGGGCTGGCTCCGGCACTGCCCACAGGCGGTAGTGGCGGCGGGGAATCGCTGCTGGCGCCAGTAACCGGATTGCTCGTTGGCGCTTCGGCTCCATCGACGGGCGAGCAAAGCCCGGTCGCGCCAGTCACCGGCCTGTTGGGAGGCTTGTTGGGTCGCTGAGTCTTCCCACGGAGGGGAGAGGAGGCGGCAGGCGCGCCGCCTCCTCGAACCTTTCCGTCCCTTTCCTTGTGCGCCGGGTTCACTGAAAGGATCTGCCTTTGACGAAACCCCATCAGGCCGAGCATCTGCTCGTCATAAGTCTCAATAATATTCACGCGATCGAAGCGGCCTATGGCGCCGGTGCCGCCTGTGGCGCGATCGATCACCTTGTCCATGCCACCCGTCGGCATCTGGGCCGCATCAATCTTCGCGGCGTGGAGGGGGGCCGGATCACGCTGACCGCGCGCTATCCGCTCATGCGGTCCCTGCCCATGGGAAGGCTGGTCGAAAGCCTCTGCGAGGCACTCGACAGCAAACCGTTCAGGTACGAAGGGCGGGATATATTGCTGTCCATATCCGCAGGCCATGCCGCCACCGGGGAAGCGGAGGCGCGCGCCCGGCTCGCCGCCTCCAGCCTTCATCAAGGGGCTATCGCTATCCGACCCGGCGAGGCCACAGCCCTGTATCGCAAGGACATGGCGCAGGCGGCCGCCCTCTTGCATCAGGTGCAGGACGGCACGGCCTTCCTCCGCTGGCGCCCCGTGTCGCGGGCCGAGAACGAAGGCGCCACCCTATATCATGAAGCGACGCTAACCGGCGAGCAGGTCGACTGCGCCACAAGCTACGCCGCGCTAGAGCGGCTCGGCCTGGCCCATCTGATTGACCGATTGCTGGTGCGCGACGTGCTGCGCGAACTGGAGAGCGACCCTACCGCCTGCCTGTCGGTAGCGCTTTCGCCCCAGAGCCTGTCGCTCAACCTGCATGGCGAGGGGGCGGGCTGGGGCGAACTGCTCGACCGGCTAAGACACGCCCCCCAAATCGCACGGCGGCTGGTGATCGAGATCAGCGATAATAGCGACATCGTCCTGTTTCGCGACGCGCTGGCCTTCGTCAGGACCTTGCGCGCGCTGGGCGTCCGGATATCGGTATCGCGCTTCGGGTCGGGCCGCGCCTCGGTCGGGCAGCTGATGGCACTTTCCCCCGATATGGTGAAGCTCGACCGCCCGTTCCTGCACACGGCCTGCGCATCGGAAAGCAACCGGTCGCGCGTCGTCTATCTTCTGGGCCTTGCCCGCACCATGACATCGACCGTGATCGTCGATGGCGCCGAGTCATTCTGCGCTGATCCCGCTTTTGCGTACACGCAAAGAAGGCTTCCGCCGCCCCTCACTCGCACCATTACGGACGCAGTCCACCGGGCGGGGCAGGGGACATGGCGCTAGTGCAGTCCCAGCAACGGAGGATGGATGGAATGGTGGCCCTGATACGGGAGATGATGGCGACACTGTCCCGCGATGGCAAAACCGGTCGCGCGGCCATGGCGGAGCAGGAGGCGCTGGGTCGCCTGGACGACCGGCTCACCAGCTTTGCCGAGGCCAGGATCGACAGCCGGGCGCCGATGCTGATCCGGCCGGACGAATGCGTGGTCTGGGACGGCAATCCGCGCGATCAGCCGGGCCTCAATCCCGACAGCTGCCGGTCGCTGATCGAATCCATAGCGACCGAAGGCGGCAACCGCATTCCCGTGCTGGTGCGGTCGAACCCCGGCGCGTCGGAACAGCCCTATCAATTGCTGGTCGGGAGCCGCCGCCGCTTTGCGATCGACTGGCTCAATCATAATGGCCGCCCTGAATTGCGCCTCAACGCGCTGCTGGTCGAGCCGTCCGACGAGGAAGCCTTCCGTCTCGCGGATATCGAGAATCGGGAACGAGCCGACATTTGCGAACTCGACCGCGCGCGCAGTTATCAACAAGCGGTGGACCGCTTCTATGGCGGCGTCCAGTCGCGCATGGCGCAGGCCCTGGGCCTGTCCAACAGCCAGCTGAGCCGCCTGCTCGCCCTTGCCCAACTGCCCGAAGAGGTGATCCAGGCCTTCGCCACGAAGGAAGATCTGAAGGTCCGCTATTCCGAATTGCTGACCCCGCTGCTGCGCAGGCATGAGCAGCGGGCGGACCTGATCGCCGAAGCGCGGGCCATAGCAGGGGAGCAGCAGGCGCGGGCGGCGGGTGACGGGGCGATGCTGCCATCCGCAACGGTGCTGTCCCGATTGCGTCAGGCCGCCGCGAGACGGCCGAAAGAGATGAGCGAGATCCCGGTCCTCACCGGCAGCGACCGCATCGGGCGGGCAAGGGTCGCCAAGGGGGCCGTCATGCTGGACGTCAGCGTCCCCAACGATGTTGACCTTGACGCCTTGTTCGCGACGTTACGAGAAACCATATTGGCAGCGCGCGCGATGGCCTGAGCGACCATGGCGCACGAATTTTGCGCGTACGCAACGTCGGGGTGACGCCGGGCGGCCGTTTCTCCAATGCGCAGTATTAAGGGCCGGTTCAAGCTTATTGGCGATAAGTAACTTGCGCGGGCGGATGGCTTTGCGTAAATTATATGGCAGCAGTTATCGTGGTCGGGTTGATCGCCATATGGTTCATATGGGCGAACGGCCCGCCCTGCTACGTCAGGTAGCGAGTGAGAGGATCAAGAAATGGCGACATCGTCGGACTATCGTCTGGGAGACTTCACCTTTCCGCGTGGCTGGTTCATGGTGGGTGAGAGCGCCGAGGCGACGAGCACGCCCAAGGCGATGCGCTATCTGGGCCAGGACATGGTGATGTACCGTGGCGAGAGCGGCAAGGTTTATGTGACGGAAGCCTACTGCCCGCACATGGGCGCGCATCTGGCGAAGAACACGACGAGCTATATCGTGCGCGATGGCGAGCAGGTGGAGGGCGAGTCGATCCGCTGCCCCTTCCACGGCTGGCAATATGGCCCCGACGGCCAGTGCAAGAACATCCCCTATTCCGACTTCGTGCCCAAGGCAGCCAAGCTCAAGACCTTTCCCGCGATGGAACGGGCGGGCACGATCTGGATCTGGCATGATCCCGAAGGCCTCGAACCCAATTTCGACCTGCCCGATTTCGGCGGCCATTATGATGCGCCCGGCTGGGTCAACTGGAAGATCGACTATATGGGCGATCTTGATATCCATCCGATCGAGGTGGTCGACAATATGGCCGACTTTGGCCACTTCATCCCGATCCATGGCGCGAAGGACTTTGTCTACTTCGCCAATGAGTTCAAGGATCACATCGTCCACCAATATTATGCCGCCGGGCACCGCACGCTGGTGCAGAACCCCGATGACGTGCTGACGCTCGACACCTGGTATACCGGCCCCTCGATCCTCCAGTCGGAGATGGCGGGGACGTTCGACAGCTTCATCATGATCACCCACACCCCGATCGAGGATGGCAAGATCCGCGTCTGGCATGGCCTGATGGTGCAGGTGAATGACGGCTCGGCTCCGGTCACCGATGACCTCCGCGCCGCTGCGCTCGAATATCAGGAAGGCAGCCGCCTCGCCTTCGCGCAGGATGTCGAGATTTGGCAGAACAAGCGCGCCTGCCTCAACCCGCTCGTCATTCCCAATGACGGCCCCTATGGCAAGGTGCGGACCTGGTACAAGCAGTTCTACAATCCCCGCGACAAGACGCCCGACATGCACAAGCGCACCAACGGCCTGCATGTCACACTCGACAAGCGTAGTTCCACGCAGGCGGCATAATGGCGGAGCAGGTTGCGTCAGCGGTCGCTTGGCGCAACTAACCGCGTTCAGGATGGATGGCCCGATCGGGCGGATTTTCCAGGCAATGACAGCCGTGTGAGCGGCCGGATCAGGAGGCACGAAAAATGGCGACGTTGGCGGTAGAGGCACAGGATTGCATGCGTTCGATGGGGCATGTTGCCCTATATTATCCGAATGCGGAGGACGGCCCTGTCGCGGCCAAGCTGCTGAAGCTTCTGGGCTTCGTGGAAACGCAGATGCTGCCCTTTCCCCAGGGAAACTTCTATCGTTTCGTGGTGCATAACGACAACCGCAGCCGCGGCGATGGCATCTTTTACCTCGCCGCGCTGCCCGCAGCGCAGGCCGCGCTGAACAAGGCCGCGCGCGAAGCGCTGGGCTATGGCACGGACAAGGAACATGCAGCGGTTGCCGCGCTGCGCGAGGCGGTGGAGTCCGATCCCGAATATACGTTCCACATCGGCACGCTGGTCGATTCTTTCGAAGTGATCGAAAAGATGACGCTCGCCCTCATCGACGCGAACGAAAATGATCCGGACCTGAAGGGCCGCCTGAAGGTAAAGGTCAATCGTCCCCGTCAGGGCAATGCGGAAATCGACGCGCAACTGGACGCGTCACCCGCCTTCGGCAACGTCACCCGCTATGCCTATGGCCGCAACGGCCTGCAGCTGTTCGTCGAGACGGATTTGCTGACGAGCGGCCAGATCGGCGACACGCTGATCCTGGAGTTCGACTATGTGTGGCCGGGCTTTGACAGCCACATCCTGTCGGTGGTCGAACTCTAAAAGGCTAGGGGATAGAGGCAGCCCGCATGTCTTTGCGGGCTGCGCGCTTCCGCCCACCCGGACCAGCGTTTGATTTAATGCGGCGCGCTTTGAGCATAGTCATTGCGCTGAGCTTCGTGACCGTCATGAACAAGCTCGGTTCGCACAGAAGCACCCCCTTCACCGATCCTTATAGCGGCGATGATCGGCAGTATCCCCGAATCGTCCCGGCTCCAGCCTGCCTCCAGATATTGCGGTTTTCTATTATATCATCCAATCAGCGTGTCGTCGGCGGGCGCGGTCCACAATCGCTGTGTAACTGGAGAGTGAAGTGAGCGAAGCAGTACTCGTTACCGGGATAAGTGGTTTCGTCGCCAAATATGTGGCTTTGGCTCTATTGAATAAGGGCTATAAGGTAAGAGGAACCTTGCGTTCATCGGCAAAGGAAGATGATGTTCGCAAGGATTTGATGGAAGCTGGCGCAAATGTCGACAATCTCAGCTTTGCCATTGCCAATTTGACATCAGATGATGGGTGGGACGCTGCGGTAGAAGGTTGCGATTATGTTCAACATGTCGCGTCGCCTTTCCCGCTTGAACAGCCCCGTCACAAGGAAGCATTGGTGCCAGAGGCGCTTGGCGGAACAAGGCGTGTGCTGGATGCGGCGCTCAAGGCCAAAGTCAAACGCGTTGTTTTGACGTCATCCATAGCGGCGATGATGTATCGTGCCGGACGCCCGAAAACGGAATTTCACTTCTCCGAGAAGGACTGGACCGATCCGGAATGGTCGCAAACCCACCCCTATAGTGTTTCCAAGACCAGAGCTGAACTTGCGGCGTGGGACTGGGCAGAAAAGGCGGGACCAGACAAGCTGGTGGTCATCAATCCCGGCGTCGTGGTGGGGCCTACGATAGGCAAGGATGGCAGCACATCGACCGAGATCATCAAGATGATGCTGGAAGGCACCATGCCAAAGACGCTCCCGATCGCTAATCCGCTGGTGGATGTTCGCGACCTGGCAGAATTGCATGTTGTCGCCATGACCTTGAAAGAGGCGGGTGGGCGACGCCTGATTGGAAGCAGCGGAACCATGTCGTTCGCAGAGATAGCCCAGCTTCTCAGCAGGGAATATCCAGAGCTTAAGGATAAAATACCCCAGTCGGAATTTTCTCCATTTTTCGTCAAGCTCATGAAGCTTCTTGTACCAGGCGTAAGAACTATTCGCGCCGAAGTTGGCATTCGCTCCATTGCTGATGCCGATTATGTGTCCGAACTGACGGGTGTGTCATTCAAGCCGGTGGAACAAGCGGTGCTGGCGACGGCGCAATCGCTTCTTGGTCGCGTTGATAACGGCCTCCAGCCATAGCCGCGCGGCTGCAAGATCGAGGCAGCTTTCGAAGGATAGAGCATTTTCGAAGCAGATGGCATCATCTGCTGGCTCGGAAAATGCGGAAAACAAAAGACAAATAGAGCGTGATCCGATTCAGTCTGATCGGATCATGCTTGTCTTATGACATTGCGGTCCGTTTGGGTCATGCTGGATTGCCCGGGCCGGGGTGGCCACCCCGGCCCGGGCGGAAGGGGACGGATCGTGAAAACGCCGGTCGTTGTGGGACCGGGCTAGAGTAGGATCGCCCCTTTCTTTTCCATCAGGCCCGAACGGATACCGGGGTTTTGGACCCGGATGACAAGCATGGGATAGCGGAAAAGATGAGCGACAATCTACCACAGACGATCGGCATCGACATCTCCAAAGCGAGCCTCGACTGCCATGTCCACCCTGCCGGCGCCGAACGTCAGTTCGCCAACACCGCCAAGGGCCACAAGGCGCTGATCGCCTGGCTGCGACAATGGCCGGTCGAGCGGATCGCCTATGAGGCAACCGCAACCTACCATCGAGCGCTGGAGGCGGCTCTGGCCGACTGGCCCTGCGTTAAGCTCAACCCAGAGCGCGCCCGGCGCTTCGCCCAAGCGACTGGCACTCTGGCCAAGACCGATCGCATCGATGCCATGTTGCTGGCCCGTATGGCGGCCACCTTGCAGCCGCCGGTCAGACCCGCTCGAAGCGCACAGCAGGCGCAGATGGCGGAGCTCATCAATGCCCGAGACGGCCTCGTGCGCGATCGCACCGCGCTCAAGAATCGCGAGAAGAACCTCACCATCGCCTTCCTCAAGCGCCAGTGCCGGCAGCGGCTCGAGCAGATCGATCGGCATATCGAGGCGCTCGATACCGAGATCGCCAACCTGATCGCCGCGGATGCCGCGCTCGCCCGCCGGCATGAGATCCTCACCAGCATCGCCGGCGTCGGAACGCTGACCGCCAACCAGCTCATCGCCACCATGCCCGAACTCGGCAGCCTCGAGAATAAGCAGGCCGCATCCCTCGCCGGTCTCGCCCCCGTCGCTCGACAGTCCGGACAATGGAAAGGCAAGAGCTTCATCCGTGGCGGACGCGCCAACGTGCGGCAGGCTCTCTATATGCCGGCCCTCGTCGCCGCCCGGTACAATCCCGATCTCAAGGCAAAATATCAGCAGCTCGTTACTGCCGGGAAGCCCGCCAAGATCGCCATCACCGCCGTCATGCGAAAGCTCGTCGTCACCGCGAACGCCCTGCTCAAAGCCGATCGATGCTGGATGCAATCTCCAGCTTGATCATCACGGATACTCTAGGTCGCATTGACACAAAGGACGCCAGCCGAACCCTGCCGGATACGCCCCGAAGCGCCAAGGGGGGGGAGAGACCGGTAGTCCCTCCCTCCGACAGCATCAGACCCCGAAGCCGCCCGATACTGAAATCACCTGACCCGTCACATAGCGCGCGCGTTCGGATGCGAAGAACACCGCCGCCTGCCCGATATCCTCCGACTGGCCCCAGCGCTTGAGGCACAGCAGCTTCTTGGTCTCCGCGATCCAATAATCGTCGAACACGCCCTGCGCGGTCAGTTCATGGAACATGCCCGCGTCGATGACGCCGACCAGCACCGAATTGGCGCGGATCTCGTGCTTACCCTCTTCCTTGGCGATGCCCTTGATCAGCGCTTCATTGGCCGCCTTGGGCGCGACTGACAGGCCATCGAGCTTGGGCCACCAGTCATGCCCCGCCGATCCCAGATGGACGAACGAACCGCCGCCCTTTTCGCGCATGTGCGGGATGAAGGCGCGGGCGGCATTGTAAAAGCCGAACACTTCGACCTCCATCGCCTGCCGGAACTGCTCATCGCTCCATTCGGCGATCGCGACCTGCGGCACCAGCGGCCCCGCGCCCCACACGACGCTATGCACGCGGCCATGAGCAGCGGTGGCGGACGCGACGACCGCGTCCACCGAAGCGCGATCCCGCACATCGACCTGATGCAGGCTGGCCTTGACGCCCAGCGTTTCGATCGCCTGCGCCGTCGCCTCTGCGACATCCTTCTTGCTGCGATAGCAGATGGCGACGTCCGTGCCCGACTTGGCGAACTCGACCGCCACGCCCTTGCCGATCCCGCCGCTGCCGCCAAAGATGAGCGCCGCGCCCTCCGGGAAATCCCTGTTCATTTCTATACTATCCTCTGTTTGTTATGAATGTCATTCGGCCGCTGCGGCGGTCGGCGCCTGATCCAGCCCCTTGGTGGCATGGTCGCCATTGGCGCGCCCCTGATGGCCCGCCGCCTGCGCGCGCGGATTGTAGAATTGCCGATACCAGGCGCGGTTGCGGTGGAACGGCCCATCGGTCGGCAGGCGCAATATCTGCAACGCGGGCGCCTTCGTCCGCCAAATCTTGAAATCCTGCGAGAAGGCGGACAGGCCAAGCTGCTGATATTGCCCATGCAATTCGACATCCTCTGCGGAAGGCGGCACCTGCCGTCCGCGCGTGATGATGCCATGCCACACATGGGTCACGCCATCCTCGACCGGCGTATGCAGCACGATTTGTACCGCGTCCGTCTCCCCGGAAAAGCGCGCGATCAATATGCCCGGCCCAGTATAATAGGCATCGACATCCAGCACGCCGCCCTCGCTGGTCATCGTCTCATGACCTCCGCCGGAAAGCTGCCGTCCGGTGACGCCCTCAAAGCGCGAGTTGAAATAGGCGAGCCGCTGCCCATGCACCGGCCCGAAATGCCGCGCATCGACCAGATTGTCGATAATCTCCTGCGGATGGACCGGGATCTGCCCCAGATCATCATAGATGCAGCGCACCCAGGCGGCATCTTCCCATTCCGGCAGGTCGGGCAGGGGATAGTCCGGCTCCATCTGCTCCGGATCATGCCAGGCGAACAGGCATCCAAACCGCTCCTCCACCGGATAGGCGCGCACCCGCGCCGCCGGGGGCAGCGGCCCGTCGAAATAGGGCACATTGTTGCAAATGCCATCCGGCCCGAAGCGCCACGCATGATAGGGACAACGGATCGAGTCCCCCTCGATCCGCCGCGCGCCCGCACCTGAACTTTGCTCGGCCGCCAGATGCGCGCCCATATGCGGGCAATAGGCATCGAGCAGCGCCGGACGCCCGCTCTCCCCCCGATACAGCACCAAATCGCGCCCGAACATGCGCAGCGCGGTGGGCGCGGCTACGGCATCCTCTCCCCGTGCGATCATGAACCAGCCACGGGGAAAAGTATATTCGCCCAAGCCATAGTCGGCCGTGGTCGCCATCCGTCCATCCTCTCTCTTATCTCGCGCGCATAGTGGGATAAGGACGCCACCGGATCAATTCACGCTTGCCCCCAGCAATCATTATATGATCCCATGCGATCACCTAACGATCGGACTTCAGACATGCCCCAAAATGAAAGCCCCGGCGTCGCCGCCATCCTGGCCCAACTCCGCCACGAACTGCGCGTGCAAGGCGTCCGGGTCGCGGACCTCGCCGCCCGCATGGAGGTCGCGGAGCCAACTCTGTGGCGCTGGCTGCGGGGCAAGGGGCTGACGCTCGACAATCTCGATCGCATCTGCCTTGCCATCGGCATCGACGTGCGCGACTTGCTCGCCCGATCAGCCGACAGCGGCGCGGATCGCTTCACCCTGGCGCAGGAGCGCGTCCTCGCCGCCGACCGCAGCCTCGCGCTGCTCTTCTTCCTCGTCCTCAACGGCGCGCAGCGGGCGGAGTGCCAGTCGACGCTCGGCATCGACACGGCGACCCTGGACGAAGCGATCGAGCGGCTGCGGCGCCTCGGCCTGGTCGACCGCCTGCCCGGCGGCCGCCTGCGCCCACTCACCAGCCGCGCCGTCCGCTGGCGCCCGGGCGGCCCACTCGACCAAGCCTTCAACCGCGTGGTGAAGCATTTCTTCCTCGGCCCCTCACTGCTGGTGGGGGACGCCCGCTATGTTTCGGACATGCTCTGGCTCGGCCCCAACGGCCGCGACCGGGTGCAAGCCCTGTTCGAGCGGCTACGCGACGACGCCTATCTCATCGCCCGACAGGAACGCGAAGCCGCCGCCGACACCGGCGATTGGTCCGCGCTGTTCCTGCTCGTCCGCCCCTTGGCAATGGCGCGCGTTACCGAAGACCTTTAAGCCCCCAGCCACCACAGCATCCCGATCAGCGTGATCGACGCCATCGTCGTCGTCAGCATGACCGCCCATGCGCTCAGTTCCATCGCCCAGCGCCCCGCCTTCCCCGCCAGCACAAAGCTCGACGCGCCGCACGGCATCGCCGCCATCAATATCGCGACCTTCGCCCAAAGCGGCGGGATCGGCGGCAGCATCCACAACAGCCCCGCCGTGATCAGCGGCTGCACAAGCAGCTTCAAAGCAACGACCCGCCCGATCGGTCCGGGCGTCGCGCTGCGCCGGGGCAGGGCGATGAAAATCCCGATCGCCGTCAGCGCGCACGGCGCCGTCGCCTGCGCCAGCGTCTGCATCAATATGTCGGCCGGTCCCGTCAGCGGCAGGCGCAGCACTGACCAGACGCACCCCAGCACCGCCATCAGGATCAACGGATTGCGCACCGTCGACCGCGCCGCCAGCTTCAATCCCGTGCCCACCCCATGGCCCTGGCTCGCCGTCACCTCGCTCATCACCAGACCGACCGTGAACACGATCGCCGAGTAGATCAGCATCGTCACGGACACCGGCGCGACCGCTTCCGGTCCCCAGGCCAGCGTCGCCACCGGCAGGCCGATAAAGCCCGTATTGCTGAAACAGGCGCACAAAGCCGCGATATTCGCATTCGCCCCCGACCGCCCGAACCGCCGCGCAATCGCAAAGGCCAGCGCATAGGTGATTAGCGCGCCCAGCGTCACCGCGATGAACATGCCCGGCACGGCCAGATTGCTCGGGTCCATATGCGCGATCGACCGAAAGGTGAGGATGGGCAGGGTGATGGCGATGACGAAGCGGTTCAGCACCTCGAACGCGCGATCGCCCAATATGTCATAGCGCCCGCATACATAGCCGATCAGGATCAGCCCGAATACCGGGACCAACGCGCCCAAAATCGTCACAGCCATGAAAAGCGCCCTCATGCTCGACGGCGTCGCTCCCGTCGCGATGCACCTCCTATGACAGGGCGGATGCGACGGAAACGCCTTTCTGCGCAATCGTCAGTGCGCGTAGGACAATCAGCTAAGGGACGAACTGCGCCACGCTGCTCTCAAAGCTGCGCCGCGCGGCTTCGGTCAGCGGAAGCTGGCGAAACGCATCGGACAGGATTTCCACGCCATAAGGGCCGTCATAACCCGCCAGACCCATCGCGCGGATAAAGCCCGGCACATCAAACTCACCCTCGCCGCACAGCTTGCGGTGGCGCATCGTATCTTCCGTGATCTCGCCCTGCATCGCCATCGTCGCGTCGCACAGTTCAGCGGATATGATGAAACGCGCAGGCAACCCCGCAACCTCCTCCATCGTGCCGCCAGAGCGCATCACATGCCAGATATCGACCAGCAGCCCGCCATTGGCCGCATCCGCCGCAGCCACCATCTCCAACGCGGCACCCAGGTTCGGCAACATCGAGAAGGGCAACATCTCCAGCCCGATCATCAGTCCATGATCGGCCGCCTGCGCACAAAGCACCGCAAACTCGCCAGCCAGATCGTCACCCGCCGGATCGTCGGGCAGGAAGGGCGGCATCACCTTGATATGCCGCGCGCCCAGCGCATCGGCGGCGCGGAACAACTCCGCCCTTGCCGCATCCGACCGATCGCGACGCTCCCCCGAAGCAAACCAATCCGCCAGATATTCCAGCTCAACGATCTTCTGCCCGGCATCATCCAGCAGCCGCCTGAGCGAGCCATAGTCCCGCCCACTCGCCTCCCAGGCAAGTAGGTCGCCCAGCCAGAAGCCCGTCCCCGCATAGCCCGCGCGCGCCGCTGCCTCGATCCGCTGCTCCAGCGGAAAGCGGCCCAGATTGTCCGGCCGGTCGGGCCGGACATTGCCTGCCGTGGTCCAGCAGGTGGCGATCAGTTGCGGCGCGCTCACGGCCTTTCCGGATCAATCCATGCGCGGCGTTTCGACACCGGCGTTGCGGCAGGCGTAGTCGAGCAGCGCCGAATAATCCTTGTTCGCATAGTCCGTCGCCCGCGCGCCACCGAACGCAGCATGCGCCGCCGCGCCCATGGGCAGGCCGACGCGGTTTTCCGCCGCCGCATTCATGGCAAGGCTCAAATCCTTGAAGGCAAGGTCGATGGTGAAGCCGGGCTCCATATCGCCCTTCAGCACCTTGTTCACCATCAGCACATGGAACTGGCCGTTACGTGCGGTGGTGTTGCCGGTGACGTCATGCATGGTCTGGATGTCGAGGCCCAGCTTCGTGCCCAGCGCGATCGATTCCGCGACGATCTGCGCCGTCGACAGCAGCATGAAATTGTTGATCACCTTCATACGGCTGCCCATGCCCGGCTTGCCGCAGCGGAAGATGTCGGTGCCCATCGCCTTCAGCGCCGGTTCGACCCGCGCGAATTCCGCGTCCTCCGCGCCGACCATGAACAACGATTCCCCGCGCTCGGCATGCAGCGCCAGACGGCCGATCGGCGCATCGACAAAGCCGATGCCCTTGGCCGCGCAGGCCGCCGCGACCCGGTCCGTCCCCTTGGCGTCAATGGTGGACAGGTCCATCAGCACGGCACCCGCGTCGATGTTGGCCAGCACGCCGTCCTCGCCCAGCACCACCGCTTCGACATGCTGCGTCGCGGGTAGGACGGTGATGACGATGTCCTGGCCCCGGCTCGCCTCGGCGACGGTGGCGGCCTTGGCCGCGCCCAGCGCTGCCACCTTGTCCATCTTCTCCGCGTCGATGTCGTACACCGTGACCGCAAAGCCCTTGCGCTGAAGGTTCGATGACATGGGCAGACCCATGGCGCCCAGCCCGATGAAACCGATCTTGGTGGTCATGCTGTAAATCCTCTCAATCTTGAGCCGGGCGTCCCCGGCATGATGAACTGTTGTTTCCCGATCTATCAAGAGCGAAGCGGAGCGGTACTCCTGCCGTCTTCGTCACCCCGGACTTGATCCGGGGTCCCGCTACGCTCACGGCACCGCGAAAAAAGCGGACCCCGGCTTTCGCCGGGGTGACGGAGGGGAAGGGCCATAATCACCGTCCTCTGCGCCTCTGCGCGCAAAAATCAATGCAGCTTCTCCGCGATAACCCCCGCTTCGACAAGCGCCGCGATCTGCCCTTCGGACAATCCCAGCACGTCGCTCAACACATCGCGCGTATCTTCCCCCGAACGCGGCGGCGCACGGCGGTAATCGGCGGGCGTCTTGGAAAATTTGCCCGGATAGCCCAGCACCTTGACCGGCGTGCCGTCCGACCGAACCATGTCCTTGATTACACCGCGCGCGGCGATATGCTCGTCCGCAAGGATGTCGGGTATCTCATTGACCCGTCCGCCCGGCAGCTTCGCCGCTTCCATGGCTGCGATCAGATCGTCCGACTTCCACTTGGCGATCGCTGGTCCCATCTCATCCTGCAACGCCTTGCGGTTGGGCGACCGGTTGCCATTGTCGACAAAGCGCGGATCGTCCGGCAGGTCCGGCCGCCCGATCAGATCGCAGAAGCTGCGGAACTGCCGGTCATTGCCCAACGCCACCAATATGTCGCCGTCAGAGCAGGAGAAATCCTGATAGGGCACCGTATTGGGATGCTCATTGCCCAGCCGCCGGGGGATCATGCCCCCGTTCATATAATTGGACGCCTGATTGGCGAGCAGCGCCACCTGCGTGTCGAGCAGCGACATGTCGATATGCTGGCCCTCGCCCGTGCGATCGCGATGGGCGAGCGCTGCGAGGATCGAAATCGCCGAATAAAGCCCGGTCACCAGATCGCTGATCGGAATGCCGACCTTCATCGGCCCGCCGCCCGGCTCACCGTCGGGACGGCCGGTGATCGACATCAGCCCGCTCATGCCCTGAATCAGGAAGTCGTAACCTCCGCGATCCTTGTACGGCCCATCCTGACCAAAGCCGGTGATCGAACAATAGATGAGCTTGGGATTGATCGCCGACAGCGACGCATAATCCAGCCCATATTTATTCAGCCCGCCGACGCGGAAATTCTCGACCACGATGTCCGCGCCCAGCGCGATCTCGCGGATCAGGTCGGCGCCGCGCGGGTCGGCCAGATTGATGGCGACCGACTGCTTGTTGCGGTTCGCGCACAGATAATAGGCCGCGTCCTTCGACCCGTCGTCCAGGAAGGGAGGCCCCCAGCGCCGCGTGTCGTCGCCTTGCCCCGGCTGCTCCACCTTGATCACGTCCGCGCCCAGATCGCCCAGAATCTGCGTGGTCCACGGCCCCGCCAATACGCGCGACAGGTCGAGTACCTTGATCCCCGCCAAGGGACCGGTTGAGGTCTGCTGATCGCTCACTTGTTCTTGAACTCCGGCGCGCGCTTGCCAAGGAAGGCGGCGATCGCTTCATGATGATCTTCGGTATAATGGGCGAGCGACTGATAGCCCGCCGCCATTTCCAGCAGCGTGGTCAGCTTCATGTCCGCGCCTTCGCGCATCAGCCGCTTGGCCATGCGCGTCGCATGACCCGGATTGGCGGCGATCTTGCCCGCCAGTTCCAGCGCCCGGTCCATCAGCTTGTCGGCGGGCAGCACTTCGGCAACCAGCCCATATTCCAGCGCCGTCTGCGCATTGATCGCATCGCCGGTCAGCGTCATGATGTTGGCGCGCTGCGGCCCGATCAGGCGCGGCAACAGCCACCCGCCGCCGCCGCCCGGAATGATGCCCAGCTTGACGTAGCTTTCCGCAACCACGGCGGTGTCGGCCATCAGGCGGATGTCGCACATGCAGCTGATGTCCAGGCCAAGGCCGATCGCCGGGCCATTGATCGCCGCAATGATGGGCACTTCCAGTTCATGGATAGCCGGGCCAATCATCTGCACGCTGGTGCGATAGGCGTTGCGGATCTCATAGGGCGTGCCGCCGAACATGCCGGAACGCTCGGCCATATATTTGACATTGCCGCCCGCGCTGAACGCCTTGCCATTGCCGGTCAGGACGATCGCTCGCACCGAATTGTCGCGCACCATCTGGCGGCAGAAATCGACGATCTCCTCGCTATGCGCGACCTCGGTGATGGTGTTGCGTTCTTCGGGGCGGTTCAAACGGGCGATGACGACGGGGCCGTCGCGCTCGACGAGAAGAAACGGGTCCAAGCGGGGCTCTCCCAATCCAAACATGAAAAGTTCGCGGCGACGCTAGGCGCTCGCTCCCTATCAAGCTAATATTGATTTTCGATTGTTCGATATATGAAAGCTATCATGGAACTGCGCCAGCTCCGCTATTTCGTCATGCTTGCCGAAACCGGCAATTTCCACCGCGCGGCGGAGCGGCTCAATATGTCGCAGCCCCCGCTGACCGTCGCCATCCGCAAGCTGGAGGACGAACTGGGCGCTGCTCTGTTCGTGCGAAGCGCGCGCGGCGTTACGCTGACGGCGGCGGGCCGTGCCTCGCTCGACATGGCGCGGGCGACCTTGGCGCAGGCCGATCGTTTCCGGGAAGCCGCGCGGGAAGGCGCGGCGGGGGAACGCGGTCAGTTGCGGGTGGGCTTTGTCGGATCGGCCACCTTCGAACTGCTCCCCCGCCTCATCGCCGAATATCGCCGCCGCTATCCCGCCGTCGAACTGGTGCTGGAAGAAGCGACCAGCGCCGAAATCGCGCGAAAACTCGCCGCCGCCGAGTTGGACGTCGGCCTCGTCCGCCTGCCGCTGCTCCAGATCGCGGCCGTGGACACGCAGGTCATTGACCCCGACGAACTCCACGCGGCCTTGCCCGAAGGCAGCCCCTTCGCCGATGCGGACAGCGTGGAACTGGGCGATCTGGCGCAGCAACCCTTCATCCTGCAAAGCCGCATCAGCGTCCTCCACTCGATCACGCTCACCGCCTGTCAAAAGGCCGGCTTCATGCCCATCGTCGCGCAGGAAGCCGCGCAATTGAGCGCCGTCCTCGCCCTGGTCCGCTCCGGTCTCGGCGTCGCGCTCGTCCCCTCCCGCGCCGCAGGCTCAGTGCCCCAAGGCGTCCGCCTCGTCCGCCTTGCGAGCCAAGTGCCCGTCCTCACCGGCGTAGCCCTCCCCCGCGACGCTAGCCCACTAGCCAAAAACTTCGCCGCCATCGCCTCCGATAGTCATTGAATATCGAATAACCAAAATTCGATATTGGACTATAAAGTCACAAAACGCGATCTATTCGCCACTTCCTTAATGGTTTCACGAGGCCGGCTTGTTCGAAACACTGACCCTTTCCACCCTGCCGCCCGAGGATGAGGCAATCCGCCCCGCCCTCCGCGCTCTTATCCAGGAAGCCATCGCCGAACTGCCGGTACACCGCCGCGCCCGATCCTGGCAGGGTTTCGACGCCGCCTTCAGCCGCAAGCTGGGGCAGGCGGGTTATCTCGGTCTCTCCCTTCCCAAGGAATATGGCGGCGTCGGCCGCGGCCCCTTCACCCGCTTCGTCGTGGTCGAAGAACTGCTCTCCGCAGGCGCCCCGGTCGCCGGTCACTGGATCGCCGACCGCCAGAGCGGTCCCCTGATCCTGCATTATGGCACCGAAGAACAGCGCCGCTTCTACCTCCCCCGCATTTCAAAGGGCGAAGCGCTTTTCTGCATCGGCATGAGCGAGCCGGGCTCCGGCTCCGACCTCGCCAGCGTCCGCAGCCGCGCCGATCAGCAGCCGGACGGCGGCTGGTTGCTGAATGGCCAGAAGATCTGGACCACGAACGCGATGCACAGCGATTACATGATCGCTCTCGTCCGCACATCGGGCACCAGCGCCGATCGCCAGCAGGGCTTGTCGCAGCTGATCGTCGATCTGAAGGCGCCGGGCATCACCATCCGTCCGATCGTCGATCTCACCGGCGACGCGCATTTCGCCGAAGTCTTCTTCGAAGACGTCCGCCTCGCCCCCGACGCGCTGATCGGTGCGGAAGGGCAGGGGTGGAAGCAGGTCACCGCCGAGCTGGCCTTCGAACGCAGCGGCCCCGAACGCATCTATTCCTCCGTCGTGCTGATCGACGCCTGGGTCCGCCATCTGGAGGCGGTCGGGCGGAAGGACAGCGCAACGCTGCGCCTCGTCGGATCGCTGATGGCGCAACAGGCGGTGCTGCGCGAAATGTCGCTCGCGGTGACGGCGCGGCTGGTGGCGGGGGAAAGCCCGGTCGTCGAAGCATCGCTGATGAAGGACCTCGGCACCAGCTTCGAACAGGCTGTGCCGCAGCTGATCGGCGATGATCTGGCGGCTAACCCGGACGAGCCGGTCGATCCCGAACTGTACCGCACTTTGCTTTACGTAACCCATATCGCGCCCAGCTTCTCGCTGCGTGGCGGCACGCGCGAGATTTTGCGCGGCATCATCGCCCGCGGCCTTGGCCTGCGTTGAAGGGAGCCACTTCATGGACATGTCCGAACTGATCGATCCCTTCGCTCGCCTGATCGAAGACGCCTGCACCCCCGCCGCGATCCGCGAGGTCGAGCAGGGTGGCGACAGCAGCCCGATGTGGAATGCCTTTGTCGAATCCGGTTTTCTTGACGCCCTCGTCGCCGAAGAGTCGGGCGGGGCAGGGCTCTCGCTGGAGGACGCCGCGCCGCTGATCGCCTTGCTCGGTCGCCATGCCGTCCCTCTGCCGGTCGGCGATACGATGATCGCCCGTGCGCTCCTCGCCGCAGCTGGCATCGAAGCGCCCGAAGGCCCGATCGCCATCGCCACCGGCGCGGGCGCAGTGCCCTTCGCCGCAGTCGCCTCGCACATCCTGTCGGGCACCCCGGACGCGCCGGTGCTGACCGCCGCAAAGGTCGAGCCGACCGGCGTTCCGCATGATGGCGACGCCTATGTGGCCGGGCTGAACGGGGCCGCATTGCGCCCCATCGCTGCTGTGCTGCGCGCGCAGCTGATCTCCGGCGCGGCGGGTCGGGTGATGGAAATGACCGTCGCCTATGCCAATGAGCGTGTCCAGTTCGGCAAGCCCATCGGCAAGCAGCAGGCAGTGCAGCAGCAATTGTCCGTCCTCGCCGAACAAGCCGTAGCCGCCCGCATCGCTGCCGCGATCGGCGCGCGCTCGGGACTTCAGCCAAAGCTCACCGACGCCGCGATCGCCAAGCATGGCACCAGCCTCGCGGCAGGGCAGGTTGCGGCGATCGCCCATGCCGTGCATGGCGCCATCGGCATCAGCGAGGAATATGACCTGCAACTGCTCACCCGCCGACTGCATGGATGGCGGTTGGCCGATGGGTCGGAAAGCTATTGGGCCGGTGTTCTGGGCGAATTGAGGCTGGCGTCCGCCGCATCGCCGACCGCCGACTTCATTCGCGGGGCCTGAACGGGCCTTTTTCATTGGCGGCTGGGTCTTGTCCCTTCCATGGCGGGAAGGGTAAGAGGCCGCCAACTAATGCGCGCGCAGCTGTCCAGTGGATGAGCTTTGCAGCGCATGCCGGACCTGGAGGATCAAGCACATGACCAATTCGACGCCCCGTCCCATCATCGACGGTCAGGAACGCAGCCAGGGTTCGCTCGGCACGATACAGCTGGTCAACCCGGCCACCGAGGAACTGATCGCGACACTGCCGTCCTGCGGGGCTGAAGAAGCCGCTGAAGCTGCGCGCCTGTCGGTTGAGGGTTTCGCGCAATGGTCCGCCATCTCGCCCTTCGAACGCAGCAAGGTACTGCGCCGCGCCGCCGACTTGATGCGCGCAGAGGCTGACGAAGCCGCCGCCGAAATGACGCGCGAAGGCGGCAAGCCGCTGGCGCAGGCGCGGGGCGAATGGCTGGGATCTGCCGACCTGCTCGACTGGTATGCGGAAGAAGGCCGCCGCGCTTACGGACGTCTGATCCCCACACGGGCGAGCGACATGCGCTGGGCGGTGCAGCGCCGTCCGGTCGGCCCGGTCGCGGCCTTCACGCCGTGGAACTTCCCGGCATGGACCGTCATGCAGAAGGTCGCACCAGCATTGGCGGCAGGTTGTTCGGTCATTCTGAAGTGCGCCGAAGAAACGCCCAGTGCGGGCTGGCGCATCGGCCGGGCGCTGCTGGCCGCTGGCCTGCCGCCCCGTGCGATCAGCGTGATCTGGGGTGATCCCGCTGCGATTTCCGCCACCCTTTGCGCGGCGCCGGAAATTCACAAGGTGACGCTGACGGGATCGACCCGCGTCGGCCGCCTGCTCGCAAGCGCCGCCGGGCAGCACTTGAAGAAGGTGACGATGGAGCTTGGCGGACATAATCCGGTGATCGTCGCGCGTGATGCCGATCTTGCCACGGTCGTTCCGCTGGCGGCGGAATTCAAGTTCCGCAATGCAGGCCAGGTCTGCGTATCGCCCACGCGCTTCCTGATCGAAAAGCCGCTCTATGCCGATTTCGTCGCGGGCGTGACCGAAGTGGCCAGCAAGCTGCGCGTCGGTGACGGCATGGCTGCGGACACGCAGATGGGGCCGCTAACGACAGCAGGCCAGCTTTCCAAGATCGAGGCGCTGGCGGCGGACGCGGTGCAACGTGGTGCGAAGATCGAAACCGGCGGGTCGCGGATCGGCAATCGCGGCTATTTCTTCCAGCCGACTGTCCTGTCAGGCATGACGCCCGAAATGGATGCGATGAATGAGGAGCCGTTCGGCCCCCTCATGCTCGTGATGCCGGTCGATGATATCGACGCCGCGCTGACGGAGGCTAACCGGCTGCCCTATGGCCTTGCATCCTATGCCTTCACCAATAGCATGAGCACCGAACGCAAGATTTCCGAAGGCATCCATGCGGGCATGCTGGGCATCAACCATTTCGCGATGGCGATGCCGGAAACGCCCTTTGGTGGCGTCGGCGACAGCGGCATGGGGTCCGAAGGCGGCAGCGAAGGCATGGAAGCCTATCTGCGGCCCTTCCTCATCTCCGCCAAAATCGGATGAAATAGCCGTCGTGCCCCGGCGCGAAGGGGCCGCTTAGAGCGGTTTTCGACCGTTTTGAATCGATGAGGGATTTCCCTCCGGTCTGATTTGTGATTCAGAATCTGTGCTGGTGAAGGAGGCCGGCATGGATGGGTCACCCTCTGTCGATGGATTTGCGCACGCGGCTTCTGGCGGCGATTGATGGCGGGCTGAGTTGCCGAGGAGCGGCGGCGCGCTTTGGGGTTGCGCCATCGACAGCCATTCGCTGGCAGGCGCAGCGTCTGGAAACCGGCGCCTTCGCTCCCAAGCCGCAAGGCGGCGACATGCGATCCCGCCGAGTGGAGGAGCGAGCCGCCGATATCCTGGCCTTGTGGGAGGCGCGCAAGGACATCTCGCTCGAAGAACTGCGCATTGCCTTGGCCGAAGCGGGCCTGACGGTGTCGGTTGCCGGGCTGCACCGCTTCTTCGCCCGACGAGGCATGACGCGCAAAAAAAGACTGGGCATGCCATCGAGCAAGACCGCCCCGACGTCCTGAGGCAGCGCCACGACTGGTTCGAGAACCAGGTCGATCTGGAGCCGGAACGCTTGGTGTTTATCGACGAGACGTGGACCGCCACCAACATGGCCCGCAGTCACGGCCGTTGTGCCAGAGGCGAGCGGTTGCGGATGGGATACCCGCATGGCCATCGCAAGACCACCACGCTGGTCGCGGGCCTCCGCATGAGCGGCATGGTCGCACCGATGGTGCTGGACGGTCCGATCAACGGTGACTGGTTCGAAGCCTATGTCGCGCAGGTTCTCGTACCGGAGCTGCGGCCTGGCGACGTCGTCATCATGGACAATCTGTCGAGCCATAAGCGCCCCGCTGTCCGCGACCGGATCGAGGCGGCAGGGGCAGCGCTGCGCTTCCTGCCGCCCTACAGCCCCGACTTCAACCCGATCGAGAAGGCCTTCTCTCGCCTCAAGGCCATGCTCCGAAAAGCAGGTGAGCGCACCGTCAGCGGCCTGTGGGGCCTCATCGGCAGGCTCGTGGACATCTTCCAGCCCGCCGAATGTGCCAACTACTTCAGCTCGTGCGGCTATGATCCAGACTGATCGAAAACCGCTCTAATGCTGATCGAATGATGCTGCCCCGTGCCTGTCAAAAGGTGCGGGGCAGTTTTCGTTCGCGCTACATTCGGCCCGCCGTCAGCCGTTTCCCTTCTTGACTCGGAAACTGATTGGTTTACCAGTTTCGCCGAACAAAAAAGTGAGGAGAGGACGTCATGAGCGATTCCCAAGGCGCGGGCGCTAATCCGGATCAGCAAAATTCCGCAACCATGCCGCTGGCGCGCGTTCATGGCGTTGGCGACATGCGCGTCGATCAGGTCGCGATGCCGGTCGTCGGTCCCCGTGATGTGCTGGTGCGCATCGGCGCCATCGGCGTGTGTGGTAGCGACCTGGGCTATGTTGCCGCAGGTGGCCTGGGCGGCGGCGCGCCGCTCGCTGAACCCCTGCCGATCGGCCATGAATTTGCAGGCATCGTGGAAAAGGTGGGGGCGCAGGTGCATGGCATTCAGCCGGGCCAGCGCTGTGCCGTCAATCCCGACGCGGGCCTCATCGGTGGGGGCGGGCCGACGGGCGCCTTCGCTTCGTTCATCCTTGTGCCCGATGCGCGCGCCGGATCAGACATCTGCCCCATCCCCGACAGCCTCCCGCTTGAAAAAGCGGCGTTGGCCGAGCCCCTGTCCGTCGGTCTGCATGGTGTGAATATCGGCCGGGTACAGCCGGGCGACAAGGTGGTGATCCTCGGCGCGGGTCCGATTGGCCTCTGCACAGTCATCTGCCTTCGCCATCGTGGCGTGAAGGACATTCTTATCGCTGATCTTTCGGATGCCCGGCTTGAACGCGCTCGCCAGCTTGGCGCTGCCGTCACCGTCAATCCCTCGCGCGAACCGCTGGTCGAGGCGATCGGGAAGGCGCACGGAACCGGTGAGAGGTTCGGCATGCCCTTTGTCGGCACGGACGTCATCATCGACGCCGCCGGAGCGCAGCCGCCGTTGGCCGAGTTGCTCGACGTCGCCAAATTCCGCGCGCGGATCGTGATCGTCGCGCTTCACAAAAAGCCGATGCCGGTCAATCTGTGGAAGATGATGGCCAACGAGTTCAGCATTTCCGGATCTATCGCAACCGACCGCGAGGATGAGTTCAACGAATGCCTCCAGATGCTGGCCAGCGGCGAGATCAATGTCGATCCGCTGATCAGCCATCGTATCGAATTCGATAAATTGGACGAGGCCTTCCGCATCGCCGCCGATACCGAAGCATCGGCCAAGGTCATCGTCACTTTCCCACAGGCTGCGTGAAGCTGGTTTCAGCCACGCCAAAGGATTCATAAAATGAGCGAAGCCATGCTGCCCGAGCCGCAGGAAATTCATATCGACGACATGGCGGACCCGATCGTCACGCCGATGATCGCCGCAGCCCGTCAGGGACCCGCCGACCGGCCTGATCGCATGACTGTGGACGATGTTCTGGTCCAGGCCATCGCCAATTCCGGCGGCCTTGATGATTTCGGTGAGGATCAGAGCTTTCGCGAACGCATGGCGGTGACGCTTCAGGCGTGGGATGAGGATAAAGGCCTGACCCGTGGCGGCCGCATCACCCTGCTCGACCATCTGGTGCGCGTGATGGTGAACCGTCTTCGGATCGAGGATATCGTCAAGCGGCATCCGGAAATCCTCGACATCCAGATCGATCGTCCGCTGTTCATCGCGGGGCTGCCGCGTTCGGGTACGACGCATCTCGTCAACTGGCTCGCGCGGGATGAGCGTCTGCGGTCCCTGACGCTGTGGGAAGCCGAGGAGCCCGTCCAGGTGCGCGAACTTGCGCCCGGCGAAGTTGACCCGCGTATCACCCGCAGTGCCGAACTATGGAGCGCGTTCGAGGCGATGCTGCCCCACATGGCGGCGATGCACGGCATGGATGCAGCATCGATCCATGAGGATAATGAGCTGCTCTATATGGATCTCAACTGTTACAGCTGGGAGTTCCAGTCCCGCATTCCCCGTTGGATCGACCATTATTTCGCCCATGACCGGACCCCCAGCTATGCCTATGAAAAGAAGGTGTTGCAGGTGCTCACCTGGCACCGGGGGCCTAATCGTTGGCTGCTGAAATCACCGCAGCACATGGAAAATCTGGCCGCGATCAAGGCTGTTTTCCCCGATGCCACGATGGTCATCACGCATCGTGATCCCATCGCTGTTCTGCGGTCGCTGACCACCATGCTTGGCTATAGCGACCGTATCCGCCGCGATCCGGTCGATCCTCCTGCGCTTGCCCGCCTCTGGCTGGACCGGATCGAGCGGTTGCTGCGCGCCTGTGTCGATCAGCGGGACGCATGGGGGCCGGACCAGTCGGTCGACCTGTTGTTCCACGAATATATGGCCGATCAGGAACGGGTGATGCGGGAGGTTTACGCGCTGGCGGGATTGGAATTGACCCCAGAGGTCGAAAATCAGCTGCTTGGTTATCTCAACGAAAATCCGCGGAACAAGCATGGCAAGGTGATCTACGACCTCGAAGGCGTGTTCGGCCTGGACGAAGCCGCCGCACGGGAACGCTTCGCCTTTTACTATGACCGCTTTCCAGTGCGGCATGAGGCCTGATGGGGACGTCCGCAACCGCATCTGCTGAGGTGGAATCGGTGCCTGTCCCGACGCGGATGGGCCGGGCAGACCAGACTCTCGCGAAGAAGCGGCGTCTGTTGCAGATCGCGCGTGAGGAGTTCATCCGCCAGGGCTATCGTGCGGTCACCATGGATGCGATCGCGCAGGCGGCAGGTGTCTCCAAGCGCTCCCTCTATCTCTGGCATGAGGACAAGGCGGCCCTTTTCCGCGCCTGCCTTGCTGCGGGGATAGAGCGTTTTCCCCTGCCCCAACTTAGCGATCCTGCTGAACCGGAAGCGGATCTGCGTGCTTTCGGGATCGCGCTGCTGATGGAATTTACCAGGCCATCGACCATCGGCATGGCGCGGCTGTTGTTGCGGGAAGCGCATGAGTTCACCGAATTCGGCCCGATGATCCGGCAGAGTCAGGATGATTATCTCATCCTGCCCTTGGCGAACCATCTTGAGCGGGCCGGGATCGCAAATGGTGACAGGATGGCGGCTGCGAAATTGCTCCTCGCCATGTTGCTGATGCCGGTTCATAATTACCTGCTGATCGATGCCGCGCTCCCGGATGAAAGTGGATGCGAGGGTCATGTGAGCATGGCCGTGCGCACCTTTCTTCAAGGGTGCGCGGGGCGCCGGAACAGGACGGATTGACTCAAAAAACGATGTTCATTATCCATAAGTAAGCGTTTACTCACAAACGAATGAGTCGGAGAGGATTTCAGGACGATGGTTGGACATGTCGATGGCGCGGTAATGGCACGAGACTGGCACGACCGTAGCCTGCCGCTTGCCGATAGCGAAGAATTGCGCAACGCGCTGGAGGAAGCCAATATCCAGACGCTGCTGATGGTCTATGTGCATCTGACCCACGACGCGGCGATGCTGGACATTTTCGGCAACTATATCAAACCGCCTTTCTCCGTTCCCAACACCGAAATCCCCACCGAATATAGCCAGGAACTACGCGCCAAGCTGCTCCACGTGCTGACGACCCCTGGCGCCGCGCGCGAGGATGATCCCTCCGACGCGCTGATGAAGCGGATGATGAGCGTCGGCGTGGGCGAGGAAGTGGCTGACGAATTCCTGCCGCTGCTGTTCGACCAGATCGGTTTCAAATTGCCCAAGCCGCGCAAGGAAATCGAAGGCCGTGTGGCACCGCAGCCGGACTTCAAGGTGCTGGTCATCGGCGCCGGCATGACCGGCCTTGCCGCCTCGCTGAAACTGGAAGAAGCCGGTTACGAGCATATCGTGATCGAAAAGAATCCCGAAGTCGGCGGCACCTGGTACGAAAACCGCTATCCCGGCGTGGGCGTCGATACGCCCAGCCACTTCTATTCCTATTCCTTCGAAATCACGCCCGAATGGTCGCATTACCATCCCAAGGGCGTCGATATGCAGAAATATCTGCTGCACGTGGCCGACAAGTACGACCTGCGCCGCAACATCCGCTTCAATACCGAAGTCGTCGCCCTGCGCTATGACGATGCCGAGGCAGTGTGGAACGTCACCGTTCGCGGCAAGGACGGCACGGAAGAAGTCATCCGCGCCAACGCCGTCATCAATGCCCATGGTCCGGTCAATCGCTGGAAGTGGCCCGACATTCCCGGCCGCGAGGAATTTCAGGGCAAGATGATGCACACCGCGACCTGGGATCCGTCCGTCCGGATCGAGGGCAAGCGCGTCGGCATCATCGGCACCGGCGCCAGCGCCGCGCAGCTGATCGGCGCGATCGCGGATCAGGTCAGCGATCTCACCGTCTTCATGCGCACGCGCTACTGGTCGATCTACAATCCCGAGATCAATCATGAGGTGTCGCCGGGCATGAAGTTCGCCTTGCGCTACATCCCGCATTTCCGCGAATGGTTCCGCTTCCGCGTTTACTGGTTCGCGGCCGACGGCCTCTACGCCAATGTCGTGAAGGACCCCGAATGGCCGGTCGACAGCCCGTCCGTGTCGGCGGCCAATGAAGGCGCGCGGCAGTGGGCGCTGGCCCATCTGGAAGCGAAGTTCCACGACCGTCCCGACCTCAAGGAAAAGCTGACGCCGGACTTCCCGATCTTTTCCAAGCGCATCATCCTGGACGCGGGCTGGTTCGACGCGCTCAAGCAGCCCAATGTCACGCTGGAAGATGGCGGCATCGAATGCTTCACGCCCAAGGGCATCCGCACCAAGGACGGCAAGGAGTATGAGTTCGACATCATCGTCTGCGCCACTGGCTTCGACGTCGCCAACATGATGGGCAAGCTGGAAATCCACGGCAAGGGCGGCCGATCGCTGCGCGACGAATGGGGTAAGGACGACCCGCGTTCCTATCTGGGCGTGACCGTGCCGGGCTATCCCAACTATTTCATGACGGTTGGCCCCAATAGCGCGCCCAACCATGCGGCGGGCCAGAACCTGATTTCCGAAGCGCAGGTCAACTACATCATCGAATGCCTGGACTGGATCAATGAAAGCGGCGCTCGTGCTGTCGAACCCACGCAGCAGGCGTTCGAACAGTGGAACCGGGAGGTCGAGGAACAGATGAAGAATATGATCTGGACCCACCCACGGGCGAACAGCTACTATAACAACTCGACAGGCCGAGTATTCCTGTCATGGCCGTGGCGACTGGTGGACCTTTGGAACCAGACACGTGGTCCCGCCAAGGAGAATTTCGAACTGCACTGATCGCGGGTCGAAAGGAATGACATAGGATAAGAGCCGGTCTGGAAGGACCGGCTCTTATCGTTTCTGCGCGTTTCTTATGGGATCAGCCGGAGACTGTGTACCCGCCGTCAACGGCCAGCGTCTGACCCGTGATCCACGCCGCGCCGGGGCTCGACAGGAAAAGGATCGCGTTGGCGATATCTTCGGGCGCGCCCGGCCGACCCAGGGGCGTCCTTGCGAGCGTGGGCGCCATCCAGTCTTCCTGCGCGAAGGTTCCTTCGGTCATGCGGCTGCGCGTCAGCCCTGCCGCGACGGCGTTGACGCGGATGCCGCGCTCCCCCCATTTGACCGCGAGTGACCGGGTCAGGCCGAGCAAGCCGGTCTTGGCTGCGCCATAGCCCGGTACGATCGGAATGCCGAAATAGCTGCTCATCGATGCGATGCTGACGACGCTTGCGCCGCCTGCCATGCTGCTTTGTGCCAGAAGATCCGCGCTCTGCCGGGCCATGCGGAAAGCACCTACCAGCAGCATGTTGACGGCGCGGGCGAATATCTCGGGCTCATATTCGTCGAGGCCGAGGCTGGGCAGTGCCATCCCGGCATTGTTCACCAGAATGTCGAGCTTATCCAGGCTGGCCGCCACCGCGTCGATGCTTTCGCCGTCCTCAACATCCATCTGAAGATAGCGGTAGCCTGACAGATCGCCGTCATAGTCGGCGGCACTGCCGCGCGTGCCGGTAATCGTCACATTCGCCCCGGCTTCAAGATAGGCGGCGGCGGCGGCGGCGCCTATGCCGCTGGTGCCGCCGGTGACGAGGACATGCGCCCCGGAAAAATCATAGGATGGGTTCGTCATACAGTCTCCACTTCAACCCAGCGGCCTTCCGCCGCAGAAAGGCGCGCGGCATCGAGCACGGCCTGTCCTGCCGCCGCATCAAGAAAATCGCCCGCCGGATCAGGCAGGGGCGGCGTGCGCCCTTCGATCCTTGCCTTCAACTGGCGGAACAGCTTGGCATAAGGGGCGACATCGAACCCCTGCGTGTGCCAGCGATCCATTTCCGTCTGGATCAGCTCCGCGACGGCAAAGGGTTCGGGCGCAGGATTGACCAGTTCGGCAGGCATCGGAACCTGCCGCGCGCCGTCCGCGTCCTTGATCCACACCTCTTCGGGATCGCCAAAGGCGCTGCCCGACTGGATCCAGGCTGCGCCCTTCGTTCCCGCCACCTTGGTCGCCATGACGAACGGGCCGGGGAAGTTCATCGCCGCCTCGATCACGCCCATGCACCCGTTCGCGGTCCTGAACTGCACATTATAATAATCGTCGGATGTCATCGCAGGGCGGGTCGTGGTCAGCTTGCGCAAGATCGCGTTGACCGCCACGATCTCTCCCAAGGTCGAACGAACCTGATCGATCATGTGCGTGCCGAAGGCGCCCAGGAAGCCGCCGCCCTGCGCCGCATCGGTCCACCAATCGGCCAGCGGTTCTTCCTCGCCCGTGCCCGGCTGTTGGTAGATGCGGCTGAACATCAGAGGATCGCCGATCAGGCCGTCCTGCACCACGCGCCGCAGCAGCGCCTGCGCACTGTCGAAACGGAATTCCGCGCCCAGTGCATGGACGACGCCAGCCTTGTTCGCCGCATCCAGCATCTCGCGCGCCTGCGCCAGATCGCGCGCAAAGGGCTTCTCGCACATCACATTACGCCCGGCGGCAATGGCCTGCATGACGGGCGTGTAGTGCGCATGTGGCGGCGTTGCGACCGTCACCAGGCGGATCGCCGGATCGTCGGCAAGCACCTTTTCCAGATTATCCGACGCCAGCGGGATGCCAAGGGGTGCCGCACGCTCCGCCGTGCGTTCCCGGTTGCGCCCGACAATGGCGCGAACCTCAAAGCTCGCCTCCCGCAGCGCCCTGACATGCGTGAACAGGCCAAAGCCAGTGCCCACGACCACCGCGCCTATCGGTGTTTCTTCTCCATTCATTGTATTTCTCTGGCCTTTCTGATGATGTCGCGGGCTGCTGGCGCCCATGAGGCGATGGCTTCAGCCATGGGCGCCGAACTGGTCGCGGCCGAAAATATCTCGACCGAAATCGGCGCTGTCGCCCCGATCCGATCAAGTGTGCGAATGAAACGGGTGAGGTCGAAGCTGCCCTGTCCCGGCACAAGGCGGGCGGTCATAGTCTCGTGAACCAAGTCTGATTGCGGCTGTGCGGGCGCGTCATTTATCTGGATCGTGTGGATGCGCGACCCCGGAATGCGATCCAGCAGATCGAAGTTCGCCCCGCTGCGGAAGAAATGCCAGCTGTCGAGGGTCAGGCCGCCATTGGGTCTGCCCGCCGCCTGTACGATCGCCCAAGCGCTTGCAAGATCGGGGATGCCGCCAAAGGGCAGGAATTCGATGTGCGCCTTTAAACCATGATCGGCGGCGAGGTCGCACAAATCGGCAAAGGCTTCCGCAGCTTCATCAAGCGACGGAGCGACCCCCATCATCTCCACCGCCGTGACGGAGGGTGACCCGATGCGCGCGGCGGTTTCCACCACGCGGTCGGGCGTCATCGAGCGGAGCAGGGCGGCCATCGGCACATCATCCCCCGCGCTGCGATGGCTGGGCAGCCAGCAGGCCGTGCAATCCATCTCCATGATTGCCAAGCCATGATCCGCTATCCGCATGCCGATGTCGGCGGCATTCATCCCCGCCTTTTCCAAAGCCCAGATGTCGCCGGGCATCAGCGATATGGCGGAAAACCCTGCATCGCGCGCGGGCGCCAGCCGTTCCAGCAGCGGCACATGGACGAAGGGTGGGGCGGACAGGACAAGCATCGGATCGTTCGTCATGCCTGATCCAGACGGAAATTCAGTTCCAGGATGATCCCGTTCCGCTCTTCCACGAACAGTTGGCAGAGATTGGCCGGCGGATAATCCTTTCGCACGACGCCAAGACCGGCGGCTTCCAGTCGCGCGAACATCGTGGGCAGGTCGTCGCATTCCAACGCCACATGATGCACAGCGCCGCTGCCCCGCGCGGGGGTGAAGGGAAACGCATCATCACTGGGATAGCGGCCCTCGACAGGGCCGATATGAATGATCGGACGATCGCCAGGATCATATATCCAGCAGCCCTTGTCGATCGACTCCGCCCCCGGCGCGACATCGGCGCGCAGGCCCAGCACGTCGCGGAAAAAGGCGGCGGTGCCGGGCACGTCGGCGGTCCGGATGTTCACATGGTCGAGCGTTCGTACGGCCATCGCATCAATCCACGAACTGGCCGGTCAGGATCGCCGCGCCTGCATCCAGCGCGCCCGTGCCCTCCGCCTCCAGCCGGGCGAGCGGCAGGCGCCATAGATTGACGTCGGCAGTGCTTTCGGTTCGCACCAGCCGAAGTCCCCAAATCCCACGTTCATGCCCATAGCTGTTGACCCAGTTGCCGCCGAGGCCGGGATCGCGTTCGGCTATGACGATGCGCACTCGGCCATCAGGTTCGGCAACGAAACGATAATTGTTCACCCATCCATTGCCATCCTCGAACGTGTCGAGATTTTCCTGCCACATGTTGCAGATCTGGAAGTTCCAATATTCGCACTCTGGCGGCACGAATTCCAGAACCAGCGCTTCGTCGAGCCCCTTTTCCCAGCCGCCAAAGGCGACGTGACGATCAGGCACGCCACCGTTCGACAGATATTGCGCACGGCTATAGTCGAGCCGGTTGAGCTTCGCCGCGAAATTGCCCTGCGTGCCGTTCCACCAGTTCCGCACCAGTTCCGCATAGCCCAGCACGCCCTGCGCGGCCCAGGCCAGGTTGTTCGCCATCAGCGCTGGCGTCACCGGTTCGGGCGCCGCGCCATCCATCCGCTCGATCCGCAGACCCGGAGCGATCTCCTTTTCCCGGTCGCTCCAGACCAGCCGGATGAGGATGCAGTTGGTATCGGGTTGCAGCTTCAGCCAGTTCTTGCCTTCGCCCGGATCATTTTGCGACATGATGATCTCGAACGTCCCGTCAGCTTCGATATGAAGCTGCTGACTGCCGAGGAAGCCGGTGGTTTTCAGATTGGAAGGGTCGAACTGTTTCAATCCCTCTACGCCGAGCTGTGCCCAATCACGTGCGCCCAAATCGTCGGGCGCTGGGGCGGTCAATATGGCGAGGACGAAATAGGGTATGGTCCCTCGTGTGCCAATGATCCGGTAATCGCGGGCTTCATCGAACTGGCACATCAGATGGTCCTGATCGACCGTCTGCACGTTGATCGACTGGCGCCACACCATGTCGCGCAGGCGCGGCCGGGTGGGTTCGGCATTTTCGATCAGCCGCTCAAAGCTCGACCGGGCGACCCGCGTCAGGAACCGATACCATTCCGCCCTGTCGAGATCGGACGGGTCATCGCCGAACCGGTCTATCATTTTACCGGCGACTTTCAGGACGTCGCAGAAATCTTCCCATGACTGGCCGGACAACAGCCGCTGCGCCGCACGCGTTTCAACCTCGCGCTTGTCCATCGATCCTTTCAAGGCGTCAGTCATCGCGCCGCATCCTCTCCTGATTTGAGGCAGGAAGGTGCCATCATCCCTGTCGCGCGGCCAGCCAATCTTCTGTCGATACCGTGCCATTATCCTTCCTGTGTGACGCAAAACATCCGCAGCGGGGGCGATGGACATTTCCGTGCCGCCGAGGATTGACCAAAAAGTTATAGTACGATAACTTTGTGATGTTTAAAGGCGGATCGAATGATTCGTCCGGTTTCTGGAGAGGAGTTGCAAAGTCATGTTGAGCAATGAACAGAAGCGGCGGTTGTCCAACCTGCTGCAGCCTGTTTCACCCCCCCGTGAATTGAGCAACGTCTACACCGAAGATCAGCGTCGGCGGTTGCTGGATGTCGTCCATAGCGGCGCCTGGAAGCTCATCATCGCGCAGCATTTTCCAACGCCGGAATCTCTGATTGCGACGTTCGCGGGCGGTTTTCCGGAAGGGTTCGAGCCGACGCTCGACATGTTCCTGACGCCGACATTCCGCGGCTTCTACGCCAATTATTCGACCTGCATGTACCCGGAGATTCAGGATACCTTCTACAATCCGACGTTCCTGGAATATGCCAAATCCTATTGGAATGCGGACTACGCCAAGCCGCAGATGATGCTGTTCAACGTGAACGGCCCCTGCGGCAATACTGATCCGGGCCATCTGGATTCGCCCAGCTTCCGTGGCGTTCGCTATGAAAACTCGCCCACATGGCTATGTTCGATCATGGGCCGGTCGGGCCTGTTCCAGGACTATCTGATCAAGATGGCTCAGGTGATCACCTGGTTCAGCCATGATCCCAATAGCGGCTTCACCTACTGGCCCAAGGGTCCGCTGGAAAAGCCCGCGCGGTTGCAGCCTCCCGTTTATAACCGTGGCGTGGTTGTGCAGAACGAAATGCTCGTCCATCGCGGCGAAGCCAACGGCCCGATCGAGCGCCGCAAGCCGCAGGGCCTGGGCTTTGACTCCCTGTTCAGCGGCGAACCGGGCAACCCCGATGGCTGGCTGGTGAAGACCGGGGACGAAGTCATCGAGCGTTATCATACCGACGATCTGCGCTTCCTTGTCCACTGGTCGGCGGAAGTGTTTGAAGATTATGCCGAGCTTAAGAAGAACATGGATGGGTCGGATAACCTCAGCTATGATCAGGTGTTCGACACGCTGATCAAGGATGTCCGTTCGCGCGGTTTCCAGATCGAAACGCCGACCGATCCGATCAACGATCCGGTTTTCATCAAGGCGCTGAACGCCGCTTACGACTATGGTGGCCCGGCCGAATATCCGGCCGAAGCCCCGCGCGAGCTGGTCGCCGCCTGAGCGCTGCCGAACAGAAAGAGCAGGAATAAGGGGCGTCCCGTCAGGGCGCTCCTTTTTTCATGGCCACCGTTCAGGGGGCTGGTTCCATGTCTTCCGGCCCCCAATAGGCCTTCAGGCTGGTGATGCGTCCTTCCGCGTCGAACGTGCAGACATCCAGCGACCTGATCAGCAGGCGCGGGCCTTCCGGCGGTTGAAACGTCACATCGAACACGAGCGCCGCCGCATTGGCATGCGATCCCCGGATCGGTGCGACCGGCCGGATGTGTGTGTCAAAAGCGATCGTGTCGCTAAACCATGCACGGATTTCCTCGCCCGTCTTGGGCGGAGAACCAACCGGGTCCTCTATCACCGCATCACGTGCGAATAGCGCCAGAACGCCGTCCCGATCGCCTGCGTTGATGCGATCCACATAGGCCTGAAGCGCGGCCCGCATGTGCGTTTGGTCAGGTCCCGGCACGCTGGGTGGAGAGGTTTCGGACATATCCTGTTTACCTCGTTATCCATAGAGTCATAACGGCGATTAATCGCGCATTTAACATATAAACTTGCCTTTATAATGATGTTTTGCGTAGAAAGCGGAAGATTTCAAAAAGGCTATAAGCGAGGCTGTGACTCGCCGCATTAGCTGCTAATTTGCCATGGGCAGTGAGAGGATCAAGAAATGGCGACATCGTCGGACTATCGTCTGGGAGAATTCACCTTTCCGCGTGGCTGGTTCATGGTGGGTGAGAGCGCCGAGGCGACGAGCACGCCCAAGGCGATGCGCTACCTCGGCCAGGACATGGTGATGTACCGTGGCGAGAGCGGCAAGGTTTATGTGACGGAAGCCTACTGCCCGCACATGGGCGCGCATCTGGCGAAGAACACGACGAGCTATATCGTGCGCGATGGCGAGCAGGTGGAGGGCGAGTCGATCCGCTGCCCCTTCCACGGCTGGCAATATGGCCCCGACGGCCAGTGCAAGAACATCCCCTATTCCGACTTCGTGCCCAAGGCGGCGAAGCTCAAGACCTTCCCGGCGATGGAACGGGCGGGCACGATCTGGATCTGGCATGATCCCGAAGGCCTCGAACCCAATTTCGACCTGCCCGATTTCGGCGGCCATTATGATGCGCCGGGCTGGGTCAATTGGAAGATCGACTATATGGGCGATCTCGACATCCACCCGATCGAGGTGGTCGACAACATGGCCGACTTTGGCCATTTCATCCCGATCCATGGCGCGAAGGATTTCGTCTACTTCGCCAATGAGTTCAAGGACCATATCGTCCACCAATATTATGCCGCCGGGCACCGCACGCTGGTGCAGAACCCCGATGACGTGCTGACGCTCGATACCTGGTACACTGGCCCGTCGATCCTCCAGTCGGAGATGGCGGGAACGTTCGACAGCTTCATCATGATCACCCACACCCCGATCGAGGATGGCAAGATCCGCGTCTGGCACGGCCTGATGGTGCAGGTGAATGACGGCTCCGCGCCGGTCACCGACGAATTGCGCGCCGCAGCCCTCGAATATCAGGAAGGCAGCCGCCTCGCCTTCGCGCAGGATGTCGAAATCTGGCAGAACAAGCGCGCCTGCCTCAACCCGCTCGTCATCCCCAATGACGGCCCCTATGGCAAGGTGCGCAGCTGGTACAAGCAGTTCTACAATCCCCGCGACAAGACGCCGGACATGCACAAGCGCACCAACGGCCTGCATGTCACACTCGACAAGCGTAGTTCCACGCAGGCGGCCTGAAGGAGAAAAGACAATGGAGAGAAGTGAACGTCCGGTCGCGATCGTCACCGGTGCCAGCCGAGGCGCGGGTCGTGGCATCGCGGTGGCGCTGGGAGAAAAGGGCTATCGCGTCTATGTGACGGGTCGCTCCATTCGCGAAGGCGATGCGGAACTGCCCGGCACCATCGGCGCCACTGCTGCACAGGTTGACTCAGCCGGTGGCGAGGGCCGCGCGGTGCAGGTCGATCATGCCGACGAGGTTGCGATCGCTGTCCTGTTCGAACGTGTGCGGGACGAAAGCGGCAGGCTCGACATATTGGTCAACAATGTCGCCGCCCTGAATGACGATCTGGTCAAGCCCGGTCCCTTCTGGGAAAAATCCCCCGGCCTCGTCGATATATTGAATGTCGGCCTGCGGTCCCATTATCTGGCGAGTTGGCACGCCGCGCGCATGATGGTTCCGGCTGGCAGCGGCCTTATCGCCTTCACCTCATCCTTCGGGTCCGTCTGCTACATGCACGGCGCCGCCTACGGCGCGCAGAAGGCTGGCGTGGACAAGTTCGCCGCCGACATGGGGGTCGATTTCCGGGGAACCGGGGTTGCGGCGATCGCGCTCTGGATGGGGCCTCTGCACACCGAGCGCAGCGCGCGGACGCTAGGCGAGCATCCTGAGCAATATGAAAAGTTCATGGCCGATGCCGAGACGCCGGAGTTCAACGGCCGGGTCATCGCCGCGATCCATGACGATCCCAAGCGGGACGAACTGAACGGCCAGACGCTGATCACGGCAGAGATTGCGCAGCGATATGGCATCACCGAAGCTGGCGGGCGCACCCCGCCATCCTATCGCGCGATGCTGGGCGATCCCCGCATTCCGCATCCTGCCATCGTGGCGTAAGGAAGCAGGCCATGGACTTCGGGCGCCGATTTGCAGGCAAGTCGATCATTGTCACCGGCGCTTCCTCCGGCATAGGCCGCGCGACGGCTATCCGACTGGCTGCCGAAGGCGGTCGGCTGCTCGCGGTGGACCTGGATGAGAAGGGGCTGGAAACGCTAAGGCAGGAACAGCCCGGCATTGCCATCCGCGCTGGATCGGTTGCTGACGAACCGACCGCCCGCTCGATCGTGGCGCAGTGGGTCGAAGAGGCCGGGCAACTCGACGTCCTCGTCAACATGGCGGGCATCATCCGGTCGAGCCATGCGGCCACGACCGACTATGAAGCTTTCATGTCCCTCATCGCGGTCAATATGGGCAGCACCTTCCTGATGTGCCGCGAAGCCTTGCCGCATCTGGAAAAGGTGAAGGGCAACATGGTCAACGCCGCGTCCACATCAAGCCATTTCGGCCATCCCTTCCTCACCGGCTATGCCGCCAGCAAGGGCGCGGTTGCGGCCTACACCCAGAGCCTCGCCTGGGAATATGTGAAGCGCGGCGTGCGGGTGAATGCGGTTGCGCCGGGCGGCATCGAAACGCCGCTCGCCAACAGCGTCCAAACCGGCATGGTGGAAGGCGCCGATTGGGAGTTGTATAATCATCTCGGCCCGATCAATGGATTTGCGACCCCGGACAAAATCGCGGGCGTCATCGCCATGCTGGCGAGTGAGGATGGAGGGCACATGAATGGCGCAATCGTGCGTATCGACGGGGGCGTTCACGCCTGAACTATCAGGCGTGGCAGGGGGCTGGTTTTCATGACGCCCCCTGAAAATGGCTTTTGCCTGGACCATCTTTCGCTGGTGAACCTCGACGCCCTGACGGTGATCGAGGCGGCCGCCAGCGCAGGCTTCACCGCCGTCAGCCTGTTCATCACGCCGATCCCGATCAGCCCGACGCCTGACCTCATCCTGGACAAGAGCGCGCGCAAGGCGGTGATTTCCGCATTGCGCGATACCGGCCTTCGAGCAGGCGTCATCGAGCCTTTCATGCTGGATGCCGAACCCGATTGGGGGCTGCTGGAAAGCAGCGCCGAACTGACCGCCGAGCTGGGCGGGACCGTCAATATATTGGGCCTCGACCCAGATCATGCACGGCTGCGGGAGTCGCTGGCGCGCATGGTTGGGATTTGCCAGCGGGCGGGTGCTCCCGCCATCATCGAACCCTATCCGCTATCCTCGATCCGGTCACCTTCACAGGCGCTTGAGATCGTCCATTCCCTGGGCGCCGAGGTGGGCTTGTGCATCGACACGCTCCACGTCATTCGCAGCGGCGGAGGCTGGGACGATGTGGCCTGCCTGCCGCCTGAGCGTATCCGCCATGTCCAGCTGAACGACGGCCCGATCGAGCCGCCGCATGACCGCGTCAATGAAGCGGTGTTCGACCGCTTGCTTCCCGGTGAAGGCGAGTTTGGTCTCGGGGCGCTGCTCCCGCTGCTTCCGGATCATGCGACGATCGCGGTGGAAGCGCCGTCGCGTACGTTGGCGACCGGGGAGCCGCACGAGAGGGCGGCGCGGCTGATGCAAGCGATGAAGGCTTTGTACGCTTCGGGCTAGGCATTGCCCTACACCTCACCCCCGTTCGCCCTGAGCTTGTCGAAGGGTTCTACTTCTTAAAAAGAAGGCTTCGACAAGCTCAGCCCGAACGGGTGAGAGATACGTTCTATGAATCGGACACAGTCCGCCAACAATTGCGGGCGAAGCACTGCCCCGCCCGGACAATCCATCATTCCGCAGCCAGCGTCGCCTGCTCACGGAAATAGGGGATCACCTTCTCGCCGATGTTGCGGATGGTCTCCATGATCACTTCATGCGGGATGCCGCCCATCTGGAACATGAAGAGAATTTCGTCGGCGCCCGCGTCCTGCAAACGCTTGACCTGCCGAATGCAATCTTCCGGCGTGCCATAGGCGTCTTCGACAACCTCGAAGGATTCGGTGTGGTGGCCACCGATGGTGATCTTCTCTTCCGACAGCCAGGCCACCGTTTCTTCCTTGTGGCGCTGAAGCGCGGCAAGGCTTTCGCTCGCGTCCAGGTCCTCCACATCGGGAGCGGGGCCGCCCGAATACCAGTGGCCCAGCGATTCCACGAAGAAGCGCTGTCCGCGAAGGCCGATGCGGCGTGCCTTTTCCCGGTCTTCCAGAACCACGGCGGGGCAAAGCGCCGCGAGATGCTCGGTCGGACGGTAGCCAACCTGATCCTCTGCCTTGCGGTTGGCGAAGGCCTCACGATAAATGGCGTTCTTCTGCGCGATGTCGCTCGGTCCGGCAAAGCCGAGGACCAGTGCGCCAATGCCGCGCGATCCGGCGGTGGTCAGCGTGTCGGCGCGGGTGCAGGCCATGTAGATCGGCGGATGCGGGTCCTGCATCGGGCTCGGGTGGATCGGGCGGAACGGGATCTTCACGAACTCGCCATCATGTTCGATCTCGCCATGCTTCAGGATCTTGGGGATCAGATACATGCTCTCGTCGATCATCGGCGGCAGGTCTTCGAGATTATAGCCGAAGGTGCCCGCTTCCTGCTGCGTCCCGCCCTTGCCCATACCGAAATGGACGCGGCCATTCGACAGAATGTCCAGCGTGGCGATGCGTTCAGCGACCTTTACCGGATGGTTCATCGCGGGCGGCAGGCAGACGACGCCATGGCCGATGCCGATGCGCGACGTGCGCCCGGCGAGATAGGCCAGGAAAGTTTCCGGTGCGGACATGTGCGCATATTGGGTCAGCGCGGTATGTTCGACGGCCCAGATCGTGTCGAAGCCCATTTCCTCGGCATGGATGGCTTGCTCGATAATGTCGCGGAACACCTGCTGTTCGTTCTGACGCGACGTGTCCGCCATCTGCGCTTCGTAAATGATCGAGAATTTCATCATCTTCTCCACAAAACTTTCTTTCGTGGAGACAGGCTATGCCGAGTGCCGTGCCGCCACATCATCCAAATGGATCAGATTTCAGACTCGCTGCCGATGGAACGCAGCAGCGTGACCAGTTCGACCTGCCGATGCGTGTTGGTCTTGGCGAATATCGCGCGCAGATGGGATCGCGTCGTATTGTAGGCGATGCCCAAAGCGTCCGCGGCGTCCGCTAACGTGGCGCCGTGCGCCAGATGAACGGCAAGTCCCGCTTCCGCCCGCGTGAGGTGAAAGCGTTCGCGCAACAGCTCTTCCGATGGACCTGCGGGTCGGCTGGGGTCCGCGATGAACAGGGCGATCCAGGCCCCGTCGCCATAGGCGGAGGAAGGGATGGCCCGCGCCCGCGCATGCAGCGGCTGCCCGACGGTAGAGTTGATCTCGAACAGGATTTCCTCGCCCAGTGGCGGCGGGGAGGAAAGGATGCGGTTGATCGCCGCAGCGCTGGAGCCGGTCCTGGCCTCCAGCTTGCCATGCTGCTCGGAAACGATGGCGCCCTCTTCCAGCATATGCGTGGCGAGCGTATTGCGGCGCAGAATACGGCCTTCCCGATCAAGGATCAGGGTCGCTACCGCCAAACCAGCCATGGCACTGCTGAACAGCTGGCTTTCCGCCTGCGTACTTGTGAGCCGCGCGTGTAGGTCAAGCGCGATGCGCAGATGCGGGATCAGCCGTTCGAGCAATTCCCGTTCGGTATCGCCAAATTGCGCATGGTCTTCGTCCCGCGTCAGGCGCAGCCGGACGGCGATATCAGGCAGACGATGCAGGTCTACGCCCAGAATTTCACTGCTGCGCGCCACGTCCAGCCAGTCGCGGAAGCGCGCCGGGACATGGCTGACGAAATCACGGAAGGAAACGACTCGCCCCTCGGGCAGGCCGACGAAGGGATCGGCCTGCGAGATGCGCTGATATTCCTGTGTGCGCTCCGGGTCCGCGCCGGGGGTGACATGGGCATCGATCCCGGCGCTCCCCCGACCAATCAGCAGCGTGGCGAAGGTCGTGTCGGTGATGGCCGCCAGCGCCCGCAGGAAATCCTCCCATGGCGGTGATCGCGTCAGCCCGCCGTAGAGCGTCTGCAACAGGTCGGCAAAGGCGGTATCATCGCTCATCATTCAGATTCCCGCCTCCAGCCTCGACGATGGCAGTCACCGTCGAGGCCGTACCCGGTTCAGCGTCGCAGGGCCAGCGTCACGCTGTAGCGGCGGGGCGGCGAATAATAAGCCTCCGTAAAGCCAAAGCTGGTCGATGCATCATAGCCCGCCGTGATGATACGGCGATCGGTGATGTTATCGACGCCCACGCGCACCGACAGGCCGCTGTCCGCAAAGCGCAGTTCGGCGCTGGCGTTGAGGATCGCATGGTCGGGCTGGCGCAGCAGCGGCGTGTTTTCCGCATCGACAAAGACCTGGCTTTTATAGGCTGCGTCCAGCCGCAGTACGCCTTCGACATTGTCGCTGAGCGGCGCTTGATAGACCGCGCTGGCATTGGCCGTGATATCGGGCGCCTGCTTCAGCTTGCGGTTGCTGACGTCGGTCGGCACACCCCCAATGACTGACACATATTCCAGATATTTGGCATCCAGCAAGCCCAGCGCGCCGGTAACGGTGAAGCGCGGCGACACCTTGAACGCGCCTTCCAGCTCGATGCCCTGAATGCGGGATCGGCCCGCATTTTCGTTGCGGACGACGATCAGGCCGGTTGTCGGGCTGACGGTCGATACCAATATCTGCTGGTCGCGATATTCGTTGCGGAACACGGCTAGGTTGATGGTGGCGATACGGCCGAAACCTGCCTTCAGCCCCGCTTCGTAGGAGGTCAGATGTTCCGGATCATAGGAACCGATTTCCTCAAGCGACGTAGGCCGCCCGTTGAACCCGCCAGACCGGAAGCCGCGCGAATAGGAGACATAGGTCATCAGGTTCGGCCGGAACTTGTAGGAAAGCGAGGCGCGGGGCGTGAAGGCGTCCCAACTCTTTTCCAGCGTATAGCTGGGCGTCCCCGCCAGAAGCGGCTCGCCCGAATAAATGCGGATCGCGGATTGGGAAAACTTCTTCTTCTCCCACGTATAACGCGCACCCAGTTCCAGCGAGAGGCCGTCGGTCAGCTCATAGTTGCCGTTCGCGAACAGGGCGAGATTGTCGGTGCGCTGCCGGTTGCGGAAATCGATGTTGAAGTCGAGCGAAGACGCTGGAACCGCAAAGGGCGGGAAGGGGACCGGGAAAGGATCAAGCCCTGCCGCCACCAGCGCGTCAAACAACCCATCCGCCACGATCAGCCGCGTATTGTCGCGCGTCTTTTCGCGGTAGGCAAAGGCGCCCAGCAACAATGTGCCGCGCCCGCCAAGGTCGAGCGACAGCTGCAATTCCTGGCTGATCTGCCGCGCCCGCTCATCATGAATGTCCCCGGCATAATTGATCGCCGACGACGCATCGCCATCACGCCCGAACAGCGCATCAACATAGCGATAGGCTGTGATCGACTTCAACGTAGCTCCGCCCAGATCCTTGGTCAGGGTCAGCGATGCGTTCACTGCATCGGTCTGATCCTTATTCAGTTCCGAATTGGTGTCGGTTCGGTCGATGTCCCCCGGAACAGTGCAGCAGGGCGTCAGGAAGGTCGATTGCAGGAAGGAGAAGAAGGTCGGCGTGAAGGCGATCATGCTATGCGGCGCGCTGTGCTGCCGCCGGTGCAGACCATCGACCTGCAACACCGCGTCCAGCCCTTCGCCATCATAATGCAGCGCCAGCTTGCCCGCGACGACGTTGCGATTGCCCAGATTGTCGCCGGACGGGATTTTCTGCCACCCCTCGCCAAATTCGCCCAGCGCCGCGACGCCCAGCGACCAGCTGTCCGACAGCGGCGTTTCGGCATAGACGCGCCCGCGCACCGTGTTGAACGATCCATATCGCAGGTCGGCTTCGATCTTCCGCTCGCCTTGCGGCACCGCCGACACGATGTTGATCGCACCGCCCACCGTATTCTTGCCAAACAGCGTGCCCTGCGGCCCGCGCAGCACTTCGATCCGGTCGATGCCCAGCAATTCGGTCGTCGCGCCAAAGGTGCGCGCGACATAGACGCCGTCGATATAGACGCCGACCGCCGGATCGGACGTGATGATGAAGTCGTTTTCGCCGACGCCCCGGATAAAGGGCGCGATGCCACCGCTATTGCCGCCCTGGCCCGGCGTGAACTGGATATTGGGCGCGATCTGGCTGATCTGCGTCACATTGTCGAGGCCCCGGCTGTTCAGAGCCGAAGCATCAACCGCGCTCACCGCGATTGGCACATCCTGCAACCGTTCTTCGCGGCGGCGAGCGGTGACAACAATGTCACTGTCACTGGCGGCGTCTGCTCCCGCCGTTGCCGTCTGGGCCAGCGCTGCTCCCGGCGCGGCCAAGGCAATTAACGATACGATCGGATATAGCGTCTTGCGCATGCTTTCCTCCCCAAAAAAAGCGTAATTTTGTTATTGCGGGCGACTATAACGCCGCCCGCCTTATTCTCTAGCAGGCCGCCGCAAAAATGCCGCAGCTGTTGCGTTCGTGCATCATCCGTTGGATCAGGCCGCTTCCCACTCGATCAAATGGCTGATATCGCTGCGCTGTTCGGGTTTGCGGCCTGCGGTGGCGAGGTGGTGCGAGGTGATCTGCGCATCAGCGGCCAACGGGCGGATCATTTCGAACACGCGGTCATATTCGGTGCGCGCGATCTTCCATACGCCGTCTTCACGCCGATAGACGTCGCGGTAAATGGCGCTGCCGATGGTGTGGCTGCTCCGTTCCACATCGATGAAGATATCCTCCAGATACCAGAGTCCCTCGGCGTCATTTTCGCCGGTCAGGGTGATTTCGGGCATATGGCCGTGATGCATGGCAACCGCGCCGGAATGGAAGCTGTTCGCCAGGAACTCCAGCATATTGTCGCGGCCCGCCAACCGGACGCGATAGGTGCCGCCACGATAATCGACGGTCAGATCGTTGGTGAAGAGCGTGCCGAGCAGCGCAAGATCGGCGGTATCGATTCCCCGAAAATAACGATGCTTGAGGGTCCGGATATCTTCCAGATCGCTCAGCTGCTGCACAGTATAAGCCATCAAACCTCTCCATATGTGACGCGATATGCGATTATTATGCGTCCCCTATACCCGATCTGCGTAACAATCTGCAATGACCACTGCATTATGTCTGGCGAAGGATGGTGCAAATTGAGTATGGGGCCTATCCATGCGATGCGCCCGCTGCGCATTCCTCGAAACTGAAAGGATAGGGCCGTGGGCGAAACGGGAGTTGGCAAGGTTGCGATCGTCACAGGCGGTACGCGCGGCATCGGCGCGGCGATCGTCCGGCGTTTGTTGGCGGAGGGCTATGCGGTAGCGACCTGCGGCCGAACTGCTCCGGATGAACCGATCGGGGTCGATGGAAAGACGGCGGAATTCGCATCCTGCGACATTCGCGATCCTGCGGCGGTGTCCGACTGGATTGCCCAGCTTGTCGCGCGCCATGGCCGCATCGACCTTGTCGTCAACAATGCGGGCGGATCGCCGCAGGCCGACGCTGCAACGGCCAGCCCGCGCTTTTCCGAACGCATCCTGCAATTGAACCTGCTCGCCCCGCTGCATGTCGCGCAGGCGGCCTATCCGCATCTGAAGGCCGTGGGCGGATCGATCGTCAACATCGCCAGCGTCTCTGGCGCGCGCCCTTCACCCGACACCGCGATCTATGGCGCGGCGAAGGCGGGCCTGCTCAGCCTCACCACCAGCCTGGCGCAGGAATGGGGGCCGGATGTGCGGGTCAACGCCATCATCGTCGGCCTGATCGAGACCGAGACGGCCGAAATGACCTACGGCACGCAGGCGGCGCAGGATCGGATCGCGTCATCGATTCCGCTGAAGCGCATGGGCCGGGGCAGCGACATTGCCGAAGCTGTGGTGTTCCTGGGTTCGTCAGCCGCCGCCTATGTCAGCGGCGCGCGCCTTGAAGTCCACGGCGGCGGCGAACGGCCGCTGTTCCTGGAAATCGTCAAGGAAGAGGCCGCGAAGGCCTGATAAAGAAGGGCCGGGCGAGCCTGAACCTGCCCGGCCTTTGCTTCAGATACCCAGCAGCGCGCGCTGCTGCTCGCCCAGTTCCGGATTGCTCTGTTCCTGGAAGAAGGCAATGCGGCCAGCGACCGCCTGCTCGGTCATTTCCGGCTGGCTCGAAATCCAGAATTTGCGCGCGGCAAGGCCTTCGACAAACACGCGGCAGCCTTCGTCCAGGTCCATGCCGTAATTGGTCATCAAATGGGCCATGGTGGCACGGTGCCCCGCAGCGCTCTCCGGCTCGCCAACGCCTGCATCGGCGTCGAAGATGCTGGTCTTCAGCATGCCCGGAATGATCGAGCAGACGTTGATCGGTGCCTTGGCGACCTGCATCTCCAGATAGAGGCACTCGCTGAACGACTGGATGGCGTGCTTGCTCATGATATAGGCCGCCTGCGTCGGCATCTGGCCGAAGGAGCCGACGGACGCCAGGTTCGCGATCCATGCTTCCTGACCCACGCGCAGCATGTGCGGAACGAATGCGCGGACACCATGCACGACGCCATGGATGTTGACGTTCAGCGTCGTTTCCCAACGCGCCGTCGGGATTTCCCAGACATTGCCGATGGTTTCGATACCCGCATTGTTGATCAGCAGGCGAACCGCGCCATGCCGATCGAACACGTCCTGCGCCAGCGCGTCGAGCGCTTCGGGCTTGGACACATCGAGCTGGATCGCCTCCGCCTTACCTCCCGCCGCGATGATCTCGGCGGCAACCTTGTCGGCGCGGCCCTTGTCGATGTCGGTGACGACGACAGTCATACCGATCTGGCCGCAGCGGCGGGCAAAGCCCATGCCGATGCCAGCGCCAGCGCCGGTGATGACGGCGACGCCGCCCGAAAAGACCTTTTCTTCTTCAGTCATGTTCATGCTTCTCCGAAAACCAGTAAGCTATTAGATAGAGCTCAATCCCGCAGGCGCTGCAGGCAGATAATGGTGATAATAGCCAGCCGTCCAGCCGCCATCGACCGCAAGTTCAGCGCCGCAGATGTAGCTGGCCTCGTCCGAACAGAGGAATAGGGTGGCGGCGGCGATTTCCTCAGGCTCGCCCATCCGCTGCAACGGCACGCGCTCATAGCCGTAATTCTTCGCATCGCCTTCCAGCGCATTGGGGTTGCCCATGGCCGTGTTGACGCCGCCGGGGTGAACCGAATTGACGCGCACGCCCTGATGGCTGAACTCCATCGCCGCGCTCTTGGTAAAGCCGCGAACCGCCCATTTGGAACTGCTGTAAAGCGATACCGCGTTCACGCCGCGAAGGCCGTCCACTGACGATATGTTGACGATGGCCCCGCGCCCGGCAGCGCACATCTTCGCCCCGACATGCTTCAGGCCCAGCATCGTACCCTTGACGTTGATGCCCAGAACGCGGTCGATCTCTGCGACGGTCAGGTCGATGATCGGCCCGAAAGCCACGACCGCCGCATTATTGACGAGCGCGTCGATCCGGCCATGGCGCGCGATGACCGCATCGACCAGCGCAGTCCAGCTGCCTTCGTCCGATACATCGAGGCGCTGGAACATAGCGGCATCGCCAATATCGGCGGCCAACGCCTGGCCTTCGGCTTCCAGCACGTCGGCGATGACTACCTTAGCGCCCTCGCGCGCGAACAGGCGGATCGTCGCTTCGCCCATGCCACGCGCACCGCCGGTGACGATGGCGACCTTATCTTGCAACCTGCCAGTCATGATTCCTGCTCTTCCTTGTTGATCAAACTTACTGAATAAAGGCCTTGAACGCGTCCCAAGGCACGTCCGAGGTGTAGAGGGCGGCTTCGTCCATCGAACCAGCCGGGATATGGAAACCGTTCGTGTCCATCACTGTGTCGAATTGTGCAAGCGCCGTTTCGGGGGTCCAGTCCTTGTCGGTCGCCCGATAGCCGCGAGTGACGCCCGCGAACACCCTTGTATAACTGCCCCCGCCAGCCGTGAACATCTCGCCATTACACGGCGCGCTGTCATGGGCCAGCATCGCCACGACGGGGGCCACCGCCCGCGCGGGGAAGTCACGTTCCATCAGGCCGTGAATTTCCGGTCCCATTAGTTGCGTCATCCGGCTGCCCGCTATCGGCATGATGGCGTTGATCTTGACGTCCTTGCCCTGCGCTTGCGTCGCGGCGGCGAGGCCGCGCGTCATGGCCCAAACCGCGCCCTTGGCGGCGGGATAGGGCACCGCACTGCCCATGCCGAACCATGATCCGGACGAGATGTTGACGATCCGCCCGAAATTGCGTTCCAGCATGCCGTCCCATACCGCGCGGCACAGGTAAAAGGTGCCGCTGGCCGACACGGCCATGTCGTTATCCCATTGCTCGTCGGTCACCGTCGACAATATACCCGACGCACTGACGATGCCCGCATTGTTGACCAATATGTCGACGCGGCCCCATCGCGTCAGCGCGTCCTGCACGATCGCCTCCGCACCCGCCGATGTTGCGACACTGTCGCCATTGGCCTCTGCGATCCCGCCAGCTTCGCGGATTTCGCGGGCAGCGGCGTCGGCATAGCCCTGATCGCTGCCCTCGCCCTGAAAATTGCCGCCAAGGTCGTTGACCAGCACCTTGGCCCCGCGCGCCGCGAGCAGGGCGGCATAGGCCTTGCCCAATCCACCTCCCGCACCCGTGACGATCGCCACCTTATCGTCGAAACGCAGTTCAGACATCGGCCTCTCCTTCATCTTCCCGATCGCAACAGCGTCAGGCTTTCAAGATCATGTCGGCGGCCTTTTCGGCCACCATCATGGTCGGGACATTGGTGTTGCCGCCGGGCACGCGGGGCATGACCGATGCATCGACCACGCGTAGCCCTGCCACTCCGTGGACACGCAGTTGGGGATCGACGACCGCCATCGGATCATGTCCCATGCGGCAGGTGCCCACGGCGTGAATGTCGGAAGTGGCGGTCTCGCGCAGATAGGCGTCCAGTTCATCATCCGAATGGATACCTGCCCCCGGCGCCAGTTCCTCGCCCCGGAAAGGATCGAAGGGCGCCTGCGCGAAAATGTTGCGCACCGCGCGGATGGCGGCGCGGCCCATCGCCATGTCGTTGGCGGTCGACAGGATGTTGGGATCGATCGACAGCGGCGCGGATGCATCCGATCCCGTCAGCTTGATCTCGCCCACGCTTTCCGGGTTCAGCAGGTCGATATGCGCGAAATAGCCATGATCCATGATCAGCTTGCGCCCCATCGCTTCGTAAAGGGCCATCGCGAAATGCACCTTCACGTCGGGATATTCCGCGCCCGGCATGGTCTTCAAATAAGCGCCGATCTCCGCCGGAGGACTCGCCAGCGGCCCCTTCCGGAACAGCAGGAAGTTGGCGACCGCCTTCGCGGCGACCAGCGGGTGGAAAACGTTGAAGAGCGACACCGGCTGCGTGCAATATTGCTTCACGCTGACCGCGACATGATCCCGGTAATTCTGACCGACGCCGGGCAAGTGATGCACCACCGGCGCGCCAACCTGACGCAGATGGTCCGCGTCACCAATGCCGGACAGCATCAGGATCCAGGGCGAATGGATGGCGCCTGCCGACAGAATAACCTCGCGCGTCGCCTTCGCCTGTTCAAGCTGTCCCGCGCGCCGCCAGCTGACGCCGGTTGCGCGTCCGTCCTCCACGATCACCCGCTCCACATTGGCGCCGGTGATGACACGCAAATTCGGCCGCTTGAGCGCAGGCGTCAGATAAGCGCGCGCCGCGCTCCATCGCCGCCCGGCCGACGCGGTGACATCGGCGGGCACCACGCCCTCGCGCTGCGATCCGCTGGGATCGTCATTATAGGGCACGCCCGCCGCCACCGCAGCATCGCGGAACGCCTTGGCCAGCGGATTGTGGATGCCCGGTCGCGAGACCAGCACCGGCCCGCCCCGGCCATGATAGCCTTCCTCGCCGCCGGGCTGGAAATCCTCCAGCTTCTTGAAATAGGGGAGCACATCTTCATAGCTCCACCCTTCATTCCCTAACTGCCGCCAGCCATCATAGTCCGCCGCCGCGCCCCGGTCATAGACCATGCCGTTGATGGAGGAGGAGCCGCCCAGCACCTTGCCGCGCGGCGTATACATCTGCCGTCCGCCAGCGTTCGCTTGCGGCACGCTGACATGCATCCACTGGAACATGCCACGATACATGATCGGCAGCAGCCCGCCCGGCGCATGGATGAAAATGCTTTTATCCTTGCCGCCTGCCTCAAGCAGCAGCACGCGGTTGCGCGGATTTTCCGACAGGCGCCCGGCCAATGCGCATCCCGCAGACCCGCCGCCCGCGATGATGAAGTCGTAACTATCGGCCATTATCTCTCCCGCGCGTCATGCTGACGTCTGTCGTGCTGTGCGATGCCGACGCCGCAGGGACTCGGCCGAATATGCCGGTGCAAGCGGGGTCGCATATGATGTCTTGCGTGCTGAATTGGTCAATATGATACGCAGGTCAAGCCGGATTTGCCCGGCTACCTGCCATTGACCCGCGAACGACCGCTGCTATTGTCTACGCAAACAAACGCGCCATTCAGCGGAAGCTGCAGCATTCGCGTCGCTAAAATGCGGTGCCACGCTTGCCGGTTTGCACATATCAAGGAGAAGAGGATGTCCACCGAAACCCTGACCGCTGATCGCTTCGATCCGTTCAAACTCTATGATCCCGAGACGCTGGTCGCATCCGACCCCATCGAAATCGATGCGCCCGCGATGGTGGTGTGGAAAATCCTGACCGACATGCCGCGTTATGGCGAATGGAACCCGTTCTGCGTGTGGGCGGAATCCACGCTGGAGATGGGCGCGCCGGTTTACATGCGGCTCGTCAATTACGCCAATCCCGGCTCGCTGGCGCCTAATTGCGAATATGTCTGCGCGTTCGAACCGGGCCGCCTCCTGTCCTGGGAGCTGAAGCATAGTGAAGCCTGGCCCTATCCCGCCCGCCGTGACCAGATCATCGAAGAACTCGGCCCCGAAAAGTGCCGCTATCAATCGACCGACGCCTTCACCGGCCCGAACGGCATCCATGTCATGCGTTTCTGCGGCCCGTGGGTCACGCGTGCCTTCAACGACTCGGCCAAGGCGCTCAAGGCACGCGCCGAAGCGATGCACCGCGGCGAAATAAGCTGATCGCCGCTGCCAAGGGGTGAGGATAACATTACGCCAGATCGCGGTATTCGAAGCCGTCGCCCGCACCGGCAGCGTGGCGGGCGCGGCTGACGAAATCGGCCTCAGCCCCTCGGCCGCGAGCATGTCGCTCAAGGACCTCGAAACCCATCTCGGCGTCCAGCTGTTCGCCCGCTCGGGCCGCCGCATGATGCTGACCGACCGGGGACGGCCGATGCTGGAAATGGCGCGCGGCATATTGGTTCAGGTCGCGGACCTCGAATCCCTGTCCCTGCCCGAAGAAGTGCGCGGCCGGCTGCGCATCGGCGCGGCGGTTCCCGTCGGCGATTATGTGCTGCCCGGCCTTTGCGCCGCCTTCATGCGCCTGCACCCCGGCGTCCGCGTCGAAATGCGCATCATGCCGTCTCATGAAGTGATGGAGGGCGTGCGCAACATGGCGCTGGACGTCGGCTTCGTCGGCGCGCCGGTCAACAGCAGCTATCTGGAGGCCGAACCCTGGCTGCGCGACCGGCTGGTCGTGTGCGCCGCGCCAGACCACCCCCTCGCCGGGCGCCCGGCGGTGCCGCTGGCCGAATTGGCGGGCGAGCCTTGGGCGCTCGAAAAGACCTTATCCAGCGAACGCATCTCCTTCACCGTCGAAACGCTCAAATCCATGAACTCGCTCAACATCGTCTTCGAAGGCGAAAGCGTCGAAGCGATCAAGCGGATCGTCCGCGACGGCGCCGTGCTCGCCTGCCTGTCCAGCCTGACCGTCGCCGATGAACTGACGCGCGGCGAGCTGGTCGAACTGGCCGTGCCCGAATTGCATTTCACCCGCATCGTCAGCCTCGTGAGCCGCCGCGATACCCAGCAGCCTCAAGCCTGCCGCGCCTTCCACCAATTCGCTCGCCAATGGGGCGAACAATCGGGCGAATCAGGAAAATAACTCTCCCAACCGCCAATCCATCAGTTTTTCTGATGTCATGCGTCGGAAATACGAATTGGTAGCATCGCCTCCAAAGGCCTAAATCAGGTCTCACACGCCCGGTAGGTGTGTTCAAGGAGAGTGTTGTGAAAGCCATGATCTGCAGCGCGTTCGCGCCGGTCGAAGAGTTGCGACATGGCGATTTCCCCGAGCCTCAAGCAGGGGCGGGGGAAGTGGTGATCGACGTCGCAGCCGCCGGGGTGAATTATCCCGACGTGCTGATCGTGCAGGGCAAATATCAGACAAAGCCACCCCTGCCGTTCGTCCCCGGCAGTGAAGCAGCGGGGCGCATAGCCGCCGTTGGACCTGACGTTACAGGCTTCACTGTCGGGGACCGCGTCATCGCCTTCACCGGCAGCGGAGCCTTCGCCGAGCAGGTGCGCGTCCCCGCGACGCAGGTCTGGTCGGTGCCCGACGGCGTCGATCTGGAAGTCGCGGCGGGTATCTCCATCACCTATGGCACATCCTATCATGCGCTGAAGGACCGGGCGCAATTGAAGCCCGGCGAAACGCTGCTGGTGCTGGGGGCGGGCGGTGGCGTTGGCCTGACCGCCGTGGAACTTGGCAAACATATGGGCGCACGCGTCATCGCCGCCGCCTCCAGCCCCGAAAAGCTGGCACTGGCGAAGGCGCAGGGCGCGGACGAACTCATCGACTATGCGCAAGAGGATTTGCGCGAACGCATCAAGCAGCTAACCGACGGAAAAGGCGTCGATGTCGTCTATGACCCCGTCGGCGGCCCCATGAACCTGACCGCGGTGAAAAGCCTCGCCTGGGGCGGCCGCCTGCTGATCATCGGTTTTGCCGGTGGCGAAATCCCCTCCATCCCCGCCAATCTGCTGCTCTTGAAAAGCGCGTCGGCCGTCGGCGTCCTCTGGGGCAACAGCGTCCGCGCTGACCCGGTCGCGCAGGGCGAAAACATGCGCCAACTGCTCACCTGGCTGGCGGACGGCTCACTCAAGCCCGTCATCGACACTCGCTTCGCCCTGTCCGATGCAGTGGCGGCGCTCCAGCATCTCGAAAAACGCAAAGTGAAGGGCAAGGTGCTCCTGACCCTGAAGCCCGCATCCTGAACAGGAAATCCCTCATGTCGCAAACAGTCAGCTTCCACACCCACGGCGCGATCGCCGAAGCGGTGATCGACAATCCCCCGGTCAACGCCACCTCCGCCAGCGTGCGGCAGGGCCTTGCCGAAGCCATCCGCAAACTGGAGTCCGATCCTGCCCTCCACGCGCTCGTCATCCGCTGCGAAGGCAAGACGTTCATCGCGGGCGCGGACATCAAGGAATTTGGCAAGCCGATGGCCAATCCGGGCCTGCCGCTGGTCATGGAAATGATGGACCATTCGACCAAGCCGATCATCGCCGCCGTCCATGGTACGGTGCTGGGCGGCGGCCTCGAAGTCGCGCTCGCCTGCCATTACCGCATCGCCGCGCCGGGCACCAAATTCGGCTTTCCCGAAGTGAAGCTCGGCCTCATGCCCGGCGGCGGCGGCACGCAGCGGACGCCGCGCCTCGCTGGCCTTGCCACCGCAATCAAGCTGGTGACCGAAGGCAATCAGATCGGCACGGATGACGCGCTGAAGTCCAACCTCATCGATGCCGTAGCGACAGGCGGCGACCTCACAGCCGAAGCCCGCAGCTTCGCGGAAAAGCTGGTCGCGGAAGGGAAGGGCGCGCGCAGCTCCTCCACGCTCCCCATGCCCGCCGATGATCCGGCCCTGTTCGAAGAAGCCCGCAAAACCGTCGCCAAGAGGATGCGTGGCCAAACCGCACCCCTGCGCGCGCTCGAAGCCATGCGCCTAGGCTATGAACTGCCCTTCGACGAGGCGGTCAAACAGGAACTCGCCATCTTCCGCGAATGCATGAACGGGTCGCAGTCCAAGGCGCTGCGCCACCTCTTCGCCGCCGAACGCGAAGTCGCCCGCATCCCCGGCCTTTCGCCCGACACCCTGACCCGTAACATCGAGCGGGTGGGCGTCATCGGCCTTGGCGTCATGGGACGCGGCATCGTCATGGCGGTCGTCAGCGTCGGCATCCCCGTCATCGCCGTCGGCCTTGATCAACCAAACATCGACGCCGCGATGAGAGCCATCACCAAAATGTGGTCCTCCTCCGTCGCCAAGGGCAGCATGTCGCAGGAGACGATGGACAAGCGCCTCGCCCTCATCACCACCAGCGACGATCCCCGCGACCTGTCGCCCACGCAATTGGTGATCGAGGCGGTGACAGAAGACCTGGAAACCAAAAAGGCCGTGTTCGCGAAATTGGGTGAGGTGACGCCCGCCGGGACGATCCTTGCCTCCAACACCAGCTTCCTCAACATCGACACGCTGGCCGAAGCATCGGGGCGGCCCGAAGATGTCTGCGGCATGCACTTCTTCAACCCCGCCAATGTCATGCGCCTGCTAGAAAATGTCCGCGCCGCAAAGACGGACCCCGAAGTCGTCGCGACGATCATGGCGCTCGGCAAACGCATCGGAAAATTGCCGGTCCTGTCGGGCGTATGCGATGGTTTCATCGTCAACCGCATGCTCTCCAAGCGCTCACGCGAAGGCTTCTTCCTGGTGGAGGAGGGCGCCAAGCCCGCCGCCATCGACAAGGTGCTGCTGTCCTACGGCTTCCCCATGGGTCCGTTCGCGCTGGGCGACCTTGCGGGGCTGGACGTTCAGGCCGCCGCCCGCAAGGCCCGCGCCGCCACCGCGACGGAGCGGGAACTGCGCGCCGACTTCCCCGAACAGATGGTCGCCGCCGGACGGCTGGGGCAAAAGACCGGCTCTGGCTGGTACAGCTATGATGAGAACCGCAAGGCCAGCGCCAACCCGCTGACCGAAGAGATGATCGCCGCCCATGCTGAGCGCCACGGCCTCAAACTCTGCGACATCGGCGAGGATGAAATCCGCGAACGCCTGCTCTACGCCATGGTCAATGAAGGCGCGAAGCTGCTGAGCGAAGGCATCGTGCCGCGCCCGCACGAGATCGACGTCGCGCTGGTGAACGGCCTCGGCTGGCCGAGCTACACCGGCGGTCCCATGCACTGGGCGGATCAAATCGGCCTCGACAAGCTGCTGGCGACGATCGAAAAGTTCCGCGCCGAACAGGGCGACGCCTATTGGACCCCCGCGCCGCTGCTCGTCCAATATGCGCGCGAGGGCAGGGGTTTCTACGCATGAGCTACGATCCCAACGCGAAAACCGCCGACCTGCTCGCCCGGTTGCGCGCCTTCATGGACGCGCACATCTATCCCAATGAGAAAGCCTATTATGAGGAGGTCGCGACCGGCGACCGCTGGGCGCACGTCACCCTGATCGACAGGCTAAAGCCTTTGGCGAAGGAAGCGGGCCTCTGGAACCTGTTCCTCCCCGAAAGCACGCATGGCGCTGGCCTGACGAACCTCGAATATGCCCCGTTGTGCGAGGAAATGGGCCGCGTCCACTGGTGCCCCGCCGTGTTCAACTGCGCCGCGCCCGACACCGGCAATATGGAGACGTTGGAGCGCTTCGGAACGGACGAGCATAAGGAGCGCTGGCTGAAGCCCATGCTGGCGGGCGAGATGCGCTCCGCCTTCGCCATGACCGAGCCGCAGGTGGCTTCGTCCGACGCGACCAACATCGAAAGCTCGATTGTCCGGGACGGCGATGACTATGTCATCAACGGTCGCAAATGGTGGATTTCCGGCATGGGCGAGGCGGACTGCGCGCTCATGATCTTCATGGGCAAGACCGATCCGTCCGCGCCCAAGCACAAGCAGCAGTCAATGATCCTGGTCCCGCGCGACACGCCCGGCATCACCGTGCTGCGCCCGATGACCGTGCTCGGCTATGACGACGCGCCGCACGGCCACATGGAAATCCTGTTCGAAAATGTCCGCGTGCCCGCTTCCAACATGCTGCTCGGCGAAGGACGCGGCTTCGAGATCGCGCAGGCGCGCCTCGGCCCCGGCCGCATCCATCATTGCATGCGCATGATCGGCATGGCCGAACGCGCGCTGGAAGCCATGTGCCGCCGGGTGAAGTCGCGCGTCGCCTTCGGCAAGCCGCTCGCCGAACAGGGCGTCATCATCGAACGCATCGCCAACAGCCGCATCATGATCGATCAGGCGCGCCTCCTCACCCTGCACGCCGCGCACCGCATGGACACGGTCGGCAATAAGGTGGCGAAGGCCGACATAGCGATGATCAAGGTCGCCGCCCCCAACATGGCCTGCCAGGTCATCGACTGGGCGATGCAGGCGCATGGCGCGGCAGGCATCAGCCAGGACTTCTTCCTCGCAAACTATTATGCCCACGCCCGCAAGATCCGCTTCGCCGACGGCCCGGACGAGGTGCACCGCCACCAGCTCGGCCGCCTCGAACTCGCCAAATATGACTGACGTCCGCACGCTCGACACCAGCCGCCTCGGCCCATGGCTGCATGCTCATGTGCCGGGCGCGGACGGCGAGATCAGCGCGGAAAAATTCGCAGGCGGCCAGTCCAACCCCACCTACCTTCTATCGGTGGACGGCACCCCACGCTTCGTCCTGCGCCGCAAGCCCGACGGCGTGCTCCTCCCCTCCGCCCACGCGATCGAGCGCGAATATCGCGTCACCGACGCGCTAAAGGACAGCGCCGTCCCAGTCGCCCGCCCGCTCGCCCTGTGCGAAGACGCGGGCATAGTCAGCACCCCCTTCTTCATCATGACCTATGCGCAGGGCCGCAACTTCTGGGACGCGCGCCTGCCGGACCTGACGCCCGCAGACCGCGCCGCCATCTATGACGAGATGAACCGCGTCCTCGCCGCCCTCCACGCCATTGACCCCGCGCAGGTCGGCCTCACCGACTATGGCAAGCCCGGCAATTATTTCGCCCGCCAGGTCGCCCGCTGGACCAAGCAATATCGTGCCACCCAAACCCAGCAGCTCGACGCGATGGAGCAGCTCATCGACTGGCTCCCCGCCAACGACCCCGGCCTCGAAGCCAGCCGCATCGTCCACGGCGACTATCGCAACGACAATATGATCTTCGCCCCCACAGAACCCCGCATCATCGCCGTCCTGGACTGGGAACTCTCCACCCTCGGCCATCCTCTCGCCGACCTCGCCCAGCATCTCATGGCCTGGCGCGTGCCCAAGCAAGGCTATCGCGGCCTGTCCGACGCAGACCTCCCTGCACTCGGCATCCCATCCGAAGCCGACTATCTCCAACGCTACGCCGAACGCAGCGGCGCAGGCCCGATCGACCCAGCCCATTGGCGCTACGCCCTCGCCTTCGCCATGTTCCGCAACGCCGCCATCCGGCAGGGCGTCTATCACCGCGCCATCAGCGGCAACGCATCCAACGAAGCCGCCGCCGTCCACGGCGCCCGTGCCGGAGAAATAGCAAGCCTCGCATGGCGCATCGCCCGCGGGGAAGAGGATGCCCATCTATGACAGAAAAACGGATCGACGTAGGCGGCTATCACCTCCGCGCTATGGAACAGGGGGAGGGGCCTCTCGTCCTCATGATCCACGGCTTCCCCGGCCTAGTCTGGTCATGGCGGCACCAAATGGAACCGCTCGCGGAGGCAGGCTTCCGCGCCGTCGCCATCGACAGCCTCGGCTATGGCGGCAGCGATCGCCCCACTGACCCCGCCGCCTACGACGCTGACCACATGCAGGCCTATCTCATCGCCCTGCTCGACCATTACGAAGCGGACAAGGCCGTGATCGTCGGCCAGGATTTCGGCGCACAATATGCCTGGAACCTCGCCGTCCGAGCGCCCGATCGGGTGGCCGGCCTCATCGCCACCATCCCCTACGACTATGACATGGCCGGACGCGCCATGCTCGGCAGCGCTCCACGTCTTCCAGCCGACGCGCCCGCCAAGCCAGAATCATCCTCCCCTGACCGCCTCCCCAGCGAACGCTTCGCGGCCATGGCCGCCAAGCATTTTGTCCACTTCCACTATTTCATGGAAGCAGGCCCCGCCGAACGCGAACTGGCCGACCGAGCCCCCGAATTCCTCGCCCGCCTCTTCTACGCCCTCTCATCAAAAGGCGATCTCTGGAGCTGGAAAACGGTCTCCTCCGTCGGCAGCGGCTATCTCGACGTCCTGCCACCCGCGCCGCCGCTCCCCTGGCCCTGGCTCACCCAGGCAGAGTTCGACCGCTTCGTCAGCGAATATATCGATGCCGACCCGATGTTGCGCTTCATCGGCGGCCTCAACAGCTACCGCACCGCCGACGTAAATTGGCGTATCGGCCAAAAATGGGCCGACCATGATGTCGAAACGCCAACCCTGTTCCTCTACGGCGAAAAGGACCCATCCTTCGGCTTCTTCACCGATTGGGAAGAGCGGTTACGCAAGCGCGTGCCGGGCCTGCGCGACATCATCGCGGTCCCGGAGGCAGGCCATTTCGTCCAACAGGAACAGCCCGCCGCCTTCAACAAGGCCCTTCTGGACTTCGCCCGCACGGTGACGCAATGACCACCCGCTGTCCCATCGCCGGTCATCTAGGCCTAAGCTCTCCCGACCGGCCGATGCTGGCGCACCTCGCCCGCTCCGTGAGCCCACTGGATCAGATCGACGCGCTTGCTGACCATGGCTTTCGCGGCGTCCAGGACCTGTTCCTGATGCTGCGGCCCGAGGCTGAGCAAGTCGCGATGGCCGACCGGATGGCGAGCCGCGGCCTTGTCCTCTCCAGCTTCAGCGACCTCAAATATTGGAACCAGCCAGTCTGGAGCGCCGAGGATGAAACAGGCCTCGACCATCTGCGCAGCAGCGTAGAGCTGAGCATCGAGATCGCCACCCGCTTCAACGGCGGCAGCGTCGTCTGCGTGGCGGGCCTCGACAATCAGCGCCCCCGTAAGGCGCAACTCGACGCCATGACGGAAAATCTGAAGCGCCATGCCGAACAGGCCGCGCGCAGCGGATTGACGCTGCTCATCGAACCCATAGCGCCCAGCCGCATCCCCGGCCTCCTGCTCGACAAACTCGAGGACGCGGTGGAGATGGTCCACTCCGTCGCCATGCCCTCGGTCCGCCTGCTGTTCGACACCGGCCATGTCGCGATGATGGGCCATGACGTGCCCTCATCCTTTGCCTCCTGCGCCAAGGAGACCGGCCTTATCCAGTTCGCCGACGTTCCCGATCGCGTCGACCCCGGCCTCGGGAAACTGGATTGGCCCGCAATCCTGCAAGCCATTGACGGCTATGACGGCATGATCGAACTTGAGTTCGAACCGGCCGACCCGACCGCGACCGGTGAAACCCAGATGCTCGACCGCTTGAAAGTGCTCGACCTCTTCTAACCCGCAGCCCAAAGCCAGCACCAATGTCCTGATCTGCTCCTTATGACGCATTTTGCCCCTTCCCGGCAATAGGCCCTCGATCACCGCTTTGGTAAAAGGCGGCAACGAAAGATCAGGAGAGTCTGCCTCGATGAGAGTGGTTGCCAATCATGCCGTGTGCCAGGGGCACGCCCGATGCGAAGACCTATGCCCGGAGGTATTTTCTACCGACGCCGTGGAGGGCAAGGTCGTCATAGAACAGCCTGAATTCCCACCGGAACTTGAGGAAAAAGTCCGGATCGCCGTGCGCAATTGCCCCGAAGGCGCGCTGCGTATCGCAAAGGGATCGGCTGCATGACCGTGACCTTCTACCCCGCCGCGCCTGATCATGTGCCGGATGATCTGATCCACGACTTCGACTTCTTCGACATGCCAGCGGACATCTCCGATCCGGTGCAGATATGGCACGGCCTTATCCAAAAAGGTGTGCCACCCATCTTCTACACGCCGCGCAATGGCGGTCATTGGGTATTCCTGCGCTACGCCGATATTGCCGAAGCCTATCGCAATCACGAGATTTTCTCGACGCACAAGGCGCAGATTCCCCCGCTGGAACCCTATCCAATTCTTCAGCCCAACGGCGTCGATCCGCCACAGCATGACGTGTTCCGCAAATTGCTGGCCCCGATGTTCACGCCGCTTGCCGTCCGCCGGATGACGGACGGACTGCATAGCCGCGCCGAAAGGCTCATCACTGGTTTCGCCGGGAACGGCGGGTGCGATTTCGTCAAGGATTATTCGGCAAAATTTCCGACCGGCACCTTCCTTGAGCTGTTCGGGTTGCCGGAAGAGCGCCTGCCCGAATTCCTGCGCATCTCCGACACTTTCTTCCGCAGCACCGACCCGGATATTCGCGCCGCGAACCTGCTCGAAATCTATGACATGCTGGAGGAACTATTCCGCGAGAAAGAGCGCAATCCGGGCACGGATATCGCCTCTACAGTCGTGCAGTCGCGTGACGCGGACGGTAATCCCTTCCCCTGGGAAGACATCATCAACTGCGGCTTCCTGCTCTTCGTCGCGGGGCTCGACACAGTCACCAACACCATGACCTATGTCTGGCGCTACCTCGCGACTTCACCGGACGCCCGGCAGAAGTTTCGCGACAGGCTGGACGACCCGTCCGCCTTCCTCCTCGCGATCGAGGAACTCATGCGGATCAACGCGGTCTCCAACATCTATCGCCGCGTCACCCATGATTGCGAGTATAAGGGCGTGCAGTTCCGTCGCAACGACCGCGTCGTCCTGCCTAACACAGTGGCCAATCGCGACCCGCGCACGTTCAGCGATCCGCAGACGATCGACCTCGATCGCAAGGTCAATAACCATGTCACCTTCGGCCTAGGACCGCATCGCTGCATCGGGTCGCACCTCGCCAAGCGGGAAATCATGATCTCGCTACAGGAATGGCTGCGGCAAATTCCCGAATTTGAACTGGACCCGGATCAGAATGCGGATTCTGTGTTCGGTGGTCCGGTGATGGGCTTCACCTCGCTCAAATTGCGCTGGTGACGACAAGGCGCGGGGGGCATCGCATAAGCCCTCCGCGCCCCTCACTCCATCAAAGCCGACGACCGCTGCCGATATTCGCGCGGCGACAATCCCGTTGCACGGCGAAAGGCGCGCGCAAAGCTGTTGCCGTGGGAAAATCCGGCTTGCTCGGCCACCTGCTTCATCGGCACGTCGCCACGCGCCAGCAGCAGCTTCGACTGCTCGATGCGGTAGGTTTCGATATAGTCTGAAATCGTCTTGCCGGTCAGCGCCAGGAACTGCCGGTGCAGATGCCGTGTGCTGATCCCGCACAAGGCGGCAAGTTCGGCAACGCCGGGCATGGGCGCGCCTGCCTCTATCCGTTCGCGAATACGGCGGAACTGCCAGGGAGCGAGACGGCTTGCCGTCGCCGCACCCGCCGCCTGATGGAACACGCGGCCCAATTCTATCCGCACGAGCTGGAATAACGCTTCCATGGCCTCGTCCGAACGATCCACCGGATTGATGAGCTCCCGATGAGCAAGCCGCATCAGGCTACGCAGCGCGTCGTTACGGATATTCAGCAGCCCTTGCAGGAAAGGCAGCGAAGGCGCACCCGCCCCGATGATCGCCGCGCCATGCCGCTCATCGAACACGCATCGTACCACGCGAATTTGCCTGCCTTCCGATCGGCCGCCGATGGCGATGCCCGGATGACGGACGAACAATGCCCCCATGAAGCAGCGGCGATCGGGATCAATGTCGGGGAAATAGGCCGATGCATCGGCTGCCATCGGGGGGAGGGACATTTCCAGCATCAACTGCTGCTGCGTCTGCTCAAAACTCACCATGTCCGGCCAGTGCCATTCCACCAACTCGAACCGCCCGCCCGACACCGGGCAGGATTCGATGACTGTGGCGGTGAAGTCGATTTCGCTCATTGATCTTGGTCCTTAGAACGTCTCTTTCCCGGTTTGAACCATCCGTTCAAGACCACTTTTCCTCCGTTCGCCCTGAGCTTGTCGAAGGGCTCTACTTCTTCATAGGCTTCACGTCAGAGGGGAAGTGAAGGGCTTCGACTAGCTCAGCCCGAACGGGGGTAGGGGTATCTTACCCCTACCGCATCAACGCCCGCCAAGCCCCAGGCGGCCGCCCCGTCTCGCGCCTGAACGCAGCGCAAAAAGACGGCGCCCCCGCATAGCCCAACGCCCGCGCAACCTCCTCAATCGATCCCTTATCCTCCGTCAGCATCGCCTTAGCCCGATCGATCCTCCGCCGCCGGATCGCCGCACCCGGACTGATCCCCGTCGTCTGGTGAAAGCAGCGGATAAAATGATCCCTGCTGATCCCACACCGCTCCGCCATCGCATCGATCGACGGGGCAGGGCCGGGCGCATCAATCATCGCCAGCGCCACCCGCAGCGCCCGCGCGGATAGCCCGCCCCGCCGCCGCCCCGCGCGCTCCGTCGCCTGCGCAAGGAACCGCCGCAAATCGAGCAGGATCAGCGACACCAGCGCCTCCCCAATATCCGCGCTGTCACGTCCGGGATGCTCAACCTCCGCCGCCAGCCGCAGCATCGCCTCTTCGATCGACGGCGCATGCATGTCGAAACAGGCGCTCAGCGTCGCATCATCAAAACTGATCGCCGCCAGCGCCGGGGCAATCCGCTGGTCATCGAAGCGGACGCGGATGGTGTCGAACGCGCCTTGCGCGACATGAAACTCCATCGGCACGCCAGCCGGACGCAGTGCCAGCGCCCCCATGCGCGCGAACGGGCGGCGCGGGTCGCCTGCCTTTCGTCCCTCCGACCCGGTCAGCAGTCGCGATAGGCCCAGCATCAGGACCGACTGCGGTTCGATCATCTGGACCGTTTCTTCGCGCACTTCGGGAAAAGCGCATATCTCCACCACGGCGCCATCGACCCTCAGCGACCCGCGCACGAGATCGGCGCGCTGCCGCGCCTGCCGGATCGAAATGGCATCCATGCCCCGCGCTTATCATATAGCGATGAAAATTACGAGATCATGCGACAATCATGCGCATCGGCTTCGACGATCCTTGAGCCAGCCCTTCGGCGCCGGATAGCAATAGGCCAAGGAGAGTGCCCGCATGAATCGTCCGACCGGACCCATTGCGCCCGCAACGGACGCCATCGCTCAGGAAGAAACGCGCTGGCGGCAGGAAACGCGTGGTCCCGCCATCGAAGGGCGCCCGGAACGCCGCGATCCCTTCGTGACGCAGGCGCTTAAATGGCCGATCAAGCCGCTCTATACACCCGCCGACCTCGATGCGGTCGGCTTCGACTATATGGCGGACCTCGGCTTCCCCGGCGAATATCCCTATACCCGCTCGACCCGCCCCAACGGCCATCGCTCCGATTTCTGGACGATGACCCAGGTCACCGGCTTCGGCAAGGGCGAGGATTGGGCAAAGCGCGCCCGCTACATGCTGGATCAGGGCCTCTCCGGCCTCATCCTGGAATATGACCTCGCCACCACCAATGGCTATGACAGCGACGATCCCATCGTGGAGGGCGAAGTCGGCCGCGCAGGCATGGCGCTCGACAGTCTGGAGGATCTGGAGAAAGCCTTCGACCTCCCCTTCGACAAGCTCAAATATCTAATGAGCGTCTGCAACGCGCCGCAGCCGGTCAACCTCGCGATGATCATCGCCGCGCTGGAGAAAAAGGGCGTCGACCCGCAGGACTTCGTCCTTCACATCGTGAACGGCATCCTGATCGAATATACCTGCGTCGGCCGCTACATATACCCGCCTGAACATGGATTGAGGATCGCCACCGACTGCATCGAATATATCATCCGCAACCATCCCAATTGGGCGCCGATCTCGATCATCTCCGCCCAGCTTCAGCCTGCCAAAGCAAACCCGGTGCAGGAGATCGCCTACTCGCTCGCCATCGCCTGCGCCCATATCGATGCGGTGCTGGAACGCGGGCTCGATATCGACACGGTCGCGCCCTACATCAATCATTTCGTCGTCAATGTGGACATGGATTTCTTCGAGGGCGTCTGCAAACTGCGCGCCTTCCGCAAATGCTGGGCGCGGCTGATGAAGGAGCGTTACGGCGCGACGAAGCCCGAAGCGCTCAAGATCCGCATGATGACTTCCCCCACCACCATCGCGCTGACGCTCCAGCAGCCGCTCAACAACATCGCCCGCCTCGGTATCATGGCGACGGCCTGCGCGCTCGGCGGGGCAGGGGAGGCGATGACGACCCCCCTCTACGACGAGGCCCACGCCCTGCCAGCCGAAAACGCCATCCGCGTCGGCGCTGCCATCCAGCATATCGTTGCCCATGAAACCGGCGTTGCCGAGACGATCGACCCCCTCGCAGGCTCCTATTATGTCGAGACCCTGACCAAGCAGATGGAGGACGCCGCCTTCGCCGAAATGGACAAAATCTTCGCCATGGGCGGGGCGCTGAAAGCCATCGAGACCGGCTATATCCAGCGCGCGCTCGGCCGCGAACAATATGAGCGCAACAAGGACGTGGAAGAGGGCCGCCGCAAATGGGTCGGCGTCAACCATCTCACCCGCGAGGATGAGGAGCGCGAGATTGAAATCTTCCGCCTCGATGACGCGATGGAGGAGGAGCAAATCCGCAAGGTCCGCGACCTGCGCGCCCGCCGCGACCAGCCCGCCGTCGATGCCGCGCTGGAAGAAGTCCGCGCAGCCGCCCGCACCGGCGCGAACATGGTCCCGCCCTGTCTGGAGGCTGTAAAACTCTACGCCACACACGGCGAAATCTGCAACGCAATGCGCGACGTCTTCGGCGTCCACAGCGCCGACAGCCAGCTGATGGGGATTTGACGGACATGACCACATTCAAACGCCCCCTGCGCGTCCTGCTCGCCAAACTCGGCATGGACACCCACACCGTCGGCGTCACCGTCATCGGCCATGCCCTGCGCGAAGCGGGGATGGAGGTCATCTTCACCGGCCTCAAGCAGACTCCCGAAATGGTCTGCGCCGCCGCGGTGCAGGAGGATGTGGACGTCGTCGGCATCTCCACCCTGTCCGCCGGCCACACCCGCAGCCTGCCCAAGCTCGCCCGCCTGCTCCGCGAAGCAGGCGCGGCCGACAAACTACTCGTAGCAGGCGGCGTCATCCCCGAAGAGGACAAGCCGATCCTCGAACAAGCAGGCGTCGATCGCATCTTCACCATGGGTGCGGACACGCGCGACATCGTCGCTTATCTCGAAAGCTGGTGGGCGCAGCGTCTGGCGGAGGACGCCGCCTGATGAGGCAAGACCCGGCGGACGTTGCCGACCGCCTTCTCGCCGGAGAAGTCGCGGCGGGCGCCCGCGCCATCCGCTGGCTGGACGACCGCGACCCGCGCGGCGCGCAAGTACTGGCGGCCATCTACCCGCACACCGGCCGCGCGCAACTGGTGGGCGTCACCGGCCCGCCCGGCGCTGGCAAATCCACCCTCACCGACGCGCTTGTCACCGAATGGCGCAAGCGCGGCCAGCGCGTCGCCGTCATCGCCGTCGATCCGTCCAGCCCCTTCACCGGCGGCGCGATCCTGGGCGACCGCGTCCGCATGAGCCGCCACGCACTCGACCCCGGCGTCTTCATCCGCTCGCTCGGCACGCGGGGCCAAGCGGGCGGCCTGTCCCGCTCCACCCACGATGCCTGCCTCGTCTTCGACGCCATGGGCTATGACATCGTCCTCGTCGAAACCGTCGGCGTGGGCCAAGACGAAATCGACGTCGTCAACCTTGCCCACACCACGCTCATCGTCGCCGTGCCGGGACTAGGCGATGAAATTCAGGCAGTAAAAGCTGGCCTCATGGAAGCAGGCGACATCTTCGTCGTGAACAAGGCCGACCGCGACGGCTATGACGCCACCCACCGCCAGATGGAATTGATGCTCCACCTGCGCGCCCAAACCGTCCCTGACCAGCGCTGGCAAGTGCCACTACTCCGCGCCGTCGCGGCAAAGGGGGACGGCGCGGACGCCATAGCCGACGCCATCGCTGCCCATCGCGACTTCCTGCAAGAACAAGGAGATTTCACCGCTCGCAGCCGCCTGCGCGCAAGGGAGCAGCTCTTCTCGCTAGTCCGTGACGCGCTCGCATCCCGCGCGATGGCGCTATGCGGCGACGCCATCCTCGATCGGGTCGAAATGCGGCAGCTTGATCCCTACGCCGCCGCAGAACAAATTGTCGCAGCCCTTCCCGATAAGAGTGCCCCCGCATGACCAAGTCCATCTGCGCTCTGGCCCACAAGCCGGGCACCACTCGCGAAGATTTCCAACATTACTATGAAGACCATCACGCCCCACTGGCGATCAGTCATTTCCCCTTCTCTGCCTACGCCCGCAACCACGTCACCGGGGCGCAGGAGTTCCACTGGGACACGATCAGCGAATTCTGGGCCGACGATATAGAGGCAGCGGCGGCCCTCATGGCCGGGCCGGTCGGAAAGATCATGGCGGCTGATGAGGAACGCTTCATGAACCGGCCCCTCATCGCCTCGGCGGGGGTCGAAGAAGTCATCTTTTCCCCCGGAGACCCCGCCGGAACCGACGGCCGCCGAACCGCTTTTCTCGTTCAGCATGCCGCCGAAGGCGTCGATCTACCCTCAACGGTGATGGAGTGGGCGAAGGGATTCGCCCATGACATGCCCGGCGTCTCGGTCGACCTTACGACCAACTGGACCGCCCAAGCCTTTCCAGCAAAGGCCGTCCTGTGGCTACCGGGATGGCAAGCCCAGGCGGCCATTCCGTACGGTCTTTCCACCCAAACCCTACTGATCCGCCATGTCAAAACTCCGGCTGCCCAATTGCTGGGCGCCCATTCCGCCCCTCGTTAGGCGCTAAGATTGCCGGTGTGCAAATGTGCAACAGCGTAGATATAAACGTCAGATGTTACGCAGATTGACGCAATCATCCTTGATGTAAGCGATAATTGCGACTAACGGAGCTACATCGGACATGTTTATCCATGTTCGGGATCAACAGGCGCTTTTTCCCGTGTGGCGCGTGCAGATAACGATAAAGAGCCGGGACTGTTGACCAAGAGCAGCATGTGTTGGGAGGATGTATGAAATCCATATTGCTTGCGGGCGTTACCGCAATTCTAGTGCCTTTTTCGGTTTCGGCGAACGCTCAGGAACAAAGCGCCGCTCAGGAGCCATCGACCACTCTCGGTGACATCGTCGTGACTGCGCGCCGCTCCGCGGAAACGCTGCAGGACGTCCCTGTCGCCGTCACCGCACTCAGCGGCGACTTCATCGAACGGCAGAATATCTCTGATCCGACCGATGTGCCGAACTTCGCGCCGAACATCACGATCGAACAGCAGCCGTCCAGCCTTTCGGCCGCGACCATCTACATTCGCGGCATCGGCAACAACGAACCTTCGGCCGTGTCCGAACAGGGCGTGGGCGTCTATCTCGACGGCGTCTACCTCGCCCGTGCGGCGGGTGCCGTGTTCGACCTTATCGATCTGGAGCGCATCGAAGTGCTGCGCGGTCCCCAGGGTACGCTGTTCGGCCGCAACACCATCGGCGGCGCGCTCCAACTGATCACGAAAAAGCCCGCCAACGACATGCATGTCACCGCGAAGGCTGGCTACGGCCGCTTCAACGAATGGTATGCCCGCGCGCGGCTCGATACCGGCTATATTCTGGGCGACGTTCTGAAGGCGTCGATCGCCTATCAGCATCGCCAGGGCGACGGCTATGTGAACAACACGTTGACCCCGGCCTCGCAGGACCCCGGCTCGCTCAATGCGGACTCGGTCGCGATCGGTTTGCAGGCAGACCTTGGCGATCTCACGGTCAATTATAATTTCGACTATGACAATCGTAAGGGCACGCCCGCTTTCTTCCAGATCGTGGCGGCCACGCCGACCGCGCAGGATTATTATTCGCAGTCGCCCAGTTTCGGCGGCGCGCCTTTCCTCGTCAGCCCGGATCGTCAGGGCACCGTTCAGCAGGCGGGTTTCACCGACCGCAACGGCAATTTCCGCTATGGCAGCAAGACCCGCGTTCAGGGCCACGGCCTGACGCTCAGCTATGAAGCAATCCCCGAACTGACGCTCAAGTCGATCACCGGCTACCGGAAGTTCTTCCAGGACACGATCCTCAACCTGTCGGGTAACGGCGTGCTGCGCGGTCCAGTTGTCGATTTCAACTCGGCGACCCTTACTTCGATTCAGGATGTTGTTCCCTACACCGGAAACAATGCACCGCAGAAGCAGTGGCAGTTCAGCCAGGAATTCCAGGCTCTCGGCAAGGTCGGTGACCTCAGCTACCTGCTTGGCATGTATTATTTCTACGAAAAATCGTCGGAATATAACCAGCAGGCATTGACGATTTTGGCGCCGGTAGCTGCGCTTGATTTCTATGGCTTCCCCGCCGGCACCGCAGCAGCCGTGGCGGCAGCCAACCCAGGCCTGGCTACCGTTGGCATCAACGCCAACCCCGTTCAGGCATTCGGCGGCACGTCACAGTCGATGGCCCTGTTCGGCCAGGTCAGCTGGAAGCCGCCCTCGCTCGACGACAAGCTGGAAGTCACTTTGGGCGGCCGTCACACCGCCGATGACAAGACCATCTATCTGGCCGGTGACGTCTTCCCCGTGCAGCGTGGCCGCCGCAGCTTCGACAATTTCTCCTGGCTGGGGTCGGTCAGCTATGAGGTGATGGACGATGTCATGGTCTATGGCCGCGTATCGACCGGCTATCGCTCGGGCGGCATCAACCCGCGCGGCGGCAGCATCAACGGCTTCGATCCTGAAAAGGCGACGTCTTATGAGGCTGGCTTCAAGTCGCAATGGTTCGACAATCGCCTGCGCCTGAACGTCGCTGGCTACATCACCGACTATAACGATCTTCAGGTCCAGCAGTTCGCCGCAGGCAGCGGCGGCGCCACCTCGCTGATCGTCAACGCGGGCAAGGTGCGCCTGTCGGGCTTCGAAGCGGAACTGACGGCGGCCCCCTTCCGTGGCTTCCAGATCGACGGTTCGGTCGGTTATGTGAAACATGACTATAAGACCTTCCTCTTCCGCGATCCGGGCACCAACACGGTGGTCGATGTCGCTGACGAGGCACGGCCGCTCTACACGCCAAAGTGGAACGTCCATGTCGGCGCTGAATATTCGCATCCGATCGGCGGCGGTGACACGCTCGTCCGTCTGCGTGGCGACTATTCCTATCGCACGAAGATCTACTTCAACGCGCTCGACAACACGGCTCCGTTCAACGAACAGATCGTTTCGCCCAGCCAGACCAACGTAAAGGCGCGTCTGTCTGTCGAAGGCTTCGATCTTGGCGGTGGTAAGCTCGACGTGGGCATCTGGGGCGACAATCTGCTGAACCAGAAGCGTCTGGTCTACGGCATCGACTTCGGTGCTCTGGGCTTCGCAGGCGCGACGTTCAACAAGCCGACTTCCTACGGCGTGGACGCCAAGATCGCCTTCTGACCTCAAAATCCTCCCTGCGCGAAGCGTGGGGAGGGGGACCAGCCGCAGGCTGGTGGAGGGGAAAATGGCACAACCTGTGAAATTTCCCCTCCACCCTTCGCTTCGCGAACGGTCCCCCTCCCCATCTCACGATGGGGAGGATCAATTTCCGCATTTCCACCCTTTAACGAAGAACTGCCTTGCACTGCTCAGCCCGAACCGGGTCAGGCGAACAAGGAAAAGACGCCCCCTAAATGGCCTCAGCGCCCGCTCATCCCCTGCCACCCAAGGCCCAAAGCCTTCTGAACATTGATAAAACTCACGGTCAGTCCTGCCGCCGCCTGCACCCTCGCCTGCGAAGCCGCCAAAACCAGACGCCGTTGCTTTAAATAGTCTATTCCTGAAATCGTCCCCGCCTGACTGCGCTGCCGCGCCAGCTCTGCTCCCATTGCCGCCTGTCGTTCGGCCCGCGCCAGATCGGTCAGGCTTTCGCGTTGCCGCTGAAACCGCGCCAGCGAACCCTCGGCATCCTGCAACGCGTTCAGCACCGCCGCGCGGTAATCCGCTGCCGCCTCATCCCGCTGCGCCTCCGCCGCATCGATCCGCGCGCGCGCTTTCCCGAAATCCAGGAAAGACCAGCTGATCCGGGGAACCGCCGCCACCGTGAACTTGTCCAGATCGACCAGATCCTCCGGCGACGATCCGCCCAGCCCGATCAGCCCCAGGAAGCTGATATGCGGAAAGCGCGCCGCATCCGCCACGCCGATCCGTGCGGTCTGGGCGGCCAGCTTGCGTTCCGCCGCGCGTATATCGGGGCGGCGCTGCAACAGGGCGGCCGGATCACTCACCGCGACCTCGGCAGGGGGCAGCGGCAGAGCAGCCGTCCGGTCGAGCAAGCCGTCCAGCGTCCCCGGCACCGCGCCGGTCAGCACCGCCAGCTTGTCCTTCAACGCGTCAATCTCGGCCCGCATCGGTGCCAACTGCGCGCGCGCCCGATCCCTGTCGGACTCCTGTTGCAGCAGTTCGCCTCGCGCAATCGTCCCGCGTTCAAAACGTTGGCTGGTGAGCGCGACCTCTTCATCCTGCAACGCCAAAGCCTCGACACCCAAGGACAGGCGCTGCTGCCGATCGCGCAGCTCGACATAGCTTTGCGCAACCTCCGCAGACAGGCTGACGCGGGCGTCGTCCAGCCCTGCCTCGCTCGCCGCGACATCGGCGCGCGTTGCCTCGATAGCCCGGCGGCCGCCGCCGAAAAGGTCCAGTTCCCAACTCGCATCGAAACCGACATTGTACAGGTCGAGCGTGGTGGCGCTCCCATCCTCCGACTGTCCGGGCAAGCGCGCCTTTGCATAGATGACGGAGCCGTTGATTGTCGGCAGCTCTTCCGCCCTTTTCTGGCGGAGAGCCGCACGCGCCTGCCGAATGCGCGCGGCTGCGGCGTCCAGGCGGGGGTTCCCGGCCAGCGCCCGGTCCATCAACTGGTTCAGCACCGGATCGCCAAGGCTCGTCCACCATGGCGCGGCTGCTTCCACGGGCGCGGCCCCGGCATCCCCCCGGACAAAATGCGGCGGTGGGGCAGGGGCCACGTCCGCAGGGCCGCGATAATCGGGGCCAGAGGTGCAGGCCGTGGTCAGGAGCAAGGCAAAGGCAAAGGCGGATCGGTTACGCATCGACAATCTCAATGAGCGGCCACTGGTGCGGCATGCTGTGGCAGCGGGCGGAGGAAAAAGACGAGCGGCGCGGTGCACAGGATGGCGATGATCAGCATCCAGAACAGGTCGATAAAGGTCATCGTCAGCGCCTGCGTCTGAATGCCCTGTTCGATCATGCGGAATGCTGCATCGCGGCCGCCCAAGGCGAGAGCCTGCGCATCGACATAATGTTGAAGATCAAGGCCATTGGCCGCCAGATTCTCCTCCATCCTGCGCGCATTAAGCCATAGCCGCTGGTCCTGCACCACCGCGATGCCAGCCAGCGCGAAGGAGCCACCCAGATTGCGCGCGGCGTTGTAGAGGCCTGACGCATCGGCTGCCAAGGACATCGGCACGGAACGGATGGCCGCCTGGTTCAGGAACATCATGACGCAGATGGTGCCGACGCCGCGCATCAACTGGGAATCAACGAAATTGGCACCCGTGGACACCGACGTCAGTGATGTTTCCATATAGGTGCTCAGGATCAGCAGGACCAATCCGATCAGGACCGAAAGATGGATCGGCACCGTGCGGATCGCCCATGGCATGAACGGCATCATCAGCACCATCGGTACGCCCGACAGCAGCACGATCTGCCCCGACTGGAGCGCATTATAGCCTGCGATCAGCGTCAGGAATTGCGGGATCACATAGGATGTGCCGTAAATCACCATGCCGATCATCATCGCCATGATGAACACCGCGCCAAACTGCCGGTCCAGCAGCAGGCGCAGCCGGATAACCGGCCGTTTCGCCAGCAACTGCCCGGCCAGCAGCATGGCGAACCCGGCCACGGCCGTGATGGTCAGCCATATGATCGTCGATGACTCGAACCATTGCTCCCGCTCGCCCTCCTCCAGCACGACGGTAAGCCCGCCCAGCCCCAGGATAAGGCCGAACACGCCCAGCCAGTCCGCTTCACCGATAAGGTCAAGGCGCGGCCGCTCATGGGGAAGCGCGACCAGCAGCAGAAGAAGCAGGGCAAGCCCGACCGGCAGGTTGAGGAAGAAGGCATAATGCCAACTGATATTCTCGGTCAGCCATCCCCCCAGCACCGGCCCCATGATAGGTCCCAGGATCGCGGTCGCCCCGAACAGGGAATTGCCCACAGCTTGCTGATGACGCGGCAATCGCGTCGCGATGATGGTCATCGCCGTGGGGATCAGCGCCCCGCCCGTAATGCCCTGACCGATCCGCCCCCCGATCATGACGGGCAATGTCTGCGCCATGCCGCAGATCATCGAAAAGCCCACGAACCCCACGGTGGCGATCAGGAGGAAATTGCGCAGGCCCAGCAGCCGCTGCAACCAGCCCGCCAAGGGAATGATGATGATTTCCGCGACGATGAACGACGTCGCGATCCAGGTCCCTTCCGTCCCGCTCGCGCCGATTTCGCCCTGGATGATCGGCAGGGCGGAGTTGACGATGGAAATGTCGAGCATTGCCATCATCGCACCCAGCGTGCCTGCCGCCACCGCGAGCCAGTCCGCGACGCTTGCGCGCTCGGCTGTCTCAGGCAGTCTTGCGTTCACTTATGCGCGTCCCGCCGGACCTGCTTGCTATTCTTCAGCCGTTCCAGCTCCTCGCGGGCCGATCGGGTATCCACCGAAACCTCAACCGACATGCCGGGCAGCAACAGCTTCTTGATCGACGGGTCCGCATCTATGGCGATGCGCACGGGCACGCGCTGCACGATCTTGGTGAAGTTCCCCGTCGCATTTTGCGGAGGCAGCAGCGAAAATTGCGCTCCAGTACCGGGCGCAAGGCTGGCGACATGGCCATGCAGCGTCACCCCTGGCAAGGCGTCCACATCGATCTCCGCCGGTTGCCCCTGACGCATCAGCCCCAGCTGCGTTTCCTTGAAATTCGCTTCCAGATAAAGCTGTCCCACCGGCACGACCGACATCAGGCGCAGGCCGGGTTGCACGAACTGGCCGATGCGCGCCGAAAGATCGCCCACCCGCCCCGCGATGCTGGCGCGTATAACCATGTCCCGGACGTTGCGCTGCGCCGCGTCCAGCTGGGCACGCGCGCTCTGGCCTTGCGCTTTCGCCTGCGCGATCTGGGCGCGCAGGCTGGCGATCCGCCGCTCCGCGCCCTGTGTCGATGCTTTCTGCGCCGCCACATCCTGCGCGGCCTGAGCCGCCTGGGTGCGAAGCGTCGCCAGCTTTTCGGCCGGTTCCGCGCCACTCGCCGCCAGCGGACTGTATCGCGCAACTTCGGACGCTGCGAAGCGCGCCTTCGTCTGCGCCGCCGCCAGCATCGCCCGCGCCTGCTCGATCGCCGCTTCCTGTTCCCCGATCAGCGCTTCCGCATTGGCGGCGTTTGCCTGCGCCAGGTTGATCTGCGCCTGCCCCTGCGCCGCCTGCGCCGGATAATCGGGCGCTTCGATCCGCAACAATGGCTGGCCGGGCTTCACATCCTGATTTTCATGGACCAGCACTTCACTGACGTAACCGGACACCCGCGCCGAAACGGTGACGCTGTCGGCCTGCAAATAGGCGTCCTGCGTGCTTTGCTGATATTTGCCGTACAGCTGGTAGCGGGCAAACCAGAACGCACCGGTTATGAGAATAACCACGCCCGCAATGCCCAGAACTAGGCCCAGCCTCCGCCGCTTCGGGCGGCTTGCCCCTTCGCCAATCGCATCGTCGGGCAGGGGCTCTGCATCGACCGCATCGGCCAACGACCCCTTTGGCTCACTCATAGAAATCCTACCGTCTGGGCTTCGAAGCGATGACTTAAAGTTTGCCGCAGGCGGAAGGCAAGTTTTTTCCGACGCGGAATCGGAAATGAAATTATGTCAGCAGAAGGATGACGCTGAATCCCACTAGCGCGGACAGGCCGCTGGCCAGGCACAGCAATCGAAATGGACAGAGCAGAAATACCGAGCTGTCAGGTTCCATCCTCTTCCCCATTTTCTTTGGCGGGGTTGCATGGATAATAGGCGATTTACGCTCCATCGCCAAATGATTTGGACGGGAAGTCGCCCTGTCGCGAAAATGGCAGACGGGCTCTTTTGCGCTTTCCTTACCGGCGGGATGAGGGCTATCCCGCATAACGATAATATGCGCGTAACCGCCCGCTAATGGAGAGATAGATGTCGCAGCCATTGCTCGACCGGATTGCACTACAGGATCTGGTCATGCGCTACTGCCGTGGATGTGATCGCCGCGACTTCGCCTTGGTGCGAACGCTGTATCATGATGACGCGATCGACGATCACGGGGCAATGTTTCAGGGAGGTCCCGACGACTTCGTTGCCTGGTTGCCGGAAGTCACTTCGCATTGGGACCTCACTCGCCACAATATTACAAACAGCCTGTTCGTGATCGATGGCGACCATGCCGAGGGTGAACATTATGTGGAGGCATGGCACCGGACCCACGGGCCGGGCGCAAAGCTGTTCATCGCCCTTGGCCGCTATCTCGATCGATATGAACGGCGGGATGGCGAATGGAAATTCACTTATCGCAGCCTGGTGTTCGATCATGGATCGATCGTGCCCGTTGATGAAGAGGCTTTTGAACGCATGAGCAAGGACGCACCCAATGGCCGCGCGGATCGGGACGATCCCTCCTTCCGATATCCCCTGCTGGCGGGGTTGAGCGCATGAGGGCCGCGATCTGGGATGGACAGTCGCTCTTCGTCAGCGACCAGTTGGCGCTTCGCCCTGTCGGCCCCGGCGAGGTGCGCGTCCGCGTGCTGCGGTCGGGCATCTGTCATAGCGACATCGCGATGTTGACCCCGCATCTGCCCAATTTGCCGGTCGTCCTGGGCCATGAAGCGGCTGGCGAGATTGCGGATCTGGGTGCTGGCGTCGAAGGCTGGGCCGTGGGCGATCATGTCTGCGTGGGCACGCAAACGCCTTGTGGGGAGTGCCGTGAATGCCAGCGTGGCGAACCGCATAATTGCGACATCAATTGGGGCTTTGCGCCGGGCTTCCCCTTCACGCTGGATGGAAAGCCCGTGGCGTCCTTTGCCAATGTCTCCTCCTTCGCCAGCGAAATCGTGGTGAAGGCGTCGCAGCTGTTCGCCATCGATGACCTGCCGTTGGATCAGGGCGCGCTGATCGGGTGCGCCGTTTCGACGGGTGTCTGCGCCGCGCGCGTTCTGGGCCGCGTGCGCGCCGGGGACACCGTGGCCGTTTTTGGTGTCGGCGGCATCGGCGTCAACGCCATCCAGGGCGCCGCCCGGAACGGCGCCCATGTAATCGCTGTCGACGCCAATCCCGCCAAGGAAGCGACGGCGCGGCAATTCGGCGCGACCGACTTTGTCCTCGCAGACCCCACACAGGACAGCGAAACGGCCGCCGCCGCTTTGGCTGGCAAATATGGCCCTATCGATGTGGTGGTGGAGTGCAGCGGCGCGGTGGGTGCCATCAACACTGCCTTGCGCTGCACGAAGCGCGGGGGCCGGGTGGTGCTGATCGGCATGTCACGCCCCGGCGCGGAAGCGGCGCTGCCGCTCGGCAGCTTCGTCATGGGTGGCGAGGTGATCGCAACGATGAACGGCGGCGCGCTTCCTGATCGGGATTATCCCGAACTCATCGCACAGGCGCGGGACGGCCGGTTGAACATCGCCGACCAGATCAGCGGCATCTGGCCGCTCGATCAGATCAACGATGCCATCGCCGCGCTGAAGGCAGGGGAAGTAACCCGCGCCGTCATCGACCACGAAATGTGATTGACGGGCATCCTACTCCCCTTCGTCACCCCGGGCTCGACCCGGGGTCCCGCTTCTTTTCCGACGCTGCTGAGGTAGCAGGACCCCGGATCAAGTCCGGGCTGACGATCATTCAAACCCGCACATCCTAGGCGTTCAGCATCTGTAGCAACTCGATCCTGTGGCCTTGGGGGTCGAGGATATAGGCCATCTGCAAACCATGTTCGGGTACGTCGGTCGCACCGAGTTCGATCGTCGCACCGGCGGCGGTCGCAACCGCCAAAGTCGCGTGAAGATCATCCACCACGAACCCCGTCGTTGCCTCTCCGGTGGCGGGGCAATTCCGGTTGGGATAGCTGACCAGAATGAAATTGGGCGCGGGCGGCTGAGCGCCAGCAGTCTTGAGGATCACCTCGTTCATCAACGCTTCGCCTTCGCCAAGATTGATATACCCCACCACCTCAAGGCCGAACAGCTGGGTGTAAAAATGTTCGGCCGCTGCAAGGTCCTTGACGATGATCTTGGTGAAACTGAAGGCTAATGCCGTCATTCCTCAACCCCTTCCATGTTACGCATTTATGTGAGACAATCTCCATATCAGCGCCTGAAAATGGCGTAAACCAATCCATCTAATACGCATATAGGAGAGTATGGTGACCGGACAGGAAGGTGGAGAATTGCGGTTGTCGGCCGTCTGGCGGACTTTCTGCGACCAGCTGGCACAAGCGGGCGACGTTCTGGACCGCCCCAGCGCACCCGGCACCGCGATCGATCAGGCGGAGGGATTGCGTTATCTTTCCCGGCTCACGCGGTCGGCTCTCAACATGCTGGTCGATTCCAGCGATCCGGATTTTCCGCGCATTTTCCTGCTGACCGATGACGCGATCAAGATTGGGGCCGATAATCCGGACAATCTCTATCAGCAAATGGTCGTCCGGGGTGATCGCGACTATCGCATCACTGGCAAGCGGAACAGCGTGCCCTATTTTTCGATCGGGTCGAAGGCAAACCGTTACGCGATCGATGGCACAATGGCCTCCACGGGCGAGATCGAACTTGCTGACATGCAGGTCGGGCCGGATGGCAGCTTCGAGATCATCGTCAGCAAGACGCAAAAGCCCGGCAACTGGCTGCCCATGGCGGACGACACGACGCTGCTGATCATCCGTCAGACGTTCAATGACAAGCGCGCGGAAGTCGCGGCGGACGTGCGTATCGAACGGATCAGCGAGGGGCCTGCCGTCCCCGTCATATTGGCGCCCGAAACGATCGAGGCGCAGTTGAACGGCGCTGCTGCATGGGTGCGCGGAACAGCGAACACCTTCGCGGACTGGTCGCAATGGTTCATGGAACAGCCCAACCGCTTCTATGATGGCAAGGATCAGCCTTTTTACCAGCGCGCCGGGGGCGACCCGAAAATCTGGTATGGTCACATCTATTACGACCTTGCGCCTGATGAAGCGCTGGTCATCACAGCCAAGCCGCCCCGCTGCCGCTTCTGGAACTTCCAGATCGACAATTGGTGGATGGAATCCATGGACCATGTGAACCGCAAGGTGTGGGTCAACGGCGCACAGGCGAAATATGAGGATGATGGCAGCGTCATACTCGTCTGCGCCGACAAGGACCCCGGCTACGGCAACTGGATCGACCTGTCGGGCCATCGTCAGGGAACGGGCCTCTGGCGCTGGATAGAGGCAGACGAGCATCCGGTGCCGCAATGCAAGGTCGTAAAGCTCTGACCGCCTCGGCCGATCTCGCCGCGCGTATCGCCATCCTTGAAGACCGGGAGGCGATACGCGACCTGATCGCAAGCTATGGTCCTTTGGTGGACGCGGGCGATTGCGCCGGTGCCGCCGCTCTATGGACGGAGGATGGCGTCTACGAAGTCGGCGGGTTCGGCAGCTACACGGGCCGTGCCGCGATCCAGGCTTTGCTGGAGGGTGAAAGCCACCAGAGCTTGATCCATGGCGGCGCCGCCCATGTCCTTAGCCCGCCGGTCATCGATCTGGACGGCGACGGGGCAACCGCCCGGACCTATTCGGTCGTCTTCCGCAAGACGGGCGATAGTTGGGAAGCCCATCGCGCCTCCGCCAATATGTGGCACCTCGTGAGGGTCGGCACAGAATGGAAGGTGGCGCGGCGCATCAACCGTTTGCTTGACGGATCGGCCGAAGCACGTGCGCTGATCGGCGGCGGCACTTCACAAGAAATGTGACAGCCTGCTTTGGATTGTGAGGAAGGGCGGCTCAAACTGGTGAGCCGCCCCTTCTAGTGTTCGTTCAAGCGGTCTGACGAGCGGCCGCAAACTGCTTTTTCGCAAAGGCGCAGGCATCCGCCATCGCCTCCTGCGCGCCCGGCAGGAAACCGATCCATGACACGAACCCGTGCACCATGCCGGGATAGCGCTTCACTTCCACCTCTACACCGGCCTTTTCCAGCACCGGGGCATAGGCTTCCACTGCGTCGCGGATAGGGTCGCATTCGGCGCTGGCGATAAAGGCGGGCGCCAGGCCTTTGTGGCTCTCGGCCTTCATCGGACTGGCGCGAAAATCGTCGTAATCGCTCTCATCCTTGATGTGCAGTTCCCAGAAATAATGCGCATCTTCCAGGCGCAGCACAGGGCCGTTCGCAAATTCCAGCGCGGACCCTTCTTCGGGGATCGGATGGATGCCGGGGCCATACCAGTTGATCTGCGCCGCGATACGGGGTGCGCCCGCGTCTCGCGCCAGAAGGGCGCAGGCGCTGGCCAGCACGCCGCCCGCACTATCGCCAGCAACGGCGATCAGGGCGGGATCGCCCCCCAGTTCGGCCGCATGCGCCGCCGCCCACTGCGTCGCGGCCCAGCAATCCTCGAAGGCCGCCGGGAACTTATGCTCGGGCGCGAGGCGATAGTCGACGGACACCACGATGGTCTCTGCACCCGCCGCCAGTCCGCGCGCGATCATGTCCTGCGTGTCGAGATCGCCGACAACGAACCCGCCGCCGTGGAAATAGGCAGTGACTGGGAAAGGTCCCGCGCCCTCGGGCGTGTAGATGCGCACCGGAATTTCCCCGGCTGGACCTGGAATGGTGCGATCCGAAATAGACGCCAACGATACCTGCGGAGGTGGCATTTGGATCGAACTTGATCTCACCGCCTCCCGCAATGCGGGTACTGGGACCGTCTTGATCGGCGGCCATTCCGGCTGATTGGCGAACATGGCCTCAAGCTGTGGGTCGAGCGGCATCCCTATTCTCCTCGTTTCAATTGTGCATCTTCTTCTTTAATTCGAGAGCGCCGCCAGGGCCACGCACTGAATATTCCTCACCCTCTAGGCTCCCTTGGCATAGCTAATCCGCGTTCAGCGATGATGTTGCGCTGGATTTGGTCTGTTCCGGCGTAGATGGTATCGGATCGAGACATGAGGTGCATGGTTGTGAGGGGACCCATGCGTTCGTCGTTGACGCCGATTTCGCCGGTTTGGCCCATGACCTCCATGGCGAGGTCGCCGAGGGCGACGTGCCAGCGGGACCAGTAGAGTTTGTAGGTGTAAGCGGCGCCGGAGAGGTCTGCGCCTTCGCCATCGGAGAGCATGCGCAGGCCGTTATAGCGCATGATCTTGAGGCCCGCATGGGCGGTGGCGATCTTCTGGCGGATGAGCGGGTCGCTGGCCTTGCCGTTGGCTTTGGCGATGGCGATGATCTCGTCGAGTTCGTTCTTGAACTGCATCTGCTGGGCGAGGGTGGAGACGCCGCGTTCAAAGCCAAGCAGGGCCATGGCGACCTTCCAGCCTTCGCCTTCTTCGCCGATGCGGTCGATCGCGAGCGCCTGCGCGCCATCGAAGAACACCTCGGCAAACTCGGCCTCGCCGGTCATCTGGCGGATCGGGCGGGCATCGACCCCGGGCTGGTCCATCGGGACCATGAGGAACGAGAGGCCCTTGTTGCCGACGCTGCCGGGCGTGGTGCGGGCAACGACGAAGCACCAGTCGGCGATGGTGCCCATCGAGGTCCAGATCTTCTGGCCATCGATGATGTAGCGGTCGCCTTCGAGGCGGGCCTTGGTCTTGACATTGGCGAGGTCGGAGCCCGCGCCGGGTTCGGAATAGCCCTGGCACCAGATGGCGCGGCCATGGGCGATGTCGGGGAGGAACCGGGCCTTCTGCTCCTCATTGCCCATGGCGAGCAGGGTGGGGCCGAGCAGTTCGACCCCGAGATGCCCGGCGCGCGGCGGACCCTTAGCGCGGGCATATTCCTCGGCGAAGATGATCTGCTGCGCGATCGAGGCGTTGCGCCCGCCCCATTGCTCAGGCCAGCCCACGACGCTCCAGCGCGCCGCCCCAAGCGCCGCTTCCCAGGCGCGGCGCTCCTCGACATTGTCGACCTGGTTGGTCTGGCCGCGAATGGACTTGAACGGGCCTGCGAGCTGTTCGTTGAGCCAGCTCGCGGCCTCCTCACGGAAGGCTTTGAGTTCAGGGGCGAAGGCGAGTTGCATGGATCAGGCGACCTCGAACAGACCGGCCGCGCCCATGCCGCCCGCGACGCACATGGAGACGACCACATATTTGACGCCGCGACGCTTGCCTTCGATCAGGGCGTGGCCAACGAGGCGCGAGCCGGTCATGGCGAAGGGATGGCCTATGGCGATGCCGCCGCCATTGACGTTGAGCTTGTCCGGATCGATGCCCAGCGTGCGCTGGCAGTAGATCGCCTGGTTGGCAAAGGCTTCGTTCAATTCCCACAGGCCAATGTCGTCGATCTTGAGACCGGTGCGCTCGAGCAGCTTGGGGATGGCGAACACCGGGCCGATGCCCATCTCGTCCGCGCCGCAGCCTGCGACCTGGAACCCCCGATAGATGCCGAGGATGGGGAGACCCTCCTTCTGCGCGGTGGCAAGGTCCATGACCACCTGCGCCGAGGCGCCGTCGGACAGCTGGCTGGCATTGCCGGCGGTGACATGCTTGCCTTCCTTGATGACCGAGCCGTTCTTGAACACGGGCTTCAATTCCGCGAGCTTCTCGTAAGTGGTGCCCGCGCGGATGCCCTCGTCCTTGGTCAGGGTCAGCTCTTCCTTGCCGGTCTCATTGCCTTCCTTGTCGAACAGGGCCTTGGTGACCGTGATCGGCACGATCTCGTCATCGAACTTGCCTGCTTCCTGGGCGGCGGCGGCGCGCTGCTGCGATTGCGCTGCGAACCGGTCCTGATCCTCGCGCGAAATGCCATAGCGTTCAGCGACGATCTCGGCGGTCTCGATCATCACCATATAGGCGTTGGGATCGCGCGCCTTGATGAACTCGGAGCGGTTGCGGAACGCGGGATAATGTTTGTCGATGGTGAGCGAGACATTCTCGACGCCGCCCGAGACGGCGCAGTCGATCTCGTTGGCGATGATGCCGCGCGCCGCGAAGGCGAGCGCGTTGAGGCCGGACGAGCATTTGCGGTCCATCGAGAACCCCGCGGTGGTGTCGGGCAGGACCGATCCGTGGACGGTCAGGCGGCCGACATTGTAGCTTTGCGTGTTCCACTGGTTGGCAACGCCGAGATACACGTCATCGACGCGGGCGGGATCGATCCCGGCGCGGGCGATGGCGGCGTCCACGACATGGGAGGACATGAACGGCGCTTCGGTGTCGTTGAACGCGCCGCGATAGGCTTTGCCGACGCCGGTGCGCGCGGTGGAGATGATGGCTGCTTCACGCATGTGTATCGATCCTTGGATTAAAAGCCGTGCATGTTGGTGGGACCCCAATAGGCGCGCATTTCGGTCACTTCATTGGCGTCGTTGAAGCGGAAGGTGTCGATGACGTCGATGCGCTTGGCCCCACCATCATAGTTCAGGTTCACCGAGAAGGGGAACACCGCATAATCGCCCGCGACCCGGACGGGGCCTTCGAGCTTCAATTTCGCGCCGGTCTTCATGGACTCGGCATAGAAGGCGCGGATCGCCTCGCGGCCATGGTGGATGGGTGAGCCGATCGGGTCCTCGACCGTCGCGTCTGCGGCATAGAGGGCGGCCACCTGGTCGGCGCTGCCTGCTTCGAACGCGGCGACATAGGCGTGGACGGCGGCTTCCATTTTGACGGGATCAGGCATGGTTTTGGCTCCAACGGGATTGGCGGCGAGAAGGCAGAGGGCGATTACTGCGCCCAAGCTCAGCTTTCCGGAAAATAGCGGTTGATGGTATCGACCACGCAGGCGGGCTTGTCCTTACCCTCGATCTCGACGGTGACGCGGATCACGGCCTGTATCGCGCCGCCCTTCACTTCCTCGACCGAGACGATCTCGCCGGTGCCGCGAATGCGCGAGCCCACGACCACTGGACTGAGGAAGCGGGTCTTGTCCATGCCGACATTGACCCCTGCGGAGAAGCGGCGGACCTCGACGATCTGCGGCATGAACAGGTTGACGAGGCTGAGCGTCAGATAGCCATGCGCGATGGTCGCGCCGAAGGGGCCGTCCTTGGCGCGTACCGGATCGACATGGATCCACTGATGGTCGCCTGTGCAGTCGGCAAAGGCGTCGATGCGTGACTGGTCGATGGTGAGCCAATCGGCGGTGTCGAGCTTGACGCCCTCCTGCCCCAGCAGCGCGCGCGGCGTTTCGAAGATGGTTGCCATCAGGCCCTCTGGCTGGAGACCGCGACGATCTCGCCGGTCATGTAGGAGGAGAGATCAGAGGCAAGGAACATCATGACATTGGCGATTTCCCAGACCTCGGCGGGGCGCTTGAAGGCTTCCTTCTCAACCAGCTTGTCGAGGGCTTCCTGCGTCGTCACCTTGGCAAGGAACGGGTGCATGGCAAGGCTTGGTGAGACCGCATTGATGCGCACGCCATGTTCAGCCGCCTCGATCGCGGCGCAGCGGGTGAAGGCCATGACCCCGGCTTTCGCGGCGGCATAATGGGCCTGGCCTTTTTGCGCGCGCCAGCCCAGCACCGAGGCGTTGTTGACCATGACGCCGGACTTGTTGGCGTACATGCTTGGCAGGAACGCGCGGGTCATGCGGAACAGCGAGGTCAAGGTGACGTCGAACACGCGCGCCCACTGCTCGTCGGTCATGTCGATGATATCGGCCTCGCCGCCCAGGCCCGCATTGTTGATGAGGACATCGACCTTGCCCAATGCGGCGAGCGAGGCATCGCGCAGACCCTGTACCGCCTCTTCGCTGGTGACGTCGCACACGAACAGGGCGGGGCGCTCGCAGCCCACTTCGTCGGCGATACGGTCGGCCGCTTCGTTGAGACGGCGTTCGTGGAAGTCGCTGATGAGGAGCTTGGCCCCTTCTTCAGCCGCGCGCTTGGCGGCGGCAAAGCCGATGCCGGTGCCAGCGGCGGCGGTCACGACCACGGTCTTGCCCTTGAGCATGCCCAGCGGGGTCGGATAGGGGGGAACAGGCGAGGTCGGGGTCATGCGGCGTCCTTCATGATGATCTGTGCGAGCGCTTCGCGATGCTGGTCCGGCGTGCCGAGCCAGCTGGCGGTGGCGCGCGCGCGCTTGAAATAGAGATGGGCGTGATGTTCCCAGGTGAAGCCGATGCCGCCATGGAGCTGGATCGCGTCGCCCGCGACCGAGCGATAGGCGTCGGACACATAGGCGCGGGCGGCATGGGCGGCTTCGGCCAGTTCCTCGCCATTTTCGTCGATCGCGGCGGCGGCATAATAAGCGGCCGAGCGCGAGGCTTCGACCAGCAGCATCATGTCGGCGAGCATATGCTTGTAGGCCTGGAACGAGCCGATGAGGCGGCCGAACTGGACGCGCTGCTTGGCATAATCGACGGTGGCGTCGAGGCTGTACTGCATGCCGCCGGTCTGTTCGGCGGCGAGCAGGCCCGCGCCGATGGTGAGGGTGCGTGCGATCGCGGCGGCCGCGCTGCCGGGCGCGCCGAGGATCATGGCATCGCTCACGTCGCAATCGAAGGTGAGGGTGGCAAAGCGGCGGGTGCGGTCGAGGCTGGGGAGTGCTTCGATGGTGAGGCCGGGGGTGTCCGCTTCGAGGACGACGAGGCTGTCGTCGGCGGTGGCGATGACGATCAACTCGGCGACATGGGCGAAGGTTGCGAACTCCGCCGTGCCGGTCAGCTTGCCGTTCGACAGGGTCGGGCGGCTTGCGGTGCCCGCGAAGCTGGCGCGGGTGCCTGACGCCAAGCGGGGCAGCAGCGCCGCCTTCTGCTCTTCGCTGCCTGCGGCGAGCACCGCCTGCACGGCGAGCACGGCGGTTTCGAAGAAGGGCACGGGTGCGAGCACCCGGCCGGTTTCCTCGAGCACCAGCGCCATTTCGACAGCGCCAAGGCCAAGGCCGCCTTGGGCCTCGGGGATCATCAGCCCGGCAAAGCCCATTTCGCCAAGGCTCGACCACAGGCTCTCGTCAAAGCCGCTCGTCCCTTCGACGGCGGCGCGGATGACGTCCGGGTTGGCGGCGTCGGTCAGGAAGTCGCGCGCGGCTTCCTGGATCGCGCGCTGGTCGTCGCTGAGCGCGAAGTCCATCAGGCGGCTCCGTAGACGGGCTTTGCAGGCTCGCGGGTCTGGAGGAGCCCGCGCACGATCGCGTCCATTTCGCTCGCTTCAATCCGCGCGCCCTTGTCGAAGGCAGGGCTGTCGGTCCACCCCTGCGAGAGGACGACCTGGCCGCCCTTGAGTTCAAAGACCTGGCCGGTCACCCCCTTCGACTGTTCGGAGACGAGATAGGCGACCAGCGGCGCCATATTTTCCGGCGCGAACAGGTCGAACTCGCCTTCCTTGGCGTCCATGTCGAACGCGCCGGTATTGGTCATGCGGGTGCGGGCGTTGGGGGCAAGGGCATTGGCGGTGATGCCAAGGCGGCCAAGCTCGGCGGCCTGCACCAGGGTGAGCGTCGCGATGCCGCCCTTGGCCGTCGAATAAGCCGACTGGCCGACCGAGCCCTGCAGGCCTGCGCCCGAGGTCGTGTTGATGATGCGCGCATCGACCGGATTGCCGGCCTTCGACTGCGCCCGCCAATATTCAGCGGCATGGCGGCTCGTGCAGAAATGGCCGCGCAGATGGACGCGGATCACCGCGTCCCATTCTTCAGGGGAGCAGGTGAAGAACATGCGGTCGCGCACGAAGCCTGCATTGTTGACCACGGCATGAAGCGCGCCGAAGCTGTCGAGGGCTTGCTCGACCATGCGCTTGCCCGATTCCCATTCGGCGACGTCGTCGGTGTTGGCGACGGCTTCCCCGCCCATCGCGCGGATCTCGTCCACCACCTGCTCGGCTGCGCCCTTGGTCGCGCCTGCCTCGCCATGGGTGCCGACGCCAAGGTCATTGACCACGACCTTGCAGCCTTCTGCGGCGAGGCCCAGCGCATAGGCTTTGCCAAGGCCATTGCCCGCCCCGGTCACGATCGCAACACGTCCTTCGCAGATACCCACTTGCCTTACTCCTTCATTGCGCTGCGACGGGGATCAGCAGATGCTGGCTTAAGTCCCCAACCAGATCGAGCAGGGAATAATCCCGCCCGGAAAAATGCCATGCCTCGTCCACCCGGACGAAGGCGTCATGATAGCGGCCCGCGCAGATCGCCTGGAGCGGCAGGGCCGGGGTCGCCTGAAACACGGTATAGTAAGAGCGGCAGGTGGCGGTGCCTGCCGCCTCGTCCACCTCGATAATGGGATTGGTGATGACATGCTTGGTGCGCGGCGTGCCGCAGGGGTAGAGGCGCACATGGGTGCGCCAGAGCGCCAGCATCGGCGCGGAGCCTTCGACCACTTCGCCGCCGCCGGTCTTGATCCGGGCGCGTTCGAACAGGGCGGCTACGGCTTCCAGATCGCCTGCGTCCATCAGTTCGGCATAGCGGTAGAGGAGGTTGGTGATCGCCGTGGCGCTGTTCATGCCTGACCCTCGCGCTTTGCGGCTTGTTTTTCGCGATGTTCGGCGGTGCTGCCCGAAAGGCGCACGGCGATGGCGTCGGAGGCGATGCGCTGCGCCTGCCGCTCGGCGCTGGCTTGGCTGAGCGGCTCGGCTTCGATGAGATCGGTGAGCGCGGCGCGGGCGAGTTTCTGATATTCGCCCTCGCCATTGTTGCGCCAGGTCACCTGCTGCGGCTCGAACGTCTTGACCACCTTGGCCGGGTTGCCGACGACCAGGCTGCGCGGCGGGGTCACCGTGTCGGACTTCACAAGGGCAAGGGCGGCGACGAGATTTTCGTCACCAATGATGGCATTGTCGAGGATCACCGCGTTCATGCCGATCAGCGCATTTTCACCGATCTCGCAGCCATGGATGATCGAGCCATGGGCGATGGTCGCGCCGCGCTTGATGACCGTGTCGCGCAGCTGGTTGGCATGGATCGACACATTGTCCTGGATCGAGCTGTCGCCTTCCACCACGATCCGCCCGAAATCGCCCCGCAGCGAAGCGCCCGGCGCGATGAAGCAGCCCGGTCCCACGATCACGTCGCCGATCAGCGACGCCAGCGGATGGACGTAGCTGGTCGGATCGACGACGGGAACAATCCCCTGATAGGCGTAGGCGGGCATCGGGGCTGGGTCCCTTAGAGCCGCTCGATGATGGTGACGTTGGCCTGGCCGCCGCCTTCACACATGGTCTGCAGGCCATAACGCCCGCCCGTGCGCTCCAGCGCGTTCAGCAACGTCGTCATCAACCGCGCGCCGGTCGCGCCGATCGGATGGCCCAGAGCGATCGCGCCGCCCTGCACATTGACCTTCTCATGCGGGACATCCAGTTCCTTCATCCACGCCATGGTGACGCTGGCAAAGGCTTCGTTGCATTCGAACAGGTCGATGTCGCTGATCGACATGCCAGCCTTCTTCAGCGCATATTGGGTGGCGGGGATCGGCCCGGTCAGCATCCACACCGGGTTGGCGGCGCGGACCGACAGGTGATGGATGCGCGCGCGGGGCTTCAAACCATGTTCCTTCACCGCCTGCTCGCTGGCGATCAGCAGCGCGGCGGCGGCGTCGCAATTCTGGCTGGCGACGCCTGCGGTGATGATCCCGCCTTCATTGACGGGCTTCAGGGACGCCAGGCCCTCCAACGAGGTCGTCGGGCGGATGGTCTCGTCACGGGCCAGGCCCTCAAGCGCCACCACTTCCTTGTCGAACCAGCCATTGTCCCAGGCGGCCTGCGCGCGCTGGTGCGACGCGAGCGCGAACTGCTCCATCGCTTCACGGCTGATGCCCCATTTGTCGGCGATCATCTCGGCGGACTTGATCTGGTTGACCTCTTCCATGCCATAGCGTTCGACCCAGCCCTTCGACCCGTGGAAGGGGCTGTCGAAGCCATATTGCGCGCCCGCGATCATCGCGGCCATGATCGGGATCTGGTTCATCGCCTGGCTGCCGCCTGCGACCACCAGGTCCTGGGTGCCGCTCATCACGCCCTGCGCGGCGAAGTGGACCGCCTGCTGGCTTGAGCCGCACTGGCGGTCGATGGTGACGCCGGGCACTTCTTCAGGGAGCCCTGCGACCAGCCATGCGGTGCGGCCGATGTCGCCCGCCTGGCCGCCGATGGTTTCGGTGCAACCCCAGACCACGTCCTCGACCTGGGTGGGGTCGATACCGGTGCGCTTGACCAGTTCCTTGATCGGGTGCGCGCCAAGGTCGGCCGGATGGACGGCGGCAAGGCTGCCCTTCTTGCGGCCGACAGGCGTGCGGACGGCGTCGATGATATAGGCTTCAGGCATTTTCATGTTCCCGGGCAAAGGTCTGATCCGGCCCCATGGGCTGGGTGAAGATGCGCGTGGCGATGCGCGCGCGGTGTTGGGCGGGGGTGCCCCATGTTTGCGTGAGCGCAACCGTGCGCTTCAAGAACAGATGGACGTCCACCTCCCAGCTGTAGCCCATCGCGCCATGCACCTGGATCGAGGCGCGGGCGGCCTTGTCGGCGGCTTCCAGGGCGACGAGCTTGGCATGGCTGACACGGGCGCGGGCTTGCGTGTCGCGGGCGCCGATTTCGGCGGCGGCGGCGGCGACCACCGGCTTGGCGAACTCGATCGCGACCTGGGCGGACGCCAGGTGATGCTTGACCGCCTGATAGCTGCCGATGGGCTTGCCGAACTGCTGGCGTTCCTTGGCATAATCGACTGCGAGGTCGACCGAACGCTGGGCAAGGCCGAGGCCAAAGGCGGCGTTGAAGAGGGCGGCGCGGTCGAAGGCGAGATCCCAGTCGGCCTTGCCCAGAGCCGTCGCCTTCTCCTTGCTCCACTCGACCGAAAAGAGGCGGCGGAAGGGATCGATGCTCGGCTGCGCCGTCAGCGTCACCTGATCGGGCGTGGCGAGCCAGGCCTCGCCATCGGCATGCAGGAGGATGCCGCCTGCGCTGTCGGCATTGGCGACATAGGGGTTCGACGGATGCTGGATGGCGATCGTCGCATTGGGATCGCTGAGCAGTTCATGCTCGGGTGCCAACGCGGCGAGCATCGGCGCGGCAACGCCTGCGCTTTCAACCAGCGGTTCGGGCAGCGCGACATAGCCCGCCTCTTGCGCGATCAGGGCAAAGTCGGCTTCCGCCAGCCCGATGCCGCCCGCGCTTTCGGGGAGCAGCACCAAAGTCAGGCCGGTTTCCACGATAGAGGCCCAGCGCGCATCGTCGCGTGCGACGCCCGCTTCCATCATCTTGCGCCAATGGTCGGGCGTGCAGCTGTCCGCAAACAGCGTCCGCGCGGTTTCGGCGAACATCAGCTGTTCATCGCTGAGGGTGAAATCCATTTCTCTGTTCCCCCTTAGCGCGGCAGGCCGAGCATGCGCTCGGCAATGATGTTGCGCTGAATCTCGTTGGAGCCCGCATAGATGGGTCCGGCGAGCGCGAAGATATAGTCGTCGATCCAGTCGACGGCCCCAGCGCCGGGCGCTTCGTGCGTCAGTTCGGCCTGCGGCCCCAATATGGCGAGCGCGGTTTGCGTCAGGTGAATGTCCAATTCCGACCAGAAAATTTTGTTGGTGGACGCTTCCGGCCCGATCTTCGCGCCCGCCATCAGCCGCGAGGCGGTCTGGTAGATGTTGAGCGCATAGGCGTCGGCATTCATGTGCGCGCGCACGACATCGGCTTCGAGCGCGGGGTCGGCGGTTTCCTTGTTCGCCTGCCACAGTTCCGCAAGCTTGCTTGCCGCCACCTGGTAGCGGGCGGGCGAGCGCAGCATGAGGCCGCGTTCAAAGCCTGCTGTCGCCATGCAGATATGCCAGCCCTGACCCTCGTCGCCGAGGCGATTGAAGGCGGGGACGCGGACATTTTCGAGGAAGATCTCGGCGAAACCGACATGGCCGTTGATCTTCTTGATCGCGTTGACCGTGACCCCCGGCGCGTTCAGCGGGAAGAAGATGAGGCTCATGCCCTTGTGGCGCTCGGAGCCGGGCTCGCGGAACAGGCCGAAGGCCCAGTCGGCGAACACCGCGCGGCTCGACCAGATTTTGTGGCCATTGAGGATATAGTCGTCGCCATCCCGAACCGCCGTCGCGCGCACGCCGGCAAGGTCTGAGCCCGCCATCGGTTCGGACCAGGCTTGCGCCCAGATTTCCTCGCCCGACGCCATCTTGGGCAGGAAGCGCTGCTTCTGCTCATGGGTGCCGAACTCGATCAGCGTCGGCCCCAGCAGGAAAATGCCATTCTGGTTGACCCGGCCCGGCGCACCCGCGCGATAATATTCTTCCTCGAAAATCAGCCACTGGATGAGGTCAAGGCCGCGCCCGCCATATTCCTTGGGCCATGTCACCATGCCCCAGTCGCCGGACTTCAGGGTCTTTTCCCATTGGCGGTGGGCCTCGAAACCCTCGCGCGTGGCGTCGAAATGCTCCAGCGGCTCGCCGGGCACATGGGCTTCGAGCCAGCTGCGCACTTCGGCGCGGAACGCCTGCTGTTCGGGGGTATAGGTCAAGTCCATCAGAATTTCGCCGCGCCCTTATTGTCCACAAAGGCGTCACGCGCCTTCTGGCTGTCTTCATGCATGTACATTTCGAGCGTGAAGCCCTGCTCGATCCGGTAATGGGCCGACGGGTCGGTCGGCTCGATCAGGTTCAGCGCCTGCTTGGCGATCACCAGCGCCGCCCGGCTCTTGGACGCAATTACTTCGCAGAAGGCGTAGGCCTCGTCCCTGAGCTGCTCGAGCGGCACCACCTTGTGCACCGAACCGTGACGGTAGGCGTCTTCCACCGGAATGCGCCCGCCGGTGAAGAAATTGGCGCGCACCATCTGGACGGGCAGCATGCGACTCATGAAGGCCGCGCCGCCCATCGCGCCGCGATCGATTTCAGGCAGCGAGAAATAGGCCCCCTCCGCCGCGATCAGCGCGTCGCACGCGCCCGCGATATTGACGCCGCCGCCGATGACGAAGCCATGCAGCGCGCCGACCACCGGGATCGCGCATTCGCGGATCGCCTTGAACGTCAGGTAATTATCCTTGTTCAGCTTGGCGATGCGTTCGGGATGCGCCGCCATCTCCTTGATGTCGACGCCGCCGCAGAAACCCCGGCCTTCGGCGCGGATCAGGATGCACTTCACATCCTCGTTCGCTGCGGCTTCGTAAACCAACGCCGGGATCGATTCCCAACCCTTGGTGTCGAAGGCGTTGACCGGGGGATGGTCGAACAGGATTTCGGCGATGGCGCCCTTGACGGTCAGCGTAATCGGCATGTCTTGTCCCTCTTCCTCAGGCGGCGCTGGCCGTCTCGCGGCCCATGGCGGCGAGCGCGGCGAGCCGCTCATGCGCCTCTTCGACGATGCGGTCGACCAGCTGTTGGCAGGTCGGGACCTCGCCAATTCGCCCGCCCACGACGCCGGTCGCCATCACGCCATGTTCGATGTCGCCATCGACCACGGCTTTCTGGATCAGCATCGGCATGGTCGCGGCCATCATCGCCTGCTTCAATGGCATCGCGCCATGGGCGGTCATGCCGCGCGCCGACTTGATGAAATCCATCCAGCTCGCGCCGGTCTGCTTCTTCATCGCCATGCCCGCCTCGATCGCGCGCAGCCACATGGCGAGCGGGCCGGACTTCTCGATCCGGTCCATCAATTTGGTGCGGACCATCCGCTGGGGGATGCCGTCGAGCTTGGTGGTGACAACGATGCGGTCGGTCGAGGCCTTGAGATATTCCGCTTTGGCGCTGTCGGGCACCGGGCTTTCCTTGGTCAGCAGGAAGCGCGTGCCCATGGCAATGCCGACCGCGCCATAGGCGAGCGCTGCCGCCAGCCCGCGTCCGTCGGCAAAGCCGCCGCTCGCGATCACCGGCACCTTGACGGCGTCGAGCACCTGGGGGAGCAGCACGGTGGTCGGGACGGAACCTGTATGCCCGCCGCCTTCGCCGCCCTGGACATTGACCATGTCGACGCCCAGTTCGACCATCTTCTGCGCATGCTTGACCGCGCCGACGGTGGGGATGCACAATATGCCCGCATCCTTGAAACGGCCGATCATCTTGGCATTGGGGCCACGGCCAAAGCTGACCGCGCGCACCTGATCCTTGTTGGCCAGGATCAGTTCGACAATCTGGTCAGCGCCCGGCTGAAAGCTGTGGAAGTTGACGCCGAAGGGCTTGTCGGTGCCCTTGCGCACGGCGAGGATCTTTTCGCGCGCTTCGTCCGGCGTCATCACCGCTGCGCCCAGAAAACCGAACGCGCCTGCATTGCTCGACCCGATCACCAGCGAAGGCTCGGCGACCCAGCCCATCGCGGTCTGGATGATCGGCCAGCGGCAGCCAAGCCGTTGGCAAAGGACTGTGTGCAGCGGATCGCCCATCATTCGCTCGCCTGTTTCTTATTGGCCTCGGCCATCTTCTTGGCGTCGAGGCCCGCGATCGAGCTGCCCTGGACGAGGTCATTCTGGGCATGGGCGAAATGGTGCATATGATATTGCGCGTCCATCGCGTTCCTCTTGCCCATCAGCTCCTCGACATGGTTGATCGCCTGCTTGGTCAGCCAGTTGCCAAGGCGGGGCTGGGCGACGAGCTTGGCCGCCATGGCCGCGACGGTCTCGCGCAGCGCCTCGCGCGAGACGATCTTGTTCACCATGCCGAACTGTTCGGCGCGCTGCGCGCTCATCCGCTCACCCAGCAGCAGGAATTCCTTGGCGATGCGCGGGGGCAGTTCATAGGCGTGGGCGAAATATTCAACGCCCGGGATGCCCATGCGGTTGACCGGGTCCTGAAAGAAAGCGTCGTCGGTGGCGACAATCAGGTCGCACACCCATGCCAGCATCAGCCCGCCCGCGACGCACGCCCCCTGCACCATGGCGATGGTGGGCTTGGGCGCGTCGCGCCAGCGGCGGCACATGCCGACATATTGCTCCTTCTCGCGGGTATAGAGCAATTCAGCGGCGGGCTTGTTCACATGACCCGGCACCAGCAGCCGGTTCTCGAAATGCTGGTGCACGTCGCGGCCGGGCGTGCCGATGTCATGCCCGGCCGAAAAATGCTTACCGTTACCGCCCAGCACGATGCAGCGCACATCGTCATCGTTCGTCGCCTTGATGAAGGCGTCGTCGATCGCATAGGTCATCTGGCCGTTCTGGGCATTGTTGAAGCCCGGGCGGTTCATCATGATCCATGCGACATTGTCGATCACCTCATAGGTGACCGGCTCGTCCGTTTCGTAAACAATGTCGACCTGCTGCGGTTCGACCAGGCGGTCGGTCTCGTTCATCTTCAGGCTGCCCTTCTGTCTCCGGCCGGATTGTCCTTGAACACGGTCGCCCGGACATTATTGGGGTCGATCTTCGCGATCAGCTCCAGTTGCTCGGCCGTCGGCGCAGGGGTGGTCGGGATTTCGCCATCGACCTTTGCCAGCGGGAAGCCGGTATTGTCCTGCACTTCCTCGAAGGTGACGCCCGGATGCAGCGAGATCACGCGGATCTGGTGATCGGGGCCGCCAAAGTCCATCACGCACAGGTTGGTGATGATGCGACGCAGGTCCAGGCCCTGGGGCGGAGCGCCATTGCGGTAGCGTGCCGGATTATAGCCCGCCATGCAGACGAAATCGACTTCGCCTTCCACGAACGCCCGCTTGTTGTGGTTCTGGAAGAAGAAGCTGTTGGGATGGCTGATCGAGTTGCCGGGGAAGCCGCGCGCGCCGAGCATCGCCGCCTTGGGCTTCTTGTGGTCGCCGATCACCGAGATGTTCGCCTGACCGAAACGATCGATCTGGACCGGGCCGACCAGCGCGTGGCGGCGGCCGCTCCAGAGCGCCGAGAAGACGCGGTCATAATTGGCGATGCCCTCGAACTCGGGCTCGGCGGTGCGCTTGCCCGGGCCGACGGGTTCGCTGGTATAGAATACCTCGCCATCGGTGGTCTGGATCGCGGGCGCGAAGGAGAGCTTGGCCACGCCCGCGCCAATGCGGGGGAGGGGGCCGATGCCGGTCGCCATTACTTCGCCATCTTCGCGCCAGACTTCGGCGCAGGCGGCGATGACGAGTTCAGCGAGCGAATAGCTGTTCTGGGTCATGGGTCTCTCGCTTAGTAAATGGGGACGGGGAGCTGCTTGACGGCGTCCGCGCCGCCGATCGCTGCCTGATAGTCGGCTTCCGACACATCGATGAACTTCGCCTTATAGTCGGCCCAGGCCTCGGGCGAGGCGGCGCTTTCGACATAGGTCTTGATGTGCTTGAGATCGAGCTGATAGTCGGGATCGGCGCTCGACGGGTGCGCGCCCAGCGGGGCTTCTGCAACACCATTGATCATCGCCCGCTCGACCAGATTGTAGCGGCTGTTCTTCTTCATATCGAGCTCGCCCGTCGGCACGATCTTCTCGACCGTGGCGAAGCTCCTGGTTGCCGCACGGACCAGCAGTTCGTCGAACAGCGCGTCCTTGCTGAGCGTCAGGAGGTTGCCGCGCTCGTCGGAGCGGTGGGCGTGGATCAGCGCGATGTCGGGCACCAGCGCGGGCATGGCGACGAATTCCTCGCCATCGGCATAGGGGCTTTTCACGAATTTGAAGTCGAAGCCGTCTTGCGTGATGATGTCGGTGCCGATGCCGACGCGGGTCGGCAGGAAGGGCAGCTTCATCGCGCCTGCGCGCAGGCCCCCAATGATACATGCCCTCGTCAAGCTCGAGCACCTCGAAGGCGCCCGCCTGGCGGGCGTTGCGGAAATGGGGTTCCAGCGGATAATGGTCGAGGCTGGCAAAGGCGAAGACCAGCTTCCTGATCTTGCCGGTGGCGGCGAGCAGGCCGATGTCCATGCCGCCATAGCCCGCCATGACGGTGAGGTCCTTGAGGTTCGATCGGGCGATGGCGCGGATCAGCGCCATGGGCTTGCGGCGCGTGGCCCACCCGCCGATGCCGATGGTCATCCCGTCGGAAATCTGGTCGACGATGTCGTCGACGCTCATGCGCTTGTCGAGCATAATGTCAGTCATCCTTTTGCGTCAGTCCTGCTCATGAGCCCATTTATGGCCCCAGTCGCTTACAGCAAGGCTGGTGGTGGGGACCCATGTTTGCGGGTCTATTACCAGGCCGTTCCAGCCATATTCGATGTCAAATCCACCTGGTGTCTGCATGTAGAAAGAGGTCATCTTGTCATTGACATGGCGGCCAAGGGTCGCCGAGAGCGGCACCTTGCCCTTGCTCTTCAAGACCCGGTCATAGGCGCGGCCGACATCCTCGAGGGAGCCGACCTCGAGCATCATATGGACAGCGCCATTGGGGCTTTCGGGCAGCTGGCCGAGCGCCAGGCTGTGGTGGCGCGGGTTGCAGTGGAGGAAGGCAAAGCCCACGCCCGGATCGTCCGCGCCGCCGCCCATAAGGTAGAAGCGGCCAAGGTCGGTGTCGCCAAAGCCCATGACGTCCTTGTAGAAGGCGTGGGTCTCGTCGAAATTGGGGGCGGTCAGCACGACATGGCCCATCCCCATGTCGCCGTCCGCGCCATGGGGGCTGCCGGTCACGAAGCGGCTGACGCCCACAGGCGAGACGAAGGGGGCATAGTCGACGAAGCGACCGTAGAAGATCTCCATGGGATTGCCCGCCGGGTCCGATGAACGGGCGAGTTCATAGACCTGACGGCCACGTGCTTCCATGACGCCCGCCCGTTCCACCGGACGGCCTGCTGCCTCGAGGCGGGCCAGCACCGATTCGAAGGCGTCACGATTCGCGCATTCCCAGCCCGGCGCCACGAAGCGGTCGGCCGCGCCTTTCTGCACCCGCAGGCGCCAGGGCCGGTCGTCCATGCGGAACAGCGCGACGTCCTCGTCCGGCGAAGGGGCCGCCATCAGCCCTGCGATATTGCAGGCAAAATCCTGCCAGGCGCCCAGGTCCCGCGCCTCGATCACTACATAGCCTAGCGATATCACTGCCATTTCAAGCGCCTCGCCTTCTTTCCTGTCTGCCAGCCATGCTCTGCCGCAGAGCGTTGCAAAATGACCTTCCCCATACGCATATGGCAAGCGCTGCCGCCTGTTTTGCACTTGCTGGGGGAGGCGCAGTTAAGCGCGCTCACGAGCTTATGGCAATTCGTTCCCAATCCGCCTATAAGTAACGGCCAAAATGCGCAAGCCCTGTTTGTCTTGACAGTTTGCGTAATGGCATTTTACATAAACTACGCATATAGCAAATCTGAAGCAGAGTCGCCTACAATGGAGAAGATCATGACCGGGGCAGTAGCAAGCCGACCCATTGACGAGGCGAATGCCGCGATACCTTCACCCGAAAGTCTGATCGCCAAAGCCAAGGCGATGATCCCGGTGCTGCGGGAACGCGCCCGGGCCTGTACGCTCGCCCGGGACGTGCCGCCCGAGACCGTCGCCGAGATGAAGGCGGCAGGCTTCTTCCGTGTGCTCCAGCCCAAGCGCTACGGCGGCTATGAGATGCACCCCAATGTCTTCTTCGAGATCCAGAAGGCGTTGGCGCAAGGCTGCATGTCGACAGGCTGGATCTACGGCGTGCTGGGCTGCCATCCTTACGAACTCGCCCTCTTCCATGACGAGGCGCAGAAAGAAGTATGGGGCGATAACCCCGACATGCTCGTCTCCTCCACCTATCAGCCGGTCGGCAAGGTGGAAAAGGTCGAAGGCGGCTTCTATCTTTCGGGCCGCTGGGGCTTCTCGTCGGGCTCCTCCCATTGCGGTTGGGTGCTGCTGGGCGCGATCAATTTCGACACCGATGGCGGCCCGCCCGACATGCGCACCTTCCTGCTGCCGCGCTCCGACTATCAGGTGATCGAAGGCAGCTGGGACACGTTCGGCCTCCAGGGCACCGGCAGCTTCGATATCGTCGTCGAGCGCGTGTTCGTGCCCGAGCATCGCACCCACAAGGCGAGCGACGGCTTTGCCGGCACCAATCCGGGCCAGGAAACCAACACCGCGCCGCTCTACCGCATCCCCTGGGCGCAGCTCTTCATCCGCTCGGTCTCCAGCGCCGCCTTCGGCGGCATCCGCGCCGCCACTGGCGCTGCGATGGAGATCATGGGCAACCGCGTCTCGACCAACACCGGCAAGGCGTCCAAGGCCGACCCCCATCTCCACGCCGCCATCGCCCGCGCGATCGCCGAGGCCAACGAGATGGAACTCACCCACCGCACGACCTTCAACGAGCTGATGGACTATGCCGAGCGCAATGAGCCCGTGCCGATGGAAAAGCGCGCGCTCTTTGCCTATCAGTCCGCCAGCGTCGTGCGCCGCATGGCCGAGCTTGCCGACGGCATGGTCAAGCTGCTGGGCGGCCGGGCGGTCTATATGTCGAGCCCGATCCTCCAGCCCTGGCTCGACCTCCACGCCGCGCGCGCCCATGTCGCCAATGACCCGGCCAACCGCACCAGCGACGTCATCGGCACGATCAATGGCGAACCGCCCGCCTTCACCTTCATCTGAAGCGAGCATCTGACCATCTGACATCTGGACAGCATCGGGCCAGGACAAAAGAGGATATCCATGGGCAGTGAATTGATCCGCAAGACCTATAGCGTTGCGGGCGGATATGAGATTTCGATCGCGGAAATTGCGGGCGCTGCGGCTGATGCCCCCACCGTCATCTTCATCCATGGCAGCGGTCCCGGCGCCTCGGGCGCGTCCAACTTCCGCAACAATGCGCAAGTGTTCGCCGATGCGGGCTATCGCGTCATCCTGCCCGACCTCATCGGCTATGGCGCCTCGTCCAAGCCCGAGACCGACTATCCGCTCGAGCTGTTTACCGAGACTTTGCTCGATGCGCTGAAGCAGCATGGGATCACAGGCGGCCACCTCATCGGCAACTCGCTGGGCGGCGGCATCGCCCTCCAGATCGCGCTCGACCATCCCGACTTCACCATCGGCAAGCTCGTCCTGATGGCGCCGGGCTGCGTGGCGGAGCAGATGAGCTATTTCACCATGCCCGGCATCGCCAAGATGCGCTCGGGCTTTGGCAGCCCGGAATTCAACATCGAGGAACAGCGCCGCCTCATCGGCAACCTCATGCATCCCTCGTCCGCGCACCACATCACCGACGCGCTGGTCGAGGAACGCTTCGCCGTCGCGCGTACCCAGCCCAAGGATGTGCTCGCCCGCGTCAAGACCCCCGACCTTGGGCCGCGCCTGGGCGAGGTCACCCAGCCGATCTTCGTCCTCTGGGGCCTCAATGACGAATTCTGCCCCGAAAGCCATGCGCGTCTCTTCCTCGATGCTTGCCCCGACGTGCGCTGCCTCACCTTCTCGCAGACCGGCCATTGGGTGCAGGTCGAGCGGACAGAAGAGTTCAACCGCTACTCACTGGACTTCCTGAAGAATGGCTGACGCTGCTCCTGCGCAATCCGTGCCTGTTCCAGAGCCTATCGATGTCACCACCGGGCTGAAGGGCGCGATGCGCCGCCTGCCCTCGGGCGTGGCGATCGTCACCGCGCTGGGCGAAGGCAAGGCGCCGGTCGGCATGGCCGCGACCTCGATCACCTCGCTTACCATGGACCCGCCCGCCGTGCTCGTCTGCGTCAACCAGACAGCGGGCATCCACGCCCATCTCTCGCCCGGCTGCCCGGTCAGCATCAACCTCCTCTCGCGCCACCAGCGCGAAGTGTCGGCAGCATTCGGCGGCGCGGTGGCGCGCGAGGCGCGCTTTGGCGTTGGCAGCTGGACCCCCGATGCCCATGGCCTTCCCATCCTTGATGAAGCGCAGGCCAACCTCTCCTGCACGATCGAGAGCATGACCCCCTTTGGCACCCACAGCATCGTCATCGCCCGGGTCAAGGCGGTGCGCCTGTCGGATGCGGTCGATCCCCTCATCTTCCAGGACGGAGCCTATCTGTGAGCGAGACGCTGAACGAAACATTGGCGGACGAGCTCTACCGCGCGCTGCGGGACAAGCGCACCGTGCCGCCGCTCATCGCCCGCCACCCTGAGCTGACCATCGATGATGCTTATGCGATCTCGCTGTGCGCGCTCGACAAGCGCAAGGCGGACGGCGAAAAGGTCATCGGCAAGAAGATCGGCGTTACCTCCAAGGCCGTGCAGGACATGCTGGGCGTGCACCAGCCCGATTTCGGTTTCCTGACCGACCGGATGTTTATCGAGGGCGATATCGATGTCGCGGCAAACGGCCTGATCGCGCCGCGCGCCGAGGCCGAGATCGGCTTCATCCTGAAAGACAGCCTCAAGGGGCCGGGCGTCACGGCCGAGGACGTGATCGCCGCGACACAGAGCATCGTCCCCTGTTTCGAGATCGTCGACAGCCGCATCCAGGACTGGAAGATCGGCATCGTCGACACCGTTGCCGACAATGCCTCCTGCGGTGTCTATGTGCTGGGCGAGGCCCGCGCGAACCCGCGTGACCATGACCTCCCCAATCTCCACGTCACCGTGACCAAGAACGGGCAGCCGCTCTCCGAAGGCCATGGCCATGCGGTGCAGGGTTCGCCAGCGCAAGCGGTCGCCTGGCTCGCCAATACGCTCGGCGCCTATGGGGTAACGCTCGACGCCGGCGATGTGATATTGTCAGGGAGCCTGGTGCCGCTCGAACCGGCACAGGCGGGAGATGTGTTCGAGATGCAGCTCCACGGGGTTGGCAGCTGCACCGCGCGCTTTATCTGAAGATTTATGAAGAGGGTATCGCTGGCACGCGATGCTGTGAGGAGTATCTGATGACGGGCAAGGTCAAGGCGGCGATCATCGGGTCGGGCAATATCGGCACCGACCTCATGATCAAGATGATCAAATATCCGCAGAATATGGAGCTGGTGGCCGTGGTCGGCATCGACGAGGCGTCCGAGGGCCTCGCCATGGCGCGCGAGCGCGGCGTCGCCACCACCCATGAGGGGCTGGAAGGCCTCATGAAGATGGACGTTTACCCCGAGATCGGCATCGTGTTCGACGCGACCTCGGCTTACGCCCACAAGGTCCATGACGAAGCGCTGCGCAAGGACGGCAAGCAGGTGGTGGACCTAACCCCCGCCGCGATCGGCCCCTACACCATCCCCACGGTCAACGGCGAAGCCAATCTCGATGCTGGCAACGTCAACATGGTGACCTGCGGCGGGCAGGCGACGATCCCGATGGTTGCCGCCGTCTCCCAGGTCGCGACGGTGCACTATGCCGAGATCGTCGCGTCGGTCTCCTCGCGCTCGGCAGGCCCTGGCACCCGCGCAAACATCGACGAGTTCACCCGCACGACGGCAGGCGCCATCGAAAAGGTCGGCGGCGCCGCGCAGGGCAAGGCGATCATCATCCTCAATCCCGCCGAACCGCCGATGATCATGCGCGACACGGTTTTCACCCTGTCGGAAGGCGCGGACGAGGACACCATCCGCGCCTCGGTCGAAGCGATGGTCAAGAAGGTGCAGGCCTATGTGCCGGGCTATCGCCTGAAGCAAGACGTGCAGTTCGAGCGCTTTGGCGACAACAACAAGCTCACCATCCCCGGTCGCGGCGAATTCACCGGCATCAAGACCATGATCCTGCTCGAGGTCGAGGGCGCGGGCGACTATCTGCCCAGCTATTCGGGCAATCTCGACATCATGACCGCCGCCGCCAAGGCGACCGGCGAGCTGCTCGCGCAGCGCATCGCCCAGGGCAAGACGGTCGCCGCTTGAAGCGCGCGCCCACGGAGTATCAAGACATGACCAGCACATTCAACGTCGAGGCGGGCGACAAGCTCTACATTCAGGACGTGACGCTACGCGATGGCATGCACGCCATCCGCCACATGTATGGCATCGACCATGTGAAATCGATCGCCAAGGCGCTGGACGATGCAGGCGTCGACGCGATCGAGGTCGCCCATGGCGACGGCCTCAATGGCGCGAGCTTCAACTATGGCTTTGGCGCGCATACCGATTGGGAATGGCTCGAAGCGGTCGCCTCGGTGCTGACCAAGTCGGTGCTCACCACGCTGATCCTGCCCGGCGTCGGCACGGTCGAGGAACTGCGCCGCGCCTATGATATCGGCGTGCGCTCGGTGCGGGTCGCGACCCATTGCACCGAGGCGGACGTCTCCAAGCAGCATATCGGCATTGCCCGCGATCTTGGCATGGACGTCTCAGGCTTCCTGATGATGAGCCATATGATCGAGCCGGACAAGCTCGCTAGCCAAGCCCTGCTCATGGAAAGCTATGGCGCGCAGTGCGTCTATGTGACCGACAGCGGCGGCGCGCTCGACATGGACGGGGTCAAGGCCCGGTTCGAAGCCTATGACCGGGTGTTGAAGCCCGAGACCCAGCGCGGCATCCACGCCCACCATAATCTCTCGCTTGGCGTCGCCAACTCGATCGTCGCCGCCCAATGCGGTGCGGTGCGGATCGACGCGTCGCTCACCGGCATGGGCGCGGGCGCTGGCAACGCGCCGCTCGAAGTGTTCATTGCCGCTGCCGAGCGCAAGGGCTGGAATCATGGCTGCGACGTCAATGCGCTGATGGACGCGGCCGAGGACCTCGTTCGTCCCTTGCAGGACCGGCCGGTCCGGGTCGATCGCGAAACCCTCGCGCTTGGCTATGCCGGGGTCTATTCCTCCTTCCTGCGCCACGCGGAAAAGGCCGCCGAAACCTATGGCCTCGACACCCGCGCCATCCTGGTTGAACTCGGCCGTCGCAAGATGGTCGGCGGACAGGAAGACATGATCGTCGATGTCGCGCTCGACATGCTGAAAGAACGCGCCTGACCCCATGCCGGGGCGGCCGCACGAGGCCACCCCGGCAGGCCAGCCAACCAACAAGAGGAGAGGATATGGCCGATAGACGCCTGTCGCTCGACCATATCACCGTCACCGACACCACCCCCTGGCAGCTTGCCGAGATCGCCGCAGAGGTGGGCTGCCAAGGCATCTGCCCGTTCCTCCATTCCATGGAGGTGTTGCCCGCCATGCCCGCCTATGACCTGGTGCGCGACCCGCAAGCGCTGCGCCAGACCCGCGCCGCGCTCGCCGCCACCGGGGTCAGCGTCGACCTCCTCTACCCCTTCACCATGGCGGGGCGCACCAACCCCGCTGACTTTATCCCCGCGCTCGAAACAGGCGCAGCGCTCGGCGCGCCGCTTGCCAATGTCCTGTGCTATGATCGCGATCCCATCCGCCGTACCGAAAGGCTCGTCGAACTGGCCGAGCTTGCTTCAGGGTTCGATATCGCCCTCGCCATCGAATTTTATCCCCCCTCCCAGGTCCAAAGCCTAAGCGCCGCCCTCGAGGAAATAGCCCGCTCCGGCCGATCCGACATCAAGGTCACAGCAGACCTTCTCCACATCATGCGCGGACCCGAACCCGAAACCAGCTTCCCCCTCCTTGCCCATCCCGCCATCGCCATCGCCCAGATCTCCGACGGCCCAACAACCATCGATCCCGACCAGATCGAACGCGAAGCCGGCATCCAGCGCCAACTCCCCGGACAAGGCGCGTTCCCTATCCCAGCGTTCCTCCACGCCCTCAATCCCACAACACCCCTCAGCGTCGAAATACCCCAGCAACACGCCATCGACAAAGGCTTCAACGCCCATCAACGGGCAAAATGGGCGGTGGATTGCGTGAAGGAAGTGGTGAAAAGAACGCACTGAAAAACAAGAAATAGGAAAATAGGAAAAATAGGAGAGTATGATGCGTGACTTGATCGACCCCACCCTGTTGCCGGGGTTGGATTTCATGCCGGCGCTGGACATCACGGCAGAGAGCCTGCCTGCGATCCGCGAGGGTATGGAGCAGATGACGGCGATGGCGCCCGAGCCGCAGGATAGTGGTGTTGAATGGCGGGAGGAGCGGATCACGGCGCCCGATGGGCATGAGCTGCTGGTCAGGATTTATCGTCCGGCCGATGCGCAAGGGACTCTGCCCGCGATCCTGCACATCCATGGTGGCGGCTATGTGCTGGGGTCGGTGCGTACCAATCACCTTTCCAACATCGAGCTTACGCTTTCCGCTTCCGCCCTCGTCGTTTCGGTTGATTATCGGCTCGCGCCGGAGACGGTGGCGCCGGGCGCGGTCGAGGATTGTTACGCGGCGCTGCAATGGCTGCATGATGGCGCGGAGCAGTTGGGCGCCGATCCCAAGAGGATCGCCATTCGCGGGGAGAGCGCGGGCGGCGGGTTGGCCGCGGCCCTCGCGCTGCTGGCGCGCGACCGGGGCGGCCCGGCGATCGCGCACCAGAACCTGATCTATCCGATGCTGGACGACCGTACCTGCATCACTCGCCATCCCGAACATCTGGGCGCATTCGTGTGGACGCCGCAGGCCAACGCCTTTGGCTGGCGATCCTTGCTGGGTAAGGAGCCAGGATCGGCGGACGTATCGCCCTATGCGGCCCCCGCGCGGGCGGAGAGCCTGGCTGGTTTGCCGCCCGCCTTCATCTGCGTGGGCGCGCTCGATCTCTTCCTGGTGGAGGACATGGATTATGCCCGGCGGCTGATTGAAGTCGGCGTCGCGGCGGAACTGCATGTCTATCCGGGGGCCTATCATGGTTTTGACGTGACGCCCGACGCCGCGCCAGTCCGCCAGATGAAGCGCGACGCGATCGCTGCCCTTCGCAAGGCGCTGCATCCCGCCGAAACACGGTAGGATGAGCGGTAGATAGCCGCGCAAATTGCGGCGGCATCAGCTTTGACACTGGTGCTGCCCGCAAGTGCGCGCTATTGAACCGGCTACATTTTTGAAGGCGGGGCAAGAATGCAGATCAGGAGCGGGCGGAAAATGACGCCGCCATCGCTGGATACTCTCGATACGAATATCATAGAGATACTCCGGACCAACGGCCGCGCAACCAATCAGGAAATTGCCGAACGGCTGTCCGTTACCGCTGCCACGATTTCAGCCCGGCTGCAAAAGATGGACGACGGGAAAGCGATGCGCGTCGTTGCCGTCACCGATTTTGCGGCCCATGGCTATAATGTGATCATCGCCCTGGGCGTGAAGGTTCAGGGCCGCAATGTTCAGGAGGTCGGCCGCGATCTGGCGGATCTTCCCGAAGTGCTGAGCGTCAATGTCATGAGCGGCGACCATGATGTGGAATTGCTCGTCGCGCTGCGGGATTTTGGCGAGGTGCAGGAGATGTTGTTTGAGCATATCGCCAGCGTGGAGGGGGTCGTTCACATCACATCAGGGGTGGCGGTGGATATCGTGAAATATGAATTCAACGTGGTGCCGCTGTGACCGGGAAGGCTGATTGGGCACGCCTGGACAAGCTGGACCAGGGGATCGTCGAAAAGCTCGCCCGCGACGCGCGCATTTCCAACCGCGCCATCGCCGCCGAACTGGGCGTGACGGAGGGCACCATTCGTACACGCGTCAAGCGGTTGCAGAATGAAGGGCTGATCCAGTTCACCGTCGTCACCGATTTCCGCATGGCGGGGTCGCCCAACCTTTGCATGCTGGGGATCGATGCCGATCCATCCCATGTGTCGGAATTGGCGCGCCGTCTATCCGACATTCCGGAAATCACCTGCGTCATCGTTCTGCTGGGCCGTTACAGTCTGTTGGCGATGGGGTTGTTCACCAATATCGAGCAATTGAACGACCTGGTGACGGAGCGCATCCGGCCGATGCCGGGCGTCCAGCGGGTGGAAACGTCCGTGTCCGTTCATAATTTGAAATATGAGGCTGGCATCGCGAAGATCACGCGAGAAGCGCCCTAAAAACAGGTCGGGACGGTCGATCTGTCCAACCGCAGAAAAACGGGGGGGAGGTTCAACCCCTGAGGAGAGTATCATGTCGATCAATCTGGAAGAGCTTGCCGCCCGCGTGACCGCATTGGAGGACGTCAACGCCATCCGTCAGTTGAAGGCGCGTTACCTGCGCGCCTGCGACCTGAAGCTGGTGGACGAATTGCGTGAGACGTTTCTGCCGCAGGGCATAAGGCTGGATTACCAGAATTTCCCGCTATTCACGGATCGCGACGAGTTCATCGCCATATTCCAGAAAATGGCGATGGCAGGCGGCGTTTATGACATTCACCATGCGACCAATGCGGATATTGAATTGGTGAGCGCGGATGAAGCGCGTGGGCTGTGGTCGCTCAATTTCCGGACGATCATCCTTGCCACCCGATCCGTGACCCGGCTCGCGGTGGAATATCAGGATGTCTACCGCAAGCAGGACGGGCGCTGGTGGATCGCGGAGTCTGTGAGCCGCGTCACGTCCATCCTGACCGAAGAGATTGGCGAGGATGGCACGCCGCGTTATCTGGCCTGGGGTGAGATGCCCGCTGCGGTTTGAATTCGTGAGGGCAGGGGTGCGATCGTTGCTCCTGCCCTACATTTGAGAAATAGAGCATGATCCGATCAGACTGAACCGGATCATGCTCCATTTATCTTTTGTTTTCCGCATTTTCCGAGCCAGCAGATGATGCCATCTGCTTCGAAAATGCTTTAGCTGGCACTTCCGAACTGGAGAATTGCAGCTTCTGGCAAATCGGGGATTGTATGGCCGCCTCTGCCAAAATGCAGCTCATGCAGATGGCGCGCTATCATGGTTGGGCGACTGAACGTCTTTTGAAGGCCGTGGCGTCGATCCCGGACGAACCTTATCATAAATCATGCGGCCTCTTTTTCGGATCGATCCACGGGACGCTGAATCATCTGCTGCTGACAGATAGCGAGATTTGGTATCCGAGATTTACGAAGGCGCAGGCAACGGCCGTTTCTCTTGATGCAGAGTTGGAGAGCAATCGGGCGCTACTCGCGTCCCGCTTGATCGCGGCAACGGCGCGCTGGCGCGACTATGTCGATAATCTGGACGAGGCCGCACTGGCTGACGATCTTCGCTATATAATGACGACGGGGCAGGCTCGCGCACTTCCCATGTCCAGCGCGCTGCTCCATGTCTTCAATCACGCCACGCATCACAGAGGCCAAATTACCGCCGCGATTTCAATGCTGGGATTCCAGTATGAACCGCTTGATCTGCCCTTCCTGATATTTTCCGAACAGGTGTAGACGGCGACGAGCATCACGCTCGCTATCGCCTGCCCCCTGCCGCTTCTTGATAGCAAAGCCCGAATCCAGTTGCCCTTGTTCTTGTGCCGGTTTACCAACGCGTATCTAGATGCCTGCGAAGAAAAGACGCTAAAATGCGTACCGAGGGGCAGAAAATTTGTTGGAGAGGCAGGGCGCCATGGGCCGTTTGCAGGGTAAGGTTGCGATCATCACCGGGGGCGCTCGCGGCATGGGCGCCGCCACCAGCCGCCTTTTTGCCGAGGAGGGCGCGAAGGTTGCCATCACCGATGTGCTGGACGAGGTGGGCACGCAACTGGCGACCGAACTGGGCGACGCTGCGCGCTTCTATCATCATGATGTGACGAGCGAGCAGGGCTGGGCCGAACTGGTCGGCGCTGTTGAAACTGATCTTGGGCCGGTCGATATATTGGTGAACAATGCGGGCATATTGCTGTTCCGCACGCTGCTGGACACGAGCCTTGCCGAATATGAGCGGGTGTTGAAGGTCAATTTGACCGGCGAGTTTCTGGGCATCAAGGCCGTTGCGCCGGGGATGATCGCCCGTGGCAAGGGCGCGATCGTCAACATCTCTTCCGTCGATGGCATGAAGGGGGCGAACGGGCTTGCCGCCTATTCGTCCAGCAAATGGGGCGTGCGGGGGCTGACCCGTGTCGCCGCGCTGGAGCTTGGCCATCGGGGCATTCGCGTCAATTCGGTGCATCCGGGCGGCGTCGATACGGTGATGACCAATCATGACGGATCGACGCGGGAAAAGGTGAGCGAGCGGTTCGGCAATGTGCCGCTGCAACGGGTCGGCGCGCCGGAGGAAGTGGCGCGCGCGACCCTGTTCCTGGCGAGCGACGAGGCGTCCTATCTGGCGGGCGCGGAGATTGCCGTGGATGGCGGCATGCTGACCGGGCAATATTATCCACAATTTCCCGGCGCGCCGGGCGTGGATTGAATAGCGGGCGGGTGAAAGACAAGACAGCGACATAAGGAGAGATGCCATGATCCGTATCGACTTACCCGAGCAGGATGCCGCCGACCCCTATGGCTATGCATCGCGCAATTATGCGCGCGAGATCATGGGTGCGGCGGGCGGCTTTTCGAAAGCGGTCTACCAGCACAGCCTGTTGTCGCTGCGGGAGTTTGAGGGTGCGCGGTCACGGACGGCGCAGATCAACGGTTGTGTCATCTGCCAGCAGTTCCGCGCGGCGCGGGACGTTCAATCGATGTTTGCCGCATCGGGGCAGCGGCCGGGGCATACGGTTGCCGACAATGGATCAGCGCCCGATGAGGACTTTTATGCGGCGGTCGAGAATTGGCGGACGTCGCCTGTCTTCAGTCCTCGCGAGCGGACGGCGATTGAATTTGCGGAGCGCTTTGCGCAGGAGCCGAAGGTGATCGCCCAGGATGAGGATTTCTGGGAGCGGGCGCATGCGCTGTTTTCGGACGAGGAGATTGTCGACCTGGCGCATAGCGTGGCGGCGTGGGTAGGATTGGGGCGCGTTGCGCATGTGCTGGGGTTTGACAGCGTGTGCCTGCCCTTTGCCGAGGTGGCCTGATTAGTAGACGGTTGGTTGTGTCCAAGCGACTTGCTCCCTCTCCCCTTTAGGGGAGAGGGGAAGTTGGGTGTCAGCCGAGATTGCCCGGTTCAGCGTGCAGGATCATCGGGTCGCCTGTATGCGCGGCCCAGATGGCGTCGCGGCGGACGATGCGCCAGCCTTCGGCGCGCCTTTCCCACTGATCGACATATTCGCCGTTGGAATCGAATATGGGTCCGGCGGGGTCATCCACCCGCTGATGCCGGGCCTGCACATAGGATCGGCTCGTCGCGCGGTCGCCATCGACATCGACCAGGATGCTGCCGATGAGATGCTGCGTGCCACCGCAGCGGTCGAGGAAGCGGCGCATGTTGGTGGTGAGCGCCGCCATGCCGTGCTGGTCGCCGCCGGTGCCATAGTCGAAGCTGATGTCCTGCGCGAAAACGTCGCTCAAGCGGTCCCATTGCTTGTTGTCGAGGATGCGGGCGAAGCTGGACAGGCCGCGTAAGATTTCCCGCTCGTCCAATAATGCTTGCGGGGTGGGGGCGGCGCGCATGTCTGCGCCTTTTTCGTCTACCACCAGCATGCGCGTTGCCTTGCGGTCGAGGAAGTTTTCCTCATCCTGCGCGATCTGGTTGGCGATATCCTCTTGCACGGCGGCGGCGATGAAGCGGTCATAGGCAGCGCGGTCGGCGAGCCATATTTCGGTGATCACGTCGAAGTCGACCGGCGCGGCGCCGGGGAACAGGAACGCGCCTTCCAACTGCACATAGTTGCGCCGATAATCGACTATGTCCGGCAGCAGGCGCCGGATCAGGGGCGCGTGATGTGTTTCATAATAAGCGATAAAGTCTTCGCGCGAGAGATCCGGCCTGCGTTTCAGCAGCGCAATGCATTTGAACATGGGCGCACCTCCTTGAGGATTATGGCGCCATCCACTGGCCGCCGTTGACGTCCAGCGATGCTCCGCTGACGACGCGCGAATAGTCGGAGATCATCATCAGCACGGCGCGGGCGCAGTCATCTTCCGGCGGGATGATACCGATGGGGATATTCTTGGTAACGCCTGCGATCACGTCATCACGCTTGAAACCGGCGTCGACCTGCGAGGCGATGAAGCCTTCGACCGGCTCGCCATGAATCCAACCCATGCGGCAGGTGTTGACGCGGATGCCGTGGCGGCCAAGGTCGGACGCCATATATTTGCTCAGCGTGTTGAGCGCGCCCTTCGCAGCCGCATAGGGCATTTCCATGCCGCCCTCGGTGCCATAGGGATTGACCGTCGCCATGGTGGACACGTTCACGACCGCGCCGCCGTCGCGCAGATAGGGGACGCAGGCGCGTGTGAGGCGGAGGGCGCCGAGGCAGTTGACGTCGAACGCCTTGGCGAAGTCGCCCAGGTCGGCATTATCGACAAAGCACCAGTCGCCGTGGAAATAGGCGCTGTTGACGAGGCCGTGGACGCGCCCGCCAAATTCGGCGGCGGCGCGTTCGGCCAGCGTCTTGCACTGGGCTTCATCGCTGACGTCGCAGGTGACGGCGATGGCCTTGCCGCCCTTTGCCTTGATGTCGCTGCACACTTCATCGAGGAAGGCCTGGTTACGGGCGGCGAGCACGACGCTCGCGCCTTCGGCTGCGGCTATCCGGGCCAGCGCCTGACCCATGCCGGGGCCAACGCCACTGACGATCACGACCTTGTCCTTGAGCAGCATCCTCTTTCCTTTCCGAATCCTTGTACCGCTTACCCGCCGTGCGGGGAGCAGCTTTGGCGCGCAGGATAGGTGAAAAAAACATTTGATCAATGCGCTTTTTACAACATTAGGCGCTATTTTACCTGCATATGCGTAGTGGCGGGCGCCAATGCGCACGAAGCAGATCATCGGCGGAGTTGACTGAATTTTCCATCGACGGACGGTCACTATTGCTATTCGCTTTTGTGATCGCTCATTATCGATCAGCTGTCGCGCCGCCCTGGCGCAGTTCGCGCCAGCGGCTTGGCGATGATCCGGTCCATTGCTGGAAAGCGCGGCGGAAGGCCCCGGTGTCGCTGAACTGCGTGCGGCGGCCGACTTCGGTGATGGTGAGGCGGGGGTCGTCCAGCAGCCGGGTTGCGAGGGCGCGGCGGGCCTCTGTCTTCAGCTGCACGAGCGAGGTGCCTTCATCGGCGAGGCGGCGTTTCAGGGTGGCGACGCTGATGCTGAACTGGCGGGCAAGTTGGGACGCGGTTGCGGGCGCCTCGCCACTTCCGAGCATGGCGCTGAAGAGGTGCTGGATGCGTTCGGAGAGCGGGGCGTCGAGCGATTGCGGCTGTTCGACGTCAAAGGGGAAGCGTTCGAGCAGATGCTCCAGTTCATGATGGCTGCGGAGCACTGGGCGGTCGAGATAGCTGGCCGGGAAACGCAGGCTGTTTTCGGGCGCGCCATGCTGCATGGGTACGGGCATGAGGTAGGAAATGGTCTGTTCGTCCAGCAGGGGCGGGTAGCGCATTGCCGCGCCCAGCAGCGGGATATCCTCGCCGATCAGCCAGCCGAATAGCCGGTAATAGGTGGAAAGGCCCGCAAGGTCGGACACATAGGCGCTGGCGTTGCGGATATGGCGCGGGGTCGCCATGTCGAGCCGTGCGACGCCGTCATCGACCTTCAGCCGCAGCCGCCCTGCGCGCGGCCCGATAAGCTCGGAAAAGCGATCCGTGCGATCAATCACATCCGCCAAGGTGCGGCAGGTGATGATGCAGTGGCAGAGCATGTCCACCCCCGCCTTGGTCAGAGGCTCGCGTCCTTCCTGACGGGCTGCCTGTGCATCGAGCGCCCAGGTGCAATGGGCATAGAGGCGGGTGAAATCATCCTGCGAAAGCCCGCGCTGCGCGGCGGTTCCGCCGATCGGCGGCCCTATGAGGTGGGACAGGCTCGCCTGCCGTAGAAGATCGGCGGGATCGACGCCGATTTCCGCCACCAGCCGCAGCAGATCGCGGGCGATGGCGACGGGCACGCGGGTCGCCACCGGACGAGACAGATGTTTTGTGTTGAGCCGTTTTGTCATGACCTTTGAGCTATTCTGGCATTTCCAGAGGCAGGGAGAAAGCGGAAACAAACGGTCTAAATAGAAAGGATCGAGAGGGTGGCGGACGAGAGCCTGATTGCGCGCATAGACCGGTTGGAATCGCTGGATGCGATCCGTCAGTTGGCCGCGAAATATTCGCTGGCGCTGGACATGCGCGATTCCGACGCATGGGTGAACCTGTTTCCTGAGGATGTGAAGGTCGGCGGCGGCAAGCAGGGACGCAAGGCGTTGCGCGACTGGTTCGATGAAACCCATTCGATGCAGTTCGATGGCACGTCCCATCATATTGGCGGGCACATCATCGATTTTGATGATCCGGACCATGCGCAGGGCGTCGTTTATTCCAAGAATGAGCATGAGACCGGCGCCGAGTGGGTCATCATGCAGATGATGTATTTCGACAAATATGAGCGGATCGATGGCCGCTGGTATTTCCGCCGCCGCCTGCCGCTTTACTGGTATGCGACGGACCTCAACAAGCCGCCCATCGGCGACCGCAAGATGCGCTGGCCGGGCGTGCAGCCCTATCATGGCAGCTTCCACGACCTGTTCCCGAGCTGGAAAAGCTATTGGGACCGGCACGGGCAGCCGCATGACGGCCCGGTCGATGCGCCAGCGCCGCTGGAAAAATTCATTGAAACGATGCGGCGTGGCGCTCCGCTGCCCAAGCCGCGCGTACGGAGCTGATTTGCTATGACGGATATTTTCTCGCCCGTGACATTGGGTGACATTGCGCTGTCCAACCGTATCGTCATGGCGCCGATGACCCGCGATCGGGCGGGGCCGGGTGACGTGCCGACCGACATCATGGTCGAATATTATCGCCAGCGCGCAAGCGCCGGGCTGATCGTGACGGAAGGGACGCAGCCTTCGCCGACAGGCAAGGGATATTGGCGCACGCCGGGCATCCATAGCGCGGCGCAGGTCGAAGGATGGCGCAAGGTCGCGGACGCGGTGCATGGCGCTGGCGGGAAGATCGTCATGCAGCTGATGCATGTCGGCCGTGCCGCAGTGCAGGCGAACAAGGACGCGGATGCGGAGACGGTTGCGCCGTCCGCCATTCAGTGCCCGGACAAGATCCCCGGCCCCGATGGCGTTCCGGTGGAAACGGTCGTGCCGCGCGCGCTGGAGACGGATGAGATTCCCGGCGTCATTGCGGAATATGTGACGGCGGCGCGCAACGCGATCGCCGCCGGTCTGGACGGGATCGAGCTGCATTGCGCCAGCGGTTACCTGCCGATGCAGTTCCTGTCATCGAACAGCAACCAGCGCACCGATCGCTATGGCGGGTCGGTGGAGAACCGCATTCGTTTCGTGGTGGAGTTGCTGGAGGCACTAGCCAGTGCCGTGGGTGCGGGCCGGGTCGGCTTCCGCATTTGTCCGGGCGTCAAGTTCAACGGCATGGATGATGCGAACCCGCATGAAACCTATGCGGCGCTGCTCAAGGCCATCGACGGCATGGGGCTGGCCTACTGCCATCTGATCCACATTCCGCTGGAAGGGCAGGACGCGCTGGAGCTGGTCCGCGCCAATTGGAGTGGCGCGGTGATCGAGAATGGCGGCCTGAACCTGGAGAAGGCTTCGGCGGTGGTCGCAGAGGGGAGGGCCGAGGCTGTGTCGTTCGGCTATCTCTACATCGCCAATCCCGATCTGGTGGAGCGTTTCCAGACGGGGGCTGCGCTCAACAAGGCCAACAAGGCCAGCTTCTACACGGGCAGTGGCGACGATCGGGTCGGTTATCTGGATTATGCGCTGCTGGACGCATGAGCGGCGAGTAGGGTCACAAGACTATAAGGAGAGGTAATATGGCAAAGCTACTGGAAGGGCGCACGGCGCTCGTGACCGGGGGTGGGCAGGGTGTTGGTCAGGGCATCGTGCGGGCGCTGGCCGCTGCCGGGGCGAATGTCGCTATTGCCCAGCGCAAGGCGGATCAGGGTGAGGAAGAGGCGCGATATCTGCGTGACACGCATGGCGTCGATGCTTTTTTCATCCGCACCGATGTGACGCAGCGGGCCGAGGTGGAAGCCATGGTCGAGGCCGTGCACCAGCGGTTCGGGCGGCTCGATATATTGGTCAACAATGCGGGCGCCAGCTTCCCCAAGCGGATCGAAAAGCACACGGACGAGGAGATGGAGGGATCGTTCGCCCTCAACTATTATGCCGTGTTCTGGGCCATGAAGGCCGCTTTCCCGATCATGAAGGCGCAAGGCTATGGCCGCGTGATCAACCTGGGGTCGCTGAACGGCGTGAACGCGCATATGTTCACCGTCGCTTATAATGCCAGCAAGGAAGCGATGCGGGCGCTGACCCGGACGGCGGCGGTGGAATGGGGACCGCACGGCATCACCTGCAACACCATCTGTCCTTCGGCGACGAGTCCGCAGGCGCAGGATTATTTCGCGGCCAATCCGGAGATGACGCAGGCGATCCTGCAACAGGTTCCGGCCGGGCGCTTTGGCGACGCAGAAGCGGATATTGGTCCGATCGCGGTGTTCCTCGCTAGCGAGGGCGGCGGCTATATGAGTGGCAACACCCTCTTTGCCGATGGTGGCGCGCATGTGAACGGCGTCGCCTGGCGTCCCGAAGTAGAGGATTGATCGCCATGGAACGGCTGAAGGGAAAGCGCGCTGTCGTGACCGGCGGCGCGCAGGGGATTGGTGCGGCTATTGCGCGGCGCCTCGCTGCCGAAGGGGCGACGGTCGCGATACTTGATCTGGATGCGGCGGCGGCTGGCGCGGTGCTGCCTGCGCCGCATGTGGGGATTGCCTGCAACGTGGCGGACAGCGCTTCGGTGGACGGGGCCTTTGCGCAGGTGAAGGAGGCGCTGGGCGGCGTTGATGTGCTGGTCAACAATGCCGGGCGGGGTAGCGCGGCAGGGGACGGCATGGACCGCTATTATGCGGCGCAGGGGGAGCGGGCTGAGCAAATCGCGCGGGGCGAGGCGCCGACGACCTTTGTCGATCAGACGATCCATTGCGAGGATGAGGGCTGGTCCGGGGTGCTGGCCGTGACGTTGGACGGGACGTTCAAATGCAGCCGGGCGGCGGTTCGGTTGATGGCGGAACAGGGGACTGGCGGCAGCATCGTCAACATCGGATCGACGTCTGGCGTGAAGGGCGATGGACCTATCCCTTATTGCGCGGCCAAGGCGGCGGTTCTGGGCATGACGCGGGCGATGGCGCGGGAACTTGCCGATCGCGGCATCCGGGTTAATGCGGTCAATCCCGGCGCTACCGAGACGCCCATCTACGCAACGCTGCCCACTGAAATGAAGGACATGATCGCGGCGGACAGCCTGATGAAGCGTCTGGCCCATCCGGACGAGATCGCGGGCGCCGTGGCGTTTCTGGCAGGCGATGACGGCAGCTTTGCCACCGGCAGCATCGTGACGGTGAATGGCGGGGCTTACTTCGCATAATGAGAGCGGATCGGAGCAGGACATGAAGGCACTGGAAGGCAAGGCAGCGATCGTAACCGGCGGCGCGCGCGGGGTGGCCAAGGGTGTGGCAACCGCCTTCGTCAAGGCGGGGGCGCGTGTCCTGATCGTTGATCGGGAGGAGGAGCTTGGCCGCGCGACCGAGGCCGAGTTGCGCGCACTGGGGGGCGAGGCGCATTTCCTGGCCGTCGACCTGGCGCAGCGGGCGGAGTTGCCGAAGATCATCGAGGCGGCGATCGGGCATTTCGGCGGTTTGGATGTGCTGGTGAACGCGGCGCAGGCTTCGCGCCAGTTGCCGATGGCCGAAACGACCGATGAGGCAATGGAACTTGCTTTCGACACCGGCTTCTGGCCGACTTTCGTGTTGATGCGTGAAGCCTATCCGCATCTGGTTAAAGCCAAGGGATCGGTCATCAACTTCGCGACCGGCGCGGCGTTCGATGCGATCCCGACGCAGGGGTCTTACTGCGCGGCGAAGGAAGCGATCCGCGCCATTTCCAAGATCGCGGCGAGCGAATGGGGCGCGGAGGCGGTGCGGGTGAACATCATTTGCCCGTTCGCCAATTCACCGGGCGTGATGGCCTGGAAGGAATGGGCGCCCGCCGACTATGATACGCAGATCAGCAAGGTATCACTGAAGCGTATTGGCGATTGCGAAAAAGATATTGGCGCGGCCGCCGTTTTCTTGGCAAGCGACGCGGCAGGTTATATCACCGGCCAAACGCTGATGGTGGACGGGGGGCAGACAAAGGCCTTCTGATCTCGATCGCATAAGGAGAGGAAAGTTCTTTCGTGACCGACATTACGCTTCATCGCCCCTATCCCGCCAGCAAGGTCGAACGGTGGGATTTCGAAACCGACGTCGCGGTGATCGGCTTTGGCGCGACGGGTGCGTGCGCGGCAATCGAAGCGGCGGCCGGAGGCGCGCGGGTGATGTTGTTCGAGCGCGGTTCGGGCAGTGGCGGCGCGTCGGCACTGTCGGGCGGTGAGATTTATATCGGCGGCGGCACGGATGCCCAGCGCGCGGCGGGGTTTGAGGACAGCACGGAGGATATGGCCGCCTATCTGAAGGCGGCGGGCGGGCCGTGCGCGGATGAGGCGAAGTGCGATCTTTATGCGCAGGAGGCGCTCAATCACTATGCCTGGCTGAAGGAGCAGGGCATCCCCTATCGCGGCAATTATCTGCCCGGAAAGCATATCGAACCTACCGACGATTCCACCCTGATCTGGTCGGGTAGCGAAGCGGCATGGCCCTTTTGCGAGATAGCGAAGCCTGCCCCGCGTGGGCATGTGATCGCCCATATGGGTTGGGGCGGTGGTCGGCCGCTCATCGACCTGCTGGAGGCTCGGGCGAAGGCGCTTGGCGTTGAGGTGACGACGGACGCGCGGGCGGTGGCGTTGGTGCAGGATGACGATCGGCGGGTCGTGGGCGTCATCGTGCGCATCGATAATGTCAATCGCTTCGTCCGTGCGGCGAAGGGCGTTATCCTCTGCACAGGCGGCTTTGCCTTCAACGAGGATATGCGCCGCCGCTATTGCGCGGAAACCTTCAAGATCAGCAGCCCGATCGGCGATCAGGATGATGGCGTGGGCATCGAACTGGGCGTCAGCGCGGGTGGCGATGCCATCCATATGGAACAGTTCTTCACCACCTGTCCCTGGACCATGCCCGAACCGCAGGCCTATGGCGTTTTCGTCAATCAGGCGGGGCAACGCTTCATCAATGAGGATTGCTATCACGGACGGGTCAGTCGCGCTGCGATCGACCAGTTGGGGGACAGGGTCTACCTGTTGCTCGACATCGCCCATTTCGACGAGCCGCTGCCCATGGCGGCTATGACGATCGCGGGGACTGGCGACAGCTGGGAAGAGGTGGAAGCGGAACTGGAAATGGCGCCGGGCACGCTGTCTGCCACCATGGCCTTCTATAATGAACATGCGCGGGAGGGGCGTGATCCGCTGTTCCACAAGCGCGCGCCGATCCTGACGCCGCTGGATCAGGGGCCATTCGTGGCGCTGGAGCTGAATTTCGCGACCAGCTATTTCAGCTTCTTCACGCTGGGTGGATTGCGGACCTCAACCGATGGCGAGGTGCTGGATCGCACTGGCGCGCCGGTCGCGGGCCTGTTCGCGGCGGGACGCTGTACTTCGGGTCTTCCGGCATGGGGTCATGGCTATAGCTCTGGCCTCAGCCTTGCCGACTGCACTTTCTTCGGGCGTCAGGCCGGGCGGAAGGCGGCGCGGGGCTGATCTTCGCCTGTCGGTCAAGACCTGATCCATTTGCATGATGTGCGGCGTTGCCCGTCGCATCATCATGATGGTCAGAAACATAACCGACAGGAGAGTGACTTGACCATCGATCAGGGCCGCAAAGGTCTGCGCTTCGCCGTTATTGGAGCGGGCATGGCGGGCATCCTTGCCGCCATTCGCCTGCGCCAGGCGGGGGAAGATTTCACCGTATATGAAAAGGCCGGGCGGCTGGGCGGCACCTGGCGGGAAAACCGCTATCCGGGCCTGACCTGCGATGTGCCTGCGCATGCCTATACCTACAGCTTTGAGCCTTATGCGGAGTGGGACGCCTATTATGCCAAGGGCGGCGAGATTCAGACCTATTTCGAAAAGACGGCCGAGAAATATGGCATCATGCCGCATGTCCGCTTCAACAGCGAAGTGGTGTCGACCGTGTGGGACGAGGGCGCTGGCGTCTGGCGGCTGGGGCTGATCACTGGTGAGGAGGTTGAGGCCGAAGTCGTCATCGCCGCTTCGGGTGTGCTGCACCATCCCAAGTTGCCCGATATTGAAGGGCTGAGCAGTTTCGAGGGGCAGGCTTTCCACAGTGCCCGCTGGCAAGATGATGCCCCGGTCGATGGGGCGCGGGTCGGCGTCATCGGCAATGGGTCTACCGGCGTGCAGATCATCACGGCACTCAATACATGTGCGTCGAAACTGGTGCATTTCCAGCGGTCGCCGCAGTGGATCATGCCGGTTCCCTATTTCCAGTATAGCGAGGAAGAGAAGGAAGCATTCCGTCGCGATCCCGCGTTGATCGACGACATTCGCAACAACAAGGAATATTGGGACAACATCTTCCGCTTTACGCACGCGATCACGGACACGCATGGCCCGGAGATTGCGGCGATCGAGCAAATTTGCCTCGACAATCTGGAAAACAGCATCCGTGATCCTGAATTGAAGGAAAAGCTGCGCCCCAATTATCGGGCGGCGTGCAAGCGGCTGATCTACAGCTGGTCCTATTATGATGCCGTCCAGCACCCCAACGTCGAGGTGGAGCGTGACCGCATCGCGCGCGTCGAAGCCAAGGGCGTGCGGATGGAGGATGGACGGCTCCATGAACTCGATACGCTGGTGCTGGCGACGGGCTTTCATGCCGATCGTTTCATCCGGCCGACAACGGTGTTGGGCCGGGATGGCGTATCCCTGGACGATGTGTGGTCCGTTCGTCCGACCGCTTATTATGCTGTGACGATACCGGGCTTTCCGAATTTCTTCATGTTGAATGGGCCGACGGGACCTGTCGGCAACTTCTCGCTGATCGATATTGCGGAGAAGCAATGGGCCTATGTCGATCAGTTGCTGGACCTGCTCCGGTCTGGAGAGGTGCGGACGGTTGAACCGAGTGCTGACGCTCATGCCGATTATGAGGAACGGCGCATTGCGGCGGCGCGCACGACGATCTTCGGATCGGGTTGTAACAGCTGGTATCTGGATGCGACCGGTGTCCCGGCTAGCTGGCCGTGGAGCTATGAGGCGTTTGCCGATGCGATGGCGGCGCCAGTGATGGCGGATTATCGGGTTGAGGCTGGGGCTGAATTGGTTGGGCGCTAGGGCCGTTGGCTTGGGGCGCACTGCCCCTTGTTACCGTTCACCCTGAGCCTGTCGAAGGGTCCTACTTCTTTTTGGAAGTAGAGGGCTTCGACAAGCTCAGCCCGAACGGGGGAGGGGGTAGATCAAATAGGCAAGGGGAGCGTTGTGGCGCTCCCCTTCTTCATTCCAAAAGGCTTTTTAGCGGCCCATTGCCGCCACCGCCTCAGCCGCGCCACGGATCGCGCCTTCGATATAGGTGACGCCGGTGCCGTCGCCGACCTCCACCACATCATGGCCCTGCGCGCGGAGCGCGTTGGCGAGGGTGGAGTCGCCGTGGGCGCCCATGGCCACCACGACATGGTCGGCAGCGACGCTCTTCTGCTCGCCGTCTGCATTGGTGAAGCTGACGCTGTTCTTGCCGATCGCGATGCCGCTCGCGCCGGGGAACATGGCCACGCCATGTTCGCGCAGTTCCGCCAGCAGGCGCATGCGGCGCACCAGCAGCAGGCCGCCGCCGAACTTCACGGCTTCGCCGATGACCGTGACTTCACGGCCGCGCTCCATCAGGAATTCGGCTAGCTCCACGCCGACCAGTTCACCGCCGATGATGACGACGCGCTTGCCGAGCGGCATCCAGGCGTGGGTGGCCTTGCGCACCAGATCGAGATTGGCGGTTGCGCCGGTCGCCGCGCCGAGCTTCGTCGCGACGCGGGTCGTCCAGCTGGTCTTGCGGCGGATTTCGGCGGAGTCCTCGCCCAGCATCATGCCGCGCAGGTCGTCGCCCGACAGCACGAAATCCTGATCATTGCCGGGGATCGGCGGCATGTCGCGCACGGCGCCGGTCGCGACGATGACCTTGTCGGGCATCAGGCTGGCGATCAGTTCCGGGGTCGCCACCGTCTTCAGGCGCACATCGACCTTCGACTGGCCGATCTGGTCGCGCAGCCAGTTGAGCAGCCGCTCATTGGGTTCATAGGCGAGACCCGCGAAGCGCAGCGTGCCGCCCAGACGATCGGATTTTTCAATGAGCGTGACCTTGGCCCCCGCAAGCTCCAGCCTGCGCGCGGCCTCCATGCCGCCGGGGCCACCGCCGACGATCACGACATGGCCCGGAACCTTGGCCGGTGACCAGTCCAGGTCCTCATAGCCCGTTTCCGACCGGACGGCGCAGCGGACCTGTTCGCGCAGATAGGCGGTGCTGACGCAGGTATAGCAGTAGATGCAGGGGCGAATGTCGGCGACCCGGCCCTCCGCCAGCTTGCGGGGCAGATCCGGGTCCGCGAGCAGCTTGCGGCCCATGGCGAGGAAGTCGAATTCGCCCTGCGCCAATCCCTTTTCGCCCCGGTCGATTTCCACCCGGCCCGATGCGATCACGGGGATGGAAACGACCTTCCGGATGGAGGCGGCGGCTTCCAGATTGAAGGCGGGTTCGTGCGGGATGTTGGAGCCGGAGTGGAGTTTGCCCTGGCCAACGTCATGATAGGCGGTGATCGTGAGGGCGTCGGCCCCTGCCGCCTCGACCAGCGGCGCCAGTTCGAGGGCATGGTCGATGGTGATGCCGTTCTTCTTGCCCAGTTCGCGTGAGTCCATCTTGACCCACATCGGGAAGTCGGGGCCGACCGCCGCGCGAACGGCGCGCACGACCTCCAGCAACAGGCGTGCGCGGCCCGGCACGTCGCCGCCATATTCATCCTGCCGCGTGTTGGTGGACGGGGAGACGAAGGAGGAGAGGAGGTAGCCATGGCCGCCATGGATTTCCAGGCCGTCCATTCCGGCGCGCTTGGCACGGAGCGCTGCGTCGGCGAACTGGCGGACGGCATGGTCGATGTCGGCCTTCTCCAGCACCTTGATTTCCGGCACCACGCCGCCCGCGAATGCCGCCATCTCTTCGGGCAGGAAATAGTCGGGGAAGTCGCCTGCGAATGGTGGCGGATAGGCCGGAGCCCAAAGGGGATGGCCGTCCTGCGCGCTATGCCCGGCGACGAGGCCGCCATGATGGAGTTGTGCCGCGATCCGGCCGCCAGCAGCGTGGACGGCGGCGGTAAGTTTCGTGAGTCCCGGCAGGAAGCGGTCGTCCGAGATCGCGGTCTGGTTGGGCTGAACCGCGCCCACGGGCCAAGCGACGCCGGTGACGCCCATGATGATCAGGCCCGCGCCGCCCTTTGCCTGCGCGACATGATAATCGATCAGGCGCTGGCTGACCGTGCCGTCCGCTTCGGCCAGGCTGACGCCCATGGCGGTGACGATGATTCGGTTGGGGAGGGCCAGCGCGCCGATCTGGCCCGGACTGGTGAGAGATGCAGGCGCTGCGCCCGACCGTGATTGTGAAAGGGCAGCGGTCATCATGATCTCCTAGATTTGCCACATGCGTATGGTCGTCATCCTTTTATCGCGTTCTTTGTCGTTAGTCAGGCAAAAATAATGGTGATCGCGTAAGAATTTGCACGATCTATTCCAGATTGATCGCTTCGCGCAAATTTGATCGGGATGAACAATAAAAAAGGGGACGATCGTCGGATCGCCCCCCTTTCATTCATTTTGAGCTTAGGAAGATCAGCCGATCTTCAGCGCCGCTACCTCGTCAGCCGACAGGGTGAGCGAGGCGGCCTTGACGGCTTCCTCGATACGGGCCGGGCTGGACGCGCCGAAGATGGGGATCACCTGCTGCGGCTGGTTCAGGAGATAGGCCAGCGCCACGTCCGAAACGCTGACGCCATGCTTGGCGGCGATGTCCTTGGCAGCGGCCAGGCGGTCCTTGTTGACCGGGTTGTCGTAGAAGCCCTGAAGATGCTCGGGCACTTCACCCTTTTCGGCGAAGGCGAAGTAGCCGCGGCTCTGCGAGCAATAGGGGATGATGGCGAGGCCAGCATCCTTGAGCTTGCCGCCATGATCTTCGAAATACATCTGGTAGCCCTGAGCCGTGGCGGCCTCTTCATTGGGCTTGGCGAGGCCCCAGAAGGGTTCGACGGCGATGAAGCCAGCCTTGCCGTTTGCCTTGGCGTATTCATTGGCTTCGAGCACGCGGGCGTCGGACCAGTTGGATGCGCCGAAATAGCGGATCTTGCCCGCATTCTTCGCTTCGTTCAGGAAGTCGATCAGTTCGGCGACCGGGGTTTCCGGATTGTCCATGTGAACCCAGTAGAGGTCGATCGTGTCGACGCCCAGATGCTCAAGGCTCTCATTGAGGTCGCTGCCGATGTCGGTGGCGTTGACGCGGTTGCGATAGTCGCCAGCGCGCATGTCGAAATGGCCGCCCTTGGTCGCGACGATGACGTCTTCGCGCTTCTTGCCCTTTAGCCAGGCGCCGATGGCGCGTTCGCTGGCGCCCTTCGGCGCGTCGGGCATCCAGTCACCATAGGAACGAGCGGTGTCGACGAAATTGCCGCCCAGCTCGACGAACTTGTCGAGGATCGCGTTGCTGCGGTCCTGGTCGATCGACCAGCCGAGCATGTTGGTGCCATAGCACAGACGGCTGACCGAGAGGTCGGTATTGGCGAGCGTGACCTTTGAAAGCATGGCTAACTCCTGCATGGCGGCGTCTCTTGCGGGTGCAAAAGCGTGCCCTAAACTACCCCGCGGACATCCGAACTAGTGCTCAGCGCCGCTCCGGACATCCCGCGACGCGCGGACAATCAATGTTGCGCGCGCGTCATGGCGAGAGCGGACAGTTACGCAGCCGTCGGCGAAAAGGAAAGGGGGATTGTTGATATTCGTAGACGGTGCGGCATGGCGGCAAGCCGGGCCGGTCAATAGCTGCCGTTGGTGACGATCACCGTCGCGCCGAGCGTGGTCGAAGGCAAGGGGATGAAGGTGGAGTAGCGCATCAGTGGCGACCCGCTCATGTCGTAGCTAACCTGAACCTTGAACTGTCCTATGCCATCCGGCGCAGCCTGAATGTCGGGGGTCCCTCCGGAAGAGAGCAGCGCGCCATAGCCGTTGATGACGGCCTGCGCGCGGGTGCGGGCCAGTGTGGCGCGTTCGCTGGAGGAAAGGCCCGCCATCGCGGCGCGCGCGCCTTCCGCAGCGGCATGGCGGACGCCGAGCAGGGCCGAGAACCAGAAGGAATAGATGATGATCGCGAAGATGAGCATCAGCAGCGCCGGAGTGATGAGCGCGAATTCCAGCGCGGCGATGCCTTTCTGGCAATGGAGGAGCCGGGGGAGGAGCCGGGGCGCGGACGCGCGGCTCCTCCTGCGATGGGCTTTCATCGGGAGTTTAGGTGACGCTGTTGAACAGGGACGTGAAGGCGCCGTCCAGCGCTGCGGTGAAGTCGCCGCGTAGTGCAGAGATGGCGGCTACGACCACGCCGCCCAGCACGGCATATTCCACGGCGGTGAGGCCTTTTTCGTCGCGCGCCAGGCGCTTCATGAACTTTCGTGCGACATCGATGATCATCGTCATTCTCCTCATATCCCTCCGGTCGGAACGGGCGGCGCGTGGAGGGGATCGCGCCGCCGGTCTCCTTTAAATCAGCACCGGCACGCCGCAGCGGGCGCCCGTGACCCACATGGTCGCATGGCCAAGCTGGATGCCGAGCGCGGCGAGCAGATTGTCGAGCAGTGGGTCCGCGGTGTTGCCGATGAGCGCCGCCAGCGGCGTGGTGATGGCGCCGAGCAGCTGGGACCGCGTGGCGCTCGCGTCGCAGACCGGCCAGATGCAGAGGTTGAGCGCCTTCACCTGAAGGCCGCTCGGGCCGCTGAGGCTGTTGGTGAGTGATGTCAGCAGCGGTCCCGTTTGCGACCCGTTGCCGATGGTGGCCGGTGTTCCGGGCGTGCCGGGGCGGCCGATCGTCCCCTGACCGCCCGGCCCGAAAATCAGCGTTCCGCTATTGCCCATCACCGGCTGCGCGACTGCGCGGGCGTCGGCGGTGATGAGGTTGAGGACGTTCAGGATGCGGGCGGGCGCAATATCGTCGGCGGAGAGCGGCGGCATCGGGCGGCTCATGGCGTTGGCGGGCGCCTGACCGATATAGGCGTTGACGAGGCCGGAGGTGGCGACAATGCTCACCCGGCTGTCGCGCGCCTGCTCCGCCGTGTTGGCGCAATCTATGGCGCTGACTTCGGCACGGGCTGCGGCGATGTCGATAAGCAGCGGGACGGATTCGACGCCGATCCCCAATATGTTGAGGTTGAGGCCAAGGTTCAGCTGCAACCGTAGCGCCGATGTGCTGGCGCTGGTTTCGCCCGCTGGTCCGAAGGAGAAGCGGGGCCGGTCGACCGGGCCGGTGGCGACGGCGGCGAGGCGGATCGTGCTGCCCGATGCGACGCGGCTGATGGCGTCGGACAGGTCGATGCTGCCATTGCCCGCCTGAACGGCGAAGGCGAAAAGCTGATAGGCGTTGAGTCCGGCGCGCAGGCCGGGTTGCTCGTCCGCCTCGCCGACTGGCATGTTCTTCCATACGCCAAGGCCGAAGAGGCCCTGCAATGGCACGGAGTAGCTATTGCTCACCTGGCCTGCGACTAGGGTCAGGGTGGCGGCGGTGGCTGGTTGGTCGGCCGCGCTTGCCGCCGCTAGCATCAGGTCGCGCAAACCCACGCTGCGGCTGGTCAGGGTGCCATAGGTGCCCGTTTCGCCTACGCGCTGCGCCAGTGCGTCGAAGAAGCGGCCTGCATCGACATAGCCGCCCATCAGCGTCTGAACGTCGCTGGCTCCCAACTGCAACTGGATACCGAGCAGCCCGCCGAGCAGATCGTTGACGCTGTTCACCAGCGAATTGGTAACGGCGAGGATGCCGGAACTGACGCCGATGCCTGCTTCGTCGATGCGCGCGGCGGTGGCGGTGGCGGACAGGTCAGGTATGGGATTGGCGCCACCCAGAACGCGGGTGAAGAATTGGCGGCTGGGCTTGCCGGTGCGGATGCGGATGGCATTGGGCTGGCCGTTGCCGGGGCAGCGGGAGAAGCTGGCGTCGAACCGCTGGGGCGCGGATAGGGCCGCGTCGGGGCAATAGCGGCCAAGCTCCACCGAACGCAGGATTGCGGGATCATAGCCGTTACGGCTGAGGCTGTCGCGGGCGCGCGCTTCGGCTTGTGCGGGATACAGGGCGGCGGCGAGGGCGGCGCTTTCGGTCGCGGCGCGCAGGTCGCGGTTTCCCGCATAATAGAGGCCTGCGTCGAGGGCGAAGCCCATCGCGCCGACCAGCGCTGCGCCGAACGCCGCGACCATCGGCACCACGGCTGCGCGCCGGTCTTGCCACAGGGGATGGAGGCGGCGGAGCAGCATCATGGGAAGGCGGGGGCGTCCTGATCGGCGGAGCGGGGCAGGGGCTGGCCGATGGATTGCAGGTAGCGGTTGCGAATGACCTCTGCTTCTTCCGCGCTGAGGCCGGTGCTTTCCGGGGCGCGGGGTGGTGAGCGTAGCTGCCATTCGATGACGCGGCGCGCCTGATCAGGCTGGGGGAGCGTGGGGGCAGCGGCCGACAGGAGGCAAAGGTAGAGCATCAGCGGTCCTTTGGTGCGGGAAGACGAGCGGCTTGCGCGGCGATCTGACGGCGAAGCGCGTCGCGCTCATGGCTATCGCGGATGGTGGAGAGGAGGGCTTCCGCCTCGGCATTTTGACCGGCTGCCTTTAGCGCGAGCAGGAGGTTGTTGCGGATTACTGGTGTGCCCGGCGACAGGTCCAGCGCGCCGCGCAGGCTTTCCGCCGCGTCTGCCGCTAGCCCCGCGCGTAGCTGGGCGAAGCCGAGGGCGTTGCGGAGCATGGGGTCGGCGGGGCTTGCCTGCACGGCTTGGCTGTAGGACGCTATGGCTTCGGACCAGTGTCCGCGTGCGGCGAGCAGGTGGCCGCGTAACGCGCTGCCGCCGTGGTCGGGGAGCGCTGCGGCTGCTGCTTCGGCCGCATTGAGGTCGTTGAGGTCTAGCAGGCTGTTGACGCGCAGGATGCGGGCGTCGCGGTCGCCGGGGTAGCGGCGGTCGAAATCGTCGAGATAGGCGATGGCGGCGCGCGGCCTGCCGTCGGCGCGCGCCTGATGGATGAGTTGTAGATAGAGGCTGCGGGTCGAACCGGATGTGTCGGCGGCAGCGAGCAGCAGGGGGAGGAGCCACATCATCGCGCGCTCGCTCGCAAGGTGTCGAGGATGGCGACGACCGGCGGCCCGCCCAGAACGATGAACAGGGCGGGCATGAAGAAGAGGATCATCAGCACGACCATGCGCACGGTGATGCCGCCCATTGCTTCCCGCGCACGGGCTACGCGGCGCTGGGTGAATTCGCGGGCAAATTCGCGCAGGGCCGGGGCAAGCTCTATCCCCTGGAACATGGCCTGGCGGAAGAGGGATGCGAGTTCTTTCGCGCCGCTGACTGCTACCCGTGATGCCCAGCGGTCGAGTGCCAGTTCGTAGCGCATGCCCCGGTCGAGATCGGTTACGAGCAGGGCGATCAGCTGGCCGTGGTGCGGCACCGCGACCTGCTCGTCGCGGGCGATGGAGCGGAAGCATTGGTCTAGCGACACGCCGCTTTCCAGCATCATCAGCATGAGATCGAGCAGGAAGGGAAATTCGGCGGTGATCTTCCTTGCCCGGCCGGATGCGAGCAGGTTCAGCACCTGCCGTGCGCCGACGAAGGCGAGCCCTGCAGCAATGACGATCAGCATCGGGCGGGATAGCCAGCCGTGCCAGAGGATGCGGCAGAGGAGCGCGGCCAGCAGCGCGGCTAGCAGGGTTGCGGCTAGGCGCAGCCAGAGGAAGTGGTTGATGGCGCGGGGGTCTTGATAACCGGCTAGCTGCAATTGGCGTTCGAGGGTGGACCGGTTGCGGCCCTCAGCTCCTAGGATGGTGGGCAGGCGCAGCGCGGGCTTGGCTTGCCTCGTTGGCGCAAGCCGGGCGAGCCGTGCCTCAAGCCTTTGGTCGGCGATCAGCATTCGGCCGCCGAGCATGGCGACGCCAATCCCGATGAGCGCCATGAGGAGGCAGGCGAGGAGAAAGGCCGAGGGCATCAGAAGGCGAGCCTCATCACCCGGCGCATGACGAGCATGCCCGCAACCTGAAGCCCGATGGCGATCACAGCCATCCGGTGCCCCCGCGCATCATCTAGGAAGAAGTCGATATAGGCGGGGTTGGACGCCATCAGCAGCGCCATCGCGACGATCGGCATGGCGATCAGGACGCGGGAGCTGACCTTTGCTTCGGACGTCGCGGCCTTCAGCTCTCGGGCGATGCGGATGCGTTCGCGCAGGATGGCGGAGAGGTTCGACAGCACCGCGCTGACGGGGCCGCCATAGCGCATATTGGTGCGGATCGCGGCGGCCAGCATCGACATTTCAGGAACGCGCAGCCGGTCGGCGAGTTGCTGCATTGCCTCGCTCACCGGGGTGCCGAGTTCGAGGCGGCGTGCGGCGGGCGCAAGATAGCTGCGGACGATGCCGGGTGCGTCGGTGAGTGATCGTTCCAGCGCCTGAGGCAGGGAGCTGCCGACCGCCTGCATCTGGCGCACGGCGTCGATGTAGAAGGGGAGGGCTTCGATAAGGGCATTCACGCGGCGCTGCGCCCGTGCCCTGATCCACAGGAACAGAATCGCGGGCGGGAGCGGTAGCAGGATGACTGTCGCGACTGGACCGGCGGCCAGCAGTGTGGCGAGGGTGAATAACGCCATGCAGCCGCCCAAGATGCCGATCGCGCGGGTCGTGATCTCCAGTTGCGCGCGGGCCAGTAGTGGCGCGGCGAGGCTGGGGACCGTCAGGCGGACGCTTTGGCGGGATGCTGGGGCGTCGCCGGGAACGATCGCCGCCAACCGTCGCGAAAGCCGCGCCTGTTCCCGTATGCGCAGGATCAGCAGCGGGGATGCCGCCGCCGCCAACGTCAACAGCGCGAGCAGGAGGAACGCCGCCGCCTTCATACTATGTTCTGCCTGAGGGGGGCGGGCGCATAGTCGCGCAGGCGGGGTTCGAAAAATGGGCGGGACGAGTGTATGCGAAATTCGCCTATGCCGGACATGGCGGGCTGTTCGTGAAAGCTGAACAGTTCGTTGAAGGAATAGGCTTCGCCTTCGATGCCGGTGACTTCCGTCACGCCGGTGACGCGGCGGCTGCCGTTGGAGAGACGCTGAATATGCACCACGACATGCACGCTGCTGGCGATGAAGCGCCGGATCGCGCGGATGTCATTCTGGACCCCGGCAAAGCCCATCAGCATTTCGAGGCGGGCGAAGGCGTCGCGGGGGGAATTGCCGTGGAGGGTCGCCATCGATCCGTCATGGCCGGTGGACATGGCTTGCAGCATTTCCACCACCTCGACGCCGCGCACTTCGCCCAGGATGATGCGGTCGGGGCGCATGCGCAGCGCGTTGCGGACGAGTTCACGCGCGCTGATCTCTCGATTGCCATCGACATTGGGCGGGCGGGTTTCCAGCCGGACGACATGGTCCTGCCGCAACTGCAACTCGGCGGCGTCCTCTATGGTGATCAGCCGCTCGCGGTCGCTAATGAAATGGGATAGCATGTTGAGCAGGGTGGATTTTCCCGCGCCCGTCCCGCCGCAGATGAGGATGTTGAGCCGCGACCGCACAGCGGCGGCGAGATAGGCGGCCATTTCAGCGCTCATCACCTGACGGTTGATGAAATCTTCTATGCCCAGTGCCTGCATGCGGAACTTGCGGATCGACAGCATCGGGCCGTCCAGCGCGACCGGCGGGATGACGATATTGACGCGGGAGCCGTCGGCAAGGCGCGCGTCGACATAGGGGCTGGCCTCGTCCACGCGGCGGCCGATGGGGCCGACGATGCGCTGGATGATGTTCATGAGGTGGGCGTCGTCGCGGAAGCGTCGGTCGACCTTCTCCAGGAGGCCGCTACGTTCGACATAGATGGTGCCCGAGCCGTTGACGATGATGTCGTCGATGCTGCCATCGCGGAGTAGTGGGGCTAGCGGGCCGAGTCCGGCGACTTCGTCCTCCACATCCTCGATTAGCAGTAATCTTTCCGCTGCATTGAGGGCTAACTGCCCGCGCCTGCTTCGGCTGGTGATGACCTGCTCGATCTCAGCGCGCAGTGCCCGTGCGCCTAATGTTTCGGCGGTGCTGCCGCGTGCTTCCAGCTGTTCGATGACTTGCGCGCAGGTCTGGGCCATGACGGCCTGATAGCTGTCGCTCATCCGCTGGGCGGCTGGCTGCGCTACCGGAGCGGGGCGTGCCGTGCCGCGTGGCAGGCCGGTGTCGAAGAGCAGGCTCATGCTGCTGGTTCCACCGGGCGCTGGAGGAGGCGGCGGAGACGCTCCAGGCTCTTGGACGATCGCTGTGGTTCGATGCCGCAGGCGGTGCGGATCGCGCGCATGTAGCGGTCTGGGGTGGCTTCCATCGCAAGCGGACGGCCTGCGTTCAGGGCATTGCGCAGGCGGACTTGGTCGATGGGGAGCGGTAGGGTGCTGTTTGTGCGCAGGATGTCGGCCATGCGGCGGCTGTCCAGCAATATGGCGGGCTGATGATCCCAGACGAGCAGGCGTGTGCGTGACAGGCTTGCCTCATCGTCGCCGATGCGGTCGAGCAGGCGGCGGCAGGCGTCCATCTCGCGGATGGATTGCGCGCAAACCAGCTCGATGCGGTCGGCGAGCGAGGCCAGCGTGCGAAGCAGGACCGGGTGACGCAGGCTGCCCGCGCAGAGGATCAGGTCGCCGCAGCATGCCCGCAGCAGGCGGACGAGCGCGGCTATATCGGCTGGCGCGATGCCCGCAGGCTCCGTCCCTGCTCCGCCGTCCAGCGTGAGGAGCATCAGGCCGCTGGGATCATGCCGGGCGAGAGCGCTCGACAGCAGGCTCGCGTCGAGCCGCTCTATGTCGGCGATGGCTGAGGCGATGCCGTAGCTCACTGGCAGGTCGAGATAGGCCTCTGCCGCGCTGGTTGGCATGGTGAAGTCGATCAATAGCGTCGATGAACCGGCGCGGGCGCGGCTGACCGCCATGTCGGTAGCGACCATCGCGGCGGCTTCCGGATCGGCGCCTAGGACCAGGGTCAGCCGTCCGCCCTTGCCATGATCGGCGGTCGAGCGGTTGAGGAGGCGTCCGAGAATCGCGGCGATTTCGTCACCCTCCGCCGCGCGGGGGATGACATCGTCCGCGCCGGAGCGGATGGCGTGCAATATCTCGTCGGCACCTGTTTCGCCGGTGACAAGCACGATCGGGCGTCCGGTCGCGCCTTCGGCCACTGCCGACAGGGCTGTTGCTATCGAGCGTTCTGTAGGGATTGCGTCCCGGTCCACCAGGATTACGCAAGGCCCCTCGACCATATCCGGCGTGACTGCTTGTACCAGCTCGACGGCCGCGCGGCCTTGCATGGCTTCGCTGATCCGGGTGGCGAGGCTATGATCGACCGACAGAAGGATGATGCGCGCCATCGTCATGGCCTCACCACGCCGAAGGGGACGACCGGGTCTTTGGTGTCGAGTAGCGATCCGGGCAGGGCGGGCACATCCTTGGCCTGCACCGGCCCCACCAGCCGGGGCGTTGCGACGATGACCAGTTCCTGCCGTTCCTTCTGGGTCTGCTGGCGGCGGAAGAAGGCGCCGATCACGGGGATGTCGCCTAGCAACGGCGTCTTTTCTCGCGTGGTCGATTGGCTGGAATAGCTTAGGCCCGCGATCACGAAGCTCTGGCCGCTGCCCAGTTCGACCGTTGTTTCGGCCGATCGGCGGCGCAGGCCGGGCACGACATAGCCCTGCAACTGGACTCCGCTATTATAGTCGAGTTCGCTGACCTCCGGCGCGATCTTCAGCACGATCTGGTCGGGAGAGAGGACGAAGGGGGTGACGGAGAGGCGGACGCCGAATTCCTTATATTGGATGGAGATGGCGTTGCCCGACGCTTGCGGCACGGGCACGGGTATTTCGCCGCCCGCGAGGAAGCTTGCCTGTTCGCCCGAGCGGACGAGCAGGGTGGGTTGGGCCAGCAGTTCGGACAGGCCGTTGGAGGACAGGGCGCTCAGCACCGCGTTGATGCCGCGATTGGGGGCGGACAGGAACAGGTTGAAGGCATTCTGGATGGGCACGCTGGCGTCGAGCGAGGAGCCGCCGGGCGAGAAGCTGGCGCTCTTGAAGCTGCTGGGCGAGACGACCGCGCCCTGAATGTCGCCGCTGAGTTTGGAGAAGTTGAAGCCAAGCGCCTTCAGAGTGGAGGAGGACACGGCGGCAAACTGGACATCGACGGCGACGACCTGTTCGCCTGCGACGATCCGGGGGCTCATGAGCGCGCCCGGCTCCCGTGCGGTTGCGGGGGAGGACGACACGGCAAAGCGCGTTTGCGCCATCAGCGACCCGTCGCGGCCGAATATGCTGATTGTGGTGGTGCCTGCGCCTATTCCGGTGACGCTCAAGGACCGGGCGGTTGGCGCGGCGACCGAAATGATGTCGTCGCGATCCACTTCTATCCGGCCAATGGGGCGGGGATAGGTGAGCGTGCGCTTCTGCTGGATTGCCAGCGACCTTTGATCCTGCGCCTGGGCGGGAGGTGCTGCGGCGAGCGCCACTGCGAGGGCGAGGATGAGTTTCAACGCTGCGCGCTCCCCGAATAGATGGTTTCGCGGCGGTCGCCGATGACCAGCTCGATCGGCTGACGGGGGGTAGGGGCAGGACGGGGCTGTGCCGCCACGGGCGCGGGTCGCACGACTGGGGCTTGGCCGAGTGGGGAGGGATCGGGGCCGTGGGAGTTGGCTGGTGCGACCGCGACCTGCTCGCTGTCCACCGGATTGCGGAGAGAAAGAGTGAGCGCGCCCGTGCTTTTCGCCAGTGATAGGATGGAGACCTGACCGGGATCGAGCGCGAGAGTCACGGTTCGGGCGGGCGGTGGCGGGGAGGACAGCTGGTCCTTGGTGCCGGATGCTGGCGTCGTGCCGAGGACCGTCTCACCCACGGCGAGGACCTGAACCATCTGCAACAATGTCTGAGCGCGGCTGCGGCCTGCGCCACGCGCGCCGCTGATGGCATCGGCGCCGGGATAGACGACCTGTACGTCCACGCGGTCGCCGGGGCGGACGAGGCCCGCCACCGCGATTTCGGCCGTGGTGTCGATGCTGATCGCCCGCATGCCGACGGGCACGCGGATCGCGAGCTTTTCCTCGCCGCCGACCGCGTCTCTGGGGATGAGCGCACCTGCGGCGATGGCACGGGCGGCGACCTTACCGATCAATTCGGCGGGCGTGGCGGCGGTCGGGTGGCGAGTGGGGTCAGCTATTGCATTGCGGATCATCGTGGCGGTGATCGTCTCGCCTGTCCGGATCGGGCGGGCGGCGGATGCAAGGATGACGGCTTGGGGGGATCGACTGTCCGTTGCCGACCGGATCGGTGGGACTGTCGCGGCTGATGACCGTTGCATTTCACGCACGCCCAGCAGCAGGAACAGCATGGCGGCAACCATGCCCGCAACCATCATGATCCTGGCTTTCCACCCCAATTGCATCAATTTCCCCCTTGATCTTGCGTCCACGCAAATCGCCCCGCGTGGAGGCAAGACCCTGTAGCTTCGGGAAATCTATGCGTTATCGGCCGCAGAGGGGACCGGAGATGCCGCCGATTTGATGGGACCGGAGGGGCAAATATTGCCCGGCGTTAACTTCTTCGCCCGGCATTTGCGTGGTGCCGCGCGCGCAAGGGCTTTTCTTGCGTGTGCCCAACCCCGTGAAAGGTTCAATTTGGCGCAATCTCTCCGGATCGGAGCTTCGATGCGGCCTCGTCAGTGCGCCAGCAACAGCGGAACATGCGCCTCGCGCAGCATCGTGCGGGTTACGCCACCAAAGACGAGTTCGCGCCAGCGGCTGTGCCCGAACGCGCCCATCACCATCCAATCGGGCTTCAGTACATTGATCGCGGCTTTCAGCGTTGCCTCTACGGTGCGGCCATCCTGCGGCCATGTATGGAATTGCGTCCTGACGCCATGGCGGGAGAGATATTCGGGCGCATCGGTCGCGGGGAAGGGATATTTGCCCGCCTCCTCGACGGTCACCACATCTACTTCTCCGGCATGCTTCAGCAGTGGTACGGCCAGACGGAGCGCGGCCGACGCCTCGCGCGATCCTTCCCAGGCGACCAGCGCCCGGCCCGTGATCATCATGCCCCGTGCGTCCTCCGGCACGGCGAGGACCGGCGTGCGACCGCCCATCGCCAGATCGGCGGCGAGATGCAATGGATCGCTCATTTCCCGCCGGGGTCCAGCGGGCAGCGTCACGATCATGAAGTCGCATAAGGCGGACGCTGAAAGCAGGCCGTGAACGATGTCGCCATCGACCTGCCGCCAATCCCAATTCACGTCTTCGCGTTGCAGCCGTTGCTCTACCTTAACACGCATGCGCGCATCGATCTGATGCAGTTCGGCCATGATCGCGGGGGCGATGGATGCCCCGCCGTAAAGATCGCCGGCGACAAGGTTGGGCATGGAGGTGACCTGCACGCAGTGGATATGGGCATCGAGCGCGCGGGCGATGTCACTTGCGGCCTGGAGTCGGCTCTCCATGGCGCTATCGTCGTGAATGTGGAGCAGAATGGATGTCATCGCGCCTCTCCATGCTCTTAAGACCGCGAAAAATGGTCGCCTTCTTATACCCTTCTTTGCCCATCGCGGTTAATAGCATTTATGCTATATATCCAAAGGCGGGTGTGGACGCCGTGCGCCGGGAAGGCGCATCGGCGAATGGGGGAAGCATCATGCCTGGAATCTTTTCAGCTTCAAGACTGTGGCGCGATCGTCGAGGCGCTACGGCAGCCGAATATGCGCTTTTGCTGGCCATCATCGGCGGCGGGATGGTCGGGGCGACCTGGCTGTTGGGGCAGGCGGTAGGCAGTCAGATGAACCAGCAGGTAGCCCTGTTCGCATCATCCGCAGGGAGTAGCTCGACCAGTTCGTCAAGCTCATCCAGCGGGGGCACCAGCACTGGCGGGGGCTCATCGACGGGGGGAGGCGGCACAAGCTCCAGCACTGGCGGCGGCGGCACGACGACGAGCACTGGCGGGACTACGACGGGTGGCACCAGCTCGGGCAATGGAAGCTCCGGGAACGGGAGTTCGGGGAACGGGAGCTCGGGTAACGGCAGTTCCGGGAATGGAAGCTCCGGCAATGGCCGGGGCAATGGCAATAATTGAAGCGTCGGAGGGCGCAGCGCGAAGGTTGGCTGCGCCCACCCCAGCAAAGTTCGCAGCGGGGCACACGCATCGGTAAGAGGCGCGCGCTCAGCAGACACCCTATCGCGAAATGTTCAGCTGGTCAGGAATAATTTTTTGCAGTCATTCAATTTTGTAGGCCTATTTTTGCGAGCTCGCGCGTATTATATTCGTAACATGACTACTGCGGCGGGAGTCGTCAGTGACGAAAAGCGAACTGTTTTCGAGCTTCACCCGGAATTTTGACGAACGGCGTCAAGCCGAGATGTCGATTGAGGATTATTTGCTGGGATGCCGCAATGATCCTTTGATGCATGCATCAGCACCGGAGCGCCTGCTGGCGGCGATCGGTGAGCCGGAGATCATAGACACATCCCGCGACCAGCGGCTCGGGCGGATCTTCATGAACCGCACCATCCGTCGATACAAAAGCTTCGCCAATTTCTACGGCATGGAAGCGACGATCGAACATATCGTCAGCTTCCTGCGCCATGCCAGCCAGGGTTTGGAGGAGCGCAAGCAGATCCTCTATCTGCTCGGCCCGGTCGGCGGCGGTAAGTCGTCGCTCGCGGAACGGCTGAAGGCGCTGATGGAAACGCATCCCATCTATGCGCTCAAGGCCGGGGATGAGATCAGCCCGATCTTCGAAAGCCCGCTCGCCCTGTTCGATGCGGAAACGCACGGCGCGTTCATCGAGGAAAATTACGGCATCCCGCGCCGCCGGCTGACCGGCATGATCAGCCCGTGGGCGCGCAAGCGGTTGGATGAGTTTTCCGGCGACATCTCCCAGTTCAAGGTCATCCGCCTGATGCCATCGCGCATGCGGCAGATCGCCATCGCCAAGACCGAGCCGGGCGATGAGAATAATCAGGACATCAGCTCGCTGGTCGGCAAGGTCGATATTCGCAAGCTGGAGATGCTGTCGCAAAATGACCCCGATGCCTACAGCTATTCGGGTGGCCTTAATCGCGCGAACCAGGGAATGCTCGAATTTGTCGAGATGTTCAAGGCGCCGATCAAGATGCTCCACCCGCTGCTGACCGCGACGCAGGAGGGCAATTATATCGGCACCGAGAATATCGGGGCCATCCCCTTTAACGGCATCATTATGGCCCATTCCAATGAATCGGAATGGTCGAATTTCAAGAATAACAAGAATAACGAAGCTTTCATCGACCGTATCTATGTCATCAAGGTGCCTTATAGCTTGCAGGCGACCGAAGAACGGCATGTGTATGAAAAGCTGCTGAGGGAGTCGGACCTCAGCAAGGCGCCTTGCGCTCCGGGGACACTGGACATGCTTGCGCGCTTTTCTGTGCTCACGCGGTTGCGGGAGCATGAGAACAGCAACCTCTATTCCAAGATGCGTGTCTATGACGGCGAAATGCTGCGGGAGATTGATCCGCGCGCCAAGAGCATGCAGGAATATCGGGATGCCGCCGGGGTAGATGAGGGCATGTCGGGTACGTCGACCCGCTTCGCCTTCAAGGCGCTGTCGGCGACCTTCAACCATGACAGCAGCGAAATAGCCGCCGACCCCGTCCACCTCATGTATGTGCTGGAAGGGATGGTCCGACAGGAGCAATTCCCCGCTGATGTGGAAGCCAAATATCTGGAATTCATCAAGGGCGAGCTTGCGCCGCGCTATGCCGAGTTCATCGGCAATGAAATCCAGAAGGCGTATCTGGAAAGCTATAACGACTATGGTCAGAACCTGTTCGACCGCTATGTCGCCTATGCCGACGCCTGGATCGAGGACCTGGATTTCAAGGACCCGGACACGGGGCAGCTTCTGGACCGGGAAGTCATCAACCAGGAATTGTCCAAGACCGAAAAGCCTGCGGGGATCGCCAATCCTAAGGATTTCCGGAACGAGGTGGTGAAGTTCGCGCTGCGCATGCGGGCCAGCAATGATGGGCGCAATCCCAGCTGGACGAGCTATGAAAAGATTCGCGAAGTCATCGAAAAGCGGATGTTCAGCCAGGTCGAGGACCTTCTGCCCGTCATCAGTTTCGGATCCAAGAAGGACGGCGATACAGCGGGCAAGCATGACGAATTCGTCGCGCGGATGATCGAGCGGGGTTACACCGAACGGCAGGTCCGTCGGCTGGTGGAATGGTATATAAGGGTCAAGCAGGCCGGATAAACGGATGGAGGTGCTTAGGCCACCATGCACATAGTCGACAGACGGCTGAACCCAGGGGGCAAGAGCCTTGTCAACCGGCAACGGTTCCTGAGGAGGGCGAAGGCCTATGTCAGCCAGGCGGTGCGCGACAGCCTGAAGGACCGCAGCATCAAGGACCTCGCCGGAGAAGGCGAAATCACCATCCGCCGCGACGCGATCCACGAACCCACGCTGCATCGATCGGCAAAGGGCGGCGACCGGGAACGCGTGCTGCCGGGCAATAAAGAGTTTCTGGAAGGCGACCGGATCAAGCGCCCCGAGGGCGGCGGTGGTGGCGGGTCACAGGCTGGGGAGGGCGAGGATCAGGATGATTTCCGCTTCGCGCTTAGCCGGGAGGAGTTTCTCGACCTGTTCCTTGACGATCTTGAACTGCCCGACATGGCCAAGAAGAAGCTGGTCGCGGGCAAGATCGAGGGCATGCGTCGCGCGGGTTATTCGACGATCGGCAACCCGTCCAACCTGTCCGTCCCGCGCACGATGCAAAAGGCGATGTCCCGCCGCATCGCACTGCGCCGCCCGAGTGGCCGCGACCTTAGCCGGGTTGACGAGGCCATTGCCGAGATCGAGGCGCGTGCGGTGCCTTTGCCCGACGATGCCGTGGCGCTGGAAAGGCTGAAGGAGGAACGGGCGCACATCATTCGCCGCCGCAACCTGATCGCCTATATCGATCCCGTCGATCTGCGCTTCCGCCGTTTCGAGCCGGTTCCACGGCCCGTGGCCCAGGCGGTGATGTTCTGCCTGATGGACGTATCCGGCTCCATGACCGCGCATATGAAGGATCTCGCCAAGCGCTTCTTTGCGCTGCTGCACCTGTTCCTGTCGCGCTGTTACGAACATGTCGATGTCGTGTTCATCCACCATACCGATCGCGCCGCCGAAGTGGACGAGGAAACATTTTTCTACAGCACGGTGACGGGCGGCACGCTGGTATCAAGCGCGCTCGACAAGCTGATCGAGGTGGTGAAGGATCGATACAGCCCCAGCGACTGGAACATCTATGTCGCACAGGCGTCGGACGGCGACACACTGGCGTCGGACAATGCGCGGGTGGCCAACCTGATGCAGAATGAAATCCTGCCCTTCTGCCAATATTTCGCCTATTTGGAAGTGGGTCGGGAGGAGTTCGCCTCGATCGAAGCGGCAACCTCCGCCACGGGGCTTTGGGAAGCCTATGCGCCAGTCAGCCAGGCGAACCGGCAATTCACGATGCGCAAGGTGTCGCACCGGCGGGAAATATATCCCGTGTTCCGTGAACTCTTCCAGCGGCGCGGCGTCGGCGAAGGGACGCCCGCTTGACGGGGGGGCGCGCATCCGCCCCGCTGTTCACCGGCAGCGACTGGGATTTTTCGCTGATCAACCGCATTTATGAAACGATCGAGCCGATCGCGCTTCAGGAGATGAAACTCAACATCTATCCCAATCAGATAGAGATCATCAGCGCCGAACAGATGCTGGATGCCTATTCGTCCATCGGTATGCCGTTATTTTACAAACATTGGTCGTTCGGCAAGCAGTTCGTGACCAATGAAATGCTTTATCGCAAGGGGCTTCGCGGCCTAGCCTATGAGTTGGTGATCAACAGCGATCCCTGCATCAACTATCTGATGCAGGAAAACAGCGCGACCATGCAGACGCTGGTGATCGCCCATGCCGCTTTCGGGCATAATCACTTCTTCAAGAATAATTATGTCTTTCGCCAATGGACGGACGCGGAAGGCATTCTCGATTATCTGGAGTTCGCCAAACGTTACATCGCCAGCTGCGAGGAGCGTTTTGGCCAACTCGCCGTCGAACGGGTGCTGGACGCCGCCCACGCGCTGATGAATCAGGGCGTGCATCGCTATCCCCGCATTCGTCCCCGCGATTTGAAGGCGGAGGCCGATCGGGAGGCAGAGCGGCAAGCCTATCGCGACCGCATCTACGATGACCTTTGGCGCACGGTGCCGGTTGGGGCAAAGGCCGCCTTCGTCCCGTCGGACGAACGCCGTGCCGCACTTGGCCTGCCGCAGGAAAATATCCTCTATTTCCTGGAAAAGACCGGTCCCCGACTGGAAAGCTGGCAGCGCGAAATCCTGCGGATCGTCCGCCTAATCGCCCAATATTTCTACCCGCAGCGCCAGACCAAGGCGATGAACGAGGGCTGTGCCACCTACACCCATTATCGCATCATGACGATCCTGCACGATCGCGGCTGGATAACCGATGGCGCTTTCATGGAATTTATCCAGTCGCACACAGGCGTCGTCTATCAGCCGACGTTCGATTCCGGCCATTTCGGTGGCTTCAATCCCTATGCGCTGGGTTTTGGCATCATGTCCGATATCGAGCGGATCTGCATGGACCCGACGCCAGAGGATCGCGAATGGTTCAGCGATTTTGCCGGTTCGCGCGACCCGGTCGAGGTGCTGAAGGATATCTGGGCCAATTATCGCGACGAAAGCTTCATTTCGCAGTTTCTTAGCCCGCATCTTATCCGCCAGTGGCGCCTGTTCAAGCTGATCGACAAGGAAAGCGAGTCGGAACTGCGCGTGGATGCCATTCATGACGAGCGCGGCTATCGCCGTATCCGCCGAGCCCTTGCGCGCGAGCATGACATTGCCCGGCAGGAGCCCGATATCCAGGTGGTGGATGTCGATCTGGCGGGCGACCGGACGCTTATGCTGGAACATGCGGTCACCGATGGCGTGGTGCTGGATGCGTCCGACGCGACGATGGTGTTGCAAAGCCTCGCCAATCTATGGGGTTATGAAGTGGCGTTGAGCGAAGTTCATGCCGAAAGCCGCAAGGAGTTGAAAAGCCATCGTTGCCAGCCACAGCAGGGCTGGATCGGCTGAAGCGGTGCGTCGTGGCGGCAAGCCCCCGGCGGCCCAAAGATTCCATTTCCAAACCCGGGCGGAAAAGCGTAAATTCTGCCGCGTTTCGCGAGTGGCTCCAGCGCTCGGTCGCATCCTGCGACGCATGGACCGCTCAAAAGAAGCAGGAGAGCATTTTCATGACTCATGCCCTCAATGCACAGGAATGTCTTGAACGAGCCCGGATGCATGAACAGCTTGCGGCGACAACTGCCGATGCGTCTGCGCGGACCATGCATCAGGCAATGGCCGCCGAATTTCGCCGCCGCGCCGTGATGGGGACCATCGACGGAGTCAGCCCGGTGATCAGCAAACCGGTAATCGAGCTGACCGTCAACGCCGCCTGAGCCGCATTTCCTCAGGCGTCCCGGCGCAGCAGATACACGTCCATGATCCATCCATGCCGCTGGCGCAGCTGTGCCCGGTGATCGACGATCGTTGGTCCCGTGACCGCCAAAGGCCCGTGGGCCAGCGACTGATGCTCCATGCCCAGATAGGCGCCCCACCAGATCGTTAGCCCCTCCGGCTCTAGCGTCTGGAATGCGCAGTGCCCGTCCAGCATCACGACGACATCGCGCACGTCGCCGGGCCAGCCCCGTTCGCGCAACTGCCTGCCGGTGGTGATCAGCACCGGATCGGCCAGCCGATTGAGGCAGATGCCATGCGCGGCCGTCAGCACTTGGATGCTGGTGATGCCGGGCACGACGCTGATCTCGATCGATGGGCCAAGCCGCTCCGCGATCCGCAGGCTGCTGTCATAGAGCGACGGGTCGCCCCAGACGAGCAACGCAACCGTGCCGCCATCGGGCAGGTGCAACGCAATCTGCTCCATCCAGATCGCCGCGATCGCGTCATGCCAGTCGGTCACCGCCTCGACATAAGCGGCCTGATCCGCGCGCTTGGGCATGTCGAACTCGACCACTCGCGCAGGGCCGGTGAGCAGCTGCGCACAGATGGACCGACGCAGGTCGATCAGGTCGGACTTGGCCTCTCCCTTGCGCGGCAGCAGGATCAGGTCAGCATCGTTCATCGCCCGGATGGCGGCGAGCGTCAGATGATCGGGATTGCCCGTGCCGATACCGATCAGTGACAAGCGGATCATGCGGCACCAGCGATCAGGTGAAAGAAGCTGCCCGTCACCTGCCCACGGCGCGATCCAGTTGCTGCGACCGCAGCGCCCATCGCATCCACTATATGTGCAAGCGGTTCGTCGGGCTGATCGACGATCGTGGAATAGTGAAACTCATGTCCGCGCAGCGTCGCTCCCGCCTCATGGCCGCCCATCGGCGCCAGCAGCTGCGCTTGCCGATAGCCCAATTGCAAGCGCCGCTCCGCGAAGCTGGAAACCAGCCCCAACAGTCCCGCCATCGCATGGGACTGCCCTTGCGCATCGATGATGGCCTGCCCCAACACCATATAGCCGCCGCATTCGCCGTGGATCGGACGGTCCTGTGCATGGCTGCGCAGTGCATTCAGAAACCGCGTGGCATTGGCGATCCGTGGCGCATGCAGTTCGGGATAGCCGCCGGGCAGCCAGACGGCGTCGGCCTGTGGGTCGGGCGCTTCATCGGCCAAGGGGGAAAAGGGCAATATCTCCGCCCCGGCTTCCCGCCACCCGCTCACCATATGGGCATAGGTGAAGGAAAAGGCCGCATCCTGCGCCAGGGCAATCCGTTGCCCCGGCGGCGGGCAGCGATAGGGGGCTGCTGATGTGCCGGGCAACGCACCGGCCACCCTCTGAAGAGCCGGAAGATCGACCTGCGCCTCGATCAGGTCCGCAATCCCCTCGATCACCTCGTCAATCCCATCCTGCTCGCCCGATTGCACAAGGCCAAGGTGCCGTTCCGGGATGGACAAGGCATCGGATCGCGGGATCGCGCCCAGCACGGGCATGGCGATTTCGTCCATCGCCTGCCGGATCATGGCTTTATGGCGCGGGCTGGCGATGCGGTTGAGGATAACGCCTGCCACCCGCACGTCTGGCCGCAGCATGCGAAATCCATGCGCGATGGCGGCAGCCGACTGGCTCTGCCCCGACACATCGATGATTAGTACCACCGGCCAGCCAAGCGCCGCCGCTATGTCCGCGCTGCTCCCATTACCGTTCGCGCCCCGCGCCGGAGCGCCGTCGAACAGGCCCATCACGCCTTCCGCGACGATCAGGTCCGCCTCCGCTGCTTCACCCGCCAGACTGTGGAGCAGCGCCGCATCCATCGCCCAGCTGTCGAGGTTGAAGGCCGGGCGGCCACTCGCCAGCCGGTGATAGCCCGTGTCGATATAATCCGGCCCGCATTTATAGGACTGGACCCGCACGCCCCGCCGCTTCAACACCCTCAGCAGCCCCAGCGTGATGACCGTCTTGCCCGACCCGGATCGCGGCGCGGCGATGAGGAGGCCGGGCGTCATTCGTCCACGCCGACAAAGCGCGATTCCGCCGTAGCGGGACGAAATCGCCGGTCATAGCCGGGCGCATAAAGCTGGCTTTCGGCGAAATCCCCCTCGCCCAGCACTGGCCCCACCAATATGATCGCGGTCCGCTCCGGCCCGCCCGTCGCCAGCGCCTCCATGGTGGCGAGCGTTCCCCGCACCACGCGCTGGTCCGGCCAGCTTGCCCGCCACACGATCGCCGCCGGGCAGTCCTCGCCATAGAGCGGCACCAGGTCCGCAACCACCTGCGCCAGATTATGGATGGACAGGTGGATCGCCAGCGTCGCTCCCGTCGCGCCAAAGGCCGCCAGCGTCTCGCCAGCAGGCATGGCGCTCGCCCGCCCCGGTGTGCGAGTAAGAACCAGCGACTGGCCCAGCCCCGGCAGCGTCAACTCCGCCTCCAGCGCCGCCGCCGCCGCCGCGAAGGACGGAACGCCCGGCGTCACCGTATAGCCGATGCCCAATGCCTTCAGACGCCGAATCTGTTCGCCTATCGCCGACCATACCGACAGGTCGCCCGAATGCAGCCGCGCGACATCCTGTCCCGCCGCATCCGCTTCTGCGATGATGGCCATGATCTCATCGAGCGTCAGCGGCGCACTGTTCACGATCCGCGCACCGGCTGGGCAATGATCGAGCAGCGCGCGCGGCACCAGCGACCCGGCATAGAGGCAGACGGGGGAAGCGGCGATCAGGTCGCGACCGCGCAGCGTCAGCAGGTCGGGCGCACCCGGCCCCGCGCCGATGAAATGAACGGTCATCGCGATACTCCTTGGGCCAGCGCGCAAGTGGCTTGCCCATCAGGCGAGACGATGCGGGTGGCGATCAGTTGCGCGCCCGGCCCCGCTGCCGCCAGAGCGACTGCTTCGGCGACGCTGCCGGTGCCGTAAGCCGCCAGACTGGCGCTGGAGCGGGTGGGTGTGTCCATTCCCTCGATCGCGCAAGCATCGATCAGGATCAGCGGCAAACCCAATGCGCGGGCGAGGGGGGCAAGCAGCGCTTCCTTATGCGCCAAGGTCGCCAGCGCGGTGACGCGAGCGCCATGCCCGCCCAGCGCCGTCCGCAAGGCTTGCTGGCTCGCCCCGCTGCGACAGCCAAAGCCAGCGACGATCATAGCGTGACGCTCCACTGCACCAGTGGATAGGCGGCTTTCCACCCCCGCCGCGTGCCGATCGGCGCGGCGCTCGCCATCTCTATCCGCAGCAGTTCGCCGCCCAGCCGCTCATGCCATCGGGCCAGCAGCGCTTCCGATTCCAGCGTCACCGCATTGGCGACGAGGCGTGTCCGCTCACCGGGCAGGGCGATGATCGCTTCCATCATCGCCTCGCTGAGCCCGCCGCCGATGAAGATCGCTTGCGGACGCACCCGTCCGTCCAGCACCGCCGGAGCGCGCCCCTCGACCAGCGTCAGCCGGTCAACGCCCAGCCGCTGCGCATTGCCCTTCGCCCGCGCCGCTCGGATCGGGTCGGCTTCAAACGCGATGGCCTGCGTGGAAGCATGGCTCAGCAGCCATTCGATCGCGATTGATCCCGATCCCGCGCCAATGTCCCATAATGTCTCGCCGGGCCGAGGCGCAAGCGCAGACAGCGTTAGCGCGCGCACCGGCCGCTTGCTGATCTGCCCGTCATGGTCGAACCAGTCATCCGCCAGTCCGCTGACGCACGGCATCATTTCGCCACCCCCCGCCACGTCCACTCCGACCGCCACGGGATGCGCGATATCGTCAAAGGCGATCTGCTCGGCGAACGCCTGCCGGACCCGCTCGCGCGGCCCGCCCAGCGCTTCCAAGATATGCAGCGTCGATGCGCCAAAGCCCGCCTCCGCCAGATAACGGCCAAGCGCCTGCACCGCCGCCCCATCACGCAGTAGTATGATGGCACGGCGCCCCGGCGCCAGCATGGGCCTCAACCGCGTAAATGGCGCAGCGTGCAAGCCATGACAGGCCACGTCCTGCAACGCCCAGCCCAGCCGTGAAGCCGCCAGCGCAAAGCTCGACGGCGCCGGATGCGACACCCATTCCTGGAGCCGCAAATGCCGTGTGATGCGCACCCCCGCGCCGAACCAGAATGGGTCCCCCGACGCCAGCATGACTATCGGCTCCCCCCGCCGGGCGAGCAGCGCCTCCACGCCGTCCTCAAACGGCACTGGCCAGGTCAGCCATTCCGCCTTAAGGGGTGGCAGCAGCGCCAGCTGGCGCGGCGCGCCCATGATGACCCGCGCCTGTTCCAGCGCCACGCGCGCGGCATCGGACAGGCCCGCCACGCCGTCCTCGCCAATGCCGACGATCGTCAGCCAGGGACCTTCAGTTACCATGCGCCATATCCTGATCCTTGGCGGCACCACCGAGGCGAGCGCGCTGGCGAAAGCTTTGGCCGAACGCGGCGAGCGGGCGATGTTGAGCTATGCCGGACGCACCGGAAACCCGCGTGCCCAGCCGGTGCCGGTGCGCGTCGGCGGCTTTGGCGGTGCTGAGGGGTTGGCGGCTTATCTGAAGGCGGAAAAGTTCACCCACCTCATCGACGCGACCCACCCCTTCGCCGCCACGATCAGCGCCAATGCCGCCGTCGCCGCGCGGGAGGCGGGGGTGGCCCATCTCATGCTCACCCGCCCGGAATGGCAAGCGGGGCAGGGCGACCGCTGGACCCATGTCCCCAATATTGCGGGCGCCATCCCCGCGCTCGACGGGCCGCCCCGCCGCATTATGCTGACGCTCGGACGCATGCATGTTGAAGCCTTCGCCGCCCAGCCGCAGCATCATTATCTGTTGCGCTTCGTCGATGCGCCAGACGTGCCGCCCGCACTGCCCCGCCACCATCTGCTGGTGGATCGCGGCCCGTTCACGCTGGACGGAGACCTTGCCCTGATGCGCGATCACGGCATTGATCTGGTCGTCGCCAAAAATGCCGGTGGGGAGGGCGCGCGCGCCAAGATCGACGCGGCGCGGACGCTTGGCGTGCCCGTCCTCATGATCGACCGGCCAGCCCTGCCACAGGCGCGGACCGCGCATGATGTCGGCGATGTGCTGGCGTGGATCGATCATTCGGCCCATCGCGGCGTATAGAGGATCGGGCGGGCCGCTCCTTTGATCAGGCGCGTGCGGCTCGACCCGATGATCACCATCGTGCGCATATCTGCCATTTGAGGCGTCGCCTCATTCAGCGTGACGACCCGCAACTGCTCCTCCGGCGTCGACACGGCGCGGGCAAAGAGGATCAGCCGTTCCCCCCCACATTCCTCCCGCAACACATCGAGCACGCTGGCGAAGCCATCCGGCCGTGCTTTCGACCGGGGATTGTAGAAGGCCATCGCGAAGTCAGCCTGCGCCGCGAGACGCAAGCGCCGCTCGATCAACGTCCAGGGCTTTAGATTATCCGACAGGTTGATCGCGCAGAAATCATGGCCCAGCGGCGCACCCGCCCGCGCGGCGGCGGCCAGCATCGCGGTAATCCCGGGCAGCACCCGAATGTCGATCGCGCGCCAAGCTTCCGGCCCCGCCTCCAGCGCCTCGAACAGCGCCGAAGCCATGGCGAACACGCCCGGATCGCCGGATGAAGCAACCACCACTCGCCTCCCCGCAGCTGCCAGTTCCAGCGCATGGGCGGCGCGCTCCAGCTCCACCCGATTGTCCGAAGCATGGCGCACAAGGCCCACCCGATCCGCCACCCGCGCGACATAGGGTGCATAGCCCACCAGATCGGTCGCCTCGGCCAGCGCCTGCGTCACCTCCGGCGTTACCAGCCCGTCAGCGCCCGGACCAAGCCCAGCCACGGCTACCCAGCCGCTCATGGCCGCCGTCCTTGACCGTGGATCAGCAGGATGGAGAAATAGCTGGTGATCGCCTCCGCCTCGCGCAGCGGCGTGATCTTCTGGTCCGCCATCGTCGCATATTCGACCAGCCAGGCGCAGTCATCCTTGCCCGCCGCCTCCACCGCGCGGCGTAGCTTCGCCAGATTGCGGCCGATCTTCATCACGACCAAAGCATCGCTGTCATGGATGCGCCGCGCCAGCTCCTCTTCGGGCAGGGTCGCCATCAACACGGTCAGCACATCATCGCCCCAGCTAATCGGGGTCCCGCTCGCCGTCCAAGCGCCCGACATGCCGGTAATGCCAGGCACGATCCGGACCGGCGCGAGGGGGGACAGGCGGCTGTGCAGATGCATGAAGCTGCCGTAGAAAAAGGGGTCGCCCTCGCACAGTACGACCACATCCTCGCCCGCCTTCGCCAGCCCATGCAGATGCGCGGTGCATTCGGCGTAGAAGGCGGACAGGCATTGATTGTAGCGCGGGTCACTCACCGGGATTTCGGTCGTCACCGGATATTCCATCGCAAATTCGACCGCGTCGGGGCGCAGCAGCCCTTCCACGATCTTCCGCGCATGGCCTTGACGGCCGGGCTTGCGGAAATAGGCGATGTGGCGAGCCTCGCGGATCAGCCGATCGGCCCGCACGCTCATCAGGTCTTGCGCGCCGGGGCCTAGTCCCACGCCGTGGATCGTCCCGCTCATTCCGCCGCACTCGCGAGCGCGTTGACTGCGGCCACCGTGATTGCGCTGCCGCCCAGACGTCCTTCGACAATGCAGCAGGGCACGGGCTGGCTCTCCCAGAGCGCCTCCTTCGATTCTGCCGCGCCGACAAAGCCGACCGGACAGCCGATGATCGCCGCCGGGCGTGGGCAGGCGGGGTCTTCCAGCATGTTGAGCAGGTGGAACAGTGCGGTCGGGGCATTGCCGATCGCGACGACTGCACCTGCCAGATGAGGCCGCCACAGTTCCAGCGCTGCCGCCGATCGAGTGTTCGCCATCGACCGGGCGAGATCGGGCACTTGGCTGTCGTTCAGGGTGCAGATGATCGCGTTGCCAGCGGGCAGGCGAGCGCGCGTGATCCCTTCCGACACCATCCGCGCATCGCACAGGATCGGCGCGCCCGCCTCCAGAGCGGCAATCGCCGCCTTGGCGAACTCAGGGGAAAAGCGGATGTGCGGGGCAAGACCGGTCATGCCCGCCGCGTGGATCATCCGCACGGCGACCCGCTCTTCCTCCGGCGAAAAACGGTCCAGCGCCGATTCCGCGCGGATCATGCGGAAGGATTGGCGATAGATTTCCGCGCCGTCGGTTTCGTAAAGATGCGGCATCAATGGGCTCCGAAATGGGCGAATATCTGATCGGGCGACAGGCCCGCATGCAGCGGCGGCGCACCTGCGCGCGCATCATGGGCAAGGTCGAAGCGGCCCTCGCGCCCGGTCAGCACGACCGGCGCTTGCGAGGGGCGGGCGCAGCCCTTGGCGCAACCGGAGACATGCAGTCCTGGCACAGAGGGCGCGAGCCGCGCGGCCAGTTCACGGGTCGCGACGCTGGACTGTGGGCAGGCAGGAGCACCGGGACAGGCATCGGCGGAAAGGCGTGGGTCGGCGGGATCATCGCCCGGCGTTTTGCTGCCTTCCAGCACCAGCCCCCGCCATGGCGTGACCCGCACCGCCTGCATATCGTCCGTGATCATGGCAAGCAGCGTCGCAGCCTCGATCCGGCCAAAGGGCGCTGCGCGAAAGGGACCGGGCGCAGCGGCCAGCGCTGCGGCACGGGATCGCGCGGGGGCGGGGGCTTCGACCGCAACTTCGGGCAGCGGCGCATCATGTCGGGCCATGCGTCCCGCCTGAACGCCACCGCTCGCCACGAACCAATGGGCCATGCGGATCAGCCCCTCCGCTGCGCCCGCTGCGTGGACCGGGGTGCCATGCGCTCGCCCGTCAGCCCGCAGGATCAGCGCGCCGCTCTCAGACCGTTCCACCCTGAAATCGGCCGGAGCGTCGCTTAGCACCGGCGCGGGGCCGACGTCGATCGCAAAGCCAACCTTCGGGGGCAAATCCGGCAAGTCGTCCAGCCGCCCAGCCAGCTCCGTCGCGATAGTCGCGCTATTATCACCCTCACGCCAATCCGGGTTGATCAGCATCGGCATCCGGCCGTCCTGCTCCGCATCGGCATGCGCCAGCCCCAGCGAGACCAGCTGCTCCATCAGCGCGGCATGCTTCGCTTGGGCCACTCCCCTGATCTGCAAGGCCGCGCGATTGGTAACGTCGATATGGCCGTTGCCAAAGGCGATGGCGGCTTCGCACAAACCGATCGCCTGCGCCCGGATCATCCGCCCCAGCGCCGGGCGCACCCTTACCAGCAGGCCGTCGCCCGCCATCATCGGCCGCCATGCGGTCGGGCACCAGCCGCGCACGCCTGTGCCGACCGCGTCGCACGGCATCAGCTCCTGCATTGATCCAGCCCTCCCGCACCAGCGCCACGACAGACGGACGGCACGCACAGGCAGGCGGACAGGCCGCACGCCTGCACGGCCGCAGCCGCACGAAATTCGTCGCTCAAACGGAGAACCGAGCCGTGACCATCCCCTGGATCATGGCAAGAGCGACCTTTGCTCCGGCAGGTCTCCTGGCTTGCGGGTCACAGCTTGGCATGGGGCCTTCCCGGATCGCTCCAGTGGCTGGCCGCCCCCGTTGTCGGGACTGGCCGGTCCATGCCTCGCTCGCCGCTCACAGTTGCAGGGACAGCCGCAGATTAGGGAGGAAACCCTCCCGCACCGCATTCCCATTTAAGCCCCTCTAGCGGGGCACCGGCGCGATCGATGAACCGGGCGGACCCGGCTCGACCCGCTTCATAAGGGGGATACAGGGGAAAGGGAAGTAGTCACAGGCCGCTTCCTTGCGTCAATCACCTGCCGCCGCTACGCCCGCATCAACATGTGCAGAATGGAGAGGAAAAGATGAGCGATTTCAGCTTCGAAGCGACCAGCCGCTTTCTGGAAACGGACAAGGGGCGGCTGCATTATCATGAAGCGGGATCTGGTCCTGCGCTCCTGCTCCTCCACGGTTCAGGACCCGGCGTCACCGGCTGGGCTAATTTCCAGGGCAATCTGCCCTTCTTCTCCCGGCATTTCCGCACCATCATTCTCGACGCGCCTGGTTATGGGAAGAGCGATCCCGCCGATGGCGATCCGGTGGCTGTCGCGCGGGATGCCGTCGTCGCGCTCATGGACGGGCTTGGCATCGGTGCCGCGCATGTCGTCGGTAACAGCTATGGCGGGATCGTCGGCGGGCATTGGCGGCGTCCCATCCTGACCGGGTGCTGCGCTACATCACGATTGGCGGCATCGGCTTCAACATCACATCGACATTTCCCAATGAAGGGCTGACCCGCCTGGTCGATTTCATCGAAAATCCGACGCGGGAAAACATCATCGCCTGGCTGGAATCGATGGTCTACGACAAGTCGATCATCACCGATGAGCTGATCGACATGCGCTACAAGGCGGCGCTGGAGCCGGTGACGATGGAAAGCAGCCGCAAGATGTATACGCGCACCGCGCTTGGCTTCATCGCCCAGTCGATGAGCGGCCCCGCCGTTTCGCAGCGTATCGACTATCTCGGCAGAATCCAGGCGCCGACCCTGATCATGTGGGGTCGCGATGATAAGGTCAGCCCGCTGGACGGCGCGCTGTTGCCGATGCGCATTATCCCTAATGCCGAGTTGCACGTCTTCCCGCGCTGCGGCCATTGGACGATGATCGAGCACAAGGACCGGTTTGAAGCGCTGGCTCTGGACTTTTTGCGGGGGTGAACAGCTAATCTCTCCCCCGTTCGCCCTGAGCTTGTCGAAGGGCTTCACTTTCTTTCAAGAAGGAGTGGGCTTCGACAGGCTCAGCCCGAACGGGCAGGGGTGTGGGCGTAATCCCTAACGCCGCACTACGACCGAATGCCAATCCGTCCGCTGTTCCCATCCCCGCCGTTCCAGCTCGGGCACATCCTCCTCGCTGACCGGCCGCCCAAGGCACAGCAGCCCCAGGCACGCCCAGCCCGCCGGAATATCCAGCATCGCGTTTACGCCTTCCGGCTCCACGATCGACACCCACCCCATGCCGATCCGCCGCGTCTGCGCCGCCAGCCAGAGCGTATGCACCGCCATGACGCAGCTATAGCGCCGTGCCTCGGGCATGGTGACCGCGCCCAGATGATGGCCGGTCTCCGTTCCATCGTCGCAATAGACGGCAAACAGCACCGGCGCCTCACGCAGCCCATGCAGTTTCAGGCTGCGATAGAGCCGGTCCTGATCACCGTCATATTCCTTGCCCGCTTCCCGCACCTGGCGGTCGACATGGCAGGCCAGCCCCTCGCGCAACTCCGCCGTTTCGATCCGCACAAAGCGCCAAGGCTGCGACAATCCCACCGACGGCGCGCGATGTGCCATGCTCAGCAGCCATTCGACATCCGCCTCGTCGATCGGGTCGGTCCTGAAATGGCGAATGTCCCGCCGCGCCCGCACCAGCGCCTCGAACTGCGCGCTGTCAATCGGGGTGATAGCGGGTCCGCTCATGTCAGAATTCAATCCCTGCCTGCGCCTTCACGCCGCTGCGGAAGGGGTGTTTGACCAGCGTCATCTCTGTCACGAGGTCCGCCGCCTCCATCAGAGCCTCGGGCGCGTTGCGGCCGGTGATGATGACATGTTTCATCTCGTCCCTGCTCCCCACGGCCTCAAGCACCTCATCAACGGGCAGATAATCGTAGCGCAGGACGATATTAAGCTCATCTGCCAGCACCATATCATAGGCAGGATCGGCGATCATCCGCTTTACCTCGTCCCACGCTTCACGGGCGAGCGCAATGTCACGGGTCTTGTCCTGCGTGTTCCAGGTGAAGCCTTCGCCCATCGGCTTGAATATGACATTGTCCGGAAACGCATCGAACACCACTTTTTCTCCGGTGGTCATCGCGCCTTTCACAAACTGGACGACGCCGACCTTCTTGCCATGACCGATGGCGCGCACGACCATGCCCAGCGCGGCGGTGGTCTTGCCCTTGCCCTTGCCGGTATGGACGATCAGCAGGCCCTTTTCCTGCGTCTTGGTCGCCATGATCTTGTCATGGGCGGCCTGCTTCTTCTTCATCTTCTCCGCATGTTGTTCCGGCGTGCGTTCGATCATGGGCGGTCTTCCTTCAGTTGGGCAAGGATCATGGCCGCGCTGTTCGACCGTGGCCGCCACAGCCCCCGGTCCAGCGCTTCGTGGAGGCGCGCGGCGGTCTCGCGCAGCGCGGCGGGGTTGGCTTGGCTCATGAAGGCGCGCACGGCGTCATCCTCGATGAAGGCGGCGTGGACGGCGTCGAAATGATGGTCCTTCACGCCATGGGTCGTGGCGGCGAAGGCGAAGAGATAATCGACCGAAGCGGCAATCTCGAACGCGCCCTTGTAGCCGTGGCGCATCATGCCCGCGATCCATTTGGGATTGGTGACACGCGCCCGCACTACCCGGCCGATCTCATCCTCCAGCGTCCGGACGACGGGGCGTTCGGGTCGGCTATGGTCATTATGATAGCTGAGCGGCATGCGCCCCGACAGATGCTCGACCGCCGCCGCGATGCCGCCTTCGAACTGATAATAGTCGTCGCTGTCGAGCAGGTCATGTTCGCGATTATCCTGATTCTGGATCAGCGCGTCGGCCTCGCCCAGCCGCCGGGCGAACAGGTCGCGCTCTACATCGCCCTCGATCCCGCCGCCATAGGCGTGGCTGCCCCAGTCGAGATAGACGTTCGCCAAATCCGCCCGGTCATGCCACAGCCGCTCATCGATCATCGCCTGCAACCCCGCGCCATATGCGCCCGGCTTAGACCCAAAGACGCGAGCCCCCGCGCGCCGCAGCGCGGCCTTCTCAGGCGCCCCCTCCGCAATGAGCGCGGCAGCCTCCGTCCGGTGACGAGCCGCCGCCGGATTATCCTCGTCCGGCTCGTCCAGCGCCATGACGGCACGGGCGGCGCTGTCGATCAGGTCGATCTGTTCGGGGAAGGCGTCGCGAAAGAAACCTGACACGCGCAACGTCACATCCACGCGCGGCCGGTTCAGCTCCGCGATCGTCATGACTTCAAAGCCTACAACCCGACCCGAAGCCCACTCCCATCGCGGCCGCACGCCCATCAACGCCAGCGCCTGTGCGATGTCGTCGCCGCCCGTGCGCATGTTCGCCGTGCCCCATGCGGAGAGCGCAATGGCGCGGGGATAATCCCCCTCCCGCTGAAGATAGTCCTGCACGACCAGCTCCGCCGATCGCTGGCCCAGATTCCACGCGGCCACGGTTGGCACCGCGCGCGTATCGACCGAATAGAAATTCCGCCCCGTCGGCAGCACATCGGGCCGCCCCCGCGTCGGCGCGCCGGAAGGACCGGGCAACACGAACCGCCCATCGAGTGCCTGTAGAAGCGCAGCCTTCTCTGCCCCTCCACACGCATCCACGCGGGGCGCAAGGTCGCTGCGTATCACCTCCAGAACGCGCGCGCTCGACGGCCCCGGCGCGGCCTCGCGCCTGTCGATCAACCGCATGGCATAAAGCTCCAGCCGCTCGACCGTATCCCCCGTGCTACGCCAGACGTCCGGCGTCATCCCCGCCAGCGCCTCCGGCCTCGGCCCTTCCCAAGGCATCCCCATCCCGCCATCGATCGGATCGAAACCCAGCCCCAGATCATCCGCCAGCGCCCGCATCAGTGACTGCTGCCCGTCATCCAGCCCCCTCGGACAGCGGGCCAGCGCGATCAGCAGGTCGCGGCGCAGCGCCCCTTCAGGCGACCGGGTAAAGACATGCAGCCCGTCCCGAATCTGCATTTCCTTGAGTTCGCACAGATAGTTGTCGATCGCCGCCAAGGCATCGTCTCCGCTGCCTTGCGCCCCTGCGTCCTTGTCCAGCCCCTGCGCCGCCGCCAGCGCCAATATGTCCCGCCGCAAAGTCTCCAGCCTGCGCGGGTCCATCCCCGCCGCCAGATAATATTCATCGACCAGCGCCTCCAATTCCTTCAGCGGCCCATAGGTTTCTGCGCGGGTCAGCGGCGGCGTCAGATGGTCGATGATGCAGGCGCCGATCCGCCGCTTGGCCTGCGTCCCTTCGCCCGGATCGTTGACGATGAAGGGATAGATTTGCGGCACCGGCCCGGCGCAGATTTCGGGAAAGCAATTCTCCGACAGCGCGATCGCCTTGCCCGGCAGCCATTCCAGATTGCCGTGCTTGCCCACATGCACCACCGCATGCGCGCCAAATGCCTGCGCCAGCCAGATGTGAAAGGCGAGATAGGCATGAGGCGGTGGCAGCGCCGGATCATGATAGCTGCTCTTGGGATCGACGTCATAGCCACGCGACGGCTGCACCGCGACCGCGACATGGCCAAAGCGATGCACGCGCAGGCGAAAGGCCCCGCCCTCGCAAAATGGATCGCCCTCCGGCTCGCCCCACCGTTCCGTCACGGCCCGCCGCACGCCTTCGGGCAAGCCCGCGAACGCCGCGTGATAATCCGCCAGCGGCAGCGCGCATCGCTCCTCGCTGCCCGTCATATGCCGCATCAGCGCCGCGCCATCGGTAGGCGCATCGCCAATCACATAGCCAGCCTCACCCAACGCCCGCAGGATCGCCGCCGCGCTTTCCGGCGTGTCCAGCCCCACGCCATTGCCGATCCGCCCATCCCGGTTCGGATAATTGGCAAGCACCAGGGCAACCCGCCTATCTTCAACGGACGCCTGCGCCAATTTCGCCCAATTGGCAGAGAGTTGCGCAACGAACCTTACACGATCCAAAAGCACCTGCGGCACGACTATGCTGCATTCCGTCCGCGCATCAAAGCGCGCCGCCGCCTTGAAAGCGACCGCCCGCGTGAAGATCCGCCCGTCCACCTCGGGCAAGGCAATATGCATCGCCAGATCGCGCGGCCCCAGTCCTCGTGCGCTGTCCTGCCACACCGACTGTTCCGCACTGGCGAACAATGTCTGAAGGACGGGGCAGTCCGCTTGCTCCAATATCGACGGTGTGCGCGGCTCGCCCGGCGCGGACGCGGCAAAGGCGGTGGCGTTCAGGATGACGTCAGGCCGAACCGTCGCCATCACCCCTTGCAGAAAGTCCCGCGCAAAGGGTTCCCGCAACGCCCGCACATGCACCGCCAGCACATTCAGGCCAGCTTCCCGCAGCCCGCCGATCATCGCGTCCACCGCTTCCAGTGTCCCCGCGATCATCAGCGCACGATAGAAAAGGAACAGCACCACCGGCTGCCCCTCTGTCCAGCCAGCCTTCACCTGATCCAGCACCGGACGTTCCACGCCGGGCAAATATAATCCGGCGTCCGCGACCGGCACCGGCGGGTCAGCCACCCCCGCGTCCAGCCCCGCGATCCGCGCGGCCGTCTTCAGGAAGGCCGTGGCATTGGCGACGCCCCCCTGCCGCAGATAATCGCGCAGCCGATCGCATATCTCCGGCGGCAGGGTAGAGGCGGCGCGCAGTTCCGGATCATCCTCCCGCCCGTCCGCGATCGCGGCAAAGGCGATGCCCTTTTCCCGCGCAACATTGGCAATTTCCTCAATGCCATAGGGCCAATAGCTCTTGCCCCCTAACAGCACCACGCACACGAACTTCGCACGCGAAATCACCTGTTCGACATATAGGTCGACCGAATAGGGATGCTTCAATTGCAGCAGGTTGGCCAGCCGGATCACCGGCGCGCCATCCCCCAGGATCGCCGCCGCGCTCGCAAAGCAGGCAAGGTCGCTGTCCGCCACGGTCAGCAGCACGATGTCGCCCGGCGACTGGCCAAGGTCGATTGCTTCGTCCCCGTTCGAAACGGTCCCCGGCGTGGCGGTCAGCAGATGCATCAGGCGCCCGCCATCTGCCCTGCCAGCTGCTTTGAAAGCGCGCCTTCGATCGCCGCGCGATCCAGCCCGGCCTGACCGATCACCACCAGCCGCGAAGCGCGCGCTTCGCCCGCCTGCCAGTGCCGGTCATAATGATGCTGGATACGTGGCCCGACCGCCTGAATGACCAGCCGCGCCGGGCGACCCGCAATGGCCACGAAGCCCTTCACCCGCAATATGTCATGATCGGCGATAACGCGCCCCAACGCCTCCAGCAGCGGCGCAGGATTGCCCAATTCCCCCAGTTCCACGACGAAGCTGTCGAAATCCTCATGATCATGATCGTCCTCATCGTCATGATGGGACCGGCGCCCGTCAATCTGCTCCTCCACACCCGCGCCCAGGCCCAGCAGGATGGCAGGGTCGATCTCCCCGCGCGCCGTGCGGACGATGCGCACGCCCGGCCGCACCTCGCCGCCCAGCTGCTGCTCCAGTTCCACCAGCCCGTCCGGCGCAACCAGATCGGTCTTGTTCAGCAGCACCAGGTCGGCACAGGCCAGCTGATCCTCAAACAATTCCTCGATCGGGCTGTCATGGTCGAGCGTCGGGTCAGCCGCCCGCGCCGCAGCCAATGCCGCCTCGTCATGCGCAAAGCGCCCCGCCGCCAGAGCGTCCGCATCGACCAGGGCAATGACGCCATCCACCGTCGCCCGCGTCCGGATGTCAGGCCATTGGAACGCCTTCACCAACGGCTTGGGCAGGGCAAGCCCCGACGTCTCGATGATGATATGATCGGGCGGCACATCCCGGTCCAGCAGCCGCTGCATCGTCGGCAGGAAATCGTCCGCAACAGTGCAGCAGATGCAGCCATTGGCCAGCTCGATAATGTCGTCATCCGGGCAAGCCTCATCGCCGCACCCCTTCACCAGCGACCCATCGACGCCCACATCGCCAAACTCGTTGATAATCAGCGCCAGCCGCCGGCCGCCCGCATTTTCGATCAAATGGCGGATCAGCGTCGTCTTCCCGGCACCCAGAAATCCGGTAATGACGGTAGCAGGAACCTTGCTCATAAAGTCTGTCCTTGATTGGAGAGGAGCACTTCGATCTCGTCGAAGCGCTTCCAGCGGTAGATGAACCAGCTCACCAGCCAGCAGGCGGCGAACAGGCCGATGATGAAGAAACCGAGACTGTTGAAATGCTCGCCCAGATTGGCGGCCACCGACCAGACGCCGCCCGTCAGGCCCAGCTTGTCGCCCAGCAGCGCCGCCGCCTCGATCCCGCCGATGACGATGGCGACCAGCGCCGACACCGATGTGATGGTGATATTATAGTAGAGCTTGCGGATCGGCTTCACGAACGCCCATTGATAGGCGCCCATCATCAGCGCCCCGTCCGCCGTGTCGATCAACACCATGCCCGCAGCGAACAGTAACGGGAATATGAGCACGGTCGCAATCGAAAGCCCACTCGCAGCCTGCCCCGCCGACAGGCCAAGGATCGCGACTTCGGTCGCCGTGTCGAACCCAAGACCGAACAGGAACCCGAGCGGCGCCATGTGCCAGCTGCGCGTCACGAGCCGGAACAGCGGCCGGAACAGGCGGGCAAGAAAACCCCGATTGCCGAGCAAAATGTCCATGTCCTCATCGGCATAGGCGCCGCCACTGCGAACATGGTTAAACGTCTTCAGAACCGACCGCAGGATCATCAGGTTCATCGCGGCAATGGCGAACAGGAATGTGGCGGAGATGATCGTCGCGATCGTCCCGCCGATCTCGCCCGCCGCCTCCACGCTGCTTAGCGCGCTAGCGGCGAAAGCGATTCCGACGGCGGCGATCAGCACGATCCCGCTATGTCCGATCGCGAACCACAGCCCCACGGTCAGCGGCCGCTGTCCATCCTGCATCAGCTTGCGGGTCACATTGTCGATCGCGGCGATATGGTCCGCGTCCACCGCATGGCGCAGCCCCAGGCTCCACGCCAGCAGGGCGGTGCCCAGCATCATCGTGTCGCCCGCAAAGATCAGCAAGGCGCACAGCCACAGCCCGATATTGATCGCGATCAGCCCCGCGAACATGAAAGCGGCGCGTCGTCGCAGCGCCGGAAATTGCATGGCCATAAAAACATGGCTCCCGTCAGCGTCAGCGAGACTGGACGGGACCTCCGCTAAGCGGCCGACATTCCGCGCCGGACGGACGCATCATAGCGCCCGGCACGCATGCCGGTGCGGACCCGCCGCACGCGTCGCTCAGACGGAATACCGTGCCCCGGCCATCCCCTGGGCCAAAGCAAGAGCGACCAGACGCCGACAGGTCTCCTGGCTTGCGGGTCATCGCTCGACACATGGCCTTCCCAGGCCTCGCATGATTTAGCGTCCGGCCCAGTGGCTGACCCTCCGACAAGTGACGGAAGGTCGCTATGCGTCTCGCTCACCGCTTACAGTTGCAGGGACAGCCGCGGATTTGGGCGCCTTGTCAGCAACCCGCACCGCATTCCCTTTAAAGCCCTTTCGGGCACCGGCGCGATCGTGGCCGTGCATAGATGGCTTGGCCGCCAAAGGAAAGCGGCAGTTGCATGGCCGCGTCCGATTGCCTGCCATGCCATATTGCCGCGTGCACCTTGCCCGCCTAGACCGGCGTCTATGTCTTCGCCCTTCTCCTTCACCCGCATCACCCCCGACGGCGAGGCATCGCCGGTGACGCGCGAGTTGGCGGAGGAAGCGCCTGTCGCGATCGAGTTCAACGGCGTTGGCTATGCCGTGTTGATGGCGACGCCGACCGATGTTGCGGAACTGGTGCAGGGGTTTGCGTTGGCCGAGCGGCTGGTCATCCCATCCGACGCGCCGCTTGACGTCGATGTCCATGCTACGGAGCAGGGCTTGGTCGCACGGGCTACGCTGCCGGAAGACCGGGTCGAGGGGCTGCTAGGCCGGGTCCGTCATCGCGTCTCCGATTCCTCCTGTGGTCTGTGCGGCGTTGAAAATCTGGAACAGGCGCTGCGTCCCTTGCCTGCCGTGACTGCCCGATCGGACGCGAGCCGGGAAGCGATCTTCGGTGCCCTGCACGATCTTGCCGCGCATCAGCCGCTTAATCGGCAAACTGGCGCGGTCCATGTGGCGGCGTTGGCCGGGACGGATGGTGCCATCCGCCTCGCCTATGAAGATGTGGGCCGCCACAATGCCTTCGACAAGCTGATCGGGGCCATGCGGCGGGGGCAATTGTCGTGGGATGGCGGCTTCGCGCTGTTGTCCTCCCGCTGTTCCTTTGAGCTGGTGGAAAAGGCGGCGCTCGCCAATTGCCCCCTGCTCGTCACCATCTCCGCTCCCACGCGTTTGGCAGCCGAGCGCGGGGCCAGCGCCGGATTGCCGATCGTCGTGCTTGCCCGGCCCGATGCCGTGCTGGCGGCGGGTGACCTGCCCGACTGACGTAAACCGCTTCATCTACCGCTTGCGGGCTTGGCCCCGTCTCTTTATCAGCAGCCCCGCGACAGGTTCCCCTCGGGGATCAAAAGGGAAGTCGGGTGTAATGCCCGCGCTGCCCCTGCAACTGTAAGCGGTGAGTGGACCGGCCACGCAGCCATTGGGGGAGCTTTTCCCCCGAGAAGGCGGCCGGTGCGCAGCGACCCGTGAGCCAGGAGACCTGCCTGCCGCAGTCGTTCTTCGACCGGACAGGGTGTGCCGGACGAACGGGGTTCCCCTCGCGGACGACAGCCACCGCCTTGCTCGCCTTCGGGCGGGGCAGGGCCGTTTGCGGTTCGATTTTGCGGGGAGGACCATGATGACGGTCTTTCATGTTCACATGGTTATGGAAGTGCGCCGCTGATGCTGTGCGCGGTCGAAAACGGGGCGTCGGTGGTGGTCTGCTCGACCTGCCGCCTGTCCGCTGATCAGCGGGAAGATGGGGCAGGACAACGCGGCGGCGCGTTGCTGGTCGCGGCCATGCGCGACCTTCAGGCGGCCGAGCCTGCTTATGATGCGGTTGCCGTGCAGGACATGCCCTGCCTCTTCGCCTGCCAGCGCCATTGCACCGTCCATGTGCGAGGTCCCGGCAAGGTCGGCTATGTGCTGGGCGATTTCACCCCGGACGCAGATGCCGCCCGCGCGATCCTCGATTACGCCCTGCGCCACGCTGTGAGCGAGGAAGGCGTCGTTCGCTACGCCGAATGGCCGCAGGGGGTGAAGGGCCATTTCATCGTTCGCACCCCGCCTGAAGGCTTCGTCTGCACATGATCCGCTTTCAGGATCGCGCTGGATTTCAGAACGCGCTGGCCACGCTTCCAGAACCGGACGAAGCGGCGATCGAAGCGGCAGCGACGCGGCAGGCCTCCTTGACAAAACCCGCCGGATCGCTCGGCCGCCTGGAGGAGATTGCCCTCTTCATGGCTGGCTGGCAAGGTTACGAACGCCCGCGCGCCGACCGCATCCGCGCCGCCATCTTCGCGGGCAATCATGGCGTCGCCGCGCGTGGTGTCAGCGCCTTCCCGCCTTCCGTCACCGCGCAGATGGTCGCGAACTTCCAGGCAGGTGGCGCCGCGATCAACGCGCTTGCGGGCGCCTGCGGAGCCGAGCTGGTCATCGTCCCGCTCGCTCTCGACCGGCCGACCGCTGACATATGCGAAGCCCCCGCGATGACGGAAGCGGAATGCCTCGAAGCCCTGAACGCAGGCGCCGCCGCCGTCGTGCAAGATTGCGACCTGTTCTTCGCAGGTGAAATGGGCATCGCCAATACCACGCCCGCCGCCGCACTGTGCCTTCAATCCTTCGGCGGCGAGGCCCAGGATTGGACGGGGTGGGGCACCGGCATCGATGCAGCAGCCCTCACCCGCAAGACCCAAGCCGTCCAGATCGCGCATGCCCTGCATGCCCCCCATTGCGCCGACGCTTTCGAAACGCTCCGTCGCCTTGGCGGGCGAGAGATCGCGGCGATGGCAGGCGCCATCCTAGCCGCGCGCATGATGCGCGTGCCGGTGCTGCTCGACGGCTTTATCTGCGGCGCGGCCATCGCCCCTCTGGCCCGCGACAATCCCGCCATAACGGCCCACTGCCTCGCCGCCCACTGCTCCGCCGAAGCAGGCCATGCCAGGTTGCTCGAAAAGCTCGGCCTGAACCCCCTGCTTCACCTCGATATGCGCCTCGGCGAAGGCAGCGGCGCAGCGGTTGCGGCGCAACTCATCCGCTCGGCCCTCGCCGCGCACGACCAGATGGCAACCTTCGCCGAAGCCGCCGTGGCTAACGCGCTATGAGCCCGCTCACGCTCCACCTGATGCGCCACGCCGCGCCCCAGACGCCCGGCCTCCTGCTCGGCCATATGGACATGCCGCCGGACCCCGTCGCCATGCAGCTATGCGTCGAACGATCCCGCGCGCTTGCGTTCGACCGCCTGATCAGCTCCGACCTGACACGCGCCCGTACCCCCGCCAACTTGATCGCCGCCGCCCGGCAGGTGCCGCACGACATCGACGCGCGCTGGCGTGAACTGCACTTCGGCGCGTGGGAGGGCACCGATCCCGCAACTCTCCCCGCCGAGGAAATTGGTCGCTTCTGGTCATCCCCGGACGATCATCCTCCGCCGGGAGGGGAAAGCTGGTCCAGCCTTTGCCTCCGCATAAAGGCGGCGCTTGGCGAAATTGACCGGCCCTCGCTGGTCCTGACCCATGCCGGCGCGATCCGTGGCGCGCTGACGGCGCTGTGTGGCTTCACTTACCAGCAGGCCTGGGCAATCGACCTTCCCTATGGCGCCTTACTCAGTCTGCGCCTCTGGCCCGGAGACAGTCCGAGCGCGCAGATCACCGGGCTTGTAACATGACACGCCTCGTCCTCGCGCTGCAACTCATGACCCGCCTGCCGCTCCCGCAAATGCGCGCTGAGGAGAAGGATTTCGCCGCTGCGATCCGCTGGTTTCCTGCGACGGGGATCATCGTCGGTCTCGCCGTCGCCGCCGTCATGACGATTGGCCTCCTCGTTGATCCCTGGATGGCCGCCTTGCTCGGCCTGATCGCCTGGGTCGCCATTACCGGAGCGCTCCATCTCGATGGCCTTGGCGACATAGCCGACGGGGTAGGAGCAGCCCATGGCGACGGGGCAAAGCTGTCCGCAGTCCTCGCCGATCCGCATATCGGCAGCTTCGGCGTCGTCACCATCGTCCTGCAACTGCTGGCGAAGCTCGTCCTGATGCGCCTCTGCGCGGAGCATGTCGCGCCGATTGCCATCATCGCCGTGCCTTTCGTCGCCCGGATCGGCCCGCTGGCATGGACCCTCTGGCTCCCGCCGCTTCATGAGGGCCTCGCCAGCCGCTTCCGCGAAAGCATCAGCCCGGTGCATCTGCTCGGCTGGACGATGCTGGCTGTAGCTCTCTGCCTGATCATTCCCGCCCTCCTGTCCGCCGCTATCCTCGTTCCCCTCTGGGCATGGTGGCTGCGCAGCCGGATCGGCGGCATTTCTGGCGATGGTCATGGTGCCGGGATCGAACTTATCGAAAGCGGCCTGCTAGCTGCACTGGTGCTGGCACGATGAGGGACATTTTCTACTGGCATGGCGGCCGTCTGTCGGCGGCGCGTCAGCATTATGAGACGCGCCTTCCCTGGATCGATCTCTCCACCGGCATAAACCCGCTCGCCTGGCCCGGCACCGACGCGATTACTCCAGACTGGCAACCCCTCCCCGATCCCGCAGCGCTTGCCGATCTTGAACAGGCGGCCGCCACACATTTCGGCTTGTCCCCCGATCACATCTGCGCACTGCCGGGCAGCGAAACCGGCCTGCGCCTGCTAGGTCATTTGATTGAGACGCCCGCCTGCCATATCCTACCGTCCTACCGCACCCATGCGCAGGCTTTCCCAAACTCGCGCCCGTTGCAGCGACCCGAAGACGCGCCACCGGGCACCGCACTCCTGCTCGCAAATCCCAACAATCCCGATGGCCGCCTCTATGCGCAGGCGCAAATGCAGCAGCTTCTGGCCCAACAGGAAAGGGAAGGCGGCTGGCTGATCGTCGATGAAGCCTTCGCCGACTGCCTGCCCGGTGCCAGCGTGGCGGCCGAAGTTGGGGATCACCGCCGCCTGCTCATCTTCCGTTCCTTTGGCAAATTCTTCGGCCTTGCGGGTGTGCGATTGGGCTTCCTCCTCGGCCCATCCCCCATCATTGGCGCCTGTCGCAGGTTGCTGGGAGACTGGCCGCTTTCCGCCGCTGCCATCGAGTTCGGCCGCGCAGCCTATCGCGACCAGCGCTGGATTGACGAGACGATCGCGAACCTGACGACCCGCGCCGCCAGCCTCGACGCGCTACTTATCCGCCACGGCTTCATCCCGCGCGGCGATTGCCCGCTATTCCGCCTGATCGACACGCCGAACGCTGCCGCCCTGTTCGACCGCCTTGCGCGTCATGCCATCCTCACCCGCCCGTTCGAGGACCGACCGAACTGGCTCCGCTTCGGTCTGCCCGCCGATGATGCCGCCCTGGCCCGACTGGACGAAGCGCTTGGTTGAGCTGGCCGCGCTGATTCTTGACGCGGCGCTAGGTTGGCCCGCCCGGTTGCACGCCCGTATCGGCCACCCGGTCGGAGCCTTCGCCCGGATCATCACCGCTTGCGAGCGCCGTTTGAACCGGCCCCATCGCCGCCGCCTCGGCGGTATCGTCACCCTCCTCATCCTCCTGGCGAGCGCCATCGCAGCAGGCTGGGCCGCAGAATTCATCATCCGCCACGTCCTCGGCTCCTGGGCTTGGGTCGGTCTCGCGCTCGCCGCATGGCCAGCACTTGCGCAGCGCAGTCTGTACGACCATGTCCTTCCCGTCGTTCAGGCTCTAGAAGCAGGCAATCTCTTCGCCGCCCGCCGCGCCGTCAGTCAGATCGTAGGACGCGATACCGCCACCCTCGATGAGGCGGGCGTCGCCCGCGCCGCTATAGAAAGCCTCGCCGAAAGCTTCTGCGACGGGGTCATCGCGCCGCTCTTCTGGCTGCTCATCGGCGGCCTGCCCGGCATCTGGGTCTATAAGGCGGTCAACACCGCCGACAGCCTCATCGGTCATCGGGAGGAGCCGTTTGCGGCCTTTGGCTGGGCTGCTGCTCGCTTCGATGACTTGCTGAACCTGATCCCCGCGCGCTTGTCCGGCTTCCTGATCTGCCTCGCGGGCTTGGGCGGCTGGCGCATCCTCTGGCGCGACCATGGCCGTCACGCATCGCCTAATGCAGGCTGGCCGGAGGCGGCGATGGCAGGCGCACTCGAAATCCGCCTTGCCGGGCCGGTCGCCTATGAAGGCCAATATCATGCCAAGCCATGGATCGGCGGGGAAGGGGGCGAAGCCACACCCGCTGTCGCCCGCGCCGCGCTGGCGCTCTATGTTCGCGCCTGCGCGCTGCTCTGGCTCGCGACGGCGCTGATCGCAGGGGTCAGCCCATGACCGCTTTCCAAAAGCTGCTCGTGCTGGGAGGCGCCCGTTCGGGCAAGAGCCGCCATGCCGAAGCGCAATGCGAAGCCCTGCCCGGCGTCATGACCTACATCGCCACGGCTGAGGCGTACGACGATGAAATGCACGAACGGATTGCCACGCATCGCGCCCGCCGCAACGCGCGCTGGCGAACGATCGAAGCGCCAATCGAACTGCCCGTCGCGATCCGGAATGCCCATGCGCGCACGCCATCTGGCCCCATCCTAGTCGATTGCCTTACCCTTTGGCTGTCCAACCTGCTGCTGGCTGGAGAGGATATCGCCCGATGGAGCGAAGAACTGATCGCCGCCATCATTGGCTGCACCGTTCCCATGGTGCTGGTCGCCAATGAAGTCGGTCTCTCCATCGTCCCGGAAAATGCACTTGCCCGCCGCTTCAGAGACGAAGCGGGCCTGCTCAATCAGCATGTGGCGACCGCTTGCGACAGTGTGGTATTTGTGGCTGCTGGCCTGCCCCTGACACTCAAGCAAGGCGGATGAAGAAGGGCGCGGCTGCAAGCGATTTTGAAAATCGCTGATGCCCGTAGCCCTACTTGTCGTAGAGGTTGAATAAATTCGTTGCGCGAATCGACTATGTGATAAATGGCTCTGACCGGCTTGCCTGTGATCTACTCGATCAATATGGCACGCTCAATAATGCGTGGAGGGATTTTATGGGAGCCAGCGATCATGGCAGGGGCAATATGCTCCGAACCCGTGCGAAATTGGAAGACTGCCAGGGTTTCTTGATCGGGTCGCAGCTTCTGGACAGGGGGATAAGTCAGTGAACGCTTTCAATGCAGATTATCTGTTCGTCTTCATATTGGCGGCTTTTCTTGGTTTTCAGCTGATCAAGAAGGTGTCGCCGCTTTTGCACTCGCCTTTGATGTCGCTGACCAATGCGATTGCGGCGGTGGTGATTGTGGGGGCGATCACGATTACAGGTGAGGCGGGGGCGACGCCGCTGGCCAAGACGCTGGGCTTCATCGCGGTGTTCTGCGCGACGGTGAACCTGGTCAGCGGTTTCATGATCACCGATCGCATGCTCAAGATGTTCAAGCCGCGGGGGAAGTAAGAGATGGACGCCTTCGTACCCTTCGCGGCGATCGTCGCGTCCGCTTTGTTCATCCTGTCGCTGATGTGGATGAGCCATCCTTCGACCGCTCGTCGCGGCGTGCGCGCGGGCGAGATCGGCATGGTCATCGCGATCATCGGCGCGCTCGTTAGCCATGAGGTGGTGGATTATAACCTCATCATCATCGCGATGATCGCGGGCGCGGCGGCGGGCATTCCGATGGCGCTGCTGATGCCGATGACGGCGATCCCGCAGCGAACCGCCATCTCCCACGCCTTTGGTGCGCTGGCCGTCGGCCTGATCGGCGCGGCGGAATATTACAAGCATGCCCATGCCGAATATGCGGGCGGCTTCATCATGTGGGCGCTGATGTTCGAAATGCTGCTGGGTTTCCTGACCTGCACGGCCTCGATCATCGCCTTTGCCAAACTGCAGGAACTGATGGGCAGCCGTCCTGTGTCCTTCCCCGGCCAGCGCATCGTCAATGGCGCGGTGGCGCTGGCGACGGTGGCGATCGGCGTGACGCTGGCGCTTGACCCGACGCAGACCTGGCTGTTCCCGGCCTTCGCCGCGCTGGCGCTGCTGTTCGGCATATTGCTGGTGATCCCGATCGGCGGCGCGGACATGCCGACGGTCATCGCGCTCTTGAACAGCTATGCCGGTCTTGCGGCATCCGCCATGGGCTTTGCGCTGGGCAACAAGCTGCTGATCGTCGCGGGCGCGCTCGACGGGGCGTCGGGCTTCATCCTGGCGCTGGTCATGTGCAAGGCGATGAACCGCAGCTTTGCCAATGTCATGTTCGGCGGCTTTGGCAAGGTCGTCGCGGGCATCGCTGGCGGCAAGGACGACCGCGTCGTCCGCTCCGCCTCGGCGGAGGAAGCCGCGATGCAGCTGGAAAATGCCAGCAGCGTGGTCATTATCCCGGGCTATGGCATGGCCGTCGCGCAGGCGCAGCACAAGGTCAGTGAACTGTATCAGGCGCTCACCAAGAAGGGCGTGGACGTCAAGTTTGCGATCCACCCGGTGGCAGGCCGCATGCCTGGTCACATGAACGTGCTGCTGGCCGAAGCCAACGTCCCCTACGAACAGCTGGTCGATCTCGATGACATCAACCCCGAACTGCCGCAGGCGGACGTGGCGGTGATCATCGGCGCGAACGACACGGTGAACCCATCGGCGCGCGATGATCCGCAGAGCGCGATCGCGGGCATGCCGATCATCGAGGCAGACAGGGCCAAGTCGGTGTTCGTGATCAAGCGTTCGATGAACGCGGGCTTTGCCGGGATCGACAACCCGATCTACTACAACAGCAACACCCAGATGCTGTTCGGCGATGCCAAGGACATGGTCGGTTCCATCGCCAAGGAACTGGCGGGCGGCGGCTCGGGTTTGCACTGAACCCCGCCTCAACCGCACAAGACAAAGCCCGCTGCCCCACAAGCAGCGGGCTTTTTCATAGGGGTTCGCCCGCAGCTTGGGGGAGAAGTATTGTGCTAGCAGCTGTTCAGTCGAGCGATGCGTCGTCGATGTTGATCATGCCGATTGCTGCAAAAATGCAGACCTAATTTGCGAATATGAGATGTTGATTGCACAATCGCGCCCGCGCATGGACAGTATAGCTCCGTGGCGATTGGGCGGTACTGCTGTGCTCTTTGGAATATCGATCCGGGGAAACACAGCGAGACCACGCGCCGGATCATGATCGGAGACGCTCCGCGCGTGCAGGGAAAAGATATGACTGACCAGCTCATCCTCTCGGTCGAAAATGGCGTGGGCCGCATCCGGCTGAACCGTCCCAAAGCTATCCACGCGCTGACCCCGGAGATGTGCGAGGCGATCAATCAGGCGCTGCTGGACTGGCGCGACAATCCGGCGGTGCGCATGGTCATGATCGACCATGCCGAAGGGCGCGGATTTTGTGCCGGAGGTGACATCGCGCTTATCGCCAATAGCGCAAAGACGGACTGCGCAGCGGCCCAGCATTTCTTCCGCGTCGAATATCGAATGAACCATCTGTTGTTTGTCTATGACAAGCCGATCGTTGCCTTCATCGATGGGATTGTAATGGGGGGCGGCGTCGGTCTGTCATTGCCTTGCCGTTATCGTGTCGCGACGGAGCGTACGACCTTTGCCATGCCTGAAACAGGAATTGGCCTTTTCCCCGATGTGGGTGGAGGCTGGTTTCTGCCTCGGCTGCCGGGGCGGATCGGCACATGGCTTGCCGCGACTGGAGCACGTCTGGATGGCGCGGATTGCGTCGCGATCGGGATTGCGACCCATTATGTCGGATCTGATGGGCTGGATGCGCTCAAGGCTGAAATCCTTGCGCATCCCTCCGATGTTGCGACCATCCTCGATCAGGCAAATGAACTCGCTCCGGAATCCCGGTTGATGGCGCAGCGGGACAGGATCGATCGCCTGTTCGCGAGCGATGCCCTGGAGGATATCCTTGCTGCCCTTCAGGCGGACGGGTCGGAATGGGCGGACAAGCAGCTCGCGGTGCTTGCAACCAAATCGCCACAAGCGGTCAAGGTCGCCCTGCGCCAACTGGTAGAGGGCGCTGCCTTCACGGACTTTGCCGACAATATGCGGAACGAATATCGCCTGGCCTGCCATATCATTCGCCGTCCCGATTTCGTCGAGGGTGTGCGCGCAGTGATCTTTGACAAGGACAACGTTCCCAAATGGTCTCCGTCCACGCCAGAGGAGGTTGATGACAGGTTGATAGATAGTCTCTTTGCGCCTCTGCCGCAGGACAAGGAATGGACCCCTCTGCCTCAAACGGAAACCTGCCATGACCTATGAAACCATTATCGTCGAACAGCATGACGCCGTCACACTAATCACGCTCAACCGGCCGCAAGCGCTCAATGCACTCAACAGCCAGGTGCTCAAGGATCTGACCTCTGCATTCGCCGCCTATGATGCCGATCCGGCACAACGGTGCGCCGTGTTGACCGGGAGCGGTGAGAAGGCTTTTGCCGCAGGCGCCGACATCAAGGAGATGGTCGAGAAGCAGGCGGCGGACTTCTTCCTGGAGGATTTCTTTTCTGGCTGGCAAACTGGCGTGGTGGCAACGCGCAAGCCGTGGATCGCGGCAGTGCAGGGCTTTGCGCTGGGCGGCGGTTGCGAATTGGCGATGATGGCGGACTTCATCATCGCAGGCGATACGGCAAAGTTCGGCCAGCCCGAAATCAAGTTGGGCGTAGCCCCTGGCATGGGCGGTTCCCAGCGCCTGACCCGTGCCGTTGGCAAGGCAAAGGCGATGGAAATGTGCCTGACCGGCCGCATGATGGATGCCGCCGAAGCAGAGCGTTCCGGATTGGTAAGTCGCGTCGTGCCTGCCGCGCAGCTGTTGGAAGAGGCGCTCAAAACCGCCGCCACCATCGCCGCGATGCCGCCAATGGCAGCAATGGTGAACAAGGAGATGGTGAACATCGCCTTTGAAACGGGGCTGGCTCAAGGCATCCTGACCGAGCGGCGCCTTTTCCAGATCCTCACCGCTACCGAGGACAGGGCAGAAGGCATGAGCGCTTTTGTGGAGAAGCGCGCGGGGGCGTGGCGCGGTCGCTGATCAGGCGATCAGTCGCTGGCTTGCTTGTTGGATAATTCCCTGGCTCGTGCCAGCCGCAACTTGGTGCGACCGGCACGAGCTTTCGGATCGAACCGTTTTAGAAGCGCGCGGACAGGGAAACGCCCCATGTCCGGCCCGTGATCGGGTTCGCGAACTCGACCAATGAGCCGGGACTCTCGCCCGATGTAATGCCGTCGTAAGTGGTGTTGTCGGTAACATTCTTCACGAAGCCGGAAATTTCCAACTTGGTGGCATCACTGACCGGCAGTTCGTAACGAATGCCCAAATCCATTCGGGCAACAGGCGGGATCGACCCTCGCGGATCGTTCAATGCGTCGGTTTCATATCGTGAGGTATAGTATAGAGCAGCATTCAGGCCGAATTTCCCGGTTCCGGCGTCCATCGTATAGTCGGAAACGAGGCCAGCGGTCCATTTGGGCGTGCGACGCAGGCGGAGTACCGACAGGTCAGCGTCCCCCTGCCCAAGGTTGCCCCTGAACTCGGAATATTTGGCGTGCAGATAGCCGCCTGTCGCCAGGATCGTCCAGTGCCGAGTGGGCACGAGGGTCAACTCTGCCTCTACCCCCGTATATTTCGCCTTCGCGACATTTAAGGTGCTGGACAATAGGCGCGATCCATCAACCTGAAGAACATTCTCTTGCTTGTTGTCGAGAATATTATGGAATGCCGCGATGTTGAAGCGGACACGATGATCGAAGAGTTCACTTTTGAACCCGATTTCAAATGCATCCATCACTTCGGGGTCATAGGGCTGAACGGCTGTTACAATATTGCCAGTGCGACCGCTGAAGCCTCCCGTATTGTAACCTCGGCTGTAGCTCGCATAGGCCAGTATGTCGGGATTGAACTTATACTGGACGTTGACCTTTGGCGTGAACTTCTGAAAGCTCACCCCAGCGGAGACGTCGCCCACCAGCGGTCCCAGAACGCTCATGTCCCGCACCGTTCCTGGCACGGCCGAATAGAGGACATAATGCGTTTTCTTGCGGTCCCAGGTCTGGCGCCCACCGACAGTCAGGCGAAGCTGGTCCGTCAGGTCATAATCGGCCTGAAAGAATAGCGCGGTCGACCGGTTATGTTGGTTGGTGACATAGGCATCCACCGAATTGAGGTAGGCAAAGCCTGGCGGCAGCCAGTCGGGCAATCCCGTGGCGATGGGAGGCAAGGCGGCAAGGTCCACCGACAAGTTGGTCTTCTGGGTATATTCATAGTTCATGTAGAAGAAGCCGCCGACGAGATTGAAGGGGCCATTGAAAGACGTTTCGAACCTTAGTTCCTCGGAAAATTGATGTGCCTTCAAATTGCTCTCGTTGCGCGCCAGGGCGAAGCGCGTGGAGTCATAGTCTCCGAGCGTATATTCCTTGAACTCGCGAAGGCCGGTCAGGCTGACGAGCCGCACATCATCCGTTGCTTGATATGAAATTTCGCCGGTCAAGGCATTAAGCCGCAGGGAGCCGGGGAATGGCCTCGATTCAACAACATTCTTGTCTTTGGTGAGAGGCGTGCAGATGGACGCCGTATAGGGATTAAGGCAAGGCGAGTTCGCGCCGCCGAAATAACCCGGCACCTTGTAGGTGATCAGATTTGGCGTCAGCAATTGGGAATAGGGCGGCAAGTCGCTGTCATTTTCTACCCGATCCAGCGCGAGATACAGGTTGAGCTTGTCCGTTGGCGTGGCGACGAAGGCCAATCCGAACGTGCGCACGTCCCGATCTCCATTGCGTCCACCCGTCACGATATTTCTGAACTGGCCGTTGTTTTTCCGTACCGTGATCGATCCCTTGACCGCCAACAGGTCATTGACGATCGGCGCCATTATGACGCCTTCATAATCATTTTCGCCAAAGCTGCCGATGGTGAAGCGAACCTTGCCGGTTGCGTCGGCTGCCGGGTCGGGTCGTGAGCGGATGACGTTGATGGTGCCGCCCGTCGTGTTCTTGCCGTTCAAGACACCCTGCGGGCCGCGAAGCACTTCGATCCGCTCAATGTCATAGGCGTCCATGAGCGATCCGCGCTGGAAGGCGATCGGGACGCCGTCAACGGTAAAGCCGATGCTGGATTCAAGGCTGGGCAGCACGTCCTGAATGGACATGCCGCGCAAGCTAAGCTGGGGAACGTCCACGGACGCGCCGGATCGGTTGATCGTCAACCCCGGCACCAGTCCGCGCAGTCCGGTCAGGTTATCCAGACGTGCATGTTCCAATGTTTCGCTGTTGAAAGCGGAAACCGCAACAGGCACCGATTGCAGTGGCTCGGCACGTTTTTGCGCCGTGACGATAATATCTTGCAGCATTCCCGCGCCTGAAGGCTGGTCCTCCGACTGCGGGGTTTGCGCATGGGCCATGGCCGGAAACAGCGGCGCAGAGGCCAATAGCGCCCACTTCCTGACAGACATATTCAATTCCCCTCCAATGCATTTTCCGACATATTCTTCAGGCCTCATCCGAGCCTTTCGGGAATGCTCTCCCAATGCGCTATTTGATGATAGTAGCATACGGTTAGATAGCGAACTGATATGTTCCAACGGCGTCTGGGAAGAGTATATCGGGGCAAACACAGCGATGGGTTGGGATACGGCCCGCTGCGCCCTTCAATCAGTGGAGTGACCATTGTGCCATCGGATCTGACAACCGCGCAAACAGCTGTTTTCCGGAACCTTGACGTGCCAATGCGCGATGGTGTCGAGCTGGCCGCCGACCTCTACCTGCCGATGGTGTCGGGACAGGTGGAGCCCGACGTCGGCTATCCCGTGGTTGTGATCCGCACCCCTTATAACAAATTGTTTGTGCAGGGTTCGTTCGGCACACCTGCTTATCTGACCCGGCGAGGCTACGCGGTTCTGGTTCAGGATGTGCGCGGTACGAACGGGTCGGGCGGCCTGTTCGATCCGATGATGAATGAGGGGTGGGGCGAACGGCAGGACGGCATCGATACTGTCCGCTGGATCAAGCAGCAAGGTTGGTGCAACGGGAAGGTCGGGACCACCGGCCAGTCCTATATGGGCGGGACGCAGCTACTGCACCTCCAGGCTGAAGGTAATGAGATCGACGCGGCGTTCGTTCAGGTTCCGGCCGTCAACCAGTTCAACGATGGCTGGGTCTACAAGGGCGGCGCGATGGATAGCACGGCCTTGTGCTGGACCATGGGCATGGCGTTCACCGCCGCGGCACGGATGGGCGAGGAGGTGACCGCAGCGATCAAGGCCGACGCTCTGGCAGTCGGCCTCCCCAGCGGCTTTGCGGCTCCGCAAATGTTAATGGCATCTCCAGACCTGGCTTTCGAGATCGCGCGCGGGCACTCACTGAAGGACGTCCCGATTAACCGGCATATGCCATTCTGGAACGCTTGGCTCGACAACAGGGATAATCCGGAATTCTTCGCCCCGAACGATGCAGCTTCGCGGTTTGACCGGGTGAAAGTGCCGGTCCTGCATTTCACCGGGTGGTACGATCTGTTTAACCGCAATTCGCTGGACGCGTTCGTCAACATCTCTCGCCATGGCGCCACTGAAGCGGCGCGTCAGGGTCAGCGGCTGATCATAGGGCCATGGGGTCATGTCGCGAACGGGATGCTGTGTCATTTCCCCAATGCGCTGGTCGATGACGTCGCCATGATGGGGGCGTGGATGGACCGCCATCTTCTCGGAGTCGCGGGGGAAGGGGACGACCATCGGGTCATGCTGTACGTGATGGGTGAAAATCGCTGGCGTGCCGAGCAGGATTGGCCGCTTCCGGATGCTCGGCCGACGCTGTTCTACTTGCACAGCGATGGTAACGCGAACGGCGCAGAGGGCGGCGGGCTGCTGTCTCAGGCTGCTCCGGGCGCGGATGAACCCGTTGATCATTATGTCAGCGATCCTGCTAACCCCGTGTCTTCGCTGGGTGGGCATTCGTTGCACGGTGGCCCTGCGGATCAACGGCCCAATGACCATCGGCCGGACATTCTTGTCTATACGACGGCGACGCTGGAAGAGGATATGGAGGTGACGGGGGCAATCCGGGTCATCCTCCATGGGCAATCGTCGGCGACGGACTGCGACTGGTTCGTGAAGTTGATCGACCTGTTCCCGGACGGCCGTTCCTACAATCTGGCGAGCGGCATGGTGCGGGCGCGCTATCGTAAATCGCGCACGGCCCCGGAAGGGCTGATGCCGGATGCCGTCGAAAGATATGAGATCGAGCTGGCGCCAACCAGCAACCTGTTCAAAAAGGGGCACCGGGTTCGCATCGTCATTTCGAGCAGCGATTATCCGAACAGCGAGGTGAACCCCCAGGATTTCATCGACCTCTCCACCGCTGCTCCAAAAGATTATCGGATCGCGCGCCAGACGATCCATCACGATGCCGCACGGCCATCGGCGATCGAGTTGCCTGTCGTGCCCGCCGATCGGCCGAGGCAATGGATAGATACGCCCTTCCCCTCGGGAGAGACCGGACGATTTTACACTCGGCCCATTCCGGTGGAGGAGGCGCCGCCTGTAGAGATGCCATTGTCCCTGCTGCCCTATGGCTGACCGGGCGTCATCTCGTGGTCAGCGTCGGCAGCTCACGCAACCAGACCGATATCCGCACCCGACAGAGCTTGCAGGCCGACGATGGCCCGCTGTTCCAGCATGACCGCGTTTTGCTGACGCGCGATGGTCAGCGCCTTTTCCAGGCAACGCCGCGCCTCGCTTTTGTCCGGCCCCCCGCGTGCGTGCAACTGTCCGGTCAAGCGCCAATATTCCGCTTCCCATATCCGCTCGTCATGCTGGGCCATGAACGTCGCGGACAAACCGGTATGGTGCAGGCCTTTTTCGTAATGGCCCATTTCGTCGCAAATATCAGCGGCGAGCAGGTGCAGGCAGGATGTGAGATAATGCTCAGAAAAGGCCTTGGTATGGGCCAGGAGTTGATCCAGATGTGACGGATCACGCGTCGAATGGAACGACGCCCAGGAAAGACAGGCTCGCCCGAAAGGCTGCCAGAACCGGCAAAGCTGCTGCGAGCATAGCTCTTGAAGCCGGTCATTATAGGTGTGAATCCGGCCGTAATCCCTTTCGCAAACCGCGTGGAAGAGCAGCCACACCAGCACCAGTGACAAAGTCGCCGGGTGGCCAAGGGTTTCCGCCATGGCCAAGGCGCGCTCAGCCTCTCGCCGGCCCTGTTCAGGATTGCCGGTGTGCCAATGCACCCAGGAAAGATAGGCCGTGGAGGCCGCACCGGGATCATAGCCGAAGCTGCGGCCGTGTTGCGCGGGATCATAGACAGCGACGACGCGCTCGAAGTGCGTTCGGGCTGCGGCAAAGTCTCCCCGGAATGCCGCGCCAGCGCCCAGCAGGCGCCCTCCTTCCGCTTCCAGGCGGGCATTTGGTCCCAGTGAATGAATGAACTGGTCGAACTCGATCGCCAACAGGTCAGCATGCTTCCATCGGCCACGGCCCGCCGCCACGGTCCAAAGCCCATGCACGCTAGCCGCCAGCGCTTCAGGCCGTCCGACTTCCTTCGCCAGCAGGTGCGCGCGCTCATAAATTTGCTTCAAGTCCGGGGCGTAATAGCCTTCCGCTTCCCGAACAGTCGCGCCCAGCTCCAACAGAGCATCGAGTTCGCGCCCGCTTCGTTCGATACTCGGTGAAATTGATGCAAGGGTTTCAATTGCCGCGCGATAGTTCGCGATTGCTTCGGCGAGGGCATATCTTTGTGCCGCTTTTCGGCCAGCATCCAGCCAGAAGGATACAGCCTCGTCGAAACGCCCCGCATGGCGCATATGTCCCGCGATCACTTCGGGGTGATCGGCTGCAATTTCCGGGAAATAGCCAACGAGGATGTCAGCAGTTCGAGAATGCAGGTCCTGACGATCTGCGTCCATCATTGACGTGTAGGCCGCGTCGCGGAGCAACGCGTGCCGAAAGGCATATCGACCTTTGCCGTTGGAGCGGCCGCGCGTCAGAATGCCGGCGGCCAGCAGCTGGTCGGTCGCAGCGGCCACCCGCTGATCTTCCTCGCCGACCAGAGCCCTCAATATCTCGCCAGGGAAGTCCCGCCCTATTATGGACGCCACCTGCGCAACCCGACGTGCAAAGCCCATGCAGCCGAGCTGAGATGCCAGCAAGTCGTTCAGGCTATCGGGCACTGTCGACAGATCGCCTTTTCCAACATTTTGGGCGAGCAGGAGCTTCGTCAGTTCCTCCAGATAGAGCGGCACCCCGTCGGCCTTGTCGATAATCGTGTCTCGCGCCGGGATTGGCAACGCCGCATCCCCCGCAATGCCGTCAATCATCCGGCTACAGTCCTGGCGGGATAATCGGGTGAGACGAAGAACAGTAACCGGTTGCGCCGGTCCAAAGAGCGCCGCGCACCCTGACCTGCCCGTCATTAGCAGGTAGAGCCGTAAATCCTGGCATGCCGACGCGGCAAATCCAATCAACTCCAGCGTCGTGGGGTCCGCCCAATGTATGTCTTCGACAAGGAGGATAACGGGTCTGCGGCTACATAAGGCAGAAAGGATGGCGATCAGAAGCTGAAGCGTCTTCTCTTTCTTTTCGCTTGCCGACGGAAGGATGCCCCCCATATTTTCTTCCACATCCGCCTGAGCGAGCAATGTTTGAAGAAGTGCCCTGTTGATCGGCCCGTCCAAACCGACTCTCTCAAGAAATCGACCCAGTACGGCGCTTGATGGATCGTTCGCCGCCATAAACCGGCGGAGGATTTGGATAACCGGATAAAGAGCGCTGTTACTGTGGTGCGCAGAGCATTGCAGGCGGATTTGATAGCCCCTAGGCCGCAGCCGTTTGATCAATGCTTCGGACAAACAGGATTTGCCGATACCCGCTTCACCTTCCACGATGACGGATTGTCCCTCTCCGGCGGAAGCCAGGAGCCAACGGTTGCGTAGCAGGTCCAATTCAGCACCCCGGCCGATGATGTCGGCCGACGGAGCATCTTGTTTGGCTAGAAAGCATGTTGTCGATCTGGGGCTCAGAAGACGCCAAAGAAGAATTTGGTGCCCATCCTCGCCTTCTATTGATCCAGCCGGAATGGTTTCAAATGCGGTGCGTGAATGTTGGCGGGTTTCCTCCGAAACGAGAATTGCGTTAGATGGCGTGTGATCGATTATCTGTAGGGCAATGGTGGGTACGTCACCCAATATCAGCGGCTGTTCCAGGCAGGGTCGTGAGAGAACCTTGCCTGTATCAATGGCCACACGGACCTCACAATTATCTCCATGTTCACGCCTCGCATAGGCAATGATCTCCGTTGCCGCCGTCATGGCCCGTCCCGAAGCATCTTCCAGCGAGGTGGGCCAGCCGAAATAGACGGTCAGTCGAGCCGTTGCGCCGTTCTCCATGACGCCGCCCAACTGCTTCACGGTCGAGGAAAAATATGCGTGGAAGCGGTCGAATTCTTCAAGAAACTCAGCCGTCAGTTGGGAAATGCCTTTTAGCCGGAAAGAGCAGGATAAGACCGTTACCCTGCGCAGTTCCATATGCGAAGGCAAATCCGGGGTCGCAGCCTTTGCAGGAGCGTCATCGTCTCGCTCAACAATTTCCGATTGTTCCGTCTTGCGTTGGAAGCTTGGGACATATCCTCCTTTAGGAATGACAATCTGAATGGTGTCGGATTGACCATGGTTGATCTGGTAGCTTGTCAGCAGGCGGCGGAGGCGTCCTGCCTCAACCCGAACGGTCGCGCTGGTGCCGGGATCGAAATCCTGGGGCTTGTCAAAAACCCCTAGTGCAATGCTGTATTCTTTCAGGAGCGACCCTCGCCCCGCGAACATCTCCTCGCAGAGATAACGTAAAAATCGCTGCATACGGGGGCTGCGTTCAAAGACGGGGCTCATCAGCACTTTGTTTAAATGCGCCTGCATCTCCTGTGTGCCAGGAGGAGGAACGCTGCGCGCGTCAATGGATGATCGCCTCATCGTCACCGTTTCCTCTCCGCCATTTGTCGGGTTATCGATCCTTGTCCGGCTCAGGAACATTGCCTGACTTTAGTCGCAAAGCAACGGAAAGGTGAGGCGGCTGACAGGCAAGTGCCTAACAGTAGCATACTTGCAGAGGCGACGCTGTCCGCGACAATCAAGTCGCTTATGCAATTTGTCGCTGCGGAACCGCAGCCAATATTCGAGAGGAATATGCCAGTGGCCCTGAGGGGATGTGGAAAGTGAGCGCTCTCAGCTACGTCCGGGGTAGAACGGATCCCCCGCTTCTGGATTTGACGATAGGACAGGCTCTGGCGGACGCTGCCGCTCGGTGGGGTGATCGCGATGCTTTGGTTTCGGTGGAACAGAACATCCGCTGGACCTATGACGATCTACTTGCTCTTGCCGATAAGCTAGCTGCTGGACTGTTGGAGCTGGGCTTGCGGCCAGGGGACCGCATCGGCATCTGGTCGCCCAACTGCGCGGAATGGACCTTGACCCAGTTCGCAGCCGCCCGTGCCGGTCTGATCCTGGTGACCATCAATCCCGCCTATCGATTGTCGGAAGTCGAATATACGATCAACAATGTCGGCCTGCGGGCGCTGGTTGCAGCCGAACGGTTCAAGACCAGTGCCTATGCCGACATGATCGAGACGCTCGCTCCGGAGCTGCCCCGCTGCGTACCGGGGCAGTTGGAAGCAAAGCGGCTGCCGACGCTCAAGGCGGCCATCCTTATCAGTGAACAGCCGCGTCCGGGCTGGCTGCGCTTTGATGACCTGCTATCGTCGGCTCCGTCTCTGGATCATCTGCGTTCGATTGAGCCGCAAATTCGAGCGGAGGACGCCGTGAACATTCAGTTCACCAGCGGCACTACAGGTTTGCCGAAGGGCGCTACGCTCAGCCATCGCGGCATCCTTAACAACGGTTATTTTGTCGGCAGCGCCATGGGTCTGACCCCCGGCGACCGCATTTGTATACCTGTGCCGCTATACCATTGTTTCGGGATGGTTATGGGAAACCTTGCCGCCATCACGCATGGATCGGCCATGATCTATCCATCGAGCGCCTTCGATCCTGCGGCGGTGCTGCGCACGGTGACGGAGGAACGCTGTACCGCCCTATATGGCGTTCCGACGATGTTCATTGCGGTTCTGGCACGGCTCGAGACGGATGCGACCGATACGTCCTCATTGCGCACTGGGTGCATGGCCGGGGCGCTTTGTCCGGAGCCATTGATGCGGGACGTTGTGGATCGCCTCAACATGCGAAATGTGACGATCGCCTATGGGATGACGGAGACCAGCCCCGTCAGTTTCCAGACCGTGCCTGGAGATTCGATCGAACGTCGAACCACCACCATCGGCCAGATCCAACCGCATCTCGAATGCAAGATCGTCGATGCCGACGGCGCGATCGTCCCGCGCGGAACGCCGGGAGAATTATGCACCAAAGGTTATTCCGTCATGATGGGATATTGGAACGATCCCGTGCAGACGGCGGCCGCCATCGATTCAGACGGCTGGATGCACAGCGGCGATCTGGCCGTCCTGGACGACGCTGGCTATGGGAGCATCGTAGGCCGGATAAAGGACATGATCATTCGTGGGGGGGAGAATATCTACCCGCGCGAAATCGAGGATTTTCTGCGGGGGCACCCCGCCGTCGAGGATGTCTCCGTCGTGGGCGTGCCGGACGATCATATGGGGGAGGAAGTCTGTGCGTGGATAACGTTACGCGCCGACGGAAAACTGGCCGAAGATGAGGTCAGGGCATTTTGTGTGGACCAGATATCCCACTATAAAATACCCCGGTTCATACGGATCGTTGACGCCTTCCCGACCACGGTGACTGGAAAGGTGCAGAAGTATCTGATCCGTCAGGCGATGATGGAGGAATTTGAGGGGCAAGGCTAGGTCCGATCGACATTCAGTTCTGGCGGCCTGCAAATGGCGGTTCTCCGCGCTTCCGGTGCTCACGTACTTTGAGTACGCTGCGTTGAAGCGAGGCGCGTGACTCGCTTCAAGGGTCACGGAAAACCACCATTTTACCTTCGGTGGCCTTCGGCTCGGCTCGCCATCTCCTGAATGTCGATCGGCCCTAAGGCAAGGCAGTCGTTTCGATGCTTGCCCCCGATGGCCGGATGGGAGCCCTCGTCGCAGGATCGAGGGCTCACCGGCGAGGTGTAGAAAGGAAGCTTCAAAGCTTCTGGTTTAACTCCGGCACAACCTTGAACAGATCACCGACCAGGCCGATGTCCGCGACCTGAAAGATCGGCGCATCCTCGTCCTTGTTGATGGCGATGATGGTCTTGCTGTCCTTCATGCCCGCCAGATGCTGGATCGCGCCGGAAATACCGACCGCGATGTAGACTTCCGGAGCCACGATCTTGCCAGTCTGGCCAACCTGATAGTCGTTGGGCACATAGCCCGCGTCAACAGCAGCACGCGAAGCACCAACCGCCGCGCCCAGCTTGTCCGCCAGCGGGAAGATCACCTGCTCGAACGTCTCGCCATCCTTCAGCGCACGGCCACCCGACACGATGATCTTGGCCGAGGTCAGCTCCGGACGCTCCTGCTTGGCGATCTCGGCGCCGACGAAGCTCGACAGGCCCTTGTCGCCAGTCGAGGCAACGGCTTCCACCGCGCCCGAACCGCCCTCGCGAGCCGCCTTCTCAAAGGCTGTGCCACGAACAGTGATGACCTTCTTCGCGTCCTTCGACTTGACGGTCGCGATCGCGTTACCCGCATAGATCGGGCGCGTGAAAGTGTCTTCGCTCTCGACCGACAGGATGTCGCTGATCTGCATCACGTCCAGCAGAGCTGCGACGCGCGGCGCGATATTCTTGCCGTTGCTGGTGGCAGGCGCGACGAACGCGTCATGGCTGCCCATCAGCTCGACGATCAGCGGCGCGACATTTTCGGCCAGCGCATGACCAAATGCCGCGTCGTCAGCGACATGGACCTTGCCCACGCCAGCGATCTTCGCGGCAGCTTCACCCACGCCGCCGACGCCAGCGCCAGCGACCAGCAGATGCACTTCACCCAGCTTCGCAGCGGCGGTGACGGCGGAAAGGGTCGCGTCCTTGACGGCGCCGCCCTCATGTTCAACCCATACCAGAGTCTTCATGCTGCAACTCCCAGAGCCTTGAGCTTCGCGACCAGTTCATCGACATCGGCAACCTTGACACCAGCCGAACGCTTGGCGGGTTCGGTGACCTTCAGCGTCTCCAGACGGGCACTGATGTCCACGCCATAATCGGCAGGCGTCTTGTTCGCGAGCGGCTTGCTCTTCGCCTTCATGATGTTGGGCAGCGAAGCATAGCGCGGCTCGTTCAGACGCAGGTCGGTGGTGACGATCGCCGGAATGTTCAGCTTCACCGTCTCCAGGCCGCCATCGACTTCGCGGGTCACGCTGACCTTGTCGCCTTCGACCTCGACCTTCGACGCGAACGTGCCCTGCGGCAGGTTCAGCAGCGCGGCGAGCATCTGGCCGGTCTGGTTGCTGTCATCATCGATCGCCTGCTTGCCCAGGATGATCAGGCCAGCGCCTTCCTCTTCCTGAACCTTGGCGAGCAGCTTGGCGACGCCCAGCGGTTCGACTTCGTCATCGGTCTGGATCAGGATCGCACGATCCGCGCCCATCGCCAGCGCCGTGCGCAGCGTTTCCTGCGCTTTCGCAACGCCGATCGACACCGCCACGACCTCGGTCGCCACGCCCTTTTCCTTCAAGCGAATGGCTTCCTCGACCGCGATCTCGTCGAACGGGTTCATGCTCATCTTGACGTTCGCCAGATCAACGCCCGTCCCATCCGCCTTCACGCGCGGCTTCACATTATAGTCAATGACCCGCTTCACGGGCACAAGGATCTTCATGCGCCTCTCCATCAGTATGCATGCATACGACCCCATATAACCTCGAATCCCCGGCGTAAAGCGGCTCGCATAAAATAAGTTCCTTGCGTAACATATGCGAGCGTACTAAATGGGTTTTCGGCTGAACATGACCGTCGCGATGAACAGCGGCGAGCGGCCCGGTGCCGCGTCCTTGAACAGGTGAGGTGAATGACTCAACTCGGCATTTCGCGCTATGGCGCTTATGTACCCCGGCTTCGGCTGGATCGTTCCTTGATAGCGGAAGCACATGGTTGGATGGCGCCCGGCCTGCGTGGGCAGGCGAAAGGCAGCAGGGCGTTCACCAGTTGGGATGAAGACGCCATCACCATGGGCGTCGAAGCTGCCCGCGATGCCCTAGCGGATAGCAATCTGGATAGCGTCAAGGCCGTACGGCTGGCATCGACCAGCCTGCCTTATGCCGACCTTCAGAATGCAGCGATCATGGCGCGGGCGATCGGCGCTCCGGCAAATATCGCTACGTCCGACGCCGCTGGGTCGCAGCGGGCGGGAACCTCTGCCTTGCTGCAGGCGCTCAAGGGCGTGGAAGCGACGCTTGTGGTGGCATCCGACAATCCCTTCGCGAAGCCTGCCAGTGCGCAGGAAATGAGCTTTGGCGCAGGGGCGGCCGCCTTTGTGGTTTCAGACCGTGATGTCGTGGCGCGGTTGATTGGATCAACCTCTCTCACCGAAGTTTTCGTCGATCATTTCCGGTCAGCGAACGCCCAGAGCGATTATGGCTGGGAAGAAAGGTGGGTCCGCGACGAAGGTTACGCGAAGATCGTGCCCCAAGCTGTCAGGGCGGCGCTGGATCAGGCGCAACTCTCCATCGGCGACATTCAGCATTTCGTCATGCCCTCCTATCTGAAGGGTGCGGCGGACATGGTGGCCAAGAAGCTGAAGTTTGGAGGCGCTGTAGTCGGGGCGTTGGACGACGGCGTCGGTTATGCCGGTGCGGCCCATGCGCTGCTGATGTTCTCCGCGACGCTGGAAAAGGCGCAGCCGGGTGACCGGATTTTGCTGATCGGCTTCGGTCAGGGTGCCGATGTGCTGATATTCCAGGCGACAGAGGCAATCGCATCCGTCCGCCCGGCGCGGGGCGTCGCGGGCTCCATCGCGGATGCCTTGCGAACGGACAGCTATCTGCGGATGCTGTCATTCTATGGCGGGATCGAAAATGAATGGGGCATGCGTTCGGAGAAGAGCGCCAAAACGGCTCTGACCGAACAGTATCGCTCCGCCGACCAGCTCGAAGGTTTCAACGCCGGTAAATGCGGCAATTGCGGTGCAGTTCAGTTTCCCCAGATGCAATATTGCGTGCAATGTCACGCCCCAGGGGAACAGTTCACGAATGTTCCATTGAGGGATAAAATTGCGGAAGTCCTGACGTCCACTGCTGACTGGCTGTCCTATCATCCTTCGCCGCCACTGTGGGTCGGCTTCGTCAAGTTCGACAATGGTGCGCGCGTCCTGATGGAGATGGTCGATATCGGCCCGGATGGGATCGAAACGGGCGATCAGGTCCGCATGGTCTTCCGCATCAAGGAGAAGGACCGCCAGCGGGGATATAACCGCTACTTCTGGAAATCGACGCCGCTGAGCGCGGCCTGAGGAGTTCGCGACATGGCGACGGGTATCAAGGACAAGGTGGCCCTTCTGGGCATGGGCTGCTCCAAATTCGGCGAACGATGGGACATGGGGTCGCCCGACCTGATGAAGGAGGCGTTCGAGGAAGCGCTCGCCGATGCAGGGATCGAGCGTAACCAGATCGAGGCGGCATGGTTCGGTTGCTGGGGCGATAGCGTCAATGTCGGCAACAGCTCCATTCCCGCCGCGATGGCGCTGCGGCTTGAAGGCATTCCCGTGAGCCGCGTCGAAAATATGTGCGCGACCGGAACCGAAGCGCTGCGCGGAGCCGCTTATGCCGTCGCGTCGGGTGCGGTGGATATCGCGCTGGCGATCGGGTCGGAAAAGCTGAAGGACACGGGTTTTGGCGGCCTGCCTCCAGCCTTTAAAGGGACGTTCAATGACATGTGGATGCCGATGGGCTCCGCGCCCGCCGGCTTCGCTCAGCTCGCGCCCTACTACCGGGCCAAATATGGCACCAGTAAGGAAGACTTGAAGCGCGCCATCAGCCATGTGTCGTGGAAAAGCCACCAGAATGGCGTGCACAGCCCCAAGGCGCATTTCCAGAAGGCCGTGCCGATGGAAACCATCATGAACGCGCCGATGATCTCCGATCCGCTGGGCCTGTTCGACTGTTCGGGCGTGTCGGATGGCGCGGCCTGTGCGATCGTCACCACGCCGGAAATCGCGCGAGCTCTGGGCAAGAGGGACCTGGTGACGATCAAGGCGCTGCAATTGTCGACCAGTTCCGGCCGCGAGACCCAGACCAATGAGTGGGACGGCAGCTATGTCGCCACCACCCGCAACGCGGCGGCGCGGGCGTACAAGGAAGCTGGGATCACCGATCCCAAGCGCCAGGTGAACCTCAGCGAAGTGCATGACTGTTTCTCCATCACCGAACTGGTGACGATGGAAGACCTTGGCTTTTCCGACGATGGCCGGGCGGTTTTCGACATATTGGACGGGCGCTACGACCGCGATGGGGCGATGCCCTGTCAGATCGATGGCGGTCTCAAATGCTTCGGGCACCCGATCGGCGCTTCGGGCTTGCGCATGGCCTATGAGGTCTACAGCCAATTGCTGGGCCGGGCAGGGGAGCGGCAGCTGTCGAACCCGTCCATCGGACTGACCCACAATCTGGGCGGTGTTCCCTATCAGGGCATCGCCGCCATCTCTATCCTGGGACTTGCGTGATGCCTGGAGTCTGGTTTGACGAGCTTGAAGTCGGCATGGTCTTTGACCATCCCATTCGGCGCACCATCACCGAAACAGACAATGTTCTGTTTTCCTGCATGACCCATAATCCGGCGCTGCTGCACCTGGATGAGGAATATATGAAAGGGACGCCCTTCGGGCAGCGTCTGGTCAATTCGGCCTTCACGCTTGGCCTGATGGTCGGCATTTCGGTCGGGGACACGACGCTGGGCACTGCGGTCGCGAACCTTGGCTGGGATGAGGTACGTTTCCCGAATCCGCTGTTTCACGGGGACACCATCCATGTCACGAGCGAGGTCATCGATCTGCGTGAATCAAAGTCGCGGCCCGAAGCCGGGATCGTTACATTCCTTCACAAGGCCTATAATCAGAAGGATGAACTGGTGGCGTCGTGCAAGCGGTCTGGCCTCCAGATGAAGAGGCCCGCGTCATGACGTTGCCGATCCGTTCCTTCCTCTTCATCCCCGGAGACAGCGAGAAGAAGCTGGGCAAGGTTGATGGCGTCGCTGCCGATGCCTTCATCCTGGACCTGGAAGACGCTGTCGCCGTGGCGCGCAAGCCAGTAGCGCGGGAGATGGTTCCGGCCTTTATCAAGGGACGTCCGCGCGCTGGACGAAAGTCTCAACTGTGGGTGCGCGTCAATCCGCTGGACACCCCCTGGACTCTGGAAGACTTGGCCGCGATCGTACCAGTCGCGCCCGATGGCATCATGCTGCCCAAGGTGAACGGGCCAGAGGATGTGGCGCAGGTCAGCCATTATCTGAGTGCGCTGGAAGCGGCATCCGGTGTCGAGCAGGGTTCGATCCGCATCCTGCCGGTGGCGACCGAAACCGCAGTCTCGCCCTTCCGACTGGGCGATTATGCGGCGGCGGGCCTGGACCGGCTTTACGGGCTGACATGGGGGGCGGAGGATCTGAGTTCAGCGATCGGCGCCAGCGGCAACATCGATGCGAATGGCGAATGGACGCACACCTACAAGATGGTGCGTTCGCTCTGTCTGCTCGGCGCGCACGCTGCGGGCGGCGAAGCGGTGGACACGCTCTACGTCGATTTTCGTGATCCTGAAGGTCTGCGCGCCTCATGCAAGGCCGCGCGGGCGGAAGGCTTTTCCGGCCGCGTGGCGATACATCCAGCGCAGGTGGACATCATCAACGAGAGCTTTTCGCCTTCCGCCGATGAGGTGGATTTCGCCCGGCGGGTGGTCGACCTGTTCGCCGCCAACCCGGATGCCGGAACATTGGGGCTCGACGGCAAGATGCTGGACATCCCTCATCTGAAACAGGCGGAAAGAACATTGGCAATGCACGAGGCGCGCCGTGGTTGACGTGCAGCACAGCAGCGAAGGCGGACGCGGCATCTTTTCCGCCGAGCATGAACAATTTCGCGAAACGGTCGCGCGGTTCGTGGATGAGGAACTGGTTCCCAACCATCATCAGTGGGAAAAGGACGAAGTCGTCCCCCGCGAGGTTTGGAAACGGGCGGGCGAGGTGGGCATCCTTTGCCCCAACATTCCCGAGGAATATGGCGGCTTTGGCGCCGACTGGCTCTACAATGTCGTCGTCATCGAAGAACTGGCGAAGAAGGGCATCACCGGCCCCGGCTTCATGGTGCATTCGGAAATGGTCGCGCCCTATATCCTGACGGCAGGCACCGAGGAGCTGAAGCGCGAGGTCCTGCCCCGCATGGTCTCGGGCGAATATATCGGCGCGCTTGGACTGACCGAGCCGGGCGCTGGTTCAGACGTAAAGGAAGTCCGCACCCGCGCCATTCGCGAGGGCGATGATTATGTGCTGAATGGGCAAAAGGTCTATATTTCGAACGGCCAGCTCGCCGACATCATGGTTTGCGCGTGCAAGACCGATCCGGCGGCGGGCGCCAAGGGCGTCAGCCTGATCGCGATCGACACGCATCAACCTGGCTTCAAGCGCGGCCGCAATCTTGAGAAGATCGGCCTCAAAGCGCAGGATACGTCGGAAATTTTCCTGGAGGACGCCCGCGCGGAATCCTGGCGGCTTCTGGGCCGTGAGGGTGGCGGCTTCGGGATCATGATGGGGAAGCTGGCGCAGGAAAGGCTGACCCAGGCGGTGCGCAGCATCTGCGTCGCGGAAGCTGCACTGGAATGGACCGTCGCCTACACCGCCGAACGCAAGATGTTCGGTCAGACGCTGGCGGATTTCCAGAACACGCAGTTCGTGCTTGCGGAATTGTCGGCTGAAATCCTGTCGGCGCGAACCTTCACCGACTGGTGCATCAAGCGCTTCCTTGCAGGACAGTTGACGGGCGTCGAAGCGGCGAAGGTGAAGCTGGTGGTCACCAATCTGCATGTGAAGGTCGTGGACCAATGCCTGCAATTTTTCGGCGGCTATGGTTATATGACCGAATATCCGATCGCGCGGGCCTATATCGACGCGCGCATCGTGCGCATCGCGGGCGGCGCGGCGGAGGTGATGAAACAGATTATCGGCCGCGACCTGTTCGGCAAATGAAGGCGGTTGCCAGATCATAGTTAGTCAGAATAGAGAGGCTATGAAACATCATACGCCTGCTGATCATCGGGTTCGCTATCATACGCTATTGCAATAGAGGGCGAATTATAGATCATCGGACGAAGATGATGCACCGAAATTGCCTTTAACTGGATGGTGAGAATGACGAACACGCTGAAAGCTGCCGCACCGAAAAAGAAGACGCCGAAACGGCCCTCTGCGAAACAGTTCACGTTCGGCTATCTGGTGCATGACGTATCGCGTATCCGGCGCACCGTGATGGACTTGCTGATGCGGCCTTACGGGATCACCCGGTCGCAATGGTCGGTGCTCAGCACCTTGTCGCGAGCAGGCAATGACGGGATGATGCAGGTCGATCTCGCCCGGCTGATGGAAGTGGGCAAGGTGACCGTCGGCGGGTTGATAGATCGGCTTGAAGCGTCGGGCCATGTCGAACGCAGGGCAGATGCCAACGACCGCCGGGCAAAGCGCGTGTTCATCACAGAAAAGGGGTTCGATGTGATCGGCCTCATGATCGAACTGGCCGCGACGATGAACCGCCGCATCCTGGAAGGCGTATCGGACGCCGACAGGGGAGTGTGTGAGGAGGTGCTGCTGCAGGTGAAGCAGAATTTGAAGGATGTCCTGCGCGAACAGGGTGGTTCGAGCCTGATCGAAGGCGAAGATTGAGGCAGCGGGCGGGAGATCGGGATATCATGTTTTTCATCGTTCTGGCCGCTGACAAACCGGGCGCTCTACCCCTTCGGCTGGAGCATCGGCAGCGCCATCTGGATTATTGGCTGGAACAGGGGGCTGCGGTGAAAGTCGCTGGCGCGATGCTGGATGGAGACCGGTCGGACTCAAGTCCCCAAGGCAGCTCCTTCCTGTTGGAGGCCGAAGATGAGGCCGCAGTCCGCGCGCTCCTTGCGGGAGACCCTTTCACCAAGGAAGGCGTGTTCACGGGCAATTTCGTCGTTCAGCCGGTGCGGCCTGCCATAGGCGAGTGGCGGCCCGACTGAACGCGAGCGCAGTTCCAGAATCCGCTAATCCTCGCCAATATAGACCAGTGTCTTGGGCGCGTTGCTATCAGCAAAAAGCGCTTCAAGGGCGCCACTGACCCGGTCGATGCCGGGTTCGACATGGTCGTGAAACTTCAGGTCGCCGTTCAGCACCATGTCGCTCAGCTTTTCCACGGCTTCGGGAAAGCGGGCGACATGATCGAAGATAACGAACCCGCCGCAGACAAGCGCGCGCATCAATATCTCGCGTTCGTTGCGAAGGCCGGTCGGCGGAGGATTCCAGCTGGGCGTGGCGGCGGTGCCGCAATGCACGATCCTCCCGTGCCTCGCCATTGCACGGATCGCCGTGTCCAGGATCGGGCCGCCGGTATTGTCGAAATAGATGTTGAAGCCGCCGGGGCGAGCCTCCGCAAGGGTAGCCGCCAGATCGACGGACTTGTAATTATAGGCGACGTCATAGCCATAGTCGCGAACGCAGCTTTCCACCTTCTCATCGCTGCCAGTCAGGCCGACGACGAACGCGCCCGCGCGCTGCCCGATCTGGCCCACGACACTGCCCACTGTCCCCGCCGCCGTTGAGACAAGCATGGCCGCGCCCTCATAGGGGGGAGCGATGTCTTGCAAGGCGAGCCATGCCGTCACGCCGGGCATGCCAAGTACCCCGGCATATGCCGAAAGCGGCGCGCGCGGATGTGGGATGTGCGACAACAGGTCGCCGCGTGCCGCGACCTTGTAATCCTGCCAACCGAAAAAGCCGTAGACCACATCGCCTGATCTGATGCCATCATCGCGGCTTTCCACGACCACGCCGACCGCAAGGGCGCGCATCGGCTGACCCAATGGAGTGAGGCCCTCGTTGGCCGCCCAACCGCGCTGTACCGGGTCCGCCGCAAGATAGAGGTTGCGCACCAGAAATTGGCCGTCGCCGGGCGATGCAATGCTGACGTCTTTGCGGGCGAAATCGGCAGCGACGGGGCTGGCGGCCGGACGGTGCGAAAGTATCACCTGCCGGTTCGTCAGGCGGGTGCTGAACGGAGGAATGAAGTCCGGCACGCAAGCTCCATATCAGGCGTCAATAACTCGTATGCCTGCAATCTATATCCCCGCACCAAAGGTTGTCAAATCAGATATAATGCGTATGGTACGATAACGCACCATATAACGCCACTGGGGCTGTTGAGTGGTCTTGAAACGCCATTGGAGGGATGACGCTTGGACATTGAGAAAATCAGGAACCTGACGATTGAGCCCATCGTCCAATCCTATGACAAACGCGACACGATCCTCCATGCGCTGGGGCTGGGCTATGGTCTGGACCCGCTTGATGAGGCAGAGCTGCCGTTCGTCTACGAAAAAGAACTGCGTTCCTTGCCCTGCTTTGCGAACATCCTGTGTCATCCCGGCTTCTGGGCGCAACGGCCGGAATTCGGCATCGACTGGGTGAAGATACTCCATGCCGAGCAGCATCTGACGATGCACAAGCCGCTACCCCCGGCGGGCACCATAAGGGGTGAATATCGCGTGGCGGGGGTCGAGGACAAAGGTGAAGGACGCGGCGCGCTGCTCCATCAGGAAAAGGCGCTGTATGATACGGCCACGGGGGATCATCTGGCGACCGTGCGATCGACGCTGTTCATGCGCGGCAATGGCGGGGAGGGCGGTTTCGGCAATGCCATCCCGGCCGCTGATCCGGTGCCCGAAGGAAAGCCCGACGCGGTGGTGGAAATTACGACCCGTCCGGGACAGGCCCTGATCTATCGTTTGAGCGGGGACTGGAATCCGTTGCATGCAGAGCCAGCGATTGCACGAAAGGCGGGGTTTGACCGGCCGATCCTGCATGGCCTGTGCACCAAGGGCTTGGCCAATCGCGCGGTGCTGGCGCATTATTGCGACAATGACGTTGCGCGCTTCAAGGGCATGTTCGTCCGTTTCAGCAAGCCGGTCATGCCGGGCGAGACGATCCGCTTTGAATTTTACGAGCAGGGCGGCGGCCAGCTGCGTTTCCGCGCCGTCGCGGCGGAACGGGATGTGGTGGTACTCGACCGCTGCTCGGCGCAGGTGAGCGAAGCATAGGGGCGGCATCGGCGCGCACGGATATGTCTCCGTGCGCGCCGATACTCTGCTTATTCCCCGCCCAGGAATTGCTTGCGGATCAGTCCGCGCTGAACCTTCCCCGACGCTGTGCGGGGCAGTGCAACGCCAAGTTCGATCCGGCGCGGAATCTTGTAGGCAGCCAGCGACTGCCGCGCGAAGGCAATGAGCTCTTCGGCATCGAGTTCATGACCGGGACGAACTTCCACTGCCGCCGTCACTCCTTCGCCCCATTTGGGATGCGGCAATCCAAACACGGCGCAGTCCATCACGGCCGGATGATCGCGCAGCACGGCCTCGACCTCGGCAGGATAGACATTCTCTCCGCCCGACACGATCATGTCCTTGATCCGGTCGGTCAGGAACAGATAACCGTCCTTGTCCAGCCTTCCCCCGTCGCCCGATCGATACCAGCCGTCGATCAACGCTTCCGACGTTGCCTTCGGATTGTTCCAATATTCGATCAGCAGGCTGGGCGACTTCACCCAGATTTCGCCTGGCTGGTCCACGGGCAGGAGTTGGCCCTGAGGATCGCGGATCGCGACGCTGAAACCGGGCAAGGGCCGCCCCACCGACCGGAGCAGATGAGGACGACGGATGTCATGCTCTTGCGGCCCAAGGATCGACATCGTCCCGGTGTTTTCGGTCATGCCGTAATATTGCAGGAAGTGGCAGGAGAAGCGATCGACCGATCGTTCCAGCAGGCCGGGGTCCATCGACGCGGCACCATAGTGAATGCCCCGCAGCGTCGGCACGCGAACATTGCGCGCGTCCATCTCCGCTATCAGCCCGCGCACCAGCGTCGGCACGATGAAAGTCCGGGTAACGCCAAATTCCAGGCAAGCATCCAGGATGGTCGCAGGCGCGGTGTCCGCGATGATGTGGACGGTCGCACCGCGCACCAAGGCTGTGCATACCCAGGACATCCCGCCGATATGAAAGGTGGGGAGGGGGGACAGCAAAACCTCGTCATCCCCCCAATCGGCGAAATAGCCGGACACATTCTCAACATGGCGATGGATGCCGAACGCATATTGGGACGTGACGACACCCTTGGGACGCCCCGTGGTGCCACTCGTATAGAGTTGCAGGCAGGGCGCGTGCGGGTCCAGCGGCGCCCGAGCCGCTGGCTGAGCCGCCGCGATCCGGCTTCGCAGACCTTGCGGTCCCTCCTTATCGACGACCAGCGTCGGAAGCCCTCGCTTATCCGCTTCCTTGAGCAGTGGAAGAAACTCGCTATCGGCAATGACCAGGCTGACCTCGCTGTCTTCCAGCACATAGGCCGTTTCCGGAGCCGTATTGCGCCAGTTGACCGGCACCAGGACGGCGCCAGCACGAATGGCGCCGATCAATATCAGGAAGAAGAGGTCGTTATTCTTGCCGAGATAGGCCAGCCGACCGCCCTGTCCGACGCCATGCTCGCCAAGCAATGTGACGACCGCATCACAGCCACGGTCCAGCTGGGCGTAAGTCCAGCTATGATCGCCGAATATGATAGCTGGTTTGTCCGGCGAAACAGCGGCGGCGACGTTAGGATAATCGGACGGCAGGATAAGGCCGCTATCGTCGAGACGCGGCCCTTCGGCGAGCGCCAGCCCCTCCTCCAATAGCCCGCCGATCGCTTCGCCGTCAGAATGCGACAT
>NZ_AP027336.1:2222500-2716717 GCF_055394715.1 Sphingobium sp. TomTYG72 | reverse complement strand
AAACAGTCGACCCCCATCAACTGTGCCCCTGCCGGGCAGGGACCATCAGACGCAAAAATCCCTTTGGAAAAGCGGGAGCTTCCCCAACAAGTCTGCGCAAAAACAACCTAATGACGATCACCGGAATCGATTCGAGTGGCGATCAGAGAATTGAAAATACACAGGCAATCTTCGCCTGATCAAGGGCGAGGCCCTTCAAAAATATGAAATAAAGACGTTGACGCGGAAAACCGGGGAAAATGGCGAAATGAACATAATATCAAGTAATTTCAGATACTTAGCAAATATACACCTCTGTGCCCTTTTGCTCGAATCGTGAGGGAATCGCGGGAATCTGCGGATGTCCGTTACGGCTACGTGACGGAATCATGAAAAAACCCGCCCCAGAGCGGGACGGGTTTTTCGACTTTTACGTGACGATCGAGTGGAGCGGCTCAGGCGAGCGCGCTAACCCGCTTCGTAAGACGGCCGAACTTGCGAGCCGCAGTATTCTTGTGCAGCACGCCGCGAGCGACGCCACGGGCCAGTTCAGGCTGGACGGACTGAAGCGCCGTGGCCGCAGCCGACTTGTCGCCAGCGGCGAGAGCGGCTTCGACCTTCTTCACCAGGGTACGGATCCGGCTGATGCGGGCGCCGTTGATTTCGGCGCGGCGTGCGTTGCGGCGGATGCGCTTCTTGGCTTGCGGCGTATTGGCCATTTAAAGTCCTCGGTCTCGTCAAATCTCGTGAAAGGGTCAGCCGGAATCGCCAGCCGTCCCCCGTGAAGGTGCGCCCCTTACAGGGGATAAGCCCAAGCGTCAACGGGAAGGCGCGTGCTATTTCTGGCATTTCGGGCAATAGAAGGTCGATCGCCCGCCGTCCACGCGTCGCCGGATCACGCCGCCACAGGCGCAGCTTTCGCCTTCCCTACCATAGACTCGCCACTGTTTGGAGAAATAGCCAAGCTCCCCATCGGGCCGGGCATAATCGCGCAGGGTGGACCCTCCGGCCGCAATCGCGGCTGTCAGCACCTCCCGAATCGCGTCGGCCAAAAGACCGAGCCGCGCCCGACTGATCCGCCCCGCCTCACGCGTTGGGGAGATGCCCGCCATGTTGAGCGCTTCGCAGACATAGATGTTGCCGAGCCCGGCCACGATTCGCTGATCGAGCAGCGCCGCCTTGATCGATGTCGCCTTCCCTTTCAGCACCTGCGCGAGATAGTCGGACGAAAAATCAGGTCCGAGTGGCTCCGGCCCCATGCGGGTAAAGGGACCATAGGCCTGTGAGCCGTCGGTGCGCACGAGGTCGATCGAGCCGAAGCGGCGCGGATCGTTAAGGGAAAGCAGATGGCCGTTTCCGGTCTCGATCAGAAGATGGTCATGCGTCCCGATCTCGGCAGGATCGATTCGCCAACGCCCCGACATGCCGAGATGGAAGATCAGCGTGTCGCCGCGATTGGTTTCGATGAGCCCGTATTTGGCGCGGCGGGACAGCGATGTGACGGTCGCGCCAGTCAGCCGCTGCCGCAGATCGACAGGAATGGGGAAGCGGAGATCCGCGCGGCGTGGTTCGACACGGGTCAGAACCGCGCCCTCCAGAACCGACCGAAGGCCAGCGACAGTGGTTTCGACTTCGGGCAGTTCAGGCATTAAAATCTCTCTTGGATAGCGATCGGATCGTCAGGCCGAATAATGCCGACAAGTCACTGAACATTTTCGCCGATCTGGGGTGTTTCCACCGGACATGCAAATGCTCTAGGAGGCTGGCCCATGAACGACACTGCTTCTTTCGGCTATCGCGATGTGGATGCCTCTGAAAAACCGGGGATGGTGCGCGCGGTCTTTTCCAACGTCGCGTCCAAATATGACCTGATGAACGACGCCATGTCCGTGGGCGCGCACCGGCTGTGGAAGGACCAGTTTGTCGGGCGCGTGAAGCCGCGCAAGGATGAAGCGATCCTGGATATGGCGGGGGGCACGGGCGACATCGCCTTTCGCATGGCTAAGCATGGTGCCAACGTCACCGTATCCGACATCAATCCGGAAATGCTGGCGGTGGGCGTCGAGCGCGCGAAGAAGAAGGGCCTGGAAGGGCTGATCTGGTCGGAGCAGAATGCGGAAGAACTGACGTTCAAGGACCGCAGCTTCGACGCCTATACGATCGCCTTTGGCATCCGCAATGTGACGCATATCGACAAGGCGCTGCGGGAAGCGCATCGCGTGTTGAAATTTGGCGGGCGCTTCTTCTGCCTGGAATTTTCGACGACGACATGGCCGGGCTTTTCCGATGTGTATGACGCCTATTCGCATCGGCTGGTGCCCAAGCTTGGCAAGCTGCTCGCCGATGACGAGGACAGCTATCGGTATCTGATCGAATCGATCCGGCGCTTTCCGCCTATGCCGGAATTTGAGCGGATGATCCGCCAGGCGGGCTTCGTGCAGACGAAGGTCGAGCCGATCCTTGGTGGGTTGGTGGCGATCCATTCGGGGTGGAAGATTTGATGGGGGCGCACTCAAAGCCCTTCCCCTTCAGGGGAGGGTTCGAAGCAGTCACGTGCCTGCTTCGAAGGGTGGGGTCCGTCCACCTGGCACAGCGCTTGGGGCGTTCCCCCACCCCCAGCCCCTCCCCTGAAGGGGAGGGGAGTAAATAGCCATGCCATCCCACATCACGCATATCTGGCGGCTGCTGAAATGGGGCCGGACATTGGCGCGGCATGGGGCGCTGCGGGGGATTGAGCGCGATCCGTTGACGCCTACGCCCGTGCGGCGGCTGGTGCGGTTGGCGCGGGTGGGGGCGCGGGTGCCCAAGCAACCGCGCTATGCCGATGCCTTTCAGGCGATCGGACCTGCGGCGATCAAGCTGGGACAGACTTTGGCGACCCGTCCCGATCTGGTTGGGGAAGAGGCTGCGGACGATCTGCTGCGTTTGCAGGACGCGCTGCCACCCGTTCCCTTCGCTACCATTCGCGCGCAGATCGAACAGAGTTTTGGGCGTCCGCTGGAGAGCATCTATACCAGCTTCGATGAAGCACCGGTGGGTGCTGCGTCGATCGCGCAGGTGCATCGCGCCATCACCACGGACGGCCGCGATGTCGCGGTGAAAGTGATTCGGCCGGGCGTCACGGACCAGTTCAACCGCGACATCCAGACCTATGAATGGGCCGCTGCCCATGTTGAAATGTTGGGCGGCGAGGTCGCGCGATTGCGGCCGCGCCTGGTCATCGCCAATATGAAGCGTTGGACCGCGCGCGAGCTGGACCTGCGCCGCGAAGCCGCTTCGGCGTCCGAACTCGCCGAGGCGATGGAGGCGATGCCGGGCTATCGCGTGCCGATGATCGATTGGGATCGCACGACCGGCAAGGTCATGACGATGGAGTGGATCGACGGGATCAAGATTTCCGATCGAGACGCCCTGATCGCGGCGGGTCATGACGTGAAGGAACTGGGGGCGCGGCTGGTCAACGCTTTCCTGCGGCAGGCGATCGCCGAGGGGTTCTTCCACGCTGACATGCATCAGGGGAACCTGTTCGTCACCGCCAATGGCGACATCGTCGCGATCGACTTCGGCATCATGGGGCGGATCGACCGGCGGGCGCGCATGTGGCTGGCGGAGATCCTCTATGGGTTGATTACCGGCAATTATAAGCGGGTCGCTGAAATCCATTTTGAGGCGCAATATGTGCCCGGCCACCATAATGTGGAGGAGTTCGCCACCGCCCTGCGCGCGGTTGGTGAACCCATGCGTGGCAAGCCGGTGCGCGAGCTTTCGGTCGGGGGCATGCTGGACGGACTGTTCGCCATCACCCGCGATTTCGACATGCAGACCCAGCCCCATTTGCTGCTGCTCCAGAAGACGATGGTGATGGTGGAGGGCGTCGCGACCGCGCTCGATCCCGACATCAACCTGTGGGAGACGAGCGGTCCCTATGTGAAGGAGTGGCTGCGCGGGGAACTCGGGCCGGAAGCCAAGACCGCCGATGCGCTGATCGAAAATTGGCGGACGCTCCAGCGCCTGCCCGGCCTTGTGCGCCGGATCGAGGAAGCCTTCCCCGAGAAGGGCGGTGCGCCGCCGCCGCCGCCGCTGACCGAGGTGAGGCTGATCCGCGTCGGCGGGGGATGGCGCTATGTCGCCGTGGCGGGAATTGCCGCGGTGACTGGAGCGGTCGTTACGGCCCTGCTACATCTGCAGCTATGACTCAGCGTCGCATCCTCCTGATCGTGTCCGGCGGCATCGCGGCCTATAAGTCGCTGGAGCTGGTGCGGCTGCTGAAGAAGCGCGGTATCGCCGTGCGGGCGGTGCTGACCGACAGCGCCACCCATTTCGTGACGCCGCTATCCTTTGGCGTGCTGACCGAGGATCATGTCTATGGCGACATGTTCGACCTGAAAGAAGAGCGGGAGATCGGGCATATCCAGTTGAGCCGACAGGCTGATCTGGTCGTGGTCGCGCCCGCGACGGCGAACATCCTCGCCAAGATGGCGAATGGCATTGCCGATGATCTGGCGACGACGCTGCTGCTGGCGACGGACAAGCCAGTGCTGGCGGTGCCCGCGATGAATGTGCGCATGTGGCATCATGCAGCGACGCAGCGGAACCTTGCGCGCCTGCATGCCGATGGCGTGCACCTGATGGAGCCCGATAGCGGCGAGATGGCTTGTGGCGAGTTCGGCAAGGGGCGTCTGCCTGAACCCGAAGCGATCGTTGCGGAGATTGAGCGGCTACTTGAACATCCGGCTGTGAAAGACCCGCTTGCCGGTCAGCCGGATTTTGAGGGGGCTGAACTGCCGCTTAAGGGGCGGCATATCCTGGTTACCGCTGGGCCGACGCATGAGCCGATCGACCCGGTGCGCTACATCGCCAATCGCTCTTCGGGCAAGCAGGGCTTTGCCATCGCAGCGGCAGCGGCGCGGGCGGGGGCGCGGGTGACGCTGGTCGCCGGGCCGGTACATCTGCCGACGCCTGCGGGCGTGGATCGCGTCGATGTGGAAACCGCGCGGGACATGCTGGCGGCGGTCGAGGGTGCGCTGCCAGCCGATGCGGCGATCATGGTGGCAGCGGTTGCCGACTGGCGCACGGCTGACGCTTGCGAACAGAAGCTGAAGAAGGATGGGTCAGGCAAGCCTGCGCCGCTCTCGCTGGTGGAGAATCCTGATATTCTGGGCACCTTGGGCAAACATGCGGGGCGTCCTGCCCTGCTCATTGGTTTTGCTGCCGAGACCGAGAAGGTTGCCGAACATGCCGAGGCAAAGCTGGCGCGCAAGGGTGCGGACTGGATCATCGCCAATGATGTGTCAGGTGACGTGATGGGCGGCGACAGCAACAGCGTGCATATCGTCACGGCGAACGGCATCGAAAGTTGGGAGCATTTGCCCAAGGATGCCGTCGCCACCCGAATCATCGAAAAGGTTGCTTATGCCCTCGCCGCTCTCTCCGATTGAAATCCGTCTGAAGCGCTTGCCCCATGGTGAGGGGCTGCCGGTGCCTGCCTATGCGACCGAGCATGCGGCTGGCATGGATGTCGTGTCGGCCGAGGATGTGATCATCGTGCCGGGCGGGCGGCATGCTGTGGCGACGGGCTTTGCGATGGCAATACCCGATGGCTATGAGGTGCAGGTGCGGCCAAGGTCGGGGCTGGCGCTGAAGCACGGCATCAGCCTGCCCAATACGCCGGGCACGATCGACGCGGATTATCGCGGGGAACTGAAGGTCATCCTCATCAACCTGGGTAGTGAGCCTTTCGTCATTTCACGCGGTGACCGCATCGCGCAGCTGGTGGCGGCGCCGGTGCAGGTGGCGCGCTTTGCCGAGGTTGAGGAACTGGACGAGACGGTCAGGGGTTCGGGTGGTTTCGGATCGACGGGAGTGAGTAGCTCATGACCCTTTCCGACGAGCAGCTGGAACGCTACGCCCGCCATATCGTCCTCAAGGAGATTGGCGGCGCGGGTCAGGCGCGGCTGCTGTCGGCCGATGTCGCGGTGATCGGCGCGGGCGGGATTGGCAGCCCGGCGATCCTCTATCTCGCGGCGGCGGGCGTCGGCACGATCCGGGTGATCGACGATGATCATGTCGCGCTTTCCAATTTGCAGCGGCAGGTGCTGTTCGGCACCGGCGACATCGGTGTCGCCAAGGCCGAGGGCGCGATGGCGGCGGTGGCGCGGCTTAATCCCGATGTGAAGCTGATCCCCATCAATGCGCGGATCGATGCGGATAATGCCGCGCTCATGCTGCGGGACGCGGATGTCGTTCTGGACGGGTGCGACAGCTTCGCGACGCGGCTGGCGGTGGCGGACTGCGCGCAGCGGCTGCGCATTCCACTCGTGTCGGCGGCGGTCGGGCCGTTCGAGGGGCAGCTCGCTACCTATCGCGGCTGGGAAGTCGATCAGCCCTGCTATCGCTGCCTTGTCGGCGATCCACAGGACGCGCCGGAACGGAACTGCGCCGAAACAGGGGTGATTGGCGCTCTGACCGGCGTGATGGGAAGCCTGGCCGCGCTGGAAGTCATCCGTGCACTGGTGCCCTTCGGCGCCGACATGGCGGGCAAGCTGCTGCTCGCCGACCTGCTCTCCATGCGGTTCCGCACGGTGAGCGTCGCCAAGGACCCCGGCTGCAAGGCGTGCGCCGCCGAACTATGCGCGAACTGAGGATTGTCGTCGCCACGGCTGACGCAGAGCGGCTGCGCGGCGCGCTGGTGCTGGCAAGCGCGCAGGCGGCGTTAGGCGGAACAGCGAGCGTCTTCCTGCAACTGGATGCAGTGGCGCTGCTGCGGCAAACCGCCCAAGCGCCAGAGGATGCCGCGCATCTGGCGGCGGGCCTGCCTTCCCTCAGCCAATTGATCGCCGAGGCATTGGCGCTGGATGTCCGCATCCTGGCCTGCCAGAGCGGCATGGCGCTGCATGAGGTCGCCGCTAGTGCATTGCCGGAAGGCATTTCCATCAGCGGCCCCATCGCCTTTCTGCAGCAGACCGGGGATCAGGCGCGCCTGATCTTCGCCTGATCAGAAGGGCTTTCCCCAGAATTTCGCAACCTTGGGGTCGGCCGCGCAGGAGGAGCGCAGCGCCTGCCATGAACCGCGATCGAGGGCCGGGCGATAGGCAGAGCCCAGCTTGACCGCATCGACGAAACGGCGGCGGCGATCGGCGGAGAGCGGGTGCGAGGAGAGCCATGTCATGGCCCTTTCTCCGCTACCGGCCTCCTTGCCGCCGAGCTTTTCGAAGAAGGCCGCGGTGGCGGCGGGGGAGATGTTGGCGGCGCGCATCTGATCGATGGCGACGCCGTCGGCTGCCGCTTCCGCATCCCGCCCATAGCTGAGCGCCAGCACACCGTTGAGGTAGCTGCCTGCACCGCCCCCCGCTCCGCCCAGCACAGCGCTAAGGCCAAGTTGGCGGACAAGGCCGGTCAAGGTGTCGCGGTGACGAACATGGCCAAGTTCATGACCCAGTACGCCCGCGACCTCGTCGGGCGAGCCGGCCTGCTGAATGAGGCCGTCGAACAGGATAATACGACCGCCGGGCAGCGTTACCGCATTGACCATCGGGATGTTGGCAAGCGTGATTTCGCGCGCTTCATGGTGGGGGTCGATCCTCTCCGCCAACGTCCGCAACGCGGCATCCCCGGCGGGCGTGTGGCAGAAGCGGCCGCCGAAATCCCCGACCATGGTATCGCCCATCCGGTTTTCCCAGGATTGGGGGATCAACGGCGCAATGGCACCGGGGGCTTCGAGCGCACCCCAGACAACCAGTCCCGCCACAATCGTGAATAGCCCCGCCGCGCGCCAGAAGCCGAAGCGGTCGATCCAGCGGCCATAGCGTTCGCCCCGGGGCAGATAAGCGGACAGACCCGCTGGTGGCTCTCCTGAAAAACCCATTCGCCATCCGGGAATGGCGCTGTGCCCATAGGTAGAACGCCCGCTGTCCGCACCGATCACGGTCAGGTCGGACCAGATGGCTGGCGCACCGGCCCAGCCGCTTTCCGGCTCCTCCAGCACGAAGCCGTCCCCGACCGGGCGGAGAAGCACGCTCCGCCGGGTCGCGTTGACGCCGTCATAATGCCAGAGCCGGAAATCGGACAGGCTGGTCAGAAAGCACCTACGTCGAGCGCGTCGAGCAGGCCTTCACCATGGCGGCTGGTCTTCGTCTGCGACTGGGTAAGTTCGTCGGTATAGATCTCGCCGGTCGCATTCATGTGGGTGATGAAGAATTTCCAGTGGCGATATTGGAGGAAGATCGACCCGATGCCGAGGGTGCAGACGACCAGTGCGATGTCGCCGAAGAACAAGGCAAGCCAATCGTCCGTACTGGCCTCAAAGGAAAATTCCAGGCCCGCGAGGGTCAGATTGCCGATCGTTTCGCGCAGGAAGGCCGCATAATAAGCGAGCGCGATGAGGCCAAGCAAAGCATAGACGCCCACGAAGATGACGATGAACGACAGGATGCGCAGCAGCGGCGGGAAGCTGGATGTCACCCAAACGCCGCCAATGGCCCCTCCGAAAGTGCCCGCCATCGCGACGCCGAGCAGGACGAAAAGCAGCGGAGCAAGATAGAAGAGCAGGAACCTCTTCATGAGCGGCCTCGCGCGACCGACCGCAACGAATGGATGCGAGCCGAAGCTCATAGCGTTCATGCGCCGGTTCCAGAGCGAAACCATCGACCATGGGATAAGGAGGCCCAAGGGTATGTAGGACACTATGGTGCGCCACATATATTGCAGGCCGAAACCGAAGCCGCTGTCGTCGGCGCCACCTCTGATGCCGTGCCACCAGGTGCGGCTGAACCGATAACGCAGCGCGCGGAAGCGGGCGACGCCCGTTAAGTAGAAGATAGTGAAGGCCGCCGCCATGGTGAGCACGGCCGCGAGGCCTGCATGCCCCCGAAGGACCAGCGCCTGCGCGCCGAACTGAAGAAACATGAAGGGCACGCCCATGAGCAGCAGCACCATCAGGAATCCCAGCAACAACTCCTTGCCGGTGCCCGTCCATTCGAGCCGATCGTCGATGAAGCGCGTATTCGCCCAGAGATAGCGCCGCGTCCGCGTCGTCGCCCAGAAACGATAGATGCCCAGTGTGACGATCGTCAGCAGCAGGTTGGTAAAAGCGATGGGCGCATATTCGCGCCAGCTTCCTTCAAAGGCGAAGCTCTCGCCGTAAAAGCGTTCCTGGTCCATGATCCCCCCGTAGTCCCCGGCAGCAAAAGACTATGCGCCGGGCGACTGGTCAAGGGGGATCATGTTGGCGGGCGGTTTCTGTCAGAAGGTGGCGTAGCGCTCGTTGCCAACAAAGCCCATATTCTTGACGCCCGCTCGGCGAATGTCGGCGAGCACTTCGTCCACCACGACATAGCGGGCGTCAGCGGCGGGCTGGAACTGCAACTCCGGTTCGACAGGCTTCGCAAGGGACGCGGCGAGATATTGGCGCAGAGTGAGCCTATCGATTGCCGCCCCGTTCCAGCGCAGCACCCCCTCCCCATCGATCGTCAGCCTGTTCTTGACTGAATTTATCGGCGGCTGCGTCACCGTGTCAGGCGTTTGGGGAAGGTCGACGCTGACACTGTGCGTCTGGATCGGGATCGTGATGATGAACATGATCAGCAGCACCAGCATCACGTCGATCAATGGGGTGGTATTCATTTCGCCCATCGGTTGTTCGGGCTGAGACGTGTTGGATTGCGCAAAGCTTGAAGCCATGAACCCCTCCTGTTGAATGATATATCAACACATTCAACATGCCTGTATCAGCGTCCCTTGGCAAGGGTCCCTTCTATTGACAGACGGGGCCGCCCATTTATGGGGAAAGCGCGGCATTTTGCGCTGCCATCCAATCACAGAAAGACCTGTCCCTTGTCCGCGATGCTCAAGATCACCCTGCCCGACGGTTCCGTGCGTGAAGTCGCGCCCGGCACTACTCCGGCGGATATTGCAGCGGCGATCGGGCCGGGTCTGGCCAAGGCGGCTATCGCGGCGCGTGTGGACGGCGAACTGCGCGACATCATGCGGCCTTTGGAAGGCGACGCGCAACTCGCGCTGGTGACGAGCAGGGATGAGGCCGACGCGCTGGAACTGGCACGGCACGACTTTGCGCATCTGCTGGCAGAAGCTGTGCAGGCGTTGTTTCCGGGAACGCAGATTACCTTTGGCCCGGCGACCGACGACGGCTTTTACTATGACTTTGCGCCGAAGGACCGGCCCTTCACGGAAGAGGACCTGCCGGCGATCGAAGCGAAGATGCGGGAGCTGATCGCCGCCGACAAGCCTCTGCGCCGTGAGGTGTGGACGCGTGAGGACCTGATCGCGCGCTGGAAGGCGGAAGGCGAGACGTTCAAGGCGGAATGGGCGGCCGAACTTCTCGAGGGCGAGGAACTGACGGTTTACTGGTCAGGCGGCGAGTGGCTCGACATGTGCCGGGGGCCGCATCTGGCGTCGACCGGCAAACTCGACCCCAACGCCTTCAAGCTGACCCGCGTATCGGGGGCTTATTGGCGCGGCGATCAGAAGAATGCGATGCTAAGCCGCATTTACGGCACCGGCTGGCTTAACAAGAAGCAGTTGGACGCGCACCTCACGCGCCTCGAAGAAGCGGCCAAGCGTGACCATCGCAAGCTGGGCGCGGAGATGGATTTGTTCCACCTTCAGCAGGAAGCGCATGGCTCGGTCTTCTGGCATCCCAAGGGCTATCTGATCTGGCGCGAGCTGGAAGCCTATATGCGCCGCGCCATCGACGATGCGGGCTATCGCGAGGTCAAGACGCCGCAGGTGATGGATGCGCGCCAGTGGGAGCAGTCAGGCCACTGGGGCAAATATCGCGAGAATATGTTCGTCATCCCCGACGAGGTGCCCAACGTCGCTGACGAAGGGCCGCTGGTGTCGGATGATGCCGACTGGATGGCGTTGAAGCCGATGAACTGCCCGGCGCATGTCCTGATCTTCCGTCAGGGGATCAAAAGCTATCGCGACTTGCCGCTGCGCTTCTATGAGAATGGCTGCTGTCACCGGAACGAGCCCCATGGGGCGCTGCACGGGTTGATGCGGGTGCGCCAGTTCACGCAGGATGACGCGCATATCTTCTGCCGCGAGGACCAGATCGTCGCCGAAGTGCAGGCTTTCTGCGAACTGGCGGATCGGATCTACAAGGATTTCGGCTTTACTTACTCGATCAAGCTGGCGCTGCGCCCGGAGAAGCGCTTCGGCACCGAGGAGATGTGGGACAAGGCCGAGGAAGAGCTGCGCAACGCTGTCGCCGCTGCGGGGCTGAACACGCCCGAATATGGTTGGGAAGAGCTGCCGGGCGAAGGCGCCTTCTATGCGCCGAAGCTGGAATGGCATCTGACCGATGCGATCGGGCGGACCTGGCAGGTGGGCACGATCCAGTCCGACCGCGTGCTGCCGGAGCGACTCGACGCGTCTTATGTCGGCGAGGATGGCGAACGGCACCGTCCGGTGATGCTCCACCGGGCGATTTTCGGGTCCTATGAGCGCTTCATCGGCATCCTGATCGAACATTATGCGGGCAAATTCCCGCTTTGGCTCGCGCCGGTGCAGGCGGTTGTCGCGACTATCGTTTCGGACGCGGATGACTATGCGAACGCGGTGGTGGAGAAGCTCCGCGCCGCCGGAATCCGGGCCGAAGTCGATGTTCGTAACGAGAAGATCAACTACAAGGTGCGCGAGCATAGCCTTGCCAAAGTGCCGAATTTGCTGGTTGTCGGCCGTCGCGAGGCGGACGAGGGAACGGTGGCGCTGCGTGAGTTGGGTAAGGAAGGGCAAAGCGTCCTTGCCGTCGATGATGTCATCCAGCGTCTTGCAAAAGAGGCGCTCGCCCCCGATATGCGGTGAGGCAGCGATGCCACATGGGGCCGGTGAATCCGTAACTGCGGACTTGCCGCCCCTTTCGGCTTTGCGCTAAAGGCCGCCAGAGCCGTTTTGGAACAACCATAGGAGAAGCCGCTATACGTCCCCCAATGATGCGCCGCCCGATGGCGCCGCCGCCTAAGTCCGGTCCCCGTTACAATGAGTTCATCACCGTGCCCAAGGTGCGCGTGATCGACGACGAAGGCGAAAATCTGGGCGTGATGTTTACGCAGGAGGCCATGGAGCGCGCGTACGAGATCGGGCTGGACCTGGTCGAAGTGTCGCCGACGGCCGATCCGCCGGTCTGCAAGTTCCTGGACATCGGCAAGTTCAAATACGAAGCCCAGAAAAAGGCGAATATCGCCCGCAAGACCCAGAAGACGCAGGAACTCAAAGAGATCAAAATGCGTCCGAACATCGACGATCATGACTATGATACGAAGATGAAGAAGGTCCATGATTTCATCGGCGACGGGGACAAGGTGAAGATCACCCTGCGTTTCCGTGGCCGTGAACTGTCTCACCAGCAGCTCGGCATGCAGCTGCTCCAGCGCGTTGCCGAGAATGTCGGCGAGATCGCGAAGGTCGAAGCCTATCCGCGCATGGAAGGCCGCCAGATGCTGATGGTGCTGGCGCCGAAATAAGGCTTGCCGGTTTTGGTAGATGCATTTCGGGCGGGGTCTGGGGTCAGACTCCGCCCGATGTGTTTTGGGCAGAGCTTTACGAACCGCTGACTTTAGCCCATTATGTCGGCGTTCGCGCGACTGGCGAGAAGAGGTGGATGACCACCGGGGAACGCGAACTTGATACGCCGCTCGCCTGGGCACCCCTTCCTACGCGGAGCAGTGTCATTGCCCAAGATAACAGAGAGAGCGACCCCAGCGGCATTTTCAACTGGCAGCGGATAGATGATCGGCTGACGACTTCCGGGCAACCGAGCGAGGAGCAATTGACTGCTCTGGCAAACCTCGCTGTCACGCACATCGTGAATCTTGGCCTGCATAGCCATGAGAAGGCGCTGCCTGACGAAGAAATGAGCGTCCATGCGCTGGGCATGAACTACATCCATATTCCCGTCCCATTCGACAACCCTGCCGAGAATGACTTCGAGCGGTTTAAAAACGTGATGGAAGCTTTCTCCACCAAGACGATCCATATCCACTGCATCGCCAATCTGCGGGTTTCAGCCTTTTTCTACCGATATCGGCGAGACATGCTGGGTTGGGAGGAAGCGAAAGCGCGCGACGAAATGGAGCGGATCTGGCGGCCCGGCGGCGTATGGGCAGAGTTCATCGGCGACGCCGCGAGCGCTGGATTGCCTCACAGCTATGCCGGGCGGGATTATTGAGTGCCCCCGGCAACAACTCAGTTCGGAACGATCAGATATTTCTCGCCGGTGCGCCGGGCATTGTAGGTGAGCACAGCTTCACGGCTGAGCGCTTCGGACAGCGAGATGTGGCCCTTATAGTGGCTGGCGAAGGTAGTGGTGATATTGTCCATCACGCGCCGCTTCATCCGTTCGATCGTTTCCGGTCCCGCCTTTTGCAGGAAGGGGAAGAGCAGCCAGCCGCCAACAGACCAGCCGAAGCCGAAGCTGCGCGTCAGGATGGTGGGGGACAGGTCGAGGGCGCCGTAAATATAGGCTTGCTTGGGACTGTCGGAGCCATAGCGGCTGTAGGGCGCGTCCTTGCTCGCGACCTGTTCCATGGCATGCAGTATCTGGCTGACGAGATCGCCGCCGCCGATCGCGTCGAAGGCGATGGTCGCGCCGGTGGCTGCGATGGCGGCTTCAAGCTGAGCGGGGAAATCCTCTGCCGAACTGTTAAGCACATGGTCCGCGCCGATGTCCTTGAGGATGGCCACCTGCGCGTAGTTGCGCACGATGTTCACCAGCGGAATGCCGTCTTCCTGCGCGATGCGCACGAGCATCTGGCCAAGGTTGGAGGCGGCGGCGGTGTGGACGATGGCCTTGTGCCCTTCCCGCTTCATGGTTTCTACAAAGCCAAGGGCCGTCATGGGGTTCACGAATGCGGAAGCGCCCTGCTCCGCCGTCACCTCATCGGGCAGGACCATACAGGCGCGGGCGCTGACGACGCGATATTGCGCGAACATGCCGCCGCTGATCAAGGCGACGCGCTTGCCCAGCAGGGCCTGAGCTTCCGGGGATTCGCCCGCGTCGAGGACGGTGCCAGCCCCTTCATTACCGATCGTCATGGGCTGACCCACTCGCCCCGCTAACGCGCGACGGGCTGCGTCGGGCATGCGGGCGACGATCCGGCCTTCGCTGTAATCTGCATTTTCAAGGTCGGCGGAGGCAAAAAGCAGGGCGAGGTCTGACGGGTTGATGGGTGCCGCTTCTACGCGGACCAGCACCTCGTCCGCCCGAGGCGGCGGTAGCGTCTCGTCCGCCAGTTCCACGGTCAGCCGACCATCCGCATCCAAGGTCGATAGAAGCTTCAATCCTTGGGTCGGGGTCATGGCTATGTCCTTTTCAGGCTGAGGGGCGGGCGCTGTAGAGGTTGGGAAACATGGCCTTGAAGGCGGCGAGTTTGGGCACGTCCCAGCGCCTGATATAGGGATGGCGCGGGTTGCGGATCATGAAATCCTGATGATAGGCGTCAGCGGCCTGGAAGCCGGTGAAGCGCTCGACCTTCGTCACGATCGGGTCGCGCCATAGACCTGCCTTGCCCAATTGCGCCAGATAGGCGCGGGCGGCCTTGTCCTGCCCCGGAGTAAGGGGGAAGAGCGCGCTGCGATAATGGGTGCCGCGATCGGGGCCTTGATAATTGAGCGTGGTGGGGTCGGCGATCACTGAAAAGAAGACCCGCAGCAAGGTAGCGTAGCTGACCTGCCGGGGATCGTAGGTTACGCGGACGGCTTCGGCGAAACCTGTGTCGCCCTGGCTGACGCGCTCATAATCGACCTTGAGTTTGGCAGGGCCGCCAGAAAAACCGGAGGTGACGAGGCGGACCCCCTTGATGTGGGAAAAGACGCCCTCGACTCCCCAGAAGCAGCCGCCCGCGAAGACTGCGGTCTCGAGCTTTCGGGTTGCTGGAGCATCTATCGCGGGTGCTGGCGCGAGGACGGGACGCTCGGCGCGCAGGGGAGAGGCGACGGCGGCGGCCGCAGAGAGGGCGATGAGGAAGGCGTTAAAGGGCCGCATTTGCATTCGCCTCGGGGGCGCTGTCGGACGCGGCCATGGCCGGGGTCGTCAGGGCCGGAGGATCGGCGAGATGAAGGGCGAAGACGCCAGCGGACCCGATCGCAAACCCGCCGAGAAAGCGCAGGAACAGGTCGGATCTCAGGAATGCCAGCATGGCCTTCTTCCTTTCTATCATTTCCCGGAAGGGCGGGGTTAGCAGTGAGCGGCTTAGCCCCCGGTTAACAGGGACCCCCTAATAAGTTTCGAATTGAAACGCGATATAGGCGGCCTTGTTCTGGCTGCAAGACGGTGTGCCGGACGGGAGTCCGTTTTTTTTTTGGAGAGGATGAGGGGAACGGCGATGTTGCGCGCTTTTCCCCTCCACCAGCTTCGCTGGTCCCCCTCCCCATCTTTCGATGGGGAGGATATTCAGGTCACTTCAGGGCGGCGCAGGCTTCCTGGATGCGCTTGCACGCCTTGGCCAGCACCTCTTCCGAAGTTGCATAGCTGATGCGGAAGGCGGGCGAGAGGCCGAAGGCAGCGCCGTGGACGGCGGCGACGCGGGCTTCGTCGAGGAAATAGCCGATCAGCTTTTCGTCGCTGTCGATCAGCTGGCCCTTGGGCGTGGTCTTGCCCATCAGGCCGCTGGCGTCGGGATAGACGTAGAAGGCGCCTTCAGGCGTCGGGCAGTCGAGGCCGGGCGCGTCGTTCAACATCGAGACGACCATGTCGCGACGCTTCTTGAAGGCGGCGTTGCGCTCTTCAAGGAAGTCCTGCTCGCCGGTCAGCGCGGCGACGGCGGCCGCCTGGCTGATCGAGCAGGGGTTGGACGTGGACTGCGACTGGAGCTTGCCCATCGCCTTGATGATCCATTCCGGACCACCGGCGAAACCGATGCGCCAGCCGGTCATCGAGAAAGCCTTGGAGCAGCCGTTGACCGTCAGGGTGCGCTCATAAAGGTCGGGGCACACCTGCGCGATGGTGGCGAAGGGGGTCGGCGCGTACCAGACATGCTCATACATGTCGTCGGTCATGATGAGGACGTGCGGGTGGCGGCGCAACACTTCGCCCAGATCCTTCAGTTCGCTGGCCGAATAGGCTGCGCCCGAAGGGTTGGAAGGCGAGTTCAGGATCAGCCACTTGGTGCGCGGTGTGATCGCGGCGTCGATCTGCGCGGCGGTGATCTTGTAGCCCTGGCTCGCCGGGCCTTCGACAAAAACAGGCGTGCCGCCCGCGAAATTCACGATGTCGGGATAGCTGACCCAATAGGGTGCAGGGATGATGACTTCATCGCCCGCATCGACGGTCGCGACCAGCGCGTTGAACAGCGTGTGCTTGCCGCCCGAGTTCACGCTGATCTGGCTGCGCTTGTAGGTCAGGCCATTGTCGCGGTTGAACTTGAAGGCGACCGCGTCCTTGAGGTCGGCGGTGCCGTCCACATCGGTGTAGCGGGTCAGGTTCTTGCGGATCGCGGCAATGCCCGCTTCCTTGACGAAGTCGGGGGTGTCGAAATCAGGTTCGCCCGCCGAGAGACCAATGACATCGACGCCTTCGGCTTTGAGGGCATTCACACGCGCGCTCATCGCCAGGGTGGCGGAGGGCTGGATGCGACCGAGGGCAGCGGAAGTCTGGCTCATCGTGACACTCTTTCTGATGGATAGTGAGTCCGCGCGGGCGGACGCGAGGCTCCTTAATGCGCTATCGCGCAGGGGGCAACCGCCAGTTGGGGTGGGTTGGCTTGTATAGCGCAACAGTCGTCATTCCAGCGACCCGAAGGGCGGCGAAGCCAACGCTGGAATCTTGAGAGGCTTGGCGCGAGCTGGCCTGAGATCCCAGCGTTGGCTTCGCCGCCCTTCGGGTCGCTGGGATGACGGGATGTGGGGCATTTCCCCTCCACCACTCGCTTTGCGAGCGGTCCCCCTCCCCATCTGCGATGGGGAGGATTATTTGACTAGGGAGGCCGCGACCATGCCTCGGGCGGCGTTGCCGATGAAGAAGCCGTGCGCGAGATCGCGGGGTTTGAGGTCGGCTTCGACCGCTTCGCCCATTTCGATGAGGCTGCGGCGCAAGACGCCGGGCAGGATGCCGCGCGACAGGGGGGGAGTCACCAGCTTGTCACCGCGCTCCACGAAAATGGAGGAGAAGCAGCCTTCGGTGAGGAAGCCTTCCTCATCGGTCATCAGCACCTCAAAGGTGCCGCCGCGTTTCAGCGCGTCGCGGTAGATGGCCCGGTCGGTCGTCTTGTGCGCGAGGCGGAGGTCGGCGGCGGAGCTTTGACGAGGCACGATCGCCACCTGCATGATCGCCTGCGGCCAGGTGCGATGTTCGCGCACTTCGATAGCGATCGAACCGCGCCGCGAGACCAGAAGGCGCAGGCGGCTGCGTTCACGCAGGCGGAAGGTCGCGGCTTGCAGTTCGTTGCGGACTTCATGGCGGTCGAAGCTGAAGTCGAGTGCCGCAGCGCTCGCCTTCAACCGTTCGAGATGCAGTTCGAGCAGCCTGATACCGTCGACCGGATCGAAAGCCATGGTTTCGAGCAGGTCGAACCGTCCGTCAGCCAATGACATCGAAACTATTCAAGCCCCCTACTGTCCTGCGGTCGTTAGGAAGCGCCCCTTGGCCAGGCATTCCGCCCACTCGGATGCCGCATCCGAGTCCGCGACAATGGCCGAACCCAATCCCAGGCGCCCCTCCCTGCTGCCTTCTTCAACCCAAATCGTGCGAATGGCAACATTGAAGGCGGCGTCTCCGTTCGGATCGATCCAGCCCATGGTGCCGGTATAGATATCGCGCGGATGTACCTCCACCGCTTCGATAATTTCCATCGCCCGCACCTTTGGCGCGCCGGTGATCGATCCGCAGGGGAAGAGAACGCGCAAAATATCGACAGGCGACAGGCCCGGCAGCAGCCGCGCGCGGATGGTCGATACCATCTGGTGCACCGTCGGATAGGTTTCGACATGGAAGAGGTCGGGGACGATCACCGTTCCCGCGCGCGACACGCGTGACAGGTCGTTACGCAGCAGGTCGACGATCATCAGATTTTCGGCGCGCTGCTTGATGTCCTCCTCCAGTTCGCGCGCCAGTGCCGCGTCGCGCATCGGGTCGGTGGAGCGGAGGGCGGTGCCCTTCATCGGACGGGCGGTCAGTTGCCCGCGCACATTGGTGAAGAAGAGTTCGGGCGAGAAGGAGAGGATATTGTGCGCGCCGGTACGGATGATGCCGCCATAGCCCGCGCGCTGGCGGGGACGGATCGCGGCATAGAGCGCCATGAGGTCGCCATCGAAGCGCGCGGCGCAAGGGAAAGTCAGATTGACCTGATAGATGTCGCCTGCCCGGATATATTCCTGCACCTGAGTGAAAGCAGCGCGATAAGCCTGCTCGTCCAGCAGCGGTTGCGGCGCTTCTATGCTGGTGGTGGCGGGATCGGGCAGCAGGTCCGGGATCAGCGCGGGATCAATCAGACGATGCCCTTCAAACAGGCCGAACCACAGGAGCGGCATGGCAGGCCCGCGATCACCCTGTCGCAGGGCGATCGGCTGGAGGCGATCCTCCAGCATCAGTCCAGCCTCGTAGCTCATGTAACCGGCCGCATGCAGGCCCATCTCGCCTGCTTCGGCGATGCGATCGAGGGCGGGCTGCACATCCTCAAGGCAATTGGCGCAGATGATCTCCACCGGGTCGCGATAAAGGCGCGCGGGCGCGGGATTGCGCTCTCGCGCATCGTCGAACAGGACAAAGGCTTCGGAAGGACCCGGCAGTCGCATGGGGGCCGTCTTAACAGCCTTTTGGCCGGACGAAAGGGAGGCGGCGTTTAAACCTTTGTTGCACGACCCGCCGCGTGGCCATAGGGACGGCGCATGAGCAGTCATCCTTCCGCAGATGCCGTGGCGCGTCCGCTTCGCCCGGCCTTGACTTCAGGACTGCGCGGCCGGTGCCCCGCCTGTGGTGAGGGCGCGATGTTCGCAGGCTTCCTGAAGCCCAGTCCGGCCTGCGATGCGTGCGGCCAGCCATGGGACGTGTCGCGGGCGGACGATTTCCCCGCCTATATCGTGATCCTGCTGCTGGGGCACATATTGGTGCCCTTGATGATCGAGGTGAACCATGCGTTTGCCATTCCACTAGGGATGCAGGCAGCGCTTTGGCCCGGACTAGCCGTGGTACTGGCAGCGGTTATGATCCAGCCGGTGAAGGGTGCGGTGATCGCCTTTCAGTGGGCGCGGCGGATGGATGGGTTTGCGGGCTGATCTAGCTCCACCCGTTCATCACTCCCCCTTCCCTTCTCTTCAAGAAAGGAAAGCCGTTGGCTTCGCCGGCCTTCGGCTCGACAAGCTCAGGGCGAACGGAGGTGAGGGTCGTGGTTTCGCCCGAACGGGGGTGAGGGACGGTGGTCCGGGCAGACGGCGCGGGCCAGGCTCACGAGACCCCAGCTTCGCTGGGGTGACGATTTAAACTGAGGGTGACGCTAGCGGTTCAGGTCGGCTGGCGGAGGAAGTTGCTCTCCATGGCTTCGCGCAGGCTGGCGTCGATGATGCGGCGACCTTCCGCGCCGTGTGTGACGACGGTGGTGTCGCAGGTGGCGACGCAGACGCCCTTCTGGAAGGCGGCAGAGCTGACGGTCCAGCTGGTACGGCCGATATGCCCGATGCCGCAATGCACTTCAAACGGATAGGGGAAGTGCGATTCCTCGACGAAGTTGAGCGAAACGGCGGCGACGAGCCAGCGCACGCCCTGTTCCTGCGGGTGGCGGCCGAGATGATGGTGGAAGCGGATGCGGGCGGTTTCGAAGATGCCCGAGATGGCCACATTGTTGATGTGACCCATCGTGTCGATATCCTGGAAGCGCGTATCGATGCTGGTGATGAAGCTGTAGGCTTCCGGGCTCAGCCGCCAGGATTCGGGTTTTGCCATGTCGTGCTTTCCGATGGTTATCCCTGAAGCTCTTACCCTTCGCGGGCGGGGATTCAATCGCTCACGGAAAATTGGCGCAACTGCGACCTTTTTGACACAGCGGATGTTGGTCGGGGCGCAAAAGCGCGGCCATCGCGCGGGAGATGGACTTTTGCCCCCGATTTCTGCCAAAGCGCAAACATGACCGGCAAGCCACAGAATGTCCGCATTGAAGATGGCGTCTTTCTGGGCTTCGTCCTGTTGGTCTCGGTGGCCTTTGCGCTGGTGATCGAGCCGTTTTTCGCGGCCATATTGTGGGGCGTGATCGCCGCCATATTGTTTGGCCCCATCAACCAGAACCTGCTGCGGCAGATGCCGGGCCGCCCCAATAGCGCGGCGGGGCTGACGCTCTTGCTGATCGTGGCCGTCGTCATCCTGCCTGCGATCGTCCTGGCCATCGCGCTGGTGCAGGAGGCAACGCTTTTCTACGGCAAGCTGCAATCGGGCGAAATCAATATCGCTCGGATGTTTGCCCAGTTCCAGGCGAACTTGCCGGACTGGGCATCGGCCTTGCTCCGCCGCGTTGGCATCACCAATTTCGCGACAGTCCGCGAGATGCTGGGCCAGGGCATTGCCAACAGCTTCCGGTCGGTCGCAGCACAGCTATTCCAGATCGGACAGAGCGCGTTCAGCTTCTTCGTCGCGCTCAGTGTGACGCTCTACCTTACTTTCTTCCTGCTGCGGGATGGACCGGCGCTGGCGGCGCGGCTGGACCGCGCGGCGCCGCTGCGTTCCACCCACCGCCGGGCACTGATGCAGCAGTTCGTTGTTGTCACCCGCGCCACGATCAAGGGCAGCGTGGTCGTAGCCATCGTCCAGGGCATGATCGGCGGCACCGTTTTCTGGGCGCTGGGGATCACCGGAGCGCTGCTCTGGGGTGTGCTGATGGGATGCTTTTCGCTGATCCCGGCAGTGGGCACGGGCCTCGTCTGGGTGCCGGTGGCGATTTACCTGCTGGCGACGGGCGCGGTGGTCAAGGGGATCATCCTGATCGTCTGCGGCCTGTTCGTCATCGGGCTGGTCGACAATCTGCTGCGGCCCATACTGGTCGGGCGGGACACGCGGATTCCCGATTATGTGGTGCTGATCACGACGCTGGGCGGCATCGACATGTTCGGCTTCAACGGCATCGTCATAGGGCCGGTGATCGCCGCGCTGTTCATCGCGACGTGGAACATCGTCACGCGGATGCGGACGGGCAACGGGCTGGAAGGGCCGTTGACGCAGGAAGACACGCAGTCCGCTGAGGTGGATCGCGAAGGGTTGGACTAGCCGCTCTTAGGAAGAGACGTTGTCGGCGATATCCTCGGCAAGGCGATCGAGTTCGGCGGGCTGCTTCCTCTTGCTGATCAGGGCGTAGGCCAGTTCGCCCTCCTGCCAATAAGCGACGGTCTTGCCATCGCGGGTGAGCACGGCCGGTTTGGCGGGCGCCACCCGATCGTCGCGGACGGCGAACAGGGATACCGGGCGGCTGACATCGTTGGTGATGGTCATCTGAAGGCTAGGGCCGCTGTCGGAAGGGAAAAGCTGCACGTCAGTGATGCGCCAACCCTGCGGCAGGACGGGAAGCGCAATGCGGGCGAAGGAGCCGACTTCGCCGATGTTGAACACCGTGGGCGGGGAACGGCGCAGCGCGTTCCGCATTTCCGCGACTTTGTGCGACTGCAAGGCTTCCTTGATGAAATATTCCTCCGCCTGTCCACGATCGACCGACACGCCCTTGCCCATGGCGAACCAGCCGCCTGCCAACACCAGCAGGGCCGCAGCGACGCGCGCGAGGCGGGATGTTGATCGGGTGGGCGAGAGCGAGACGGGGGCAGCATGAGAAGGCCGCCGACGAAACGGCGTGACGTTAGCACAGGCCGCGAAGGTTACTGCAGTGTCAGTCCGGCGGTGGAAAACCGCATCGAAATGATCGCCTGCGCCGTCAGGATCGACGCGGGTGAAGCCATGGCGCTCTAGCAGGGTGAAGACTTCGCCTGCATCAGCACCATAGCGGTGAAGGTTCCGGTGATCGATTTCGACGACCGCTGCCCGCGTTTGCGGGAGGGCGAGGATCGGCGCCAGCCCCTGAAGGACAGCATGTTCAAATCCCTCCACATCGATCTTCACCGTGATGGATCGCTCGCCGATCAGCTTGAGGAGGCCGGGAAAGTCGCCGATCGACAATGTCATGACCCGTTCCCCATCCTCCACAGGCTCGCTGGCGATGGAGAAGCGCCCGGAATGCCCTGTCGCGCGATTGTCGAGCAGGTCGGGACGGGTCAGGGCCGCAAGGGCCATGTTGAAGGGCAGGACATTGCCGAAGGCGTTCAGGCTGATGTTCCTGACGAGCTTTGCAAAGGTGGAAAAGCAAGGTTCGAAGGCGACCACCAGACCGTCCGGCCCCACACGCTCCGCCGCAAGCAGGGTGAAGATGCCGCAATTGGCGCCGACATCGATGAAGCAGTCGCCGGGATTGAGGCATTCCACCTCATCGGAGACTCGCGCGCCATATTCCCCGGTCAGCCCAAGCACATGAGTCCGGTCACGCACGTCGAAGGCGAGGCGGACATTGCCATAGCTTGACCGAATCGGCGTGCCATCCAGCACCCCGGCGAAAGGCGACAACAGCCGCCACTTCCCGCGGAAGCGAGGCAATCGGTGGACATAGAGGTTCAACAGCCAAGGTCGAACCACCCTGGAACCCGGCATCAGCGCACCTCACTTCCCTTATGGTCGGCAATTTACGTCATGCATGATCGTCAGTGTCCGACTTTTCTGGAGTACCCCCGCAGTTGCCCGTCCCGCAGTTAGCGGAGATGCATGCGGGTCGGGCCGATGCTCCATACGGCGTCAGATAAGTCGCCGCCGTTACTGGAGAATGACGGCGCGCCTCACTTCGCGGCCATGGCTTGAGCGTCGATCGAGGCAGGATCACCGGTAATCCAGTGGCGCAAATCCATCTGGAGGATGTCTTGCAGGATCAACAGGTCCTCGCAGTAAAAATCGCGCAGCATCTGCTGCAATTCATCAGTGAGGGGCGGGTAGCGGATCGGCGCCGCCAGCGATGCGCGCAATTTTGCCAGATGGGGGTTGGAGCGTAGCGGGTCGAGCACCGGGCGCATCGGTTGCAGCATACGGCGCAGGGGCAGCGGCAACATCGGGCTGGCGCTGTCATTTTTCCGGCTGGCGACCTCTTCCGGCGCGATATGCACGGGCACGCCGATATGGGTGCAGACGTCCGCGATGACCTGTTCGGGCTGCTCCCGAAGCGATTCGTACAGGATCACGTGAATCTGATCGCGCGGATAATGGCGCAGGAAGCGGCGCAGATGTGCACCGTAGAGCCCGCCCGACAGGAATCGCGACTGTTCAGGCTGCGCGCTTTCCAGATATTTGCGCGGGTTGCCGCCGACCTGTCCGCGTCGGAAGAGCATGCAATAATCGGAATAGGCGCGCTGAACCGGGTCGCGCAGTTGAACGATGAGCCGGGCGTCGGGAAGCATGGCCCCCATACGCTCCGGAGCTTGCGGATGCGCCAGATAGTCCGCCGACTTTTCCCCGATGATGCGGCCGGGCGGAGCGGGATCGAAGAGGGAGGCGTACCAGGCCGGGCCGCGATCATATTCCGAACTGAAATAATGCGGTTCGGCGTCAGGGAGCCACAGCCCCGGATGATTGCGGAGTTGATGAGCGATCCATGTGGTCGCGCCCTTCATGGCGCCGATAACGACGAAGCTTGGCTGGCGATCAATCATGTTCTTGAGATAGGGCGGATGTGGGCGCCGGGCAGTTGGGCATAGGTACGATCCGAAGAGGGGTAGCGGTCTTATCCCTTTGAGCAGAAATCAAATCCCGATCCCCATTCCTCATCCGAAAGTATGGGCAGCGCAGGGGTCAGCTGGCCTCAAGTATAGGTGCGGAATGGTGCGGCCTTTTCCGGCTGCTTTGTCCTATGCTTGCCCGTGCCGCCCCCTCTAGCGCGGCGATCCGGGGAGCAGTCACGGGACCGCATGAAGATCATCGTCATCGCCAGCCTCGCCTATTCGGTGATCAATTTTCGCGGGCGGCTGATCGCGGCAATGATCGGCAACGGGCATGAGGTCATGGCCTGCGCGCCCGGCCGCGATCCCGAAATCGAGGCAAAGTTGGCGCGGGCGGGGATGAACCCCTTTGCCGATATGGGCACGCTGAGCTGGCTGATCGGTTGTTTCCGGAAAAATCGGCCGGACGCGGCAATGGCCTATATGCAGAAGCCGATCATCTACGGCGGCACCGGAGAATCCTGATGGGCGTGAGGCGGCTGATCGACATGTTGTTCGCGGCTACCGCCCTGCCGCTGGCGCTGCCGGTCATGGCGGTGATTGCCGGCGCCATCAGGCTGACCGATGGCGCGCCGGTGTTGTACCGGCAGGTCCGCGTGACGAAGGGAGCGCGACGCTTTTCCGTCATCAAGTTTCGCACCATGACCGACGCCCGCGACCGGGATGGTCGGTTGCTACCCGACGCCATGCGGACGACACGGATCGGCGGGTTCCTCAGGCGTTCGCGATTGGACGAACTTCCGCAGCTGTGGAACATCCTGACCGGCACCATGAGCCTGATCGGCCCCCGCCCCCTGCTGCCCGCGACCATAGAGGAAGCCGGAGAGCGGGGACGGCAGCGGTGCACGGTCAGGCCCGGCCTGACGGGTTGGGCACAGGTCAACGGCAACACGCTGCTGGATGAGCGAGACAAGATCGCGCTCGACCTCTGGTACATCGCAAACCGCTCCTTGTGGCTCGACCTCACCATCCTTGCCCGGACGATCAGCGTGGCGGTGCGCGGCGAACGGTCCAACCAGTCATCGATCAGGAGGGCGCATGAAGGCCATAGTCGTTGGCGCGGTTGAAAGCACGCGGGTCGCGGTGACGGCCCTTGGCGCATCCCCCCAATGGGATGTGGCGGCGGTATTCACCCTGCCGCCGGACCTTGCTCATCGCCATTCCGATTTCGTCGATCTTTCGGGCGAGGCAGAAAAAGCGGGGGCGCGGACAATGCGAACCGCCAATATCAATTCCGATGTGGCGTTGCAGGCGATCCGCGATCTGGCGCCCGATTATATCTTCGTGATCGGCTGGTCGCAGATTTGCGGGGAGGAGTTCCGCGCCACCGCGAGGCGGGGAGTCGTGGGCTATCATCCCGCGCCACTGCCACGCCTGCGTGGCCGCGCTGTCATTCCATGGACCATCTTGCTGGATGAGCCCATTTCCGCCTCCTCCCTGTTCCTGATCGACGCGGGGGTGGATAGCGGGCCGCTGCTTGGCCAGCATTATTTCCATCTGGCGCCGGATGAGACGGCAGCGACGCTCTATGCCAAACATATGGCCGCGCTGGAAGCGATGCTGCCGGACGTGCTTGAGGATATTGCGGGCGGATCGCCGACGCTCACGATACAGGATGAGCGGTGTGCCACCTATGCCGCGCGCAGGCGGCCGGAAGATGCACTGATCGACTGGTCGGCGCCAGGATCGGCGATCTGGCGCTGTGTCAGGGCCTGCGGTCATCCTTATCCCGGCGCCTGGACGAGCTATGCGGGCGAGAAGATCGTCATCGAACAGGCAGCCTTGGTGCCCCTGCACCATCATGCCGCCGCCATGCCGGGGCAGATTGTCGAGCGTATGGCGGAAGGCTTCGTCGTGCGCTGCGGCGACGATCAGGGATTGCATGTGTTGCGGTGGCAAACGACACGGGAGGCGCCCCTGCCCAACCACGCCATATTGGGACGGGCCAAGGCTGCGGCATGACGATGATCGATAGCATAGAGCGCGCATTGGTGATCGCGCCCCATCCCGACGATGAAGTGCTGGGCTGCGGGGGAACGATCGCGCGCCTCACTGCCATGGGCCGCCATGTCGAGGTCGTCATCGCGACGCAGGGAAAGCTGCCGCGCTTCACTGCGGCACAGGTGGAACGGGTGCAGGCCGAAGCGCGCCAGGCGCATGAGCTGCTGGGCGTTGGGCGGACGCATATCCTGGAGTTTGAAGCGGCTGCGCTGGATTGCGTGCCGCGCGCGGAGTTGAATGAGGGCATCGCCGCTGTGGTTGCCGAGAGCCGTCCCGACACATTGTTCCTGCCCTTCCCCGGCGACCTGCATTTCGACCATGGCCTGATCTTTGAAGCCGCGATGGTGGCGGCGCGGCCGGTTGGGGCGCATTATCCAAGGCGCATCCTCGCCTATGAGACAGTATCGGAAACCAATTGGGCGGCGCCTTATCTGACGCCTCCGTTTCAGCCGCACGTCTTCATCGACATCAGCGAACATCTGGATCGGAAGATCGAGGCCTTTGGCTGTTTTGAATCGCAGGCTCGTCCTTTTCCCAATGAACGATCCTTCGAAACACTGCGCGCGCTGGCGCAGGTGCGGGGCAGTTGCGTCAGCCGAAGGGCGGCGGAAGCCTTTGTGCTGATAAGAGAGGTAGCCTGACATTAACGCACCCGCGACCCGGACTGGATGAGCATCGGCGCGTCGAGGGATTTCACGGCGCCCCGATCACGCGGCTGGCAGACGGTGCAGATTGCTCGACCCGACCGTATCATCGAGACGCTGGAAGAGTTCTGACGATCGCGGTTATGTCCGCGCGTCTTCCACCGTCCACGGGGCGGCGTTGATCGCCCGACGCAGACACAGCGTCAAGCCGCCCAGCCAAATCACGCCGAACAACAGATGGGCGATGTTCGCGCCCATTGCTCCGACCAGCGGAACCAGCGGAAACACCGCGCAATAAAATGCCAGCGTGCATGCCATCACCGTGCGAAGAAGCGCACGCTGGTCACCCAGGGCCAGCAGCCCAGCGCGGCTGGCAGACCCGCTGATCGCGAAGGTGACGGCCAGGACCTGGACAGTGAGCAAGGGGACAGCTCCAGCAAAATGCGGCCCGACCGCAAGGCGCATCAACGGCCCGCCCACTAACAGCATGGCAACGAAGCAGAAGGCGCCAAAGGCCCCCAGCAGCAATTCGGTCTGGACCAGCACGCGGACGAAGGCGTGGCGCTTACCCGCCGCCACCAACCGGCTGAGATCGGGATAGACCACGGCCTGCACCTGCGCCCCGATCTGCAAAATGATGCGACTGATGCGTTTGGCGATGTGGAATAAGCCCGCGCTTGCCGGGTCGGTGAGCCACCCGACGATCAGCGTGTCCACCACCTGCACGCTCGACCACAGGGTGAGCGAGAGGTTCGACCCGAGCGCAAAACGCCAGATGTCGGGGAAGCGGCCCGTGATCCCCTTCGCCCTTGCTCGTAGCAGTTGGCGAAATCCAGGCTGGGGCAAGAGACGCAGGGCAAAGACGAAATTGACGAGCGAGCCCAGTATCTGGGTGATCGTCCATATGAGGATGATCTGGAACATGCCCGCGCCCGCCAGATAAGCACCCGCCACGCAGAGGAGGCGGACGAACGCGTTCGCGACCTGAATCTGCGCCACGGCCCGATATTGGCCCGCAAGCCTGAATATGGCGGTTGAGACACCGTTGAAGTTGAACAGTAGCGAGGCGGCGAAGAGGAGCGTGTAGCCGACATGCTGGAAGGAGAAGCCGAACAGATAATGTCCGGCGATCGTCAGCACGCTCGCTATCGTCCAGGCCGCGATGCTGCCGCCGATGTCGAGCAGCCAGCCGAATTTGAGCAACGCGAAATAAGTGGCCGGGTCCGCATCGGGATCGACGGTCGCCCCATTGCGGATCAGCGGCTGCCACGACTGAAAGCTGACGAGCCGCTCGCACGCCTGACCCAGCGTCAGGATCATGGCAAAGATGCCATAGGCGGCAGGCCCCAGAAGCCGTGCGACCAAAGCAATGGACAGAAGCGTCAGCGCCAGTGTCGCGGCGGTGCCGGATAGAAGATGGAAGACGGCCCGCGCCCGCCGATGAGTCAGCGCATCGCGCAACCGAATCGCGGAAAAGGTCATCTTCAATCGAAATCCCACCGCATGCATCGGCAAGCCACCTTCAGTCCTGTTTTTTGAGACTTATGATGGGGCCGAAGCAGGAAAGACGCAGCTTCTCTGTCGTCTTAACTCCGAATAGCCAGTGCGGAGGAAGAATTGCGAAACGGGGCCGCGCACTCACTGATAGGCGAGCGGCGCCCCGTTCGGTTCAGAAACAGGGGTTCAAAAGCCCCGGTCAGGCGAAGATGAAATCCGACGCCGTGATGTTGCTGGCAGTCAACGTCCCCAAGGGATCGGCAATGTCGATGCTGAACTTCACCCCCGAAGAGGTCACGACATCCAGCAAGACGTTGCCCGAAGCTCCATCATGGGCGAACACCGTACCCGGCGCCCCGCCCGCAGCATATTGAGTGACTCCCAGCTTTTCCAGCACGATGCGGTCGGTGCCGTCCTGGAAATCCTCTATCCGGTCGCCGCCGTCCAGCGCGCCCGCACTCTTGAACACGAACCAGTCCGCGCCCTCGCCACCCCATAGCCTATCGGCGCCCAGATCGCCGGTCAGCTTGTCGATCCCGGCATCGCCGTGCAGTTCGTCGGCACCGGCGCCGCCCAAGAGCAGGTCATCGCCATCGCCGCCAAAGAGGATATCGTTTCCAGCCTCGCCATTCAGGGAATCCGCGTCCTTGCCGCCGTCGAGGAAGTCGTTGCCGCCGCCTGATTCCATCTTGTCCCGGCCATCGCCACCGTAGAGCTGATCCATGCCGATCTCGGAATCGAGAATATCGTCGCCGATGCCGCCCGACAGATAGTTGTTGCCGTCGCCGCCATCGACCCGGTCATTACCGCTTCCGCCGTAGACATGGTCGTCGCCCGACTGCCCCTTCAGCTTGTCGTTGCCGTCTTCACCATAGATCCAGTCATTGCCAGCCCCGCCCGCCACGGCCTGTGTCGTCAGCTTGCCAGTGGCCGGATTGATTTCGTTCAGGAACCCGTCATCGCCAGCGCCAGCGTAGATGATGTCATCTCCCGCGCCCCCATCGATATAGTCGCGGCCGCCGCCTGCAAGGATGGTGTCATTCCCGGCGTCTCCCAATATCTGGTCATGTCCGCTCAGGGTTTCGATACGATCATTGCCGTCGCCGCCCGTGACGATGTTGTTGCCCAGGCCGCCATAAATACGGTCGTGCCCCGCGCCGCCGTCGAGCGAGTCGTTGCCGTCCTCGCCCCAAAGCTGGTCATCGCCCAATCCGCCCTTGAGCAAGTCGGCGCCCGCTTCCCCATGAAGCACGTCGTTGCCATCATTCCCCTCAATATAATCGTCGCCTAACCCGCCCCACAGCTGATCATTGCCTGCCCCACCGAATATAGTGTCGATTAAGGATGTTCCCTTGATGACGTCGTTTCCGACAGTCCCGTAAAACTTCGCCATTTCACCCACTCCCGTAGAGGCCCCATACGCATGAAAATGGCGCGGGGCCGACGTGACTGTCGCATGCTAATATAAATGATAGGTTGATTGAAATTGTCGGGCGGGCGCGGATTCCGGCGGGTCGGGGGCGCGAGAAAGCCCATCTGGAGCCGCGCTTCCGGCATTATGCGTTTTAGCGCAGTGACTTCTCCGGACGGGAATCCGGTTCGCAGGCGTCAGGGGGCGCGCGCCGACACGAATTCAGCATCGTTTAGAAGTGTCAAAAACAGGCTGCACCGTTCAGATAGCGACAGGCCTGATCGAGCTTGCCCCGGACTGGCGCGGGGCGATCGCCTCCGTCGCTGCGCGCTCCCATTGGACGAGGACGCGGTCGACGGTGAAACGCTGAGACGCGGCCCGCGCCCCTTCGGACAGGCGGCGTCGCTGATCGGGGTCGGCGCACAATGCGGCGATGGCCGCGCCAAGAGCGGACACGTCGCCATCCGGAACCAGCAGGCCGCTGATCCCGTCGGCGATCATTTCGCCGGGGCCGAAGCGGCAATCAAAGGAAATCACGGGGACGCCCGCCGCCAGGGCCTCGCCCACGACGATCCCCCACCCTTCAAAGCGAGAGGAGAGGACGAAGATGTCGGCTTCACGCAGCCAGCCGCCATGGTCCTTCGTAACGCCCGGCATCGACACCCGGTCTTGCAGGCCTAGCGCGTCCCGCTGCGCTTCGAGCTTCGCGCGCTCCGGCCCCTCCCCCCAGATGGTGAGCGACCAGTCGGGGATGAGAGGGGCCGCGCGGGCGAAGGCGTCGAGCAGCAGGTCGAAGCCCTTTTGCGGCACCAGCCGCCCGACGGCGACGACCTGCCTGCCGCATGGGCGCGCCTCATCGAGTGTGACAGGCGCATAGGTGGGATTGGGAATGACCCACTGGCGGGGACGCATGACCTTGGGGAAATATTGCATCGCGCCTTGCGTCATCGTCACCAGCCCGTGCGCGCGCGCATAAGTGTAGCGACGCAGAGCCGACCAGAAAGCGCCGGGTCGTTGCTGGGCGGGATTGTTGCGTTCCGACACGATCACCGGGATGCCGAGCGGCTTTGCGGCAAGAACGGTGACGACGTTGGTGCGTGTCAGGAAACTGATGATCAGGTCCGGGCGCGTGCTTGCCAGTGCCTTGCGGAGCGCGCCGATGCGATTGAAGACCGCGAGGGCGGATCGCAGCACCGGCAAGCGCCCGACGGGAAAGCCCAGCTGCGTGATGCTGACCGCCGGATCATGCGCATAATAGGGGCGCGCTCCGGGTTCTTCGAAGGCGAACAGGCTGACCGTCCAGCCCGACCGGCTGAAATGATTGCACAGAAGGCTGACGATATGTTCCGATCCTCCAGCGCGCAGGCCGGGCAGAATGAAGGCGATGTGCGGCTTGCCTCTGGCTGAGGCATCCGTCCGGATCGGCATTGTCATCCGCGCACAGTGAGGCCTTGGCCGCGTCAAATCCATGGGACTTGCGGATTATCGCCAGTTGGTCGCGGCGGCCAAGCGGCTTAGCCAGAACCGCAGGCCGCTCGCATTTGGGCTAATCCCTATTGGCCTGCGTCATAGCCAAGCGCCCACTTCATGACGCCGCCACACATTGTAGGCTCAACGGCTATGATAGTAGCAGCAACAGAATTTTTCTCGCACCCGGCAGAAGCCCTTCCGCAACAGGTGGAAGACGCCTTCTTCAGTTCCATCAAGAACCCGAACAACACGTTCAAATGCACGTGGGGCGGGCGATTCGGCGCGCTTGACGGCCGTCTGGTGGAAGCGGTCAAGGCGCGCGGGCTGGAGGCAGGGGAAGTACTGGACGTCGGCGTATCGTCGGGGACGACCACGCTGGACCTGTGCGACGCCTTTGCACGCGAGGGATATCGGCCGCGCATCACCGGCACCGATTATGCCATCCATGCCTGGATCGTCCCGCTGGGCAAAAGATGCGCGGCGCTGCTGAATCCGGAAGGTCAGCTGTTGCAGGTCGATCTGTTCGGCCGGTCGATACAGCCATGGCGCCGTCGCCTGGATTATCTGACCGGCATGTGGCTGGTGCGGCCGATCCTGTCCCGCATCGTCGGCGGTCTGGCGGCACGCAGGCTGCGCGAAGGTGTGGGCGTCAGGAAGGTCGAACTGGTCAGCCCGCGCGTCCGCAACCATGGCCTCATCACGATTGTCGAGGATGATGTGCTGGCCCCGCGTGACGGTTTCGGCCGCCGTTTCGATCTGGTGCGAGCCGCCAACGTCCTCAATGAAAATTACTTCGCCGAAACTGACCTTAGAAAGGCGGTCGATAATCTTCGGTCCTATCTCAAAGGTCCAGGATCGCTGCTGTTAATCGTGCGCACGCGAGTGTCCGGGGATCATCATGGGACGCTGTTCGCCATGAACGACAGTGGCGCCCTGGAGGTGGTGGAACGGATCGGTGCCGGATCGGAAATAGAAAAGTTGCTGACCGCAATGTGATCGGCAAGGCTTCAGGAGTCCCCATGAAGATTCTCCACGTCATAACCGCTTTGAATGTCGGGGGCGCGGAAACCATGCTCGCCAAGCTGGTGGATCATGAACGCAAACAGGGCGGCGCGATGCAACCGTCGGTCGTGTCGCTGATGCCGCCGGGTGTCGCTGGAGACCGCATCCGTGCGAGTGGCGTGCCGCTTCATCATTGCGGCATGAGAAGGGCCATCGACCTGCTGCCGGGGCTTGCCCGCCTTCGCGCTGTCATTCGGCAGGAACAGCCAGCGGTCATCATGGCGTGGATGTATCACGCCCATCTTGCCACCCGGCTGGCGACCTTGGGAAGCGCGGACACTGTGCCGGTGATCTGGAATGTGCGCCACAGCATCGATGAACTGTCGCAGGAAAAGCCTCTGATGCGGGTCATCGTGCGGCTGGCCGCCGCATGTTCATCCTGGCCGCGCACGATCATCTATAACTCCCATGCGGCGGCGGCACAGCATCAGCGGCTGGGTTTTCACGCGGACGATATGGCGGTCATCCCCAATGGGTTCGATTGTGAACTCTTCCGCCCGCGCGAAGAGGCTCGCGATGCGCTTGTCCGCGATCTGGGGATTGCACCGAGCGCCCTGATCGTCGGGATGGCGGCGCGCAATCATCCGATGAAGGATGCGGCCGCTCTCATCGAAGCGGTCCTGCGCGCGCGCGAGCGGGGCACGGATGTTCACCTGCTGCTGACGGGTCAAGGCATGGACGAACCCACCGGAGCGCTTGCGCGTCTGCTGGCGTCCATGCCCGTCGATCGCCTGACCCTGCGGAGCCATGACCGGAAGCTTGAGACGTTGCTGCCCGGCCTCGACATAATCGCGCTGCCTTCGGCCTGGGGTGAAGGTTTCCCCAATATCCTGGGCGAGGCGATGGCATGCGGCGTGCCCTGCATCGCGACCGATGTCGGGGACAGCGGCTGGATCGTTGGCAAAAGCGGGATGGTCGTTCCACCACGCGACCCGGCTGCACTTGCCGAAGCGATCATGGCCATGGACCGGCTGGGTCCCGATGGCCGCCGCCAATTGGGCGAGATCGCTCGCGCAAGGGTGCAGGAGCAGTTTTCGATGAACCAGATCGCGGCGCGTTACCACCAGCTTTACCGGGATGTATCCGGTTCCTCCTTTCAGGAACGGGGAGCCACCGCCTCACCACGCCGCGCACAGGTGATGTGAACATGTTGCAGGTCTTGCCCGCCTCCCCATCTCTGTCCGGAACCGCTGCGGCGCTGGACCGCGAAGCCGGGAGCGCTGCCCCGGCGCGCATCTGCTTCCCTTTTGCCGGGGGCGCGATGGGGGGGAGCCATATCTCCGCGACCAAGCTCATCCATCAGCTGGATCGGAGCCGCTTCTCGCCCCTCATCGTTCTGCATTATGGGTCGGGGCAGTTCGGCGATTTCCTGCGATCCGAGGGGCTGGAGTTCGTCACTCTGCCCGACACCCGATTCTTCGGCGAATCGCCTGGCGTTCCCAAGGCGGGAGGCAAGGCGGAGACGGTGAGCGCCTTGATCGATCAGTGGCGCATGGCCCGCTTTCTGAGGCTGAACGATGTCCGGATCGTCCACACCAATGATGGGCCGATGCATATATCCTGGGCATTGCCCGCGCGTCTGGCAGGGGCGAAGATGCTGTGGCACCATAGGGGCAGTCATGATGCCCGGGGCGTCCGCTTCGTCGCCCCCTTCGCGGCGGATCGCATCGTCGGCGTATCAGCCTATGCCTTGTCCGAAGTGCGCCGTCGAAAGCGCACGGCGCGCAAAACTTCCGTCATCTACAGCCCCTTCGACGCGGATGCCGAGCCGATCGACCGGGCGCAGGCGCATCTGGCGCTGACATCGGAGCTGGGCGTCGATCCCGACACCCGCCTTCTTGGCTTTTTCGGCCATTTCATCGACCGCAAAAGGCCGCTGATGTTCGTGGAAACGCTGGCACATATTGCCCGGACGCGGCCCGATCTTCCAGTGACGGGATTGATGTTCGGATTGCCGCTGATGGACGGGATAGAGGAACAGATCAACGAAAAAGCCAAGGCGCTGGGCGTAAGCGATCGCCTGCGCCTCATGGGCTTTCGCTATCCCTCCGCCGCGTTGATGGCGGGCTGCGACATCCATGTGGTGACGGCCGTCAACGAGCCTTTTGGCCGGTCGCTGATCGAAGCCATGCTGCTCGGCACGCCCGTGATTGCTGCCGCATCGGGCGGTAATATCGAAGCGATCGACCATGGCGTGACGGGCATGCTGGTCGAACCCGATGATCCCACCGCCATGGGGCGAGCCATCGTCGAGTTGCTCGATTGCCCCGATCGCCTGACGGCGATCGCCGCGCAGGCCCAGATCCTGGCGAACCGCCGCTACGGCGTGGAGCAGCATGCGTCGCAAGTGTCCGCAATCTATCAGTCGCTCCTCGGGACAGGGCCGCGCCGGAACCGGAGGCGATGGTGAGTTCGAATGCGGTGGCCGCCCTGGGTGTGGGGATCGCCGCGCTACTGGTGGCTCCGTTTGTCACGCCTTCCGATATCGTGCGGCAATTGACGGGCACCGGCAATTCCGACGGAACTTCAGTATTGCCCGAAGTACCCGGTGCCGAAGCGTTCCCCGGAGCCGAAGGCTTTGGCAGGCGGACCCGTGGCGGACGTGGCGGCGTGATCATCCCTGTCACCACGCTGGCGGACCACGGCCCCGGTTCCCTGCGCGCATGCATAGAGGCCAAAAAGCCGCGTGTGTGCATCTTCCGCGTCGCTGGCGTCATCCGTTTCACGACGGATCGGCCCGTGATCAACCACCCCTATATCACCATCGCCGGCCAGACCGCGCCTGGCGGCGGAATATTGATCACTCATGCGGGAGGCGAAGGCAGCAACACCCCTATCGTTGCCAAGAATACGCATGACGTGATCGTTCGCCATATCCGCGTACGAACCGATCTCAACGGCAATGCCGCCGCCAGTAACGGGTCATTTCTTTTTGAGAACAGCCACAACGTTATTTTCGATCATGTCAGCGGTGCCTGGGCATTAGGTCAGATCATCAGCGGCTTTGGCGTGAACGACAATATCACAATGTCCAACTCCATCTTTACAGAGGGCATTTCCCGGCGGAGCAAATGCGCGATGCTCGCTTTCGACCCGCGGGAGCCGCAGAAGGTCAGCTTCATCCGCAATCTGTGCGCTCATAATGGAAGCAGAAGTCCGGACGTGAATTTCACGCCCAAGTCATGCGTGGAGATCGTCAACAATGTTCTTTATAATGCCAGGTCCCAATTCACCCGCGTGCAGGAAATCTATGGCGGAACGCCCGTCAACATCGTCGGCAACTATTACAAAAACGGTCCGGACGGTACGGACAAGATTGCCGCAATAGATCGTGATGTGGGCGCCAGTACCGGCCAATCGGAAATATTCATGGCCGATAACAGGCTGGATCAGGTCAAGGTCATGACAACCCGCGCCGCAGCCGCTGCACGTGTGGGGCGGCCCGTCTGTCCCCTCAGCATGAAAGTCGCCTCACCCGAAAAGGCCTATTCCCAGGTGCTGGACGGCGCTGGAGCATTTCCGCGAGATGCGCTCGACCTGCGTACCGTCAGCGACGTGCGCAACCGGACAGGGAATATCCTGCGTGATGCAAGAATGCGAGCCGGACCACGCCCGCTACCCCGGATCGCGCCCGGAACGCCCTATGTCGATCTGGATGAGGACGGGATGGCCGACAGCTGGGAGCGGGCCAATGGCATGGACACCCGGCGTAACGATGCCTGGCAGGATGCCGACCATGACAATTGGCTCAATCTGGACGAATTTCTGGATTTCGCCCATCGCGAAGTCATGGCCGGGCGGCAGATACGCTGATCCTCTACCCAATCAATATTGCAGGCGGATTTCCGCGCCGACGATCGTGCGATCGAAATCGTCGAACGCTCTTGTGCTGTCGCGATTGGCGATGCGTCCTGTGAGCGCGAAGGAAATATTGCGGTTCACCAGATATTCGACTTCGGCCACACCGGCGATCGTCCGTTCGTGCTGGCCCGAACCGATGAAACTGCTGCGGCGGTACAGCACGGAAGCCTGCCAGCGCAGATTGTGGTAAATCTCATTCTGCACACCCAGACGAAACCTCGTGTCAGTACGCGACTGCGCGCCGGTGCGGACGGTGGCAACATCACCCCGGAACCCGTCGAGCGTGACCGCCCATCTGGGCGAAGGCGTGTAGGTAAGCCCCGCTGAAACCGACAGGCCGGTCCTGCTGTCAAATCGCGCGTCGTCGGGGTTAAAACGGAACACGCCGACCGACGCTTCGCCACGGATCAGGCCGCCGGGTTCAAAGGCGACCCCTGCCCGTGCGCCATAGGTTTTGGAATCGCGGTCTACACCCGACGCGTCCACCGGCAACCTGAACTCGCGCCGGTTCACAAAACCCTCGCCGAACACATTCATCATGCCGCTGACCCGGTATCCCAGCCGTGCGGAGCCGGAATATTGGTCGAAGTCGCGTTCGGCATCGACGGCGGCCAAGGCGTTGTTCTTCAGCCAGGTGCCCTTCACGCCGACATTGAAGCGGGCGCCCTGATGCGTGTAGCCAAGGTCGCTCTGCCACTGGTCATATCTGCGCGGCGACGTGCCGACGCCCGTGCGGGATTCAGGTTCGCCACGATCCTCGATCAGCCGCATCCATCCCGCGCTGGCGGTGATATTATCGGCGCCCGACAGGTGATACACACCGCCGATACTGGTATTTATGCCTTCGGAATTTTCACTGTCATTCTTGAAATAGCGCCGCACTACGCCGCGCGCCTGCGCCGCCAGCTCGAACTTGTTATCGCTCAGCCGCAGGTTGAGCCAGGGCGAGATGGTCAGGCGTTCGTCGTCGACTTCATTCGATGACAGGGCGTAGATGTTGGAATCATATTCAAGCCGGGCATCCGCGCCGAGATAGGCCGATATTCTGCCCAACTGCACCGCTCTCGCCTCATATTCCTCCGGCGTTTCCAGCAGCGGCGTGGCTCGATCCAGCTGCTGTGCGGCAGCTGGAAAGGCCATGCCCGTCAAAATGACGCATGAGCAGAAGGGGATGAGGCGCTTTGCTGTCAAAACCATTTCTCCACGACTTTGATGGTGTCACCCGGCTGGATCGGCGTATTTTCGGAAGCCTTGGCGGTGGACGCCTGGCCATTCACCTGACGGATGATGGCAACCGTGTTGCGATTGGCGCGGAATGTGTACCCGCCCGCCACCGATACAGCGGTGACGACAGTCATGCCGGGACGATAGGGATATTCGCCGGGGCTACGCACTTCGCCAAGGATGTAGATGGGCCGCAGCTTCACTGGCTGAACACTGACGGCAGGCGATACCATCAGCCGTTTTTCCACCAGCAGGGCGGCGATGCGCTGTTCCAGTTCGGGGATGGTCGATCCCCTGACCGGAATCCCGCCCATCAGCGGCAACGTCAGTTCGCCGCGATCATTGACGACGAAGGCCGTGCCAGTGTCGATTTCGGTAAAGCCGGGAACGATGATGCGGAGTTCATCACCCGGGCCGAGCCGATATTGATCGGCGTTGGCGGTGGAAACGGCAGGCAGACCGGACACAGAGCCGGTACAGGCCGAAAGCGCGAGCATCAGGGAAATGCCGATAGAGTGAACTAGCCGCATGACCACCTCCCATTTCCTGGCCACTTCTGGCCATTTTTGTTACAGTTTCAGAACAGAAATAAATTAATGTCAATTGCTGCTGGATAGTTATTTGTTCGCAAAGGATAAACTCTGGTCGCCTTCACGAGCATCTTCGAGCGCCTCCAGCAGCGCATCGACGATGATTTGCATATCATTGTCGCCCAGCAAATGATCGACCGGCAGCATCAGGCTGCGTTCGCCTATTGCGGCGGCGACCGGCAGGGGGCGGAGATTGGGGTGGGCACTGTTCCGGACTGCCAGTTCCCGGGACATGTCCGGGCATGATCCTGTCCCGGCGGGTATGCCATGACGGGCGAGCGCGGCGATGACGGCAGGCCGTTCGACCGCCGCATCCAGCATGAGGTAGAATTTGTAGAAGGCGTGATCCACCCCCTGCGGCACCTGTGGCACATGGATCAGCGGATGATCGCCCAGCCCTTCGCGCAGGATGGCGGCATTGGCGCGCCGCCGCGCCAGCCAGGACGGCAGCTTGCGCAATTGCGCCCGCCCGATCGCGGCCTGCATTTCCGTCAGCCGCCAGTTGGTGCCGAAACCTTCATGCAGGTAGCGAAACGCGTTACCTGCCGAAGGCGCCGAGAGCATCGCGGGGTTCTTGCCATGGTCCTTATAGGCCCACGCGCGTTCCCAATGCGCTTCGTCCTTCAGCAGCAACATGCCCCCTTCCCCGCCCGTCGACATGATCTTGTCAGTGCAGAAGGAGAAGGCGGCGGCGTGGCCGAAGGAACCGACCTTCTTTCCATCGATGGCGGCGCCATGCGCCTGCGCGCAGTCCTCCACCAGCCACAGGCCATGCCGATCCGCGACGGTGGACAGCGCGTCCATGTCACAGGGCCAGCCAGCCAGATGGACGCACAATATGGCCCGCGTCCTGCCGTTGATCAGCGGAATGACGGCGGCGGGGTCGATCGTGTGGCTGTTCGCGTCGATGTCCGCGAATATCGGCACCGCACCGACTGCGGCGACGGCAGAGGCGCTAGCGAAGAAGCTGCGTGCCGGAACAATCACCTCATCGCCCGGCCCGACGCCCAAGGCGCGAAACGCCAACTCCAGTGCCAGCGTGCCGTTGGCGAGGGAAATGGCATGGGGCATGCCGCAATACAGCGCGAACTCGCGTTCGAAGGCGCGGCACTCATCACCATGCACCAGCGAGTTGACGCGGCCGCTTTCCAGCACCCGGACCACGGCATCGATCTCGTCCGGATCATATTGGGGCCAGCGCCGGTCTGGCGGCGGGAAAGGCGGGATGGCGACGGCCGCAGCACCTAGTTCACGCGTCTGGGCTATGCGATTCATATCCTCATCCCCAGGGTCATGGGCATCGACCGCCGCAAACGATGGCACCCGGTCATTCATTCGCAGCCTTGCCGACAAGGTCGATCTCCCGGGTCAATTCTCGCAGCGTCTTTGCCCAGTTCGATTGGGCGGGCGCGCGCAGCAATTCCTTCATCAGGTCGCGCACCCCATCCTCGTCATGGGTATGGATGAGGTTTGCCAATTCGGTGAAGGCATTCACCAGCTTTTCGAGCGGGACCGGGCAAGGGCTTGCTTCGATCACGCCGGGGATGGTGGAGCGAAGCTGTTCCTCGGTGGTGTCGAACAATTCCTCGTAAAGCTTCTCGCCGGGACGAAGGCCGACGAACTTGATCGGTACATCGATGTCCGGACGCAGTCCCGCCAGACGGATCATTCGCCGGGCGATGTCGACGATCTTGATCGGCTCGCCCATGTCGAGGACGAAGATGGTGCCGCGATCAATGTTGGTTTCCATCGCGCGGGCGCTGCTTTGCAAGATGAGCTGCACCGCTTCGCCCACGGTCATGAAATAGCGCTTGATGTCCGGGTGCGTGATGGTGAGCGGTTTTCCAGCGGCCATCTGCTGCTGGAGCAGAGGCACGAGCGATCCGCTGGAACCCAGCACATTGCCGAACCGCACCGTCATGAAACGCGGGCTGTCGGGGTCGCACTGGCCGATCAGGTCAAGCGCCTGGCAGTAGAGTTCGCCGAGGCGCTTGGTGGCGCCCATGACGCCCACCGGATTGACCGCCTTGTCCGTCGATACCTGAATCATCGCGAGCGAGCCATAAGCACAGACCGCGTCCGCGACATTTCGCGTGCCAAGCACATTGGTATGGGCGCCCTCGCACGGATTGGCCTCGACAATGGGCACATGCTTCAGCGCGGCGGCATGGAAGACGACCTCCGGCTGGTGGCGCTGAAAAACGTCGTTGAGCGCGGCACGGTCGCGGATCGAGCAGAGTTCGGGCCGACAGATGACATCCGGGAACTTGTCCCGCGCCTGCATCTCGATGGTGTAGAGATTGAACTCGCAATGATCGAGGAGAACGATCTCCGCCGGGCGGAAGGTGGCGATCTGGCGCACCAGTTCGCCGCCGATCGTGCCGCCCGCGCCCGTCACCAATATCCGGCGGCCGCGGATCAGCCGATCCACGATGCTGCGCTGGAGGGAGACCTCGGGTCGGCCGAGCAGATCGGCCAGCTCGAACTGCTTGATTTCCAGGCGGGCCGTCCCATCCTTCGCCTTTTGCAGGTCATTGGCGTGCGCAACTGTCAGGTCGCACTGATCGGCCAACTTCACAAGATGGGAGAAGGACCGGCGCGGCATCGTCCTGTCGCCGCGTATGACGAGGCTTTCGGGCTTTAGCCCTCGCGTCGCCAGCATCTCAACGATCTGCGGCAATTTGTCGGGCGAACCCAGCACAGGTACACCGGCGACCTGCAACCGCGTCTCGCGTCCGTCAAAGGTCAGCGCGCCGACGACATTGAAACGATTGGTCCGTTCGGCGCGGAGCATGTCCATCAGCGACCGTATCCAGTCCAGCTCACCCAGCAGCAATATGTTGTGACCGCCGCCGGGAGGGACGATATGCGCCAAGGCGAATTCGCGCAGGCCCCGGCGCACCGTTCGCACGCCGATCATCGCCACCAGCAGCAATGCCGAATGCAGCAGCGCGAAGCCGACCGCCTCCAGCGGCACGGCCCGTATCTTTGCGGAGATGATCAGGCACATGCTCCATGCCGCCGTCGCTCCGCCCGCGACACCCGTAGAAAGCGCGATGCAGTCGCCGAAGGAGAGGAAGCGCCAGCTTCGCCAGTAAAGTCCCGTCAGGCAGAGAGCGAACACCGCCACCAGGGTGAAGAAGATCATGAGGCTGGGACGATCATAGAAGGCCGCCGAAACGCTCCCCGGTATGGCCATGACGACCAGAAGCAGGGTAGTCAGGATCAACGAAGCGTCGATCAGCATCAGCGCCGCGAAACGGGCCGGGCCGGGAAAGCCGGTCGGCCGCGTCAGCAGATCATGCAGCAGTATCGCCCAGCCAGGCCCACCAGCGGAAACCTCCGCCCGCGGGTCTGCGAGATCGTCGAGAAGCGGGTCAGATCCAGCGGGCGGCGCGCTCGCATCCATAGCAAAACCCTTGCGGTTCAAGAAAAAGATCTTCGACGAGCAAACCCCGCATGCTGCCAAAGAGGGCCTGTCGCAGCATGCGGAGCGCGATCGTCCAGATCACGAGTAAAACGGTAACAACTTGGCCCCGGGCCGCAATGAACCAGACAGCTATCATCCCTTGTGGCAGGAATCGGTGCGGGTGTTGGCCGAACGAGCAGAATATCCGCAAGCCTTCGCCCCGAATGATTTGCGGGAGGAAGCTGGATTAAGTCTTTTGGCTAATTGACATGTGAGGCGGGCCGTCGTTGCCCCCGGCATCGACTGATTGGCTGAATCCAAGCCGCTGCCAGAAGATCTTTTCCACAATAGGTTACGCGCGAATCGCACATGCTGTTCAACACATGTGATCAGGCCACCCTAAAGGACAGCGCTTCCTCGCTATTTGGGATGGTTCAGACAAATTCATGAATAGACAAGCGGTTAGCAAAATCGCGCCAACGCCCGATCTTCACGTAAGTTAAGTTTTCCCAGAATGTTACGCCTATTGTTCAACGCTGCATTTGTGATACTCTCCGGCCCGATAAGACAGGGGTCGCCTTCAGCAAGTGCTTTGCATTCAATCCATCACAGCCTTTCTGTGATGTTGAGGGAGGCGGACGATGACAATGGATTCAGATGTTGTGCTTGTGGGCGGAAGCTCCATCGTCAGAGAGGGTCTCCGGCGGCTTCTTTCGTCACAACAGCGTCAGATCCTCTATACCGGGGCCAGACTGGACGAGCCTTGCCCCGCTGGCGTCGCCGATTCCGACTGCCTTTTGCTGCTGATCGAAGATCAGGACATGGAATGGAACGGCGCGGCGCTTGCCCAAGTGCGCGAATATTATCCCAGCGCGCGGATCGCGATACTCGCCAACAAGTTCGATTTCGACGCAATGCTGGATGCTTTTCGATCGGGCGCCGAAGGTTATCTGATCAATGACCTGTCATGCGAACGATTGGGAGGGTATCTCGACCTGATCGCGCTGGGAGAAAAGATCTTTCCTTCGCAACTGGCCCAGAAGCTGATCGACCAATCCGCCGTCTGCGAGGAAACGCCCAACGCCGTGTCTATCGACTGCGCCAATCTGTCGGCCCGGGAAATGGAGATATTACGGCGCCTGATCGCAGGGTTGCCCAACAAGGTCATCTCGCGCGAGCTTTCGATCAGCGAAGCCACCGTCAAGGTTCATGTAAAAGCGGTCCTGCGCAAGCTGCGGGTGTCCAACCGTACCCAGGCAGCCATATGGGCGGCAGGACAGGGACTGCATGGTCAGGCTGCTGACAGCGCAACGCCCTCGCCACCCAGGGCCAGCCCTGCCGCTTTCCCGCCGAGAGGCGCCACGCGCGGCACCGCCGATTGTTCGGCAAGCGTGTGACGACCGCCGGAGGACAGAGGCAGCATTTTCACGGGCGGCGCTAACCATCCGTTTTCATTGCCTGACCCCCTACCCAATCGGATATCGTCCCCTGCCCTTTTGAACGCCGGGCAGGCATTATGTGCAATGGACTAAGTCCGGCCAGATTTGCATCCTAGTCGCGGAACAAGGCAGAAAAAATAGCCGGAGCGCCAGGCGTGCAAACCAGTCAGTATCAGGCAAGCCATTATCCATTGCCCGGCGGCCGTCGTGCCAGCCCTGCCCAGGAACGAACGCAATTCTGGACGGACGAACTCCACAGATGGGAATTCGTCCTGCTGCAGGGCGCGGTGTTTTTCGCGCCTTATAATGCCTTCCGCCATCCCAGCCTGTACATAACCATAAGCGATGTGATGTTCGCAGGCGCCTTTTTCCTGCGTGTATCGACAGGGAGGGTGGCGTCGCCCTTTGCCAGCCTGACCTGGCTCTGGGTGCTGGGGCTGCTGATGCTCAGTGGCGGCCTTTTCATAGGCAGCGTTTTCAAGGGCGATATGACCCGATGCCTGGTGTTGGTCACGCAATATTCCTTCGCCTATCTGCTCGTGCCGCTCGTCCTGCTGCGCCGGTCGGAAGAGGAAGTCGTCCGCCTCATCAAATGCGGGATCTGGGGCATGGTGGTCATGTGCGCGCTGGGGGCGATGGTCTACTCGGCCGGCTATTACAGCACCGACAGGGAACAGATGGCCCTCGTCACCGGCAACAAGCGGCTACAGGGCTTTGCGGGCAATCCCAATGGCATGGGCGTGCTGACGGTCATGGCGATGACGCTCGTCTGGCTGATGCTCCTGTCCAAACAGATGCGGCCGATGATTGCGCTGCCCTGCCTCGCCATTCTTATCACGGGCGTGATCCTGACCAGTTCCAACACCGGACTTTACAGCATGATCGCCGCTGCCCTGATTTTCTTCGGCGGCAGACGGAATTTCAAGACCCTGATCATCGTCGCGTCGCTGGGCGCGACTGTGCTCGCATTCGGCCAGAATTATCTTCCCTCGACATTCCAGACCAGGGTCCTTTCCGCCCTGAACTCGGGCGATCTTTCGACTGCGGGGACGTTCGAGTCCCGGCAGGAACTGAACAGGGAGGCGTTGGAGATGGCCGATAAGAATCTCATCATCGGCCTTGGCGCGGATCAGTATCGGCAGGAAAGCCGCTATGGCCTTCCTGTCCATAACCTTTACCTGCTGCTGTTGAACGAAGGTGGCGGCCTGTCGTTGCTGGGCTATCTGGTGCTGATGACCGTTCCGATATTGGCGGGCATCGTCGGCTATCGAGCCCGATATGGGAAGCTGGTGCTACTGACGATCGTCACGACGCTCGTAACCTTCGCCAACGCGGTGATGGGAATGCCGCACGTCTATGGACGATGCTGGTTCCTGTTCGTCTTCCTCGCCGTCAGTCCCGCACTGATCGGGCCGGGCGTGATCAGCCCTCGCTTCTTGCCTTCGCCCTCACAACGCAGAGGCATGCGCGGTCATCTTCCCCCGCTGGAAAGCTGAAGGCTCTGCCCGGTTTTCAGTGACCGTTGCCCTTGCTCGCGCTACTAAGCACCATGGAATGGCGGGAGCTACATCTTCTGGATCATTCATCCCCCTTCCGTCTAGGGCCTTCGAAAGGCCAGACAGAAGGGTTAAGTGGGCGTGTCGATTTGGGGAGAATAGGCGGGCGCCATGGCATCAGCGGCGATTGCGATTTCGCGGGACATCTCTGCGCGCCTGGCTGTTAAGTCCATCGTTCCTCAGCAGCGTTCATGGCCCAAATTCGCGCATGAGATTGCACGAGGTTCGTTTCGGAAGAAAGGCGCTTCAGCCCCTTTCCCGCCGACAGCTTCTGATGAGCGTGCAACTTTGCAATCTGCTTGGGGAGAGCGCTTACCCTGGCCCGCACAGCGACAGGCCAATCCGCGAAAGGCTGCACGAAGGTATTGCGCAGCCTTCAGGCAGTCATGCCATATGGTCCGCACGGTCGCGCCAGCGCGATGGGGCCATCCGCTCATACCAGCGGCGAGGGGTCGGCATCTCGCCACTGAAATATTCCGCTGAATCCATGTAGAACTGGACCGGATCGCCATAACCGCGACGGGCGTGTTCCGCATAATCCACGCGATTGATGACGACACCGTCCACCGGCTTTTGCAGCACCTGCAACGCCGCGCGCACCTGTTCGATCGTGGTGCGGCCCCAGCGCACGACCAGCAGCGTATGATCGGCCGCATCCATCAGCATGCGTGAATCCCGCGTGGCAAGCGTGGGGGGTGCGTTAATAATCAGCAGATCATAATGCTCCCGCAGATGGTCCAGCAGGTCGTTGACCTTCCCCAGCCGCATGATCGCGGCCGGATTGCGCGCAGGTTCACGCGCGCTGAGGACAACGGGTTCATAGGTGGTGATTTCGGACGGCTGCTCCGCGCCTGGCCTCTGTGTCAGGGCGAGCGTTGGAAGCATATGTCGCGCATCGACCGCACCGCTGAGATAATCGATGAGATCCGGCTTCCCCCCCGCATCATCGGTGGGACGCAGAACGTCACTGGGACGGCGCAGATCGAGGTCGAGCACAATCGCTCGGCGGCCCATGGCGACGGCCGCAGCCAGCAAGGTGAGGGTGACGGTCGATTTGCCGTCTCCGGTGATGGGCGAGGTGATCAGAACGGTCTGCGCCCTTCCCGGCTGGGCCAGTTCGGCGACCTCGCTTCCCAGCCCACGAGCCACCTCGGCAAAGAGCGACTGGGGGTCCTGAAGCACCGGATTCGCCTTTGCCGACCTCAGGGCGTCGCCATCCAGTTCGGGCAGCAGGGCAAAGGTGCGCAGGCCGAACTGATGATAGATCTGCTCGGCATTCCAGAGGCGGTTGTCCGTCAGCTCGATGCCGAACACCACCAGCAGTCCCAGGATCAGCGACCCTACGAACGCGGCGAAGGTTGCGGATTTGGGCCGGGGCGAAATCGGCTCCTGCGGGACGGCGGCGGGCGACATCAGGCGCGAATGGATGCCGGATGCGGCGAGGCTGGCCTTCACCTGCTGCGCACGCGTGCTCATGGCGGTGAAGGCACTGCGCGCGGCTTCCGCATTGCGTTCGAGCGCGTTCAGCTCAACCGTCGCGGCGGTGTTCGCGAATGCCTTGCCCGTGATCGAACGGAGCGTTCCTTCCAGCTGGCCTGCGCGCGACGCGGCAGAGGCCGCCTCGCTCCTCGCGATGCCCGCTTCACGGGCGGCGGCGTTCTGAGCCTGGGTCGTGGCCGCAGCGATGACCCTGGCCTGTTCCTGCTGCATGCTGCCGGTGGTTTCCGCGATCTGCGCTTCCACACCGCGCATTTTGGGATGTTCGGACCCGTACATCATGGCGAGTTCGCTGCGCGTGCGGGTCAGGTCGTCCAGTTGCCGTCTTTGCTGGTCGAGTAGCGGGGATGTCGCGCCCGCCGTCGTGATGTTGCTCACTGCGCTCGCGATGCCAGCTGCCCGCGCGCTTTGCGCGGCACGCATGGCGGCGGCGGAAACAGCTTCGGCGGCGATCCGGTTGATCTGTTGATAATCCTCCGACCCGCCAGCGCCGGTAAGCATCTGATGCTGGCGGCGAAAATCGGCGACCGCCTGTTCCGCCTGATGCGCCTCGGTCGCAAGCCGTGCCCGCTCGTCATCCAGCTGGCTGACGATCTTGCCTTGCCGGTCATCGCGCATGACGGAGCGGTAGGCGGCGAGGCTGGCGGGATATTGATTGGCGATTTCCGACGCCAGGTCTGCCGACTCGGATCGCACGGTGATGTCGATGAAGTCGGAATCCTTGGAGCTTGAAATCGATATGCTGGATATCAGCCTGCCCGCGAGCCGGGACAGGCGGCGGTTGTCGACGACGGCGTTAGCGGGAAGCGGCGTTTCGACGAAGCGCGGATCGGACGCGAGCTTCAAATCCTGCACCACGCGTTCGGCAAGGGAACGGGACCGGTAGATGCCCGCTTCGTTGGCAACGCGCTGCTGGTTACGCGCGGCCATGTCGGGCGATCCGCTGTCGTCATTCAGTTCGACCTGCACCGTCGCCGTCGCCTGATAAATGGGCGTCGAGGTCAACTGCACCACCAGCACGATAAGGACCGCGAAGAACACGATCGCGCCGAGCAACAGTTCGTGCCGCCGGATGATCTTGATGACTTGGCGGGCCGACAGGCTGGAGGGCCGGGAGCCCCCCTCCATCGGCCGGTCAGACATTGCCTCGAGCAGGGGCGCGTTCAGCGTTCCCGATTGCGATAGCATGAATAGATCCTCCACAGCGGCATTCTGACCCCATTGGCCGCCGACCCTCCCGCTTTTGCCAGGTCCGATCAAACAATCTTCGGTCGCAGAGCGCAGGAATAATGATTAACCCCTTCGGGCATCGCGTGACGCAAGAGGCGCAGCCCTGCCCCCTTCCGCGCACCCGCGCGCGGCAGTCTTCAATCCGGGAAAGCGGTATCGCGGCTAACCACTTCCACCCGGTGCGATTTTTCTATAGATTACCAATGCGGTTATTTCCGGGGCGACTCAACAAAAGCCGGGTCAATGGCTGTGAGGCGCGCTCGCATTGATGGGAGAGAGCCTGTGCCGATTGCGATCGCCATCGCCTTGCTGGTGTTTGGTTCGGTCGCATTTCATTTGTTCAGCCCATGGTGGCGAACGCCGATCGCCTCAAATTGGGGCTCCATCGATTCCGCGCTGGACGTAACGCTCTGGATTTGCGCGGCCGCCTTCATCCTCCTCAACCTGTTCATGGCTTGGGTTCTGGTCCGCTACCGGCACCGCACCGGGCACCAGGCGCATTATGAGCCGGAAAACGCCTCATTGGAGAAAAGGCTGACGCTCTGGACGGCGATCGGCATCGCCGGGATGCTGGCGCCGGGTCTGGCCGCATGGGGCCGCTATGTTTCCGTGCCGCAGGACGCGACGGTCATCGAGGCGGTCGGTCAGCAATGGCAGTGGTCCTTCCGCTATCCCGGACCCGATGGGGTGCTGGGCGCGGCTGCGGTCAAATATGTGACGTCTGACAATACACTCGGCCTCGACCCCCTGGACCCGTTCGGGCGCGATGATGTGCTGATCGAGGCAGGCGATCTGCATCTGCCGCTGGGCAAGCCGGTCAAGATCGTGCTGCGTTCCAAGGACGTGCTGCACGATTTCTACGTGCCCGAATTCCGGGCGAAGATGGATCTGGTGCCCGGCATCGTCACCTATTTCTGGATGACCCCGACCAAGGCTGGCACGTTCGACATATTATGCGCCGAACTGTGCGGCACGGGCCACCATGAGATGCGTGGCAAGGTGATCGTGGAATCTCCAAAGGCCTTCGCGGCGTGGCAGGCCCAACAGACGAGCTTTGGCCAGATATTGGCCGAAACGCCGCCTGCCGCCATGTCCATCCTGCTGATCAAGGCCAATGCCTGCACCGTCCCTGCGTCCTGGAGCAAGAGTTGATGGCTACTACCCTGGCTGACGATCTGCGGCCGCTGCATCATCCCCACAGCTGGGTCACCAGATATGTCTGGAGCCAGGATCACAAGGTCATCGCCATCCAATATAGCGTGACGGCGATCGCGATCGGCCTGGTGGCGCTGTTTCTGTCCGCGCTGATGCGGTTGCAGCTTGGCTTTCCGGGCGTGTTCCCCGCGATCCAGCCGGACAATTACCTGCAATTCGTGTCGATGCACGGCATGATCATGGTTGTGTATCTGCTGACGGCGTTGCTGCTGGGCGGATTTGGCAATTATCTCATCCCGCTGATGATCGGCGCGCGGGACATGGTCTTTCCCTTCGTCAATATGCTGAGCTACTGGCTCTATCTGTTGTCGGTCATTGTGCTGGTAGCAGGCTTTTTCGTTCCAGGCGGCCCGACGGGCGCGGGCTGGACGCTCTATCCTCCGCAGGCGATCAGCGAGGGTACGCCCGGCCACCAATGGGGCATCGCGACGATGCTGGTGAGCCTTGCGATATTCGTGGCCGCTTTCACCATGGGCGGGCTCAACTATGTGACGACAGTGCTGCAAGCGCGCACAAAGGGCATGACGCTGATGCGGATGCCGCTATCGGTCTGGGGCATCTTCACCGCGTCGATCATGGGTCTGCTCGCCTTCCCGGCGTTGTTCGTCGCGGCGATCATGATGCTGTTCGATCATTTCGCGGGCACCAGCTTCTTCATGCCGACGATGCAGTCGATGGGCGCAATCACCCCAACGGAGGGAGGAAGCCCTCTCCTCTTCCAGCATCTCTTCTGGTTCTTTGGCCATCCGGAAGTCTACATCGTCGCCCTGCCGGCCTTTGGCATCGTGTCGGACCTGATCAGCGTCCACGCCCGGCGCAACATCTTCGGCTACCGCATGATGGTCTGGGCGATCGTCATCATCGGCGCCTTGAGCTTTCTCGTCTGGGCGCACCATATGTATGTGAGCGGGATGAACCCCTATTTCGGGTTCTTCTTTGCAACATCCACGCTGATCATTGCGATCCCTACCGCGATCAAGGTCTATAACTGGCTGCTGACCTTGTGGCGCGGCGACATCCATTTGCGCGTACCCATGCTGTTCGCGATCGCATTCATCTTCACCTTTATCCACGGCGGACTTTCAGGACTATTCCTGGGCAATGTCAGCGTGGACGTGCCCTTGTCCGACACCTTCTTCGTCGTCGCTCATTTCCACATGGTCATGGGCGTGTCGCCGGTGCTGGTGATTTTTGGTGCGATCTATCACTGGTATCCCAAGATCACGGGGCGGATGTGGAACGAGACCTTGGGCCAGCTCCACTTCTGGATCACCTTCCTGGGAGTCTATGCGATTTTCCTGCCGATGCACTATCTCGGCATATTGGGTGTGCCACGCCGTTATTATGCTTTGGGCGAAACGGGCTTCATCCCGGATTCGGTGCATCTGGCCAATGAATGGATCAGCATCGCGGCGCTGATCGTCTTTGCGGCGCAAGGACTGTTCTTCTTCAACATGATCTGGAGCCTGTTCCGGGGACCGCGCGCCGATCCCAATCCCTGGGGGGCGGCCAGTCTGGAATGGCTGACGCCGCAAACCCCGCCCGCGCACGGCAATTGGGGGCCAAAGCTGCCAATCGTCTATCGCTGGGCCTATGACTATAGCGTGCCGGGTGCGCCTCGCGACTTCATCACCCAGACGGAGCCGCGCACATGACGATCCTGGCGCGGCTTGCGGAAAGAAGTTGGGAACCGGCAAGCGACCGGGACCCTGCCGTACCATCCCGCCCTCGCCCGTCCGCTGGCGGCATAGGCCTCAGCGTCTATTTCGCCGTTGCTCTGGTCATGTTCTCGCTGCTGGGCGCGGCCTATTTCATGCGCATGGGCCTGCACGCCCCCATGGGTCATGCCGACGATTGGGTCGCCATGCCCGATCCGCCGCTGCTCTGGATCAACAGCGCCTTGTTGGTGGCAAGCAGCATCGCATGGGAGATTGCGCGCCGATCTGAGGCGGCGGGCCGGGCGGCGGGCGCTTCCCTCGCGGGTGCGGTGCTTGGTCTGGCATTTCTGATCGGCCAATGGATGCTTTGGCGTCACTATCTTGGCCAAGGCTATTATCTGTCGTCCAACCCGGCCAACGCCTTCTTCTATCTGCTGACGGCGCTGCATGGTGTTCACATCATCGGGGGCCTTGTAGCCGCCGCCTGGGTGCTGGCGGAGCGAAACCCCGCCCATGTCCGCCTGTGCGCTATCTATTGGCATTTCCTGCTCTTCATCTGGATTTTGATCGCCGCCCTGCTCGTATCGACATGAGGTCAATCGCCATGGCTCACACGGTGTCCGACGGTAGAGACAAGGAGATCATCACGCCCGCGCTGCGGGAGATCGTCGCTGACTGGTCGGCCGATCAGGAAGTCTTCCGCCATACCCATTGGGGCAAGGCGATGATGTGGATTTTCCTGCTGTCGGATACCTTCATCTTTTCCTGCTTCCTGACAGGTTACATGACGATGCGGGCATCGGCCGTGGAGCCCTGGCCTAATACAGCGGAAGTATTTGCCCTCACCATCGCAGGGCAGAATATTCCGCTGATCCTGATTGCGATCATGACATTCGTCCTTATCAGTTCAAGCGGGACGATGGCGATGGCGGTCAACTTTGGCTATCGCCGCGACAAGCGCAAGACCGCCATACTGATGCTGCTGACCGCCCTTTTCGGCGCGACCTTTGTCGGTATGCAGGCGTTTGAATGGACCAAGCTGATCCATGAAGGGGTGCGTCCCTGGAGCAATCCCATGGGCGCGCCGCAGTTCGGTGCCAGCTTTTTCATGATTACAGGCTTCCACGGCCTGCATGTCAGTTGCGGCGTCATCCTGCTGCTGATCATCGCATCCAAAGTCGCGCGCGGGCATTATGATCGTTCGGGCGACTATAGCGCGGTAGAGATCGCGGGGCTCTACTGGCACTTCGTCGACCTCGTCTGGGTCTTCATCTTCGCCTTCTTCTACCTGTGGTGATGTCCATGAAGCATGAGATAGCCAGCAGCGATAGCTCCATAGCCCATGAGGGGCAGCATCATCCCATCAGCCTTTACCTGAAGGTATGGGGCTATCTCTTCGTGCTGAGCGCCATGTCCTACATGGTGGACTATATGCATGTGCAGGGGATCGTCCGCTGGACGCTGATCATCCTGTTCATGCTGCTCAAGGCCGGGCTGATCCTGTCCATCTTCATGCATCTCGCTTGGGAAAGACTGTCGCTGATCTACGCGATCCTCGTGCCGCCGCTGCTGCTGCTGGTGCTGGTACGGATCATGACGATCGAGGCGGACTATGCCTATTGGACGCGGGCGATCTTCATGGGCGGGGGAGGATGAAGCCATGAACCGGATGCGCTGGTTGGTGACGGGACTGTGCGTCGCGGGGGCCGCAGGCGCGCTCTGGAGCTTCAACTGGTTTGCAGGGCAGCTGTATCCACATGCCAATGCAGGCTCCCTTGCTTACAAGCCCGCCGACGACATGCCGCCGCGCGTGGACATGGCGTCGGTGCAGCGAGACTGGCCATCCAGCCTGGGCGACCCGGGCGAGGGCAGACGGCTGATCGCCTATCATCGGGACATGCGGGGCAAGGCGCCTGTTCCATCCTCCGGCGGCGGTGCTGCTCCGGCGGCGGCGGCCGTCGATCTTGGCACATTGCTCGCCAGCGCGGACGCGAATGCTGGCAAGGCGAAGATGCAGCTTTGCGCGAGTTGCCACGACTTTGGCCAGGGCGGGCCGAACCGAATCGGGCCTAATCTGTGGGGTGTGGTAGGGCGGCCGGTCGGTAGCCATGCAGGCTTTGCCTATTCGCCTGCGATGAAAGCGCATGGGGGCAGTTGGACCTACGACCAGCTGTTTGCGTTCCTCGCCTCGCCAATGCGGGATGTGCCGGGAACGAAAATGAGCTTTGCAGGGCTCCGCCGTCCCGAAGATCGGGCGGCTGTCATCAAATATCTGGCGACGTTGGGAGGCGGAGCGCCACCGTTGCCGAAGCCGGGCGCGCAAGCCGGTCAATGACCCGGCCCAAACCTGCTCCCGATGAGCGGGAACAGGCGTAGCCCGAGCAGCCCTCAGCGCACCACCGCGCGCGTATAGAGATGCCAGGTCGAATATCCCAGCACCGGTAGCACGACGGCAAGCCCCACGAGCCCCGGCAATGCGCCCAGGATCAGCAGGACCACCACGATCAGTCCCCAGGTCGCTACAGTTACGGGACTGGTCCGGGTAACCCGAACCGACGTCCGCAGCGCATTGCCCCAACTGACCTTCTTGTCGACGATCATCGGGAAGGACACCACGCTGACCGCCAGCGTGATGATGGCGAAACACAGGCCGACAAGATTGCCGACGATGATCATCTGCCAACCTTCGGCGGTTCCGAACACCGCGTTCACAAAGGCCCCGAAGGATGAGACGACTTCCGGCCCGAACCTGCCGACGGTCGAATTAAAGATGAACCAGGCCGCTGCCAGCCATGCCAGGAACAGCAGGGCCGTGATGCTGGTCAGGTCGAATAGCGACGGCGCCGACGGCCCCCGAACCACGTCGAGGAAATGACGCCAGCGGGAATCCAGTCCATGTTCCCGGCGCCGGGCGAGTTCATAAAAGCCGCTGGCCAAGGCAGGGCTGAACAGGACAGAGCCCGCCAGCAAAGGAAATAGCAGTGGCAGGATCGACACGCGGCTGGCTATCAGAATAGCGAACAGCACGACCACGGGATAAATCAGCCCAATGAAGACCAGATCGCCACGCTTGGCCTGGAAATCTTCCCAGCCCTGCCGCAGCGAGATACGCAGATCATCGAAGCCGATCTTGCGGATTTCATAATCGTCCCGACTGGAATCCAGATCAGCTGGATGCGTAATCGCCATGGTCGCTCTCCCTTCGCGAAGTCACCATGACGGACGCTAAGTTTCAATCCTCAGTCGGGACAGGTGACGGGGGCGGCCTTTTAGCCCGCGCAGCGCATCGTCTCGGCATGAGGAACGCCCCATGGCCAACAGCGGCAGATTACACCAAAGCGTAATGGAGCGGAACCAAAAAGCAGCTTGTCCTGCGCCAAGGCCGTGCAGACAAGCCGTCGGTGATCGCTTTTATCGATCATCATGACCGATCTTAATCGCTTACCTGGCGCGCCCATCGGGACTAGCCTGCTGATCTGCATTCAATAGGAGAGCCAAATCATGGACGCGAAAACTGGTGAAAGCCCGCTGAGCTGCCCTGCGAAGGAGCCAGCCGCGCTGCGGTCATTGCTGGGGCGCACCAACCGTGACTGGTGGCCCAATCAATTGTCGCTCGAAATCCTTCATCAAAATGGCGCACACGCGAACCCGATGGGCGAGTCCTTCGACTATGCGAAGGAATTTGCATCGCTCGACCTGGAAGCGGTCAAGAACGACCTTCATGCCCTGATGACCGACAGCCAGCCATGGTGGCCCGCTGATTATGGGCATTATGGCCCCTTCTTCATCCGCATGGCCTGGCACAGCGCGGGTACGTACCGCACCGGCGACGGGCGCGGCGGTGCTTCGTCGGGCGGACAGCGTTTCGCGCCGCTCAACAGCTGGCCGGACAATGCCAATCTGGACAAGGCACGCCGCCTGCTGTGGCCGATCAAGCAGAAATATGGCCGCCAACTGTCCTGGGCGGACCTGATGATCCTGACCGGCAATGTCGCCATTGAGTCGATGGGCGGCCCCGTGTTCGGCTTTGGCGGCGGGCGCGAAGATGTGTGGGAACCGGAGAAGGACATCTACTGGGGCACGGAAGAACAGTGGGTCGGCAATCCCGACAACCAGACCCGCATTCAGCCCGACAAGGAAATGGCGCTGGAAGAACCACTCGCGGCGATCCAGATGGGCCTCATCTACGTCAATCCGGAAGGTCCCGGCGGCAATCCCGATCCGTTGCTGTCCGCGCGGGATATTCGCGAGACATTCGCTCGCATGGGCATGAATGATGAAGAGACGCTGGCGCTCACCGCTGGCGGCCACACTTTCGGCAAGGCACATGGCGCGGGCGATGCGTCGAAGATCGGCGCAGAACCCGAGGGCGCGGACATCGCGCAGCAGGGCCTTGGCTGGCAGAGCGGACATGAAAGCGGGGTCGGCGATCACACGATCACCAGCGGCATCGAGGGCGCATGGACGCCCACCCCGATCACATGGGACATGAGCTTCTTCCACATGCTGCTCGATTACGATTATGAGCTGGTGAAGAGCCCGGCGGGCGCGCATCAGTGGCAGCCCATCAACCAGAAGCCGGAGGACATGGCGCCCGGCGCGCACAGCCCCGACAGGCGGCTGCCGACGATGATGACCACGGCGGACATGGCGTTCAAGATGGACCCCGAATATCGCAAGATCGCCGATCGCTTCCGCAATGACCCGGACGCGTTCGCCGATGCCTTCGCGCGCGCTTGGTTCAAGCTGTGCCATCGCGACATGGGTCCCAAGAGTCGCTATCTAGGGAGCGATGTTCCTGCCGAGGATCTGATCTGGCAGGACCCGATCCCGGCGGCGGACTATGCCCAGATCGAGGAAGCCGACATCGCCGCGCTGAAGCAGGAGATCGCGTCGTCCGGGCTGACCGTATCGGAACTGGTGCAGACGGCGTGGGCTTCGGCATCCACCTTTCGCGGGTCAGACAAGCGTGGTGGCGCCAATGGCGGGCGCATCCGCCTTGCGCCGCAGAAGGACTGGGACGTGAACCAGCCCGGCCAGCTGGCCCGCGTGCTTGGCGTGCTGGAAGACATCAAGGCGAAGTTCGACGGGGCTTCGGATGGCAGGAAGGTGAGCATGGCGGACCTCATCGTGCTGGGCGGCTCTGTCGGTATCGAAAAGGCGGCGAAGGATGCGGGGCATGATGTGACCGTGCCGTTCACGCCGGGCCGCACCGACGCATCGCAGGAGCAGACCGATGTCGATGGCTTTGCCGTGCTGGAGCCGAAGGTGGACGGCTTCCGCAACTATCTGCCGGTCAGCTATCGCGTGCCAGTGGAGGAATTGCTGATCGACCGCGCCAACCTGCTGAGGCTCAGCGCGCCTCAGATGACGGTGCTGGTGGGCGGCCTGCGGGTGCTGGGCGGCAACCACGGCGGATCGAAGCATGGCGTGTTCACCGACCGTCCCGGCCAGCTCACTAACGACTTCTTCGTCAACCTGCTCGACATGGGTACGGCGTGGAAGGCGGAAAGCGATAAGGGCGACGTGTTCGTCGGCAGCTGCCGCGATTCCGGCGAGCAGAAGTGGACGGGCACGCGCGTCGATCTGGTCTTTGGATCGAACTCGCAGCTTCGCGCTTTGTCGGAAGTCTATGCCTCGGCCGATGCAGGGCGCAAGTTCGTTGACGACTTCGTCGCTGCGTGGGTCAAAGTAATGGACGCCGACCGGTTCGACCTTCAACGATCGGCACTAACCGCCAGCGCCTGAACACAAAGGCCGCCGCAGCTTTCATGAGGAAGCTGCGGCAGCCAATTTAATCTAACCTCAATGAAGGTCCCGGCGGCCATAATCCGTGTCGCCGAAACGACTAGGCCTCGTCATGTGGGACATGCCGTCAGGTTCGCCCGGCTCGTGCACCAGGTCTTCAAACAGCGCGCGATAATGGATCATCGCCTGACGCAAATCCTCCGTATCGGCTTCGCCACGCGCATGGCGTATGGCGATGTCATGGGCTGATCGGTAATTCTGAACCACTTCCGGGTGATAGACGGACAAGTCGGCGGAACGCCTGTCGAAATCGACGATGGGATAGCCGCGCGCCTCCATTACTTCGGTCAGCAGCACGTCAGCGCGCGACACCGCACCTTGAGGATCATCAACGAACTGGTTCTGGACCTTCATCCAGCCATCGGTGAACATGTCGGTCTGCTGCGGGGAAAGGCGGCGCAGCGAAAAGCTGGCCACACGCCTTTCCCGTTCTTGCAATTCTGCCTCCGCCTTCCGGGAGCTGCCCGCCTCCTCGACAGTGCGGTCATATTCAGACCCGAATTTCGATCGCAGATTGGCATGCTGCCGGTTGCGCATGATCAGCACGGCTAAGCCGGCCACCAGAACAAGGACGACCAGCCCAAGGCCGATCTCCAGCGGAGTGAGCGTCACCATGACATCTCCTTGGCCCGTTTTTAAGGCCGCTTATGACGCCCGCCGCCAGATGTTGTTAACCGGAGTGAATGGGCTTTGTTCCCGCAAGACGAAGACGAGGAAATAGAAGCGGAGGGAACGATGCGCCGCGCCACCGGTTGCCCTCACTCCCCTATCAGGAGCGGCTCCCATGCATATCGAAACCCGCGAAGGTCATGTCATCCATGTGAAGGACATGGGGTCGGGCCACCCGGTGATCCTGATCCACGGCTGGCCCCTGACCGGCGACATGTGGGAATATCAGACGCTTGCGCTGCTGGAGTCGGGCTATCGCGTGATCACCTACGATCGTCGCGGTTTCGGGCAATCGGGTCATCCCTCCAATGGCTATAATTATGACATGTTCGCGGATGATCTCGCGGCCGTCATTGATAGGGTGGGGGCGCCCAAAGTCTCCCTCGTCGGATTTTCCATGGGAGGCGGCGAAATCGCCCGATACTTGTCGCGCTATGGTTCGGCGAAGGTGGACAGGGTAGCGCTGATCGGCTCTATCGTGCCGTATCTTCTGAAGGATGACAGCAATCCCGACGGTGTCGATGAATCAGCACTGGACCAGATGCAGGCGCAGGTACGCGAAGACCGGTTCGCTTTCCTGCAAACCTTCGCCAAGACCTTCTACGGCATCGGCCTTGTTTCCAAACCTGTCAGCAGCGCCTTGCTCGACTGGACATTCATGCTGGCGATCATGGCGAGCCCCAAGGCGACGATCGATTGCATCCACGCCTTTGGCCGAACCGATTTCCGGCCCGACCTGCGCGCGTTCACCATACCGACGCTGATCATCCACGGGACGAGCGATAAGACAGTGCCGATCGATCCGACCGGGCGAGCGGCGGCCGCTGCGATACCGGGGGCGCAACTGATCGAATATGATGGCGAACCGCATGGCCTGTTTGCGACCGCGCCGGATCGGTTGAACGCCGATCTGCTGAGCTTCCTTGCTCAATAACTAAAGCGTCCCGTCATGCAGAAAACGAACTCGTTCGGCCTTTTCATGGACAGCGGCAATTGGGGCTGGAAGCCTGGACGGTGATCGGCCTCAGGATACCCAGGCTGTTGGCAGGGAACCCAGCCGCAGCGCTGGAAGCGCATCTCACGATCGCGGAAAAGATCGAAGCGATAGGCGTGCTGCAATGGAGGGCGATGACCGGCGATCTGGGGACCAGCCCAGATGCCGCGATGCGCGGTTCGATCGCCCATTATCGCAAAGCCGTTCGCCGCAATCGGCGACGTCTCGCCCGGCGGAGAAAATGACGCAGCCCCCGACACCGGCTCGCAGCGTTTCCTATCGGCGAGATGTGCAGGAGGACCCCATATCGACCCGCTCTCGTTCAAGTAAACACCCTGATACTGATCCCTGTTAGGCATTTTTGAGGGAACGCCGCGCCCTCCCCCCGAATTGAACAGGGGTACAATCAGGAGAGTATTTCCGTGGCTACCCGTTTCGTCGCACCCGAGTGCGCATCGCAATTTCTTCAACAAGGCTTTCAGGAACGCCTCAGTCATTGGAACCGTCAACGTCTCGCCCCATCCTATCCGGAGGATTGGGAAAGCCGGTTCCGCCAGGATGAAGCCATGCTGCGGCTGGAGCATGGCTTTATGGAAGAACTGCGCGCCATGGTGCGCGACCGCGCGGCGCAGGCGCCAACCGATCCCGAAGGCTTCATCCAATGGTTCGAGGCGCTGGAGCAGACTGGCCCCGGCCAGCATGACGCGCTGTTTCCCTGGCTCGCCGACCATGCGTCGCGCGACGAAATCCGCTGGTTCCTGACGCAGGAAGCGGCGGGCGAAGCTGGCTTTGACGATCTCGTCGCCCTGACACAGGTCAAGCTGCCCGATTCTGCGAAGCTGGAACTTGCCCGCAACTATTGGGACGAGATGGGGCGCGGGCAGGAAAAGGGCATGCACGGCCCCATGCTGGCGCAGCTTGTCAGGACGTTGGAGTTGACGCCGACGATCGAGACCACGGCCTGGGAAAGCCTGGCGCTCGCCAACGCCATGACTGCAATGGCGACGCAGCGCTGCTATGCGTGGCACAGCGTCGGCGCGCTGGGCGCGATCGAGCTGACCGCGCCGGGTCGATCAGCGCACACCGCCCGCGCCTTGCGACGCATCGGGCTCAGCCAGTCGGAGCGACGATATTTCGATCTGCATGCGGTGTTGGACGTAAAACATAGCCGCGACTGGAACGAACTGGCGATCAAGCCGCTGGTCGCCGAAGACCCGCGCCGGGCCGCCGCTATCGCCGAAGGCGCGTTGATCCGCCTCAGTTGCGGCGAACGCTGCTTCAACCGCTACCGCAGCCATTTCGGGCTGGAGCAAGAGTGATGGCGCGATCCAATGGCCGCATCCTGATTGTCGAGGATGACCCGCTGCTGGCAGGCATGATGGTCGATCTGCTGCTGGCGGAGGATTACGAAGTAGACGGCCCCCACGCCAGCATCAGCGACGGGATGGCCGCGCTAGCCACGCATATGCCCGATGGCGCGGTGGTTGATCTGCATCATCCCAGCCGGAGCGTAAGCCTGTTGAAGGACGATCTTGAGACCTATGCCATCCCTTTGCTGGAAGGAGAGGATAGCGACGTGCGGGACCTTCAGCGACGCTTGCTACCTTGGCTTCGACACATGCGGCATTGAGGACGCGAGGGATAAGCAACTCTTGTCCCGCGCCATATCGCGGCTATGACCCTGCATCGTGATCGAAGCAGGAGACGGCATGGGCCGCATCATCGGGAAAGTCTTTCGCGGAGCGGGCATCGGGCTGCTGTTCCTGATAATCGCGCTGTGCCTTGCGATCACGATCATCCCCCCCTTTCTCGACCGCGCCTATTATGACGGGCCGGTCAGCCGCCATTATGACGGCGAGCACTTCTTCAATCCCGATGGCGAGATCGAGTTTTCAAGTCCCCCAGGAACGAATCGACGCGGATTTCTCCTTCGCTGGCTGACGGGGCAGGATGAACGCCCTGCATGGCCCACAACGGTCGCAGTGAAGCCCACCCGCCCGCCAGCCTTCGCAGCGCCGAAAGGCATGGTAGCGACATGGGTCGGTCATGCCACGGTGCTGGTGCAGGCTGCGGGGATCAACATCCTGACCGACCCCATCTGGTCCGACTATGCGAGCCCCCTGCCACCGCTGGGTCCCAAACGGGTAGCCGAGCCTGGCATCCGGTTCGACGACTTGCCGAAGATCGACCTCATCATCGTCAGCCACAATCATTATGACCATATGGATATCCCCACGCTCAAGAAGCTGTGGGAACGAGATCGGCCCAAGATCATCGTCAGCCTGGGCAATGAGCGCATCCTGAAGGACAATGGCATTCCGGCGATCGCGCTGGATTGGGGCCAGTCGGTGACGGGCGCCGCCCTCAATAATCTGGGGACGCAAACAGTCATCCAGTGCGAAAATTACGAACATTGCCCCGACTATCGCGTCCATGTGCTGCGCAATCATCATTGGAGCAGTCGGTGGGGCACTGACCGCAACCGGGCCTTATGGTCGAGCTTCCTCATCGAAACGCGCGCGGGCAACATCTTCTTCGCGGGCGACACGGGGGCTGGCGACATGGCATGGCCCGCTGAGGCGGCGCGGTTCGGCCCGATCCGGCTCGCGATGATCCCGATCGGTGCTTTCCGCTTCTGGCCGGGGCAGATGGAGGCGGACTCCCACATCGGGCCGCAGCGCGCGGTCGAGGTGTTCGAAAAGCTCAAGGCATCGACCGCCATCCCCATCCATTGGGGCACGTTCCGGCTGTCTTATGAAAAATGGGACACACCGCCCCGCATGCTGGAGCTTTTCCTGAAATGCGAAGGCATAGAGCGGCAGCGTTTTGCGCCGTTGCGGATCGGCCAGTCCATCCAGGTGCCTGCCTATTCCGCCGTGCCGCATAGTCCAAAACGATGCGACCAACGCGCCATCCGGGCATTGCAATAGGTCAGGCGGGAGGGCCTGCTTCCAACATCGCGCGCCAGTTGTCCGCCGTCATCGCCGCGAGATATTCGGCCTGCATCTCGGCGGTCAGCATCTCCATCATCTGCCGTCCTTCGATCCACAATTCGATCACGCCAAAAGCGCCGCCACGCTTGCGATATTTGGCGGGCCAGCCCTCCCGCTCCGCGATCGCCATGATTTCCTCGCGCGACAGCGGCGTTGCCAGCGCGGCATGGGTGGCGGTGTAGCGGGTTTCGCCGGTTCGTTCCCCGAAACTATCGGCGTCGCCTTCTTCTTCACGCAGGACAGTGTCGATCGGATAGACCTCTATGGCGGTGCCCCGGTCATCCCCAGCGAGCGCGATCCAGCTGCCCGGCGTCACCGGCGGGAAATAGAGCGCCTCGCCGCGCCACATTTCAGCGATGACCTCCGCAACATGCTTTGGATCATGCGCGGCAATCGAAAGATGAAAGAGCATGTCTCGACTCTCCGACATTCTGATGGATGCCGGGCGCGACAATGGCACAGAATCCCGCCGCCAGCATTGGCGATTTCGGACAGGAAGCCGTCCGCTGGCGGGCGGCGGAGGGTCTCTCAGGACAGGCTGTTCAGGCCTTGCCGCACTCTCCGGTGCGTTTGCCAGTCACGTCATGGGTGGTGCGCAATACCGGGCTGCCCCCGGCGGTCTTCGTCATGGTGCTGCCCAGCGTCAACGTATCGGCGGTGTAGTTGCCCTCCAGCACGATTTCCGATGTCGCTCCACCGGACTTGCAGGACAGGGTCGCGATCAACCGCCCCTTGCGCAGCAGCTTGTCCTTATAGGTGCAATCCTTGCCCTCATCCCCTGCCAGAGCATCGGCATCAGGTGTCCCCTTGGCATCGACGGCAATGCACAGCTTTTCCTCATCAACCTGTTTCAGCGCGACCTGATATTGTTCGGGCGTGACAGTTGGCGTGTTGTAGCCGGTAGTCTTGCGGGTGATCGTCCATTCGCCCCCCTTCATCACGATCGGCGCTTCAACGGCTTCGGGTGCAGGCGTCTCATTGCCGCATCCCGCCAAGCCAAGCGTCATCGCAAGCGGCAACGCCGCTATTATCGTCTTTCGCATATCCTCTTCCCCTGTTCTCTTACGGAACGGGCGGAGGCTCGCTTGCCAAGCGCCCAAGCGCAAGAGGAAAAGTGACGCTAGCGTTTCCTGTAGGTGGGCGCGTGAAAGTCGGGCGGCTTGGCCGCGACCCAGCCGAGAAAGCGGGCGATACCGGGATGCGTGCGGAGGGCAGCGGCATCACCCTGCGTGCGGGCAAGCTCGACATTGCTCATCTGCGCATGGATGGCCCGATGACAGATTGGATGGACGGGCACCGTGTCGCGTCCGCCCCGGCTTTTCGGCACCGGATGATGCCATTCGACCCGTTTGCCTAAGGCGCGCGCGCAGAGCCAGCAAAAGCCCTCCGCGCTCTCCATCATATCAGGATGCGACGCACTCCGCGCCCACCCATTTGCCCGACGTCTTCGCCTTCATGCTCATGTTCATGCCGCCCGGCGCGCCGCTCATCTTCATGTCCATGTGCATTTCATAGCTTTCCGGCGCGTAGTCGCCGGACATGACGGCATTCATCGTGCCATTTTCCGACTTGCAGGCGATCTCGCCCTTCACCGACCCGCCGCTGACGTCGAAGCCCTTGTAGGTACAATCCTTGTTTTCCTGACCCGAGAACATCTTGCCGCTGGGGTTCGCCGCTTCTTCGGGAGAGACGCAATATTTGATCGAGGTGCGGCTCATCATCTTCTTCATCTGCTCTTTCATCTGATCGCCACCGCCCGGCATGTTCGGCATGTCGATATCCTCGAGCGTATAGGCGCCTTCCCACTGGCCGGGCTTCAGCTGTACCTTTTCGACTTGCGCTTTCACTTCCTCGCGGGTCTGCGGTTCGCCGGAAGGCTTGTCGCCGCAGCTGGCGAGCAACAACGTGGCAGGAGCAATGACGGCAAAGGCTTTAAGCATGATCTTCCCCCGTTGATGCCGGAATGACCCGGCCTGTCTAACCATCAGCATATATCAGGACAGGCATAGGATGAAAAATGATCCTGCGCCTATTGGGCCAGGGCCGCAGCTTCCTGCGCGCAATCAGGTGCGGTTTCGGCGGGTTTGCTGCGCAACGCAGCGACTTCCTTGCGCGCAGCGGCAAGATCGGCAGCGAAGGCGGGATCGGCATTGAGGCGCATCACGGTGGCAGAGGCAATGACCCGTCCTTCCTCGATATCGCTCAGCCAGTGCACATTGCAGATGCGGCGGCTGTCGCCGAAGGCACGGCCGCGCGCCACCAGCCTTGCCGCGCGGTCAGGCATTAATTCCGCAAGGATGAGGCCATAGCCATAACCGATGGCACTGTGGCCCGAGGGATAGGAGCCGTCGCGGCGCAGGAACTTCTCCCAATCCGGCGTGCAGCTGGGCTTGTCATTTTCCATGAACGGACGCTGCCGCATATAGCGTTTCTTTACGTCGGCAGTTGATAGGCCGAGATCTCCCATCGTGCGGGTCAGAAGGCGGGTCAGCGCGGGCGCATGGGCCTGATCGATCGGGAAGCCCGCCGTGCAGGAGAACGCGGCGGCAGCGTGGGCGGGGCGTAGGTCGGCATCGGCCTTGGCGAGATCCCAGCGTGCGCTACCCTGCATCGCGACGGCAGCGACCGCCCCTTCCCTGTCGCGCGCCTCGGCCACCGATCCTGCCGCTGGGGGCGGCGGAGAGAGTAACAGGCTGTCAGGAAGCGCACCGCCGCCAAGATAACCGCCGCCCAGCGGGTTCTTTCCCTGCATGGCCGATGGCGGCGTCTGCGCCGATCGGGTTTCTGCCGTCGTCGTGGCGCATGCCTGCAACATGGCCAAGGACGCGAGCAGAAAAATAGCTTTGCGCATACAGTCCCTTCCTCCCGTTCGTGGGATATTCGCTCCCACATTGCTGTGGTGCGGGACCATGCCCATATTGGCCCGCATGTCCATTCAGATTCGCACCACGCTGGACGAGCCCGAGACCGGCGAAGGCTTCGTCCCCCACCGTCCCGCGCGCCCGGAAAAGAGCGAGGGCGGCAGGCCGTTCAAGCTGGTTTCCGACTATGAACCGTCTGGCGACCAGCCGACCGCCATCGCCGAACTGGTCGAACAGGCAAAGGCGGGTGAGAAGGATCAGGTGCTGCTGGGCGTCACCGGATCGGGCAAGACCTTCACCATGGCCAAGGTGATCGAGGCGTTGCAGCGCCCGGCGCTGATCCTCGCGCCCAACAAGATTCTCGCCGCACAGCTGTACGGCGAGTTCAAGAGCTTCTTCCCCGAAAACGCCGTCGAATATTTCGTCAGCTATTACGACTATTATCAGCCCGAAGCCTATGTGGCGCGGTCGGACACCTATATCGAGAAGGAAAGCTCGGTAAACGAGGCGATCGACCGGATGCGCCACTCAGCCACCCGCGCGCTGCTGGAGCGGGATGATGTCATCATCGTCGCGTCGGTATCCTGTCTTTACGGCATCGGTTCGGTCGAAACCTATTCGGCCATGACCTTTTCGATGAAGAAGGGCGGCATTGAGGACCAGCGGGAGATCATCCGCAAACTGGTGGCGCTCCAGTACAAGCGCAACGATGCAGCCTTTGCGCGCGGCAATTTCCGGGTGAAGGGGGACAATCTGGAGATTTTCCCGTCCCACTATGAGGACACCGCCTGGCGCGTTTCCTTCTTCGGCAATGAGATCGAGGAGATTGTCGAGTTCGATCCGCTGACGGGGAAGAAGATCGCCACTCTCGAATATGTGAAGGTCTTTCCCAACAGCCACCACGTCACGCCGGGACCAACGCTCAAGCAGGCGATGGAAGCGATCCGCTTTGAACTGACCGAACGGCTGAAGGAATTGCAGGCAGAGGGCAAGCTGCTGGAGGCGCAGCGGCTGGAACAGCGCACGAACTTCGATCTGGAGATGATTGCGGCGACGGGATCATGCGCGGGAATCGAGAATTATTCGCGCTTCCTGACCGGCCGCCTGCCGGGCGAGCCGCCGCCAACCTTGTTCGAATATCTCCCGGAGAACGCGCTGCTGTTCGTGGACGAAAGCCACCAGACCGTGCCGCAGATCGGCGCGATGGCGCGGGGCGACCACCGGCGCAAGATCACGCTCGCCGAATATGGCTTCCGCCTGCCGAGCTGCATCGACAACCGGCCGCTGCGCTTCAACGAGTGGGACGCGATGCGCCCGCAGACGGTCAGCGTGTCCGCGACGCCGGGACCATGGGAGATGGAGCAGACCGGCGGCGTCTTCTCCGAACAGGTCATCCGCCCCACCGGCCTCATCGACCCGCCAGTCGAGATCAAGCCGGTGGAGGATCAGGTGGACGACCTGATCAACGAATGCCGCAAGGTCGCGGCGCAGGGCTATCGCACCCTCGTCACCACGCTCACCAAGCGCATGGCGGAGGACCTGACCGAATTCATGCATGAAGCGGGGATCAAGGTCCGCTACATGCACAGCGACGTCGAGACGCTGGAACGTATCGAATTGATCCGCGACCTGCGGCTGGGTGTCTATGACGTGCTGATCGGCATCAACCTGCTGCGCGAAGGTCTCGACATTCCGGAATGTGGCTTGGTCGCGATCCTCGATGCGGACAAGGAAGGCTTCCTGCGATCGGAAACATCGCTGATCCAGACCATCGGCCGTGCGGCGCGCAATGTGGAAGGACGGGTCATCCTCTATGCCGATCGCATCACCGGCAGCATGGAGCGGGCGCTCAACGAGACCAGCCGCCGCCGCGAGAAACAGCAGGCCTATAATCTGGAACATGGCATCACGCCGACGACGATCAAGCGCAACATCGGCGACATCATCGCCCATGTCGCGAGCAAGGATCAGGTCACGGTCGATACCGGGCTGGACGACCGCCCGCACCTCGTTGGCCATAATTTGCGTGTCTATATCGAGGATCTCGAAAAGAAGATGCGCGCCGCCGCCGCCGACCTGGAATTCGAGGAAGCAGGCCGCATCCGCGACGAAATCCGCAAGCTGGAGGCGGAGGAGCTGGGCCTGCCCGCCAACGAGCAGGTCGCCGCGCCGCGCGGGCGGGCGACCGAAGGCAAGCCGGGCACGCGCAAGCTGCGCTACGGCAAGACCCAGCGGAAGTTCGGGCGTTGACGCAAGTTCAGCATGACGAAAGGTTCGGGGCCGTTTAAGCGAGCATCATGAAGAACTTGCCTCTCGCCCGCGCAATCGCCCTTGTCATGCCGCTATTGCTGCTGGGCGGCGCCTACGCTTCGCAATATGTAGGCGGTCTGCATCCGTGCGAGATGTGCTGGTGGCAACGCTATCCGCATATGGCGGCGATTCCGCTCGCGCTGATCGCCTATGCGGCGAAAAAGCGGCCCTGCATCAGTGCGCTGTTCGCGGGATTGGCGGGCTTGGCGATTGGCATCAGCGGCGCGATCGGCCTGTTCCATGCAGGCGTCGAATATGGCTGGTGGCAGGGACTGACGGCCTGCTCCACCTCTACGGCAGGGGGCAACCCGGCCGACATATTGAACCAGATCATGGCGACCCCGATCACCCGCTGCGATGTCGCGCCCTGGACGCTGCTCGGCATTTCGCTCGCAGGCTTCAACGGGCTCTTGTCCGGAGCGAGCGCGCTCGCCATCTTGGCCTTGCTGATCAAGTCGAGGAAACAGGCATGAACGCGCCCAGGGAGTTCCCCCGCCCCGGCCGGAAGGTGACGGCCGATGATCGCGCGGCGATGCTGCGCGTGGATCAGGCGGGCGAATTCGGCGCGACGCGCATCTATACCGGGCAGCTTGCCGTGCTTGGCGATCGCCACCCCGACGCCCGCGTCATCGCAGGCATGGCGGCGCAGGAAGAGCGGCACCGCAAGATATTCGACGCGATGATCACCCGGCGCGGTGTAAGACCGACCGCGCTTCGGCCGATCTGGAACGTCGCGGGCTTTGCGCTGGGCGCAGTAACCGCCGCGATCGGCCCGCGCGCCGCCATGGCCTGCACCGCCGCGATCGAGACGGAGATCGACCGTCATTATGGCCAGCAGTTGGCGGAATTGGCAGGCGACGACCCGGAACTCGCCGCCACCATCACGGATTTTCAGGCGGAAGAAGTCGAACATCGCGAAACCGCGATCGCCCATGGAGCAGAGCAGGCACCCGCCTATCCGCTGCTTTCGGGCGTCATTCGATTGGGGTGCCGGGCTGCAATCGCGCTGTCGAAGCGGATCTGAGGAGATAAGGACGATGATGAAGACCGCGACAGCCGCCATATTGCTGATGGCCGCGAGCGCCCTGCCCGCCATGGCGCAGCAGCAGGCCGGACCCGTGCAGGAGCAGGCCCCGACCGCCGCTGCCGGAACTACGGGATCGGAGCGCGTCAATCTGGTCATCGTCTATGGCGATGACGCCTGCCCGCAAAGCGCTGGCACCGACATCGTCGTTTGCGCGCGCAAGGGTGAGGAAGAACGCTTCCGCATCCCTGAACCGCTGCGTGGTGATCCCAACAAGCCGAGCAATCAGGCATGGGGCGAGCGCGTGCGGTCGATGGAATATGTCGGCCGGACCGGCACGGAAAGCTGTTCGGCCACTGGCCCGGGCGGCTTCACGGGCTGCTTCAACCAGCTAGCCAGGCTTGCCAAGGCGGAACGGCAGGCGGCGGACAATGCCAGCTGGAAGGATTTGGTCGAAGCCGAGCGGGCACGGCGGCTTTCCACCATCGACGCGGATAGCAAGGCGATCGAGGCACGAGCCGTGGCGGAGGAGAAGGCGCAGGCCAGCCAACCGCAGCAGACTGCACCCACGCAGCCCTGACGGTTGCTCCGGGCGCTTGGCGTCTGGGTAAGGCTGGCGGAATTGGGCACTCCGCCGGTGGACAGGGGCGAAAAGAGGATAAAACCCATGCGCTTCCCGGTTCATGCCCTCCTCGCAATGGCGGCGCTTGCACCCATAGCCTTACTCGCCCCAGCCAGGGCCGAGCCGCCACAGCGCGTGTTCAACCTGATCGTCTATGGGAACGACCCCTGTCCCAAGGGCGAAGGCGACGAGATCGTCGTTTGCGCGCGCAAGCCTGAGTCCGAACGCTACCGCATCCCCAAGAAATTGCGCGAAAAGCCCGCCCCGTCCGGTGGGCCGGGCTGGGGTAGCCAAGTGGCGACGATGGAAGAAGTACAGCGCCAGAATCTTCCCGGCAGCTGCTCGGCGATCGGGAGCAACGGCTTTACCGGCTGCACCGCCAAGATGCTGGAACAATGGTTTGCCGAACGGCGGATGCAGGAGTCCAAGGGAGAGCCTTGAGCTTTTGATGCTCGACGGTCGCCCATCCCCCTTCACCATCTGAATTTCAGACTGCGAAACTATCCGTAGCGCGGATCAGGGCGTCGAGGATGCCGGGTTCATTATAGGCGTGCCCAGCGCCCTCGATCATCTCGAACCGTGCTTCAGGCCATCCCTTGTGCAGCGCCCAGGCGGTCTCGGCGGGACAGGCCATGTCGTAGCGACCCTGAACGATCACGCCGGGAATGTCGCGGAGCTTGCCCGCATCACGGATGAGCTGGCCTTCCTCCAGCCAGCCGCGATGCACGAAATAATGATTTTCGATCCGCGCGAAGGCGAGGGCAAAGGCATCATCCTCATGCGTGGCTGACAGGGCAGCGTCTGGCAGCAAACGGATGGTTTCGCCTTCCCATACGCTCCACGCCTTGGCCGCCGCGACTTGCGCCGCACGATCTTCGCCCGTCAGGATGCGGTGATAGGCATGAAGCAAGTCGCCCCGATCCTTCTCCGCTATGGGAGCAAGGAAACGTTCCCACTTATCTGGATAGATGCGGCTGGCACCTTCCTGATAATACCAGTCGACCTCCTGCTGGCGCAGCGTGAAGATGCCGCGCAGAATCAATTCGCTGACATGGGATGGATGGCTTTGTGCATAGGCAAGCGCCAGCGCCGATCCCCAGCTGCCCCCGAAGACAAGCCATTGATCAACGCCCATCAATTCCCGCAAGCGCTCGATGTCCGCTACAAGATGCCAGGTCGTATTCGCTTCCAGCGAGGCATGCGGCGTCGAACGGCCGCAACCGCGCTGGTCGAAGAGTAAAATGTCGTAGCGATCCGGATCGAACAGGCGGCGGTGATCAGGCGAGATGCCGCCGCCCGGCCCGCCGTGGAGGAAGACCGCAGGCTTTGCCCCCGGCGTGCCGACGCGCTCCCAATAGACGGAATGGCCATCGCCAACATCAAGATGGCCGACAGCGTAGGGATCGATTGCAGGGTATAGGGTGCGCATAACGGAAGCCTAAGCGAGCCAATGGGCAAAGGGAACAAGCGAGAAGAGCAGCCTATCTATGGATTGGATGACGGTATCCGCAGTGCGTAGGGCGTCTGCTACAATTTGCGACAAATTCGCCTTGGCCTTGCCAAGATTTTGAGACAGTTCGCCCCTAGTGACGGACCATCAAGGGTTCGCTTTTTCCAAAAGGGGTATGTTCGTGCGCCGACCGGCTTCGCTGATGCTGTTTTTCATGATGGGCGCATCGCCCGCTGCGCTGATGGCGCAGACTTCAGCCCAGGAGCCGCCTGCGCAGATGGACGAAGGCGACGAAATCATCGTCACCGGCCAGCCGCAGCGGGGCGCTGTGCTGGGCAATATCAAGCCCGAACAACAGCTTTCCTCCGCCGACATTCGCGCTCTGGGCGTCTCCTCCATATCGGAAATGGTCACCGAATTGTCGGTGCAGACGAACGGGACCCCGGTCGTGCTGCTGAACGGCAAGCGCATTTCCAGCTTTTCCGAAATCCAGGACATCCCGTCCGAGGCCGTGGCGCGGGTCGACATCCTGCCGGAACAGGTCGCCCTATCCTATGGCTATGCACCAACGCAGAAGGTGGCGAACATCGTCCTGCGCCAGCGTTTCCGGGCGGAGCTGGCCGATCTACGGGCGGCCACGACGACCGATGGCGGACGGGAAACCGGGTCGGCCGAGGCAGGCCTGCTGCGCATCCGGGGTGACAATCGCTTTACGTTGAACGTCAAATATAATGCCGCCGCTTCACTACTGGAAAGCGAACGCGGGATCGATCGGACGGCGAGCAGTCCGGCGTTGATCGACATCACCCGTTTCCGCACGTTGAGCCCGGCGACCGAGAGCGTGTCCGCGAACGCCACCTATGCACGTGCGCTCGGCGGCGTGTCGATGACCGTCAACGGCCGGGTGGAACTGTCGGACAATGACTCGCTTCAGGGGCTGTCTGCCGCCGCACTTGCCGCACCGGTCGGCAACGGGCCGCTCTATGCCGAATTTCTGCGCGACAACCGGCTTGACCAGCAGATTCGCGGAACGACCGGCCATCTCGGCCTGACCTTTAACGGGCTGCTCGGCAAGGGGTGGCAATGGTCCTTCACCGGCAATGGCGACCTGTCGGACACCCGCACGCGAACCGACCGATCGGCATCGACCGACCGGGCGAGCGCGCGGTCGCAGGCCGTGACGGGCGACCTGCTGCTGTCAGGCCCTGTGTTCGAGTTGCCTGCGGGCTCCGTCACAAGCTCCGTCCGGGTGGGGGCGTCGACCAATGGATTTGAGGGCTGGTCGATCCGCAACGGGTTCGAGCAGGACATCGACTATGATCGGCAGATCGCCAGCGGGCAGGTCACGCTCGACTTGCCAATCACCAGCAAGGCGAGAGGCGTGCTGGACGCGGTCGGCGATATCGGCATCAATGTGAATGCGGCAGCGCAGGAGCTTTCGGACTTCGGCACGCTCTCCACCCTTGGTTATGGCCTGCGCTGGCGGCCGATCCCTGCGGTGCAACTGCTGGTGTCCGCGAACCAGGACCGGGCCGCGCCGACGGGAAACCAATTAAGCGATCCCGAAGTCAGGACGGAGAATGTACCCGTCTTTGATTATCAAAGCGGCCAGACCGTCTTCGTCACGCGGGTGACGGGGGGCAACGCGCAGTTGAAGGAAAGCGTGCGCGACCAGTTCCGGCTGAGCGCAACGGTGAAGCCTTTCGACAAGCCCAACCTGACCCTGACCGCGACCTACCTCAACAGCCGGACCAGCAATCCAATCGCGGCATTTCCCGAGCCGACCCCCGCAATCGAGGACGCTTTTGATGGCCGCTTCACCCGCGTCGGCGGCTTGCTGACCGAAATCGATGCAACGCCGATCAATTATCTGCGCTCGCAAAGCGAACAGCTGCGTTGGGGCTTCGACCTCTCCTTCCCGCTGAAGTCGCGCATCCAGAAGTTGGCAGAGGCTTGGCGCGCCGCTGGTGCAAAGCCTGAGGATCGGCCCAAGAAATTACAGGATATGCGCGCGCTTTTCGGCAATCGCGGCGGGCAGCGTGGCGCGCAAGGAGGCCAGGATGGCACGCCGCCGCCCCACGGACAGGAGGGCAGCGATCGACCGCACGGCGAGGGCGGCTTTGGCGGCCCCGGAGGCGGCGAACGGCCGGGCGGCGGGTTTGGCAGGCCGGGCAGCTTTGGCGGTGGACGTGGAGGCGGGCGCCTCAGCTTCAGCCTCTACCACACATGGCATTTTACCGAGAGCATCCTGATCGCGCCGGGCGTGCCGGAACTCGATCTGTTGAATGGCGATGCGACGGGATCATCAGGCGGCCAGCCACGGCATGAGGTGGAGGCGCGCGTCGGCTACACCAACAATGGCCTTGGCGCACGGCTCAGCGTCAATTGGGAAAGCGGCACCCATGTCGATGGAGCACTGGGCGGCACTTCGCGGCTCGATTTCGGAAGTCTGGCGACCGCTAACCTGCGACTATTCGCCAATCTGGGGCAGATGCCTTCGCTTGTGAAGAATCATCCCTTTCTGCGGGGATCGCGGGTATCGATCGGGATCAACAACATCTTCAACACGCGACGCGATGTGACGGACGCGACCGGAGGAACCCCGCTGCGCTACCAGCAGGGCTATCTCGATCCGCTGGGCCGCACGATCAGCATTTCCTTCCGCAAGCTGTTCTTCTGACTCTTGCCTAAAACTCTCCTTTTTCCGTCCGTTATGACCTTTGAAAACAAGGGTCGGAGGAATGCATGGCAAAGCCGATACGGATCGTGGTGGTCGATGATTCGCTGACCATTCGCGCCATGATCGAAACGCTGCTGGAACGCGATTGCCGGTTCGACGTCGTGGGCATCGCCCGCAATGGCGAAGAAGCGATCGACCTCATCCGCATGGAAAAGCCCGATGTGGTGACGATGGACGTTGCCATGCCGGGGCGCGACGGTTTGAGTATCCTGGACGAGATTATGGACATCGATCCCTGCCCGGTCATCATGCTGTCCAGCCTGATGCGCGACGGAGCGCCGATCATGGCCGAAGCGCTGGACCGGGGTGCTGCTGCCTGCTTCAACAAGGCGATGATCGCACGGGAAGCCGGACGTTTCATCGCATTGGTCAAGGATGTCGCGCGCGGACTTGTTCAGGCCGAACAGGTAGCGATCGCCGCCTGAAACATCCGGCACGTCCAACAAAAGGAGCTGCCATTGGCAGCTCCTTTTTTATGCGCTTGCGGGCGTCGCCGCGCAGACCTGCTCAGTTCAGGATGCCAATGAGCGAGGCAGGGCGCAGGCAGCGGCGATATCGATGGCGCTGGTAAATTCCACACCTATCCGATCCTCGCGCGACCAGCGAACCACAGCGCTTACGCTCTGGCTGTCACTGAACTCGATCGACAACTGGGTGCCTTGGGGCACATGCCACAGCCCCTCGATCAGCGCGCCGGTCGAGGAGATGTTACGGATGCGCCCGGTATAGGCGTGACCATCGGCACGCACCGCGATCGTCCGCAGCATCGTCTTGCGTTCCGGGCGGCTGGACTGGAAACCCTCCACCAGCGCCACCGTGCCATGCGCGCGATGCCGGGCCAGCACGTCGCTGGCAACAAGCGGGCGCCCATAGACATAGCCCTGTATATGGCTGCACCCCAGGTCACGGATCAGCGCCAGTTCGTCCTGCGTCTCCGCACCTTCCGCCGTGGTGTCCATGCCCAGCGCCTCGGCCAGGCTGACGATCGCCTTGATGATCGCGCTATTGCGGCTGCCGGTCATCACCGCGCCGCGCACAAAGCTCTGGTCGATCTTGATCTTGTCGAACGGCGCCTTCTTCAAATAGCCGAGCGAGGAGTATCCGGTACCGAAATCGTCAAGCGCCAGACGGACGCCAATCCCTTTAAGCCGGGCGAACATCGCATCCGTTCCATCACTGTCATTCAGGAACACGCTTTCGGTGATCTCCAACTCCAGCCGCTGGGGCGCGAGTTGGGAGGCGGCAAGCGCGCTCAAGACCGTGGCCGGCAATCCTGGATTGGCGAACTGGATCGGCGAGACATTCACGGCGACGCGAATATCGTCGCCCCACTCCGAAGCATCGCGGCAGGCAGTCCGGAGTACCCAGTCACCTATCGGGCCGATAAGCGCTGTTTCCTCGGCGATGGGCACGAAAATGGATGGCGAAATCTCACCACGTACGGGATGGGTCCAGCGAAGCAGCGCCTCATAGCCAGTGACTCTCTCCGTCTTGGAAGACACGACCGGCTGATAGACAAGGTGCAGCCCGTCCGAAGCCAGCGCGTGGCGAAGATCCTCCTCCAACTGCCGACGCCCCTCTGCATCGGCGTGCATTTCGGACGAATAGAAACGATGGACGCCACGCCCGTCGCCCTTTGCAGCATAGAGCGCGAGATCAGCGTTGCGGATCAGCGCATCCGCCGTTTCGCCATCATGTGGGCAACAGGAAATCCCGATGGACACGCCGATGACGACCGCCTTCCCCTCGACCATGTAGGGTTGCGAAAGCGTGTTGATGATCATCGTCGCCAGTTGGGACAGCAGCGCACGATCATGCCTGCCGGGCAGCAGCACCTTGAATTCGTCGCCGCCCTGCCGCCCTACAAGCCCACGATCGCCCGCGACACGCTGAAGACGCTGGCTCACCTGCCGCAGCAGCGCGTCCCCGGCCGGGTGGCCAAGTGTATCGTTGACGGTCTTGAAGCGATCCAGATCCAGCATCAGCAGAGCGCAATCGCCAGACTTTCCGGGCGCACCGGCCACAGCATCTTCCAGCGACCGCAGCATCTGGACGCGATTGGCGAGCCCGGTGAGCGAATCGAACTGGGCAAGGCGCTTTACCTCGGCCTGGCTCCGGCGCATTTCGGTAAGGTCGGTGCCACTCCCGCGAAAGCCGTGGAACTGGCCAAATTCGTTGAAAACCGGCTGGCCGGATATCGACCACCAGCGCTCGTCACGCGTTGCGGCCGCGCGAACATGAATGTCCGAAAAGCCGGTGCGCGTCGAGAAATGGAAGCCGAGGGTGCGCTCACCCCCGCCATTTTGATGATCACCCGCCGAGACAATGTCGGAGATAGGGCGCCCGACAAGTTCGTCCTCGGCGATATCCAGGGTCCGCGCGAGCGTTTCGGATAGGTAGGTGAGGCAGCCCTGGCGGTCGGTTTCCCAGAACCAGCCCTGCCCCGACTGCTCATATTCCTGCAACAGGCGGTCGGATCGTTGCGCGCGAAGGTCCTGTTGATGTTGCGCGATGGCCCGTTCGAAATCAGACGTTGCCTGGCGCACTGCGGCAATCATCATGACCGCGATGCAACTCACCAACAGACCCAGTTGCGCAACACCGGCTTCCTGAAACGCCGAAACGATCAACGTGCCCAGAAAATAGCTGACGCCCAGCAACCGCCGGTCGCCGAATATCGACACGGCGATCAACGCCATCGCGACTTCTGCCGCGAGAGAAATCGACAATGGCCCTGCAAATTGCGCCGGACCCAGCAACATGCTGAAACTCATGCTCGACAGCAGCGCCATCGGCAACATCAGCCATTTCTGCACATGCGGCCGTAGACTCTGGAATCGTTCGGCACGTGGAGCGGCGATCAGCATGCCATCTATCAGCAACATCGCCAGGAATGTGATGAAGTGGAGAATGTTGCCAAAGGTGAACAGTGGCACATGGAGCAGCGTGATGGTGCACAGCTTGCCCAGCAGCACCAGCGGCCAGAGGCGAGCGATATGGGCGAACGCTCCGGATATCCAGAAGGCTGACGCCTGCGTCCCACCCTCGGCCAGACCCAGCGCGACCGCGAGATCGGCAGGTCGATATGATGTATCGCTTAGCTTGGTGCGCGACGGGGCCATATGCCGTGCGTAACGCACAGATGTTGAAAGAAACTTACCCGACCGGCTGGCAAGGTATGACGGGAGAGGGAACGCCCCTCTCGCGACGCCAATACTGCCTCAGCGTCCGCTCAACAGAGGCCAAAACAGGCTGAGCAGGATGAAGCAAGCGGTCCCGCACGACCGCTTACCCCGTTTCCGACTATACGCGCATCGGCATCAGGACATAGAGCGCAGGGCTGCGATCATTTTCCCGAATGAGCGTCGGCGCTGCCGCGTCGGCGAGGTGCAGTTCGACCGTCTCGCTGTCGATCTGGCCCAGAATGTCGAGCAGGTAGCGGGCGTTGAAGCCGATATCAAAGCCCTCGCCCTGGAACGCACCCGGCACTTCTTCGGCCGCCGTGCCGTTTTCAGGGCTGGTCACTGACAGGGTGATCTTGTCGCGATCGAGCGTCATCTTGACCGCCCGAGTCTTTTCCGTCGCGATCGTGGCGACGCGGTCCACGCCTTCCTCGAAGCTGCGCGGGTCGATCTTGAGCAGCTTGTCGTTCGCGGTAGGAATGACGCGGCTGTAATCGGGGAAAGTGCCGTCGATCAGCTTGCTGGTGAGGATCGCGCTGCCCAAACCGAAACGGATCTTGCTCGCCGACAGGGTGATCTGGACCGAACCTTCGACTTCGTCGAGCAGCTTGCGCAGTTCGCCGATGCACTTGCGGGGAATGATGATGCCCGGCATGCCCTCGGCGCCATCGGGGCGCGGCACCGTGACGCGAGCAAGGCGGTGCCCGTCGGTCGCCGCTGCCTTCAATACCGGCTGGCCATCATCCGACACGTGGAAATAAATGCCGTTCAGATAATAGCGCGTTTCTTCGGTCGAGATGGCGAAGCGCGTCTTGTCGATGATCTGCTTGAGCGTCTCTGCGGGCAGTTCGAAGCTGGTCGGCAGGTCGCCTTCCGCGATCACCGGGAAGTCGTCGCGCGGCAGGGTCGACAGATTGAAGCGAGCGCGGCCCGCCTGGATCAGCATCTTGCCTTCCGCCGCCTGGAGCGACACCTGCGACCCTTCGGGCAGCTTGCGAGCGATGTCGAACAGAGTGTGCGCCGAAATGGTCGTCGCGCCGGGCTGCTCCACCTGCGCAGAGATACTTTCGACAATCTGGAGGTCGAGGTCGGTCGCCATCAGCTTGATCGCGCCATCCGCAGATGCTTCGATCAGCACGTTGGACAGGATCGGAATCGTATTGCGCCGCTCAACCACCGACTGGACGTGGCTGAGGCTCTTGAGGAGCGTGGCGCGTTCGATGGTGGCCTTCATGTCCCTGTTTGTCCGTTTCTTTTCTGCGCAAAGCCCGGATGCGGTCGAATCCGGGCGACAATGATGGATGATCCTTCATAACCACTGTTGCGGCGGCGGCAAGCACCTGCTGATCGTTTCGTGAAGGCAAGGGTTGCAAAAGAGGACATGATGGGCTTTGCCAGCGTCATGAAGCGCGCCTGGTTCCTGCTCCTGCTGATCGCAAAGCCGGCATTCGCACGTGATTCTCTGGGGATGTTCGAGGCTTGGGGGGCGTTCCGTGACCCGGCGGCACCGCGTTGCTATGCCATCTCCCAACCCGTGAGCCGCGCTGGCAATGGTTTCGCCGCAGTGGGGAATTGGCCTCGCCAGCGCGTGCGCGGACAGGTGCATTTCCGATTGAGCCGGGTGCGGGCGGATGGTTCTCCCGTTATCCTGAATGTTGGGGAGAGGCGCTTCACGCTGGTCGCGGGACAGGCTGATGCGTGGGCGCCCGACCCGCGCGCGGATGCGGCCATCATTGCCGCCATGCGATCGGCAGGCAGTATGAGCGTGCAGACGCAGGGCGCAAATGGGCGCGGTTTCGCGGACACCTACACGCTGCGCGGCGCGGCGACAGCGATCGACGCGGCGGCATTGGGGTGCGCGCGGCTGCGGTAAATCTTGACTTTTTAGCTTGGGACAGCTATCTGCGCGCTATCCCGTCCCCGGTTTGCCGTCTTGAGGCGCTCGCAAGAGCAGATATCAACTCAAGGCCGCTCCCGGGGACAATTTTTTAGAGCTTCATTCATAATGGCTACCGCGATTCTGATCGATGGCGCTTTCTTTTTGCGCCGCTTCAAACACGCTTTCCCCGATCATGATCGCAAGGACCCGGCCAGTGTAGCCCATGGGCTTGGGATGCTTGCTTATTGGCATCTCGTCCAGAGAATCGGCCCCTTGAATGTCCAGGACCAGATTGCTCGCAATGAGCTTCTGGCCGAGTCACGCGAGTTTTACCGGCTCTTCTTTTATGATTGCCCGCCTCTGACCAAACGGATGCATACGCCTCTGGTCAAGAAGTCCGTGGATTTCAGCAAGTCCGAAGACGCAAAATTTCGCCTCGCCTTGCACCATGAGGTCGGGAAGTTGAGGAAAGTAGCGATCCGCTTAGGTCGACTGAATGACACTTCTCATTGGCGCCTTAGCGAAAAGGCAACCGTCCGCCTGATTGCTGACCCTCAGAATTTCGTGCCGACCGATGATGATTTCGAGATCGACACCAAGCAGAAGGGCGTTGACATGCGTCTGGGGCTCGACGTCGCATCCCTTGCCTTCAAGGGGCAGGTAGACCAGATCGTGATCGTAGCAGCGGATGCCGATTTCGTTCCCGCAGCGAAGCTAGCGCGGCGCGAAGGGATAGATGTCATCCTTGATCGCATGGGCGACCATCGCGCCGCTCAGGATTTGATCGCACATGTTGACGGCATTCGGGATTGCCACCTTCCCAAACCAAAAGGACCCGGCATATGACCATGCCTATCCCCGGCATCATTGACCCTGTGCCCGTCCCGCGCGCGGTGACGCCCCGTGAAGATGGGCGCACCGACCTGATGGGCCTGTCGCGCCCGCAGATCAAAAGCGCGCTGGAGGAAGCAGGCCTCGACGCCAAGCAGGCAAAGCTGCGGTCGAAGCAGCTGTTCCACTGGCTCTATCATCGCGGTGAAACCGATTTCGACGCCATGACCGACCTTGCCAAGCCGATGCGCGGCTGGATGGCGGAGCGTTTCATCGTGGGGCGTCCCGAGGTTGTCGAAGCGCAAGTGTCGAGCGACGGCACCCGCAAATGGCTGCTCCGGTCGGACGATGGGCAGGATTATGAGATGGTGTTCATCCCGGACGCCGATCGCGGAACGCTCTGCGTATCGAGCCAGGTCGGCTGCACGCTCAACTGCCGTTTCTGCCACACGGGCACGATGCGCCTTGTGCGCAACCTGACGCCGGGCGAGATCGTCGGTCAGGTCATGCTGGCACGCGATGCGCTGGGCGAATGGCCCAAGGGCAGCATGGCGTCCGCCAATGATGACGAAGCGGACGACAGCTCGCAATATAGCCCCGACGGCCGCATGCTGACCAACATCGTGATGATGGGCATGGGCGAGCCGCTCTATAATTTCGACCATGTGCGCGACGCGCTGAAGGTTGTCATGGACGGCGATGGCCTCGCTCTGTCAAAGCGGCGGATCACGCTCTCCACCTCCGGCGTGGTGCCAATGATGGCGCGCGCGGGGGAAGAGATTGGCGTCAACCTTGCCGTGTCGCTCCATGGCGTGACCAAGGACGTGCGTGACGAACTGGTGCCGCTCAACAAGAAATTCGGCATCGAACAACTGCTGCAAGCCTGCGCCGACTATCCGAACGCGAATAATGCGCGCCGCATCACGTTCGAATATGTGATGATCAAGGACAAGAATGACAGCGATGAGGACGCGCGCGAACTGGTTCGCCTGCTGCGTCACTACAAGCTGCCTGCCAAGGTCAACCTGATCCCCTTCAACCCATGGCCGGGCACCGACTATGAATGCTCGACGCCCGAGCGGATCAAGCGCTTTTCCGAGATCGTGTTCGAAGGCGGCATCTCCGCCCCGGTACGCACGCCGCGCGGACGGGACATCATGGCCGCCTGCGGACAGCTCAAGTCGGCGAGCGAGAAGAAGAGCCGGGCGGAACTGGACCGGCTGGCGGCGGAAAAGCAGGCAGCGCTGGGGTAAGCAGCGCCATCAGCGCGGCGTTTCTGGCTCACTGATCTTCTCTTCGTCGCCCCGTTCATTCTCGGCGGGCTTCAATGGCGCCATGACCCAGAAGGTCAGCAGGGTAAGGCTGGTAAGCACCACCGCGACATCATATTTGGCAAGCCCGGCTGCAAGCCCGATCGCACCCGTGATCCAAAGGCTGGCTGCCGTCGCGGTGCCTCTGACCGAATGTTTCTGTTGCAGGATCGCTCCACCGCCAAGAAACCCGATGCCCGCGATCACGCCTTCCAGCACGCGGGCCAGCGCCTCCACCTCTTGCGCCATCATCCCTTCCACCGTTTGCACAAAGCCGCAGCTCGCGACGGCGACCAGAGGAAAGGTGCGCAGGCCAGCGCTGCGTTCCGCTCGCTCCCGGTTCCAGCCGATAGGCAGAGCCAGGCAGTAGGCGATGACGATAGGGACCAGATGCGGCAGCACCGAAAAATTGTCGCTCATCCACTCGAAACGCACAAAGATGAATTCGGATGCGGAACGACGCAGTTAACCGTTGCCGGGCTCTTCCAGCAGACCGGGAATCAGCGGCAGCAACTCGCGCGCCAGAAATCCGACAGGCCCCATGGTGCAGGCGAGTTCGCGCCCTGCCCGGCCGTGCAGCCAGCTGCCCCAGGCGGCCGCCCGCAACGGGTCCGCGCCACGCGCCGCCAAACCGCCGACGATCCCGGCCAGCACATCGCCCGAACCGCCAGTGGCCAGGCCAACACAGCCCCCTTCATGCACAAGGCACGTTCCGTCCGGGTCCGCCACCACGCTGCGGTCGCCCTTCAGGATGACCACCGCCTGAAATTCCCGCGCCACTTGCAGCGCGATCTTCGCGGGATCGGCCGACACGGCCTCGACGCTTTGCCGGGTCAGGATAGCCATCTCGCCATGATGAGGTGTCAGGATGATATGCCCCTCATGCCCGGCGACGGTGGATCGCAGCTCGCGCGCGGAGGTCAGCGCCGCCGCGTCGAGGACGATGGTGACCGGCGGATCGGTCGCGGCCAAAATGGCAGCGACCAGTTCATCCGTCTGGGAACTCACGCTCATGCCCGGCCCCAGAACCAGCGCGTCACAGCGGGCGAGCTGCGGCGCCAGACGCTCAGCCGCTCCAGCGGCGATCTCGCCATTTTCCTCCGCAGGCAGCGCCGTCATCGCGGCTTCGGGAACCAGCACGCCCAGCGACATGGCGGCAGAACGGACAGTCGCCATCTGCAACTTGCCAGCACCTGCCCGCAATGCCGCCTCGCCCGTCAGACGCAACGCGCCCGGCACGAATTCCGCGCCACCAACCACCAGCACGCGGCCCCGCCCATTCTTGTCGGAGTCATGATCGGGCATCGGCAGGGGGTGCGCGCGCAACCATTCGTTATCGAGAATCTCTGGCGTCATCCCCGTGCTCCGGCAATGGCGTCGGGTTCGCGTGTAACAGGCGTCGCCTCTTCCTCCATCGGCGCGGTCACATTGTAACGGCGCAGCACCAGCCCGCCATTGCGCCCGTGGGAAGGGTCATAAACATAATCGCTAATCGCGCAGTTCGCGACATCGCCAGCCCAGTCGATCGCCAGTATTTCCGCTTCATTCAATCCTTCGATGATATAGCGAAGGCACAGCACCACGACCTGATGCGTGAAAATCATTACCCGCCGTCCGGCATAATGCAGCGATATGGTGTCCATTACCGACCGGAGCCGCAGGATGATGTCGCACCAGCTCTCTCCGCCCGGCGGCCGGTGATAGAATTTTCCGAGCATCTGGCGAAATTCATACTGGTCGGCCTCCAGATTGCGGATGCCCGTCGTCGTCAGCCCGTCCAAAATGCCGAATTCCTTTTCGCGCAGCCGTTCATCGAAGCAGATCGGTTCCTCGGGAGCGGCCCCGCCCACCTCGCGGAAAATCTGCGCGGTCTGAAATGCGCGTAAATAGGGGGACGACAACAGCACCTCGGGCCTCTGATCTTCCGCCTCGCTGGCGAACCAATGGCCTAGCGCCTGCGCCTGCTCCCGGCCCAATCCACTTAAGGGAACGTCGGCATCACGCACGGACAAGGCTATGCGATCGGACTGGGCTTCAGTTGCGGCGTCGCGCGCCACATTTCCGGCGCTCTGGCCATGACGCACGATGATAAGCTGGCTCGGCCAATGAAGTGACGCCACGAGTCCTGCTGCCTTCCATGCCAGTTGCTAAGACATGAAGAACGGCCGCGTCGCCGCTTTGATCCCCGGCGGAACGCGGCTCATGATGAAGGCTGTGCTTGGAAAATGGTGACCCCTACGGGAGGGGTCCACGCGGCGAAAAAACGGCGGAAATCCGTCATTTCACCTCTCGCAGAGCGTTGCCTCTGTACACATCTTTTGTACCCATCGGTCAACGATTTGACCGATTTGCAAGGTGCATTTTCAGGGCGTAAGATTTCGCCGTCAAGCTAAATTCAATGGTCCTTGAGACGACCGCTTCTCATGCCCGCTAGATAATGTCCGGCGCTGTCTACCTTTGAAAACCCCGACGCGTATGGCTTAGCTCATCGACTTTGAAATAACCCAATAAATTTGCGCGCTCGGATGCTGAGTACATAAGGCGAAGCTGACGCGCGGATCGGCAGCCAGATAGCGTTGCAAGCGGACATCTGCTGTCATTGATGGACCAGTTATCTAAAGAACTTCCGTTGGCAGAATTTATTTTAGTATCGTTTAAGGTGTTAGACTGAACACCTGCATCGCATTTAAAACAAACTTTTTTGTATTATAGTCGCTTGGAGTTTCGCGCTTACGATCCTAAGACAGCATACTCAATAGCATAAGCAGTTAATCAATGCTGCTGATGGCAATGATTTTATCGACATTGAAGGAGTCTGACCAATATGGACCGGAGTAACGAAAAGCAGACGACAAAACGTGCGGCAACCCGAAGAGGACGAGGACGGCCAACAAAACGTGAAGAAACTTTAGCAAATATGGCGATCGTATTGGACCCGTCTGCTCATGGGAAAATAGTTTTTGGCAACAGCGCCACGGCCGAGGCTCTCATTCAAGCCCCTGGAGTGAAAGCAAAGCTCAATGAACTTTCCCGAATAATCGCAGAGCGGCTCGAACGGGTTCGGAAAGATGCTGAGTCCCTAGCCGCAACGGAACGGGCCGCAGGCGGCTCCATCGCATCCCTCCGGAGCTGGGCGGATGATGAGACCCCGGGAAAGGTTATTCATCAGTGTGAACTGCAGTCTTATGCCAACGACCGCGTGATTGCGGCGCTTCAGGCTCACCTGGTCGAGCATGTGGTGATCGGCGAGGAGCTTCGCTCCATAGCTCATGCCGCGCGCCGACGTGCTGCGGACAAATTGCGTCACTTATCGTGCGGAATGGAAGAATGGGCTATTCGTCTAGGCGCTGGCGGGGTTGTCGACGAAGATGTCAGAAAGATGTCAAAGAAGAAATTTGCGGCTGTGATTTCATTGATTAAAGATTCGACCGAAGCTGATGCGATGGAAGCACTCGCTGATGTGCCAATGGACCCCCTCCCGTTTCCCGAATTTGACGTTTCATCGTTGAATGGCGACAGCGTTGGAGACGAAGGGCAGCCTGATGAGGTTATATCAGCAGCTTCGTCTTTCGATCACACGGCCGAGCATGACCACGGTGCACGTGGGGCCGGATACGGTAGGATTCCTGCTATTGATGCGCCCAACTCGCATCCCAAAAACCGGTGGGACGACCTGGATCTGACAGCGTTGGGTTACCGGATTGAGGAGGCCGATCCCTCTACAGGCGCGGACATGGAGGCATTGCAGATGAGGCTGCCTGAAGTTTCAACAATCAGGGAACTCGCCATGCCAAGAAGCCCGGAGATGATGATGGTTGACGGGATCGAAGGCCAAAAGGACCGCATCATTTTCGATAAATTTGTTCGGCGTTATTGTGATCGGAACGGTTTGCTGATTTCCGAAATGGAAAAGCGCGCGTTGGGGTTGCTGCTGGTTGACCTACCGTCGCCGGGCCCAGACCGAAATTTGGGAAGGAATGGCTGGTATCACGGCATTGTCTTGCCAGGCGTGTCTGGATCGAACCGGGTCCGCCGGGTGTTGTCCATCGATCAGTCACCAGAGGCGCTGAATGAGGCCTTCTCACTCTGAGAGTTTAGAAGATAATCGTCTCCCGGTATTACATGGCCAGCCTGACTTCTTCCTCTCGACCCGTTGGCAACGTAGGTCGAAAGCGCCAAGGGGTGGAGCGAATTTGCCCACCCCTCTTTGCTAGCCCGCTCAAGGCACCTAACACCATGGTCATGCGGCGTCCCTTAACCAAGGAGCCATGACAGTCATGCTCGCCTCTGCTTCCTTCTGCTGCGCCTTGAACAGTCGCGCCCGGTAGGCGCTCAGTTCTGGCAGATAGAGCGCGCCCGGCCGCATCTCCTCAACCCGGCGCAGGATGCGGTCTTTGACGACATGCAGTTCCGTCCGCGGATCATGAAGCTTACGCCAGTGGGCCAGCAGCAGGGCGGTGCTGATCACGTCATTCTCCACCACGCTTCGCACAAGATCCCACCGCTTCTGATTGATCAGCGGCGCAACCGCGAAGGCGGGAACCGTGATCTTGGCCGGGATGTCGAGCGACGCGAGAACTTCGGCGAGATGGATCGGCTTCATCTTGAAGCCGCCTGTCGTGGTGCGAGCCAAATCAAGGTGCCGGACAGGATCGTTGCCGCCAAAGCCAAGCCAGCGCCAACCTGCGGGATAAGTCAGACCGTGGCGCTTGCAGGCCATGGACATCAACGGAACGTCATGGAGCATGCCTGCCCATGAACATAGTTCCGCTCCGTCCGGCGCTGCAGCCAATGCGTCGATGATACCGCTCATGACGCCTTTTTCGTCCAACTCAGGCGCGCTCAGGGTGGTGAAGCTGGCGACGTCAACATTGCCATCATCATGTTCGACCAGGATCATAATGGCGGCAGCCACGATGGTCTGAAAGGGCCAACGGGGCGTCTGAAGCGGATCCGCGCTCCGTTCGTAATTGCGCCGCGACGGCTTGCCGGGCGACGGCACCCAGCGTTCCATTGCCATATAACGGCGATGACCGCTTTCATCCGTAACAGCGCTTTCGATGTCGATGATCACCCAGCTGCGGGGTTTGGGCTGGAGGGCATGTGTATTGTGCATGGAAATTGCTCCTGAAATATCTTGATTTGGGAGAGGCAGCCGACGGCGGCAGGGCCGTCGGCCCGAAGGTCAGCTGAACTGGATCACCACCGTCTCGGACGGTTCGGCATAGGTGGGCATATACTCGCCACCGCGCGGCATGATGCCGCCGCCGTCGAGCATCTCATCGAGACGGGCATGCGGGCAGTGGATGATCCGCTCCTCCGCACGGCGCTTGCCAAGTTCCAGTCGGCGTCCCGGCATCCCTGACCGGCGTTCAAGAAAAAGCCGGTCGTTCAGCACATAATGCTCGTCCCGCGCCTCGCACATCAGGATGAGCGGAGCTGTCTCGCTGGCGGCATAGAAGCTGCAATTGCGGATGATGTCGACAATGTGGGGCTGCCGCAGAGCCAGCACATACTCGCTCGGCCGCTCATGCTCGAGCGCATGCCAGGCACCGTAGATCACGTCGCGGCTCCTGATCTGGGCAAGCCGGGCGAGGTCCATGCCGACCTGGATATCTACAGCCCCTCCCGACGACCATGACAGGGTGTGGCAAGCCGGAGCAGTGAGGGGGTAGCCCATCTCCGCCCGGATCGAGAGCATATGGTTCTGCAATGTAACGTTGGTGATAGTCATTTCATTTCCTTTGAAGGTTCAGTCTGGGGCTGGAGCCATTTTTCCACTCTGCCGTGGGGCTCATTCTTCTTTTCATCTGTTGGGGATTGAGCGTGCCGCGGAGGCCGCACGCTCCTCAGCATTCAGCGGTGACGCTGATGCCATGTAATGGGGCGGATGCGTGGATAGGGGCCAAAGGGCGTGATCTCACGCTGCAGCCAGTGGCGCTCTTCGTCCAGATCGCCATAGGTCACCTCGATCCACCAGACCTTGGCGACAACATCCCAGCGATAGCCGCGCGCCTTCAGCAAGGATCGCTTGCCGAAGCCTGCGCCGGTCGCCTCCAGCCGCACGGTCTCCCGTTCGGCGTTGGCCAGTAACGCGCCCATCACAGTCTGATCACTTGGCAGACGCCAGGCCAGCAGATGGATGAGGCTGATCACATCGTTGAGCGCGCGGTGCCCGTCGTTGAAGAAGCCGATCTGCATCAGCAGATGGCCCAAGGCCCGGCCGTCCAGGCCGGCATCCTTGAGCCAATCAAAGTCGCGCAAGCTGCACGCCCAGGCGGCGTCCTTGGTAGAAGGCAGAAGCTGCCGCAGGAAGCCCGCGTCAAACGCACAATTTTGGGCAATGAACACGTCTACGGTCGCAAAAATCTGCTGGAGCGCATCCAGATCGATCGCTGTGCCTTTGACATGCTCGTCGGTAAGGCCTGTTAGCATGGTGATGCGGGGCGGGATCGGCATGCCAGGGTCGCAGAGCGACTGGCCCTTACGCACTATTTCGACAATCTCACCGCGGGCATCGACCGCCAGCACGACATAGGCGATGTCGATGACCTGGTGGAGCAGCGGATCAATACCGGTGGTCTCAACGTCCACCACCGCCACCTGACGGATCGGTTCGACCGGATCCTTGGCCAAAGAAAGATCCTCAAGCCTTCCGACCCGGCGCAGGATCCTGATGTCCCAGTCCCCGCCTGGTGGCGAAGGTTCAGGTCCAGCAGCACTGCCGCCTGCAACATTCATTTTTGTCATGGTCGATATCTCCTGTTCGTATCGACCGAGCCGAAGAGAAACCTTTTCCTCTTCATCAACTCGATCACAGGAAGCGCCATCGGTGCGATTTTCCATGCATGCTGCATGGCAATGGGTGTTGAGGTTGACTGGCGAAGACAGGCGACCTCTGCTACAGGCACGAAAGTCGTGCCGCTTCACTTCAGCGGATTGAGCGCCGACCGAAGGAATGGCGCAACCCAAGGTTCGTTGCACGAACCGCCCTGAGCCGAGAAGTCGGCGACGGCTGCTGGTGAATCAGCAGCCGCATTTGCCATCGCCGCGTGACGCGAGCTGCGATGGCAAAGCTAAGGTTACGAAACGCGTAACCTTAGCGGTATTGCGCCTAAAAGCTAACGGGTGTGCTTAGCCACACGTTAGCGGTATTGCGCCTGTATTTTTAGCTGTGTTCCACGCAACAGTGGTGGAAACGGGCTTTTCCATCGTCCCGATAAATAAAAATGCCTTTTTAAATGGAGCGCCAGTCATCACTTGGACGATGAAGCCTATTTATTTGGGCGCTTTCTTCCACCCTTCCCGAAAAACAAATTTTAAGAGCGAGTCAATCGATGAATGGAATTAATACATTGATTTCATTGAATTCGCAGCTTAGTTGAAAAAAATTTTTGTTCTGGTCCATCAAATTAGCGGGCCAATCTGATCGAGGACAACTTAGGAATCCCGGAAAACCAACGATGATCGGCAACGATGCTGTTGAATGCCTAAAATGGTGTTCATCTAGCGCTCCCCGCCGAACAGAGCGAATTTCGCCACATCTGGATGAAAAGGATTTATCGGGAGACCGCGAGGCCATGAAATATGAATGATAACGATTAATGAGGAAACACGGCTTTCGAACTACAAATCGGCGACTTGAGATAGCTCCGCATGCGGAGAGCGCGGGAATACGGTCGGTCGCACCAGACATTGGCACCTTGCCGGGCGGGGGCCATCGCCGCTAGACGTTCAGCCCATATTGTCATGGGGGTAAGGTCAGTTGACCGATCATTACGAAACGCTTTCTAAAGCCCAACTGATAAGCCTGCTGCGCAAGAAGGACGCTGAAAAGAAGCTGGGGTTGGTGTGGGAACGCGATGAGGTCGAAGCGGATGCGGCCATCGATGCCAATTTTATCGCCTGCACCATCGATCCAACGCTCTCCGACGGGGCCGAGCCATGGCGCAATTTGGTGATCGAGGGGGACAATTTTGACGCGCTGCGCTGGCTGCGCATGACCTATGCGAACCGGGTGAAGTGCATCTACATCGATCCGCCCTACAACACCGGCAACAAGGATTGGGTCTATAACGATCACTATATCGACCCGAATGACCGCTATCGCCACTCCACCTGGCTTGAATTTCTTTATAGCCGCCTGACGCTGGCGCGTGATCTGCTGGCCAATGATGGCGTGATCCTGGTTTCAATCAACGACGACAACCGCGCCAAGCTGGAACTGCTGATGGATGAAGCCTTGCCGGGCATGCGGCTGGGCACCTTTGTTTGGCGGACTCGCGTGGGCGGGAACGATACCAAGGGCGCTTTTCTCTCCGACAATCACGAACACATATTGGTTTATGGGAAATCGGAATTTCGGTTTGGCGGGACTGAGAAGTCTTTCGAGCTTTACCGTCATTGGGATGAAAAAAAGTCTGATTGGTTTCGCACGGGCGGCGACCTAACTCAGCCGAAAAATATGTCCGAACGCAGTAATTCCTATTACCCGCTTTGCGATCCAGATTCAGAAGTTTGGTTCCCATGTAATCCTGATTCGGTCTGGAGATATGCGTCCAGATATGGCCCTAAGTCGAAGATAAAGACCCGGTTCATGGAGGATTTCATTGCCGATGGTTATATCTACTTTCCGACGGATCATCGGGTAAAGGTGTGGAACACACGAGAGGAGCTGGACGAGGCAATCGCCGCAAAGGATGTTCCCGGCAGCGGCAATGCTCCATTCTTGCGCCCCGATTTGCCGGACCTGAACTTCTGGGTTGGGAAAAAGGTTGGATTCGGCACGCCGTCACTCAAACGTTACAAGCGGGAGTTGAAAACGCCTACTCAACCCTTGTCTAGGTCGTAAACTCATAAAATGGCTTGAGGATTGGCCATTTGCATGATTCAGGGGCCTCCAGATTTGGAGGGTTTGATGGCACGGCGGCGGTATGAACTGACAGATCGGGAATGGGCGATTATCGAGCCCTTGCTTCCCAACAAGTCGCGCGGCGTGGCCCGGGTGGATGACCGTCGAGTTATCAACGGGATCATGTGGCGCTTTCGCTCGGGAGCGACGTGGGCCGAAGTGCCCGAGCGCTATGGGCCTTCGACAACCTGCTACAATCGGTTCGTCCGCTGGCGCAAAGCCGGGGTGTGGGACCGGCTGCTGGCAGCGGTTTCTGCCGGATATAATGGCGAACTGGTGATGATCGATTCCACCTGCATGCGCGTCCACCAGAATGGTGCGACGGGCAAAAAGGGGGAGGCTGCGATCGTGGCATGGGACGTTCCCGGGGCGGCCTTACCAGCAAACTCCATGCTCTTGTCGATGCTGACGGACGCCCTGTCAGCCTGAGACTGACAGGCGGGCAGGTCCACGACGCCTGTGAAGCCGAGGCGCTGATCGAGGCCATCCCCGAAGGCGCAACCCTGCTGGGCGACAAGGGATATGACAGCAATGCCATCCGTGAGGCCGCTGCCGCCAGGAACGTTTGGGCCAACATTCCCAATCGATCCAACCGCACGCAACGCTTCGCTTTCTCGCCATGGCTCTACAAACAGCGAAACCTCGTCGAGCGCTTCTTCAATCGCATCAAACAGTACCGCGGCATCGCGACCCGCTACGACAAAGACCCGGCCAACTTCCTCGCCGCCATCAAGCTCATCTGCGTTCGCCTCTGGTGCAACGCGTAATGAGTCTACGCGCTAGTTGGATAACTCCGAACTTTGAACAGGATACCATCCCGGACCCTGAGGGCAACGAGATCATTGCGGGGACCAACATTGAAGCGGCCAAAGCCATCAAGGACGTGTTTGGGGGAAAGGCGTTCAACTATGCCAAGCCTGTTTCACTGATCCGCGAACTGGTGCGCCAATCGACCAGTGAAAGCGACCTCGTGTTGGATTTCTTCGCCGGGTCTGCCACCACGGCGCAGGCTGTCATGGAAGTGAACGCCAGCGATGCGGGCGGGCGCCGTTTCATCATGGTATCGTCCACCGAAGCGACCGCCAGCGAGCCGGACAAAAACCTGTGCCGCGATGTGACCGCCGAACGCATCCGGCGGCTGAACGCGGCGGGCAGCGGCAAATATGTCGACTTGTCCGCCGATTTTGCCTATCTGCGGACGCGGGAGATCGATTTCGATGCACTGAATGCCGAACTGGACCCGGCAGACGCTTGGACCGCGCTGGAAGCCATGCATGGTCTACCACTCAGCCGCTATGACGCCAGCCGCACATGGAACGAGCATACGGACGACAACGTGACGCTGATACTGGCAGACCGCACCGACGACGCCCTGATTGCCCGGTTGCATGCCCTTGCCGCCGCCCGCGCCAACGCCTTTGTCTATAGCTGGACGCCGGGCCAATTAAAGACCGCGCTGGGGCCGGTCGACTTCGAAATTCGCCCGGTTCGCGAAACGCTGGTGAAAAGGTTCCAGCAGTGACCGGCTCGGGAGCCCTGCACAGTCTGGCGGATTTTCAGGACGAAGCCGTCAATGCCCTTGGCGCAACGATCAGCCGGGTGGCAGACCATATTGATACGCGCCCAGGGCATCGCCGCGAGATCGCCCTGAAAAGCGGCGCAATGCTGCTGCAAGCCCCCACCGGATCAGGCAAGACGCTGATGCTTGGCCGCACCATCGAAGGCATGATCGGCAAGCTGCCGATGAAATGCGTGTGGTTCTGGTTCGCCCCTTATTCCGGGCTTGTCACCCAAACCCTCGACAGCCTTGCCGAACAATGTCCCGGAATCCGCCTGCGCGATCTGGCTGCTGATCGTTCGGCGAAAGGCGTGCGAGACGGCGACGTGTTCGTCCAAACATGGGGCGCGGTTGCCGCCAACAACAAGGACGCCAAGCGCGTTCGCCGGACGCGCGAAGATTCACTTTCGCTGGATGACATGCTGGCAACGCTTCGCGCCGAAGGCGTGGCCATTGGCGTGGTGATCGACGAAGCGCACCTCAACTTCGGCGTATCCGCCGGGGCGGCGGCTTCGTTCTATCTCAACGTGTTGCAGCCAGATTTCACGCTGCTGGCCACGGCCACCCCAAATGACGAAAAGCTGGTGGCCTTCGAAAAGGCTGCGGGCGTGGAGGTCCAAAGCCGAGTGGTGATCGACCGCGACCGCGTTGTCCGGGCGGGCCTCAACAAATGGGGCCTGATGCTTGGCTATCTGCGGATGAACCCGGGCGACGAGGCACTGATCGATTTCGAACAGGCCACGCTGATCGCTGGCTGGACCCAGCACCGACAAATTTGCACACGTCTGGAAGAGAAGGACATTGGCGTCGTCCCTCTGATGCTGGTGCAGGTGGAAGATCAGGCCGTCGGTGGAGAAGACCCGGTGGCCCGCGTGAAGGCCAAGCTGCTGGAAATTCAGGGTGTGCGGGAAGACCTGATCGCCGTGCACACGTCGGGCCAGCCGGACGCTGATTTCCACATGATGGCCTATGACCATTCCAAGCAGATCCTGATTTTCAAGGTTGCGGTCGCCACCGGCTTCGATGCGCCGCGCGCATGGACGCTGGTTTCTGTCCGGCCCAACCGCGGTACCGGCTTCGGCTTGCAGATTGTGGGGCGCATCATGCGCGTGCACCCGCTCGTGCGCCCGCTGCATGGGCAAGACGCCGTGCTGGACAAGGGCTATGTCTTCCTGAGCGACCCAGATATGCAGGCCGGGCTGAGTTCCGCAGTCGATGAGTTGAAGGCTGTTCGCCAAAGTCTGATTGTGCTGTCCGATCAGCTCGACGTGGTGGAATATGGCGCGGCCCCGCCCGCGCAGCCCTTGCTGCTGTCCGATGCGCACCGGTTGACAGCCTATGTTCCGCCGCCGCCCGTTGATGACGCTGAGCGGCAGAGCCGACTGGACGTGTTGATCGACGAAGGGGTGGTCGATGCACACGTCCGGGATATGACGCCGGACGTGGTGGACCGCGCCATCGTTGCCGGAGAGACGGCGCGGCTGGCCAGCCAGACCCCTTTGTTCGGCAACCTGCCCGAACATGCCGGACCCAGTGCACCACCCAAGCCGACAAAGCAGACCGCCTATCGGCTGAACCGCGATCTAGGATTGCCCGCAGCGCTGTGGCAAGAACACCCGCTGGATTATCGCCAACTGAGCGACCCGGTTTTCCTTCGCGATGTTGCCAATGCATTCTGCGACCAATCGGCCCTGGTCGGCAAGCTGGGCCAGACCCTGAGCCGCGCTTCGATGAGCCTGCGCGACCTGTTCATCGACGGCGAAGAACGGGAAGTATCACTCAGCCTTAAAATATCGAACGCGCGCGTTGCAGAACGCGCCCAGGCGGCTTTCCAATTGAACGATTCCATCGATCCACGTCACCTTGAACGGGCGTTGATCGCTGCGCTGCGCACCCGCGCCGAGGACGGTGGCTATTCGTTCACCGATCAGGATTTACGTCGCACGATCCAGCTTGCCGTCATGCGTGAGCCAGATGCGCTGATGGCTGCGATCAAGATCGAACAGGGCAAGCGTGCACGGTTGGACGACACGATCCCTATTCCCGACACGATCTTCGATTACGCCGACCTGACCGTTGCGCGGAAAGGAGCGCATGGCGTGTTCCCCAGCAGGATGAACAAGCCTGAGCGTGCCTTTGCCGAAATGCTGGATGCCGATACATCTGGCACAGTGCAGTGGTGGCTGCGCAATCCCGAGAACGAACTTTGGGCGACGCGCATGATGTTGCCAACCGGCGCGCGATTCTTTCCCGACTTCGCCGTTGGCATAAAGGGCAGGACAAGCCGCGATGGTATCGCCTTGGTGGAGATCAAGGACGATGGCGAAGATGGTCGTCTGCATAGCGACAAGAACCGGCTGAAGATTCAGGTGCAGCATCGCGAGTACCGAAATGTGTTCTGGTCCTGCGACAGTGACCGGGGGCTGGTTCAGTTAGGCTTTAATGAAGCGCTGAATTTGATCCAACCCCTTCGACCATTCGAGATCAGCCGAATGGTGTTCTTACACAACTAAGTGTTTCTTTGCTTGAACGGCGGGGCTTAGCTGATGACCGCGCCGGTTGGTCCCGAGAGTCAGCAGTGCGTCGCAAGGCCGGTGATTTCACGGCTTGTATTCAGGCTGCATAACAGCCGCTGATCGGCTCGACTTGGGACAAACCCGTCGTTCCGATCCCGCAGGTTGAGCGTCAGCTCTTGTCGGAAGCTGACGTTAAGCGCTTGTCCGCGCGGCGTGGCGTTACGACTGAAGCGGGGCGGATTGCGGACTGACAGCTAATGGGTGGCGCCGCGCTAATCTGGCCACTAGCTCCAAACGTCTACCAGCTCGCAAGCACACGAGTCACCCGCGCGAAGACTATGCAATTTCGAGCGTCTCGCTTCTCTCTGGCCTCCAGTAAACTATATCTGTAGCCATCGCGTCTTCGGGGTCGTGTCAATGTTCGAAATAGCTGAATGTCACATCGGAATGCTGACCGACGCCGACTTGCGGACACTTGTCGCGCGGTTGGCGATCGCCGAACTGCGCGGTCAGGGTTGCCCGATATCGGCGGTGACGGCTGGTGGTGACCAGGATGCGCCAGATGGCGGCGTCGACGTACGGGTGGACGTGCCGGTCGAGCCTCAAGTCGTTGACTTCGTGCCGCGCCGTCAGACGGGCTTTCAAGTCAAGAAGCCGGATATGGGGCCGGCCGCGATCGCTAAGGAGATGCGGCCCAAGGGCGCGCTACGTCCGGTCATCGCCGAGCTCGCCAAGGCTGGCGGCGCATACGTCATCGTCAGCGCCAAGGGATCGGTCGCGGATGGGGCGCTGACGGCGCGCAAGCAGGCGATGCGCGCCGCGGTCGCGGAAGCAGAGAATGCCGATGCGCTCCATCTCGATTTCTATGATCGCGTGCGGCTCGCGACCTGGGTCAATGAACATCCTGGCGTCGTCGCTTGGCTGCGTGACCGCGTCGGCCAGCCGCTCGCCGGTTGGCGCAGCATCGGTGACTGGACCGATACCGGCGTCGTCGAAGAGACCGCCTACTTCATGGGCGACAAGACCTGCCTGATCGACGAGCGCTCGAAGGAGCGCGAAAAACTGCCGATGGCCGAAGGCATCGCACGTCTGCGCGGGGCGCTTCGCGAGCCGGGCCAGTGCCTACGGCTGATCGGACTGTCGGGGCTGGGCAAGACCCGTCTCGTCCAGGCCTTGTTCGAGAGTTCGGTCGGCGAGGCGCCGCTCGATCCCGGTCTGGCTGTCTATACGGATTACTCGGAAGAGACCGATCCGACCGCGCGCGACATGGCGCGGGCGCTCGTTGCCGACGCCAGGCGAGCGATCCTGATCGTCGACAATTGCAATCCCGCGACGCATGCCGAGCTCGCGAGGATCTGTTCGGCCAGCGGCAGCCCGGTCAGCCTGATCACGGTCGAATATGATGTGCGCGACGACGAGCCCGAGCGGACCGAAGTCTTTCGTCTTGAACCGACTTCGCCCGAACTGGTGGCGAGCTGGCTGAAGCCGACATTTCCCGGCGTGTCGCAAGTCGATCGAGAACGGATCGCAGAGTTCAGCGACGGGAACTTCCGTGTCGCACGTGCGCTCGCCGAGACCCTGGGCAAGGGCGAGTCGCTCGGCCAGCTCAAGAACCGCGACCTGTTCGCGCGCATCTTCGACCAGCGCAACACGCCCAACGCCGGGCTGCTCGAGGCGGCCGAGGATCTGGCGCTTCTCTACTCTTATGACGGCGAAGACACGACGCCGGACGGCGAGCTTTCGGCGCTAGCGCGCCTGTCGAGTACAACCCCAGCCAAACTCTTCGCCGCGACCGCAGAGCTCCGGCGGCGCGGGATCGTCCAGTCGCGTGGACGCTGGCGCGCGATCCTGCCCCATGCCATCGCCAATCCATTGGCGGCCTATGCGCTGGAGCGCATCCCGCCGTCGGATTTCGATGCCTTTTGCGCGGCGCTGTCGCCGCGGATGCTAAAGTCGCTGTCGCGCCGGCTCGGATATCTGCATGACAGTGCCGAAGCCAAGGCGGCGGTCGCTCGCTGGCTCAAGCCAGACGGTCCGCTCGGGGACCTTCTCGCGGTCGGGCAGCAGGCGATGGACATCCTCGCCAATGTCGCGCCGGTCGCGCCCGAAATCGTCCTCGCCAAGCTCGAAGCGGAACTCGACGGCCCGAACGGGGCGGCGATCGTGGCGTCCGACATGCCGCAGCGCGGCCAGTGGATCGGCCTGGTCAAGGCGCTCGCCTACGAACCCGACATGTTCGAATCCGCCGCGATGATGCTCGCGTGCTTCCTCGCGGGTGAGGAGCAGGCCCAGAACTACAACACCGCCGAATCGGCCTTCACCGAGCTTTTCCATCTCTATCTGTCGGGCACACGTGCAACCCCCGCGCAGCGCCGCGACATCGCCTCGCGGCTTGCCAGGTCCGGCGATGCCGCGCTTCGCCGCTGCGGGGCAATCGCCTTGGGTGCGCTCCTAGAGGCCTCGCGTTTCACGTCGACCAGCACGTTCGATTTCGGTGCACGGCCGCGGGACTGGGGATGGCACCCGGCGATCTACAGAGATGTCTGGGACTGGCACGACGCAGCGATCGAGCTTGCCGTCGAGCTTGCCCCGGTCATGCCCGAAGCGCGCGGCATCCTCGGGCGCGAGCTTCGTGACCTGTGGCATCATGGGGCGTGTCACGATGCGATCGAGGCGGCCGCGACGGAATTGCTTAAAACCGGTCCCTGGATCGAAGGTTGGCTCGGCTTGCGCGCAGCGCACAAATACGGTTCCAAGGGCATGCCGGCGAAGGTACGCGAGCGGCTCGAAAAGCTGATCGATCGCCTGAAGCCGGTCGATCTCGTCGATCAGGCTCGCGCTGCCATCCTCAGCCGAATGAACGGCGGTCACGATATCGTCGATGGCGAGGCCGATGACGGCGACGCCATGCACGGCTGGGACAAGGCCGCCGCTTATGCCCGCGACATCGGCAAGGCGATGGCCACCGAGCCGCAGGCACGGCGCTTTTTCGTTCCCGAAGTGCTGGCGGAGCACAACGCGCCGCGGGCTGCCGAGTTCGGGCAGGGACTCGCCGATGGGGCCGAGGATCTCGCGGCCCTATGGCAGGAGCTGGTGGCGCTGGTCAGGCCGATCGCGGCGAACGAGCACGACACGACGGTGTTCGGCGGCTTTCTCTATCAGGCGAATATCCGCGACCCGGATTTCTGCGGCCCGGTGCTCGACGCTGTCGTGTCCGATCCCGATCTGTCGCGCCATCTTCCCTATTTCCAGGCGCGCGTCGACCTCGATGTGGCGGGGCTTGCGCGTCTGCGCCGCGCCATTGGTCTCGGGACGGTCGAGGCGATCAACTTCCACGCAATCGCCAATGGGTTGATCGGCGCCGCCCCGGCGGGCGATCTCGCCGATCTGCTTGACGACATTGCCGGCCTGGAAGGTGGCGTCGAGCGCGCGCTGGATATCCTGCACATGTATTTCTACCGGGAGCGCGAAGAAAAGCGCGAGCACGATCCCCGGCTCGTCGCCAAAGGACGCGAGCTGCTCGCGCGAGCGGACTTCACCAAACAAGGCATGCTGCGCGACTACGGCCTCAAGGGCGTCATCCGCATCTCGCTCGCCGGCGAGGCGGGGCGCGATACGGCGCGGACCGTATGCCGATCGATCCGCGGCGCACTCGATAAGGTGCGGATCTCCTCGCAGGACCTTCAATATGTGCTGAAGGGCCTGTTTCAGGTGCACCCAGACATCGCGCTCGACGAATTCCTTCTGCCGACGCCGCTGCGACGTAACCGCTTCGTGGTCGAGCGCGCTTATGGTCTTGAAGGCCCGATCGCTGGCCTGGACAGCGAAATTCTCGCCGCTTGGGCCGATCATGATCCGGACGTGCGCTATCCGCTGCTCGGGGGTGGCCTCAATCTTTTCCTCGGCGGGCATGACGAGGATGCGGGGGAGTTGTCGCCGGTCTTTCTCGCTTTGCTCGACCGCGCATCCGATAAGCGCGCATTCCTCGGCAATTTCTGGGATCGTCTGCATCCGCACGGCTGGAGCGGCTCGCTTGCCAACGTGCTGCTTCGCCGCCGCGCGCGCATCAAGCCGCTCGAGAATCATCCCAGCGCCGACGTCCACCAATGGGTCGCGGACATGGATAATGATTTCGACCGATGGATCGAGAGCGAGCGCGCGCGTGACCGGCAACAGGAGGAGAGCTTCGAATAGCATTGGATTGAAAAACCGAGGTCAGTGCTTTAATATGACATAGATGCCTGACCCTGCCTTTCCCGCCCCCAAACATATTCGCGCCGCGCGCGCGTTACTCGCATGGTCGCAGTCCGACCTCGCAGGCGCCGCGAGCGTCGCCACGTCCACCGTCGCCGATTTCGAACGCGGCGTGCGAACGCCCGTCGCCAACAACGCCCAGGCGATGAAGGATGCCATCGAAGCGCAGGGCATCATCTTCCTGCCCGGTGGCGCGGTCGTTGCTGCGAAGATGCCCGCACCCGCGATCCCGAAGCCCGGAAAGCCCATGCGCTGGATCGAGGCGCAACACCTCGTGCAATGGGCGGGCACGCGCGACGGGCAGGCGAAGATGCCCGAACTGATCAGCCGCCTGTTGCTCGCGACTCACGGCCCGGCAGCGGCGTTGCGGTTCCCCTCGGACGACAGCATCCAGCACCCGGGCTGGGACGGCACGTGCGACGCCCCCACCGCCTCGACCTACGTCCCCGCCGGCGTCTCGGCGTGGGAGATCGGCGTTCAGCGGCGCAACGTGCCGGGAAAGGCCGAGGATGACTATGTCAAGCGGACGACCGATCCGCTGGAAATCGATCCGGCCCAATCCTGTTTCATCTTCGTAACGCCGCAGCGCTGGCCGCAAAAGGATGTCTGGGCCGCCGAAAAGAAGCAGGAGGGAGTGTGGCGCGACGTTCGTGTCATTGACGGCGACATGCTCGTCCATTGGCTTGAGCTCTATCCCGGCATAGCCGAGTGGCTCGCCGTGCGCATTCAGCGCCGACCCGATGGCTTGCGCGGGCTCGACTCGATCTGGCGTGAATGGTCGCTGGCGACCGTCACGCCGCTGTCGAGCAATCTCATCGTGGTCGATCGCGACGATCAGGCGACGAAAGTGCTTGCCTGGCTTTACGGTCCTCCAGCAGCGATTTCGCTGCAGGCGGAAGCATCGGGCGAAGCGATGGCATTCGTCGCGGGCGCGCTCGCGGCGCTGCCGGAGTCCTACCGCGTGTACTGGACGAGCCGCCTCCTGGCCGCGCAATCCGAAGATGTCGCCCGCCAACTGGTCGGGCTCGGGCCCAAGCTTGCGGTGGTCCTCGATGGGGGCGATCCCGGTCTGGCGGCGGCGCTGGTCGCCGATGGTCATCACGTCCTGCTCGCGCTGGGATCCGATGTCGGTGCGCCCCACGATGTCATCCGTCTCGCGCGGCCATGGCGGCATCACGTCGAGCGCGAGCTCGAGGCGATGGGCCTCGAGCGTGAGGAAGCTCACCGGCTAGCGCTACAGAGCGGCCGCAGCCTTGTGGTCCTGCGGCGTCTGATGGCCGCAAGCCCCGCCGGCCGCCCCGGTTGGGCATCGTCGCCGATCGACCCGGCCTTGCTGGCGGCGATGCTCGCCGGGGGCTGGCGCGATGATTATCCCGTCGACCGCGAGGTGCTCGAGCGCCTATCGGGGCTGAGCTATGAGGCGCTCGTCGCCGCGCTGGCACCCTATTCCGCGGCGTTCGACGGCCCCGTGCGTCGCTCCGGCACCGCATGGCGCATCGCCTCGTTGCGGGATGCTTGGTTTCAACTCGCACCTTTCCTGACCGATGCGCATCTCGATCGCCTGAGCGCGGCATTCCTTGCCGTCATGGGCGAGCGTGATCCGGCGTTCGACGCCAAACCGGAGGATCGCTGGAAGATCGATCGCGAGCCCCCCAAGATCGCATCCCCCGATCTGCGTCACGGGCTCGGCGAAGCGATGGTCGCGCTCGGCGTGTTTCCCGAGCGTGCGAGCGCAGCATCGACCGCGACGTTCGCGGCACATCGGAATGTGTCCGCCTTGCTGAAAAAGGCCGACGACCGCTTGTGGTGGTCGTTGTCGGACAATTTCCGCTTGCTGTCCGAGGCAGCGCCGCAGGCGTTTTTCGACAGCATCGATGCCGCGCTCGACCGTGACCCGAGCCCGATGGCCGCGCTGTTTCGCAGCGACGAGGGATTCATCCATCCGCAGGAATATCTCTCCGACCTGCTCTGGTCGCTCGAACTGCACGCTTGGAGTCCGGGCCATCTCGCGACCGTGAGCCTGATCCTGGCTCGGCTTGCCGATCGTGATCCCGGTGGACGGGTGGGGAATCGGCCGAAGCCGACGCTGCAACGAATATTCCTCCCCTGGGTGCCCCAGACCTATGCGACCGCCGAGCAACGCTTGCAGGTGATCGATCTCGTTCTGAAGCGTTACAATCGTGTGGGTTGGGAGCTGCTACTCGGGATCGCGCCGAGCATGCACGGCTTCTCGACGCCATCGGCGAGCCCCCGGTGGCGGGACTATACGGTCGATTCGGCCGAGCCCATCACCCGGCTCGGCGTTGCGCGGGCCTATGACGCGATCGGTGAACGGGTCCTCGCGCATGTCGGGAAAGACACCGTGCGTTGGGGCGAGCTGCTTGACCATTGGGCAAATTTCAGCCCCGTATGGCGAGAGACGGCGGCCGCCCAACTCGCCGCCGTCGCGCCGGCGTTCGACCCTGACGGCGTGGGCGCTTTTCGCGAGAAGCTGCGCGGCCTGATCGCCAAGCACGAACAGTTCGCCGGGGCCGCTTGGGCGATGGACGCGGCGGCGCTGGCGCCGTTGAAGGTCGTGTTCGCCTCGCTCGAACCAAGCGATTCGGCTTCGCGCCATGCCTGGCTGTTCACGCGTGGCAATCACCATTTCCGTCGCGACCTGTCGTGGGAGGAGGCGAACAAGCGGCTCGCTGACGAACAACGCATCGCAGCTGCCGAGCTGGTCGGTTCCTTGTCGGTCGATGCGCTGGTCGATTATGCGCTGACCTTGCAGATGCCCGACGCGCTGGGCGCGGGAATAGTCGCCGCCGCCGATGTTGCGGAGGACCGCAAGGACGCGATCCTCAATGCGGCGCTGGCGCGCGGCCAGACACGGTCGACCGACATGGCGCTGCGGATGACGTTCGCGCTTGCCGAAGCGCGCGGTGTCGGGTGGCTGTGGGACCGGTTCGATGCCGCGGTCCGGGCTGGCCGGCCGCCCGGCGAAATCGTGCCGCTGATGATGGCGTTGCCGGTCGAGCCGGCCACCTGGGACCGCGTGGCAGCGGCAGGAACGGCGATCGACTTCGCTTATTGGCGAGCGATCGGTACGTTCCGCGTGCCAGAAGGGTCGGCGATGCATATCGCGGTAGAAAAGCTCCTGGCCGAGGGTCGTGGCCGCTCGGCGCTCGAAATGCTGATCGGACCGACCGATCGCGAAGGGGACGCGACCGACCTGTTGGCCGTGCTTCGTCATCCCTCCACGGTCAACGAAGAGGCCGCAGGGGACGACTGCCATGACGTGACGATGTTCACCTATTATGTCGGCAAGGCGTTCGAGCGCCTCGATGCCGACGATGCCGTCGACGAGGATGAGATCCTCAAGCTCGAATGGATCTATTTCCACCCGCTTCAGCACTCCGAGCGCCCGGCGCGGACGTTGCACAAGGCGCTGGCGACGAATCCTGCCTTCTTCGTCGAGCTTCTTCATGCGGTGTTCGGCAAGATCGAACTCGAACCCGATGATGCCGGTGCGCGCGAACGTGCACGGACGATCGCCAGTCAGGCTTATCACGTTCTCGAGGACTGGTCGCTCGTGCCCGGCACGTGCGAAGACGGGTCGATCGACGGCGCCGAGCTCGAACAGTGGGTTAAGGTGGCGCGTAAGCTCTGCGCCGAAGCGGATCTTGCCGATATCGGTGACTCGCGGATCGGACAGATCCTGTCGGCGCCGCCGCTTGTAGCAGGTGCGGTTTGGCCGCCCGAGCCTATCCGCGAGGTGATCGAGTTGTGCCGCAGCCGCGACCTCGAAGATGGCCTTGCGGTCGGCGTCTCGAACCGCCGGGGCGTGACGGTCCGGCTGCCGACCGATGGTGGCGAGCAAGAGCGCGATCTTGCGGCGCGCTATCGCGCCGATGCGCTCGCGTGTGCGCTCACCTGGCCGCGCACCCGTGCGGTGCTCGAACGGATCGCGGAGAGTTACGACGCGCATGCGAAGTGGGAAGACGAGCACGCCGAACAAAGGGACTGGGCCTAACCGGCCATTTCAGTCCGATAGCCGACGCTAGACAGCCAGATTGTCGAAGGGCAGCTTTTAGAGTTATTGTCGGCTTCCCTGAACGACCGACTTAGGGCACAAAGCCGACCGGCTGGTTTGCGCGACACGAATGGCGGGTTTCAGCAAGAGCCGCCGCTCACATCAACGACGCTGTATGTCTTGAGCTGGTCGGAAGCTGCCGATTCTGCGGGTCAACGCGGCCGGTCGGCATTGCGCCATTTGCAGTCATTAAGAAGCGTATGCAACTGCGTGAAGCGGCTGTTGCCTCTCAGCAAAAGCAACATTCGTGACCATTCTCCGACTGGTCAATCTGACCTTTTGCTGTCTTGCCTTCCCAATGGGTGATCAACTTGCTGTTCCACATGCGGGAGTTAGCACCGCTGGACCAGTGTTCCTCACCGCCTTGGCCTGTGGGGGATCACTACTGATGGCTTCTCACGATAGTTCGGGATCGTAGCCCCATTTTATCGAGGCAGCTCAAGCTGTCTTTGTCGCGGCCAACCCCGATTTAGTCGATCTGACGTAGGGGAGATGCCGCCACCGCCTGCACTCCAGAAAGCCCGACCGGCGCTTAGAATGCGCTGACGGGAGCACTCCATATGGCGAACTGCTGCCGCGCGGGCATGTTCGGGATCATCAGCGGCGATCGCATCGCGAATTGCGCCATGCTCTTCATCCACCACGCGGACTAGCTCGCCCCGAGCGCTTCGTTCGACCGTGTAACTCTGATCGCCACTTCGATGGGCCGGGCGAGCAACTGAACGACTTTCCGCCAGTAATCATTGCTGCACGCGGCGATGCTGGCATGAAATGCGTGGTCTTCGACGACGCCGGGCGCTCCGGCGGTTTGCGCGCGGCGCAGCCGGTCCAGCGCCCGATCGATCGCCGCCATGGAGTCGCGCGTCCTCTCCACCGCTGCGATCGCGGCGATCTCGCTCTCGACCACGCGTCGCACGCCGATAAGGTCGATCAGCGATTGCACCGACGATCGGGTTAGCGCGTCCAGTTCCTGCCCACCGGTATCGGGCAGGCGAACGAAAGCGCCGCTGCCCTGAACCGTCTCGACGCGGTGCATGGCAATCGCCTCGCGGACGATCGATTGGCTCATGCTGAAGCGCTGGGCAAGGGCATTTTTAGGTGGCAATTTGGCACCGGAAACAAGATCGTGGCTTTCGATGCGTTGGGCCATCAGCCGCTCTATCCTTTGCGAGCGCCGTACGCTGTGCTGGCCGGAACCTGCATTGGATCGGTGGATATCGCGGTCCGATTTACGCATCATCGGCTGACCGGAGACGACCTACCGTCACGCAATCATCTCGATCCGGACCGCGCGTTGGCCGAAGACTGCGATCCGGCGAACACAGCGGCTGCGGCGATAATCAGTATCATCGCCAGCACCGCCGTCGCGGTTGTCCGGCTGCCCGGCTGCCCGTCGTTCCGCTGATCCATCCGATCAGCGGCGGGCTGACGAAGCCTGCCAGATTGCCGACCGAATTGATCGCTGCAATCCCGATAGCGGCGGCGCTGCCACGCACGAGCGCCGTAGGCAGGTTCCAGAAGAGCGGGCTGGCAGTAAGCGTGAGTGCGGCAACAAGGCACAGCATGGTGATCGCCGGAACAGGATTGGCGCCATCGGTGGAAAGATGAGCGCAGCTGCCCCGACCAGCAGCGGCAGGATTAGACGCCAGCAGCGTTCTCCGGTTCGATCGAATCTGCGCCCGACGAGCAGCATCGTGGCGGCGGCGCAAGCATAGGAGCGTGATAAACATGGTCATGGTAAACCCTATCCCGCACAAGAGCAACGCCGAGGATAACCCGGCCCCTCGTTAACCGATGTCGAGTGAACTTGGACATGGCCAAGCCTCGTAAGGTCGTCATGCATATCGGACGCCAGCGCGGCGGCAATCGGGCCATCCGTCCGTCAGAAGCGGCGCATCCATTCATCACTTGTAACTTCAATTATTGAACTTTAAAGTTGGGCGGACGGGTTGCCGAGCATGGGCACGGTCGAGGATCCAGGAGGCTATCGCCATGACCTTGCTTTCAAGTGAAATCTATCGCGATGCTCCGACGCGCCGGATCGAGGTTGGCGGCACGACGTTCGTCTATCGGGAACTTGGCCAACGCGGGGGGGTGCCGCTGATCCTGCTGAATCACTTGGCCGCGACACTAGATAATTTCGATCCGCGCATTGTCGATGGGTTATCGTCCGCGCACCATGTGATCGCGTTCGACAACCGGGGCGTCGGCGGGTCGGGGGGCAAGACGCCGACGACCGTTGCTGCAATGGCGGATGACGCATCTGCGTTCGTTCGAGCGATCGGGTTCGATTGTGTCGATATGCTCGGCTTTTCGCTTGGTGGCTTTATTGCGCAGCAACTTGCGCTGTCCTGCCCGTCGATGGTCCGCCGCATGATCCTGACCGGTACCGGCCCCGCTGGAGGTGTTGGCATCGATCGCGTAACCGGTTTGACGCTACGAATGATGCTGAAAGGGGCGCTGACGCTAAAGGATCCCAAAACCTATCTGTTCTTTACGCGAACCGCGAACGGGCGTGCGGCCGCAAAGGCATTTCTCGACCGCCTGCAGGAGCGGGCCGACGATCGCGATGCGCCGATCTCCATCACCGCCTTCCGCGCTCAGCTCAAGGCGATCCATACCTGGGGCGGGCAGTCGCCCCAGGATCTGGGCGCTATCACCCAGCGCACCTTCGTGGCCAACGGTGAGGACGACCTGATGGTTCCTACAATCAACAGCGTCGATCTTGCGCACCGCATTCCCGGCGCCAGACTGTCGATCTACGAGGATGCCGGGCACGGGGGCATCTTCCAGCACTACAAGCGGTTCGTCGCGGAAGCGCTGGATTTCCTCGCCTGATGCCCAGCCGATCCAGGCGGCGGTCATTGTAATTGGACCCCGGAGCGGGGCTAGCTCGGTTCGCTTACGCTATCGCTGCTCAATCGCGTCGGTTGGATGCGCTTGCGCAATTCCTTGGCGCTGGTACCGACTTTCTGCCGAAGAAACCGGCTTGCGGCCGAAGCGTCGCTGTACCCCAGCCGAAAGGCGAGCTGCGTCAGATCGGGGGTAGCTGAGAAGCGAAAATATTCGTCTGCCATGCGGGATCGAACCTCACGCAGGAGGGTGGCGAATACCGTGCCTGATTCAGCAAGGCGCCGTTGAAGCGTGCGCGTGCTCATACCTAAACGGCCCGCCACAGTATCGATGGAGGTTCGCCCATAAGTAAGATTGGTCGCGATCACATGCTCGACAGACCGAACGAAGTCCCTGTCGGCCGCGCCACCATGGGGAAACAGGCTTTTCTCGAGGAAAGCGAACATACGATCGTTCGCCGTGCGGGACCGGCGGACGAAGTCGGCGTGCCGCAGCACGAGCGCATTCTGGTCGGCGCCATATCGAACCGGGCTGCGCATCATGAGTGACAATTTATTCGATCGATCCGTATCCGGATGTGCCAGCTCGACCCATTCCGGCGACCAGTCCTCTCCCAAAACGAGTCGTGCGATGCGGATCGACAGCATCAGCGACCCTTCCACGAACTGCCTGGAACCATAACGGGTGGATACCAAGACACAGTGCTGAATCGTTGTAAGCCCTTCGGATTCTCGTATGTCAAAGCCTATAGCCCCGTTCTCCAAGTGGATATTGTTCATATTCACTCGAGCGATCGCGGCCAGGTTCGGACCATATTCCCATAGCGCGCTTAGGGGACCGTAGCCGCCGCGGACGTCGATCCAATTGGCAGCCGCCACCCCGAGATGGCGCTCGCCGGTGACATTCGCACACCATTCCAGCACGTTGATGATCGCATCCGCCGGCACCGTCTCGCACTTGTCGCTGGCGTTTAGCAGTTCCTGAAGCTCGGGCGTTAGGATGCGCGCTGGTGTATATCCCAACGTGTCAAGGTAGCGGCCAAATTGCCTGAGCGTTGCGGGATTGGACCAGGCTAGCATCTTTCTCTCCATTTCGATGGTAGCATCGATACAGATTCCACTCCGACTACTGCCGGCAGGTGGGCAGTGGCGCTCCTCAAAACATCAATTTTTCATTTCACCATCCGCGCGTTATACTGTCTGATCGGCAGACACGGCTAGCTATCACATGCTTTTAAGCAGCGACTGAGTGTCGTGCCGGCTTGCGTTCTCGATGCTGTGCGCCACCTCATCCTGTTGTTGTGTCAGATCGTCCGACGTGCGCCTGAGGTGCTGCGTCATCAGCTCAACCGCTAGGTCCGCGTCGCGCGCAAGGCAGGCTTCGACCAGCGCGCCATGTTCAGAAGGAAGGTCCCGTGGACGGATCAATAGCCGTGCCCACAACCACCGATACCGCTCACTTTGCGTGGCCAACATTCCACGCATCTGGAGCAGCCAGCGATTGCCACAACCGGCCACGATCGCCTGGTGAAAGTCATCGTGCGTGCGCGATCCCAGATCGGTCGGCTGCCCATTTTCATCGAACTGGCCGATGCGGTCGAGTGCGTGCCGCGCTGCGACGATACCGGTTTCCCAAGCAAGATCACCCAGCTCGATCGCGCGACGCAGGCACAGCGCTTCGATTTCGATCCTGGCATCTGTCAGCTGCCGTAGATCGTCGATCGCGATCGGCGAAACCCTGTAACCACGTTGCGGTTCGGCCACTACGAGCCCCTCGGCCGTCAATCGCGCCAGCGCCTCTCGAACGGCGCTCGAGTTGGCGGGCAAGGCGTCGCACAGGGCCGCGACCTTCAGTTGCTCGCCAGGCTGCAAACGCCCTTCGATGAGCATCCGGCGCAAGTCGTTGTAGACGGAATGGGTGAGGCTACGCACGGTCATCTCTTCCCGAACAACATATTGCAAAAGGAAGACGCGTCATAGGGCTTATTCTTGTTCGCCAGCTTGATCGTGCGCAGAAAGGGTCGCGCCAGATTTCAGCCGTATCCGCAGATCAGCTCCGCTGCCTCGGCGCCAAGCTGTGCCGGATCCACATCGCACCAACCCCGATGATTGCCGTTCGCAGTTGCCAGAGCGTTGCGATGATACAGCAGGGCGTTCGCCGCGTTCGCAACGCGATTGTCCCGCTCCCTCACCACCTTCCCCGGAACACCCATCACAATCGAATTGGGTGGTATGATCGTACCTTCTGGCAGGAAACAGTGTCCCGAAATCACGGAGCCTGTTCCTATCACGCAACCGTCCATAATCGTGCTGTTGATACCGATCAGGCAGAAGTCGCCGATGGTGCAGCCGTGCAAGGTGACGTGATGCGTGATCGAGCAATAGTCGCCCACGATGGTCGGCGAACGCCGTCCGACATGGATCATCGCCATGTCCTGTACGTTCGTGAACCGCCCTATCTTCACGTGCTGATGTTCCGATCGGATCACGACATTGTGCCACAGGCTGCTTGCCTCGCCCAAAACGACCGAGCCATAGGCCTGCGCGCTGGGGGCAACATAGGCAGCCGCCGACAGATCGACGGTCGCCGTTTCGTTAAGCTCGATTGTCATTTCAATGATCGACCTTGAGTTCGAGCGCACCCAGCTCCGTATATTCGGCGCGCACCACGTCGCCAGCCTCGACCGGGATTTGTCGCACGAGAGATCCGGTCATGATGAGGTCGCCCGGCCTGATGACCCCTCCTAGCTCCGCCACTCGTTGCTTCAGCCACAGCACCGAGTTCAGCGGATGGCCGAGCGCCGCTCGGCCGAATGCCGCGCCCGCCGGTTGCCCGTTCAGTGTGACACGCACTTCCACCTCGTCGAGGGCCATCGTCGACGGATCGAAAGAATCACCAACTACAACCGCCGTGTGCTCGGCATTGTCAGCAAGCGCGAAACCGAAATCAAGCACCGTGATCCGCTTCTCGATCAACTCGAATGCCGGGAAGCAGCGCACGAGAGAGGCACTGACATCCTCGATGGTTTCTGCCTTGTCGATCCCGTCCCCGACCTCCACGCAGATTTCGACTTCGACATGCGGCTTCACATATTGCGAGGCCGGAAGGATATAGCCTTGCTGGTAAGTCTTTGATTGCCGCAGCGAGCCGAAGCCCGGTTCGGTCACGCCCAGCTGCGCCTGGACGGCCGCGCTCGTCGCGGCGACCTTCCAGCCCGTTCGCGCATTTCCCCGCTCGGCCCAGCGATCCGCAATGGCGAGCTGCAGCAAGCAGCCCTCGTTAAGCGATAGTCGACCAGCCCAGGCCATCGGCAGCGGTGTGCCCGCAACCTGACTTTGCCAGAAGTCCTCCAACGCTCGTTGACCATCAACACTCATCGTCATCGACATGCTCCGTCTCCCGTTTTTCGGAGCGCCATCAGGCATCCGTCGCCACGACCCCTGCGGGCACGTCGCTCACCAGCGCGCCACTGGCTTCGAGAGCGTCGAGCTCCGCATCGCTGATACCAAGGCCGCCGAATATTTCCCTGTTGTCCTCGCCCCGAAATGCCGGTCGGCCAAGCGGCGCCAGATCGTCAGCGGAGAAGCGCCAGGGACGGCCGGGTAGCGTGTAAGTCCCGCCGTGGCGATCCGGCACGTCCTGTGTGATCGCCCAGTAATCTGCCCATTCGCTGTCCGCGAGTTCGCGCATCGAGCGTAATTCGCCGAGCGCGATCTTGGCCTCGTCGAACTGCGCATCGAGCGCCGCAATATCCGCAAAGCTCAAAATCCATTCCTGCACGATCGCGTGCAGCGTCGCGAGATTGTTCTTGCGTGCAGCCGCCGTCGCAAACCGAGGATCCTCCGCCAAATCGGGCCTGCGCATGGCATGAATATACCAGGGAAAGGTCAGCGACCCGACCAGGCTTGCCGCGACGGTGAACGTCTCGCCCCCCGGTCCTTGGAAGAAAGGGGTGTCGGCCGCGCCAAGGATCGCGGGCTCCGGGCCCAGGTCGAAGCCGTTGAGATCGACATGAGCCTGCTCGTTTACCGCGACCAGCGTGGCGGCCATCGACACGTCGATCGACTGGCCGACCCCTGTATCTGCGCGGCGATGCAGCGCGGCCAGGATGGCGATAACCGCCTGCATGCCTGTATAGACGTCAGCGTGGCTGAGGCTATCTCCGCGATGCTGGCTGAGCAAGCTGCCGTAATGACCGATACTGTGGCGCGTGAGTCCAGCCTCGGCATGGACAGCGGGCGCATAGGCCATTCGTCCCCGCCACGGTCCGCCCTGGCCATAGCCTGTGATTGACGCGTAGACGAGCCGCGGATTGCGCGCCGCCAGCGTTTCATAATCCAGATCGAAATAGCCAAGGGTTCCTGCGCGAAAATTCTCCAGCACCACGTCGGCCTCGTCGCACAGCCGCAGGACCAGTTCGCGTGCGCCAGCTTTGTTCAGGTCGATGCTGACATTCTTCTTGCCGGCGTTCTGCTGGGCATAATAGGCCGACATGCCCGGCGCCTGCGGATAGGCGAAGCGCGACACGTCGGGACGCGGCGGCTCTATCTTTACGACTTCCGCGCCGAGATCGAGCAAGGTGCGGCCACAAAACGGGCCGGCGAGCACCCGCGAAAAATCGACGACCTTGATTCCGGTCAGCGGACCCGACATGGTTCAGTGCCCCGTGAATATGGCGGAGCCCGGGCCGCCTTCTCGAAAAGCGGCAAGGCCGATCCGCAGATCCTGCGACGCCCAGATCGGTGCTTGCGTCTCCTCCATCGCGGCATCGGCCGCCGCAACGCCTTCGTTCACCGCAATCCGTGCGAGAATCTTGGTCGCCTCATGCGCCTTTGCGGGCCCGTGCGCCAACTCGCCGGCAATGACCAGCGCGGTCGCATCCAGACGGTCGTCCGGCACGACGAGGTTGACGAGGTTCCATCGCTCGAGCGTTTCCGCATCGTACCGGCGCGCCAGCATCGCCAGCTCCTTTGCGCGCAGCGCGCCGCATCGCTGCACCATGCGCTGCACGCCACCCATCAAGGGTTGCAGACCAAGCGCCGCCTCGACGGCGCCGATCTTCGCCGACCGCGCCGCGACGATGAAGTCGCACATCATCGCCAGCTCAAATCCGCCACCAAGGCAGGCGCCATGCACCGCCGCCACGATAGGGAGGGGGAAGCGCTCCATGGTTTCCATAAAGGGCAGCATCGGCGGAATGCAGGTGGGATCGCCCGTCTCCACGCGCTGCTCGAACATCGCGAGATCACCCCCTGCGCAGAAGTGACGAGCGCCGCTGCGCAGGACGACCGCGCCGATGCCTGCCCAATCGGTCTGCGCGAACGTGCGTGTCAGCGCGCCAATCAGTTCGGGTCCGAGCAGGTTGTGCGGTCTGTGCCGCATGGTGACCACCGCCACGCGCCCGCGGCGCTCCAGTTGCACGATCCCCTCTGCGTCCATCTTGACTGCGCTGGAGGCGGCTTCCAACTCGCTCATGGCTGTTCGTCCTTGACGGCGTTTCGCAGGATACCGATGCCTTCCATCTCGATCTCGACGATGTCGCCGGCACGCAGCCATAACGGTGGCTTGCGGGCACCCCCGACGCCGGCCGAAGTTCCCGTGACGATCAGGTCGCCGGGTTCGAGCGTGAATGCCTGCGACAGGGTCGCGATGAGCGTTTGCACATCGAATACTAGATCGTCGGTATTCGCGTCTTGCCGCGTATCGCCATTCACCCGCGTCTGTATCCTGAGGCCACGCGCGCCGAGTGGCAGTGAATCCGGCGTGACCAGCCAAGGCCCGAATGGGCCGCTGGCGTCAAAGTTTTTGCCGACGGTCCACTGCGGAGTGCGACGCTGGTAATCGCGGACGCTCACGTCGTTGAAGAGCGAGTATGCAGCAACGTGTGCCAAGGCGTCTTCGGGGGCGATGTGTTTGCCGCGCTTGCCGATCACTGCGACGAACTCGCCCTCGTAATCGAGCTGTTCCGAGATGGCAGGGCGCAGGATGTCCGAATCATGGCCGATCAGCCCCGATGGAAAGCGCGCGAAGATCAACGGATAATCGGGCTGCTCCAGCGCCACCTCGGCAGTGTGGTCATGATAGTTCAGACCCACGCATATGATTTTCCCAGGGCGCCGCAAGGGCGGCAAAAGCCGATAATCTGCGATGTCGATCTCGCGTCCTTGAGCGAGGACGACGTCTGCCACCCGCGTAAGCCCGGCTAAGCTGTCACGAGCGGCGGTGTCGAGGTCGCCGGGATAGGCTGGATCACCGGCGAAAATCGCCATGAAGTGCCCGTGGTCCTTTGCGGCGGCCACGCCCACGCCGTCCGCCCGTTCGATTTGCGCCAATAGTGCCACGTTCGTCTCTCCTTAGATATGACGCTACAAGCATATTATGCATTATACAATGGAAAATCCATAATTTCTTATTCCGCTATGTTTTTTTGATTGCTCATCGTAAAGCGCCGCAACGAATTCTGCCCGTCGCGCAAGCACACCACGCTGATTGATGCCGCCCTTTTCCGTCACTTCGCCTTCCGCGAGGGAGGGTTGCTCGGCTAGCAGGATGAATGCTGCAACCTGCCGCGTCGCTGCGCGGTTCGCCTCATTGTGAACGGCGAGGGCGCGACGGACATGGTCGACGACGGCCGACGCGCGATGACAGTCGGCATCGTTTGGAAGGCCTTGTTCGCGGCACTTCTCGGGATCGATCCACGCCAGCACGCGAACGTCCCGGCGTCCCTCTCCGGCGATGACGACATCACGCAACACGCCGCCGCTCGCAGCGATGAGGTCTAGACGAAGCGATCCGACCGCCACGAAGCTGCCGCTATCTAGCTTGAAGTTTTCCGATGCGCGGCCTGCATAGGCCAGCCCGCATTGCATGTTGGTGGGATCGACGAAGGTGACCGTATCGCTCGTGCGATAATAGCCCTCCTCATCAAACGCGCGGGCCGTCGTCGCGGGATCGCGATAATATCCGGGACTGATGGCCGCCCCTCGTACGAACGCCTCGAACCGGTCTTCATAGGGCAGCAGCTTCAGTTCCAGGCCCGGTAGCGGCAATCCGATCTGGCCGCTGCCGTCATTGAACCAGTGTGTCGTCGTGATGCCGGGTCCTGCCTCGGTGGCGCCGAGCGCCGAGAGGAAAACCACCTGTTTGCCCACAGTCTGTCGAGCGAGCGCCTGGAAGCGCTGCCATGTGTCGCCCATCAGGCTCGCACCGGTGTAGGACAGATAGCGCAACCGCGCGAAAAATCGCTCGCGCAGCGCATCGTCGCGTTCCATTGCGTCCGCCAACATGCCAAAGGCGACCGGGACATTCTGCATAAAGGTCGGCGAGACCTCCATCAGGTTGCGCAGCGTTTCCCCGAACTCGCCCGGCGTAGGGCGGCCGTGATCGATGAACATGGTCCCCAGATTGTACAGCGTTGCGGAGAGGTTCCCCGTGCCGCCAAGGGAATGATGCCACGGCAGCCAGTCGAGCAGCGTGTAGACCTCGTCGTGCGGAAGAAATATGCGCCGCGTGGCTTCCAGTGCCGCCGACAGGTTTCCGTGAAGGTTCATGACGCCCTTGGGCAAACCCGTCGATCCGGACGTGAACATGATCTTGGCGATATGTGCGGGGGTAACCGCATCATATGCCGCCCGCCAGTTCGAACCAGCCGACTGGGCCGAAAGATCGGCAAGGGAGATTCCTTGGCCATCGCCGGAAGCATCGATCCAACCCGCTTCGCCGGTGATGCCGGCTTGCCGCAGGATGTCGATCGTAATCGAGTCATCGACGGCGATCAGCGCCGGGCGCAGCAGGCTGAACATGTCGCGCAAACGATCTAGTCCGCCTTGGAGCCGAGGGTAGTGAGGCGATAGCGGCGCGACCGGGATGCCGACCGACATAGCCCCGAACATCAGGGACGCCGTGGCAATCGAATTTCGCATGACCAGCGCCAGCGGCGTTTCGGCGTTCAAGCCATGTGCAAGCAGCCCTTCACCGATTGCGCCGACCCGGCGCCATGCCTCGGCATAGGTGAGGTGCGACCAAGCGTCGTCCATTCCGCGCTCCGCAAGGAATGTCCGGTCTGGACATTCTACCGCACCGCGATGAATATAGGATGTGAAGTTGGGCAGGCCCTCTGCCGGTACGAGCAAAGATTTTAAGATGAAGCCGCCGTCCGCGCGGGACTCGACCGTGACGCCGCGCTTGGCGAAGCGCACCGGCAGGAAGGCCGAATCGTGCGGCTCCAACGCATGATCCGGATCGTTCAAGGCGCCTGATGCTGGGGCGGAAGTCGGCACTGTCCATGTCTCCGCAATTCGTGGTTTGAGGAAATGCGGCATCAGACCTCCGCCCCAGTCACGTCCCAAAAGGACCGGGATGCTGCGGGAAGCCATCTGCTACCTGGCGAGGGATTATCAGCTGGGCGGTGCGACGGCCGTGGCCTCCAAGTCGCTATTTATGTCCCGTCTAAGCTGCTGCTTGTCGATTTTACCCGTAGCACCGAGTGGGAGCGCCGGAACGAAGACGATCCTGTCGGGAAGCCACCAACGCGCCATCTTGCCCGTCAGAAAGGCAAGCAGCCCGGCTGCGTCGATCGAGCTGCCTTCGGCACGCACCGCGATGAGCATGGGCCGTTCGTCCCACGTCGGATGGGGAGTTCCGATCACTGCCGCGCCACTGACTTCGGGATGGGACAGCGCGACACTTTCGATAGCGGCAGAACTAATCCATTCACCGCCCGATTTTATCATGTCCTTCACGCGGTCGGTTATCCGTAGGTAGCCATGCGCATCGACGGTCGCGACGTCGCCTGTATCAAGATATCCTCGGTGATCGACGATGTTGCCGTCCTCATCACCAAAATAACGTGCAGCGACTGTGTGTCCTGCAATCTTGAGGCGGCCTGCGCTGGTTCCATCGCGCGGCTGGGCGTTCCCATCCTCGTCCTCGATCCTCAGCTTGAGCCCATATAGCAGCCGGCCTTGCATGGCCTTGCGCTCAGCTTGTTCGTCCCGCTTGAGTTTCAATACCGCCGCAGTCGGCTGCGACACCGTGGCCAGTGGCGAGGTTTCGGTCATGCCCCAGCCTTGCAGCACCTCGACCCCGTAATCGTCCTGGAACGCGCTTATCATGGTGGGTGAAGGCGCCGAACCGCCGATAACGACGCGTCGCAACGTCGATGGCCTAGAACCCGTACGACGCAGATGGTCCAGCAGCGCCTGCCACACGGTCGGCACTGCGGCAGAGAAAGTCACGCCTTCCGCCTCCATCAGCGCGAACACCGATTCTCCGTCGAGCAGCGGTCCGGGCAGCACGAGCTTCGCCCCCGCCGCGGGGGCCGAGTAGACGATGCCCCATGCGTTGGCGTGGTACATCGGCACGATCAACAATGCCGTGTCGCGCTCGGTCAGCGCCAACCCGTCGGCAGCAAGTGACATGAACGTGTGCAAGACGTTCGATCGATGCGAATAAAGCACCCCTTTCGGCATTCCCGTCGTACCGCTGGTATAACATAGTCCACATGCGGCATCTTCATCGAAGCCGCCCCAGGACGGCCCCTGTTCGTGACCGGCTAGAAAGGCGTCGAATGACCTCGCCGCATAAGGGGTGGCGGGCATAGCGGCCTCGCTGCACAGCAAAACAACATGCTCAATCGAGGGCGCCAGTGGCAGCAATCGCGCGACGAGCTCCGCGCAAGACGGGTCGGCGAACAAGATCCGATCGTTCGCCTGATTAACGATATAGGCCAGCTGTTCCAGGAAAAGCCGCGGATTGAGCGTATGCAGCACAGCGCCGATATTCGTGGTGCCGTACCAAGCGGCCAAATGCATGGCGCTGTTCCAGCCCAGCGTCGCAACGCGGTCGCTGCGCTTAATCCCCGCGTCCACGAGCGCGGCGGAAACGCGCTTTGCAGTCCAATGAAGCTCGCCATAACCCATGCGGGTGACGATTCCAGTCGCATCGCGCGAAACCACTTCGCGATCGGCATGCCAGTGTGCGGCATGATCAAGAATGCCGTCCACTGTCAACGGCACATGCTGCATCAAGCCTTTGAGGTAAGGCATCACTACCCTTTCATCAATTGTGATGAGAGACCATCGAGTATGGTGGCGGTCATGGCCGCAACAGGATGAGAAACTCTGCCACCATCGCAGGCTGAGCCTCGCCCTCCCGCTCGACGACGAGTTCAAGCGTCTGCATGAAGCCGTCGGCGCCGCGGGGCGTCAAATCTACCAAGGTGAACCGCCCTCGCACGCGCGTTCCCACCGGTACCTCGCGGATGAAACGCACCTTATTCAATCCATAGTTTATGGCGACCGAGATATTCTCCAGCTCCGCCCCCCCACTCGACAGGTACATGGCGCGGAACAACGATAACGTCAGCATTCCATGTGCGATCGTGCTCCCGAAGCCTGCGGCCACCGCGCGCTTGTGATCGACATGCTGAAACTGGTCGTCCCGGGTGACAGTCGCGAATGCATCGATCATCGGCTGATCGATCATGATCCACTCGGAAACCCCGATCTCGCTGCCTTTCAGGGCGAGCATCGCGTCCAGTCCCATTATAGTCATCGCCATCCTCCGACTGAATCGACCCTAGAAACGGACCGCATTCCGCCCCTTCAAGCCAAGCATCGTGCGCGCTTCCTGCGGGGTTGCGGGGCGATAGCCTAAACCGTCAAGGAGACTGCGGACTTTGCTGACCTGTTCTGCGTTCGATACCGCCATACGCCCACGTTCGATCATCAAACTGTCTTCTAGCCCCACCCGGACGCTTCCGCCGAGAAGCGCCGCATGGGTCGCGATCGGCATCTGATGCCGCCCCGCGCCCATTGCGGAGAATATATAGTCGCCGCCGAACAGGCGTTCGGCTGTCTCCTTGAGAAACATCAGATTTTCGGCCGCCGGACCGATCCCGCCCAGGATACCGAGCACAAATTGAACGAAGAACGGCGGGCGGAACAGGCCGCGATCGATACAATGCGCCAGATTGTAGAGGTGTCCGACATCATAGCATTCATGCTCGAACCGGGTGCCGTGCTCTTCGCCCAGGGCGCGATAAATCTTCTCTATGTCGCGAAACGTGTTGCGGAAGATGTAGTCGTCAGATTCGCGCAAATATGGCTCTTCCCAATCGAACTTCCAGTCCGTGTACCGATCCGCCATGGGATAGAGCGCGAAGTTCATCGTTCCCATGTTGAGCGAGCACATTTCGGGCGAAAAGCGCAGCGGCGCTGCAAGCCGCTCTTCCACCGTCATCATCATGCTGCCACCGGTGGTGATGTTGCAGATCGCGTCAGTCTCCGCAGCGATGGGCTCTAGGAACTGCTGGTAAAGCGCCGGGTCGGGGTCCGGACGCCCGGTCAACGGGTCGCGCGCATGCAAATGCAGGATCGCGGCACCCGCTTGCACGGCGGCGATCGCTTGAGACGCAATGCCCTTTGGCGTGATCGGCAATGCATCGGACATCGTCGGCGTGTGGATCGATCCAGTCAGCGCGCAGCTGATGATCACAGGCTTTGCCTCTGCCATGCACCCTCTCCCTGTCCATGCGGCAACACTGTGTCGCCTACCCTTTCATGCGACCGATGTTGGCCACTGTCAATAATAATGGAGTTTTTAATATATAATGCATGATGCGGGCTCATATTGGTTTTTACAGCATCGGCTTTGGCGCAAATTGTCATGACTTTGGCAGTCGCTGACAAAACAGTCGGCTGCTCTGCGCCTAGATTAGGAGAATGCCGGTGCGCGGATGATGCGATTTCGCCTCGCTGCCAGCGGAAAACCCAACATAACAGACGGCAAGATTGTCGTCGGACATCGCCATGGAGGAGAGGATATGAAGAAATTTGCGGGGGCCAGCGTTGGCGCGGTTGCAACTGTTTGTCTCGCCGGTCAGGCGTTCGCTCAGGCCCCGCAACCAGTAAGCGGGCGAAGCACCACGTCGTCGAGCGGTATTGAAGAGATCGTGGTCACCGCTCAGAAGCGGGCAGAGCGACTGGACGATGTGCCGATCTCGATCACCGCCGCAACCGGCGATCAGTTGAAGCAACAGAATGTCACGACAACAGCCGATCTCGGCAAGATCGTTCCCGGCTTTACCTTCCTACAAGGCAATTACGGCCTTCCCGTTTTCTTCATCCGCGGTGTTGGCTTCAGCGACACGACACTCGGCGTCAGCCCGGCGGTAACGGTTTATGTCGATCAGGTGCCGCTCCCATTTTCGCCGATGGCGCGTGGCGCCACGCTGGATCTAGAGCGGGTGGAAGTGCTGAAAGGTCCACAGGGCACGCTGTTCGGGCAGAACTCGACCGGTGGCGCGATTAACTACATCGCTGCCAAGCCTACAAAGCGTCTGACTGCGGGGTTTGATGCCACCTATGGGCGGTTCAATCAGTTCGATGTCGAGGGGTTCGTCAGCGGCCCGCTGACAGATACGCTGGCCGCCCGCTTTGCGGTTCGGCAGGAGATGCGGGGCAACTGGCAGCGCGATTATGTGAACGGCTCGAAGCTGGGTGAGAAAAATTTCCTCAACGCGCGCGGAGCGCTGGACTGGACGCCGGATCCGACCGTCCGGTTTGCGCTTACCGTTTCGGCTTGGCGTGATCGGTCGGACGTGCAGCAGCCCCAGTTTCAGCTGTTCCGCCCTCAATTGTTCAATGACCCGGGTAATCTTACCCTGCCGTTTCCGATTGAAACTTTCCCGCGCGCGCCAGACAAGGCTCGCGCAGCCTCTTTCGATCGGGACTTCAACTTTCAACGCCGGGATAATTTTTTCAATGTCGCGCTGCGGAGCGAAGTCGATCTGAGCGACACGACGACCCTGACGAACATCGTGTCCTACGCCAAATTCAAAACCTTCATCCCGATCGATTTGGATTCTACCCTCTACCCCCTGGAGCGCAGCGTCACGGCGGGGTCGATCAACAGCATATCTGAAGAGCTCCGCCTGGCAGGCAATTGGGGGCCGCTCCGCTGGCTGGTCGGGGGCAACTATCAGCGCGATAAGGTGGATGAGACGTTGCGCGTCAATCCGCAACAATCGACGAACGCACATGTCGGACCTTTCGCCTACAACGACTTCATCGCGACGAACGATCAACGCATTTCAACGAAAAGCGCTTTTGTCAGCATGGAATATGAATTGGCGCCACAGCTTACGCTTCAAGGCTCGGCGCGGTACACCGATCAGGACCGCTCTTTTAAGGGATGCACGCGGGACGGCGGGGCTGGTGACCTGGCCGCCGCCCTTTCATTCCTCTCTACCATCGTTTCCGGAACGCCCCAGTCGATACCGGCGGGAAGCTGCGTCACGCTTAGTTCGCAGACCGGAACGCCGCTGTCCATCGTGACGGGATCGCTGGATGAAAACAACGTTGCCTGGCGCGGCAGCATCAATTACAAGGTGACACCGACCGCGTTGTTGTACGCCAACGTGACGAAAGGCTACAAAGCAGGCAGTTTCCCCACTCTTCCAGCGGCTTTCTCCGCCTCGTACCGACCCGTTAAGCAGGAATCGCTCCTTGCCTACGAAGTCGGAAGCAAAGTCGATCTTTTCCAACGTGCGCAGCTAAACGCGGCAGCGTTCTACTATGACTATCGCGACAAGCAATTGGTCGGAACCCGCGCAGTTCCGCCGTTCGGCATCCTGCCCGCGCTGGTCAGCATCCCCAAGTCGCGCATCTGGGGAGCTGAGATTGGCCTGCGTGCGCAACCTTTGAACGGTCTTACACTCGACGGCGGCCTCACATATCTGAACACCAAAATTCAGTCCGATCCAGAAACGCCGACCGGTCCGTTTGGCGGTGTGGGATCTTTCGTCGGCAGTCGCTTCCCCTTCACCCCACGCTGGCAGGGCACGATCCGGGCGAACTACAAACGCCCGGTCACGACACGGCTGGATGCTTTTGCAGGCGCCACCGTTTCGGCGCGTTCGGGCGTGATTTCCACGCTCTATACCAATGACCCAAGTGTCGCATCGCTCGAGCGCCTGCTCAACATTCGTGGGTACACAACCGTCGATGTACGCCTAGGCGTCGAGACGAACGATGGCGCGATCCGGGCCGAGCTGTTCGGCGACAACATCTTCAATCGTTATTACCAGACCAATATCAATCGCATTGCCGACTTCGTGTATCGGTTTTCCGGCATGCCGGTCACCTATGGTGTCCGGGTCTCGTATCGCTTTGGCGAATAATCTCAAATTGTTGTGCCTCGGGGACGGGTCGGATTGGAGCGCCCATGTTCAAGAATATATTAATCGCGGGGTCCGGCGTGGTCGGATCCGAAATCGGGTTCCAGTGCGCCGCCGGCGGCCTGGCCGTGGAGATGCTGGATGTCTCCGAGGACATGATCGCCGCCGCCAGGCGTCGCCATGGGGACTTCGCCGCCGAGTTCGTGTCGGCAGGGCAGATGACGGAAGCAGATGCGCGTGTGGCGCTTTCACGGATCAGCTACGGCACCGACGCGGCTACCGCGGGCGCGGATGCCGACATCGTCAGTGAATCCGTCTCCGAACGGATCGAGGTGAAGGAGGCCATTTGGCGGGCCCTGTCGGTGGCATGTCCTGCCCGCACGATCTTCACGACAAACACCTCGACGCTGCTGCCCAGCGTGCTTGCCAGCTTCACCGACCGGCCCGAACGGTTCGTGGCCTGCCATGTCGGCCGCCCGGTCTGGACCAGTCGATTATTGGAGATCATGCCGCATGCCGGCACGGATCCCACGATCATTGACCCGTTGCGCAACTTTGCCCATCGGATTGGCCTGGTCCCGATTGTGCTGAACCACGAGCAGCCCGGCTATGTTTCGAACTCGCTCATCGCGCCGTTCGTGATCGCCGCACTCGATTTGATCTGTCGGGACATCGCCTCGCCGCAAGATATTGACCGGCTGTGGATGGGCGGCCTGCGCGGTAGTATGGGGCCTGCCGCATTGATCGATCTGATGGGGATTCCGACCGTCCACACGGTACTCGATCAGATGGCCCACGACAGCGGTCGTGAAGATCTGCGCGGCATCGCGGATTATCTGTCGCAGATGCTCGATCGCGGCCTACTCGGCGCCCAAAGCGGCAAGGGCTTCTACACGTATCCCAATCCTGCATTCGAGCGGGCCGACTTTCTCGACGGCGAACCCACCGCCGCGCCCTCCTCCCTTCCGAAAGAGTCATAACCATGTCCGCCAGTGAGCGCCTAATCCACGACCCTCATAGCCGCCTTTCACCCGAGGCGCTGGCTTTCGCCGGTCGCCCCAAGCAGCTGTTCATCGACAACGCCTTTCACGATGCGCGCGATGGTGAGACGTTCATGACCGATGATCCCGCCACGGGTCGCATCATCTGCGAATTTGCGGCTGCATCGAGCGCCGACGTCGATCGCGCCGTTCGCTCCAGCAGCCGCGCTTTCGAAAGCTGGGGCCGGCTGCCTGGGGTCGCGCGCGCCGCGCCGCTCCTGCGCCTCGCGGATCTGATCGAGCGCGACATGCGCCAACTGGCCGAGCTGGAAAGCTTGGACAATGGCAAGCCGCTCTCTATCAGCGGCTCCATCGACATCCCGTTTTCTGCGGAGATTTTTCGCTACTATGCCGGCTGGGCAACGAAGCTTGGCGGGCGCAGTTTCGATCTGGCACTGCAGGGCAACGCTTTTCACAATTATACCCGCCGATCGCCCATCGGGGTCGTCGCTGGCATCGTGCCGTGGAATTTTCCCTTCCTTCAGGCTGCGATTAAGCTGGCTCCCGCGCTGGCGGCGGGCTGCACGATGATCCTGAAACCCGCAGAGCAAACCTCCCTCACCGCGCTGCGGTTGGCCGAGCTGATCGTCGAAGCCGGCTTCCCTGCCGGTGTGGTTAACATCCTGACCGGCTTCGGCCGTGTCGCCGGCGCGGCGTTGGTGGCAAACCCAGCAGTGAAGAAAGTTTCGTTCACCGGATCGACTGCGGTCGGCAAAGCCATCGTCGGTGCTGCCGCGAACGACTTGAAACGCGTCTCACTGGAACTGGGCGGCAAATCGCCTACGGTGATCCTTGCCGATGCCGACCTCGAGCTGGCGATCCCCGCCGCCGCGAACGCGATCTTTGGCAACACCGGCCAGGTGTGCGTCGCAGGCTCGCGCCTGCTGATCGCGCGGCCCATCTTCGACAAAGTGGTGCAAGGGGTCATCGACCATGGGGAAGCGCTGCGCGTAGGCGCGGGGTTGAATGATGATGTCGACATCGGACCGCTAATCTCTGCAGTGCAGCGCGAACGTGTGGCCGCCTATGTGGCAAGCGGCGTCGCCGATGGCGCGACGCTCGCGGTGGGCGGTGCGACGCTGGGCGACCACGGATATTTCTATCGGCCCACCGTGCTGCTCGACACGACTGCCGACATGAAGGTGCAGCGCGAGGAGATTTTCGGCCCGGTCCTCTGCGCGATCCCGTTCGACGATGCGGATGAGGCGTTCCGCTTAGCGGACCATCCAAGCTACGGCCTTTCGGCCAGCGTTTGGACGCGCGACCTGACGCTCGCTCATCGCGCGGCACAGCAGATCGACGCGGGTGCCATCTGGGTAAACTGCCACGGCGTCTACGATCCGCATCTGCCGGTCGGCGGTTCCAAACAATCTGGCTGGGGCTACGAGTTCGGCCAGGAAGGGGTTGAAGCCTACACCTCCGTGAAGGCCGTTGCGATCCGGCTCTGATTGGATGACATCCTCGACGGATCGCCGGCCAGCCGCCGCCATCCGTCCCCTTGAGGGAAAGAAATGGCAAACCAAGCTAATACCGGTGATCCGCTTTTCGGCGGACCCGACGATCCACGACACGCGCGCTACGCGGCGGAACGGGCCAAGCGGCTTCGCGACGATGGCGCCGAGCAGTATGTCACCGCAGACACCTATCTCGCCGATGCATCGCAAGAGACGCGCGCCGATCGTGCGCCGATCGTGCGGATGACCGACGCCGTGATCGTGGGCGGCGGCTTTGGGGGTCTGCAAGCTGCGGCCCATTTGCGCGACATTGGCATCGATGATCTGCTCATCCTCGACAAGGCAGGCGACTTTGGCGGGGTATGGTATTGGAACCGCTACCCCGGCGCCCAATGCGATATCGAGTCATACATCTACATGCCATTTCTAGAGGAGACGGGGCATGTTCCGACCGAGAAGTACGCGCATGCGCCCGAAATATTCGAACACGCCCGCCGCATAGGCCGCCATTTCAGACTCTACGAGCGCACGCTTTTCCACACGCAAGCAACTAAGATGACTTGGGACGAGACACGCCGGCGGTGGCGCGTCACGACGGATCGCGGCGATTGCATCGATGCGCGATTCCTGTTCACGGCGAGCGGTCCGCTCAACCGTCCCAAGCTGCCCCGCATCAACGGCATCGAGCGCTTCCGCGGCCATATGTTTCACACAAGCCGCTGGGATTACGCGTATACCGGCGGCGAAAATGGCGGCGCGCTGCACGGGCTTGCCGACAAGACCGTCGCCGTTATCGGCACGGGCGCAACGGCGGTACAGTGCGTTCCGAAGATCGCCCGCGATGCAAAGCAACTCTACGTCGTGCAGCGCACCCCTTCGATCGTGGGCCAACGTGGCAATGCCCCTACCGATCCACGCTGGGCGGGTTCGCTCGTTCCAGGATGGCAACGCGAACGCATGGAAAATTTCAACGCACTTGTTTCGGGGCTTGCACAAGACCAGGATCTCGTGGCGGATGGCTGGACAGACTTCTTTCAAAACATCTTTGTTCGCTGGCGGCCCGCCGACATCGATGATCTGCCGCCCGAACAAGCCGATCGGCTGTTCCAGGAAGCGGATCTGCGCCTGGGCGACGAAACGCGATCATGGATCGATGCGCAGGTGAGCGATCCGGCCGTCGCCGCGCGTCTCAAACCCTGGTACGGCATGCTGTGCAAGCGGCCGACCTTCCACGACAGTTATCTTCCGTCCTTCAATCGTCCCAACGTGACGCTGATTGATACCGAGGGGCGCGGGCTGGACGCCATCAGCGAAGACGCCATCGTGTCCGGCGGCGTCGAATATCCGGTGGATTGCATCATCTTCGCCACAGGGTTCGAGGTTGGAACCCAAACGAACCGGAGCGCCGGTGCCGATATCGTCGGCGTGGGCGGCGAACATCTGGCGGATCATTTCGCCGAGGGACCGCGTACCTTTCACGGCTTCTACGTCCACGGCTTTCCCAACCTGTTCCTGTTGGGTTCAGGCAACAACGGCGTTCGAGCTAACTTCACCGACATGCTGGGCGAACAGGCGCGCCACATCGCGCAGGTCATTCAGCGCGCCTTGGCAAGCGGTGGGACACGCATCGAAGCCACTGCCGAGGCAGAGGACAACTGGCGTAAGATCATCGTCGACAAGTCGCAGCCGATACGCGCGCTTCTCAGTCAATGCACGCCCGGTTACGCCAGTGGCGAAGGCGACGTGGAGCGGAGTTGGCTGGCCAATACCTATGGCGACGGGGCGGTGGCATTTTCCAGATTGCTCGCCAAATGGTGGGAGGAAGACGACATGCCCGGTCTGTCGGTGACGTGAACGAAATGGCGGAAGGCTTGGTCGAAATGTCACTGCTCGGTTCTGCCGAAGCTGCTGACATTCATGTCGAACTTTCCCGCCGTTTTCATGCTCGACATACCCCGCTGTGACGTAGCTAATCTTAGAATCGAACAAGGAGAGACGTGGCCGTGAGCGCTTTCAAATCGCAGACCATCCATGCTGGCGACCAGCGAGTTCATCTTCATATCGCCGAGGCGTCCGGGCCGCTGGTTCTTCTATGTCACGGGTTTCCGGAGTCATGGCATTCCTGGCAACGCCAAATGCCCGTGCTGCAAGCAGCGGGGTATCGCACGGTGGCGATGGACATGCGCGGCTTTGGACGATCAGGCAAGCCGACTGATCCTTCTGCTTATCGCCTCACCGAGTTCGTGGCGGATTGCGTCGGGGTGGTGGAAGCGCTGGGCGAAGAAAGCGCGATCATCGTCGGCCATGACATCGGCGCGCCGGTGGCATGGACAGCCGCATGGACTCGGCCCGACGTCTTTCGCGCTGTCGTTGGCATGAGCGTTCCATTCTCCGGACGCGGTTTGACGGCGATGCCTGGCAGTCCCTTTGGCGAGCTTCATCCGCACGTCGCGCGCGATCTCCTGATCGGAGACGACCGGATTTTTTATAGTGACTACTTCGCTCAATCGGACGGCGCTGCGGCGAAGGAAGCGGAACGGAATCTTCGCGACTGGCTGCTCGCTTCGTTGCACTCGCTTTCCGCCGAACGTCCGCTCGCGCCGGAGTTCCATGGCGTGGACCTCATGCAATTGTCGGAGGACGAAGCCAGATCCTACTTGCGCAGCATGATGACGCTGCCCCGGTCCGGCGGGATCGAGGGTCTGATATCAATGCCGGATACGCTCCCCTCGTGGCTTGATCCCGCCCACCTCGATCATCTCGTCACTGAGTTCGAGTATACCGGCCTTCAGGCACCGATGAACATCTATCGCAATTTTGCCCTGAACTATGAAACTCTCAGCCAGTATCACGGTCGTCCGATCACCATGCCATCCTTGTTTATCGGTGGCGATCACGACGTGAATACGGTGTGGGGTCAGGAAGCGGTCAGGCGCGCGTCGGAGCATCTCCACGACTTGCGTGGTACCGTGATCATTCCGAATTGCGGACATTGGCTTCAGCAGGAAGCGCCTGAAGCGGTCAACAAGGCGCTCCTCGATTTCCTCGCTTCACTATGACGTGAGCTGGGCAAGCGTAGTGGATGCTTGATCGAGATAGATGGCAACGGGGTGCTGATAATGCCCTTGGTCTTCAATTCTTGGGATCGCGTTCGGCGAAATAAAGGAATAAGCAATGTATCGTGCCATCAGGATCAGCAAGGTCGATGACCGCCTCCACCACGAATTGGTGATGCGCGAAGACGACGATCTCGACGAAGGCGACGTTATCGTCAGCATCGATTTCTCGACGGTCAACTACAAGGACGGGCTGGCGATCACGAACAAGTCGCCCGTGATCCAGCGGTTTCCCATGACACCGGGGATCGACTTTTCCGGTACTGTCGTAGCATCCGATAGTCCCGACTTCGCCATCGGCGACAAGGTCGTCGCAAACGGCTGGGGATTGAGCCAGAGCCACGATGGCGGCTTTGCAGAGCGAGCCCGAGTGCCTTCCGACTGGCTGATCCGGCTACCCGACGGGATCGATACCAAGCATGCGGCCGCGATCGGCACTGCGGGATATACCGCGATGCTGTCGATTCTGGCGCTGGAACATAATGGCCTCGAGCCCGATCATGGCGACATCCTTGTCACCGGCGCCAGCGGCGGCGTCGGATCGGTGGCCATCGCGCTCTTGTCCAAGCTTGGCTACCGCGTCGTGGCGTCGACAGGACGGCTGGACGAAGCGGATTATCTCATGCAACTTGGCGCGGCAGAAGTGATCGACCGGGCTATGCTTGCTCAACAAGGAAAGCCGATCGGGCGTGAGCGATGGGCCGGAGTGGTCGATGCCGTAGGCAGCAACACGCTGGTGAACGCGCTTGCCCAAACGAAATATGGTGGCGTGGTAACGGCTTGCGGCCTGGCGCAGGGTGTCGATCTGTCGGGGTCCGTTCTACCGTTCATCCTACGCGGCGTGACCCTCGCCGGTATCGACTCTGTCAATGCTCCCAAGCGCTTGCGCATCGACGCCTGGAACCGCCTTGCCAGCGATCTCGATCTAGAAAAGCTCGATGCGATGGTTACGACGGTGAGTTTGGCGAACGCGCCGGATATTTCGCAGCAAATCCTGTCGGGCACGATCAAGGGACGCACGTTGGTTGACGTGAATATCTGATATCTTGGCATGACCCGCGCAAATGGGCCTGCACTCCCCCTTGATGGATAATGTTGTCCAAGGGGGCGTCCTGTCGACCTCTAGCCTGTCCAGCACTTTAGGAAGGAAAGCCCATATGGAGCAGTGTCGGCAGCAAGGCGGTTCAACGTCGGGCAAGGCGCTGATCGTCCATGCCCATTCGGAAGCGGATAGCTTTGTCTCGGCCATGCGGGACACGATCAAGGCCGAACTGGTCGCCGGCGGGTGGGAGATTGCCGAATCCGATCTCTACGGCATGAAGTTCGATCCCGTCCTCGCGCCGACGGACTTTCTCTCACGAAAGAACGACGATCACCTCGTCTATGGTCTCGAGCAAAGACATGCCTATTCGACAGGCACGCTGGACCCTATTGTGATGGCGGAGTTGAGCAAACTGCTTGCCGCCGATCTGATCGTGTTCACCTTTCCGGTCTTCTGGTTTAGCGTACCAGCGATCCTGAAAGGGTGGATCGACCGCGTGTTCATCTCCGGGCCGATCTACGGGGGACGCCGCATCTATGGCAGCGGCGGATTGCGCGGCAAGCGGGCGCTGTGTGCCTTCAGCCTGGGGGGACGCGAACATATGTTCGGGCCGGGCTCTATTCATGGCGATTTGGAAACTGGGATGCTCCGACATTTTCTTCAGGGTACGCTGAGCTATGTCGGTCTAGACCTGCTCGAGCCGTTCGTCGCTTATCACGTTCCTTATGTCACCGACGGTCATCGGATAGAGCTTTTGGAGCAACTCCGTAGGCACGTCGCCAATCTCGACAGCCTCCACACAATGCCGATGCCGCAAATTGAAGGGTTCGACCCAAATTTCGCTCCCCTCCCCGCGCCGTGATCCGCAGGCCAGACAGTCCGGGAAGCGGGTGCGCCGAGGGGTAGAAGGCTTCATGCCGGTCAGCCTGGATTCTCGTTTGGCGCCGCACTGTCGTGATCAGTCAAAAATCTGGCACGCCTCGACATTGCGTGCGACCGTGCAGGCGATAGCATATGCCTGACAAGGAGAGGACGAGCGGAGATGGCGGCGACTCTCTGGACACGTCCGCGGTATCTGTAAGCGGCATGGAATATGCCAGCAAGAGTTCAGGATCAGAGAGATTTCAATGGCGACTGCACATAAAATTGATGTACCCGGCCATGTTCCACAGGAACTGATCCTCCCATACCCGTTTGGTTACGGCAAGCAGACCGAGGAGGATCCGTACCGGGAGATCATTCCGGCAATCCATGCCGGGCCTCCGATATTCTATGCCATGGATGCATATCTTGGAGGTCAGCCGGCCTGGGTCGTTCGCAGGGCTGATGATCTAAGGCGGATCTATCTCGACACCGAGCATTTCTCGAACCGGGGGATGGCGCCGTTTGCCAGCTTGATCGGTGAGAACTGGACACTGCTGCCGGTCGAGTCCGATCCTCCACTCCACGGGCTGCACCGCGCCTTTGTCAACCCGCAGTTCATGCCGAAGTCCATCAAGAACAACGAGGTACACGCACGGGAAATAGCTCGTGAATATATCGCCGCGTTTAAGGACAAGGGCGAATGCGAGTTCATGTCGGACTTCGCCTATCGTTTCCCGATCACGGTATTTCTTAGTATCATGGGATTACCGCTCGACAAAACTGAGTTGTTCCTCAGTTGGATTGACGGACTCGTGCATAGCGATGATGCCAGTCAGATGGTCGTTGCAACCCGGTCGGTAGTAGATTTCCTGAGGAAGGAGATGGACGATCGCAGGGTGTCTCCAAGGGATGATCTTTTGACCTACGGGGTCACTGGCCAGATCGGCGATCGTCCGTTGACTGATGACGAACTAACGGGTTTCGCCTTCAACCTCTTCATAGGCGGTCTGGACGCCGTCTCCGCGCATATGGGCTCAATCTTCCGACATTTGGCAGAAAACCAATCGAACCAAGCATATCTGCGCGAGTGCCCGGCAAAAATCCCCGATGCGATTTCTGAAATGATGCGGGCCTTTGCCGGATCGAATACCTATAGAATTTGTATCAAAGAAGCCCAGATTTGCGGTCAGGTAATTAAGCCCGGCGACAAAATACACATGGTGGTCTCGCTCGCTGGTAGGGATCCGGAAGAATATGAAGATCCAGACAAGATCGACTTCGACCGCAAGGTCAACATCCTTAGCTTCGCAACAGGGCCCCATTTCTGCCTCGGCGTACATCTGGCGAAGATGGAGATGCGCATCGCAATCGAGGAGTTCCTACTAGCGGTTCCCCAGTTCCGCGTAAAACCGGGAGCGAGGATAGCGACGCTGATGGGCGGAGTCGTTCAGCCCAAGACGCTCCCACTTGTTTGGAATGTGTAAGACCGCGACACAGTCCTGCAGGCTGTTCTCGCTGAAGTTGCCATGACAGGGAAGTCGATAACTGACGCTGGACGGATCGCCGATCTGTCCGGCGCATGAAGGCATCCGCGCCATGTTCACGACGATGATCAGCGCTCGGCTGAATGCCGGGCTCTAGGGCGGGCAGATCGCCAAGCGCTGGTCTATCTCAACTTCGGTCAACTCAATCGCGCCTATGCCGCCGATGCGGGGTCGATCGCAAAGCGCCGAGCTATCCCGCAGAGCGAGCGGCGTCGACCTCCGCTTGAACTGCTGGAAGCCGCGCGACCACGCTATCGTGCCTGTGACGAGATGGAGAATTGGTTCTACGGTAGACATCCGGTCAATGGCCCGACTGGCGCCCGGTGCGCGCCGTACGGCAACCGTACCGGTGATCCAGGCACTGGCGACTACGGCGTCTATCAGAGGACCATGGCGGAGCATACCAGTGATCCCGTTACGTATCCGTCCAAATTTACCGCCCCTACGCGTGATGACATCCCAGATCGACGCCACGCGGGGGCCGAGCAAAAATAATCTGGAAAAACGAGCTCGGTGAGATGCCGACTATGCGGCGAATGGCTGTTGTGAGCAACTTGCCACGTCTACGCAGGTACGCCTACTAGGGTCAGGACTCATTGATTGAGCCAGAAGATGACGGTTGCAGCGATGCAGATGGCTGACATGAATGTGTGCGCACAGCGGTCGTAACGGGTGTGGATGCGACGCCAGTCCTTGAGCCTGCCGAACATGTTCTCGATCTTGTGACGCTGGCGATAGAGCACGGCATCGTGCGGGATCGGGACCTTTCGGTTCTTCTTTGACGGGATGCAGGCGGTGATGCTGCGTTCCGCGAGCGCGTTGCGGAACCAGTCGGCGTCGTAGCCTCGATCGCCGAGCAGGGCTTTGGCGCGGGGCAAGGCGTCGAGCATCAGGGCAGCGCCTTTGTAGTCGCTCATCTGCCCCTCGCTGAGCAGCATGACCAGCGGTCTGCCCTTTCCGTCGCAGACGGCGTGGAGCTTGGAATTCAGGCCGCCTTTGGTGCGTCCGATACGTCGGGGAACAGCCCCTTTTTGAGCAGACTGGCTGCGGTCCGGTGCGCCTTCAGATGCGTCGCATCGATCATCAGTTGGTCAGGCTGCCCGGCCTTCGCCGAGAGCGCTGCGAAAATCTTGTTGAACACGCCAAGTCGGCTCCACCGGATGAAGCGGTTGTAGATCGTCTTGGGAGGGCCATAGTCGGCAGGTGCATCGCGCCACCGCAGGCCGTTCCTGATAATGAAGATGATGCCGCTGATGATCCGACGGTCATCCACCCGGGGCACGCCGTGCGACAGCGGGAAATACGGCTCGATCCGGCGCATCTGCGCCTTCGAAAGCCAAATCAGATCACTCACGGCGACGCCTCCTCACGCCGCCATTGAATCAACCAATCCTCAGCACCGCAAGTAATTTAATAGGTCCTGACCCTAGCGCGACCGGTCCCAACTGCCCGGTGAGAAAGAGGACGATCTGCCGGATAGCGCCTCTCGGCGCGTTCTTCGCCATTGTCCCCGAGATGGCTGACCGTCCTGATTCAGACTCCCTTGCGGCCTTGGCAAACGACGGTTGCTCGGGATCGAGCCCCTCAGGCCCTAACGACCGGGTATAGGCCCATTACTGCTGGAGCGCTTCGTGCTGGCCGGTTGTGGCGGAAGCTGTCGACAAAATCTCGCTCGTGGAAGGGCAGGTTCAGCCGGGGGCAGGCATATGCTCCACCTGCATCTTCAGCAGAGACGGCATACCTGGCCGACCGCTCCCGCTCAGGCCGACAGTTTGCAGTGCGGTTGCCTTCTGTCCTGTCGATGCCATGTCATCTGCACCGCAAAGCCTCTAGCTAACCTAATGTAGAGGAACTCGACGGCCGGGAAGCCGCGATTATATCAACGCCCGATCCTTCAGCCGCCCCCGGCAGCCATCGGACTGAACAGGCGCGTCGACAGAGCAGCCGATCGCCATTAGTTTGGCGATGTCATATGGCATCGGCTCCTCTTCGCTTATAAATGCTCATCCCCTCGTCAGCAAAGGTGGACACCGGTGCAGCTCCTTCAGGTGGAGCGATCCAGCTCCGCTCTTGTCAGACGCGCTCCCAAATCGCTGCGATCCCCTGACCACCCCCAATGCACATGGTCGCCAGCCCGTAGCGTCCGCCAGTGCGCTGCAACTCATACACCAGCTTGGTGGTGATGATGGCGCCGGTCGCGCCGACCGGATGGCCGAGCGATATGCCGCTGCCATTGGGGTTCACCTTTACCGGATCAAAGCCAAGCAGCTTAGACACGGCACAGGCCTGCGCGGCGAAGGCTTCATTGGATTCGACGATGTCGAGGTCGGCAACGGTCAGCCCGGCTCTCTCCAGCGCCTGACGCGTCGCTGGAACGGGGCCGATGCCCATGTACGCGGGATCGACGCCGGCATGACCATAGGCGACCAACCGTGCCATCGGCTTTAGACCCTGCGCCCTCACCGCCGCTTCGCTTGCCAGCAGGACCGCAGACGCGCCGTCGTTGATGCCGGACGCATTGCCCGCCGTAACGGTGCCGTCCTTCTGAAAAACCGGCTTCAGCTTGCCAAAATCTTCAGCCACCGCATCGGCGCGGACGAATTCATCTGTGTCGAATGGGACGGGCTCGCGCCGCACCATCACATTGACGGGTACGATCTGGTCCTTGAAATAGCGCTGCGCGATGGCATGGGCCGCGCGCTTATGGCTTTCATGAGCGAGGGCATCCTGCTCCTCACGCGAAATGCCGTAACGGCCGGCGACATTCTCCGCCGTCACACCCATATGGATCGACTGAAAGGGATCGGTCAGCGCGCCGACCAGCCCGTCCTGCATTTGCGCATCGCCCATCTTCTGTCCCCAGCGCGCGGCCGGGAGGAAATAGGGCGCACGGCTCATGATTTCCGCACCGGCGCCGATCGCCACATCGCAATCGCCCAGCATGATCGACTGAGCGGCGGTGATGATCGCCTGCATGCCCGATCCGCACAGCCGGTTGACGGTGAGCGCGGGGCATTCCTGTCGAACGCCTGCGCCGAGCGCGGCGATGCGCGCGGCATAGGCGTCACGCGGCTCGCAATGGATGACATTGCCCAGCACGAAGTTCTCAACCTGCTCAGCATCCACGCCCGCCCGCTCCATGGTGGCCTTCGCGACATGGGCGGCCAGTTCGCCAGGCTTCTGGTCCTTCAGCGACCCGCCAAAGCTGCCAATGGCAGTTCGTGCCGCCGACACTAAAAAGATGTCCGTCATGTCTGTCACCTTATTCAAGCGTTAAGGTCTTCGAAGCGGCGCCCTTCGGCAGCCAGTTGTTCGATCAGGGGCGCCGGGGTCCAAGCCCAGCCGTTGCGGCCCACAACATAGCTGCGCAGCCGGTCGAGCAGCGCAGGCAGGCCGATCAGGTCGCCCTGGAACATCGGCCCACCGCGTTCACGGGCGAAGCCATAACCGTGCAGATAGGTCATATCGACATCGACCGGACGATAGGCGATCCCTTCGCCGACGATCCGCGCGCCTTCATTGATGAGCGCCAGCAGGCAACGCTCGATGATTTCCCCGTCGCTAATGGCGCGGCGGGTAAGCCCGATCTCGGCCGAATAGTCCTCGATAAGGCGGATCATGTCGAAGTCCGGCTCGGCAGTGCGGCCATCGGGATAGGCGTAGATGCCCTTCCCCGTCTTCTGCCCGAACCGGCCGAGATCGCAGATACGGTCGATCACGCCCGAATAGGGCCGATCAGGCTGCTCCATCGCACGGCGCTTGCGGATCGCCCAGCCGATATCCTGTCCGACAAGGTCCATCGTCCGGCACGGACCCATGGCCATGCCCCAGCCTTCCAGCGCGGCATCGATCTGCTGCGGCAGCGCGCCTTCCTCCAGCATGAACCAGACCTGGCGCAGATATTCCTCGAACATGCGGTTGCCAATGAAGCCGTCGCAAACGCCCGACACGACGCTGACCTTGCCCATCCGCTTGCCAAGCGCCATGGCGGTGCCGAGCACGTCGGGCGCCGTTTCGCGCCCGCGCACCACCTCCAACAAACGCATGATGTTGGCGGGCGAAAAGAAGTGCAGCCCGATCACGCGCGAGGGATCGCCGGTCAGGGCCGCGATGGCGTCGAGGTTTAGGGTGGAGGTGTTGCTGGCGAGGATCGCGTCGGGCCGGGTGACGACGTCAAGGGTGGTGAAGATCTGTTGTTTGACCGCCATATCCTCGAACGCGGCCTCGATCACCAGATCGACGTCGGCAAGCGCATCAAGCGACGCTGCCGGGGTGAAGGCGGCGGTGCGGGCGTCCGCAATTTCGGCACCAATACGGCCCCTTTCCACCTCACGCGCCATGGTATTGCGGATCGTCGTTGCCGCGTTCGCCAGCGCTTCCTGGCGCAGTTCGACCATGGTAACGGGAAGGTCCGCGTTGAGGAGGGCGATGGTGATACCCGTCCCCATCAGCCCACCGCCGACCACGCCGACCCTGTTGATGACGCGCGGGTGCGTGTCCGATGAAAGTCCCGGAATTCGGCCAACCGTACGCTCCCCGAAAAAGGCGTGACGCAGGCCGCGCGAGGCGGGCGATTGCATCAATTCGCCAAAGAGCCCCGCTTCGCGCGCCAACCCTGCAGCCAGGTCGTCCGACAGCCCAGCCACGCATTCGAGAATGTAGCCGGGCGCCTTGTTGAGGCCGGGGCGCAGCTTTGCGCGGCGGCTCTCCACCGCTTTTGCAGCGTCCATCGGGATGGGGAGGTCGCTCGTTCGTCGCATCGGGGGTAAGGCAGCGCGTGCTATTTCCAGCGCAGCTCCCACCACATCGCCGTCCACGAGCTCATCGATCAGCCCCAGTTCGAGCGCCTGCTGCGCTATCAACGGCTTGCCCGAAAGCATCATGTCGAGCGCTGGGCCAGCGCCAATCAGCCGCGGCAGCCGTTGCGTACCTCCCGCGCCGGGCAACAGCCCCAGCGTCACTTCGGGCAGACCCAGCCGCGTTCCGGCTTGCGCGATACGGTAATGGCCGGCCATTGCGAATTCCAGCCCGCCGCCCAGTGCCATGCCATGGATCGCCATGATGACTGGCTTCCGGCTGGCCTCGACCATTGCGATCAGCTCGCGCAGTTCCTCAATTTGCGTGGGATCACCGGCAAAATCGGTGATGTCCGCGCCGCCGCAGAATAGCCGCCCTGCGCCTGCCATGACGATCGCGCGGCAGGCCGGATCGTTCGCTGTCAAGCGGAGCGCGGCGCCGATCTCCTCCACAAAGCCGTTGCCAACCGACAAAGCATTGACCGGACCGTTATTGAGGCGCAGCACCGTGGTCGCACCGGCACGGCTCATCTCGACAGACATGATTTCCCTTTCGATCAGAAGGCGTCGGCGCCCATCGCCATGATCGGCGCTTCGCCGCCGGCAATAGTTGCGGCCAGACCCTGCGTCTGTGGCAGCACCCTCAAGGCAAAGAAGTCGGCGACCGCGCGCTTGCCCTGATGCAACGCGCTGTCGTCTGTGGCGACCGCAGCCATACGGGTCCACATCCATCCCATCGCAACCAGCGCGAATAACCGCAGATAATCGACCGCTGCTGCGCCCGCCGCATCTAGTCCTGCCCCCCGCAGCGACGCCGTCGCGCCGCGCAGCAACATGAGCGCTTCGCACGTCTTGTCGGCGATACCGAGGCCATTCGCCGCCTTCACATCTGCGTCGATGGCGGCGAAAAAGCCCTCGACCACCGCGCCGTTGGCCAAGGACAGCTTGCGCCCGACCAGATCCATCGCCTGGACGCCATTGGTGCCCTCGTAAATCTGGGTGATGCGGGCATCGCGGACATATTGCTCCATCCCCCATTCGCGGATGTAGCCATGGCCGCCGAACACCTGCTGCGCCTGCACTGCGCTTTCAAAACCGAAGTCGGTGAAGGCCGCCTTGACTACTGGGGTCAGCAGCGCGACCAGCGCATCGGCCTTTGCCCGTTCACTCGCGTCGGGGTGAGCATGGGATCGATCCAGCTGCAGCGCCGTCCAACCGGCTAGCGCCCGGCCCGCTTCTACGAAGGCGCGAACGTTGAGCAGCATGCGACGCACATCGGGATGCTCTATGATCGCCACCGGCGCGCGCGTCCCATCGGCGCTGCGCCCCTGAAGTCGCTCTTTGGCATAGGCCGCCGCCTGTCCATAGGCGCCGCCTGCGACGCCTAGCCCCTGAACGCCGACCATCAATCGTTCCGCGTTCATCATCGTGAACATGGCGGCAAGGCCGCGATGTGGCTGCCCCACCAGCCAGCCGGTCGCACCGTCATAGTTCATCACGCAGGTCGGCTGGGCATGGATGCCCATCTTCTTTTCCAGCGCACCGACCGACAGGCTGTTGGCAATCGTGAAGGCGCCGTTCGCATCGGGCAGATATTTGGGTACGAGGAACAAGCTGATCCCCTTCACGCCCGTCGGCGCGTCGGGCAGGCGGCCGAGCACAAGATGAACTATGTTGCCCCCCAGATCATGGTCACCCGACGAAATGAAGATCTTTGTACCCGTCACCGCATAGCTGCCGTCGCCCAGTGGCTCCGCTTTGGTCTTGAGCAATGCGAGATCGGTGCCTGCGCTACTTTCGGTCAGCGCCATCGCGCCGGTCCACTCCCCGCTAACCATCGGGGGTAGATAGACGGCCTTAAGTTCCTCGCTGGCATGGGCCATAATCGCCTCGCACGCACCGCGCGTCAGACCGGGAAAGAGGCCGAAGGACAGATTAGTCGCCGCCATCATCTCGTCCGTCCAAAGCTGAAGGATGAACGGCAGCCCTTGCCCGCCATATTCGGGGGCCGCCGATAGCGACGCCCAGCCCGCCTGTGCGAAGTCGCGCCAGGCATCGGCAAAGCCGGGAGGCGTCTGCACCGCGCCTTCGATCAGCTTGCTGCCCTGCTCGTCGCCATCCCGATTCAGCGGGTGCAAGCGTTCCGCGCACATGCGCCCCGCCTGCTCCAAAACCGAAGCGGCAAGATCGGCATCCAGTTCGTTGCCGATCGCCGTCATCTCGGCGTCGAAATCCAGCACCTCGCTCATGAGGAAGCGATAATCATCGATTGGCGGAACATAGCTGTACATCGAGCCTCTCCCTCAAGGGCAGGCCGCCTTTAATACCAAACATCTGTTACAGTCAACCCCAGCACGTCGATTGATGCTAAAGAACGCTCAGGCGTGGCGGAAGATAGTGACTACCTGCTCGGCAATCTGCGCGGGCGTCAACCGTCCGGGACGATACCAATCAGAGGCCGAGTTGAGTTGCGAAAGCAGCAGGTTGCGATAGATCGAGCGGTCGATGTGCGATGGCAGCGGCAGCGCATCCACCAACGTCCGAAACAGATTTTCGAACCTGTCGCGCCGCGCGATCAACTGCTCACGTACGCTGTCCGGCACTTCGCGAAAGTCATTCATCATTGGCATGGTCAGCGAATCAGGCGCCAACTGGATGGCGAGCAAGGTCGCGCATGCAGCTTCCAGCTTCGTCCACGGATCCTTCCCCTTGGCAAGAGCATCGGCGATCTTATTCTGCGCCGCGTCCAGTGCTCCATTATGCAGCTCGACGAACAATGCGTCCTTCGACTTGATATGGTGGTAAAGTGACCCTCCGAGCACCCCTGCCTGCTCGCCAATGTCTCGCATCGACGTGCCCCTGTAGCCCTTCCGCGCGAACAGCTGCGCCGCAATTTCCAATATTTCGCGACGGCGGTTCGGCCGCTCGTCACTTAGGTCGGAAGAAGATGGTCTCTTAGACATCATTCTGGCGCTAGCACATCCATCGCATCTGCATCACTCGATTTGTTGAGCCGGACGCACTTGGCTTGCTCGCCCTGAAAATCGCCCTGAAATAGGCTAGCGGTCGAAAGCAACCCGGACGTGCCGTCCGATCACCCCTTGCACTCGCAATCAAGGGCCATTACTTCAATCATTGAAGCTGACAGGGTATTGTCGATGAAAGCCAAATCCTTTGCAGGCATGCGCTGCTCGATTGCTGGCGCACTCGAGTTGATCGGAGATCGCTGGACTCTGCTTCTCATCCGCGATCTCTCACTCGGCATTCGCCGGTATGACGACTTTCGCGCCAGCACCGGTATCCCCCCGGCGACGCTGGCCGCGCGACTGAAGCATCTCGAAGTCGGCGGCGTTATCGAGCGTGTTCGCTATCAGGATCGCCCACCTCGTGATGAATATCGACTAACGCCCAAGGGCCGCGACCTCTGGAAGGTCAGCCTCGCGCTGCGCGAATGGGGTGATCGTTGGGACGCGAGCGGCTGCGGCCAACCAACTGTTGAGACGATTGATCGAGAAACCGGGCGAGTGCTGACGCTGGCTTTAATCGATGCCGAAACCGGGCTCGCCGTGCCGCCCACGCGCGTCGCGCTTCGGCCGGGTCCAGGCGCCGACGATGCCGTCCGCCGCCTTCTTGAATCCGCTGATGGAGCCGCGATATGACGCAACCGGTTGAATTCTTCTACGATTTCCGCAGCCCCTACAGCTATCTTGCGCTCACGCAGTTGCAGGGAATGGATATCGACATCGCCTTTCGCCCGATGCAGATCCTGGCCGTGATGGAGCGCGTCGGCAATGTGCCGACCACCATTACCTGCGCCGCCAAGGGCCGCTATGCGAGAATGGACCTTGCGCGGTGGGCTCAACGCTATGGGCTGACGTTCAACCCATCGAACATGCGGGAAAATGACGGTGACGCCTGTTCGCGCGCCGTGCTCGCCGCCGCCCCGAAGGACCGAGCCGCGGTCACTTTGACGCTCTATCGGGCGATGTGGAGCGAGGGGCTGACGCTAGCCGATGCCGAGGCTGTGGTTGCCGCGCTCAGCGCAGCCGGGATCGACACTAGGGCAATCGCCGCCGACATCGACGCGCCCGAGATTGTCGCGCAGCTCCGCGCGAACACTGACGAGGCAGTAGAGCGAGACATATTCGGGTCGCCGACGATCTTCGTGGGCGACACGATGTTCTTCGGCAATGACCGGATTGATTTCGTCCGCCAAGCGCTCGCGCAAAGGGAGGCGGCGGCATGAGTGAGACTAGCAAGCCGCTCGCGCTCGTGACCGGGGTCGGCCCAGGCACGGGCGCCTCAATTGCCCGTCGCTTCGCCAGGAGCGGCTATCGCCTGGCGATGCTGGCGCGCGACGCTGACCGGCTCGCCGCGCTGGAAACGGAAATAGCGGACACAGTCGGCATCGCGTGCGACGTCAGCGATCCCGATGCACTGGCGCGCGCCATCGCCCAGGTCGGCGATCCCCAAATCGTCGTCCATAATGCCGTAGGTGGCGCCTTCGGGACATTCGAAAAGGTCGAAGCCGAGACGCTTCAGCGCAACTTTGATATCAACACCATGGCTCTTTTCCATCTCGCGAGACTGACCGCCCCGGCAATGATCGCGGCGGGCGAAGGCGCGATCATCGTCACCGGAAATACGTCTGCGCAGCGCGGCAAGGCGGCGTTTGCAGGCTTCGCCCCGACCAAGGCAGCGCAACGCATCCTCGCCGAATCGCTTGCGCGGGACTTGGGGCCGAAGGGGGTGCATGTCGCCTATCTTATCATCGACGCGGCGATCGACGTACCGTGGCAGCGCGAGTTGCAACCGGACAAGCCCGACGATTTCTTCATCTCCCCCGCCTCGATCGCCGACGAGGTGCATCACCTGGCGCACCAGCCGCGCGACGCCTGGTCGTTCCTCGCCGAGGTGCGCCCGTTCCATGAGCCTTGGTAAGTGCAATGACCGACCGTGACCAGTCGCCGGACGGCCTTGCGCAACTGCAAGCGATGATCGCTGGCGGATCGAAGGCGCCAATGAGCGAAACCCTCAACTTCGATTTGGTGGAGGTCGAACGCGGCAGGGCCGTGTTCGAGGGGAGGCCGGACCGCAACGTCTATAATCCGCTCGGCTCAGTCCACGGCGGCTATGCCGCAACGCTGCTCGACAGCGCCTGTGGCATAGCGACCCATAGCATGCTCGGCGCTAACCGCGGTTATACCACGCTGGAACTGAAGGTATCCTATCTGCGCGGCATGTCCGACACGAGCGGCACCGTTCGCGCAACCGGTCGCGCCATATCGGTGGGCAGCCGCGTCGCCTTTGCTGAAGCCGAGATACATGATGGCGAAGGGCGGCTGTGCGCCACGGCCACTTCGACCCTGCTCGTCTTTGACGTCGCGCCGCAGGATCGCGGCGCATTGCAACCCTGATCCGGAGAATATGAGCATGCGCGCATTCGTCATCGACCGTTACAAGGCGCCGCTCACCCAGCGCCAGATGCCTGATCCGCAGCCCGGCCCCGGCCAAGTGCTGGTCGCCATCGCCGCCACCAGCGTTAATCCCCTCGATTTCAAACTGCGCAACGGAGAGTTCAAGGCCGTGTTGCCGATGGCGATGCCGCTGATCCTCGGCGGCGATCTGGCCGGTACGGTCATCGCGCTTGGCGCAGGCGCGACGCGGTTCAAGATCGGCGACGAAGTGTTTGGACGCCCGGACCCGATCGGCACCTTTGCCGAGAGGATCGCGGTTGCCGAAACCGACCTGGCGCTCAAACCGGCCAGCCTCAACATGACCGAGGCGGCATCGCTGCCGCTCGTCGCTTTAACCGCGTGGCAGGTGCTGGTCGAGCGCGCCGCGCTCAAACCGGGCCAGAAGATACTGATCCATGCCGGCTCCGGCGGCGTCGGCACGATCGCGGTGCAGATCGCCAAGCATCTCGGCGCGACCGTTGCGGCGACGACCAGCACCGACAATGTCGAGCTGGTCCGTGATCTTGGCGCCGACATCGTCATCGATTATCGCAAGGAGAACTTCGCCGAACGGCTGACCGACTACGACGTCGTGCTCAATACGCTTGGACCTGACATTCTCGAAAGATCGCTGTCCGTGCTGAAGCGTGGCGGCAAGCTCATCTCGATTTCCGGACCGCCCGACCCTGACTTCGCGCGCGCGATCGGCGCAAATTGGGCGATACGTCAGGTGCTGCGGCTGCTGAGCGCCAGCATCCGGCGAAAGGCCCGTGCGAAGGGCGTCAACTATTCCTTCCTGTTCATGCATGCCGACGGCGGCCAATTGGCCGAGATCGCCAGGCTGGTCGACGCCGGCGCTATCCGGCCGGTAATCGACCGAGTCTTCGGCTTCGATGATCTTCCTGTGGCGGTGGAGAGGAGCGAGTCAGGACGAGCGCGCGGAAAGATCGTCGTTACGGTAGATCCGGGGACGGCCCGCGCAGGTTGACCGATATTATTGAGGCAAGATCCTGACTTTCTCTTCCAAGTCCTCATCAAAAAGCGGTCGGTACGCGGACTGAATGAATGGCGGTTTTTGGCGGAAGCTGCCGACAAAATCCCAATTGTCGAACGACTTGGATTGGTCGACTGCTGCCGGAAGGTCCTGGGACATCGCTGCCGTTTCCAAGATAAGCGTTCAACGGCAGGTTCAGCCGGGGGCGGACATACGGTATATGCCTGAGCTCCCGATGACTTCATTGTTTAAATGAGCTCGCCGTGATCCTGGCCGAGCATCCTGTTGATGAAAGGCCGCATATAGTCGCTGACCTCATCGAATTCCTCGCGGCGCAGCAGGGACTCCTTCACCATTGGATTGATCGAGTGGCCCTTATGCTCGACGCCGTGCATCGATACCGTTCCCAACACGAGTTGCATGTCCTTCGGACGATTCTTCAGTGCGAATGCTATCATGGCCGCGGCATTCTTTTCGTCTTGGTCCTGCTGCAGGGGGGTGTCAAGGATGATGGGACACAGACAGGACGTCGTGAACTCCCGAATCGTGTGCAGCAGGGCGAAATGATAGGCTAGGATCGCCCGCGGCCCATAGCTCCCCGTTTCGTTTATTTTGGGTGAGATGCTCTTCCTCGCTGCATTTCCGAAATCCACGCCCAGATCCGAGGCAAACGCGATGAGCTTTTCGGCATAGAATGACACGATCTTGGCTTTGCGTTGCGAATCGTTGAGCTCCTTCATCAAGGCGTTCGCGGCATCCTCCTTCTCGGACCAGCCTGAAATTCCCAGGTCGATCACGTCCCGCTCTGCCGCGATGGTCGCATCGACGATGCGCTCGCTTTCATCCTTCAGCATGTCGCGAAGCTTGATCTCGCCGCGCTTCTCCTCGAGCAGTTTGTCGATGCGCGCGATCCTGTCCCCATAGCTGGCAAGGGACGCCATCCGGCGCGCCACATCCCCCTCGACTTCGGCGAGAGAATGCTGCGCGCTTGCCAGAAACCCTCGGCACGCGTCGGCGTCGTTGATCAGGCTGAACCGGCTGGCAAAGTCGTTGTCGTGGACGGTGTTGCAGGTCGGGCAAACAACTTGTGCGTCCGTCAAGCTCTGCGAAAACTTCACGTCGGCGTCCAGCTCCTGAAGGGCTACACGTGCGATCTCGATCTCCTCGACGAGCACGGCCCGCCGGGACTGGAGCTCAGATATCTTCCCCTTCACGCCCTCATATACTGCTTGTAGCTCGTTCATCTCCGCGAGCAGCTGTTCGATATGGCTGCCGAACATCTCGGGCGCGAAGGTCACTGTGACGGGAGACCGGCCCTTGCGCAGGCGCTCGGTCGCGCGATCCAGGGCCCGGCGTTCGGCCTTGAGCTCATTCTGCTCGCGCTGAGCTTCCCCACGCTTGGCCTTGGCTTGGTAATATTCTCGAGGGCGGATGCCGGTATGATATTCGAGAATCCCGCGCTTGAAGTCCGAGATCATCGACAGCCCTTTGAAGGAGCCCCAAGTGTCATCCCAGCCACGGTCCTGATCCTGATAGAAGGGCAGGAAGCAGAATTGCGGGGGCGGCACGATCAAGTCGTTATATTTGGTCGGCAGCATGATGTTGAAATCGAGCAGCTCGGCAATTTTAGGACCAACTTCCTTGACCAGGCCGGAAGCGCTCCAGAGCAACGCATCATTGCCGTCGAAAAGCGCGATTTGATCGTCGATGCGAAGGATTGCGTAGGATTCCGCACCGACAGAGAATCGCAGCATTATCGTGACCGAAGCGTTTGACCACTTCTCGTTGATCACAGAGGAATCGGCGCCGAATGCGCCATAGATCGATTTCATAAGGTGCGATTTACCGGTGTCGTTCTCGCCGAAAATCACTGTAGATTTAGCGTCAAACTTCTCCTGACGGGCCTTCTTCTCGATCCGAGAGAGGAGCAGAAGCCTTTGCAACTTCAAGCTTTTCATACGACTTCTTTCTGAGGCTTCTTACCAGACGCTTGAACCGATCCTGCCGCTTAATGCGCGTATATCTCATAGATGATCATCGCTCTCAGCCGGGCCGGGCTGAACGGTGACAGGTATTTCTGTCCGGTTTCTTCAACTTGCACGAAAACGGCTTCAACCATCTGCGTGAGGCTTAGGCTCGCATCTTCGACGACGGGTGCCAACGTCGCCGTGATCGCCATCCGAACTCGGTGGACGGCCCGGTCGGCCGAGTTCAGCGCGACAGCCCGATAGACCCCGTATTCTCGACTGATCAGGCGCTGGTCCGAGAATGCGTAGGTCAGGTTCGGTGCGATCTCGCTCCACTCGGGCGATCGGCTGTTGCTTGCGATGGCGTCGAGCCACTCCTGGACATTGACCTTGGTCAAGCCTTTGTCCTTAATCGCTTGTTGCAGCGATACGATGTCGCCCTCGAAGTTGGCCTTCCGTCGGCACTCTTCGGCAATCGCCCGATAAACTGCCTCCGGGCTAAACCAGACTTCGCCCAAATTCTCGGTGATGAAGGTCTGCAGCTTTCCCTTGGTATGCGAAACGACGTCGCCCAGGCTGAGATTGGTGTGCTGAAAGCCCAACAACCCGATCTGGGCCTTGGTGGCCGATGGATAGGCTTCCTGAACAGATTTAACGACTTTCTCGAAGTCGGCTGGATCGCATTCTTTCAGGCGGAAAGTCGCGTCTGTATTAAAACCGCAAAGCTGGTTCGAGATGAAATCCGCCGACAAGACAGCGTTAGGAAATTTAGCAACATTGTCGAACATCTTATCGATGTAGGAAGGCTTCTCCTTGGTCCCGTCTTCGGTCTTCACCTTCGCGCGCTGGAGGAGTTTGGTCAGCGTCCAGCCGCCATTCGTCGCTTTGGACTTTACCTGATAGAATCTGGCTGTCGTCGGTACCGTCGCACTGTTCAGCAGCAGGACATCGTCATGAAACTCGAAAATGATGGCATAGTCATCCTGCGTACCATGTTGCTCGAACAACAAGGCCAACCCCCACATCGTCTGATATTCATAACGACCCCCAGTCGCTGACTTCTCGCGAAGTGGCTTAGTGATAAGGTCGGCCGACAAGGTCATATTGATCCCCCGTCCGACTGATGCCCATGCACGACCGGGTTGGCAATCACAAAGCGAGCAAGCAGCTGCAGCGTAAGCGGGGTCTGACGGCCGCCTTGCGCCGCGCCCGTTCGCCGGGATGATTGCCGCTCTTTGAACGGGGTGGCTGGTGTCGGACGAGATCGAGGATTCAGCGAGCGGTGCAGCGACTACTCATACGAGCGGTCGTATGAGTAGTCGGATAGAGATCGTTAGCCGGGTGTCGGGTCGGCGGCGGTGGACGGTGGAGCAGAAGCTGGCCGTCCTGCGGGATGCATTTGGCCCCGAGGGTTGCGTGCGCTCGGCCTGTGAACGTCATGATGTCGGCAGCGGATCGATCTACACATGGCGGCGACAGGCAATGTCTGGCGAGCTTGCCGGGGTGCGCAAGCCGATCGAGCCTGCCTTTGCGGAGGTGCAGATCTGCGACCAGCTAGCCTTGCCTGCGCCGGCGGTCGCGGCGCGCAGCGTCGGCGTGATCGGCATCGAGCTGCCGTCGGGCATCAGGGTGAGTGTGGACGCCACGGTAGATGCCGATGCCCTGTCGCGGGTAATCGGCGTTCTGACGCAATGATCCCGCTGCCGCCCTCAACGCGGATATTCCTGGCCTGCGGGGCGACGGACATGCGCAAGGGCTTTGACGGCCTGGCCGTGATGGCGCAGCAGGTTCTGGAGCAGAGCCCGCATTCCGGTGCGCTGTTCGCCTTTCGAGGGAAGCGCGGTGATCTGGTGAAGCTGCTCTGGTATGACGGTCAGGGCATGTGCCTTTTCTCCAAACGGATGGACCGTGGCCGGTTCGTGTGGCCATCGACCAAGACCGGGTCGGTGGTGATGACCGCGGCCCAGCTTTCCATGTTATTGGAAGGCATTGACTGGCGACGGCCGGAGCGCACTTTTACCCCTTCGCTCGCGGGATAAAGCGCCCATTTTCCGGCACTTTTTCTGGCATTGCAGCCCCTGATCCGCTATAGGATCGCAGTGTCGGACGCAGGCCTTTCCACCGCTGACAAAGACGCTCGGATCGCCGAGCTCGAAGCTGCTTTGGCGGCCGCCCACGCCGATATTTCTGCCCGCGACATCTTGATCGACACGCTGCGCGTGCAGATCGCGCGCCTCAAGCGGATGCAGTTCGGCAAGTCGTCCGAGAAGCTCGATACCCAGATCGCACAGCTTGAGCTGGCCCTTGAAGAACTCGAAGGCGAGGCGATCGTCGCCGCCGCGCGTCGGGCCGATCCGGCAGAGGTTGATCGGCCGTCGCCTGTTCGTGCGCTACCCGCTCATCTGCCGCGGGAGGAACAGCGGATCGAGCCCGAACAGGGCAGTTGCACCTGTCCAGATTGCGGCGGAGCGCTGCGGCCTCTGGGGCAGGATAGCGACGAGATGCTCGATGCCGTGCCAGTGCAATGGCGTGTCGTTCGGACCATCCGGCCCAAGTATAGCTGCCGGTCCTGCGAGAAGATCGTGCAGGCGCCCGCGCCGGTAAAAGCCATTGCCCGGGGCAAGGCGACCTTCGGCACGCTGGCTCACGTCGTCGTCTCCAAGTTCGATCATCATCTGCCGCTGTACCGGCAGGCCGAGATCATGGCGGCACAGGGCATCGAGATCGACCGCTCGACGCTCGCAGGCTGGGTGGGACAGGCATCCGTGCTGCTCGACCCGATCATCAGTCGTATCCGAGAGGTCGGCCTCACCGCCTCGAAGATTCATACCGACGATACGCCGGTTCCCATGCTTGATCCGGGGCGGGGCAAGACGGCGACCGGTAGGCTTTGGGCGTATGCCATCGACGATCGGGGTTCTGGCGCCACGACCCCGCCGCTGGTCTGGTATGAGTTCACCACCGATCGCACCGGTGCGCATCCCCAGCGGCAGCTGGCCAACTTCACGGGCTATCTCCAGGCCGACGGCTATGCCGGTTATGACAAGCTCTACAACACCAACCGCGTCACCGAGGTTGCTTGCTGGGCGCATTTCCGGCGGAAGATATTCGACATCCACGCCTCCAAGCCGACGCCGCTCACCACCGACCTGCTGGAACGTATCGGCCAACTCTATGAGATTGAGGCAGAGGTTCGAGGCCAGCAACCCGAGATCCGCCGACGAAGCCGGCACGACCGCACTAAGCCGTTGATCGATGATCTGCGGCAAGCAATTGATGATGCCCTGCGCCGCCTCTCGCCCAAGTCCGAGATGGCGAAAGCGATAGCCTATGGTCGCAAGCGCTGGGTGGCGCTCACGCGCTTCCTCGATGATGGGCGTCTGGAGATCGATAACAACATCGCGGAGCGTGCCATGCGGTGCGTGGCCCTGGGCCGTAAAAACTGGCTGTTCGCCGGCTCAAAGGCGGGCGGCGATCGGGCGGCGGCCATCTACTCCGTCATCGAAACCGCAAAGCTCAATGGCCTCGAACCGCAGACTTATATCGCAGATGTCATCGCCAAGATCGCTGGCGACTGGCCTGCTGCCCGCTGGGATGAACTCCTGCCCTGGAACTGGCGGCCAGATCAGCAACCGATCGCCGAAGCCGCCTGATCTGCGGCCTCCAGCCCACGCTTACGCTGCAGCAGCAAGACGCTTGAGGGAAACCTTCCGCTTCGGAGCGTTCCATCGGCAGCCCCTTTCAGAAGAAGACATCCGTGGCGCCCGGATTGAACGACCACCTTTGGGCTGAAAGCCGGCGCCGCGCGAGAAGCAGCTTTCCCAATTTTTGGCGCCGACCCAGACGGTCGCCCATCGGTCTGAGCAGGTGTATGCTGCTATCCGCTTGTCCGGCGATCAGGCGTACCTTCTTCCCGGCGATATAGCTCAGCTTGCACCACAGCGTCCCACTTAACGTGCCGCAAACCCACCGCGATGCGGTCCCAGTCGATGCAGGAGAAGTCTATGCGGAGTAGCTCTCGGTATATTGTCCGAATGCGGGGATTGGAGCCGTATCGTGCGCCGACGCTCACGGGAGCATGCCCACAAATTTGATCCAGTGTCCGTTCGTTCACTCCGGCATCATTGCCCTTCGCTTTGAAAGTATGGCGAGTCGAATGAAACACAAGCCTGCGATCGTCTATAACATGGCGATCGATGATACGATTCATCTTTCGGCTGGCCTCTTTAGTGCGCTTTCCCACGCTGTTTTCCTTGAGATCAGGAAAAAGCTCGATGTGACCGCAAGCGACCAGCGCGTCGATATACTCGCGGAACCCAAGTTCGATGAGCTTGGCATGTATAGGGACCAAGCGGACCGAGCTGTCGGTCTTCACGTTTTTGGAGGCGGCCTCATTATCGAGAACATACTCGCCGATATCGAGATAGGAGATGTGGCCATCCCGCTTTACATCTGCGACAGCAGCTTGGCCGATTTCTTCGAGACGAGCGCCGGTGGTGATGCCTAACAAGAAGATCCAAAACATGGTGGCGTCACTAACCTGGGAGCTTTGGCTCCAATTTCCCGGATGGATGAACAGCGGAGAGGCACAAAGGCGCGCAAGCTCGTGATCTTCGAAGGGGCGTACTTCAATCCGCTTCTTTCCGTAGCCGATGATTTTTATCCCTACACCGGCATTGACTGCGATCCAGCGCTGATCGAATGCGAATGTGAGTAACGCCTGGAGCGCGCCAATGCGTTTCTTAAGAGTTGAGGCCGCGCATTTGGGCTGGGACTCCAAGTGCTTTTCTACGCGTGCCCGAAACGGTAATGCTCGGTCGACACGTGGCATTTTAGCTGGAAGTTTGGCTGCTTGGTCACGATAATCGAAAAGCAAGTCGGCATCGATGGAAGCTGCTGCAATATCGCCAGCGAAGTCGATAAAGTCATCAAGCGCTGCTTTGAATTCCAGAGCAGTTTGCGGGCGAGGCTCTTTCGCCAGCTTCCATTCATCATATAACTGATTGAGCCGCATCATCGGACGCAACCTTGAACCCGTGGCCCGTGGCCGATTGGACGTAAGCCGAGCCCGATTGAAATCCTCCTAGCTCGGACGCTTTTCGTCAAGGATAGCAAGCAGCGCCGTACCCAGTTCCGCATCTGAGAATGCAGCACTGCCCGCCTCGAATGCTCGAACTTTCTGAACAGGGCTGTCGAGAAGCCGTCGCCATACATGGTCTGGATTGTGCCATCGCACACGGATCCAGTTTGATCCTATCTTCTCCAGATTGCCTTCGTAAAATTCACCCACCAAATTCATGAACTTCTGCTTGTCCGACAGTACGGCAAACCAGTTGGTATTCGCTGGAGGTCCGAGGACCGGCGGCGGATAGATCTGGTGCGAAGCGACGCAGGACGCCGTTCCTCCTGTGGTTGCGTCCAGCTCCATCAACGTTAGAGCTATTCTCTCCGATCCGGCGAGCCCATTACCCGTCACCGCCCGCTCGCACCACATTCTTACCACCCGGCTCGGAGTGGGCGATAAGGCTCCTTCGGCCAGCATACGTCGCGCGTGAGCAAGCCGTTCTTCGAATGCCGCGTTTTCTCGTGCAAACACAGCCTTTGCGTCAGCCGGATTCTTTGTGCGTAATGAGACCTTGATCTGAGCCCTGCCGTCAAAGGCCTCGCGCAGAGCATGCGGTATCGCGCGACGAAAATAAAGTTGGCCAGTTCTAGGGTCGGCGAAAGGGGTAGCCATGGTGGTCTTCTTCACGTCGTTCTGTACCCAATTTCTGTACACATGACGGGTAAAGAGGACGTAAATCCAGCGCATTCAGGCGTTTATGCCCGAATGGTGACCCCTACGGGAATCGAACCCGTGTTTCAGCCGTGAAAGGGCCGCGTCCTAACCGCTAGACGAAGGGGCCACATGCAGAACCGCTTGGGCGGCGCTGCGAAGCGAGGGCGGCTTTAGGGGGGGAGCTTGCGGCGGTCAACCCCTTTGGCGCAGGAAAACGACCACTTCTGTCAATCGGCCCAGGCGGCATCTTCCAGATGCAGTTCAGCGGCGGGTCGACTGCCCCAATCGTCGATCTTTGCACGGCCCGCGACCCACAGGCGGCGGTCGCGCGGTGCGCCGAGAATGGCTTGCCCCAACTCGCTCTCCGCCTGGCGGAAGGCGATGGTCTTGATGGAGCGGCCATCGTCCCCCGCCATGACGGCGCGCAGATGACCATTGCCGACGACATCGGCCTTGATGACGCGCATCGGTCCAGCCGCGATGAGCGGGGATGGCCAGCCAGCACCATAGGGGCCGCCTGCCTCGATCGCAGCTACGAAGTCCGGATTGACGCCCGCCGGGGCAAGCACCGCGTCGATCAACAATGCGCGGTCATCGCGGGCGCGGGCGACGGCGGCAGCAAGCCTTTCGTCCAGGAAATCAGCCAGCGCATCCAGCCTGTCAGACGTAACGGTCAGCCCTGCCGCCATGGCATGACCGCCACCGGCAACCAGCAAACCGCTATCCTTGGCCGCCAGCACGGCCGCGCCAAGATCAACGCCGGAGATCGAACGGCCGGAGCCCTTGCCCGTACCGGCATCATCAATCGCCACGACGATCGCGGGACGCCCCGCCTTTTCCTTGATGCGTCCAGCGACGATGCCGATCACGCCGGGATGCCAGCCAGCCCCGGCGATAAGCGCCACGGCGCGGTTGCCTTGCGCCGCGAGCAATTCCTCCGCCTCGGCCTGTACCGCCGCCTCGATCACGCGACGTTCCTCGTTGAACTGGTCCAACTCGGCAGCGATGCTCGCGGCCTCGATCGGGTCTTCCGTCGTCAGCAGGCGCACGCCCAGATCGGCCTTGCCTACCCGCCCGCCAGCATTGATGCGGGGACCGAGCGCAAATCCCAGATCATGGCATAATGGCGCACGGCTAAGGCGGCTCGCATCGATCAACGCAGAAATGCCGATGTTGCGGCGCTTCGCCATGACCTTGAGGCCCTGTGCGACAAAGGCGCGATTAAGCCCCTTGAGTTGTGCCACGTCCGCCACGGTGCCGAGCGCCACGATGTCGAGCAATTCCATCAGGGCAGGCTCGGCACGCTGCGCGAACCATCCCCGCTTGCGCAACACGCGGATAAGCGCGGCGCCCAAGAGAAATGCGACCCCCACCGCCGCCAGATGTCCATGAGCAGCAGCTTCCTCCACCTCGTCCAGACGGTTGGGGTTGACCAGCGCAAAAGCCTCGGGAAGCGCGGCGGCGCATTTATGATGATCGACCACCACAACATCGACGCCCACAGCCTTCGCCATGGCAAGCGCCTCGAACGCCTGCGCGCCGCAGTCGACGGTGACGATCAGCGTCGCTCCTTCCCCTGCCAGCCGCACCAATGCCTCGCCAGACGGGCCATAGCCCTCCATCAGCCGGTCAGGAATATAAGGCCGCGCAGACAGGCCGAGGTCACGCAGCAGGCGGATCAGCAACGCCGCGCTGGTCGCGCCGTCCACGTCATAGTCGCCGAAAATGCAGACATGCTCGCCGCTCTGCACCGCGTCCGCCAGCCGCTCGGCAGCGCTGTCCATGTCGCGGAACAGACTGGGATCAGGCATGAAGTGGCGGATGGTCGGGTTGCGATGCGCGTCCACCGCTTCGCGCGGACAGCCACGGGCCAGCAACAACTGCGTGACCAGGTCGTCGGGCAAATAGCCCGGCTCGCGCGCATCCGCGCCTGCGCCCCGCCAGCGCCACGGTTGTCCAAGGATAGAGCGGGATACATTCAGCGCTATGGTCATTTCTGATCCCTAAACCGGGCCGACGCTCGAGGGAAGCGGTTCACGGCCGACGGCGGAACCGAAACAAGCCCTTGCGCGTATTCGTCTTCCCCGCGTGCACGGCGGACGGAAAGGGGCGGCTGAATTTACATGGGTTCCAGGCAGGCGAAACGCGCCCGGCGTGCCTTGGGCGTTCTGATGATCGCTGCGTCACCCCTGTCGCTGCAAGCCCGGACATCGGCGGGCACGGTTGCTGCCGGGCAAGAGCCGCCAATCCTGCCCGACGAGGAATTTGAAGCGCGATTGCCCAAAGCTGGCGAAAGTGATCCCGCCAACCCTTCCGATCCGCTACCGTCGATAGACAGCTGGATCGATCAGCAAATGCCGCAGGCCAGTGCGCCCGCCGAACTACCGCCCGCCACCGAACCAGCGGCGGAAGCGGAGTTGGCACAGCCCCTGGCGCCGCTCGACAGCGTGACAGTCCCCGCGCAGGTGGCAAGCGACAGCCCGCACGAAAAGACGCCGGATATCCGCTACGCTGTCGAGATCGACGGTTTCGGCAAGACCGGACTTGAAGACGAATTCCGGGGCGAGTCAGCGCTGGTCGATGGCAAGGGACGTGCCGATACCGCAGCCATGGTGCAGGCGCGTGCGCATGAGGATGAAGCGCTCGCCGTGCGGCTGCTCTATTCGGAAGGCTATTATGACGCGACCGCCCTCGCCTCACTCGACCAGACGGGCGATGGCACGCTGAAGGCGGTGCTCTCCGTCACGCCCGGCAAGCGGTACAAGATCGGCGACATCGTCATCAACGCTGGACCAACGGTGCCGCCGGGCCTCGTTCGCGACAGCCTGCCGCTCAACACCGGCGACTATATCGTGGCCGCCGATGTGGAAAGCGCGGAGGCCAATGTCGGGGTGAAGCTGCCCGAAAATGGCTACCCCTTCGCCAAGGTCGGGGAACGGGACATATTGCTCGACCCCGCGACCATCACCGGCGACTACACCCTGCCGGTCGAGGTCGGCCCGCGCGGGTCGTTCCGTGGGATCACCACCTCCGGCCGCAAGCAAGCCTTTGGCGCTGATCATATGAAGGTCATCAGCCGCTTCAAGCCCGGCGAGCTTTACGACAGCCGCAAGGTCGATGACCTGCGCCGCGCCCTTGTCGCGACGGGCCTCTTCTCCAGCGTCGCGGTCGACCCGGTGCGCACGAACGAGCCCGGCCCCGATGGCACCGAATATGTCGACCTGCACGTCGATCAGGAAGCAGGACCGCCGCGCACCTTGGCTGGCGAGCTTGGCTATGGCACGGGACAGGGTTTCCGGGCCGAGGGCACATGGACGCACCGGAACCTCTTCCCACCTGAAGGCGCGGTGATTGCGAGGGTCATTGCGGGTACGCAGGAACAGGGCGTTTCCGGCACATTCCGCCGCTCCAACGCAGGCAAGCGGGACAAGACCTTCCAGGCTGGCGCCCTGCTCAACCATCAGAATTATGATGCCTATGAAGCCTTCACGGCGGGACTCAACGTCAGCTGGTCGCGGCAATCGACGCCGATCTTCCAGAAGCGCTGGACCTATACCTATGGCGCGGAAATCCTGCTGTCGAACGAGCAGACGACGATCGACCCGGCAACGGCGGAAAAGCGGCGGCTGACTTATTTCATCGGCGCGTTGCCGGTGCAACTTGGCTATGATCGGTCGAACGACCTGCTCAATCCGACCAAGGGCTTCCGCGCCAATCTGCGCCTGTCGCCCGAAGCATCGCTACAGGGCAATCTGTCACCCTATGTGCGCGGGACCTTTGATCTCAGCGGCTATTATCCCGTTTCCGATGCGCTGGTGATCGCGGCTCGGACGCGGCTTGGCACGATCAGCGGTGCAGCCCGTGACCAGATCGCGCCATCGCGCCGCGTCTATGCAGGCGGCGGCGGGTCGGTGCGCGGCTTTGGCTATCAGGAATTGGGACCAAAGGATGTCAATGACGACCCGATCGGCGGCCGGTCCGTCAACGAATTCGCCGTGGAGGGCCGCTACCGCTTCGGCAATTACGGCGTCGTCGCCTTTGTCGATGCGGGTCAGGTCTATGAAAGCGCCATCCCGAAATTCTCCGACATCCGCTACGGCGTAGGCTTGGGCGGACGTTTCTATACCAACTTCGGTCCCTTCCGCGCGGACATAGCCATGCCGATCAACCGGCAGCCGGGTGAGTCCAAATTCACCCTCTATATCGGCATTGGGCAGGCTTTCTGATGGCCGAAGACGCGCCTCCACCCGCTCCCGAAAGCCGGACCATCGTTATCCGGGAAGGACGGCCGCTCTGGCAAAAGATCGTGCTGGGCGTTGCGGCCTTGATCCTCGGCCTGGTCGTGCTTGCCGCCGGATTACTGCTTTCCCTGAACACCCAGCCGGGCAAGAAATTCCTGATACGCCAGATCGCGGCGCTGAAGCTGGAATCCGGCATGGCGATCGAGGTCGGGCGGATCGAAGGGTCGATCTATAGTGACATGGTCATCCATGACCTTGTCCTGCGCGACCCCAAAGGCCCGTTCGCGGCGTCCCCACGCGTCCATGTCGTGTGGAGCCCCTTCCGCTACCTCAACAACCATATCTCTGTGCGGCTGCTGGAAAGCCCGCTGGTGGTGCTTGCGCGTAGTCCACAATTTAACGTCACGAAAAGCGACCCCAACGCGCCGATCCTCCCCGATCTCGACATCGACGTCGATCGGCTGAAGATCGCCAAGTTCGTGCTGGCCAAGCCGGTGATCGGCCAAAAGCGCGAAATAGCCATCGATGGCGTCACCCACATCGCCGACGGCCGCGCGCAGCTTAGCGCCAACGCCGTCGTCGATAGCGGCGACCGGCTTCAGGCTTGGCTCGATGCCGTGCCTAGCCAGAATCGCCTCGCCATGAAAGGCACGCTGACCGCGCCCAAGGGCGGCGTGATCGCAAAGATGAGCGGCCTTACCGATGGCCTGACCGCAACGCTCGACGGGCGGGGCACTTGGCAGGCATGGAATGGCCGGATCATCGCCAACTCGCCCAAAGGCGAGCTTGCGAACATCGCCCTTGCCGCACGCGACGGCAACTTCACGGCCAAGGGTCCGGTGCGCCCGGGCATCATCTTTGCCGGAACCGTCGACCGGCTGACCGCGCCCGCCCTTGATGTCGATCTCTTCGCCGGGCTTAACGAGCGGCGCGTGAACCTGAAGGGCACGCTGCGCTCCACCGCGCTCGCCGCAACAGCGCAGGGCCTCATCGACCTCGGCAAAAGCCAGTTCAGCGGCCTCAAGATCGACGCCGCGCTGCTGACGCCCGGCGCGATCATGGAAAAGGTGCGCGGCAAGGATGTGCGCGCTTCGATCATCCTCGATGGCCCGATGGCGACGCCCTTCATCGATTATGATCTGAGCGCCGCGATGCTCGCCTTCGACCAGGCCGGCATCGAGGGCCTTAAGGCCAGCGGTCGGGCAGTGATCAACGCCGACCGCATCCGCATCCCCGTCAATGCAACCGCGCGGCGGGTCACCGGCCTTAACGCCGCAGCGGGCGGGCTCCTTCAAAACCTGCGGGTCAAGGGCGACTTCGCCTATTCATCGGGCAAGCTGATCAGCGACAACCTCAAGATCGACAGCGACCGTGTGGATGCCACCGCCATTGTCCTCGCCGACCTCGACAAGGCCATCTACCGGGGCGCGCTCAAAGGGCGAGTGAATGATTACAAGATCGACGGCGTCGGCATCGTCAACCTCAACACCGATGTGAAGCTGGTGCCCGGCCCCAAGGGCGGCTGGGGCCTCGCAGGCAAGTTCGGCGTCCGCACGGCCCGCTGGGAAAACACCTCCGTGCGCGACTTCCTTGGCGGCAATGCCGTCGCTTCAGGCCGCATCGGCATGACGCCGGAGGGCAAGTTCACCCTTGCCGACCTCAAGGGCGCGGCACCCAATTTCCGCATCCATTCCGGATCAGGCAGCTACGACGCTAATGGCGCGGTCACCTTCGACGCCTCCGCCACGTCAAACCAATATGGCCCGCTGGCGCTCAGCGTTCGCGGAACAATGGAGCGGCCCCAAGCAGTCCTGCGCGCCGCACGCCCCAATGTCGGGGTGCAGCTGTCCGATGTCGTCGCAAAGCTGAATGGCGAGGCGGGCGGCTACCGGCTGGAGGCGACCGGTGGTTCCGCCTATGGCCCCTTCTTCGCCAATGTGCTGATCCGCACGGCCAAGGGTCCACTCACCATCGACATCACACGCGCGCGTTTCGCGGGCGTAGACATGAACGGCCGTCTCCAGCAGACCGCCGCCGGGCCTTTCGCCGGACAGCTCGCCATGAACGGGTCCGGCATCACCGGCGCCGCGCGGCTTGCCGCAGTAGGCAAGGCGCAAGGCATCACAGTGAACGCCGCAGCGAGCAACGCCCGGCTGCCGGGCGAAGCCGATGTGGTGATCGGCCGAGCGATCGCGACGGCGGACATCTTACTCACCGACCAGCCCCGCATCACCGCCGACGTCCAGATGGCGAACGCCGCCTATGGCGACTATGTCGTGCGCAAGACTCGCGCCCGGATCAATTATCAGGGCGGTCGTGGACGCGCGCAGTTAGTCGCGGACGGCTCGACCGGCGTACCCTTCTCCATCGCCGTCAATGCAGCGCTTCGCCCCAACCTCTACGCCGTGGCGCTCGAAGGCAAGGCGAGCAACATCCCCTTCCGCTTCGCCCAGCCCGCGATTATCCGCATCGAACCGCAGGGATATCGGCTGGAGCCAGCGACGCTCGTCGTGCCGCAAGGGCGCGTCGATCTCGCCGGGCGCTTCGGCAACCAGACCGCCCTCCAGGCGCGGTTCAAGGATTTCGATCTCGCCATCATGAACATCGCCAGCCCCGGCCTCGGCATCAGTGGCAAGGCGACCGGCGCGATCGATTTCAACCAGAGTGGCAACGCCTTCCCCGCCGCCACGACCCGCTTAGCGATCAACGATTTCCGCCGCTCCAGCCTGTCCGCCGTGTCCGATCCGGTCTCGATGGCAGTCGAAGGCCGTCTCTCGGCCCGTGGCGGCGACCTGCGCGGGCTCATCCGGCGCAGTAATGCGTCGCTCGGCCGCTTCACTGCCACCCTCGCGCCTCCGGGTCCCGGCGCGAGCTGGACAGAGCAGCTTCAGAACGCCCCGCTGGGCGGCGGCATCCGCTATGCCGGGCCTGCCGATGTGCTCTTCTCCTTCGCCGGGCTTGCCGATCAGCAACTGACCGGCCCCATAGCGGTAGCGGCGGACTTCAGCGGTCGCTTGACCGCCCTGCGCCTCAACGGCCTCGTCCGCGCCAATGCGCTGACCTATGAAAATGAGACATTCGGCACGCGCCTGACGCAAATGCGCCTCGATGGCCGCTTTACCAATGACCGGCTCGAGATACGCGACTTTTCCGGCCGGGCTGGCGACGGCACGGTGCAGGCCAACGGCTCCGTCGGGCTCGCGGCTGAAAGCGGCTACCCGATGAACATCGCCGTCAAGCTGGACCGCGCCCGCATCGCCCGCAGCGAAGCCATCACCAGCGTCGTGACCGGCACGATCAACGTCACGAACAGCACGGCCAATGGCGGTCTGATCAAGGGCGACCTGTGGCTCCCCGAAACCCGCTATCGCATCGCGTGGCAGGGTGGCGCCGACATCCGGCAGCTCCAAGGCGTCCGGCGCAAGGGCGAAGGCACCGACCTGCTGGACCAGCGCATCGCGTCCCGGCAAGCAGCGGCCAAACCCGCCGACTGGAAGCTCGACATCCGGGTGCGCGCCGATAATGAGATCTACCTGACCGGCATGGGCCTCAATTCCGAATGGAAGACCAACATGCGCGTCACCGGCACCACAAAGGCCCCGCGCGTCGTCGGCAAGATCGAGGTGATACGCGGCCGCTACAGCTTCTCGGGCCATCAGTTCGACCTTGAACAGGGGATCATCACCTTCAATGGACCGATGATGAACCCGGTGCTGGCGATCCGCGCCGAAACCCGCATCAACACGGTAACGGCTGGCATCGCGGTCGGCGGCACGGCGCAGAAGCCGGACATCAGCTTCATCTCGACGCCCACCCTGCCGCAGGACGAGATATTGGCCCGCATCCTGTTCGGCGACAATGTCGCGAACCTGTCCGCCACCCAGGCGATCCAGCTTGCCGCTGCGCTCAACGGCCTGCGCGGCGGTGGCGGCGGGCTCAATCCGATGGGCAAGTTGCAGAATGCGTCCGGCGTCGATCGCATCGGCATCGTTAGCGGCGACAAGGATACGGGGCGCGGCGCATCGCTGGCTGTGGGTCAGCACATCTCCAACAATATCTATGTGGAGGTGATCACCGATCCCAAGGGCTTCACCGCCACCCAGCTGGAAATCTCGTTGTCGAAAACACTCAGCCTGCTGTCGAAGACCGGCACCAACGCCGGATCATCGGCAAACCTGCGCTATTCGAAGGATTATTGAAGCCGCTCGGCGCGGTAGCGGGCGATCAGCCCTTCATATTCATCCATAGCGGGGAAGCGTTCGAAGCTGACCACCGCGCCGGTCTGCGCCCAAGGCAGCTTTTCCGCCGTCTGCGTCTCCATCCACGGCGCGAACCAGCTGGCATCGTCCAGCATCGTTGCCCGCACATTGACGAAGCCCATGTCGGCGGCAGGCTTGGTAAAGACCCAGCTCTTGCACCAGTCGCAATGATGATGGCGCACATCCTCGCCATGCAGCCCGCCAATCACCGTCTCTCCCGCGATCAGTTCAAATCCGCCCGAAGGCATGATGATCGTGGTGGAAAAGGCGCTGCCCGTCATCTTCTGGCACCCGGTGCAATGGCAAACCGCTTCACCCCACGGCGCTTCACTGAGCCGGAAACGCACACGCCCACACCGGCAACCGCCGTCGATGGGGAGATCGGGAATGGACATGGGGCGCTCCTTGGCTTCGGGATGAAAGTTTATCCTCCCCATCGACAGATGGGGAGGGGGACCAGCCGCAGGCTGGTGGAGGGGAGCGCCCGCAGGGCGCCGCAGGTCGTGCCAGTTCCCCCTCCACCACCGCTGCGCGGCGGTCCCCCTCCCCACGCTCTGCGCAGGGAGGATTTTCCAATCCCTCAATGAAAGTCCCGAGACCTCGGCAATATCCGCACATTACGCGGATGACTGGACGTGCGCGGATGCTGAGGATGCACAAACTCATCCGCCCGCGACAAAGCGATCTGCGGCTTATGCGTATCCGACAGGCGCGACAATTCAGCCGTACGATCATGCACCCGGCTCGCCATCAGGTGGACGACACCTTCCTTGCTCCGCTGCACTTCGCCCTCGACCAGCATCAGCCGCGACGCCATCACCGGCCGCCGCTGCATTTCGAACAGCCGCGCCCACAGCAGGATGTTGGTAATCCCCGTCTCATCCTCAATCGTGATGAAGACGGCATTGCCCTTGCCCGGCCGCTGCCGCACCAGCACCACGCCTGCCGTCCGCACCTTCGTCCCGTTTTTCGCAGCCGATGTCTGCGCGCAGCTCAACACCCCCTCAGCGGCAAAGACGGGCCGCAGGAACTGCATCGGATGCCCTTTGAGCGACAGGCGCGTCATCTGGTAATCAGCCACGACCTGTTCAGCGAGCGGCATAGCGGGCAGCATCGCATCCGGCTCCTGCCCCAATTCTCCCGCCGCCTTCTGGTCCCGCTTTCGCGCAGCGGCGAACAACGGCAATTCATTGGACGGCGTCCGCCGCGCTTCCCACAACGCCTCCCGCCTGTCCTGTCCCAGCGACCGGCAAGCGTCGGCATCCGCCAACAAACGCAGCGCGCGCGCAGGCAACCCAGCCCGCCGCGCCAGATCCTCCAGGCTGGTGAACAGCCCTCCGTTCCGCGCCTCGACAATCTGCGCAGCCCAAGCCTCGCGAAAACCATCAATCTGGCGAAAGCCCAGCCGCAGCGCCAACGCCCGTCCCTCCCCTTCGCCCCGCCGCCTGTTCCGCGACCGCAGCAGCGGTTCGAGCGCATTGTCCCACCCGCTCATATTCAAATCCACATCATGCACCGCGACGCCATGCTCCCGCGCATCCCGCACGATCTGCGCCGGAGCATAAAAGCCCATAGGCTGAGAATTCAGCAACGCGCAGGCAAAGACAGCAGGCTGGTGGCACTTGATCCAGGCCGACACATAGACCAGCCGGGCAAAGGACAAAGCGTGGCTTTCAGGAAAGCCATAGCTGCCGAACCCCTCGATCTGGCTATAGCAACGCTCGGCGAAATCGCGTTCATACCCCCGCCGCACCATGCCGCCGATCATCTTCTCCTTGAACTTGTCCATGCCGCCCACTTGCCGGAAAGTCGCCATCGACCGCCGCAGTTGATTGGCTTCCGAAGGCGTAAATTCCGCCGCGACAATGGCGAGCTTCATCGCCTGTTCCTGGAACAGGGGGACGCCGTAGGTATCCTTCAGCAACTCCCGCAACTCATTGGGATTGTGGGGCGGACTAGGTGAAGGAAATTCCGGCTTTTCGATCCCTGCCCGCCGCCGCAAATAGGGATGCACCATGTCGCCTTCGATCGGCCCAGGACGGACGATCGCAACCTGCACCGTCAGGTCGTAAAGGTTCTTTGGTTTCAAGCGCGGCAGCATGTTGATCTGCGCCCGGCTTTCCACCTGAAACACGCCAATGCTGTCGCCCTTTTGCAGCATGGCGTAAACAGCAGGGTCTTCGGAATCGAGATCGACGGTCAGGTCATGATCGCCCAGACCATAACGCCGCATCAATTCATAAGCCCTGCGGATGCAGCTCAACATGCCGAGCGCGAGCACATCGACCTTCATCAGGCCCAGCGCATCGATGTCGTCCTTATCCCATTCGATGAAGCTACGATCAGGCATCGCGGCATTATGGATGGGCACCGTTTCATCCAGCCGGTTCTGGGTCAGCACAAAGCCGCCGACATGCTGGGACAGATGCCGGGCGAAAGGCGCTCGGATCAGCTGCTGAACCAGCGATCGCAACCGCAGTATCTCCGCATTGTCGAGAGAAAAGCCCGCGTCAATGAAGCGCCCATCGCCCAGGTCGCTTGAGTAGCTACCCCAGACGGTACTCGACAGGCGCGCCGCGATATCTTCGCTCAGGCCCAGCACCTTCGTCACTTCGCGCAGCGCGCTGCGGGACCGGTAATGGATGACAGTCGCGGCGATCCCCGCTCGTTCGCGCCCATAGCGACGGTAGATATATTGCATCACCTCCTCACGCCGCTCATGTTCGAAATCGACGTCGATGTCGGGCGGTTCGTTGCGCTCTTCCGACACGAAACGGGAAAAAAGCAGGTCGTGCTTCATAGGATCGACGGAAGTCACGCTCAGCAGGAAGCAGACGATGGAATTGGCGGCAGACCCCCGCCCTTGGCAGAGAATGGGAGGCTTCTGGGACCGTGCGAAACAAACAAGGTCGTGAACCGTCAAAAAATAATAGGCATAATTTTGCCTGCGAATGAGATGAAGCTCCTCATCGATCAGCTTTTCCACTTTCAGAGCCAATGGGTGGCCGTAGCGTTTCACCGCCGCTTTACGCACCAAATCTTCCAGCCAACCATCGGGTGACCAACCGGGCGGCACCGGCTCATGAGGATATTCATATTTTAGGTCGGTGAGGAGGAAGTCGATCTGATCGACGAACCGGATCGTTTCAGCCAGCGCTTGCGGGCAGTCGGCATAGAGCCGGGCCATTTCGAGGGGAGATTTGATATGACGCTCAGCATGCGCTTCCAGCCGCTGTCCTGCCTGCTTCAACGTCACGCCATCACGAATGCAGCTTAGCACATCCTGCAATGATCGGGATGATGCTTCGGCATACAGCACATCATTGGTCGCAATAACCGGCACGCCGACCTCTCGGGCGATCCTCTGAATAGCAATCGCATGCCGACGGTCACGCCCATTATAACGCCGTGTCAGGCCCAGCCACACACATCCCGGCGCTTTGTCATGCAACCGGCGCAATGCATCCTGCCATGTGGACGGAGACGCGGGCGGCACCAGTTTCAGGTGAGAGATGGACACCGCCTCATCCCCCGACGGATAGGCCGGGGGAGCCTTGTGCGCCTCTTGTGGCCGGGCCGTGGAAAGCGGCAGGACGATCAGCAGAAGATCGTCAAGATGGCTAAGCAAATCCCTGAAGGTAAGAATGCAGTCTCCCTTCACCGCCTCCATATTGCCCTTGGTCAACAGACGGGTGAGCCGTCCCCAGCCAAGGCGGCTTCTGGGATAGGCCAGAATGTCAGGCGTGCCATCGACAAAGACCAGGCGGGCGCCCACCACCAGACGCAGATCGGTGTGACAGGCCGCCTCTTCCTCGGCAGTCAGTTCAACTGTTTCACCTCTTTCCTTCTTCGCTTTGATCATCTCCGCACGCGCCTTGTCCGGCGCATCGCGCAGCGCGACATAGGCGCGCACCACGCCAGCCACGCTGTTCCTGTCAGCAATACCGATGGCGCGAAGCCCCAGTTCAATCGCCCGGCCGACAAGATCGGAAGGATGGGAAGCGCCGTGCAGGAAGCTGTAATTGGACATGGCGCCCAACTCGGCGAAGGCAGGCCCTTCCCTTAAGGACGGCGGTATTGCAGGCTTCCTCCCGTCCTTCTCCCTTCCCTCAATCATGTCCAACTCCCGCCGGTCAGGGGATTTAGGCTTCGACGGATCAGGCCCCTTGCCGCGTTTCATGCGAACAGGCCGTGGATGTACCAGCCCGGATGCCGCGCCTCCGTGCCGTAAAGGCCGTGGCGGAATATCCAGTAGCGGCGGCCGCGCGCATCCTCGATCCGGTAATAGTCGCGCGTCATACCGGTGCTTTCGCCGGCCAGCGCGCCGTCCTTCGCCTTCCACCATTCGGGCGCGATCCGCTCCGGCCCTTCGTAGCGAGTCACTTCATGGGCGCTGCGCCGCCAGCGGAAATGATGGGGCGGACCGTCGGGAACCTCCGCCACTACCTCGATCGGCTGGGGCGGGTCGAACAGGTGGATGGGGCGCATCGGCGGGTCGCCCGGTTCGCCCTGACGAGGCCAGCTGGACGGGGTGCGGCTTTCGATCGCAGGCAGCGCAAGCTGCGCCTGCTCGGGAATATGACTGTCGCGCGGCTCCAGACGCTGGATGTGGTTGCGGCCAGCGCGAACGGACAGCCGATCGACCAGCGCCGCGACCGCCTCCTCACGCTTTGCCTCGCCTCCTTCCAGCGCCAGCTGGGTTGCCGCCATCGGCTCGGTCTGCGGCACGGTGAGGCGCAGCATGTCGAAGCCGAAGCCAGGATCGAGCGGATCGGACAGGCTGTCGATCCGTTCCCGCACCAGCCGCATGATCGCAGGCGCATCGCGCACCGGCAGGCCGGTTTCCACCCGCAGCGGAAAGGCGAGACCATCGGTGCGAAAGAACAGCAGTTCAAAACGCCGCCCGCCCTCGCCCCGCTCGGCCAGCCGCTCGCCCGCTTCGACCGCCATCTCCTCGACCCGCTGCAGCGCATAGGCGGTGCTGCCCACAGGCTCTGCGAAACGACGCTCGATCCGCAGGACAGGACGCGGACGGCGGGGGCTAAGTGGCCGATGCCCCAGACCCAGCAGGCGATGCAGCACATCGACCGCCTCCTCGCCAAAGCGCGCGGCCAGCGTAGCGGCAGGACGGGCGGCAAGATCGCCGATGGTGCGCAGCCCCGCGCGCCGCAACGCCACCCCGCTGTCCTGCTCCAGTTCCAGTGCCTCGACCGGCAGGCGGCGCAGCGCCGCCTCCTCATCGGGCGCTGGCCCTGCGGAAAAGCGGCAGAGCGCATGCGCGCCCTCCGGCGTGCCTGCTATCGCATAACGCACCTCCATGCCGTGCCGCTCGAACCGGTCCACAGCCTCGCGCGCCAGGGCTTCCTCCCCGCCCCACAGATGCGCGCAGCCGGTGATGTCCAACATCAGCCCATGCGGCGGATCGATCGCGGCCGCAGGCGTATAGCGCGCGCAGCCATCGCATAGCCGCTCCAGCCAATCCTGATCGGCATGATGATCGGCCTCGAAGCTGACCAGATCCGGCTCTTGCGCCCGCGCATCGGCCAGCGTCGTGCCTGCGCTAAGGCCCAGCGCCAGCGCGTCGGCATCCGGCGTGACAAGGCGCATGGCCCCGCGCACGGATTCCACGATGGCGACCGGCGCGGCACCGGCCTGCGCCTGCCACAGGTCAGGCCGCGCGATGCGCAGCCGATCGACCGGCAGGAAGGGGAACCACAGCGCCAGGTAGCGCCGCCTCGTCAGCGCGTCCTCCGCTTGCCCATCCATGCTCATGGCGTTCATCGCACTCTTCTCCAAAATCTCCCCGCTCGGCATTCCACACCATCCGCCACGTCATGCCGTCTGCCCCCGAACGGCGGCGCAACAGATGGAGCGAAAAGGCGCTCATGCCCGGCGCATTGCCCGGCAAAGGCACGGATGGCGCAGCCTCCACCCGCCACCGCGTCTCCGCCGCGCTTGGCACCGGATCACCGCCGATCCGCAGCACGAAAGCCGTAACCCCCGACGTCTCCGCCGCCAGCGCCAGACGGCGGCTGGCAGTCAGGTCCAGCAGCGGCGCGCGCCCGCGCAGTTCGATGACCAGCGCGCCCAGCGCCGGACACCGCAACGCATCGACCGCCGCGCGCAGCAGCAGCGCCTCATCCTTCATGACGCCGATCAGCAAATGGGCCGGATCTATTCCAAGCGCGGAGAGCCCCGGGCCATAAGGTTGACCGGCCGTTCCATTTGGAAGGCGCAGCCAGAACAAAGGGGCCTCACGCGCTGCAAGATGGGCAAGGATCAGGGAAAGACCGGCAGTAGCGCCCTCATCTTCAGCATTCCCGAAAAATTCATGTACCCGACCCCTGGCAAGGCCACCCTGCAATGCCTGATCAAAAGCCGCATGTCCGGTCGCGATACGCGCGCCTGCTTTAACGGCCGGAATCCCTTCCAGTGATGCAATGTGCCGCCTGAGGGCTGCAAGCCTGTTCACCGAATCCACCATGGAATGTTCTCTATATGTTCTCTATATGTTCTTTTCGGCGATAGCGCATCCCCTGTCAATCAAGTTGCTGCCATCAGAAAAAAGGGGGGATGATTTCAGCTTCTTACACACATTGGCCATCATCCGGAAAAGTTTCACACCCGGCTTTCTGCCAAGCTAGTCTGTGTTGATGGACACGCCCCACATCGCTTCTCTGGCTCATGCGCCCTTCATTCTGGCGCGCCGAATCGCTTCGGCTCGCAGCCTGCGTCTTGTTTCCAGCGCTGCGACCGCGCTCCTTGCCTCCTACCCGAAGTCGGGCAGGACCTGGCTCAGGTTTATCCTGGCCCAATATTTCCTCGCGTCGCGTGCATATCCGCCCATTACGACCCAGAGCATGTTCACCTTTGCTCCCAATTTCGACTTGGATCCGGTGCGCGGCATACCGGCCTTTGTCCGCAGGTCGGAGGAGGCCTCTTTCCCCCTCATCCCTTCCACCCATCTGCGCTTCAAACCAACCCTCCCCGGTCGGCTTCCCATCATATTCCTCATCCGCGATCCGCGAGCCGTACTCATTTCCGACTATCACCATGTGACCCGGCACAAGATGTCGTTTCAAGGCAGCGTTGACGATTTTCTCATGGACGAGAATAGAGGCCTGCCTCACTATATCAAATATATGAACAGCTGGGCCAATGGCCTCGAACGGCATGATCATCACGTCATATATTATGAGGATCTACTGCTTCAAACGGAGGCAGAAGTCGAAAAGATGCTCAATTTTCTGGATGAGCCAGTCAACACCCATGCCCTTGGATATGCGGTGGAAAACTCATCCTTCGAAAAGCTCAAGGCACTGGAACTCGCCCAGGGCATTCCCGGCCATGAATATGACAGATCGGATTCAGATGCCCTGCGGATCAGAAAGGGGCAATCCGACAGCTTCCGGCAGGAGCTGACGATCGAGCAACAAAAATTCATCGAGGATAGCTGCAAGTCTCAGTTGAACCCCCGGATGTTGGCCAAGCTGGATCGATACGGCTTTTCGGACCCGCCTTCGTCATCCACCGTGAGGCCGATCGGGGTATCGCAATCTCCGGCGCCCGAAAGACAAGTACATGATCCTGTAATCAAGGGCCGCCTTCCCTCTCTTGGTGTACAGCTCTTGAGCGAGGCGATGGTGATAATCGGCCTCGCCGCCATGCTCATCGCCCCGACCATTCTGGCGATAGAAGTAGGCGAATGGCTTTTCCGGCGAGAATGGGATGGTCATTCCCTTGAAGACGGCCTCGCCTTGTTCGGGATCGACCGGGTGGGGCCTGTGGAAACGCCGACCGAACGAATACTCGACGTCTTTCTCGCGTTGCCCCTCACCATCGCCTTGTTCATGAACGGCCTCCTCATATTCCTGGCTGCCGTACATTTCGGAGACTGGGGTCTTCAGGGCGTACGGCTCAAGAAAAAGCTCGCCGTCGAGCAGAGCAAAAGGCGCCAGCGGAGCCACGCCAACAATCCGCCCTCTGACCTCAAACCGACAGGAACGGTAAGCCCCAGCCGCTGATCAATGTTCATTTAGAGCATCGTGCGCAAAAGTGGGAACCGGTTTTGCGCAACAAACGATGCGGCAACAAATAACTAGAGCGCGCATCTTGCGTCCGATTTAACGCAGCGCGCTCTAGGCTGTAGTGACGATTTAATCATTTGAGCCATAGCATGATGCTTGCGAGCTTGATGAAGCCGAGGAAGTTGGCGGCGATTTTGTCGTAGCGGGTAGCGATGCGGCGCCATTGTTTGAGGCGAGCGAAGAAGCCTTCGATGCCCCATCGCTGTTTGTAGGCGATGACATCATATGGTCGGCGGATGCTGCGATGGCGGCGTGGCGGGATGACGGCCTCACCGCCTTGGGCACGGATCAGATCGCACAGGCTATCGGCATCATAGGCGCGATCGGCAAGAACCTGCTTTGCGGGCAGTCCTCGGATCAGGTCGCAAGCAGGCGCCATGTCGTTCTGTTGTCCGGGACCGAGTATGAAGCGCACCGGCAGACCAAGGGCATCGACTACGGCGTGGATTTTGGTGCCGAACCCGCCTCGGGAGCGGCCGAGAGCCTGGGCTTGAACGCCCCCCTTTTTACCCGCGCTCCGGCCGCTTGAGCCTGGGCGCGGATCACGGTGGCGTCGATCGCAAGCCATTCGATGTCGGGATCGTCCGATACCGCCGCGAATATCCGGTCAATCACCCCTTGCTCGACCCACCGATAATAGCGTCGCTTAGCCGTCTGATAGGGGCCAAAACGCTCGGGCAAATCACGCCAGCGTCCGCCCGAACGCGCCAGCCACAGCAGCGCATCAAGAAACCGGCGGCCATCGCTGCGTGGACCACGCTTGCCCTTTCGTCCGCCCGGCACAAACTCGCGCAGTCGCTCCCACTGATCGTCCCGTAAAACCTCGCCTTCCACACCAGCCTCCAAAAGCCAGTGTTGAATCAGAAATCTACGCTCGCGTGAATCCCTAAAATGTCACTACAGCCTAGACCTGTTGAGCAAGCCTCGCCCAGTCGCGCTTTATAACGGTAAAAGGCCCGCCCCGCGAAAATGCGCGGGCGGGCCTTTTCAGTGCGTGAAACGAAAGGCGGGCAGAACCGCGCGGCTATCCTGCGGCTGATCCGGCCGCAGGCGCTTGCCGTGCTTATTCGCCATCATCCTCCGCTTCGGGTCCGGTCATCATTCCTTCGGCGACCTCTTCGGTCTTGCCCCGGATCACCTTTTCCAGGCGCTCCGCCATTTCGGGATTTTCCTTGAGGAAGGTCTTGGCATTTTCACGACCCTGGCCGATGCGAACGGAGTCGTAGGAGAACCAGGCGCCCGATTTTTCGACCACGCCAGCCTTGACGCCAAGGTCGAGTATCTCGCCGATCTTCGAAATCCCCTCGCCATACATGATGTCGAATTCGACCTGCTTGAAGGGCGGGGCCACCTTGTTCTTCACCACCTTCACGCGGGTCGCGTTGCCGACGATATCGTCACGATCCTTGATCTGGCCGGTGCGGCGAATGTCGAGGCGAACCGAAGCATAGAATTTGAGCGCGTTGCCGCCCGTCGTCGTTTCCGGATTGCCGTACATGACGCCAATCTTCATGCGGACCTGGTTGATGAAGATCACCAGACACTTGGAGCGCGAGATCGAGCCCGTAAGCTTGCGCAGAGCCTGGCTCATCAGGCGCGCCTGAAGGCCAACATGGCTATCGCCCATTTCGCCTTCGATTTCAGCGCGCGGCACCAGCGCGGCGACCGAGTCCACCACCAACACGTCGATGGCGTTCGACCGCACCAGCGTATCGACAATCTCCAGCGCCTGTTCGCCGGTATCCGGCTGCGACACGATGAGTTCGTCGATGTCGACGCCCAGCTTCTTGGCATAGGCCGGATCAAGCGCATGTTCCGCGTCGACAAAGGCCGCGATACCGCCGGTCTTCTGCGCCTCTGCAATGGCATGCAACGCCAGCGTGGTCTTGCCCGAGCTTTCAGGGCCATAGATTTCGATGATGCGGCCGCGCGGCAGGCCGCCGATACCCAGCGCGATGTCGAGCCCCAGCGATCCCGTCGAGATCGCCTCAATCTCGATCTTCTCGCGGCTGCCCAGCTTCATGGCCGAACCTTTACCGAAGGCGCGGTCAATCTGGGAAAGGGCCGCTTCCAATGCTTTCTGTCTGTCCATTGTCCCTGTCTTCTTGGAATCGATGAGTGAGAGCATTGCTGTCATCGGCCTATCCCCTGTCAAGCGGAAGCGCCGATTAAGTGGCGCCTTGGCCACCATGTATCCCCTTTGTTCCAAAAGAACAAGAGGGGAACGGAAATTTCCTATTTAGGCGGAAAGAACCTTCGTCAGCGCCCGCTCAACGGCGCCAATCGTATAAGGTTTTGCCAAAGTCGGCCGATCCGAATGCCCTGACGGCACATCATCAGCCATGCCGCCTGTCGCGAAAATAAAGGGGATGCCGCTTTGCGCCAGCAGGTCCGCGACCGGCCAGCTTTTCTCACCCTGCAGATTGCAGTCCACCAACGCGGCGTCGAAGCCGCCCTTGCGCGCATGGTCGCACGCCTCATCCACCGAAACGGCAATGGCATGCAGGCGATATCCCAATGTTTCGAGATAATCTTCCAGCATCATGCCGATCATCGCTTCATCCTCGACCACCAGGATGGTCTTGCCGTCCGACATGTGCGTCCCCTATTTCGTTGCGCTCGCTATCTTATCATCGGCGCGCGGACCAGCATAAACGCTTGATCGTTCAAGAAGTTCATTCCACCGCTGTACCCATTGCCAAGGCGTCCCGCGCCGCCTCCGCGAGCTGGCTGACGGAAAATGGTTTGGGTAGGAAGGCGACATTGGCAAGGTCGATCGACTTGCGCAGCTGCTCCTCGGCATAGCCGGACATGAACAGCACCGGCAGGTCGGGATGCGTATCCCGTGCCCGCGCGACCATGGACGGGCCATCCATGTTGGGCATGACCACGTCGGAGATCAGCAGGTCTATCTTCTCACCGCTCGCCAGCACCTCCAGCCCCTGCTCGCCGTCGTTGGCGGTCAACACCTTGTAGCCCTGACGCGAAAGGGCGCGTTCTGCGACGGCGCGGACCATATCCTCGTCCTCGACCACCAGCACCGTGCCCGTGCCCCATGTCTCGCTGCGCTTGATCGGCAGCTTGGCGGGAATCGCCTGCTCCATGTCGGCGCCCTGATAGACGGGCAGGTAGATGACGAAACTCGCCCCCCGGCCAATTTCAGATTCGGCGAAGATATAGCCGCCCGATTGCTTGACGATGCCATAGACGGTGGAAAGGCCAAGCCCCGTGCCTTTGCCCAGCTCCTTGGTCGTGAAGAAGGGCTCGAAGATCTTGGACAGAATGTCGGGCGGGATGCCAAGGCCGGTGTCGGACACGCGCAGCGCGGTATAATCGGCGGCGGGCAATATCTCCTGCCGCATCTCGCGCACCTTGCCAGCCGGAACCGCATAGGTTTGGATATTGAGGATGCCGCCTTCCGGCATCGCGTCGCGCGCATTGACCGCCAGGTTCACGATCACCTGCTCCAGCTGCCCCGGGTCCGCGCGCACCGCGCCCAGGTTGCGGCCATGGCTGACCTCCAGCTTCACGCTCTCACCCAGCAGACGCTTCAGAAGGTTGGAAACGTCGGCAACGATGTCCGGCAATTGCAGCACCTGCGGACGCAATGTCTGCTGCCGCGAAAAGGCGAGCAGCTGGCGCGTCAGCCCAGCCGCGCGATTGCTGTTCGACTTGATCTGCTGAATATCGTCATAGTCGCTGTCGCCCGGCGTATGGCGCATCAGCATCAGGTCGCAATGGCCGATGATCGCGGTCAGGATATTGTTGAAGTCATGCGCGACGCCCCCGGCCAACTGGCCGATCGCCTGCATCTTCGTCGCCTGCGCCACCTGCCGCTTGAGCTTGCTTTCCTCGCTATTGTCCTTGAGGCTGAGCAGCACCGCTGCCTCGCCCAGGCCCCGGACGCCCGCCAGACTGAGCGCCGTCGGCTCCTCCGGCTCGTTGCGCAACCTGATGGCGATATCGCCCGACATTTGCGGCCCCACCGCAAAGCGGCGCACGGCGTCTGCGACTGCTGCCTGATCTTCCCGCACGACCAGATCGCCGGGATAACTCGGCCGTTCGCTACGCTTGAGCCCCGCCGCACGGGAAAAGGCGCTGTTGAGAAACAGGACGCGACCATCGCGATCCGCCATGGCAAGACCGAAAGGCAGCAGGGACAGCAGCGTTTCGATATAGGAAAGCGCCGATGTGCCGCCCGCGCTGCCCGCTGGCTCATCGATCAGCAGCAGCAGCATCGGACCATCCTGGCCGACTTGACTACCAGCAGGCTGAGCCGTCCGACGCAAGGGCACCTGCAACAGCCGCAGCGGCAGCCCGCCCGACTCCTCACGTGCCAGAAATAGCCGCCCCTTGTCATCGACGCGCATATGGGCGGCAAAGTCACGGCCGGTGATATTGGCGTCGATCCGGCCAGCGGCGCGCAGCAGGAAAGCCCCGTTCGCCGCGCGAATACGCCCTTCGCCGCCGATCATCACCGCCATGATCCCGGCCTCGCCCATCTGCCGTCCCGCATCCCCGGTCAGCAGGCGGTGCACATCGTCCAGCGCGTTGGGCTGGCGAACCGGGGTAAAGCGCCACAGCAGATAATCTTCCGACCGGCCCGTGCGGCACAGATCGACGTCCAGCCGGAGAGCACCCTGCGCCACGCCTTCGACCCGCGCCTCACCATCGCGCCAGGCCGCGCGGGCGGCAGCGCTCAGGCTTTCCGTCAGGCCCGGCTCGGCGGTGAGATTGGGGGGCGTCGGAAATCCGGGAAACCATTCGCCGAACAGGTCGCTGGCGCAGACAAGCCGCCCAGCCCTGTCGGTCACGGCAATCGCCATATTGGACGCGTCGGCCGCAGCGCGCGCTACCGTCCAATCCGGCACCGCCTCGCCGTCTGCCGCCTCTTCCGGGAAAATACGCCGATACCAGCTGAGCAGCGCAGCGATGGCAAGGATCATTGCGCCGAACCCTGTGGCCAGAGCCGGGTTGCCGGTCGCATAGATGACGAGAACCGCCGAAAGCAGCGCCGCCAGTATCAGCAGCGGCAGGGACAGTCGGGAGGGGCGCTCGCCCGTCCACGCTTCCTCATCCCTTTTGACGCGCGAGGCCATCGGCCGGCCTTCCCCCTGAAAACGCCTGGACTATTCGCCTTGCGTCAGACGCGGGCGACTTCTTCCAATGCGCTGCTTTCGGGTGCCTTGCCAATCCTCAATTTACGCGCATGCCATTTCCGGCCCATCCGATGGCGCCAGATCCAGTCGGCAAGGAAATATCCGACCACCGCGAATGCGATCGAAATCAGCGACAGCCCAAACAGCATGGCGGGCGCCGCTTCGGAAAAAAGCCAGCCACACCATTCGCGGATCGATGCGTGCTTATCCACCAGCGCCATGAAACCCGATGCATCCGCGCTGCGCCCGAGAAACCAGTTGCCGACATAGACCGACGCCATCAGGAACAGCGGTGTTGTCGCTGGATTGGAAAGAAACGTCATCGCCGCCGCCAGCGGAATATTGGCCCGGAACGGCAGCGCCAGCATCGCCGCCCCGGCAATCTGCACACCGGGGATCAACAGAAATATCCCGACCAGCAGCCCCAACGCGACTCCACGCGGCACGGAACGACGGGTGAAGCGCCACAACGATGGCTCCAATACCCGGTGCGCGACGGGGGCGATGAAGCGATTGTCCTCCAGCGATTCACGGGTCGGGGCATTGGCATGCCACCACCGCGACAGGCGGCTCATGCTCGCTCTCGGCCCCATCAGCGATGGTCCTTCATGATACGCTGTTGATCGCGCTTCCAGTCGCGTTCCTTGATCGTTTCGCGCTTGTCGTGCGTCTTCTTGCCCTTGGCCAGCGCCAGTTCGACCTTGGCCTTGCCACGGCTGTTGAAATAGACGCTCAAGGGGACAAGCGTCATGCCCTTGCGCTCCACCGCGCCGTGCATGCGCGCGATCTCCCGCTCGTGCAGCAGCAGCTTGCGGGGCCGCTTGGGTTCATGATTATAGCGATTGCCGTGGCTGAATTCGGGGATGTTGCTGTTGACCAGCCACACCTGATCGCCCTTCACCTCGGCATAGCTCTCGGCGATGTTGCCCTCGCCGAAACGGAGCGATTTCACCTCCGTGCCTTGCAGCGCGATGCCCGCTTCGAACACATCCTCAAGGAAATATTCAAAACGCGCGCGCCGGTTCTCGGCGACGATCTTCTTCTTGTCGAACAGTTCGGGACGGGGGCGGGCCATGGGACTCTTAACTAACTCACTTCACCATATAAGGCCGCAGCCCATTTAGACGAGACCCGCAATTTCCAACGCCCGATCGACAGCGGCGCGGCTCGATTCCGACGGCCAGGTGATCGGCAGGCGCAATTCACCGGGCATGTCGGACCGCACGCGGCTGAGCGCATATTTAACCGGTCCAGGTGAAGAATCGCTGAACAATGCGTCATGCAGCGGGTATAGCCGGTCCTGTAACGCCAGTGCACCAACCCAGTCACCCGACGCACAAGCCGCCTGGAATTGCGCGCACAGTTGCGGCGCGACATTAGCCGTGACGGAGATGCAGCCCCTGCCCCCCATGGCGTTAAATCCCAGCGCGGTTTCGTCATTGCCGGACAGCTGGCAGAAATCATCGCGGCAGGCGAGCCGCTGCGCGGTGACCCGCCCTAGATTCCCGGTGGCGTCCTTGATGCCCACGATTGTCTGATATTCTTCCGTCAGGCGATGGATGACCGGCACGCCAATGTCGGTGATCGTGCGGCTCGGCACATTGTAAAGAACGATCGGCAGCTGACAGCGCTCGGCCAGATAGGCGAAATGCTGATATACGCCTTCCTGGTTGGGCTTGTTATAATAAGGCGCGACCACCAGCGCCGCGTCCGCGCCAGAAGCCTGCGCCGCAAACATATGCTCCAGCGCGATTCGCGTGTCGTTGGACCCACAGCCCGCAATCACCGGCACCCGGCCCGCCGCCTGATCGACACAGATCGCGACGACGCGGTTATGCTCTTCCACCGTCATGGTGGCGCTTTCGCCGGTGGTGCCGCATGGCACCAAAGCGCTGCTTCCTTCCTCGATCTGCCAGTCCACTAGGGCGCGAAACGCGGCCTCATCCACGCTCCCGTCGCGAAATGGAGTGACCAGCGCCGGAATCGACCCGGAAAACATCAACAAACTCCTTCAATTCACCGGCATTCCGGGGCACACTGTCGAGTGTAGGCAACGGCGCGCTATAGCGTGTCATTCAGGGCCTGATAAGGATGGAATTGCGATGATGTCCAGTAGGCTGTCAGCTCGCCGCCCCGAAACAACATTGGTCCGCATGCCCTTGATCGCTCTTCTTCTTTTTACCGCCGGCGCCAGCGCCCAGACCGAAGCCCCTGTTGCGTCGCCCTATCCGGCTGGCGCGGTGGTCCAGCAACTGCCCGCCTCGACTCAGGCATCGCCTCAGCCATCGCCCTGGAATCAGGTCAGCGGCCGAATCGGCGTCGCGTCCGATCCATCCATCTCCGCGACGATCAGCCAATGGCGCGCGTTGCAGCAGAGCGATGGCCTGGGCTTTTCGACCTATGCCAGCTTCATCCTCGCCAATCCCGGTTGGCCGGGGGAGGACCGGATGCGGCGGCTGGCGGAAACCGGCATCAATCCCAACAGCTATGATCCGCGTCAGGTTACGGCCTTCTTCGCCCGCTTCCCCGCGCGCACCGCCACCGGCCATGCACGCAATGCGCTGGCGCTGATGCAGATGGGCAGCATGCCCGAAGCGCGCATTGCCGCACGCAGCGCCTGGGTCGGCGGCACGCTTTCGCCGGATGACGAGGCTCGGCTTCTTTCGCTGTTCGGATCCAGCTGGACCAGTGCGGACCATGATCAGCGCGCCGACGTGCTGCTATGGGGCGGCGACATCGCCGGCGCGCAACGGATGCTCGCTTATGTGACGCCCACGCGACGGCCGGTCTACGAAGCGCGTATCGCCTTCCGCCAGAAGGCGCCGGACGCCGCCTCCCGGATGCAGGTCGCCGAGCCGGTTGGCATATCCGACGCAGGCTTCGTCGCGGACAAGGCGACCTGGCTGATGAACACGGGCAATTGGGTCGCCGCGCGGCAATATCTTGCCAACCGTCCCCAGCTGACCTTCCGCCCGGGCAATGCCGAAAAATGGTATGAGACATTGCTTGGCCAGGCGCGCGCCGCCGCCAACGACAGCCAGTGGAGCTTCGCCTATGGCATCGCCAGCAAGCTCGACGACGCCTATGCGCCCGGCACCGACGTTTCCAGCCGCCCGATTGGCGAGCGTGACGACTATACCAGCCTCGCCTGGCTGGCGGGATCGACCGCCTTCTACAATCTGAACCGCCCAGCGGACGCTGCGGCGATGTTCCGGCGCTACGCAACGGCTGCCAAATCCCCCCAGACCCAGTCGAAGGGCTATTATTGGGCAGGTCGCGCAGCACTGGCAGCCGGTGATACGGCCACCGCGACCAGCTATTTCGCCCAGGCTTCGGTGTTCCCGGATCAATTCTACGGCCAACTTGCCCTAGAACGCGTCGGAAAGCCGGTGCCCGCGCCTGCCCTCGTGGAACGGGCCGTGGAGATTTCCGCCGCCGATCGCACATCCTTCAACAATCGTTCGGTCGTCCGCGCCGTGAAGGCGCTGGGACAGATGGGCTATTGGGAGGATCAGAGCAAATTCGCCCGAGCTATCGCCAATAATGCCGACAGCGACAGCGACCATTATCTCGCCGCCGAACTCGCCAAGAGCATCGGCAGGCCCGACATGGGCGTGATGGTCGGCCGCCGCGCCGTGTCCAGCGGCCTCACCGGCTATGGCGAAAGCGCCTTCCCCCGCATGCCCGTGCCGCCCACCGCGCAATCCAACTGGACGATGGTGCACGCCATCGCCCGGCAGGAAAGCCAGTTCGACCGGCAGATCGTCAGCCACGCTGGCGCGCGCGGCCTGATGCAGCTTATGCCCGGCACCGCGCGGGAACAGGCGGGCAAACTTGGCCTCGGCTACGACCCCGGTTCGCTCAACGATCCAAGCTACAACATCATGCTCGGCTCATCCTATTTCCAGCGAATGCTTAACTATTATGGCGGCAGCTATCCGCTGGCGGTCGCAGCTTATAATGCCGGTCCCGGCAATGTGAACCGCTGGATCTCCGCCAATGGCGACCCGCGCCTGCCGGGTGCCGACATGCTGCGCTGGATCGAGCAAATCCCGATTTTCGAAACGCGCAACTATGTACAGCGTGTGCTGGAAAATGCGGTCGTCTATGAAGCGATGAATCCCGAACGCGCCCGCTTCCGGGGCTCGAACACGCCGCTGTCCAAATATCTGGGCAAGCAGACGCCGGGCTAAGGTCCCAGTGTCCCCAGTCGGGCTGAGCGGAGGGCTTCGACAAGCTCGGCCCGACAGGATAGGGATGTCCCGTCATGACCGCTCATCCCAACTATATATCGCCTGAAGGCTTCGCGAAGCTGCGCGCCGAATATGACCAGTTGCTTGGGCAGGAGCGGCCACGCATCGTGGAGATCGTCAGTTGGGCAGCGGGCAACGGCGACCGCAGCGAGAATGGCGATTATCTCTACGGCCGCAAGCGCATGCGTGAGATCGACGGCCAACTCCGCCGCCTGTCAAAGAAGATGAAGGATGCGAAAGTCGTCGATCCTCGTCAACAACCCGACAAGACCCGCGTCTTCTTCGGCGCGACCGTGACGATCGCCGACGAAGACGACAATCACCGCACCGTCACCATCGTCGGCAATGACGAGACCGACGCCAGCGCGGGCCGGATCGGCTGGAGCTCCCCCATCGCGCGCGCTCTGCGCAATGCCGCAGTAGGCGATCTGCGCCGCGTTATGCTGCCCGCCGGGGAGAAGGAATATGAGGTGATGGAGATCGGTTATCCGGAGTGACGTGAAGCTCGTTAAGGGTTCAAACCATCCCTCTCCCCTTCAGGGGAGAGGGAGGAAGTACCCTTCACCCAAAAAAACCAGCCACTCAGATCACCGAACCACCTTCTTCCCTGTCGTTCCCGCCTGTGCAACCACCGCGCCCGGCTTCGCCGCCAGCCGCCCGATCGTCTTCAGCGCATAATCCAGCTGGAAATCCTCGATCCCCTTCTTCTTCAGCTCCTCGGCCGTCATGGCGAAGCGGGGATCTTCCTTGGTGTCTTCTTCCAGCGCGGCATTGTCCGTCTTGATCTCGTTGATCAGGTGGCGGCGCAGGTCGCTTTCGCGGAACTTCGGCCGGTTCTTGTAATCGGGATCCGATAACTGCGGCACCCGGACGTCAGGCTCGATACCGCCTTCCTGCACAGACCGGCCGGACGGCGTATAATAGCGCGCCGTCGTCAGCTTGAGCGCGGTCGTATTGGTCAGCGGCAACATCGTCTGCACGCTGCCCTTGCCGAAGCTGCGCTCGCCCATCACCAATGCGCGATGCTGATCCTGAAGCGCGCCCGCGACGATCTCGGAGGCCGAGGCAGACCCGGCATCGACCAGCACGATGACCGGCAAGCCCTTCGCATCATCGCCGGGCTTGGCATAATAGCGCTCAACATCGCCCTTGTTGCGGCCGCGCTGTGATACGATCTCACCGCGCTCCAGGAACGCGTCGCTCACGGACACGGCTTCATCCAGCAACCCCCCCGGATTGGACCGGAGGTCAAGGATGTAGCCGGTCGGCTTACGGCCCAGGCTCTTGTCGATGCTGCGGATCGCCTGCCGCAAATCGGCGCCCGTATTGGCGGAAAAGCTGACGATGTTGATCACGCCAACGCCGTTCTTCACTTCCCACTTCACCGGCTTCAGCTGAATGATCTCGCGCGTCAGCGTCACTTCGATCGGCTTGTCGCGGCCTGCGCGCACGATGGTGAGCTTGATCGACGTGCCCGGCGCGCCGCGCATCTTGTCGACGGCTTCGTCCAGCGTGCCGCCATAAATCAGCTGCCCGTCGAGATGTGTGATATAATCCCCAGCCTTGATCCCTGCGCGCCAGGCCGGGGTATCCTGCGTCGGTGCGATCACCTTGACCGCGCCATCCTCCTGCGTGACCGATAGGCCAAGGCCGCCATAGCTGCCCTCTGTCTGGGTGCGCAGGTTCTGGAAGTCTCGCGCGTCGAGGAAGCTCGAATGCGGGTCGAGGCTGGCGAGCATGCCGTCGATCGCGCCCTTGATCAGCTTTTCGTCATCGACCTTTTCGACATAGTCGCTGCGGACTTTCTGGAAGACGTCCATGAACTCGTCGAGCGCCTTGTAGCTGCTCGCTTCCCCGTCCGCGAGCGCGGCCGTGGTGGCGGGGATGAGCGCGAGCGCGCCAAGGGCAACGGCGCCCCGGAAGAAATTGGATTTCATTGCTGTCCTGAGTCCTGGCATCAAGCCATCAGTATAGGATGCTTCTCAGGCATACGCAAAGCATCGGTTGCGGCGTAGCGCCGGGCGCGACGCTATTCGTGCGGCCGCAACGCCTGATTGAGATCCTCCATCACCTGGGCGATCGGTTCTACCACGGTGACGCTGCGGCCTTCGCCAAAGCGGATGCGGGTGCCGTCAGTAACAGAAGATACGAAGGTGACCTGCGCGGCATTGATGGCGGTTTCGGTCCGGTCGGCGCCCACGAACATCACGAGCATGGCTTTCCTCTCCTTCTTGTTGGATGTTGAGGTTAGCCGCATTTGCGCATGGCGCCAGCCATTTTTCCCTGAAGCCGACGTCAATCCAATCGAATGGCCTCGATAAAGAGACTGGCCCGCGCATCCAGCCGCTGCGCTTCGCCCGCCAGTTGGCTTGCCGCATGCCGGATGTTGCGCGCGCCATCGACCGCCGCGTCGGCATTCCGGCTGATCTGACTGGCGCTCAGCCGGACATGGTCGCTGGACTCGCCCGCTTCGGCCATGCTGGCAGCGATGCCCCGGCTAAAGGCGCCATGACGCGCCACCGCGTCGAACACGGAAGCCGACAGCCGATCCGCCGTCTCAATCGCGGACCCCATCAACGCATGGCCCTGCGCCACATGACCGACAGTCGCGCGGATATGGTCTATCCGGTCGGCAATTTCCGCCGCGGCTTCGCGGGTCTGCCCGGCGAGCAGCTTCACCTCGCGCGCGACAACGGCAAAGCCTTGCCCCGCCTCCCCGGCTCGCGCGGCCTCTATGCCCGCGTTCAGGGCCAGCGTCGCCGTTGCCCTGGCAACCGCGTCGATCAGCGCCGTCACCTCGCCGATCCCATCTGCCTGAACGCGCAATTGTTGGGTCTGTGCCGACCCCAGCCGCGTCTGTTCGACCGCCGCCTTGATCGCGGCACCCGCCTGACGCACCTCATCCTCGATCGACTGGAACAGCAGGCCAAGGTCGTTGGCCGATCCAGCGATGCCGGACAGATTGTCAGCGGTTTGCGCGGCGGCCACTGCCATGCCTGCTGCCGCCTGACCGTTATGGGCCGCCCTTTCCGCGGCGTCGCTCGCCAGCCGGGACAGCATATCGGCCATCCCCACCAGATCGGCGATCAACGTCGCGATGTCGTCGCGAAAGCTGCCGCTCTCCCGCGTCACGCGCTCCAGCCGCTCCGCCCGCGCAATCGCGACGCGCGCATCCCGCTCCGCCGCCAGCTTCAGCAGCAACTGCCCGCCGACCATCCCGGCATAACGGCCGGCTTCGATGACGATCAGCCCTTCGCATTTCTGCCCCTGCGCTGCGTAGAGGTCGATCAACATCTCGATCGTGGCGCTCCGCTCAACCGAGGCACAGGGCCGGATATGGTCATCAAGCCGCCCACCAAAGCTGGGGTTACGCAGCAGCGCATGACCGAACGGATTGAACAATATCCGCCGCATGTTCCGCTCGTAGATCGCGCCCTTGGGCCGATCCGCTTCGTCCAGCACGGGCAGCAGCCGCAGCGAAGGGTTTTGCTGAAAATGCTCCACCGCTTCGCTCAACGGCCGTCCGATCCGGATTGCCGGACTGGTGGAGACGAAGGGCAGGCCCTGCCAGCGAGGCAGCGACGGCGAAGGATCGAGCATCATGGGCGCGTACATGCGCCGCTGGTAGCGCCCGAATGGTAAATGAGCGGTTAGGTTTTGATGACATATTTATGACAACACACTGTTTTGTTTTGGTTTTTTACGGCAGTTGATAGTTGAATGCTTCCTTGGCGAGCTTGACCACCTCCGGGTCGGCCTCAGGAAAATCCATCGGCACCAGCTTTTCCAAGGACTTGGCGACATATTTCAGCGCGGCGATCCGCCCGGCCGCACGGTGATTATTGTCGATCACCTGCCATGGCGCATATTTGCTTTCCGTCTTCTTGAACATGTCGTGCATCGCGTCGAGATAATCGTCGCGCCGCGCCCGGTTGCGATAATCTTCCTTGCCGGTCTTCCACCGCTTCCACGGCGTGTCGAGCCGCTGCGCCAGCTGCTTGTCCTGCGTTTCCTGGGTAATATGGACGAACAGCTTGATGATGTTCGTCCCCGCGTCCGCCTGCTGCTTTTCGAAGGCGTTGATCTCGTCATAGGCGCGCTTCCATTCGCCCTTGGAGCAGAGCCCTTCCACTCGCTCGACCAGCACGCGCCCGTACCAGCTGCGGTCGAACACCGCGATGTTGCGGCCTGCGGGCAGCCGCGTCCAGAAGCGCCAGAGGAAATGATGATCGCACTCTTCCGCCGTCGGAGCGGCTATCGGCCAGACCCGATAATAGCGCGGGTCCCATTGCGCGGTCATCCGCTTGATGATGCCGCCCTTGCCCGCCGCGTCCCAGCCTTCGAACAGGATGACCGACCGCCGGTCATGGATCACATGAGCAACCTGAATCTTCGCCAGCCGCTCCTGCAGCTTTTGCAGCTCCGCCTCATAGTCGCCTTTGATAGGCTTGCCCTTCTCATAATCGGCAAGGTCAATCGCCATGCGCGTCATCCTTCCTGTTCAGATGAGGAAAGCAACGCCCGAAGCGGCAAAATGTCAAATCCGCCCCGCTCCTGCCCCGTCATCCCAGCGAAAGCTGGGATGTAGATTCACGTTTGAAGTGCAACATTTGGATTGAAGCGAGAGAATGCCTCTGCGGGAGTAAGGAAGTCGAGGCATTTTCTTGGCGTATGATTATAGCGCTGTATGGCAGCGAGGATGTCATCGGTGGTGATGGCATCGAGGTTGGTTTTGCGCGGCAGGCTGCGGCGGAGGCGTCCGATGGCATTTTCGACGCCGCCTTTTTGCCAGGGTGAACGGACATCGCAGAAGAAGGTCTGGATACCGATCTGGTTTGCGAGCTGGTGATGCCGGGCGAACTCGGGTCCATTGTCGAAAGCGATGGAGCGTCGGAGGGTTTGGGGCAGGTCGGCCAGCATGTCCGCCAGATGGCCTGCGGTTCTGCGGGCCTTTCGATCCTGTGGCCGGTGGATGATCGTGAACCGGGAGGCGCGTTCATGGGCGACGAGGATGGCCTGGCCATAGCGGGCAAAGAGCATGAAATCGGCTTCCCAATGGCCTGGGCTTTGCCGATCATCGGCGTCAGGAGGGCGCTCGGTCAACGGGCGGCGATGCTTGATGATGTCGAGCATGCTCCCGCCGGTAGGGACAGGGTGGCCGCGCCTGTGCCGGGCGCGCGGCAGCAGGCGGTGCCAATAATCCTTCTGTGCCGAACGGTGGTAGATGAAGCGGTAGATTGACTCAGGGCTGATGAGGGTGCGACCGTGCTCGCGCGTCAATCGGCCTGCGATCTGCTCGGGGGACCATCCCATCGCAAGGCCGTCCCTCACAAGGCCGCGCAGGTCCGGTTGGCGTTCCAGCTTGAAGCGGCAATCCCATCGGCGCCTGCGTTCGGCAAGCTGCTGGGCGCGGACAGGCTCATAGCCACCGGGCCAGACCTTGGTTCGCACGCTGTTGCGCCGCAGTTCGCGGCTGATCGTAGCTGGCGCCCGCCCGAGATGCGCCGCTATGGCTCTTTGCGATTTACCGCCTGCATGCAGCCGGTAAATCTCGATCCGCTCCTCAAGGCTGAGCTGGCCATATCTCTGTCCCATCGCAACAACACCCTAGCAGGTGTTGCACTTGTTCCGTGAACTCAGGGCATCTCAGGAGGCGCAGCGCGATCTCGACCAAGATCCCAGCTTTCGCTGGGATGACGGTAGGGTGATCAAGCCTTCGCCTGCGGCTCCACCACCCGAACATGCAGTTCGCGCAGTTGCTTGAACTCCGCCGCGCTCGGCGCGCCCATCAGCAGGTCTTCGGCCCGCTGGTTCATTGGGAACAGCGTCACTTCGCGCAAATTCTGCGCCCCGCACAGCAGCATGACGATGCGATCGACACCAGCGGCCATACCACCATGCGGCGGCGCGCCATATTGAAACGCGCGATAAAGGCCGCCGAAACGCTCCTCCACATCCTGTTGGCTGAGGCCCACCTTCTCAAACGCCTTCACCATCAGCTCAGGCGACTGGTTACGGATCGACCCCGAAGCAATCTCATAGCCGTTGCAGACCATGTCATACTGATACGCCTTGATCGTCAGCGGGTCCTGATGCTCCAGCGCGTCCATCCCGCCCTGCGGCATGGAGAAGGGGTTGTGCGCAAAGTCGACCGACTTCGATTCCTCGTCATATTCGTAGAAGGGGAAATCCACGATCCAGCAGAGGTCGAACCGATCCTTGTCGATCAGATCAAGCTGCTCACCCACGCGAATGCGCGCCAGACCCGCCAGCTTGGCGGCCTGGCTTTCCTTGCCCGCCGCGAAGAACACGCCGTCATTGGGGCCAAGGCCCAGCGCCTCGATCAGCTTGGCCGTCCGCTCCTCGCCATGGTTCTTGGCGATCGGGCCGCCGGGCGCGCCGTCCTTGATATTGATATAGCCAAGGCCGGAATAGCCCTCGCCCCGCGCCCAATTATTCATGTCGTCGAAGAACTTCCGGCTCCCCGCGCCCGCGCCCGGCGCCGGGATCGCACGAATGACGCTGCCGCTCTCGACCAGCGATGCGAAGATGCCAAAGCCCGAGCCATGGAAATGCTCGGTCACGTCCTGAATAAGGATCGGGTTGCGCAGGTCCGGCTTGTCCGATCCATATTTCAGGATCGCCTCATCATAGGCGATGCGCGGAAAGCTGCCCGCAGGCGTCACCGGCTTGCCGTCGGCGAACTGCTCGAACACCTGCGCGATCACCGGCTCCATCGTGTTCCACACATCTTCCTGCGTGACGAAGCTCATCTCCAGATCAAGCTGGTAGAACTCACCCGGCAGGCGGTCGGCGCGCGGATCTTCGTCACGGAAGCAGGGGGCGATCTGGAAATAGCGGTCGAAACCCGCCACCATCAGCAGCTGCTTATATTGCTGCGGCGCCTGCGGCAGGGCGTAGAATTTGCCGGGATGGATACGGCTCGGCACCAGAAAGTCGCGCGCGCCTTCCGGGCTGCTCGCGGTCAGGATCGGCGTCGAATATTCGGTGAAGCCTGCCCCTTCCATGCGGCGGCGCATGTCGGAGATGACCTTGGTCCGCTTGACGATGTTCGCATGCAGCGTCTCGCGCCGCAGGTCGAGGAAGCGGTAGCGCAGGCGGATATCCTCGGGATATTCCTGCTCGCCCGCCACGGGAAGCGGCAGATCGGCGGCAGCCGACAGCAGAACCGCGTCCAGCGCCCGGATTTCGATCTCGCCCGTCGGCAGGTTGGGGTTCACGGCCTCGGGCGCGCGCGCCACCACCTTGCCGGTCACCGTCACCACGCTTTCGGCGCGCAGCGATTCGATCACCTTGAAGACGGGACCGTCCACCTCGGTGACGATCTGCACCATGCCATAATGATCGCGCAGGTCGATGAAGACCAGGTCGCCATGATCGCGCTTGCGATGCACCCATCCGGACACGCGCACTTCATTGCCAACTTCGGCAGAAGTCAGGGCGCCGCAAGTATGAGTGCGATAGGCGTGCATGGCGATTGTATCTTTCAGCTTCGTTTTACGGAAATGACAAAGTGCCGCAGCCCCGCTATGGGCGGTCTTGTCAAGCATTGACGAGCCCGTGAGCGACGGGCCAGCCCATAATAAGATCGAAGACCATATGCAAATCCATCCGCTGATCACCGACAGCAAGACTCTCGCCCAATTCTGCGCCCGTATCGCCAAATCACCCTACATCGCGGTCGATACGGAGTTCATGCGCGAAAACAGCTATTGGCCTGACCTCTGCCTCGTCCAGGTGGCCGACAGCAAGGAAGCCGCCGCGATCGACCCCAAGGCGCCGGGCCTCGACCTTAGCCCCCTGCTCGACCTGATGGTCGACAATGAGGATGTGCTGAAGGTCTTTCATGCCGGCGGGCAGGATCTGGAGATCATCTACAACCTCACCGGCCGGACCCCGCATCCGATGTTCGACACGCAGATCGCCGCCATGGCATTGGGCCTTGGGGAACAGATCGGTTACGGCAACCTCGTCGATGCGTGGCTCGGCGTGCAACTCGACAAGGGCGCGCGTTTCACCGACTGGGGCCGCCGCCCGCTCGACAAGCGGCAGATCGACTATGCGATCGGCGACGTCACCTATCTGATCCAGATTTTCCCGATGATGCTGGAGGAGTTACGCAAGACCGGACGGGGCGACTGGCTCGATCAGGAAATGGAGCGCGTCTGCGACCCTTCCAACTATGTGAACGAACCGCAGGACGCCTGGAAGCGCGTCCGCATCGCCAGCCGCAAGGCCGACGTCCTCGGCCGCCTCAAGGCGCTCGCCGCGTGGCGCGAGATCGAGGCGCAGGACAAGAATCTTCCCCGTGGCCGCATCGTCAAGGATGAGACGCTGGCCGACATCGCCAGCCATCCACCCCGGTCTCAGGAAGACCTTGGCAAGGTGCGCGGCCTGTCCGCCACCTGGAAAACCAACGACATCGGCGCCCGCCTGATGGCGGCGCTCGGCAGCCACACCCCGCTCGACAAGGATGAGATGCCCGAACGCGATCCAAAGCGTCCGGGCCTCGGCAAGGACGGCGCGCTGGTCGCGGATTTGCTGAAGCTGCTCCTCAAGATCCGCTCACGCGACATCAACGTTGCCGCCCGCCTCTTGGCCCGCAGCGACGATCTGGACGCGCTGGCCGCAGGTGTCCGCGATGACCTGTCGATCCTGGAAGGCTGGCGCTATGAACAATTCGGCCGCGATGCCGTTGACCTTGTCGAAGGACGCCTGGCCTTTGCGGTCAAGGGCGGCCGCCTCAAGATGACACGCACCGAATAGGAGCAATTATAATGCGGGCAGCGGCGCTAATGATCCCCCTGTTGCTGGCGGCCTGCACCGCCGCTGACGGACAAAGCCCCGCTACCACGCCAGCGACAGCCGAAGGCCCATGCCGCAACGAGGGCCTCGATCGCTTCGTCGGCCAGACCGCAAGCGTCGACCTCGGAACGCAACTGCTAGAAGCATCCGGCGCCCGCACCCTCCGCTGGGGCGCCCCCAGCATGGCCATGACCATGGACTTCCGCCCCGATCGCCTAACCGTCAGCTACGACGAGAAGATGACAATCACCTCCGCAAGGTGCGGTTAGCGCACTCCTACTCCCCCTCCCGCAAGCGGGAGGGGGTCGGGGGGTGGGCCAGCGCAACACCGGTTTCATAGAAGAAGCTCGCTACGCTCGCCCCACCCCTAACCCTTCAAACGAGTCACCTGCCTCCCTTGAATGCAAGCGGAAGGGGAATAACTAATCAGCGCCACCGTCACCCAAATGCCACACCCCCCTAAAAAACCATCCTATTCCCAACACCAGCCCAAAATTCACCCTGTCCTATTCCCCCACAACAACCCTATCCCCGCCCCTCTCTTTGAAACGTCCCACATCACCCCCTCGCGCACGCGCGCCCGGCCACGCGCGCGCATACACTGTGAACTTCGACGGAAATCCGCCGTTTTTTACGCATCACCTCAACATTCCAGTCCTACAAGCGCGCCGCTACCGATCCGGTTCACATGGCGCTTACCGTCGATCTCCAGCCAATCCGGCGTCACCTCCAATCGCCGCCCCCGGATCGTCGTGCGCAAATGTTCCACCGCGATCCGGTTACGCGCCACGATCCGCAAAATGGCTAACCCCTCGCCGCGCGCCGCCATGACGCTGTAGCGATCACCCCGCAGCAGAAACCGCCAGCTACCATTGGCGGCCAGCCATTCATTGCCCTGGATCACCTGCACCGGGTTGCCGTGCGGATCGCCGAGCCGCAGGCTGATCCGCGTCGCGCCCCGGCTGCGGCGCGGCGGCGCGAACATCAGGATCGGCTCCCCATCCAGCACCAGCGGAATCGGCGTATCGCGCAGCGGCCGCGAGCCCCCGACGATCAAAGTCGGCAACTCCGAAGAAAATGGCATGCGGTCCCGAGCGAAGTGCCGCTGGCGGACCACCGGATTGGTATGAAATCCCTGCACCTGCGCCGTGGTCAGCCGCCCCTCCTCCACCAGCGCGTGGCAAGTCGGGCAGAGCAATGTCGCTTGGGGCGAATCGGGCAGGCGAAGATAGCGATAGATGGTCACGCCACATCGGACGCAGGCGAAGCCGCAGGCCTCACGAACGGCCTCACGCTGCGGCTCAGTTAATTCAGGCAGCGAAAGCATCACCGGCAAGGCCATGAAGGACACCCTTTGCAACCGCGCCCCGCGCCATTGCGAAGCAGCGTTACCCAGCGGCATCCTTCCCCGGATACAGGCTTTTCACTGTCCCTTCAGTCAGGACATATGGTCGAAATAAATTGGCGTCAGGTCAAGGGGGCGCGAGCGCCCGTCAACGCTGTGGCAGCAAATCCAGATTACGCGACGCCGCGATGTTCCGGATGCGCCCCGGTCGCGGCATCGACTTGATCGCGATTTCCGCCATATCGCCCGCGCTGAACAGCTCGACATTGCCGACATCGAAGATGCGCTGGCCGAATGTCTGGGTGATGCGCACGCTGCGAATGCTCGATAGCGCGATCTCCGTCCGCTGCTTGGCCAGCAGCCCGCGCTCCATCAGCACCTCCCGGTCGGACAACGCCAACCGTTCCCCCTTCACCCGCAGCCACCAGACCCCGATCGCCAGCAGCCCGACAACCGAAATCAGCAGCAGGATGAACAGGAACGGATGCGCGCGAAACATCGCAGGATGCTCGTCATACAGCCAGGCGTCGCTCATCATTCGTCCCATCAAGAAGTGCGCACGGACATGATCATGGATGCCCCGCCCGCGTCAATCCTTGCTCAGCGCGCCCCTCCTGCCCTTCTCCAACGAAAAGAGCAGGCTTCGACCAGCCCAACCCAAACGAAGGAGTGTTAGCTCTCATCCCCCATACGCAACGCCGCAATGAAGGCCTCCTGCGGGATCTGCACCGACCCATATTCCCGCATCCGCTTCTTGCCTTCTTTCTGCTTCTCCAGCAGCTTCTTCTTGCGGGTGATGTCGCCGCCATAGCATTTCGCGGTCACGTCCTTGCGCATCGCCGCGATCGTCTCCCGCGCAATCACCTTGCCGCCGATCGCCGCCTGGATCGGGATCTTGAATAGGTGGCGGGGGATCAGGTCCTTCAACCGCTCGCACATATGCCGCCCACGCGCCTCGGCGGCGCTGCGGTGGACGATCATCGACAGCGCATCGACCGGCTCATTGTTGACGAGGATGCTCATCTTGACGAGATCGCCCTCGCGCGTGCCGATCTGATGATAGTCGAAGCTCGCATATCCCCGGCTGATCGACTTCAAGCGATCATAAAAGTCGAACACCACTTCGTTGAGCGGCAGTTCATAGGTCACCTGCGCGCGTCCGCCAACATAGGTCAGGTTCTTCTGAATGCCGCGCCGGTCCTGACAGAGCTTCAGGATCGAGCCGAGATATTCGTCAGGGCAGTAAATCACCGCCTCGATCCACGGCTCCTCGATCATCTCGATATGGTTCGGGTCAGGCATGTCGGCGGGGTTGTGCAGGTGCTTCACCTCCCCATCCTTCATGTGCATTTCATAGACCACCGACGGCGCGGTGGTGATGAGATCGAGATCATATTCGCGCGTCAGCCGCTCCTGGATGATCTCCAGATGCAGCAGCCCCAGGAACCCGCAGCGGAAGCCGAAACCGAGCGCCGCCGAGGTCTCCATTTCGAAGGAGAAGGACGCATCGTTGAGCCGCAGCTTGCTGATCGAATCGCGCAGCTTCTCAAAATCATTGGCATCCACCGGGAACAGGCCGCAGAACACAACCGGCTGCACTTCCTTGAAACCCGGCAGCGGCTTAGCGGCAGGGTTCTTGACCGTGGTGATGGTGTCGCCGACACGGGTCTGGCTGATGTCCTTGATCTGCGCGGTGATGAAGCCGATCTCGCCCGGCCCGAGTTCGGGCAGTTGCTCGATCTTGGGCCGCATGCATCCGACGCGGTCGATCAGATGCTCGGTCTCGCCGATCATGAACTTGATCTGCTGGCCCTTCTTGATCACGCCGTTGACGACGCGGACCAGGATGACGACACCGAGATAAGGGTCGTACCAGCTGTCGACCAACATGGCTTCCAGCGGGGCGTTGCGATCACCCTTGGGCGGCGGGATCTTGGCGACGATGGCTTCGAGAATATCGTCGATGCCGATGCCCGACTTGGCGCTCGCCAACACCGCTTCCGACGCATCGAGGCCGATCACTTCCTCGATCTCCGCCCGCACCTTTTCCGGTTCGGCGGCGGGCAGATCGATCTTGTTCAGCACCGGCACGATCTCATGGTCATGCTCGATCGACTGATAGACATTAGCCAGCGTCTGCGCTTCCACGCCCTGCGCAGCATCGACAACCAGCAGCGCGCCCTCGCACGCAGCCAGGCTCCGGCTCACTTCATAGGCGAAATCGACATGGCCCGGCGTGTCCATGAGGTTGAGCTCATATGTCTCACCATTTTTCGCGACATAATCGAGGCGCACGGTCTGCGCCTTGATCGTGATGCCGCGCTCCTTCTCGATATCCATATTGTCGAGGACCTGCGCCGACATCTCCCGGTCGGTCAGCCCCCCGGTGCGCTGGATCAGGCGGTCGGCCAGCGTCGACTTGCCATGGTCGATATGGGCGATGATCGAGAAATTACGGATGTGCGAAAGGTTGGTCATGGACCGCGCCGATAGCAGCCATTTGCGGGCCTGTCAGCAGAGCTTGCAACCAGCCTGACCATCAGTAGGAAAAGCCCGCGAGCTATGGTAATTGACGCGAGCCTTAAACGGGTCGTACCATAATAAAAATTCCATAATTAACCGCTCGAAAGGGATTTGGGGCAATGTTCAAGACGGTTTCCGCGCTCCTCGCGACAGCATCGATGCTTGCTACGCCGATGTCTGCGATGGCGCAGACGAATATGAGTTCTTCTGGCAAGACCTATAAGGATGGCACCACCAAAGGCGCCTCCTCGGGCCGCAGGGCGCAAGAGCGCGCTCAGCAGGAGATTCCCCGCTGTACCCGCCGCCTTGGCACTGTCGCGATCGTCGAACCCGACAACCAGTGGTGGCGCGAGTTGAACCTGGGCAGCCCGGAAGCGATCCTCAAGATATTCATCCAGCAGTCTGGCTGCTTCGGCATCGTCAACCGGGGCCGCGCCATGCAGAGCCGGGCGATGGAACGCGCCATGGCGGACTCGGGCGAATTGCAGGCGGGATCGAACCTGGGCCGGGGTCAGGTCAAGGCAGCCGACTATTATCTGGAGCCTGATATCGTCTCGTCAAACCGCAACTCTGGCGGGGGCGGCTTTGGCGCTGCACTTGGCGGCCTGATGGGCGGCACGTTCGGCGCACTTGCTGGGGGCCTCAACATCAAGAAGAAGGAAGCGAACGTCACGCTTTCCATCGTCAACGCCCGCACGACTGAAGAAGAGGCGCTGACCGAGGGATACGCCCGCAAGACCGACATCGGCTTCGGCGGCGGCGGCGGTGCCGGTTGGTGGGGTGGCTTTGCTGCTGCCGGTGCGAGCGGCTACCAGAATACCGAAATCGGTCAGGTGATCGTGCTCGCCTATCTGGACGCCTATACCAAGCTGGTCACGCAGATGGGTGGGTTGCCCGCCAACGCGGCAGCAGCCGCCCCCCGCGCGCAGTAAATCTTATGCAGGGGCTTGGCGCCAATGCCGAGCCCCTGTGCTTCTCCTTCCGATCACCACCACTGTCGGTGCGACGGAATAAACATCTTCATTAAATAGGCCGGGACGAAACTTCAGCCTGCACAAACCTATTTCCACATCGCCGTCGCCACCACGATATTATCGCCTCGCCTGCGGGACGCTCCACCAGCCTGTTGATGCCCGTGCCCAAAGTTAACGCGACAAGAAACGCGGAGAAGAAGGCGAGCCACGGGCTGTAGCCCCGCTCCGCCATTTTCAGCATCACGACGAAACCAACATGCTGATGGATGAGGTAGAAGGAATAGCTGATCCCGCCCATCCAGAGCAGTGGACGTGACGCGATCCACTGCAGATGCCCTCTGATTAGCGCTGCAAAGCCTGCAAGCAGAATACAGGCCATAAGCGTGACGTCCCAACTTTCCATCGAGGCGGCCGACAGCAGTGCAAGGGCGGCATAGGGAGATTGTTGGCGCCAGCTCCGCTGACCAGACCAGACACGGTAAGACAACATCCCGATGATGAAGAAGGGGAGATAGCGCAGTACCAAAAGCATGATGATGCGTTCTGGCATGTCGGGCCATAACCCATAGATAGCGCGAACCGCGAGCCACAATGCCAGCATCGGTTCGAGCCTTTTCAATCCAGCCCATTTCCAGATCGATATCATGCAGAAGTAAAAGGCGATTTCGACGGTCAATGTCCAATAAGCGCCGTCTACCTCAGGAAGAAACGCGAACCCCTGCAACATCGTGAAGTTAGCCAGGATCGCGCTGGGACCCACCAGCAATTGGGACGCCTTTGCCGCATATTCGATCGACAAGGTCAGCAGCATCGCGACGATATAAGCCGGATAAAGCCGGGCGATCCGGTTTACCGCGAAGTCGGCGACGCTACCGATCCGATCCAGCGTGAAGAATATGGCGAAGCCCGAGATCGTGAAAAACAGCAGGACGCGATAATTGCCTCCGGGAAAGCTGAACGGCACGTGCGCCGCTTGGGGAAAAAGCTCGTGGAAACGCGTGGAATAATGAAAAACCAGCACGCACAGCGCACCGATGCCTCTCAAGGCATCCAATTCCGCCAAGCGGTTCCGAGTAGGTAATGCAGTCACTCGAGTGCATTAGCAATGAAACAGCAATCAATCGGTTAAGATATTGGGGTCGGATACATATTGTTGCTGGCACGGTTACGTCCGGCTTGGAAGGTCAGTCGCCCTGCTCGGCTGTGCGCTTCAGCCGTGCCAATTGCTCGGCCAGAACCTTGTTCACAATGGGCGCAATCTGGGCTGGACGCATTCGCATATAGTCTCCCGCGACATAACTGATGGTCACACGAGCATCCTTGCCAGCCGGATAAAGGGCGATGTCGAGCGTACCAGTGACCGCCTCGGCTTGCAGAGGTCCCAAGGCTTCGGAAAGCCTTAAATGCTTATATGGTTCGGCAAAAATCACGCGAGCATGTTCGACGCTGCCTGCCGACCCGCGTGGGCCGGGAAGCTGCTCACAGAAACAGCCTCCCGCTTTTGTATCCAGGCTAAGGTTGGCGGCATCGCTACTGCAGGTGTGTTCGCTGCTCCACCAGCGCGCCGGTGAAGCGATCAAAGAATATATCGTTCGCACGTCGCCTACGATTTCGACGCTGCTGACTACCTCTAAGCGGAAATTGTTCGCCGACTTAACTTCCGCTTGGGCGGCCGTTCCGCCAGCGAGCGCAGTGACCAGGATGGCCCGAATAGAGTTCCGCATGCCTGACTCCCGCCTCTGAAAGACGGGAGAAATTACTTCAGCCTTTGGCGTGATCCAATATGCCCGCGATTGCCGCAGTCACATCGTCCATGTCAGCCATGCCGTCCACACGAGACACGATCCCTCGCGCTTCATAGATTGGAAGGATGGGGGCGGTCTTAGCGCGATATTCCGCCATCCGGGTCCTTACCGTTTCTTCATTATCGTCGGGACGGCGCTTGAACTCGTGCCCATGGCATTTGTCGCACTCATCAGCAACCTTGGGCTGCTTGAAGCTGTCGTGATAACCCTCTCCGCAGGTCGCGCAGGTGAAGCGACCCGTGATGCGCTCAACCAGAGCGTCCTCATCGACGTCGAGTTCGATGACATGGTCCAATGTACGGCCGCGATCGGCAAGAATGGCGTCGAGCGAACGGGCCTGAGCTTCGGTGCGCGGGTAGCCGTCGAAGATCACGCCTGTGCTGTCGGCCAAACCATCCAATGCTTCGCCGATGATGCCGGAAACGATTTCATCCGAAACCAGTTCACCCGCTTCCATCACCGCCTTGGCCTTGAGGCCAATCGGCGTCCGCGCCTTTACCGCCGCCCGCAGCATGTCACCCGTCGACAGCTGAACCATGCCACGGGTTTCAACCAGGCGGCTCGCCTGCGTGCCCTTCCCTGCTCCTGGAGGACCCAGCAGAATGATGTTCATTTTGCGCATACTCCCCTATTCTTGCGCCGCGCCTCGATGCGCTTTTAGCGAAGACGTCCCTTCAGCTTCGCCTTTTTGATCAGATCCCCATATTGGTGAGCCAGCAAATGGCTCTGGATCTGCGTCACGGTATCCACCGTGACATTGACCACGATCAGCAGACTGGTCCCGCCCAGATAGAAGGGAATACCCGCCCGGGCGATGGCAAATTCCGGAACCAGGCATATGATGGCCAGATAGGCAGCACCAATCACCGTGATCCGGGTCAGCACATAGTCCAGATAATTTTCCGTGTTCTTGCCCGGACGGATACCGGGAATAAACCCGCCGTTTCGCTTGAGATTATCGGCCGTCTCTTCCGGATTGAACACTACGGCTGTGTAGAAGAAGCAGAAGAACACGATGCCGAGGCCATAGAGCGCCATGTAAACCGGGCTGCCATGCGACAGATATTGATTGAGCGTCAGCACCAAGTCACCGAGTCGGCTTTCACCAGCAACGGTGTTCCCCGCAAACTGGGAAATGGTGAGCGGCATCAACAGCAACGAGCTGGCAAAGATCGGCGGAATCACGCCTGCGGTATTCACCTTGAGCGGCAGATGGCTGCGATCCGCCTGCATCAATCCCTGACGAGTCTGACGCTTGGGATACTGGATCAGCACGCGCCGCTGCGCACGCTCCATGAAGCAGATCAGCAGGATCAAGCCAACCGCCAGCGCAATGACCATCACGATCAGCAGACCGGAGATCGATCCTTCGCTGCCCGATTTGAACAAATTGCTCAACGTCACCGGAAGCTGCGCGACGATGCCCGCCATAATGATGAGCGAAACGCCGTTGCCGATGCCGCGCGACGTGATCTGTTCACCCAGCCACATCAGGAACATCGTCCCGCCGATCAGCGAAACAACTGCAGCGATGCGGAACAGGAAGCCAGGATCAACCACCGCCTGTACACCCGACTGCGCACCAAAGCTTTCAAGGCCCACAGCGATGAAATAGCCCTGCACGGCGGTCAGGCCGACCGTGCCGTAACGCGTATATTGGTTGAGCTTCTTGCGCCCGCTCTCGCCTTCCTTCTTGATCGCCGCGAGCTGCGGCGAAAGGCTGGCGGCGAGTTGTACGACGATCGAGGCGGTGATGTAAGGCATCACCCCGAGCGCGATCAGGCTCATGCGCGACAGTGAACCACCCGAAAAGGTGTTGAAGATGTCCAGGACACCACCGTTCGTCTGCGCGTAGAGCTGCGACAGTGCGGTCGGATCGACGCCCGGCAGCGGCACGAAGCTCAGAAAGCGGAACACGATCAGCGCGCCCAGCGTGAACCACAGGCGCTTCTTGAGGTCGGTCGCCTGGCTGAACTTAGCCAGGCTGAGATTGGATGCGAGCTGGTCGGCTCTCGATGCCATCTTGGCTGCCCTTCAAAACATCTTCCCGGATTCAGGTACCCGGAGCGGAATCGCTAACCCCTTAGCGGGGTGATCGCACGCTGTCGAACTCGGAAATTCACACCGTTCATTCTGAACAAAATCAGAGCCGACAATGAGGGTCTTTCTGATCCCAAACACAAGGCCCCGCCTACCCATATCGGGCAGCGGGGCCATGCTTGCAAGCCTTGCGGCTTGGTTCAACCCTTCTTGGCGGCCTTGGCGCTGCCCTTCTTCGCAGCAGCCTTTTCGGCCGCCGGAACAACGGCGATCACTTCGACCTTACCGCCAGCCTTTTCGACCGCCTCGACAGCGCCCTTCGACGCGCCAGCGACGAGCAGGTTGACCTTGGTCGTCAGCTCGCCCTTGGCGAGCAGCCGGACGCCGTCCTTGCCACCGCGAGCCAGAGCAGCGCCCTTGAGCGCCGCATGGTCGATGGTGGCGTTGGCGTCGAGCTTACCAGCGTCGATCGCCTTCTGCAGAGCGCCCAGGTTCACGATCGCGTAATCCTTGGCAAAGATGTTGTTGAAGCCGCGCTTCGGGATGCGCATGTGCAGCGGCATCTGGCCGCCTTCGAAGCCGTTGATCGCAACACCCGAGCGCGCCTTGGCACCCTTCTGGCCGCGACCAGCGGTCTTGCCCTTGCCCGAGCCGATACCACGGCCGACGCGCATCCGGCCCTTGCGGGCACCGGCATTGTCATTGAGTTCGTTAAGCTTCGTCATTGTGCACTCGCTTTCGCTATGTTCGCGCGAAGGCCCGATCCACCGGGATCGGGCCGGAGCCCCAGCGAAAGCTGGGGCCTCATGAGGCTGGGCGCATCTCTATTGAAGAGCGCCCAGCGGCTTGAGATCCCAGCTTTCGCTGGGATGACGGTCTTTAGTCGACCACCGCAACCATGTGCGGCAGCTTGGCGATGGCACCACGGACTTCCGCAGTGTCTTCCAGCTCCACCACGCGGTGCATCTTGCCAAGACCGAGGCCGATCAGAATCTTCTTCTGGGCTTCGGGGCGGCGGATCGGCGAACCGATCTGCTTGATCTTGATCTTCGCCATGTCTGTTACTCCGCAATCGCTTCGGCGTCGGCCTGAGCGACTTCGGCCGAGGCACCACCGCGACGAAGCAGGTCAGCGACCTTCTTGCCCCGGCGCTGCGCTACCGACTTCGGGCTGGTCTGTTCACCGAGGGCCGAGAAGGTTGCGCGGATCATGTTGTAAGGGTTCGACGTGCCGTTCGACTTGGTCACGACGTCAGCGACGCCGAGGCTTTCGAACACGGCGCGCATCGGACCACCGGCGATGATGCCCGTACCGGCCGGAGCCGAGCGAACCGTCACCTTGCCCGCACCGAAATGACCGAGGCCGTCATGATGCAGGGTGCGGCCTTCCTTCAGCGGAACGCGAACCATCGCTTTCTTGGCAGAAGCGGTCGCCTTGCTGATGGCTTCCGGCACTTCGCGCGCCTTGCCATGGCCGAAGCCCGCACGCCCCTTGCCGTCGCCGACGACGACGAGAGCAGCAAAGCCGAAGCGCTTACCACCCTTGACGGTCTTCGAGACGCGGTTGATGTGAACCAGCTTCTCGATCAGCTCTTCGCCCTGCTCCTCGTCACGGTTACCACCGCGACGATCATCACGACGGCCACGGCCGCCACGCTCACCACGGTTGCGGTCACCGCCGCGACCACGGCCACGACCGGGACCACGGCTCTCGGTCGGTGCATTCTCGCCGCCTTCGACAGCAGCAGGTGCGCCCGCCTGGGCCTGGATTTCGTTTTCGTCAGCCATGATCAGAACTCCAGCCCGCCTTCGCGGGCGGCATCGGCCAGCGCCTTGACGCGGCCATGGAACAGGAAGCCACCACGATCGAACACGACCTTGGTGACGCCGGCAGCGGTCGCCGCAGCGGCAACGCGCTTGCCGACTTCGGCAGCGGCTTCGGAAGAGGCGCCGGTCTTACCCAGAGCCTTGGAACCGACTTCCTTGTCCAGAGTCGACGCGGCGGCCAGGGTCTTGCCCTGCGCATCGTCGATGATCTGGGCGTAGATGTGACGGCCCGAACGGTGGACGCTGAGGCGGGGCTTGTGGCCCGAAACCGCCTTGAGCGCGGTGCGAACGCGGCGACGACGCCGCGCGAAGAGGGAAAGCTTTGCCATCTTACTTCTTCTTCCCTTCCTTGCGGAAGATGAACTCGCCGGCGTACTTGATACCCTTGCCCTTATAGGGTTCGGGCTTGCGCCAGCGGCGGATCTCGGCCGCAACCTGACCCACCTTCTGCTTGTCGATGCCGCTAATCTCAACCGTGGTGTTATCCGGGGTCTTGATCTCGATCCCTTCTGGGATCGCGAAATCGACATCGTGCGAATAGCCGAGCTGCAGCTTCAGGGTCTTGCCCTGCGAGTTGGCGCGGTAACCGACACCCGTGATCAGCAGCTTCTTGGTGTACCCTTCGGTCACGCCAGTGATCAGGTTGGCGATAAGCGTGCGCTGCATACCCCAGAAAGCGCGAGCGCGCTTGCTGTCATTGGCAGGCTGCACGGCGATCGAACCATCTTCGATGCTGTAGGTGACTTCGTCGGCCAGCGGCAGTGACAGGGTGCCCTTAGGCCCCTTCACCGACAGCTGACCGCCTTCGATGGCGGCAGTGACGCCCGCAGGGACGGCAACCGGCTTCTTACCAGTACGGCTCATCAGAACACCTCCGCCAGCACTTCGCCGCCGACATTCTGTTCACGCGCTTCGGCGTCGGACAGAACGCCGCGAGGCGTCGAGACAATGGTGATGCCCAGGCCATTGCGGACCACCGGCAGTTCCTTGGAACCCGAATAAACGCGGCGGCCCGGCTTCGAGACGCGGGCGACATGCTTGATCGCCGGCTGGCCTTCGAAATATTTCAGCTCGATGCGGAGGCCCGGATGCTTGCCGAGGGCCTCTTCCGAGTAACCACGGATATAGCCTTCGCGCTGGAGCACGTCGAGCACGCGGGCGCGCAGTTTGGAAGCGGGGGACATAACGCTGTCCTTCTTCGCCTGCTGCCCGTTGCGGATGCGGGTGAGCATATCACCCAGGGGATCGGTCAATGCCATCTCAAATGATCCTTACCAGCTCGACTTGGTGACGCCGGGGATCAGGCCCTTGTTGGCCAGATCACGCAGCTGCACGCGGCAGAGACGGAATTTGCGGTAATAAGCGCGGGGACGCCCCGTCAGTTCGCAGCGGTTCCGAACGCGGGTCGGGTTGCCGTTGCGGGGGATCTCCGCCATCTTCAGACGCGCGATCAGACGATCGCTGTCGTCGGCCGCGGTATCATTCGCGATCGCCTTGAGCTTCGCATAACGGCCGGCATATTTCTTCACCAGCTTCTTGCGGCGCTCGTTCTTGTTGATCGAACTCAGTTTCGCCATGACTTAAGTTCTCTTTCCTTGGGTGTCTGGAAAGAGAAGCGGGACCGGTTAGGCCGCCTGCTTCTCTTCGAGCGGGAAGGGGAAGCCGAAGAGACGCAGCAATTCGCGCGCTTCCTCGTCCGTCTTCGCCGTGGTGGTCACGATGATGTCCATGCCGCGCACCTTGTCGATGCGGTCATAGTTGATCTCGGGGAAGATGATCTGCTCCTTGATGCCGAAGGCATAGTTGCCACGGCCGTCGAAGCTCTTCGGATTGAGACCACGGAAGTCGCGCACGCGAGGCAGAGCGACGTTGATCAGGCGATCAAGGAACTCATACATGCGCTCACGACGGAGCGTGACCTTGGCGCCGATCGGCATGCCTTCACGCAGCTTGAACTGCGCGATCGACTTGCGGGCCTTGGTGATGACCGGCTTCTGACCGGCGATCAGTTCCATTTCCTCGGCCGCCGACGTGACCTTCTTCTTGTCCTGGGTCGCTTCGCCCACGCCCATGTTGAGCGTGATCTTCTCGATCTTCGGGACCTGCATGACGTTTTCGTAACCGAATTTCTCGGTCATCGCCTTGGCGATTTCGGCGTCATAGAGCGACTTCGAGCGCGGGATATACTTGTCGCTCATTACAGCACCTCACCGGACTTGACGGCGACGCGGACCTTCTTGCCGTCGCGATCCTCGAAACGGACGCGGGTCGGCTTGCCATCCTTGTCGGCGACAGCGACGTTCGAAATGTGGAGCGGCGCGGGCTTGCGCTCGATGCCACCCTGTGGGTTCGCCTGGTCGGGCTTGCGGTGACGCGCATGCACGTTGATGCCTTCCACCAGGACCTTGTCGTCCTTCGGAAGCACCTGCAGGACGGCGCCGGTACGACCCTTGTCCTTGCCAGCCAGCACGACGACCTTGTCGCCCTTCTTGATTCTAGCAGCGCTCATTACAGCACCTCAGGAGCAAGGCTGATGATCTTCATGTGCTTCTTGGCGCGCAGTTCGCGAACGACCGGGCCAAAGATACGGGTGCCAATCGGCTCCTCGTTCTTGTTGATGAGCACAGCGGCATTGCCGTCGAAGCGAATCACGCTGCCATCAGCGCGACGCACGTCCTTGGCGGTGCGCACGATGACGGCGCGATGCACGTCACCCTTCTTCACCTTACCACGAGGCGCAGCTTCCTTGATCGAGACGACGATGATGTCGCCCACGCTCGCGAAGCGACGCTTCGAGCCGCCCAGCACCTTGATGCACTGGACGCGCTTGGCGCCGCTGTTGTCAGCGACGTCAAGATTGGATTGCATCTGGATCATAGATCCGGTTCCTTCTTATTTGGCCTACCGGGACAATTCCCGGCGGTTCCGAATTCAAGTGCCTAGAGCCTTTGACTCTACGCGAAGCGCGGGCCTGTACCCTTTCCGTCCGGAAAAGGCCAGCCCCGCGCGCCACTTTTAATTCAAAGGCTCGTACGAGCCTCCCTTAAGCGGCCGTTTCCGGCGACTTATGGGTGTCCACGCGCTCGATGACCTTCCAGGTCTTGAGCTTGGAAATCGGAGCGGTCTCCTCGATGCGGACCGTTTCGCCTTCCTTGTAGACATTGCCCTCGTCATGGGCATGGTACTTCTTCGAACGACGGATGATCTTGCCGTAGAGCGCATGCTTAACCTTGCGCTCCACGCGAACCACCACCGTCTTGTCGGTCTTGTCGGAAACCACCGTTCCCGTCAGCACGCGCTTGGGCATCGTGTGTTTCCTTTACTTCGCGGCCGAGCGGGTACGCTCGGTCTGCAGGGTCTTGATCTGCGCGATCGACCGACGGACTTCCTTGACCCGGCTGGGCTTTTCCAGCTGGTTGGTGGCCGCCTGGAAACGCAGGTTGAACTGCTCGCGCTTCAGGTTGTTGAGTTCGGTCGACAGTTCGTCGTCCGTCTTGGTCTTCAGGTCTGCGACGTTGGCCACGATCAACCCTCCAGGTGCGAGGTGTCGCCGAGGCGGGCAACGACCTTCGTCTTGATGGGCAGCTTCATCGCGGCGCGCGAGAAGGCCTCTGCTGCGAGCGGACCGGGAACGCCGTCCAGTTCGAACAGGATGCGGCCCGGCTTGACGCGAGCTGCCCAATATTCAACCGAACCCTTACCTTTACCCTGACGGACTTCGGCGGGCTTCTTCGACACAGGCACGTCGGGGAACACGCGGATCCACAGACGGCCCTGACGGCGAAGGTGACGCTGGATCGCGCGGCGGGCTGCCTCGATCTGGCGGGCGGTGACGCGCTCAGGTTCCAGAGCCTTCAGACCATAGGCGCCGAAGTTCAGGTCCGAACCGCCCTTGGCGTCGCCCTTGATCCGGCCCTTGAAGGTCTTGCGGAACTTCATTTTTTTCGGTTGCAGCATGACGCTATTACCTTCTTATCTTCAGCGCGCCGGGCGCACGCCGGAGGTCTGAGCCTCCAGCATCAACCGGTCGGTAGCCATCGGATCGTGACCAAGGATTTCGCCCTTGAAGATCCAGACCTTGATGCCGCAGACGCCATAGGCGGTATGCGCCGTGGCTTCGGCATAATCGACGTTCGCACGCAGCGTGTGCAGCGGAACGCGGCCTTCGCGATACCATTCGACGCGAGCGATCTCTGCGCCGCCCAGACGGCCGCCGCAGGTGATCTTAATGCCTTCGGCGCCCAGACGGAGAGCCGACTGCACCGCGCGCTTCATCGCCCGGCGGAACGCCACGCGGCGTTCCAGCTGATCGGCGATACCCTGAGCGACGAGCTTGGAATCGACTTCCGGCTTGCGGATTTCGACGATGTTCAGGCTGACGTCCGAAGAGGTCAGGCTGCCCAGCTTCTTGCGCAGCTTTTCAATGTCCGCGCCCTTCTTGCCGATGATGACACCGGGACGGGCAGCATAGACCGACACGCGGCACAGCTTGGCCGGACGCTCGATCACGACCTTAGAAATCGCGGCCTGCGGCAGGTTCTTCATGATATACTGGCGGATCTTCAGATCCTCCAGCAGCAGACGGCCATAGTCGGCGCCTTCGGCATACCAGCGGCTGTCCCAGGTGCGGTTGATCTGCAGGCGCAGACCGATCGGATTGCTCTTGTGACCCATAGTCTTACGCCTCCGCTTCTTCAGCTGCTTCGCGAACGACGATGCGCACGCGGCTGAAGGGCTTCAGGATCCGGGTCGACTTGCCACGGCCGCGAGCGTGGAAGCGCTTCAGGGTGAAGCTCTTGCCCACCGATGCTTCCGCGACGACCAGGCTGTCGACGTCCAGATTGTGATTGTTTTCCGCATTGGCGATGGCCGAAGCCAGCACCTTGCGCACGTCGACCGCCATCGCCTTCTTCGAGAAAGCGAGGATGTTCAGCGCGTCCTCGACCTTGCGGCCGCGGATGAGCGTGGCAACCAGGTTCAGCTTCTGGGCCGAACCACGGATCTGCGTGCCAACGGCCAGCGCCTCATTGTCGGCGACGCGACGGGGAGCCTTTTCCTTGCTCATTAACGCTTGCCCTTCTTGTCGGCGGCGTGGCCGGGGAAGTAGCGGGTCGGGGCGAATTCGCCCAACTTGTGACCTACCATATCCTCGTTCACCGAGACCGGCACATGCTTGCGGCCGTTATAGACGTTGAACGTCAGGCCAACGAACTGCGGCAGGATGGTGGAGCGGCGCGACCAGGTCTTGATCGGACCCGACCGGCCACCGGCGTCCTGCGCCACTTCCGCCTTCTTCAGAAGGCTGAGGTCCACGAAAGGACCTTTCCAGACGGAACGAGCCATCTCGCTTACCTCTTCTTCTTCGCGTGGCGGCTACGGATGATAAACTTGTCCGTTGCCTTGTTGTGGCGGGTGCGCGCACCCTTGGTTGGCTTGCCCCAGGGCGTAACCGGATGACGGCCGCCCGAGGTCCGGCCTTCACCACCGCCGTGCGGGTGATCGACCGGGTTCTTCGCCACACCGCGCGTCAGCGGACGGATACCGTTCCAACGGTTGCGGCCTGCCTTGGCGAGGTTGGTGTTGCCATTGTCCGGGTTCGACACGGCACCGATGGTGCCCATGCAATCCGAACGGATGTAGCGCTGCTCGCCCGAAGACAGGCGGACCATCACCATGCCGCGATCACGACCGACCAGCTGGGCATAAGTGCCCGCCGAACGGCAGAGCTGACCGCCCTTGCCCGGCTTCATCTCGATGTTGTGGATGATCGTGCCGACCGGCATCTGACCCAGTTCCATCGCGTTGCCCGGCTTCACGTCGGTCTTCTTGCCAGCGATGACCTTGTCACCGGGAGCCAGACGCTGCGGCGCCAGGATATAGGCCTGGGTGCCGTCAGGGTAGTTGACCAGCGCGATGAAGGCTGTGCGGTTGGGGTCATATTCCAGACGCTCGACCGTACCTTCGACATCCCACAAGCGACGCTTGAAGTCGATGATGCGGTAGCGCTGCTTGTGACCGCCGCCGATGCCGCGCGAGGTCACATGACCCTTGTTGTTGCGACCACCAGTCTTGCGCTTGCCTTCGGTCAGCGCCTTGACGGGCTTGCCCTTATGCAGGCTGGACTTGTCGACCAGGATCAGGCCACGCTGCGCGGGGCTGGTCGGGTTGTAGCTCTTAAGCGCCATGATCAGCGCACTCCTTCGGTGATGTCGATCGACTGGCCGTCAGCCAGACGAACGATCGCCTTCTTCACGTCCGAGCGAGTGTAGGGCTTGCCCTTCCACTTCTTCGTCTTGCCCTTGGCGACCAGCGTGTTCACGCTCTTGACGGTCACGCCCCAGAGCGCTTCGACGGCCGCCTTGATCTCCGGCTTGGTCGCATCATTGGCGACCTTGAAGACTACGGCGTTGTTTTCGGAGAGAAGGGTCGACTTCTCGGTGATGACCGGGGCGACGACGACGTCATAATGACGGTTATCGACCTTCGCGGCTTCTTTCTTAGCCATTGAAACGCGCCTCCAGCTTTTCGACCGCGGCGCGCGTCAGCACCAGCGAATCCGCCCTCAGGATGTCGTAGACGTTGGCGCCAACGGCCGGCAGCAGGTTCACGCCGACGATGTTCGCCGAAGCCTTCGCGAAGCTGACGTTCACCGCGTCGCCGTCGATGAACAGCGCCTTGTTGAGGTTCAGCTTGGCGAGGTGCGCGACCAGAGCCTTGGTCTTGCCTTCCGCCACGTCGAGATTGTCGAGAACGATCAGCGAACCGTTCTTCGCCTTCGACGACAGGGCCATCTTGAGACCCAGTGCACGAACCTTCTTGTTGAGGTCGTGACCGAAGGTGCGGGCACGGGCACCGTGCGCCTTACCACCGCCGATGAACACGGGCGCCTTGCGGTCACCGTGACGGGCGGTGCCGCCACCCTTCTGGCGGCCGAACTTCTTGCCGGTGCGGGCAACGTCCGAACGCTCGCGGGTAGCGCGGGTCGGAGCCCGGCGCTTCTCGAGCTGCCAGAGGACGACGCGGTGCAGGATGTCGGTGCGGGGCTCGACGCCGAAGACGGCATCGTTCAGTTCCACGTCACCAGCAGCCTGCGCGTCGAGGGTCTGTACATTGACCTTCATGATTAGCCCTCCTGGCCTTCGGTCGCTTCGGGAGCAGCCGCTTCTTCAGCGGGCGTCTCGGCCGGAGCGTTGTTGCTGTTGGCGGCAGCCTTGAGGCTCGCCGGATAAGGCGCATCCGCAGGACGCTTCACCTTGACGGCGTCGCTGACGGTCAACCAGGTGCCCTTGGCGCCCGGAACCGAACCCTTGACGAACAGCAGACCGCGCTCGACGTCGGTGCGTACGATTTCGAGGTTCTGCTGGGTCCGCTCGCGGTCACCCATGTGACCCGCCATCTTCTTGTTCTTGAAGACGCGGCCCGGATCCTGGCGGTTACCCGTCGAACCATGGGCACGGTGGCTGATGGACACGCCGTGGGTGGCGCGCATACCGCCGAAGCCCCAGCGCTTCATGGCACCGGCAAAACCCTTACCCTGGGTATGACCGGCGACATCGACCAGCTGGCCGGCGATGAAATGATCGGCCGCGATCTCGGCGCCGACATCGAGGAGAGCGTCCTCGGCGACACGGAATTCGACCAGGCGCGCCTTGGGCTCAACTTCCGCCTTGGCGAAGTGGCCGCGCTGCGGCTTGGCGACATTCTTGACCTTCGCGACACCCGCACCGAGCTGAACCGCGACATAACCGTCACGATCAACTTCCTTGCGGGCCACGACCTGATTGCCCTCAAGGGCCAGAACCGTAACCGGAACATGCCGTCCGTCCTCCTGGAACAGACGGGTCATCCCGACTTTCTTAGCGATCACGCCTGTGCGCATCACTGATTACTCCCATAGAGGCCCGCCTTAGCAGCGGGCGTATCCAACGAAAAAACCGCTCAGGATTCCTCCCTCGCGGCCAACCCAAATAACAATCACCCCGTCCGGGTTGGATGCCGACCCCTCCTCGGGACCAGCGACGGGGGACCAGGACCATGAGCCTTTCCGGTTCACCGGAGGGCCATGCGGTATCCCTTGTGTCGTTTGAGCTTCCGGTCTCCCGGAACGCCCGATACCCTGGGACCCTTGCGGGAAGCAGGGACTTGCCGGCTTAGGCCAGCTTGATTTCCACGTTCACGCCGGCAGCCAGGTCCAGCTTCATCAGCGCGTCGACCGTCTGCGGCGTCGGCTGCACAATGTCAAGCATGCGCTTGTAGGTGCGGACTTCGAACTGCTCGCGCGACTTCTTGTCGATGTGCGGACCACGGTTGACCGTGAACTTTTCGATGCGCGTCGGAAGGGGAATCGGACCGCGGATAAGGGCGCCGGTGCGGCGGGCGGTGTCGGCGATGTCGCCGGTCGCCTGATCGAGCACGCGATGATCGAACGCCTTGAGGCGAATGCGGATGTTGCTGTCCATAGTTCCTGTACCGATGCGAAAGAGCCAAAACTCAGAGCATTTTCAGAAATCAGCTGGAGCAGCCGATGACTTGTGAAAATGCACCAACAAAAAATATCCGCCCCCTTTATTGCCCTTCTAGCTCAGTTGAGCCGGAGAAAGGCGATCCGGGGCGGCAGAAATTCCGAGCGGCGCGAATCAGGCGATTCGCGCCGCTGCGGTCCTATATTACTTCGAGATCGTGCCGACAACCCCGGCGCCGACGGTCCGGCCGCCTTCACGGATGGCGAAGCGCAGACCCGAGTCCATCGCGATCGGCGCGATGAGCTTGATGTTCAGCTTCACGTTGTCGCCGGGCATGACCATCTCAGTGCCCTCGGGGAGGATCACTTCGCCGGTCACGTCGGTGGTGCGGAAGTAGAACTGCGGGCGATAGTTCGCGAAGAACGGGGTGTGACGACCGCCTTCTTCCTTCGACAGGACATAGACTTCGGCGTCGAACTCGGTGTGCGGCGTAACCGAACCGGGCTTCGCCAGAACCTGGCCACGCTCCACGTCTTCACGGCCGACGCCACGAACCAGCGCACCGATGTTGTCGCCAGCTTCACCCTGGTCGAGCAGCTTGCGGAACATTTCGACGCCCGTGACCGTGGTCTTGCGGGTGTCGCGGATGCCGACGATTTCGACTTCTTCGCCAACCTTGACGATGCCGGTTTCGACGCGGCCGGTCACCACGGTGCCGCGACCCGAGATCGAGAACACGTCTTCGATCGGCATCAGGAACGGCTTGTCAACCGGACGCTCCGGCTGCGGGATGAACGAGTCAACGGCAGCCATCAGCTTCAGAACGGCTTCGCGACCGATTTCGTCGTTCGAACCGTCCAGCGCCTTCACGGCCGAGCCGGGGATGACGGGGATGTTGTCGCCGTCGAAGTCGTAGGACGACAGCAGCTCGCGGATTTCCAGCTCGACCAGCTCGAGGATTTCCGGATCGTCAACCAGATCGACCTTGTTCATGAACACGACCAGCTGGGGAACGCCGACCTGCTTGGCGAGCAGGATGTGCTCACGGGTCTGCGGCATCGGGCCGTCGGTGGCCGAAACGACGAGGATGGCGCCGTCCATCTGGGCCGCACCGGTGATCATGTTCTTGACGTAGTCAGCGTGACCCGGGCAATCGACGTGCGCGTAGTGGCGGGCTTCGGTCTCATACTCAACGTGAGCCGTCGAGATGGTGATGCCGCGCTCGCGCTCTTCGGGAGCCTTGTCGATGTTGGCATAGTCAACGAAGGTTGCGCCGCCGGTTTCGGCGAGAACCTTGGTGATCGCCGCGGTCAGCGAGGTCTTGCCATGGTCGACGTGACCGATGGTGCCGATGTTGCAGTGCGGCTTGTTCCGCTCAAACTTAGCCTTAGCCATTTTTTCCTACCTTCTAATCAAATCAGCTTTGGTCTGACCGCTCGGCCGCGCCTCGCGAAGGCGCGTCCATAGCAGCAAATTCACAGATTACCAGCCCCTAACCGAGCCGTTTGCACGGCCCGGCCAAGGAAAATCATCAGGCCATCTTCGCCTTGACTTCGTCCGCCACATTCTGCGGCACTTCGTCATAATGGGAGAAGATCATCGAGTAGTTCGCGCGGCCCTGGGTGAAGGAACGCAGCGAGTTCACATAGCCGAACATGTTGGCCAGCGGCACCATCGCCTCGACCACCTGCGCGTTGCCGCGCGTGTCGGTGCCCTGGATCTGGCCGCGACGGCTGTTCATGTCGCCGATGACGTCGCCCAGATATTCTTCCGGGGTAACGACTTCGACCTTCATGACCGGCTCGAGCAGGGTGATGCCCGACTTCTGCGCCGCTTCGCGCATTGCGCCACGAGCACAGATTTCGAACGCCAGAGCCGACGAGTCGACGTCATGGTAGGCGCCGTCATAGAGCACGATGTCGAAGTCGATGATCGGGAAGCCGATCAGCGAACCGGTCGCAGCCGTCTCGCGGAAGCCCTTTTCGATCGCGGGGATATATTCCTTGGGAATATTGCCGCCCTTGATCTCGTCCTTGAACTGGATGCCCGCTCCGCGCTCGCCCGGCGTCAGCTTCACCTTGACGCGGCCGAACTGGCCGGTGCCGCCCGACTGCTTCTTATGGGTGTAGTCGATGTCGACGGGCTTCTTGAGATATTCGCGATAGGCCACCTGCGGCGCACCGACATTCGCCTCGACCTTGAACTCGCGCTTCATGCGGTCGACCAAGATTTCGAGGTGAAGTTCGCCCATGCCCTTGATGATGGTCTGGCCCGATTCGTGGTCGGTCGTGACGCGGAAGGACGGATCCTCGGCGGCCAGGCGGTTGAGCGCGACGCCCATCTTTTCCTGGTCGGCCTTGGTCTTGGGTTCAACAGACAGTTCGATCACCGGCTCGGGGAATTCCATCCGCTCCAGGATGATCGGCTGGCGCTCGGCGCACAGCGTATCGCCGGTGGTGGTTTCCTTCATGCCGGCCAGCGCGACGATATCGCCGGCATAAGCCGCATCAATGTCTTCACGGCTGTTGGCATGCATCAGCAGCATGCGGCCGATCTTTTCCTTCTTGTCCTTGACCGAGTTCAAGTAGGTGCCCTTGGTGAGCGTACCCGAATAAACGCGCAGGAAGGTCAGCGAACCGACGAAAGGATCGTTCATGATCTTGAACGCCAGGCCCGAGAAGGGCGCATCGTCTGACGTAGCGCGGCTGTCGGGCTCTTCGCTGTCGGGGTTGATGCCCTGAACGTCCTCAATGTCGAGCGGCGAAGGCAGATAATCCACGACCGCGTCGAGCAGAGGCTGAACGCCCTTGTTCTTGAACGCCGAACCGCACAGCACCGGCACGAAGGCCTGACCCAACGTACCCTTGCGGATCAGCTTCTTGAGCGTCGCGGTGTCAGGCAGGTTGCCTTCCAGATAGGCTTCCATCGCCTCGTCGTCCTGTTCGACGGCGAGTTCGATCAGCTTTTCGCGATATTCGGCGGCCTTGTCGGCCATGTCGGCCGGAATCTCTTCATAGGTGAACTCAGCACCCAGATTCTCATCCTTCCAGATGATGGCGCGGTTCTCGACCAGATCGACCAGGCCCTTGAAGTCCGATTCTGCGCCGATGGGGAGATACAGGACAGCCGGGGTCGCGCCAAGGCGATCGATGATCGTCTGCACGCAATAATAGAAATTGGCGCCGGTGCGGTCGAGCTTGTTGATGAAGCACATGCGCGGCACGCGATACTTGTCGGCCTGGCGCCACACGGTTTCCGACTGCGGTTCAACGCCAGCAACGCCGTCGAATGCAGCGACCGCACCGTCGAGCACGCGGAGCGAACGTTCAACTTCGATGGTGAAGTCGACGTGGCCGGGGGTGTCGATGATGTTCAGGCGATGCTCAGGACCCTTGCCCTCTTCGGCCTTCCACACACAAGTGGTAGCCGCAGACGTGATGGTGATACCACGCTCCTGCTCCTGCTCCATCCAGTCCATGGTGGCGGCGCCGTCATGGACTTCGCCGATCTTGTAGGACTTGCCGGTGTAATAAAGGATACGCTCGGTCGTGGTGGTCTTGCCGGCGTCGATATGCGCCATGATACCGAAATTGCGATAGCGTTCGAGCGGATGGCTGCGGGCCATGATGCTTCTCCGTTGCCGGCGCACCGGCGGTGAGTGAGTGAGTCTTGCGGCTGGCCCCTAAACCAATCCGTCCGCCATGGGTAGCCCCACGGCGAACGGACCGATTGTCAAAACCAGAAATGACGAAACGGGCACACAAGCGCCCGCCCCGATATTACCAGCGGTAGTGCGAGAAGGCGCGGTTCGCTTCCGCCATGCGGTGCGTGTCTTCGCGCTTCTTGACGGCATTGCCGCGGTTGTTGGCAGCGTCCAGCAGCTCACCCGACAGGCGAGCAGCCATGGTGGTTTCGCTGCGGTTGCGCGATGCCGTGATCAGCCAGCGGATCGCCAGCGCCTGGGCGCGCTCGGGGCGCACTTCGACGGGGACCTGGTAGGTCGCACCGCCAACGCGGCGGCTGCGGACTTCGATGCCGGGCTTCACATTGTTCAGCGCATCATGGAACATGCCGATCGGGTCCTTCTTGGACTTCGCTTCGACAGTCTCGAGTGCACCGTAAACGATGGACTCAGCGACGGCCTTCTTGCCGTCCTGCATGATGCTGTTCATGAACTTCGACAGCACGATATCACCGAACTTGGGATCGGGCAGGATAACGCGCTTTTCGGGGCGACGACGACGTGACATATTCTAGTCTCCCTTACTTCGGACGCTTCGCGCCGTACTTCGAACGGCTCTGCTTACGGTCCTTGACGCCCTGGGTATCCAGAACGCCGCGCAGCACATGGTAGCGCACACCGGGAAGGTCGCGTACGCGGCCGCCACGGATCAGCACAACGCTGTGCTCCTGAAGGTTGTGGCCTTCACCCGGAATGTAGGTGATGACTTCGCGCTGGTTGACAAGACGCACCTTCGCCACCTTACGGAGAGCCGAGTTCGGCTTCTTCGGGGTCGTCGTGTAAACACGGGTGCAAACGCCGCGCTTTTGCGGGTTCGCTTCCATTGCAGGGACCTTCGACTTGGTCTTCTGCAGCTCGCGGCCCTTGCGGACCAGCTGGTTGATTGTTGGCATGAAGCCCTTCACCTTTTCAGTTACTTTACCGCAAGCATTCCCGCGTTCTTCACGGCCTGAAAAGAATGACCTTTCAAACAGCAAAGGCCCCGACGGGAGTACCCGTCTGGAGCCGCAAGAGCACCGGCAATGTTCAGCTCTATGTCGCCTGGCACGTCACCAACCAGAAAGACCGAATCTTTGCAGGTGGATCGCCGCTGGGCAGGCGCGCCTATAGCGAGGCACGGTAATCCGGTCAAGAACGGCGGCGCGCCACCCTGTTTCGGCTTCGTTCCAAGATGGTGAAGCCTTCATTAGCAGATTGATAACCGACACTATTCTATTGATTTCCAGTGGCGCCACCGGGAGCGCCGACGTGGATTGGCCGTGACCCATCTTTCTCTCTTTTCAGGTGAGTTTCTCAGCCGGACACAGGAAGCCGCTTTTCAAGCAGAGCGCCTCACCGAGTCGCGTCGGCACGCCCGTATACTCTTCATCTGCTCGGCCATACTGAACGCGCTTTTCCTGCTGAGTGATTGGCGCTTTTTCGGCACGCCTCATTTCTGGATCGCAGTACCGGCGCGCGTCATTGTGGTGCTATGGTCACTTGGATGCCTGTATTTCAGCCGGAAGCTGAACTCCTTCCAGAAGGTCGAGCGGCTCTGCTTCGCCTGGCAGATCGTAACCACAATCGGCGTGGCGTTCCTGGTCAGTTCCCGCAGTGATATCGCGATTTTCGTGCTCGTCATGCTGCCGCTGATCTTTTACCTGGGCGTGCCTACCAGCTTCCGGGGCAATTTCGGCGGCGGGCTGGGATGTGGAGTCGCGCTGCTCATCGGCTATCTGGCGCCTGCGCCCTTATCCCCCACCGCCCCCGGCATGATCATGGCCGTGCTGATCCTTCATTGCGGCATGTGGATCACGATCATGCGAACCAATCGCCTCCAGCGTCTGGAGTGGATGGCGAGCCAGGCGGCCGGTGCGGCGCGAGCCGCGTTGGCGCGCAACAGCGAAACACTCGAGCGCATGTTCATGAGCGTACCCATACCGCTGCTGGTCACGCGTCAGGACGGCACAGTAATCCGCTTCAACACTGCTGCTGCTCAGGCCTTCGGATCAGACGGCGACATTTCGCGCGTTCACCTGCTTGGCGAGGGCTCCGCTGCGCAAGCGAGCCTGCAGGACCAGATCGCAAGCGGAGATGCGCTCAACAATCAGGAATGCCGGATCGTCGGACAAGATGCGGTGGTCCACGATGTGTTGCTCGCGACGCGCCCGATTCAGATAGACGACGAAGACTGCATCCTTTCCAGTATCGTCGATATCACAGACCGCAAGGATGCCGAGCGGCATCTGGCCCATCTTGCCATGACCGACGCGCTGACAGGCTTGGCAAATCGCTCGCATTTCATGGCGACGCTGGCGCAGGCGGCAAGTGCGACAGGCCATGCGGGCGGACAGATGGCCGTTGTGCTGATCGACGTCGATGAGTTCAAACGGATAAACGACAGTGCCGGGCATGCGGTCGGCGATGCGCTCCTTTGCGCTGTAGCCGAACGCCTGCGGCGCGCAGTGCGGCCGGGAGATCTGGTTGCGCGCATGGGAGGCGATGAATTTGCCGTGCTGTTGACGCGTCTGCGCAATGGACCGGATCTGGAAGCGATCCTGGCGCGCATGATGGCTCAACTTCATCAGCCACTCGCCTACGGCCATCGTGACGTCGATTGCCGTGTCAGCATGGGCGTCGCACTTTTTCCGGAACATGCCGGGGACATTGCGGACCTTATAAAATTCGCGGACATCGCCCTGTATGAAGCGAAAAATGGCGGACGAGGGCGCGCGTGCCTGTTCGAGCCCTCGCTGCTCGAACGCTGGCAACAGGAAGCCCGAATGCTGGATCGCGCACGCCACGCCTTGGTCCATGCCCCACCCGTCCCCTGGTATCAGCCCAAGATCGATCTATCGACGGGCGCCATCATCGGCTTCGAGGCGCTGCTGAGATGCGTTCATAATGACGGCTCAGTCATCATGCCGTCCGAGATTGCCGCTGCGTTCGAACATTCCGAGCTAGGCCGGACAATCAACGAGCGGATGCTGGATCGGATTCTGGTCGACTGTCGACGCTGGCAGGATCAGGGACTGGATTTCGGTCATGTCGCCATCAATGTGCCAGGGGTAGAGCTTCACGACAGCAGCTTCCCTGATCGATTGCTCTCCCGACTCGCCACGACGGGTGTATCCACTGCAAGGATCGAATTGGAGGTGACGGAGTCGGTTTTTCTTGGCCGGAATGCGGAGGTCGTGGAACGCAGTCTTCATCAATTGAGTACAGCGGGTCTGTCCATCGCGCTGGATGATTTCGGCACCGGCTATGCGTCACTTTCGCATCTGAAGCAGTTTCCAATAGATATCATCAAGATAGATCAGCGTTTCGTCCGGGACCTGGAAACCGATCCGGATGACGCCGCCATTGTGCGAACGCTGCTGAATCTTGCCTACAGCCTTGGTATTCGAACGGTCGCCGAGGGCGTCGAGAACGTCCATCAGGTTGATTATCTGCGTGCGGGTGGGTGCCATTATGCACAGGGCTTTCATTTCGGCGCAGCCGTCCCGGCTAGCGAAGTTCCCGCTCTGCTGGGGTTGCATGTCGAAGCCCGTCCCACCGAGGCATAATTTTTACTTTTCGTCAGGAACCAGAACGGTCGAAGCACGTTTCGCCCCGATCTGATTTCGACTCGTCACGAGTCCGCGTTGGCGGATTCGCGTGCTGCCCTTCCCTTTGCTAACGGCCCGATTCTCTAAGAATTGAGCACGGGGTCGTCATTGTTGCAGCGGTTTAGGTTAGGCATTTTCAGCCTATGGGCGAGGATTGCCGCTTTGTGCCCGGAGCGGCAATTCATCTTCCAGTCTGGCGGAAAGCGGCAGCGTGTCCGCATCTCAAGCCGCGCCCAGGTATCGACCGCTCTCTTATCCGCAGCGCTCCTGATCGGTGCGGCTACGCTGGCTCTTTCGCTTTCGTGGAATCGGTCTGAAATGGAGAGGGAAAGCGCCGCAATTGATGCGAAGGCCAGGGCGTTAGCTGATGCCGCTGGCAAAGCGGAAAGCTATAGGAAATCCGTTGAACAACGTGCGCGCGACCTGGAAGAGCGGCAAGATTTCATGGATGATCTCTACCGCGCTCATTTTGGCGAGGATGCTTCCCAAACCAGTGGGGAACTGACAGGCCCGTCCGCACAAGCTTCGGCGCAAGGCGAGACCGATGCATCAAAGGCGCGCATCAGCGCCGCGCAAGACATTCGCCCTCTGGGAGCGATTGACGCAAGACAGCGCCGGTTCGCGGAGCTCCTTACTCATGCGGTCAAGCGCCGGGCAGACGAAACGGCGCATGCAATTCGCCGCCTGGGTCTTAATCCCGACCTATTGGCGCGTGCCGCTCCCCGTGCGCAAGGCGGTCCCTTCGTGCCCTGGCGTGATGCGCAGAGGCCGATGCCCCGGGAATTTGAGCGTCTTGCCGACGCTCTTTCCCGGATGGAATCCTTGGAGACCAGTCTTAAGACCATTCCATCTGGCCTCCCAACGATGGCCCCGATGCAATCCAGTTCCTATGGCTATCGCCGCGATCCGTTCAATGGCCATGCCGCATTCCACGCGGGTATCGACTTTCCCGGCCGTCACGGCGAACCCATATTGGCCGCCGCGACAGGCAGGGTCAGCTTCGTTGGTCAGCGGAGCGGCTATGGCAATGTGGTGGAGATCACCCATAGTAACGGCTTGATGACGCGATATGCCCATCTGTCCGGTTTCAATGCCCGTACTGGGCAACAGGTCATGCGTGGACATCAGATCGCGCGCATGGGTTCAACCGGCCGATCAACGGGTGACCACCTCCATTTCGAAGTGCGCTTGAAGGGGGAGCCCGTCAATCCGCGACCTTTCCTGGAAGCTGCCCGAAACGTTCGGCAAGTGGCCGCTGCCCGGAATGCTGATATCCGAAGCCGCAGTTGATACTCCGCGACTTCAACGGTCGATAGTCCGGCGGTTTCACTCATGAGCATCAGGTTAGCCGAACCGGTTCGCGTCAGTTGACTGGCGCCCGTCGCCTGTAGCTGAGCGCTTCTGCCACATGTACGCGGCCGACCTGTTCCGCTCCAGCGAGGTCGGCGATCGTGCGGGCTACGCGCAATACCCGCGTATAGCCCCGGGCAGAGAGCTTCATCGCCGCCGCCGCCTGCGCCAGCAGTTCCCGCCCAGCAGCATCAGGACCGGCAACTTCCTCAAGCCGCTCTCCATCGACTTCCGCATTGGTTCGCACGCGGGTTCCGGCATAGCGCTGCGTCTGGCGGTCGCGCGCGGCCGCCACCCTGCCCGCCACCTCCACCGAACCTTCAGTGGGGGGAGGCAGAACGAGATCTGCCGCCGTTACCGCCTGAACCTCGACATGCAGATCGATACGGTCAAGCAGTGGCCCCGAAACCTTCGCCTGATAGTCCGCGGCACAGCGCGGCGCGCGTGAGCAGGCGAGAGCTGGATCAGCAAGATGGCCGCAACGGCAAGGGTTCATCGCGGCAACAAGTTGGACTCGCGCCGGGAAGGTCACATGGGCATTGGCGCGAGCAACCGTAACCTCGCCCGTTTCCAGCGGTTGACGCAATGAATCGAGTACGGTGCGCTGAAACTCGGGCAGTTCGTCGAGGAAGAGGACACCAAGGTGCGCCATGCTGACCTCGCCCGGTCGTGCCTTATGCCCGCCGCCGACCAACGCTGCCATCGATGCACTATGATGTGGACTACGAAATGGCCGTGCCCGGCTGATGCGACCGCCTTCCAGTGATCCCGCAACGCTTGCCACCATAGACGTTTCCAGCGCTTCGGCCGGGGTGAGTTGCGGCAGGATACCGGGCAGGCAACTTGCCATGAGCGACTTGCCTGCGCCCGGCGGCCCCACCATCAAAAGATTATGGCCTCCGGCTGCGGCAATCTCCAGCGCACGCTTGGCCGTTTCCTGTCCCTTCACTTGGCGCAGATCTGCCGTACGATGCGGAACGTCCACGACGCCCGGCTGTGGCGGGGAAAGCGCGGCATTGCCTTTGAAGTGGTTGAGCAAACTCAGAAGGTCCGGGGCGGCGATGACCTCCACCTGGCCCGCCCAGGCTGCTTCCGGTCCCTGAGCGACCGGGCAGATGAGGCCCAACTCCTTTTCGCCAGCGTGTAATGCGGCGAGCAGCACGCCGGGGGTGGAAGCGATGCGGCCATCAAGCCCCAATTCTCCCACGACGACATAGCCAGACAGCGTCTCCGCATCGATCACCCCCATGGCGCCGAGCAGCGCAAGTGCAATGGGGAGATCGAAATGCGATCCTTCCTTGGGAAGGTCCGCAGGTGAAAGATTTACCGTGATACGCTTGGGCGGAAGGGACAGGCCGATCGCGGCGATGGCATTGCGCACCCGCTCGCGGCTTTCCGCCACCGCCTTGTCCGGCAAGCCGACGAGGATGAAGTTCGGAAGGCCCGGAACGAGTTGGCACTGCACCTCCACGCTGCGCGCGTCCAGCCCGAGATAGGCGACCGTCGATACCGTCGAAACCAATGTGCCCCCATTTTCTGAAAAACGCTGCGCGTGGCTGCGTCAGCCCTGTTCTTCGGGCCGTCCCTTAAAACCCTGCGCCACGACATACCATTCCACGCTGCCTTTGCGGCTGGCGGGCGGCTTCGCGTGCTTGATCGTCGTAAAATGCTTTTTCAACACCGCAAGCAGATCAGCATCAGTCCCGCCCGCGAACACCTTGGCCACGAACGTTCCGCCTTTGCGGAGATTCTCTACTGCAAACCAGGCCGCTGCCTCGACCAGGGCCATGGTGCGCAGGTGATCGGTCTGCGGATGGCCAACCGTGTTCGCGGCCATGTCGGAAATCACGAGATCAGGCGCGTCGCCCAGAGCTTCGGCCAGAGCAGCGGGCGCCTTATCATCCATGAAGTCCATCTGGAACAGCGTGACGCCGGGGATAGGGTCCGTCGGCAGCAGGTCTATGCCCACGACCTTCGCCTTGGGCGAGAGCTTGCGCACCACCTGCGCCCAGCCACCGGGCGCGACGCCCAGATCGACGACGGCGCGTGACCCCTTCACGAAATGGAACTTCTCATCCAGTTCGATCAGCTTGAATGCGGCCCGACTTCTCCACCCCTCCGCCTTTGCCTTGCGAACATAGGGGTCGTTCAGCTGCCGTTCCAGCCAGCGGGTGGATTGCGCCGTCCGCCCTTTTGCCGATTTGACCCGAACCTTGCCGGCGCCCGCGCCTCTCACATCATTGCTCCATCGCGATCCATAAGGCCGCGCAATATACCCTCGCGAATGCCGCGATCAGCCACGCCCAACCGCTCGGCGGGCCAGATGTCCAGGATAGATTCCAGGATGGCGCATCCGGCCACTACCAGATCGGCTCGCTCAGAACCAATACATGGTAATTTCTGCCGTTCGGCCAACGACATGGTGGATAGCCTGCCTGAAATCGACCGCATCGATGTCGAGGGCACAATCAGCCCATCGATCGCTTGCCGATCGTAGCGCGGCAGATTGAGATGCACGCTGGCGAGCGTCGTCACCGTGCCCGATGTACCCAGCAAACGTATCGAGGAAGTTTGTCGCGGCAAGCGGCGGGCGAGTGGTGCAAAGGCATCCGCCACACGCGACCGCATTCGGCCGTAGGCAGCCAGGCGTTCGTTCTGATCCGCATGATCGAACAACTCGCTTTCGGTAAGCGACACCACGCCCCATGGCGCGCTGACCCAATCCACGATGTGCGGCGCTCCCGCCCGATTTGCATCAACCAGCACCAGTTCGGTCGATCCACCGCCGATGTCGAAGATCAATGCAGGGCCATCGCCTGGCTCCAGCAGCGCGTGACAGCCCATGACGGCAAGCCGCGCCTCTTCCTGCGCACTGATGATGTCGAGAGCGATCCCCGTCTCCCGATAGACGCGCTGGATGAACTCCGCGCCATTAACAGCACGGCGACATGCCTCGGTCGCGACAGACCGTGCCAGCGTCACATGCCTTCGCCGCAGCTTGTCAGCGCATACGGAAAGCGCGGCAATCGCTCGGTCGATCGCGGCATCGCTGATCCGCCCTGTCGCAGCCAGCCCTTCGCCCAATCGCACGATACGGGAAAAGGCATCGACGACGATGAAGCCGTCAGCCGATGGCTTGGCAATCAGCAATCGGCAATTGTTGGTGCCCAGATCTATCGCAGCATAAGACCGCCTGCCACGCGGCGGATGAGGCAATGAGCCCCGCTGCTTCGACGGGGGAGGTATGGCCGCAGCCGTGCTCCCATTACCCTGGCCGGAGCGGGCAGCTTTGCCCGAAACACCCCCGGCGGGACCGGAACTCTGCGGCGATGGGCGGCTTTGCTGCACCATGGCCGGATCAACTTCTCTTCTTCGCCGACACCGACAGGTGGCGGAACTTGATGCCAAACTATGCGGATGCCGCGCAAAGCGCAAGACGGCGCCAGAAAAGCCAATGACATAGTGCGCTGGCGAGCGCCGCACCTGTCAAAGCGGGAGCAAGGCCGCCACGATCCAGCGCTCTTCTGCCCGCAACACGCCCCAGGCGCGGGCTGCGGCACGGCTGTCCATCACTTCCACGCCGATGCCCATATTTTCGAGTTCGCGAACGAAAACCCGGGGCGGCTGACGCAAACCTCCCCCGGTACCAAGCAAGAGAAATTCGGGCAGGGGGTCGATCGTCAGAAGATCACCCAAAGAGGCAAGCGTTAGCTGCTCAGGAGAAGGCGCCCCGCTCCACTTCGATGCGCGGACCGGGGTGAGCAGCAGCCCTTCAGGGAAGACGTCATCCCTGACGCGAAAGCCTCTTCCGGAAAAGCCGGTTACGATCGGCCCCTGCCCCGTCTCATCACGGCGGACCTCGATACCAGTGCGCTTGTCGGTCAGGGCCGCGCCCCGTCATCACGCGGACCCATGCGCTCTGCCTGCGCGGCGATGTTCGACTTGCTCGCTTTCCGGTCTGCGACCTGCGGCGAGAGCCCCAATGTGATCAACAGTGACGACGAAACATATACCGACGAATAGGTGCCGACGATGATACCCAACATCATGGCTGCGGTGAAGCCACGCAGCACATGGCCGCCGAACAGCAACAGCGCGCCCAGTGCGAGCATGATCGTGACCGAGGTCATCACGGTTCGAGGCAGCGTTTCGTTGACCGAAAGGTCGATAAGCGCCTTCATATCCATCTTGCGATATTTCCGCATATTTTCGCGGATACGGTCGTCGATCACCATCTTGTCATTAATCGAATAGCCAACGATCGTGAGAACCGCAGCCACGATATTCAGGTCGAATTCCAGCTGGGTGATCGCGAAGAAGCCGAGCGTCATAAGAACGTCGTGCATGATCGCCACGAAGGTCGATACGCCGAACTGCCATTCATAGCGGAACCAGGAGAAGATCGCGATACCGATCACCGCCAGCATCACCGCCAGCACGCCATTCTGGATCAATTCGCCCGACACCTTGCCCGACACAGTGTCGTAGCGGGAGAAGGTAACACCGGGAAATTCAGCGGTGAGCGCCTTGCGCGCCTTTTCCACGATGGCATTGGCCGCGCCTGCTCCGCCCTCTTCGGGTAGCGGCAGACGGATTTGCACGGTTTTGGGATCGCCGAACTGTTGCAGCGATCCGTCGCCTACTCCGAGCCCGTCAATCGTCGTGCGAACCCGATCGAGCTGCGCCGGTTGCTGGAACCGGGCCTCTATCATCAGGCCGCCGACGAAATCGACGCCAAGGTTGAGCCCACGATGGATCGTCGCGCCCACGGCGAGCACGGTCAGCAGCGCGGTAAGGGCGAACGCCCAATGGCGCAGCTTCACGAAGCCAATGTTGGTATTGTCGGGGACGAGTTTAAGAAGTTTCATGGGTTTTCTCCCGGCCCCTTAAATGTGGATCTCGGTCGGGCGCTTGGCACGAAGCCAGCGAGACGCGAGCAGGCGGGTGAAGGTGACGGCGGTGAACACGCTGGTCGCGATGCCGATCAATAGCACGATCGCGAAGCCCTTGACCGGGCCGGAGCCGAGCGCGAGCATGATGCCGCCAGCAATGGCGTGAGTCACGTTCGCTTCGAAAATCGTCCGGCTCGCTTCCTTGTAACCGAACTCGATCGCCTGAACCACGCCGCGCCCGCGCCTTCGTTCTTCGCGGATGCGCTCATATATTAGGACGTTGGCATCGACGGCCGTGCCGATGGTCAGGACGAAGCCCGCGATTCCCGGCAGCGTCAGCGTCGCCCCCAGCATTCCCATGACGCCAAGGATGACGAGCACGTTGATGGCGACCGCCAGGTTCGCATACATGCCAAAGCGGCCGTAGCTGGCGAACATGAAGATGGCGACCGCCGCTACCGCGATCACTGAAGCCAGCAATCCGGCGCGGATTGAATCGGCGCCGAGCTGTGGGCCAACGGTGCGCTCTTCCACTACGGTCAGGGCGACTGGCAGCTTGCCCGATCGCAGGGCGATGGCGAGCTGGTTGGCGCTTTCAACGGTGAAATTGCCGCTGATCTGGGCGGAGCCACCGAGGATCGGTTCATTGATGTTGGGTGCCGACAGGACTTGGCCGTCCAGGATGATGGCAAAGGGCCGGTTGACATTCTGGGACGTCACCTGGCCGAACTTGCGCCCGCCTGACCCATTGAAGCGGATGTTGACGATCGCCTGGTTGCTCTGGTCGTAGCCCTGCGTCGCGTCGGTCAGGTCTTCGCCGGACACCATGACCTGGCGCTTGACCGCGATCGCCGGAACGCCGGATGGGTTGCCCGGATAAGGAAGCACTTCGCTGCCGACCGGCGCGCGGCCCTGAGCAACCTCCGACGGATTGGCACTGGTATCGACCAGCTTGAATTCCAGCTTGGCGGTCTGGCCGAGCAGGTCCTTCAATGCCTTCGGATTCTGAAGGCCAGGCACCTGCACGACAATGCGATTGCCGCCCTGCTGCTGGATGGTCGGCTCGCGCGTGCCCATTTCGTCAATGCGCTTGCGGATGACTTCGGTTGCCACCTCCATCGCGCTCTTGACCGCATTGTCGATCCCCGCCTCGGTCGGCGTGATCACGATCGTCGAACTGTTGACCACCTCGACGTTGAAGTCCCGCTGCCCTGTGAGGCCCGCGCCCTGTGTCAGCGGACGGATACGCTCCACCGCAGCATCGACCTGCGAGGGATCGCGGACCATGAAGCTCAGCTTCCCGTCGCGGCTGGAAATGTCCCCGACCGAGATGCGCGGGCTGCCGCGGCGAAGCTCGGTGCGGACCTGTTCCTCCATGTTGGCTAGACGCTGCTTAGCCACGTCCTGCGTCGATGCTTCGAGCAGAAGATGGCTACCGCCCGAAAGGTCAAGGCCAAGATTCACTCGGGTCTGCATGAACCCGGGCAGCCGCTGCACTGCGGAGTCCGGCAGGAAGCTGGGGATCGCGCAGGCGATGCCGATCAACAGGGGCAGCAGGATCGCTGCGATAGTCCAGCGCGAGAAGTTCAGCATCGGCCGATCAGTCGTTCGCGGGCTTGGCGGTCGCCGGGTCGATGACATCGGTGAGCGTCGATTTGACCGCCTTCACCTTCATGCCCGGCGCCAGTTCGACATCAACGTAGAACTCGTCGACGCGGGCTACCTTGCCAACGAGTCCCCCGCCAGTCACGACCTGATCGCCCTTCTTGACGGCGCCGATCTTCGCCTTGTGTTCCTTCATCCGCTTCTGCTGAGGGCGGATCAGGAGGAAGTAGAAAACCACGAAGATGAGGACGAGCGGTGCCATCTGCACCAGCATGGAGGCACCGGACGACTGTTCGCCCGCGGTCTGGGCAAAGGCTGGGGTAATGAACATGGTGGGACTTTCGCCTTATCTCTTGTCCAGCCGCAGACAGGCAAATGCCTGCGGATCAAGGGCGCGCGGCTAACACAGATCGGGATCGGGAGGCAACATGATTAGGGAAGGAAGAAAGCGGCAAAAAGCGCGCGCCAACGCTTGCATGTTCTCAAACATGCTTCTATGTGCCGCCGCTCCGGTCGGGACGTAGCGCAGCCTGGTAGCGCATCACACTGGGGGTGTGGGGGTCGGAGGTTCGAATCCTCTCGTCCCGACCAAATTCATGAAGGAAATGGCGAAAAGAACGCGTTTTTGCGGGTTCGCCTTTCCTCCCCCGGCAAATCCTATTTTTCCTATTTTTGCGCCAGACGCGAAATTATGCTGTCCTACAGCTAACCAAATGGGATAAATGCCCTGCCTCATTCGACGAAGGAGGCGGGTTCATGGATATTTCGGCACTGATTGACGAGGTGATCGCGCGCGAAGGTGGCTATGGCCATCATCCGGCGGATCGCGGCGGACCCACGAATTTCGGGATCACGCAGACCGTCGCGCGGGCCAATGGCTATGCTGGCGACATGCGGAAATTGCCTCGGACGCTGGCCGAGACGATCTACCGAAGGCTTTATTGGGAACGGCCGGGCTATGCCTTTGTCGCGGAGGTCGCGCCGGACGTCGCCGCCGAATTGTTCGACAGCGCGGTGAATATGGGGCCGGGCACCGCCACCGGGTTCCTGCAACGTGCGCTCAACGCGCTTAATCGCAATCAGAAGGACTATCCCGACCTGAAGGTCGACCGCACGATCGGCGCGAAGACGTTGGCGGCGCTGCGCGCGTTCATGGCGCTGCGCGGGAAGGCAGGGGAGAAGGTGCTGCTAAAGGCGATCGAGGCCCTGCAGGGGGAGCGTTATCTGGCGCTGGCGGAGAGCAGACCCGCCAACGAGGCCTTCCTCTACGGCTGGCTGGCGAACCGTGTTGGTTAGAGATAGGACGGCAGCGAGCAACCGGAGGCGACGCGCCGATCGCTGGACGCTGTGGGCGCGGCCAGCCTTTCTTTACGTCATGTACGCCCTGCTGCTGTGGTCGGTGCCGGTGGGGCTGATCGGGGGTATGTGGCCGGAGGGCGCGGCGGCCATCGTCGGGGCGATGCGGGGCTATTTCGAGGCGCTGCCCGAGCCGCTCTATGCGCTGTTTGGCACGGGGTACCTTGGATATACGGCGGCGCGGACATGGGGGAAGGTTAAGGGCGTTGAGCGGTAGGAGGGGATTGTGCTTCGGATCAGGCGTTGCGCGACCCCCTCTCCCTAGCCCTCTCCCCTAAAGGAGAGAGGGAACTGGGTTGCACTTCAGCCCCATATCGGTTTGCGCTTAGGCCACAGAAATGAGAGGGGCCGCTGGGTAGATAAGTCCCAGCGGCCCATCATTGACATGGTCACAGCGGCCGGAAGTGCCGCCAAACGGAAACGTTGATCGCGCTATCTTTGCAGGCAAGGAAAGCCCGTTCGCGACTGGTCGCGGCAGAGGCTGTTTCAATGTCTGTAAAAACCGACGTTATGACGTCGCTCAGCGGCGCGTTTCCCGAATGGACTTGACCGACCTCACTGCTGAACCATGAGACATCGGATCACCTCCTTTCGCTTGTTAAAGCCCGCGCAGCCCGCCCTGGAAAACCGTTTTTGACCTGGCCACGACATGGACTGTGAATCAGACGGGAAGCATGATCAAGACTTGTAAAATTCTTTTTTCGAATCATAATGGCGCGTCCGCTTGAAAAGCTGATCTGGTGCTTTTCAGTCGACCCCCCCCACAAGATGTACGGCAAGCGGTCGGAAACCGACCCTATTAGCGACGGCAGTCCTCTATGGCCCGGCCGACCTCTGCCCAGGCGGGCAGGATCAGGGTTTCGAGCCCCTGCACCTCCACGGCGAAATGGCCGCGGCTGTAGGCAATCTGATCCAGCACTGCGTCGCTGGCGGCGCGGACTGCGAGGGTTGCCGAACCGTGTGGCGTGGCGGGCCAGCTGACCGCGCCATAGCTGGTGCGGAGCGTGACATTTCCCTTCCCTGCCCCGGCGCGCAGAAGACTGATCCGGCCTGCGGCGGGATCGCATCGCAAGGAGAGCAGCGTGCCGGAAGCGGGGCTGGCGAAGGACGCGACGGAGCCCGATCCTTCCGCGCGGTAGCTCCAGTTGCCGGACGTCGCGGGACGATATTGCCATTCGACCGGCCCGGGAGCTGGCAGAGGTGGCCTTGCCGAGGGCGAGGGCGCCGGGCGCGGAGCTGGCGGCGGGGGCGCTTCTGGGGCGCCGACGCAGGCCGGGAGAAGGAGCAGGGACGCGAGGATGGCGGAGGCGGGGAATATGCGCATGCGCCACTCAATGCCCGAGGGGGCAGACTGGGTTCAACTGGAAAAGGATTTTTTGGGCTAGCGGGTTGGGATATGGTGAGGAAGGGAAGACGCCCCTCTTCGCAAGTGGAGGGATAAAGGGACGCGAGCAGAACCGCTTCTTTTTGTCACATCGGCGTTGCGCTGGCCCACCCCCCGGCCCCCTCCCGCTTGCGGGAGGGGGAGCAGGAAGGTGCTATGCCCTAGAACGCAGCCTAACTAAGAACGCAGCCTAAGCACCCCTCGCCAATTGACAGTTTCCCGCCGAATCGCTAGAGGCGGACGCATCCCGGACACGCTGGTGAGCGGCAGTGCATGGCACTGGCCGTCTTTTTTGCGTCTCGGGGGCTATCGAATCGGCTGAAGTCCTTCTAGGGCTTGGCCCGGACGCTTTGAGATGGGGTGGCGCCAACCGCCCCGTGGAGCAGGAGTACAGATTACCATGGCACGTATTGCGGGTGTTAACATCCCGACCAACAAGCGCGTGATCATCGCGCTCACCTACATCCACGGCATCGGCCGCAAGACCGCCGTCGACCTCGCCGACAAGCTGGGCATCGACCACAGCCGCCGCGTTCAGGACCTGTCGGACGCCGAAGTCCTGCAGATCCGCGAAGCCATTGACGCCGACCTCACCGTTGAAGGTGACCTGCGTCGTGAAACCGCGATGAACATCAAGCGCCTGATGGATCTGGCCTGCTATCGCGGCCTGCGTCACCGCAAGGGCCTGCCGGTTCGCGGCCAGCGCACGCACACCAATGCGCGCACCCGCAAGGGCAAGGCTAAGCCGATCGCTGGCAAGAAGAAGTAATCGTTGAGGGTCGGCTCCTTCAGCTCGGCCCTTCGATCACTTCCGCTTTTAACGATTTCAGTAGGATTAGAGCAAAATGGCACGCGAACCCCAGCGCATTAAGCGCCGCGAACGCAAGAACATCTCGGCCGGCGTCGCGCACGTCAACGCCAGCTTCAACAACACGATGGTCACCATCACCGATGCCCAGGGCAATGCGATCAGCTGGTCCTCGGCCGGCATGATGGGCTTCAAGGGCAGCCGCAAGTCGACCCCGTACGCCGCGCAGGTTTGCGCCGAAGACGCTGGCCGCAAGGCTGCGGAACATGGCGTGCGCACCCTGGAAGTCGAAGTAAAGGGTCCGGGTTCGGGCCGTGAATCGGCTCTGCGCGCCCTGCAGGCCGTCGGTTTCCACATCACCTCGATCCGCGACGTGACGCCGATCCCGCACAATGGCGTGCGTCCTTCCAAGCGCCGCCGCGTCTAACCGCTGCGCTTGAGTTTTCCGGGCGGCGGACGCGCCGCCCGCTAACCCATCTACATCGCCGGTCGGTCCTGTCGGGTTCAGGATTTCAAACGTTCCGGCCTATCCCCAGGGGAAATACATGACTGTCAACATGAAGAACTGGCAGGAATTGAAGAAGCCCAACAGCCTTGAGATCAAGGCAGCGGGCGACGGCAAGCGGAAGGCGACTTTCGTTGCCGAACCGCTGGAGCGCGGTTTCGGCCTGACGCTTGGCAACGCGCTGCGCCGGGTTCTTCTGTCCTCGCTCCAGGGCGCGGCGGTCACCTCGATCAAGATCGAGAACGTGCTCCACGAATTCTCGTCGCTGGCCGGCGTGCGTGAAGATGTGACGGACATCGTCCTCAACATCAAGCAGGTTGCGCTCCGCATGGAAGGCGACGGTCCCCGCCGCCTGCAGCTGTCCGCCACCGGCCCGGGCGAAGTGCGCGCCGGTGACATCACCACCGTGGGCGACATCGAAGTGATGAACCCCGACCTGGTGATCTGCCACCTGGACCAAGGTGCGACGCTGAACATGGAACTGACCGCTGACGTCGGCAAGGGCTATGTTCCCGCCGTCGCCAACCGTCCGGCCGATGCGCCGATCGGCCTGATCCCGATCGACGCGCTCTATTCGCCGGTGCGTCAGGTTGCCTACAAGGTCGACAATACCCGCGTTGGCCAGGAACTGGACTATGATAAGCTGTCGCTGACCGTCGAAACCGACGGCACCGTCACGCCGGAAGACGCGGTGGCCTATGCCGCCCGCATCCTGCAAGACCAGTTGCAGCTGTTCGTTCACTTCGAAGACGCGCTGCCCGTGGCCGCTCCGGCTGCTGGCACCGCTGCGGCTGCCGCCGCCGAGGGCGAGAGCGACACCAACCAGATCAACCGCTACCTGCTCAAGAAGGTGGACGAGCTGGAACTGTCGGTTCGCAGCGCCAACTGCCTCAAGAACGACAACATCATCTATATCGGCGATCTGGTCCAGAAGACCGAAGCCGAGATGCTGCGCACCCCCAATTTCGGCCGCAAGTCGCTGAACGAAATCAAGGAAGTGCTGTCGTCCATGGGCCTACGTCTGGGCATGGACATCCCCGGCTGGCCGCCGGAAAATATCGAGGAAATGGCCAAGAAGCTCGAACAAGAGCTGCTGGGCTAAAAGTTCCTCCCCGCACGAAGTGGGGGGAGGGGGACCGGCGAAGCCGGTGGAGGGGCCGTCGCGCAAGCGACGGTTTCACCGTCGCCCCCTCCACCATTCGCTGCGCGAATGGTCCCCCTCCCCATCTCACGATGGGGAGGATTAAAGGTGGAATGGGCGACGACCTCTAACGGTTGCCTGGTCTGGGGTACCTCAAACGGCCCCTTAACAAACGAAGGAAGAAGATATGCGTCACAAGGTTGGTCATCGTAAGCTGCAGCGCAGCGCCGGGCATCGTAACTCGCTGCTCCGCAACCTCGCGGCTTCGCTCATCAAGCATGAGCAGATCCTGACGACCACGCCCAAGGCGAAGGAACTGCGTCCCTACGTCGAAAAGCTGATCACCCTCGCCAAGAAGGGTGGCCTGTCGAACCGTCGTCTGGCGCACGCCCGCCTGCAGGACGACACGCAGCTGATCAAGCTGTTCGAAGTTCTGGCCGAGCGTTACAAGGATCGCAACGGCGGCTACACCCGCGTGATCAAGGCCGGTATCCGCGCTTCGGACGCGGCGCCGATCTCGATCATCGAGCTGGTCGACCGCGACGTCGATGCGAAGGGCAAGGATTCGGGGCCAGTCCAGAACGCCGACGCGGACGAGCTGGAAGCGGCCTGATCAAGGGCTAGGCGCGCCTTCTTAGGGGCGGCCGGATAAATTGAAACAGGCTGCGGCTCGATGGAGCCGCGGCCTGTTTTGTTTTTGCGCTGCCTACCTCCTGCCTCGCCGATGTCCCGGCCACGTTCAGCCGCGCGACAGCCGGTCAAGCCTAGACACGTCCCGCAGCTGACAAGGAGTGATGGGATGACCGGCAAGGCGGGTTGGATGACGGGAGCGATGCTGGGCGTGGCGGCGCTGGTGCCCGGCAGCATGGTCCACGGACAGACGCAACCGGATTATGGCTATCCCGACGCGAACGATCGGCAGGCGCAGGATGATCCTTATGCGGATGACGATGTGACCGGCGGCGAGGAGCGGGGCAGCCAACCCCAGGCGCAGCAGCGGGCTGACGATGATTTTTCCGATGTGACCGGCGGGGTGGATGAGCAGGCCGGTTCCCCTCCGGGCGAGCGGGCTGAAGACGTGCGGGTCGACTGGGAACGCGAGGAGGCGATCACCGAATGCGCGGTCGCGGCGCGTGACGAGGCAGAGCGGGACGGCGGCTTTGCCGAGGTACGGCAGGTGCAGGAGGCGGTGGAGACCCGCGGGGGCTATCAGGTCGAGGGGGACATCGACGCCCGTTCCAGCTGGCGGTCGGAGGACGGCCGGACGCTCCATTTCACCTGCTCGGTGCAGAATGGCCGGATCGCCAATCTCCAGTTTCCCCGGAACCCGGCGGCGCGATAGCCGGGGCGGGAGCGAACCCCTTTTTTTCAGGCGGCGAAACCGCTAGGGGTCGGGCTTCGTCATGGCGTGATTGAACCAAGCCGCGTCAGGAGCGTCCCCAATCTAATGCATGATCCGATCTGACTGGATCGGATCATGCATTATTTGTCTTTTGTTTCCCGCATTTTCCGAGCCAGCAGATGATACCATCTGCTTCGAAAATGCTTTAATGCATGCGCTGAGCAGGTGATGTTATCTGCTTTTGAAGGCTTAACGCCGTCGCAGCGCGAGGAGCCATCATGTCCCCGCCGCCCGTCCCGCCTCGTACAGCCGCCATCGCGTTCATTCTTTTGACGGCGATGCTCGACGTGATGTCGATGGGGATCGTCATTCCGGTCGTGCCGCAGCTGATCGAGGAGCTGACCGGATCGACCACGGGCACGGGCTTGTGGAACGGCCTGCTCGTGGCGCTGTGGGCGGTGATGCAGTTCCTGTGTTCGCCGATCATTGGATCGCTGTCCGATCGCTTCGGGCGGCGGCCGGTGATCCTGATTTCCGTTGCCGGGCTGGCGCTGGACTTCCTGCTGATGGCGTTGGCGCCCAATCTGTGGTGGCTGGCGCTGGGGCGGATATTGGCGGGGGTTACGTCGTCGAGCTTCACGTCGACCTTCGCCTATATGGCCGACATCATGCCGCCGGAGAAGCGCGCGCGGGGCTATGGGCTGATCGGCGCGGCGTTCAGCGGCGGGTTCGTCGCCGGGCCGCTGCTGGGCGGCATGCTGGGGGAGATTTCGGTGCGGGCGCCTTTCTGGGCGGCGGCGGGTTTTTCCGGCCTCGCCTTTTTCTACGGCCTTGTCATCCTGCCTGAGTCGCTGGCGCCGGAAAAGCGGATGGCCTTTTCGTGGAAGCGGGCCAATCCGTTCGGGGCGCTGAAGCTGCTCAGGTCGCATCCGGAGCTGTCGAGCCTCGCCACCGTCAACTTCCTGCTCCATTTCGCGCATCACCTGTTTTCGGCGGTGTTCGTGCTCTATGCGGGCGATCGTTATGGCTGGGGTCCTTGGCAGGTGGGCATATTGTTCGCGCTCGTCGGGGTGTTGGACATGGGCGTGCAGGGCCTGATCGTCGGGCCAATGGCCAAGCAACTGGGCGACCGGCGGACGATGATCATCGGACTTTCCTTTGGCGCGCTGGGGTTGGCGGCCATGGGCCTGGCGTCCACGGAGGCGTTGTTCATCGCGGCCGTGTTCCCCAATGCGCTGTGGGGGCTCGCCATGCCCACGATCCAGTCGCTGATGACGCAACGCGTGTCCGAATCCGAGCAAGGGCAATTGCAGGGCGCGAACAACAGCGTCGGGTCGATTGCCGGGGTTCTCTCGCCGATCTTCTTTGGCGCTGTATATAGCTTGTCGGTCGGCGAGCGGCCGGTGCTGCCCTTCATCGGCAGCCCGTTCCTGATCGCAGCGGCGGTTCTGGCTGGCGCCGCGCTGCTCGGCTGGGCGGCGGGGCGGGCACAGGACGTCCCTTCGCTGGACAAGCGCGGCCAAGCGCACTAACCGCGCCCCATCCCATTTCTCTCGGCTCATAAAGGCGATTCGATGACGCTGCCCCTTCAGGATTCCATCCTTATCGTGGATTTCGGCAGCCAGGTGACGCAGCTGATCGCGCGCCGCGTGCGCGAGGCGGGCGTCTATTCCGAGATTGCGCCGTTCAACAGCGCCGATGCCGCGTTCCAGCGGATGAAGCCCAAGGGCATCATCCTGTCGGGCGGGCCTTCATCGGTGATGTGGGAGGACAGCCCGCGCGCGCCGCAGAGCTTCTTTGACGCGGGCATTCCGATCCTGGGCATCTGCTACGGCCAGCAGACGATGATGCAGCAGATGGGCGGCAATGTCGAAGGCGGGGAAAGCGGCGAGTTCGGCCGCGCCTTCATCGAAATCAAGAAGCGTTGTGCGCTGTTCGATGGCCTGTGGGCCGAGGGCGAGCGGCATCAGGTGTGGATGAGCCATGGCGACAAGGTGACGCAACTCGCGCCCGGTTTTGAAGTGGTGGCAGTGAGCGAAGGCGCGCCCTTCGCCATGACGGCGAACGAGGAAAAGCGTTTCTATGCGACGCAATTCCATCCCGAGGTGGTGCACACGCCCGATGGCGGCAAGCTGATCGCCAATTTCGCGCGCCATGTGTGCGGCCTGAAGGGCGATTGGACGATGGCGGAATTCCGCGCGACCAAGATCGCCGAGATTCGCGAGCAGGTCGGCGACGGCAAGGTGATCTGCGGCCTGTCGGGCGGGGTCGATAGCGCGGTGGCTGCGGTGCTGATCCATGAGGCGATCGGCGACCAGCTGACCTGCGTGTTCGTCGATCATGGCCTGATGCGCAGCGGCGAGGCCGAGCAGGTCGTATCGCTGTTCCGGGGCAGCTATAATATCCCGCTGGTTCATGTGAATGCGGAGACGCTGTTCATGAAGGGCCTGGAGGGCGTCACCGACCCCGAAGCCAAGCGCAAGTTCATCGGCAAGACCTTCATCGACGTGTTCGAGGATGAGGCGAAGAAGATTGGCGGCGCGGCTTTCCTGGCGCAGGGGACGCTCTATCCCGACGTGATCGAGAGCGTGAGCTTCACCGGCGGGCCTTCGGTGACGATCAAGAGCCACCATAATGTCGGCGGCCTGCCCGATCGCATGAACATGAAGCTGGTCGAGCCGCTGCGCGAACTGTTCAAGGACGAGGTGCGTGCGCTGGGTCGTGAATTGGGGCTGCCGGAGATTTTCGTCGGCCGCCACCCCTTCCCCGGTCCCGGCCTTGCGATCCGCATTCCCGGCGAGGTGAACAAGGAGCGTTGCGACATATTGCGCAAGGCGGACGCGGTATATCTGGAAGAAATTCGCAACGCTGGGCTGTACGATGCGATCTGGCAGGCATTTGCCGTGCTGCTGCCGGTGCGGACGGTCGGCGTGATGGGCGACCATCGCACCTATGACAGCGTCTGCGCTCTGCGGGCGGTGACATCGACGGACGGCATGACGGCGGACATTTATCCGTTCGATGCGGCTTTCCTGAGCCGGGTCGCGACGCGGATCATCAATGAGGTCAAGGGTATCAACCGGGTGTGTTATGACTTCACATCCAAGCCTCCCGGCACGATCGAATGGGAATAAACCGGATTGAATGACCGTTCGGGGGACGGTCATCCGGTTTATTCGGTACCGCAAGGTGCCCCAGCGTCAAGCGCTGACAGAAGGAAAGGGCTTCGACAGGCTCAGCCCGAACGGGGTGAGGTTGTTGTGCTTCCACTTCTTGGGCGCGCTATACTCGGGCGGTTGCACGCTTTAGGCTGTCTCCATGATCAGCGCGCCTCTTGGCCATCCCGTCTATCGGGACATGCCCGCCACCATTTTTGAAAAGATGTCCGCGCGCGCGCGTGAGACAGGGGCGATCAATCTGGGCCAGGGGTTTCCGGATGCGCAGGGTCCAGAGGACATATTGCGCGCCGCCGCCGACGCGCTGATGACCCGGTCGAACCAATATCCACCAAGCGGTGGCCTGCCTGAATTGCGGGCCGCCGTCGCTGCGCATTATGAACGGCATCAGGCGCTGGAGCTGGAGACCGAAGACGTCATCGTCACCTCCGGCGCGACCGAGGCGATCGCCGCCAGCCTCCTTGCGCTGGTGCAGCCAGGTGACGAAGTGCTGCTGCTCGCCCCGCTTTATGACGCTTATCTGCCGCTGGTCGAGCGCGCGGGCGGCGTGCCGCGAGTGATACGGCTGACCCCGCCCGATTGGCGCGTCACGCGAGAAGCGCTGGAGGCGGCGGCGGGACCGCGCACGCGCCTGTTGATCCTCAACAATCCGCTCAATCCCAGCGGGAGCGTGATGGACGAGGCGGCGCTTTCCATGCTGGCGGCCTTTTGCGTGGAGCATGACCTGATCGCCATTTGCGACGAGGTGTGGGAGCATGTGACATTCGATGGCCGGGTCCATCAACCATTGATGCGGTTTCCCGGCATGCGCGAACGAACTGTGAAGATCGGATCGGCGGGCAAGATCTTTTCGGTGACCGGCTGGAAGATCGGCTGGATGTGCGCGGCGCCGCCGGTGGCGAGGCTGTTGGGGCGAGCGCACCAGTTCCTGACCTTCACCAGTCCGCCCAATCTGCAATGGGCCGTGGCGGAGGGGCTGGCCAAGCCGGATGCCTGGTTTGCGGACATGCGGGCGGGCTATCAGGCGTCGCGCGATCGGCTGGTCGAGGGGTTGCGGCTGGCGGGCTATGACGTGCAGGCGAGTGCGGGCACCTGGTTCGTGACGGTCGATCTGGTCGCTTCCGGGATCGCGCTCGACGATGTCGGCTTTTGCGAGCGGATCATCGAGGAAGCGGGCGTGGCGGCGATTCCGATATCGGCATTTTATCCCGATGCGGCGGTTACGCATCTGGTGCGGCTTTGCTTTTCCAAAAGCGATGCGGTGATCGATGAGGCGGTCGCGCGGCTTGGCTGTTTTCGCCTTATGCTCGGGTGAGGCGCAACTAGCGCTTGCGGCACCGCGTGGCGGTCGCTAGGTTCACCTTTCGTTCCACCGGGGGATCATTAATGGACAGCCTTGCCATCATCCTCAGTCTGGCCGCCCTGATCGCGGGGCTGGCGCTGGGCTGGCTGTTGCGTGGGAAGGCAGTGGCGCCGCTAGTGACGGAAAAGGCCGAGCTTGTTGCGAAGCTGGCGCAGGCGGAAGCGCAGCGTAATGGCGCCTTGCAGGAACTGGTTGTGGCGCAGGAGCGGGCGGCGCAGGCGGGCGTGCTGGCGCAGCGGCTGGAGGATGAGCGGGCGGCGCGGGGCCTTGCCGAGCGGGAACTGGCGGCGCTGCAATCCGACGCGCAGGCACGGGCCGAGGCTTTCGAGGCGCAGATCGTGGCGTTGAAGGACGCGAAGGAGCAGTTGTCGGCGCAGTTCAGCGAGATTGGCGGCAAGTTGCTGCATCAGGCGCAGAGCCATTTCCTGGAGCGCGCGGACCAACGGCTGGCGCAGGCGCATGAGAAGAGCGAGGCGCAGCTCAAGCAATTGCTGCACCCGGTCAATGAGACGATCCAGCGCTACGACCAGAAGATCAGCCAAATCGAACAGCAGCGCACCGAGGCTTACGGCATATTGCGCGGCGAGATCGAATCGATGAAGTCCGGACAGGAAGCCGTGCGCGCGGAAGCGCAGCGGCTGGTCGATTCGCTGCGCCATGCGCCCAAGGCGCGCGGCCGTTGGGGCGAGCAGCAGTTGCGCAACGTTCTGGAGACGTGCGGGCTGTCCGAACATGTCGATTTCCGCACCGAGGTGAGCGTCGAGGGCGAGGATGGGCGGTTGCGGCCTGACGCGATCGTGCGCATTCCGGGTGGCCGCGCGCTGGTGATCGACGCCAAGGTGTCGCTCAACGCCTATCAGGATGCCTATGGCGCGGAGGGCGAGGAGGAGCGCAAGCGGCTGCTCTCCGCCCATGCCGCCGCGATGCGCGCGCATGTCGAGACGCTGGGGCGCAAAAGCTATGCCGACCAGTTCGACGAAGCGCCGGACTATGTCATCATGTTCGTGCCCGGCGAGCATTTCCTATCAGCCGCGCTGGAGCATGATCCGCAACTGTGGGATCATGCCTTTGGCAAGCGGGTGCTGCTGGCGACGCCCACCAACCTCATCGCCATCGCCCGCACGGTCGCGGCGGTGTGGCGGCAGGAGAAGATGGCCGACGAAGCCAAGCGGATCGGCGCGCTGGGCAAGGAATTGTACGAGCGCTTGGCGGCTGCGGCGGGGTCGCTCAAGAAGCTGGGCAATCGCCTGACCGGGGCAGTGAGCGATTATAACAGCTTCGTCGGTAGCTTCGAGGGCCGGGTCTTGGTGACCGGGCGCAAGCTGCGCGACCTCAATATCGAGACGGGTGGCCGCGAACTGGAGGCGCTTGAGCCGGTCGAGGCGCTGGTGCGCGAGCCTGCCTCACCCGAGGCGGTGCGGGCATTGCCCGAGGCCGTAGCCGACGCGGCGGAGTGAGGTTTGTCGGGCGGGGCCTGTTGGTTCCGGTTATCGTGAGCAAGAAACGCCCGTCGGCTGACAAGGGGTGGGCAAACTGGCTGAGGGCGATTAGCCAGCTTTGCTGACGCTCGGCGCCACCCCTACTAATAGCGTTTGCCCTGAGCCTGTCGAGCCGAAGGCCGACGAAGCCAACGGTTCTGCTTCTTTTTAGAAGGAGTAGGGCTTCGACATTCGAACGAGGCAAGTGACTCGTTAGGACAGCCCGAACGGGATTGGGTGTTAGATTAAGGCACGATGTTCTAACTTGCTCGCCAGAAATCCAGGCTGCAGCGATGCCCATTGTCAGAGCCAGGAGGTCGGCCATCTTGCCGCCCGGAATTGCCATGTTGGTCAAGGCTCTTTCGGGACAGAATGCCTCTGACCCGTATCCAAATGCGTCGCGCTTCTGCCCCCTTTGAACCGGGGGTGCCACTGGCCTGACCCAAGTCCCTATGGCAATAATATCGGCAACATCGTGGACGATAATGGACAGCAAATAACGCCCGTTTCACCGCCCAATGCCGCGAACGGGATGAGCTTATCTGCATGCCCCGAAGGAGCAGCAAGTGATGATCAACCAGTCTGACGCCACCGCCCGTGGCGCCATTACATCCCAGGCGTCGCTGCGCGATTATCTGGCGATCGCGCGCTTCGACCATATGACGAAGCATGTCTTCATCATTCCGGGCATTGTGCTGGCCTATGCTGTCCACCATGGCGCGGCGCATCTGTCGATCGATCGCCTGCTATTGGGGTTTGCGAGCGCCATCCTGATCGCGTCGGCCAATTATGTGATCAACGAATGGCTGGATCGGGACTTTGACGCCTTTCATCCGGTCAAGTCGCAGCGCACGGCGGTTCATCAGGCGCTTTCGCCGACGCTGGTCTATGCCGAATATCTCGCCTTGCTGCTGCTCGGGCTGCTGCTGGGCTATCAGTTGGGGCAGCTGTTCTTCGTCGCTTCGGTGGCGTTCGGGCTGTCGGGCATCACCTATAATGTCGAGCCGATCCGGACGAAGGACAAGGTCTATCTGGATGTCATCAGCGAGTCGGTGAACAATCCGATCCGCCTGTTGCTCGGCTGGGCCATGGTGGACCCGACCGCCCTGCCCCCGGCCAGCCTTTTCATCGCCTATTGGGCAGGGGGGGCATTCCTGATGGGCGCCAAGCGGCTGAGCGAATATCGCGATGTCGTCGCGGATCAGGGCGTCGAGATGCTGCACCGCTATCGCAAGTCGTTCCGCAGCTATACGAGCGAGAACCTCACCGTATCCTGCTTTCTCTATGCCATGCTGTCGGCCTTTTTCATTGCGGTGTTCCTGATCAAATATCGTCTTGAATATATCATCGCCTTTCCCTTCATCGCGGGCCTGTTCGCCATCTATATGTGGCTGGCGTTGCGGCAGGGATCGGTGGCGCAGCGGCCGGAACGGCTGTTCCGTTCGCGCCGCCTGCTGGCCGCGACGGGCCTCGCCGTGCTGGCGGTGGTGGTCGCCACCTTTGTCGACCTGCCGTGGCTGAGTTCGCTTTCGCAGCCCTATCTCATCAAGGTCGGCTGATCGGGTCCGGCATGGCGGCGCAGTCCATCCCGATCGATTGGAGCGCGATCGACCTCGTCATCTTCGACATGGATGGCACGCTCTATGATCAAAGGCGGCTGCGCGCGCGGATGCTGGCCGCTCTGCTGCGAGACGCCGTCGCCCGGCGAAGTCTGGACACGCTGCTGACGCTGCGTTCCTTTCGCCGTTGTCGCGAGGCGCTGGCCGAAGGGTCGCAGGATTTCCTGGCCGATCAGTATAGCATTCCGGCGGCCGAGCGCGGATGCACCGCCGAAGAGGTGCGCGGGCTGGTCGCCCAATGGATGGAAGAGCGGCCGCTGTCCATGCTTGCTGCCTGCCGCCGTCCGGGTATCCAGCAGCTGTTCCAGGCGATAGCCCGGGAGGGCAAGCGGATCGCGATCTTTTCGGATTATCCGGCGGTTGCGAAGCTTGCGGCGCTGGACCTGACCGCCGACTATATCGTGGCGGCCACTGATCCCGACGTCGGCCGCCCCAAACCCGATCCGACAGGTCTTGAGAAGCTGTTGCGCCTGTCGGGTGTCGCAGCCGATCGCGCGGTGCTGATCGGCGATCGGGTAGAGCGGGATTGGGCGGTGGCAACGCGGTTGAACATGCGCGCACTGATCCTGTCGCGGGGCGCATCAGGCGAGGTCGAGCGGTTCCGTTCGTTCGGCGACGCGCTGTTTCAGCCGCTGCTCATGAAAATGGCGTGATGATGGTCCCCTCGCGGGGATTGGGAATCAGAGACGGGACGCCTGTTCAAGGGTCCCGGAAAGCTGTTCCGGCCTGTCCGTCGGGGAGACGGAGAGGCCGATCAGCACTACGCCGAAGACAATGGACGCAACGCCGACAATCTTGGTTGTCGATATCGGCTCGCCAAGGATGAAATAGCTCGACGCCACCGTGATGACGAGGCCCAGCCCGATGAAGGGGTAGGCGGTGGAGAGGTCGACACGCGCCAGAACCAGCAGCCATATGAGCGCGCTTAGCACAAAGCAGCTGAGCCCGAGGATGACCAGACGCGAGGTCGCGATCACCATCGCCGTGCGGAACAGCGATTGGTCCGGCTGGGCCAGAGCGCTCTGCACCGCCGCGCTCGACATGCCGAGCTTCAGGATCAACTGCGCTGCCGCAGACAGGAAGACGCTTGCCAGAACCAGTCCGAGGAGCATTGCCTTTGCCATAAATCGCCTTTCCTTTTCGTCGCCGCTGATGCCTTACGAATGTTCGGGAAATGCCGCGATCGGGGCGGAGGATTTTGCCGCACCACGCGCCGGACGGTTCGGGGTATCTGATGCCGCGCCCAGTCGCGACCGGGCCATGCTTTCCACAGCGCCCAGCAGGAACAACGGCATCGAGAACATCACTATCCGGCCAACATTATATTGGACGTCCAGCGCCAGCGCGAACAGGAACAAGGCGATGACGCCGCCGATATCGCAAAGATAGACCATGGGGTCACGGCTCGGCCGAATCGCGGTCCACCACAGGATGATCACGACGATCGGGGGCCAAAGATTCTGATAGGCGCCCTTCAGCCCAAAAAGATGGCGGGTCGAACGGACCATCCCCGAAACATAGGTGCCGGGGTCCCGTTGATTGTCGAGGCCCGGCATGGCGAGGGTGAGGACGGTCGCCGCATAGGCTGCCAGCGCGACGGCGGCGACGCATGCCATGACGAAATAGACCTTGCGATGCTCCACCACGAACAGCATCCGGAGACCCGTAGCGAAGAGGGCAATCAGGGCCACCTTTTCATTGACGATGGTCCCCAGGATGACGGCGGCGGCGAAGATGGCGATTCTGCGCTCGATCATCGCGATGGCCGCGATTACGAGCGGCAGCGTCGCTATGCCGTCGGCGGAGCCCATGCCGAGATAGCGTGTCAGCAAGAGGAAGATGAGGGTGGCGCAAAAGGCCCAGCCCACCGAAACATTGCGCCAGAAGGCGAGATAGAGGCCGACGAGGCAGGCGGATACCGCCGCATAGGCCGCATTGGCCGCGCACATCGCCTGCAAGGCCCTTACATATTCCGGCTGCATCACGACGGGCGCGTGGTGAATGCCCTGACCCGAAAACAGGATGACCGGCAGCTGGTAGAAGGGTGCAGCCAGGATTACCGAACCGATGCGGTATACGTGCGGGCTGGGTGGGATTTTCCCGCCCGGCTCGCCCAGCACCCACAGAAGATAGCGCGAATAGTCATCATAGGACATCGTGCCATAATAGACGGTCCTGTAGACCTCGAAGAACATCGGCAGGACAAGCGCCACGAGCATGGTGGCCATGAATATCGGCGCGAGGTAGGTTCCGCCGCGCGGTTCCTTAGAGTGCATTTCCAAGGCCATCCCCCACCATCCCTCAGTTCAGCGCCGCCGTGGAGATCATCGGCCGGGACAGGTTGATCGTGATGGTGCGCAGGACACAGCGGACGGTCACGAAACTTTCCCATGGCTTTGATCCATCCCGATTTTCTACAGGAGCCCCACTGGGTCCACACTTGCGATTTCGGAGAAGGGCCACTCCTTGGGGGGATCGCTTTTACTCCCCGGATAGGTCCGGAATAGTTGTTTCGATTTGCGGCACTTTGGTGATCATCGGGGCATGAAATCGGCTCGAGAAACAGGCATGGCCGGGGAAATGGTGCCCACTGGGCACATGAGGCAGCATCCCTTGTCCGCGGGCGGTGAGCCGTTGGCGCGTACCTGGGGCCTGCCGAAGGCGGTTGCGCTCTTGCTGGCGATCTCGCCCGTTGCTGCCGAGGCCAGGACGCTGGAGGCCTTTCCCGGAGCGGTGGGCTATGGCCGGTTCACCCAAGGCGGGCGAGGTGGCGCGATCATAGCGGTGACGAGCCTGGCCGATAGCGGGCCGGGAACATTGCGCGCCTGCATCGATGCGCGCGGGCCGCGCACATGCGTTTTCCGGGTCGGCGGGATCATCCGCTGGACGACCGAGCGGCCGGTGATCCGCAATCCCTATATTACCATTGCGGGACAGACGGCGCCCGGCGGCGGCATCCTGATCACCCATGCGGGCGGCCGATATGGCCTGACCCCCCTTGTCGCCAAGAACACGCATGATGTCATCATTCGCCACCTAAGGGTTCGGCTGGACAACCGGGGGGACACGCGCGCTTCCGACAGCGGGATCATCTTCGAAAAAAGCAGCAACGTCATCATCGACCATGTCAGCGTGTCATGGTCGGAGGATGAAACCGTCGGCGGTCAGGGGCAGAACGACAATATAACGATATCCAATTCCATCCTTGCTGAAGGTCTGCGCAAGCATGACAAATGTGCGCTTTTGAGCAGCGATGCCAAATCCAGCCAGAAATTGACGTTCATCGGAAATATCTGCGCCCATAACGGCGACAGGAATCCCGACGTCAACTTCTTCCCCGGCTCCTGCGTCGATGTGGTCAACAACCTGATCTACAATGCGCGATCCGATTTTGTCGAAGTTTGGGAACAGCATGGCGGAAGTCCCGTCAATATCGTGGGAAACTATTTCAAGGCGGGACCCAATATGGTGCCCGGACGATACATTATCGCTCGCCAGTCGGTGAATTCGACCGGCCGCGCCCGGATTTACGAGGCGGGCAACTATATTGACGGCAGGATCGTCCGGGAGCCGCCGCCCTATGTGCGCGAGGCGATGGTGCAGACGCCGTCATGTCCCATCGGCGCCCCGGTCATCGACGCCAGGCAGGCCTATCATCGCGCGCTGACGACGGCCGGGGCCTTTCCCCGCGATACTGTGGACACACGGATCGTGAAGGAGGTGAGACAGGGCACTGGCAAGATCCGCTATGAGCCCGGCATCCTCCCCGAGATAGCCGATGGAACGCCTTATGCGGATTCCGACGGAGACGGCATGTCCGACCAATGGGAAAAGGCGAACGGCACCGACGCGACCAGAAACGACGCCTGGGAAGATGCGAACCGCGACGGGTGGAGCAATCTCGACGAGTTTCTGGATTATGCGCATCGTCAGGTGCTGGCAGGCTCCAGCCTCGCGGAAACGCAGGAATATCAGGACAAGCCCCGGACTGTTACGGCATGGGTGGTCGCCCTGACCGTCGCCGCGCTCGCTGGGCTGGGGGGCCTTTTGAGAGCGGCGATGATGTGAAGCCCTCCCCTGCCCTTCGCTCCATTGCATCCACCACCAATCTCTCCTAAAGGCAGGCCGTCATCTGGGGAGTAGCCAGCCGTTCGCTTGGTCGGACGGGCCGTATGTCAACATATTTGGCCGAGAGGCCGTGGCATGCGGGATATGGGAAGCCAAGGCGAGCGCCTTGAGCGGGCCGTATCGGGCGAGACCAATGGCATCGGTTCTTCCCTGTCCGGCCGGGCGGGAAGAGGCGGTGGCATTGCGTCTTCAACCCTTCGCCCGGCCCCGGATATATTGTCGATGGACGCTCTCTTCACCTCCACCGCCCTGGTCGCGCTCGCCGAGATGGGCGACAAGACGCAGTTGCTGGCCATGCTGCTCGCCACCCGCTTCAGGAAGCCGGTGCCGATCATCATAGGCATATTATTCGCCACGCTGGCCAATCATTTCCTGGCGGCGCTGGTCGGTCATTCGATCGCGGGCGTGCTGACCCAGCCTTGGTTCCGCTATGCGGTGGCGGCGAGCTTCATCGCTATGGCTGCGTGGACGCTGATCCCCGACACGTTCGATGACGATGAGCCGCTGAAGGCGCCGTCGAAGGCGGGAGTGTTCGTGACGACGTTGATCGCCTTCTTCCTGGTGGAGATGGGCGACAAGACGCAGGTGGCGACGGTGGCGCTGGGCGCGCAGTTCGACAATGTGCTGGCGGTGACGGCGGGCACGACGCTGGGCATGATGATCGCCAATGTGCCCGCCGTGCTGTTTGGCGAGGCGCTGGCCAAGAAAGTGCCGATGCGCGCGTTGCAGATCGGCGCGGCGCTGCTGTTCCTCGCCCTTGGGTTGTGGATGATCGCGGACTTGCAGGGCTGGATCGGTTAAAAAAGGAACAGGGACCGCCGCCCGGCTGTTGTCAGCAGGCGGCGGCTGTTGCAAGGGGAGCTAAGTCATTTTCCCCAAGCAGGACAGGCATGGAACGCGTGATGAAGGACAATCTGGTTACGGTGTTCGGCGGCGGCGGCTTCCTTGGCCGACAGGTCGCCCAGGCCCTGATGGAACGCGGCGCGCGGGTGCGCATAGCCCAGCGCGACCTGGCGGGGGCCTTTCGCATCCAGCCTCTGGGAGCACTCGGGCAGAAGCAACTCGTCGCGGCCGATATCCGGAATGCGCAGAGCGTCACTCGCGCGATTGCGGGCAGCGATATCGTCATCAATCTGGTGGGCGTGCTGAGCGGCGACCTGGAAGGATCGCATCATGACGGCGCGGCCAATGTCGCGAAGGCTGCGGCGGAGGCCGGAGTCAAGGCACTGGTCCATGTGTCGGCCATCGGCGCGGATGCGGAAAGCCCGTCGGCCTATGGACGGTCCAAGGCTGCGGGTGAGGCGGCGGTTCGGGCAGCTTTCCCTGCTGCGACCATCATTCGTCCGTCCATCATCTTCGGGCCGGAAGATCAGTTTCTCAACCGCTTCGCCGACCTGATCAGCCGCCTGCCGGTGGTTCCGGTGATCGGCGCCGATACCAAGTTCCAGCCCGTCTATGTCGCCGACGTCGCGCAGGCGATCGTCAATGCGGCGGCGGATCCCGGGCTTCATGGCGGCAAGACATTCGAACTGGGCGGGCCGCGACAGCTCAGCATGATGGAGCTGAACAGCTGGATCGCCAAGGCCATTGGCCGCAATCGCAGCCTGATCGCGGTGCCCGCGCCGATCGCATCGACCATCGCGAGCTTCGGCTGGCTGCCGGGCGCGCCGATCACGCGGGATCAATATGCGATGTTGCAGAAGGACAATATCGTGTCGGCGGGCGTACCGGGGCTTGCTGAGCTGGGCGTTGCACCGACGCCGATGGAGGCGATCGCCGACACATGGCTGGTCCGCTACCGCCGCCACGGGCGCTTTGCCGGGCGCGTCAAAGCCTGACCTGAGCGCGCGAGCCATCGCCGCCTGTCCAACTGTCGATGGAATGACGGGATGGCGCGGCGATGAGCATCGCCGTGCATTGCGCGCGCGCCACGCATCTGCACAATAAGCGCGATCTTTCCTCCGCCGAATTCCGTGCGGATTTCCCCTTCCAGTTCAAGGACCAGAGCCGCCCATGGACCTCCATTATCTGACGGTCATCCTGCTTGGTATCGTCGAGGGGCTGACCGAATTCCTGCCGGTGTCCTCCACCGGGCACCTGATATTGGCGAGCGAACTGCTGGGTTATGACGCGGCGACCTGGGCCATGTTCAACGTCGTCATCCAGCTGGGCGCGATCCTGGCGGTGGTCGTGCTCTACTGGCGGACATTCTGGGCGGTGGCGACGGGGCTGCTGCGCAAGGAACCCATGAGCTGGCGCTTTGTGCGCAACCTGCTGGTCGCATTCCTGCCGTCCGTCGTCATCGGCCTCGCCATGCATGATTATATCGAGGTGCTGCTGGGCGCGCCGCAGGTCGTTGCCTGGGCGCTGATCATCGGCGGCATTGCCATATTGGCGATCGAACGGATGGCGAAGGATAACCGCTTTCACGGCATTGCCGATATCCCCTTGGCGCGGGTGATCGGCATCGGGCTCATCCAGTGTATCTCCATGATCCCGGGGGTCAGCCGATCGGGCGCGACGATCATGGGTGCGCTGGCGCTGGGCGTGGAGCGGCGGACGGCGGCGGAATTCAGCTTCTTTCTGGCGGTCCCGACCATGTTGGGCGCTTCGACGCTGGAGCTGCTGAAAAAGGGTAGCGACGTCACCTCCGCCACGGTCGGCTGGGGCAGCATCGCTCTGGGTTTTGTCGTGTCATTCATCGTCGCGCTGTTGGTTATTCGGTGGTTCGTCGGCCTGGTTTCTCGGCAGGGTTTTGTCCCCTTTGCCTGGTATCGGATCCTCGCCGGGACGGGCGCGCTCATATGGCTGTGGTTAAGGTAGGTCCGAGTCGGTCCTTGATTTAGCCTTATCGATCGCCTGTTCGATCAAGCGTGTTGGAAATAGTCTCATTTTAGGTCAGTTAATATGACCTTTATGCTCGAATCCGCGTGACTTTGGCGGTTTTTCTGCTATGTGAGCCCTGAACAGATTTTAGGGACTCACCATGGCTGACAATCCGATGCTGAAATTTGTGGGAACGGGCCAAGCCTATCCCGAGAAGCGTTCGGCCGATGATCGGGCCGACGATTTCCTGGAAATCAGCAGCAGTTTCCTTCTGGAGCGCGCGGAAGAGCAGGCGGCGCGCTGCTCGCAATGTGGCGTGCCTTATTGCGCGACGCACTGCCCGTTGCACAATCATATCCCGGACTGGCTGCGCCTGACGGCCGAGGGACGGCTGCGCGAAGCCTATGAGCTGAGCAACCTTACCAGCACGATGCCGGAGATTTGCGGCCGTATCTGCCCGCAGGACCGCCTGTGCGAAGGCAATTGCGTCATCGAATTTTCGGGCCATGGCGCGGTGACGATCGGATCAGTCGAAAAGTTCATCACCGACACTGCATGGAAGGAAGGCTGGGTCGAGCCGCTGGCGCCCGGCAAGCCGCTCGGCCAGTCGGTGGGCGTCATCGGCGCAGGTCCGGCGGGCCTGACCACCGCCGAATATCTGCGCGTCGCGGGCTATGAAGTGCATGTCTATGACCGGCACGACCGCGCGGGCGGGCTGCTGACCTATGGCATCCCCGGCTTCAAGCTGGAAAAGGATGTGGTCATGCGCCGGGTCCAGCGGCTGAAGGATGGCGGCATCGTCTTCCATGAAGGGTTTGAGGTCGGCCGCGATGCGTCGATGGAAGAATTGCGCAGCCGCCATGACGCCATCCTGATCGCGACCGGCGTCTATAAGCCGCGCGACATCAAGGCGCCGGGCGTGGGCGCGCCGGGCGTGGTCAAGGCGCTCGACTTCCTGATCGCCTCCAACAGGGCCGGGTTCGGTGACGCAGTGCCGGAACATGAGGACGGCTCGCTGCATGCCAATGGCAAGAAGGTCGTCGTCATCGGCGGTGGCGACACGGCGATGGACTGCGTCCGCACCGCTGTGCGTCAGGGTGCGACTTCGGTGAAGTGCCTCTATCGCCGCGACCGGGAGAATATGCCGGGATCGCAGCGCGAGGTGCAGAATGCCGAGGAGGAAGGTGTCGAGTTCGTGTGGCTGTCCGCGCCGATCGCGTTCGAGGGCACGGAACATGTGACTGGCGTCAAGGTGACGAAGATGCGCCTTGGCCAGCCTGACGCTTCGGGCCGTCGCGGGCCGGAGGCCGATCCGGGCACCGAGCACACGCTGGAAGCCGATCTGGTCATCAAGGCTTTGGGCTATGACTCCGAAGAGCTGCCCAAGCTGTTCGGCGCGGAGGATCTGTCGGTCACCCGCTGGGGCACGCTGCGCGTCGATCACAAGACGATGATGACGTCGATGGACGGCGTGTTCGCCGCTGGCGACATTGTGCGCGGCGCTTCGCTGGTGGTGTGGGCGATCCGCGATGGCCGCGATGTGACGGAGCATATGCACCGATATCTGAAGGCGAAGGCCAAGGCTGCGACGGGCGAGAGGCAGGCGGCGTGATGCGGGCTTTCCGTTCATCCTTGATCGGGCTGGCATTGCTGGCCGCGCCAGCGGTTCATGCGCAGGGCACACCCGACGCCGCGCGCGTATCGGCTGCGCGGCCGGTCGTGGACAAGATTTTTCCTGTCGGCACTTATCGCCGGATGATGGACGGCACCTTGTCTAAGATGATGGATAGCATGATGGACGGCGTCATGAAAATGCCGATCGCGCAGTTCGCCCGTATTGGCGGTGTGCCGGAAGATAAGCTGGCCGGGCTGGACGAAACGTCGATGGAGCAGATCAGCGCCATCCTTGATCCGAATTTCCGGGAGCGCACCAAGCGCGGCATGGATGCGATGATGGCATCGATGGTCGACATGATGGATAGCTTCGAGCCCAAGGTGCGCGATGCGCTGACCCGCGCCTATGCGCGCAAGTTCGACGGTAAACAGCTGGGCGAGCTGGAGAGATTCTTCAAGACGCCGACCGGCGACCTTTATGCCCGCGAGTCCATGATGATGTTCATGAACCCGGAGATCATGGGCGAGATGCAGGCTTTGATGCCTGAAATGATGAAGAAGATGCCCGAAATGGCGGCGAAGGCGGAGGCGGCGACCAAGAGCCTGCCGCCGCCGCGCAAGATCGCCGACCTGTCGCAGGAGGAGCGCGGCAAGCTGGCGAAGCTGTTGGGTGTCAAGGCGAGCGACCTGAAGGACGGCGGCGCCATGAGTGACGAAGGAACGAAGTGATGACCGACCAGACCCCATATATGGCGAGCCCCGAAGAGCGCGCGCGCCTTGCCGCCGAGGGCATGTATCACCCGGAGATGGAGGGCGATGCCTGCGGCGTCGGCCTTGTCGCCGCGACGGACGGCCGGGCGAGCCGCCGCGTCGTTGCTTCGGCGATCGACGCGCTGAAGGCGGTTTGGCACCGTGGCGCGGTCGATGCGGATGGCAAGACCGGCGACGGCGCGGGCATCCATGTCGATCTGCCAGTGCGCTTCTTTGACGATGCGATCGCGGATTCGGGGCACAAGCCGCTGCCCAACCGGTTGGCCGTGGGCATGATCTTCCTGCCGCGCACGGATTTGAGCGCGCAGGAGACTTGCCGCACGATCGTTGAGAGCGAGATCATTGAGGCGGGCTATACCATCTATGGCTGGCGTCAGGTGCCGGTCGACGTCTCCGTCATCGGCGAGAAGGCGCAGCGCACCCGCCCCGAGATCGAGCAGATCATGATCGCCGGACCGATGCCGGAGGAGCGCGATCAGGTCGAGTTTGAAAAGGACCTCTACCTCATCCGCCGCCGGATCGAGAAGAAGGTGATCGCGGCGCAGATACAGGATTTCTACATTTGTAGCCTGTCGTGCCGGTCGATCATCTATAAGGGCCTGTTCCTCGCGGAATCGCTGTCGGTCTTTTACCCGGACCTGCGCGACGAGCGGTTCGAGAGCCGGGTCGCGATATTCCACCAGCGTTATTCGACCAACACCTTCCCGCAATGGTGGCTGGCCCAGCCGTTCCGCACGCTCGCGCATAATGGTGAGATCAACACCATTCGCGGCAACAAAAATTGGATGAAGAGCCACGAAATCAAGATGGCTTCGCTGGCCTTTGGCGATCATTCGGAGGACATCAAGCCGGTGATCCCGGCTGGTGCGTCGGACACCGCCGCGCTCGATGCCGTGTTCGAGGCGATCTGCCGTTCGGGCCGCGATGCGCCGACGGCGAAGCTGATGCTGGTGCCCGAGGCGTGGCAGGCGGCTGCGGGGGAAACGCCGCAGGCGCATGTCGATATGTATGAATATCTCGCCTCCGTCATGGAGCCGTGGGATGGTCCGGCGGCGCTGGCGATGACGGATGGGCGCTGGGTCGTCGCGGGTGTGGATCGCAACGCGCTGCGTCCGCTGCGCTATACGCTGACCGGCGACAATCTGCTGATCGTGGGTTCGGAAACCGGCATGGTCGTCGTGCCCGAAACCACCATCGTCAAGAAGGGCCGCATGGGCCCCGGCCAGATGATCGCCGTCGATCTGCAGGAAGGCGCAATCTACGACGACCGCGCGATCAAGGACCAGATTGCGGGCGAGCGGCCCTATGCCGAGTTGATCAAGGACTTCATGAAGGTTGGTGATCTGCCACAGACCACCAGCGCCCTGTCCGCGTGGGACAAGGCGGAGCTGACGCGCCGTCAGGTCGCGGCCAACCTGACGCTGGAGGACATGGAGCTGATCCTCGCCCCGATGGTCGAGGATGCGAAGGAAGCCGTAGGCTCGATGGGCGATGACACCCCGCTGGCCGTCATTTCCGACAAGCCGCGCACGGTGAGCCATTTCTTCCGCCAGAATTTCAGCCAGGTCACCAACCCGCCGATCGATTCCCTGCGCGAACGGCATGTGATGAGCCTGCGCACGCGCTTTTCCAACCTACACAATATCCTGGAGCAGGATACGCAGAACAGCCATGTGCTGGTGCTGGAATCGCCCGTTCTGGTCTCGTCCGAATGGGCGCGGCTAAAGGCGCATTTTGGCCCGGCTGTGGCAGAAATCGACTGCACCTTCCCGGCGGAAGGCGGGCAGGAGCAGCTGCGCTCCGCGATTGCCCGCATCCGGGAGGAAGCGGAGCAGGCGGTTCGGGAAGGCCGCACCGAAATCTTCCTGACCGACGAGCATGTTGACGCGGAGAAGGTCGCTATTGCGGGCGTGCTCGCGGCGGCGGCGGTGCATACGCATCTGGTGCGCAAGGGGCTGCGCAGCTACGCGTCGATTAACGTGCGGTGCGCCGAAGCGCTCGACACCCATTATTTTGCGGTGCTGATCGGTGTCGGTGCGACCACGGTGAACGCTTATCTCGCCGAGGCCAGCATTGCCGATCGCCATGCTCGCGGCCTGTTCGGCGACCTGGCGCTGGAAGAATGCTTCGAACGGTTCCGCACCGCGATCAACGAAGGCCTGCTGAAGATCATGTCCAAGATGGGCATCGCGGTCATCAGCAGCTATCGCGGCGGCTATAATTTCGAAGCGGTCGGCCTGTCGCGCGCGCTGGTCAACGACCTGTTCCCCGGCATGCCCGCAAAGATTTCGGGCGAAGGCTATGCGTCGCTGCATCATAATGCCGTGCTGCGGCATGAAGCGGCCTATGACAGCGCGGTCGTGCGCCTGCCGGTCGGCGGCTTCTATCGTCAGCGTAACGGTGGGGAGAGCCATGCCTATTCGGCGCAGCTGATGCATCTGTTGCAGACGGCGGTGGGTACCGACAGCTATTCGACCTATCTGCAATTTTCGCGCGGGGTGCGGGATTTGCCGCCGGTCTATCTGCGCGATCTGCTGGAGTTCAACTTCGCGCGGGAAGCGGTGCCGATCGACGAGGTCGAAGCCACGACCGAAATCCGCAAGCGCTTCGTGACGCCGGGCATGTCGCTGGGTGCGCTCTCCCCCGAGGCGCACGAGACGCTGGCGATCGCGATGAACCGCATTGGTGCGAAGGCGGTATCGGGCGAAGGCGGCGAGGATGCGACCCGCTTCAAGCCTTATGAGAATGGCGACAATGCGAACAGCGTGATCAAGCAGATCGCGTCTGGCCGCTTTGGCGTTCATGCCGAATATCTGGGTTCGGCCGAGGAGATCGAGATCAAGGTCGCTCAGGGTGCCAAGCCCGGCGAAGGCGGCCAGTTGCCCGGTTTCAAGGTGACCGAGTTCATCGCAAAGCTGCGCCATTCGACGCCCGGCGTGACGCTGATCTCGCCGCCGCCGCACCATGACATCTACTCGATCGAGGATCTGGCGCAGCTCATCTACGACTGCAAACAGATCAACCCGCGCGCGCGCGTCTGCGTGAAGCTCGTCAGCCAGGCGGGCATCGGCACCGTCGCGGCTGGCGTGGCGAAGGCGCATGCCGACGTCATCCTGGTCGCAGGCCATGTCGGCGGCACCGGCGCGTCGCCTCAGACGTCGATCAAATATGCCGGCACGCCATGGGAAATGGGCCTGTCCGAAGCCAATCAGGTGCTGACGCTCAATGGCCTGCGCCATCGGGTGAAGCTGCGTACCGATGGCGGGCTCAAGACCGGCCGCGACATCGTGATCGCGGCGATACTGGGCGCGGAAGAGTTCGGCATCGGTACGCTGAGCCTCGTCGCGATGGGCTGCATCATGGTGCGCCAGTGCCACAGCAACACCTGCCCCGTGGGCGTGTGCGTGCAGGATGAGAAGCTGCGCCAGAAGTTCACCGGAACGCCGGAGAAGGTCATCAACCTCATGACCTTCATCGCCGAGGAAGTGCGCGAAATCCTGGCGCGGTTGGGCTATCGCAGCCTGGATGAGGTGATCGGGCGCACGGAACTGCTGAAGCAGGTTAATCGTGGTGCCGAGCATCTGGACGACCTCGATTTGAACCCCATCCTTGCCAAGGTGGACGCGCCTGATGACCAGCGGCGTTTCAGCCTGACGGCTTGGCGCAATGAGGTGCCGGACAGCCTGGACGCGCAGATGATGCGCGATGCCAAGGCCGTGTTCGAGCGCGGCGAGAAGATGCAGCTGACCTATACGGTGCGCAACACGCATCGCGCGGTTGGCACCCGGCTGTCGGCGGCGGTGACCGAGCGGTTCGGCATGTCTGCCCTGGCGGACGGGCATCTGACGGTGCGCCTGCGCGGGTCGGCTGGTCAGTCGCTGGGGGCGTTCCTATGCAAGGGCATCACGCTGGAAGTCTTTGGCGATGCTAACGACTATGTGGGCAAGGGCCTGTCGGGCGGCACTATCGTCGTGCGCACGACCGTTTCCTCGCCGCTGACGAGCAAGGACAATACCATCATCGGCAACACCGTCCTGTACGGCGCGACGGCGGGCAAGCTGTTCGCGGCGGGACAGGCGGGTGAACGCTTCGCCGTCCGCAACTCGGGCGCGCAGGTGGTGGTGGAGGGTTGCGGCGCCAATGGCTGCGAATATATGACTGGCGGCACGGCGGTGATCCTGGGGCGCACGGGCGCGAACTTCGGCGCTGGGATGACCGGCGGCATGGCCTTCATCCTGGACGAGGATGGCAGCTTCGAACGGCGCGCCAACCCGGAAAATATCGTGTGGCAGCGGCTGGAAAGCGCCCATTGGGAAGCGCAGCTCAAAGCGCTGATCGCGGAGCATGCGGTGACGACGGACAGCAAATGGTCGAACACGATCCTGGATGATTGGGACCGTTGGCGGCGTCACTTCTGGCAGGTGTGTCCCAAGGAGATGGTGCATCGGTTGACCCATCCGTTGAGCGATGCAAGCGCCGAGGTGGTGGCTGCGGAATAGGATGAGGGGGGAAGGCTGAGGGCTTTCCTCCCCCTTTTTCTTGGGACAGTCCGTGCCTGGGGCTGCTGCGCGGCTTTGGCTAGTAGGAGACGGGTGAAACGGCAGGCGCAGAATCGAATTTCGCGCCGTTGCCCTGCGCCAGTTGCGTCGGCTGCAGCTGTGCATCGTCGCCGTTCGCGAACCGGTCTATGTTGGCTGGTAGGCGGTGCATCGGCGATGGCGGGGCGTCCTCAAGCGGTTGCCAATTGTCGGCTTGCTCATCCTGCGCTTCATAATGCTGCACAACCGGATCGTCATAGCCGCTCCAGCCCGCCGTCATGCTTGCCATTTGCCGGTCCGCGAGGGTCGGGCCGCAGCCCTTGCAATTAATCTCATCCGGCCCCGTCAGATCGGGGCTGCCTTCTGATTGCGCGATCGAGATAGGCGATGCGGAGTAAGAAGAGGATTGTGCGTCGCTGAAGGATAGCCGTGGCGGAGTCGTCGCGTAGAGGCCAAGGCCTAGCCCGCTGACCAACGCGGCCCCCGCGCTTGCCAGGCTGAACAACCAGAAACGGGGGGACATGCGACCTTCTCCTCTTCCGCGCTCGCCTGCGTCATCGCCAGCACCCGGCAAAAGAAACGCACATGAAGATCGGTTGTTGCATGGGTCCAAGGCCTTTGCTAAGGGCCGCCTCCTACCAAGGCACCGGCACCGCCGGTTTCCCTTCAGATGTGCGGTCGTGGCGGAATTGGTAGACGCGCAACGTTGAGGTCGTTGTGGCCGAAAGGCCGTGGAAGTTCGAGTCTTCTCGACCGCACCAATCAATCAGACAAGGTAACCGATTTTTGCCTTCGGGCCTACGAAATGGCGCAGTTCCGCATGGTTCGGCGGCGTGATTTTTGGGAACGTGGGTCGGAGACGCCGTTCATCCCCCTGCCGAGAGGCAAATCTTCCTCCAATTCTCTGTCCGGATTTTCGTCGCACACGCCAGGGAGCCGGTGGAGATGACGGTAGTGCCTGCGCTCAGGCGCCGGTGCCGAACAGGGCTTCCTACGCCGACCAGACGAGCGGGAAGGCGGTTTCGAGCAACCGTGTCCGGTTGATTGAGCTGGGCTGCGCCTTATGAAACAGGTCACGCAGCTCGCTGGCGTCGTCGAGGCTGCGCAAGCATACTCATCCTCGGAGCAGGTCGGCCAGGCCGGTTGTGGCTGCCTGCGCTGTCACCTGACGCAGAAGCGACCGCGATGCCCGGCTAACCCTGCCGAGCTTCTGTTTCTGCAGCCGATAGCCGACCCCAGCCACAACAGATCTGCCGAAAGATTGGGAGCAGGCGCGCCGTAGTGACGCACCCACTCTGCCTTCAGGTCCTTGAGCAACAGCTCGGCCAGCCGATTGAGCGTCATCGACGGGGCCGACCCATCAGGCGGCTGCCTGAAGGCTGCTGATAAGGTAAATCGTCACGCCTTCCGCGCGCTGGATCTTCGCCACGATCCTACCCTTTTTGCGCAGGCCAGTGAGGAAGGTCCAGCAGGTGTGCGGCTGCCAGCAGGTTGCCTGGCCCAGGTCATCGAGCGAGGCGCCACCTTCGCGCGACGAGATAGTGGAAGCAGATATTCGTAGCGCCCGACCCACGACAATGCTGTGACGGCGACGCGCACTTTTTGCCGTCAGACTGTGCTTCCGCTGCGCTTGGAAGCTTCCATTCAATTTACGACCAAGGTTATGGGACGAAGCCGTCGGTCGTGCGTGGGACGGCTTCTCGGCGAATCGATTCTTCTTCAGACAGATACGTTCAAGTCGCCTCTTAATTTGCAAACCTGGCCGTGGGTTCGCCTAAGCCAACCTGGGTTTGGAGAAAGAATGCCCGAGATTTGGTGACATGGAAAAGCTCTCCACTACCGCTATGAAGGCACCGGGCGGCTCTGCGGTGGGGGTGTCAGTTGGTGTCCCCTCATCCTGCACAAAAGCTTCACCGGAATCGAAGGCCGTTCTTCCGAAGGCTATGCTTGTGAGACAAACTCATCCTGGCGATAGGAGACCGTCCTACCGCTGCGCGCAGACGGCTTTACGATCAGCTGCCCAGGAAACTACCGATCCCAGCATCTGAACGACCTGGGGCTGCATATAAGACTCCGCACGATGGCCGAGGGCGGAGTAGAATGCACGACCGCGACCCACGCACTTTGACCAGGCGATCGGATGATCGGAACCCATCCTCAAATCCTGGTTGCCCAGTCCGATCGGTTTGTAAGTCGATTCGTCGATTGTGACGACGACATTCGCACCGGTCTTGCGGGGGCTTTCGCGGAACGAATACCACTCATCCTTCATGTTCCACTCGCTAGGGAGCCCCGCGGCCACAGGATGTTGATAGTTGGTGACGACCAGGCGCGCATCCTGGAACTGCTGGGTTGTCGGATGGCCGGTGAAATAAGCCCCAATCAACTCATCCGCGTACCACTTCCAGAAATATGTGCTGTCGCCACCCGAGCCATGGAGCGCAACGAAGCCGCCGCCCCTTTTGACATATTGCTCAAGCGCGCGCCGTTGCGAGAGGGTGAGCACATCGCCGCTGACGTTGCTCCAGACAATTGCGTCGAATTGGCGCAAGGTCGCCGGATTGATCGACCCGCCCTTGTCGGTGAAGGCAACCGACCAGCCCTTGCTGTCGGCCAATGCCTGCATGGCTTTGCGCGCGGCTGGAATGGCTTCTTTGTGGTAGAAGCCATTGACCTTGTCGAATACCAGGATGTTGGTCTTGCCTTTGGTGAAGGGCAAAGCAGCGCGCTCATTGTCGTACCGGGCGCAGCGGGCAACCTTGTCAGCCGCCGTGACGGGCACCTGACGTAGGCGACGGTCCATTTCAGCCACTTGCTCCGGGGTGAAACGGAGCAGGCTTGCAACAGCGTTCAGATCCATGATCGCGGCGAAGGTTGGCGCACGTGTCCCCATGAATTCCGCAGGCAATTTGGATATGCGACCGGGGACGACTTGCTCCACCGCAGCTTTCGCCTGGTTGCTGAGCAGGATATCGATCATGGGCGTCGCGGCCGAGAATGGCATGTTCCGCAAGGGGCAATCAGTCACCGGCTTGGATCCCTGTGCCGCCGCCTGCGTAGCCATGACGGCAAGCACCGAAGCCATTAATGTCGAGATCATCTTCATCGCGTAATCATCCTGGATTGGGGCCGGAGGCTAGATCATGATCCGATCCAGTCCGATCGGATTACGCTCTATTTATTCTTAGTTTTCCGCATTTTCCGAGCCAGCAGGTGATACCATCTGCCGCGAACATGCTCTAGATTTTGCCTTCTTTGAGGAACTGCGCCGCATGGTGGGCCGCGCGCGCAGACAAGGCCATATATGTGAGCGATGGATTCTGGCAACCGCTCGACGCCATGGCCGACCCGTCGGTGATAAACAGGTTGGGGACGTCATGTGCCTGATTGTAGCGGTTCAGCACGGATTTCTTCGGATCCTTGCCCATGCAAGCAGTCCCCATCTCGTGAATTCCGAGGCCCGGAGGGCCGAGCTCATCCATCTTCGCTACCACATAGCCGCCGGCGGCCTCGATCATCGCGCGGCCATCCGCCTGGATCTGCGCCGCCATCTTCCGCTCATTCTCCCGCAGCTCACAGTCGATGTGGACAATGGGGATTCCCCATTTGTCCGTCCGCGTAGGATGCAGCGTCACCCGATTATCGGCATGGGGCAGCATTTCACCAAAGCCCGAGATATACATGATCCAAGGTGCCAGCTGACGCGTACGTGCTTTCAGCTTTTCGCCTATACCCGGCGTGGCCAGTGCCATCGAACGCCAACCCATGCGCGATACGCCACCTTGATAGCCATAGCCCCGGATGAAGCCCTCGCCTGTCTCGGTAACGTTACGAAAGCGCGGGATATAGATGCCCGTGGGACGGCGGCCATGATAGGTCGTGTCTGGTCCGCGCGGCATCAACCCCGCTGTGGTTAGGCCATAAAGATGGTCCATGAGGTTGCGCCCCACCATGTCGGACGAATTTGCCAACCCGCGCGGATTGGCCTCGCTCTTCGAATTGAGCAGGATCTGCACGGTGGCGATCGAGGAGGCGCAGCCAAACACCATGCGACCTTCGTAAGTACGGCCTTTGCGCGTGTTGCTGTCGATGACCCGCACGCCGGTGACCCGCCCCGTCTTGGGATCGTGGATGATGCTGTGCACAATGGCATCGGTCACGATCGTCAGATTGCCGGTCTTCTCCGCCGCAGGCAGCGACGAACTAAGACTGGAATGATAGGCGCCATAGCTGCACCCGCGTTCGCAAATGGAGCGGTTCTGACAACTCGTCCGGCCCAGTTCCTCATGATGCGGCTGGGCCTGCGACAGATTGGCGACCCGGCCTGATATCACTTTGCGGCCGGGAAACTTGCTCTCGACGGCCTTTTTGAACATCAGTTCGGCATCGTTGAGCCCAAATTCCGGCAGGAACTGACCATCGGGAAGCTGCGGCAGCCCTTCTTTCGATCCAGCAACGCCTATGAATTTTTCAACATGATCGTACCACGGCGCGAGATCGGCATAGCGTATCGGCCAGTCGGAACCGTGACCGTCCCTGCCGTTGGCCTCGAAATCCATCTCACTCAGGCGGTAGGACTGGCGACCCCACATAATGGACCGTCCGCCCAGATGATAGCCGCGGATCCATGCGAAGGGTTTTCCTTCAGGCGTGCTGTAGGGATGCTCGCTGTCTTTCACCCAATATTCTTTGGTCGCCGCGTTCATCGCATAGCATTGCCCCTGAACCGCGTAATCTCGCGCCAGTTCCTCCTCCGGCACGAGATTGGCATTGGGCAAATCCCACGGCTGCATCCAGTCGGTATAGGACGCGCCGTGCTCAAGTTTGCGGCCCCGTTCCAGGACGAGCGTTTTCAGCCCGCGCTCGCACAATTCCTTGGCCGCGATCCCGCCGCTCATTCCCGAGCCGATGACGATTGCATCAAACATCTATGCTCGATCCGATCAGAACAGGCTGGCACCGCCCGAAGCGCGCATACCCGGCGTTACTGGGACCGATGGCTGCCAAGCGCCTGGACTATGTTCGTAGACCAGTTCCTGTGTGAGGGCGGGCTCCGAATAATAATAGAGCGTCACGATCAGCTCCTTGAGTTTCTGATATCCTGGATCGACAACTACTGGCCCAAGAATGAATGCTGCACTCTCGCCCGTTTTTTCGGCTTTTGCTGGAGCTTGGCCCTGAACCGGAGTCTGCACAGGCTCCTGGCGCGGACGTCCATGATTGGGATCGACCACGACAGGTGGGCTGGCGGCGGCCGGTGGCGCGGCAGTTGCGGCGGCGGGCTTGAGAGCGGCTATGTCGTGCGCCGCCAACAATGTGGTGCGGTTTTGAGGATCGAGAGCGACGAAAGGCCGACCATGTTGCGTACGGGCAAGCGCATCGATCCGATCAAGCGCTTCGATCAGCGCGTTTCTGTGGTCAGGACCGGCCCAATCCCGCAGCATGCCGTCGAAAAGTGCCGGTACGCCCACATCCGTTGCACCCGGAGTGTCCGTCCGCGGGACGATCGTGTCGGCCACCGCGCCCAGCAAGGCGAAACGCGGCGCTGACAGAAACAGAGTGCTTCCCTCAGCTGTCGCGGCAAAAAGACCGTCCAGCGGCAAGGTGGCGGCACCAAGAAGAAACATGGCCCGGCCGAGCATATCTCGGCGATTGATATCGAAAATGTCTGACTGCATCAGTCAGGCTCCTCTCAAGCCTGCGCCCAGCAATGCTGGATGTAACGATAGCCATTTTCATAAACGTCTCGCGGATCGGGAAAGAAGTCGCGCCAGACGCGGGTCGCAGCAGCAAGCTCCGGCAAGCCTTTTCCGAAGGCTTCAATCGTCAACCAACCCTGATAACCGCGCGTCTTCAGCGCAGCGATGGTTTCGGCAATCGGAGCGTGGCCGCTGCCGGGCGTACCGCGGTCATTCTCGCTAATATGGACGTGGTTGACGTCACCCCGGTCATAAGCCTTGAGAAGCGCAGCAACCGGATCCTTTTCCTCGATATTCGCGTGAAAAGTGTCAAAAAGCATCCCAAAGCCGTCTTCGTTCAGTCGCGCGAGATAGGCGCTGGTTTGTTCGCAAGTGTTGAGCAAATGGCATTCGAAACGGTTCAGCGGCTCTAACGAACAGATCAAGCCAGCATCCCGCGCGGACTTGGCGATCCGGCGATGGACTTCGGCGCAATGGTCGAGTTCCGCTTCCGTGGGTCCCTGCCCGGTGAAATCGCCAAGCGCCTGGAACCAGGGACCTGCCAGAAGCTCTGCGCCAAGCTCCGCGCAACAATCGATGACCTTCATCAGGTGATCGATGCCCGCCTGGCGTGCTGCTGCATCCGGGGAGATCGGCGAATGCGCGGCATTGGGGATTATGGTGACAGCTGTGCGTTGAAGCCCCATATCGTCGAGCCGACGGCCAAGCGCGCGATAGTGACCCGAATCGGATGGATCGAACACGGGCACCTCGACGCCATCGTATCCGGTCGCCTTTAGTGCCTCCAGCACCGGGACATGCTGATCGGTCACATGCCCGGTCCAGAGCAGCAGATTCATGCCGATCTTCATACCGCGCTCATCTCACTTGCCTTCAATCCGGCCGCGCGTTTGCGGCGCTCCACCAGCCACACGCCAGCGAAGATGAAGAAGAGCACGACTGGGATAATGGCGATGGTTTTGAACGAAGTCTCGGCGGCATAGGCCATGACCTGACCATATTCCGGCGAGCTCGGCTGCAATGCGGCAAAGGCTTCGGTCCCGCCCGCTTTGGACAGCTTGGCCCGATCGTAAATGGCGCCAAGTTCGGGCAATACGAAATAGATCGCCATGGCTCCGGCAAAGCCGATCAGGCCGATCCCCCAGGCGCCGCTGCGGAAATAGCGCCGCGAAACCGCAGCCATCATCGTCGGCCACATGAAGCAGACGCCGATGGCCCAAAGCGTCGCAGCGACGATAGCGGTGAACGGAGAATTGGCCGTGCTGAGCAGGTAAAGGCCAGCCGCAGCAGGAATGGTCGACATGAGAAGCAGGCCCATGTCGGAAAATCGCTTGTCGAGCGGCCCCGCAAAGTGCCGCATGACGAACATGATCGCGGACACATAGGCCAGAACCAGGATGCCCGGCATCTTGACGGTCTGCGTCAGGGCAATATCGACCCACGCGCCGGGCGCGAGCTCGGCCGAGGCGGTCAGGAACATGATCGCGAAGAAAATCCAGAATGTCGGGCGACGGAACGGCTCCATCATCATGTCACGGAAGGGGACACCCTGCGCGGTGCTCTCGGTTTGGGGAAAGCGGTGCCGTGCCGCCCAAATGCCCAGTAGCGCCCCGGGCACGATCGGCAGGGCGATCAATGCTTGCCAGGGGAGGTCGAGTATCTTGAAGAAAAGGACGCTCAGAAGGCCGCCCACTACAATCCCGGCGGGCCACCAGGCATGCAGATGGTTCAGCTTCCCCGTCTTGTCATCGGCGTAGAGCGTCGTCGTAACGGGGTTGATAGTCGCCTCGCTGGCGCCCCATCCCAGGCCCCAGACGACCATCGCCACGTTGAGCATCACATAGGACGAAGTGCCCAAGAGCGGACACGACAGGACAAGCAACGGCCCAACGACAAAGCAGGCCGATGCCAACAGGATGCACCGCTTGGCCCCGATCCGATCCAGCAATGGGCTGATCACCAAAAGGCTCAGCGCGAAGCCGAGGAACGAGCTTCCGAGCACAGTGCCGATCATCTCGCCCGAATGCTGCGCATCGATGGGATCGAGCAAGGCAGTCTTGATGGCGCCCGCCGCGCCCGCCCGGATCGAATTGGACATTGCCGCGACGAACAGCGAAAGAACACAGATCCAGAATAACGCGCGCCGATCGTAAAGCCGTTCTTCCATGGTCATCCCCTGCCTTGTCTTTATATGTCTTGCCCAATCCCCAGAACCGCGTTGAGCAGCGCCTTGTCCGCCGTTCCCCCGGCGAAGTCATCAAATGCCCTGTCGGCTTTGCGGATCATGTGGCGAGCGATGAACGGCGCGCCCTCGACCGCACCCTGTTCGGGATGCTTGTACGCGCATTCCCATTCCAGCACCGCCCAACCCTGATAGCCATAGTGCGTCAGCTTGCTGAATATGCCGGTGAAATCGATCTGCCCATCGCCCAGCGACCGGAACCGCCCCGGACGTTCCGCCCATCCTGAGTAGGAACCATAGACCCCGGCGCGCCCATTAGGACGAAATTCGGCGTCCTTGACATGGAACGCCTTAATCCGTTCATGATAGATGTCGATGAAGGCCAAGTAATCCATCTGCTGAAGCAGGAAATGACTTGGATCGTACAGGATGTTGGCGCGCGAATGATTGCCGACTGCATGCAGAAATCGCTCGAATGTCACCCCATCATGCAGGTCCTCACCGGGATGAAGTTCGAAACACACATCGACGCCATGATCTTCAAAGACGTCGAGAAGCGGCGACCAGCGACGCGCCAGTTCGGCAAACCCCTCTTCGACCAGCCCGGCAGGACGCTGTGGCCAGGGATAAATGGTATGCCAAAGGAGCGCCCCCGAGAAGGTTGCATGCGCAGTGCAACCAAAGCGCTGGCTCGCTTTCGCGCCGAGCTTCAACTGCTCGACCGCCCACTCCGAACGAGCTGCCGCATTGCCATGCAGGTGCGACGGCGCGAAAACATCGAACAGGCGGTCATAAGCGGGGTTAGTGGCGATCAACTGCCCTTGAAGATGGGTCGATAATTCAGTGACTTCGACCCCGTTCGCTGCACAGATGCCTTTGACTTCGTCGACATAATCCTGGCTTTCAGCGGCTTTTTCCAGATCGAACAGCCTGCGGTCCCAGGTCGGGATCTGCACGCCCTTGTAGCCGAGGCCACCCATATAGCGGGTGATCGCGTCCAGTGAGTTGAACGGCGCTTCATCCCCTGCGAATTGGGCGAGGAAGATTGCGGGACCCTTCATATCATATCCTGTCAAAGGTCGGTCCAGACCGCGCCTGCGCGGCTGGACTTCAAGCTGGCGTCGATGAATTTCATGCCGGAAAGCGCGTCCGCCATCGTCGCGAAACCGGGTTCGTCCTCGGAGCTTGGCTCGCTGCGGATCGCTCGGCCGAATGCGGCGTAGATATTCGCAAAGGCTTCCAGATAACCCTCCGGATGCCCTGCGGGCGTGCGTTGAATGGCGAGGATATCTGGGGCGAGATAGGCGCGGTTCGCCCCCGCGTTCCAGATTTCGGTTGGCTTGTCCCGGTAGCCGATGCGCAGCGTATTCGGCTCCTCCTGACGCCAGTGCAGCCCAGCCTCGTCGCAATAAATATCAATCGCCAGGTCGTTGATGTCGCCCACACAAACCTGGCTCGCGGTCAAGGTGCCACGCCCTCCCCCGGCCAGTCGGAACAGTGCGGCCCCGTCGTCGTCAATGCGTCGACCGGGCAGCATATTAAGATCGGCGCAAATCGCTGAAATCCGTTCCCCGGTAATAAACTCAACGAGGTTCGCGGCGTGGGTGCCGATATCTCCGAACGCGCCCGCCTGCCCCGATCGCGCGGGATCGACCCGCCACTCGGCCTGCTTGTTGCCGATCAGGTCTTCCGGGCGCGACAGCCAATCCTGCATATATTTGACAGATACCCGGCGAACTTTGCCCAATGTGCCGGAGGCAACCATCCGGCGTGCCTGCTTGACGAGCGGATATCCGGTATATGTGTGGGTCACCGCGATCCGGCGCCCCGTGAGCTGCGCCGTGTCCGCGATCGCCTGCGCCGCTTCCAGACTGTCCGCCAACGGCTTGTCGATGATGACGTCGAACCCTGCCTTCAGCGCGGCAATTGCCGGCTCAGCATGCACGTGATTGGGGGTTACTATCGCCACGGCTTCGATCCGCTCGGCCGGGGGCAGCGCAGCCTCGGCAGCGAGCATCTGCTCCCATGAATCATAGGTCCGCGCCGGATCGACACCGATCTCCTGACCGGATGCGCGTGAGACGCTCGCGTTCGACGAAAACGCCCCAGCGACAAGCTCCCAGTTGCCAGCAATCGCCGCAGCAGTCCTATGGATGCCACCAATGAACGCACCGGTGCCGCCGCCGATCATGCCATAGCGTACGCGCTCCATTGCACTCCTCTTCCCATTTGCGCGACCTTTGGCCGCGTCGAGATTGCTTAATGCCATCGGCGAACAGCCTTGGCAAGGTAATTGAACGGTATAGTACGTTTAATCTACGTTCAAGGGCAACATCAACGAAGAAGTGGTCGTGCGCTTCAACGCCCCTGGCCTTTATTGCTTCAAATGTCTGCCGCACCTCGGGATGGGCATGGTCGGGCTAGGACCGATCAAGCAGCCGAGCGAGGCAGACGGACCGTATTTCGGAACGGAAAAAGGGGCGGTTGTACGGCCACAAAGGTCGCTCTCCGCCTCCGGTGACGATCACTAACGTGGGCTTGGAGCCTTGCGCTAAAGCGCTTTGGAGGTTTCCGCCCGACCCTATGCGAGCACCGGATTGGTTGCTTCAATCGCCTCGCGCTCGGTTTGTGCGCCCAACAATAGCGGCACGGCCATAACTTCGCTTTGCAGAAGGTCCGGCAGCTCGTCTAAAGGCAGGCCGTCAGGATTTTGCATCACAATGAATTATCGCCATTCCTTCCATGCTGGCAATAGCGCCGATGTCGTAAAGCACAGCCTGCTGATCGCCCTCGTGCGGGCTTTGCAGCACAAGCAGAGCGCGCTGACCCTGATCGACACCCATGCCGGTTGCGGGCTGTACGACCTTGGCGGCGACGAAGCCCAACGCACCGGCGAAGCCACGCAGGGCGTGCTGCGGGCCTTTGCCGATCCGAACCCGTTGCTGGACGACTACCGTGCCGCCGTACGGGCGGTGAATGTGGGTGACGAACCGCAGCTTTACCCCGGCTCACCGCGATTTCTGGCCCAGCTTTTGCGCCCGCAGGATTTCCTGATCCTCAACGAAAAGCACCCGGAAGACGCTTACGCCCTGCGCGGCGCGATGCGGGGCACCAGCGCAGCCGTGCATGAACGCGACGCCTACGAACTTTGGCTGGCTATGGTTCCGCCCCGCACCGCGCGCGGCGTGGTGGTGGTCGATCCGCCCTACGAACAGCCGGACGAACGCGCGCGTATCACCGCCACCCTCGCCGCCGCTTACCGCAAATGGGCGCATGGCGTGACGGTTATCTGGTATCCGCTGAAAGACAGCGCCACGCATTGGCGGTGGAAGCAGCAGTTACGCAAGCTCGGCATCCCGAAATTGCTGCTGGTGGAGCATTGGCTATACGATAGCGAGCAACCCGGAATCTACAACGGCGCGGGCCTCTATATCGTCAATCCGCCCTATGCTTTCACACAGGCATTGCCGCCATTGTTGGAGGCTTTGCGCGCCGCGCTGGCGCCCGAAGGGCATAGGGGCGAGATTATATCCGGTTGGTTGGGCGATTGAAATAAACCCTCGTCCCCTCTCCTTCCGGAGGAGAGAATTGCCGCGCTTCAGTGTGCAAACAAATTGTATCACGTGGATTTTTGCAACACGGTTTCACGTTCGGTGGCCGTGCTCCAGACGATTGTGCCTATGCGCCAGTTAGCGATGGACTCGATCATGTGATCCTGTTCGATCAGAGTGGCGACGGAGGGCGTCGAGAAAACCCTGCGACACCAGGGGTGAAGTACCGCTGTTGACATGCTAGGGGTATGAGATGTTTCAAGCACCCGGCCGCAGCGGCACTGTAGAGATCGACGGTTTCAAATATGATTGGGAACTCCTGAGCGAGCCTCAGTTGTCTTCTTCCGATGGCTGGAAGGGAATGACTGTCTCCCTACGTCAGAGAGACATGCCGCGCGAAGCCGTGTTGGAATTTCCGGCACCCAAGCGGCTGATGAGAGGATTGCCGAAAGGGCGCTTGCATATCAACGATGCGATTGCTTCGCGAGGGGTGCGGGCAGCATTATCGGCAGGATGGGATCCTGCGTCCCGAGGCAAGCCCACGGTTTTCATGGTTGATGCCAACGGTGACTAAGGGGGCGTAAATCGTGCACGCCGCCATCGCAATATAAATGGAGTCGGGCGAGCATGTTGTAGATTTCCACTTCGCCCTGAATCGCATTTTCGCCTCGAAAATGGCAGTCGCCAGACGCAGGTTCGCTCGGGACTGCGTCGCGCACCATTCTTCTCTCAAGAGAAGCGGAACGCCCGGTCGCTGATCGGAAAGTGCCTTTGGCTGAAGCGGCGCGGCGCCCGCGCAGCAGGGCCTTTCCTATATTTTCCCCAGTTCGTTGCGGATGAACAGCCGTTCCAGACTTTCGCGGCGGGGCATTCCAGAGGCCGCGATCGGCTCACCGTCGAGCAGCGTCCTCCGGGCGGCGCGGCGGGCGAGGATATAACTGGGATCGAGGAGCGACAGGAAAGTCAGAAAGGGCGCCAGGCCGGGCCAGCGCAACTGGGCGAGGCGTCGCATATATTGCAGTCGCGCACGGATGCCCCGCGTCAGGGCACGTGGCACTTCCATGCCGAGCAACTTGCGCGCCGTGAGCAATTGGGTGCGCATCGCGTTGCGGGCATAGCCGGACTGGAAATGCCGGTTCAGCTCATCCCAGTCATCCTGCTGGAAACGACTGGCGAAGGACTGCATGTCGAGCAAGTGGCGCAGGTCGATCCGGCCGCGCAAATAGTCCCTCCCCTTCAACTGGTCATGCAGCAGCAATATCGCGGTGCATGCAACCGGCGATGGCAGCAGGACGATCCCGCCCGCCAGTTCCAGCAGGGCGGCATTCTGCGCGAGATCGTCAAAGCTATAGGAGAGCGAGTTGATGCTGCCATAATCGGGGTGAAGATCGATCGTCGCCGTATCCTGCGGGCGCGAGAGGACAGCGGGCACTCCGGGTTGGGGATCGGACGTGTCGGGGCAGTAACCGATGCCGCGCAGCTGATCGATCATGGGCAGGAAACGATCGGCAGGCACCATCAGGTCGATGTCCGCCAGCATCCGGGCGGCACGCTCCTCCGGTGGCGCATGGGCCAGCCATGCCGTGCCCTTTAGCAGGATCGGCGACACACCGGCCGCGTTCATGGTCGCGGCGGCTTCGTCCAGTTGCGCCATGATGCGATCGTTACGATCGCCATTGCGCCTTTCCATCTCGGCGAAAAATGTCGCGACATCCGATGGCAGTGCGGGAAAGCGTCCGGCTTTCCTAAGCCGCGCGGCCACGGCAGGGCTGCACAAGGTCTTGTTGGCCAGCGCAATGATGCGGGGCCAATCGGCATGCGAGGGTGTTTGGCCGCGCAGGCAGGACAACAGGCCATTGAGATGATCAAGCCGGATCACAAAATGCTCCCAGCAGCGCGGCCGCTTCATCCAGATCGTCATATTCCAGTTCGCAGGTCCGGGCGCCGCCGACGGCGCGGATCAGGCTGTCGATCGCGGGGCGGCTGGCCTCTCCACTGCAAGAGGCGGCTTCGGAGAGCAGATGCTTGACCAGTGGCGTGGGATGTTGCGGGATCAGGCGCGCGGGCGCGCCCTTCGTCCGCCGCAGCTTCAATATCCAGCCCACCGGCAGGGGCGCTTGCCCTAAAGGCGGCGGCGAGGCGAGGTAGCGCACCCGCCGCCCATCGGGCCGCCAGTGGATCAGCGGCTGAAGCTGCCCCGGGTAGCGCGCGGCCATCATCGGCCAGGCGCCCGATTTTACGGTTGGCAGAAAGGGAAGGCCGAGCACGTGACCGTCGGGTCCCAGCATGCTGATGTCATCGCCATGATAGGCAAAGCCGCTGCCGATCAGCCACGAGGTCAGGGTCGTCTTTCCCGCCCCCGGAGGCCCGGTCAGCAGGAGCGCCTTTCCATTGCGGCTGACGCAGCCCGCATGCAGCGCCAGGTTCCAGCGGGGATCATCGATGATGTCCTGGATGATCTGCGCCTTGACCAGGGTCGCCGCCTGATGGCGTTGAAGGACGGAGGCATCGCCCGCATCACGGCTGAAGAGGCAAAGCCCGTTGCTTTGCCAGAGATGATAGAGGGTGCAGGACGGCGCTGGGGCGGCTTCCGTTTGGAGATGGACGAAAAGCGGTGCCACGTGCCCTACCAGCGCCTCGTCATGATAGCGCAGCATGAGCGCGCGACCGCCAAGCGATATGGATTGCGTCAGGATGGGGGCGGATGCGGGCGGTCGGACAGTGGCGTGGACCAGCCCGGAGTGGGACCATTCCGCCAGCACGGTGTCGAGCATGGATGCGGCATGATCGACGCCCCGGTCGGCAACTTCCTGCGCGAGTTGCGACAAGGACACGCCGTCCTCAAGGCGGCATCCGATATAGCCTGCTATCTGGTTCAGTTCATAAATGGCGTGCCGGGACTGCGAAACGATCACCGGCTGATTGCCGATAAAGGTCATCGAAGTCCCGGGTGTAAGGCGCAGCATCAGTTCCGCCCCGTCAGGGCGCTCCGCCCGTTCGCCATCAATCAGCTGAACCTTGGCGTTCAGGGCCTGTTGCCCGGATTGCCGGGGCCGGTGCCGGGGCCGTCATTGATCGGTGGGTTGCCCGGGGGCTGGGGATCGGGGCCGTTGCCGACACCATTATTGCCCTTGGGGCCGCCGCCACCGCCGCCGCCCGATGCAGCGATCGCCTGTGACGACAGGGAGGTCGACAACATGATCGTCATTGCCGGGGGAACAGTCGCAGCGAAGCGACCGCAGGTTTTCAGAAAGCGGCGCCGGTCTTCGGTCGCAGCCAAAATGGTGGGTTCCTCAGCCAAGGGTAGCCTCCTCTTTTTCAGGATTGAGGCAAGCTACCACCTGGGCCGAACCGACCGCACTGCTATGGCGGGGTATATCAGAAGGTATAACCCCGCCCGCCCTCTACAGCCTATGATATTTCATGGGCTTGGAGGAATTATTCCGAAGTCGGCAGGTAAATCTCGCCCCCCTTGGTCTTAAAAGTCTCGCTCATTTCGGCCATGCCTTTTTCCGCATCTTCGGCCGCGATGAATGAGTCGGCGGGTTGGTTCTGCTTCGCTGCGAAGTCCCTGACCTCCTGCGTGATCTTCATCGAGCAGAACTTTGGGCCGCACATGGAGCAGAAATGCGCGGTCTTCGCGCCTTCGGCCGGGAGCGTCTGGTCGTGATATTTCTCGGCCGTGTCGGGGTCGAGCGACAGGTTGAACTGGTCGCGCCAGCGGAACTCGAAGCGAGCCCGGGACAGGGCATCGTCGCGGACCTTGGCGGCGGGGTGGCCCTTTGCCAGATCAGCGGCGTGGGCGGCTAGCTTGTAGGTGACGACGCCGACCTTCACGTCATCGCGGTCGGGCAGGCCCAGATGCTCCTTGGGCGTGACGTAGCAGAGCATTGCCGTACCGTACCAGCCAATCATCGCGGCGCCGATACCGCTAGTGATATGGTCATAGCCCGGCGCGATGTCGGTGGTGAGCGGCCCAAGCGTGTAGAAGGGCGCCTCACCGCAGGCTTCGAGTTGCTTGTCCATATTCTGCTTGATCTTGTGCATGGGCACATGGCCCGGCCCTTCGATCATCACCTGCACATCCTGTTCCCAGGCGCGCTTGGTCAGTTCGCCCAGCGTGTAGAGTTCGGCGAACTGCGCTTCGTCATTGGCGTCGGCGATCGATCCGGGGCGCAGGCCATCACCCAGCGAATAGGCGATGTCATAGGCCTTCATGATCTGCGTGATCTCATCGAAATGCTCGTAGAGGAAGCTTTCCTTGTGATGCGCCAGACACCATTTCGCCATGATCGACCCGCCGCGCGAGACGATGCCGGTGACGCGCTTGGCGGTCATCGGAATGTAAGGCAGGCGCACGCCCGCATGGATGGTGAAATAATCGACGCCTTGTTCGGCCTGTTCGATCAGCGTGTCGCGGAAGATGTCCCAGGTCAGTTCCTCGGCAATGCCGCCGACCTTCTCCAGCGCCTGATAGATGGGCACTGTGCCGATCGGAACGGGCGAGTTGCGCATGATCCATTCGCGGGTGTCGTGGATGTTGCGGCCCGTGGACAGGTCCATCACCGTGTCGGCGCCCCAGCGGATCGACCAGACGAGCTTGTCGACTTCGCTCGCCACGTCAGAGGCGACGGCGCTGTTGCCGATATTGGCGTTGATCTTCACCAGGAAATTGCGGCCGATCGCCATCGGCTCGCTTTCCGCGTGATTGATATTCGATGGGATGATGGCGCGGCCACGGGCGACTTCCTCGCGCACGAATTCCGGCGTCACATAGTCGGGGATTTCAGCGCCCCAATCCTGCCCATCACGGACATATTCGGCGAGGCGGGCGCGGCCCAGATTCTCGCGCTCGGCGACATATTCCATCTCCGGCGTGATGATGCCGCGACGGGCGTAATGCATCTGGGAGACGTTCATGCCGGGCTTGGCGCGCAGGGGGCGCTTCACGACATGGGGAAAGGGCTGGACGCCGCCGCTGCGGTCGGGGCCTTTGAGGCCGTTATCTTCCGGCTGGATGGCGCGGGCGTCATATTCTTCCACATCACCGCGCCCCATGATCCAGTCGCGGCGCAGCGTGGGTAGGCCCGCCATGATGTCGATGCGCGCATTGGGATCGGTGTAGGGGCCGGAGGTATCATAGACGCGGACGGGCGGCTCGCCACTGCCGGGTTCGAGGTCGATCTCGCGCATGGCGACCTTCAGCGGACCGACATGGATCTTGCGGCTGCCGCGAATGGGGCCGGTGGTGACGCGCATTTCGGTGCGGGCGGGAACATCTGCCATAGGTTTCGTCCTTTCAGGCGGTGATAGTGGCGCGGCCCGTCAGGCCAGCGAGGAAGAGCAAGATGCCGAGCAGGATCGAGATCACTGCCCAGGCGCGGGTAAATTGGACCGCTGAGCGGCCGATGCGGAGAAGCGGCGCGGGCGTGGCTAGCAGCAGCGCACCTTCAACCAGCGCGACATAGCCGATCAGGCTGACGATGACGGCAAGCGGATCGGTCCAGATGCTGTGGATGAGGACGAGGGCAGCGCCGACCGCGAAGACGGGGAAGCCGAGCGCCATGACCAGGCCGGGCGAGCGTTCCAGGTCGTCCATCATCGCGCGCCAGCGGGACGGCGCGGCAAAGCCGCCGATACCGACGACGATCATGTATAATCCGATCGCTTCGGAAAGACGCAGGGTGAGGATGGAGATGGTGTCCATGGCAGCTCCGTCCTCCTCCTCTTCTTCTTCGCTGGGCGGAAGGAGGATGCGGACATGCCGGTGACAAGCCCTCCCTCCCTACGCCGGTCTCATCCGGATCAGGTTCAACGGGTCGCAGCCACATCAGCTGCCTCTCAACCGCTTGTGAGCGGTCCCCCGGGGATTGGGTGGCGATAGCGGAAATGCGCAGGCGACGCCAGCCCATTGCGCTGGACATGGGACGGGCTTTGCCGCTTTTATGGCAGGCGATGAAGCATCATGATCTGTCCACGAAAGAAGGGCGCAAGGCGCATCGGCATGAACTGCGTATGGTGGCCGTGCGGCCGAGGCGTTGGGGACTGTGGCTGCTGACGGCCGGTTTCCTGTTGGTACTGACCCCCTCTGCGCTGGATGTGCATAGCCTGTTCGGGCTGTGGCCGCCAATGTTGGGGGCGATTTGCGTGATGATCGGCGTGCCGCTGTTGGTGGCGAGCGTGGTGCTGAAGCGGCGCTACGTGCGGGAGCGTGCGGCGGGGCAGGTGATGGTGGGACGGGTTAGGGGGTAGGTTCACGGTCTTCGGTGTAGTCTTATTCCCCTCCCGCAGGCGGGAGGGGTTAGGGGTGGGTGCGAGCGGAGCGAGCTTCAGGGCTAGCCTTTGAAGACTCCGCTGATGTTGCGCTAGCCCACCCCCTAACCCCCTCCCGCTTGCGGGAGGGGGACGAGTTACGCCTCGAACATCAGCTTCATGCCCGTCCTTGGCCTTATCGTCAGGCGGCTGATCGGTTCGGGCTTGAACCCTTCCGGCACGGATAACCGATAGCGGCGCAGGACGCTGGCGATCACGGCCATCACCTCCTGCTGGGCGAAACCCGCGCCGACACAGACGCGGGGGCCGCGGCCGAAGGGGAACCAGGCCTGTTTCACCATCTCCGCATTGGCGGGATCGTCGAAGCGATCGGGATCAAAGCTGTGCGGGCAGCCCCAATTATCCTTGTTGCGCTGGGTGAGCCATGGCGCGACGACCAGCATCGCGCCTTCCTCAAGATTCTTGTCGCGCATGGGCATCGGGCAAGGCACTTCGCGCGGGAAGAAGGCGACGGGGGGATAGAGGCGCAGCGTTTCGCGGAAGATGTTGCGGACGTGGCCCATGTCCTTGAGCATCGCGGCGGTGAGCGGGGCATCGCCAGCCAGCGCCACCACTTCGGTACGCGCTGCGTTCTGGATATGCGCGCATTCGGCCAGCATGTAGAGCGCCCAGGTCATGGTGCTGGCCGATGTTTCATGGCCCGCGAGGAACACGGTGGAGACCTGATCCATCACCTGTTGCAGGGTGAAGGGATCGCCGGTTTCGGGATGCTTCGCCTCGATCAGGGACTGGAGGATGTCCTTGTGCGGCGATTCCCCGCGCTCATGGAAGCCCTGATAGCGGGCCTCGACAATCGGACGGAACACATCGTGGATCGCTTTGGCGGGCTTGAGCGATCGCTTTTCGAACCAGCGCGCGGGGAAGCCGTAGAGACGCAGCATCGATGCACTGTGGGCGTAGCGCTGGAAACGGCCGAACGCGTTGTGGATGATGTTGGAACGGTGCTCATCCAGCGCCTCTGAAAAGAGCGTGCGGAAGATGATGTCGGCCGCAACATGGGTCATCATCGGGTCGATATCGACGGGCTTGGTGCGGTCGGCGGCATCGATGCGAGCGAGCAGTTCGTCAGCGGCCGCGACCATCAGCGGCATGGAGCGATGGAGCGCGGTATGGGCGAAGGCCGGGTTCACCATGGCGCGCTGGCTTTCCCAATCCTCGCCATTGGCGGAAAAGACGCTGTTGCCGATCAGCGGCGAAAGGTTGCGCACCAGTTCGCGATGTTTGGGGAAGGCGGTGCCGCCGCGCAGCACCTTGTCCACCAGCGGCAGTTCGTTCGCGATATACATGATCTGGCCGGGCATGCGGATTTCGCCCAGCTTCATCGTGTAGCTTTTTTCGAACAGCACATGAATCCAGCTGTGCCAACCGCGCAGGAAGCGCTTCATCAGGCCGCGCTTGGTCCGGGGTGGCTGCGGATAGGGAGGCGTGAAGGGTTCGGTCACGGGATGGCCCTGAATGCGGCGATGGCTTCGTTGATGGTGCGGCGGCCTGCGGTCAGGCTGACATAGTCGACCGGCGAGAGGCGGTCGCCGACGCGCAGATAGTCGAAATGCGCTTCATATTTGTTCGACCAGCCGCTGTGATAATTTTCTGGATCGTAGAAGAGGTGGAAGCGCGGCGAGAGCAGATCAACGCTCGCGGCGCAGCGATCCGACACGAGGCGGATCGGGTGGACGTCATGATAGGCGGCGCCATCCGGGGGCGCGGAGAAATCGACGAGGCGGAACTGCCCCTCGTCCAGCGCCTTCAGGTCGGCATGATACCAGCGCGCGTCCTTGCGCAGCGCGATGACGGGGACGACTTGGCCGAGCGTCAAGGCGGTGAAGTTGTCCGGTAGCGGTCTGCCCTCGCGCAGTTCCAGTATGCGGCGAAGGACGCTCATCGCGTAGATGGTGCCGTTGCTGTGGGAGGCGAAGATGACTTCGTCCCATGGGCCGTCGATTTCCTGCACGATGCGGGCGGCGAACTGGTCGAGGCGGGCGTCCATTTCCTCGCCGGGACCACGCGCGGCGACGCTGTGGTTGTAATACATGAAGCGCAGCAGCCAGGGTACGATTAGTTTGTTAAGCAATCGGCCCGAAAGCAGGGTGCTGGCGCCGATGCCGATCAAAGCTGCCGCCCAGAAAGGCATGAACAGCGACAGCAGTAACGCCGGGACCAGCGCCAACACGAGCGGGATCAGGATAGCGAGCAGCGGCGGGTAGAGGATGGTGATGACGGGGCCGGGCCGCAGCTTGCGCATGCGCAGGAACTGCATGTGCCGTGCATGGGCGAAGTAGGTGGCGATCGATCGCCATGCGAGAAGCAGCGGATTGCGGATCCACACCTTGCCGACCAGATCCTCCCACCGGAGGAATTCATAATCGGTCTCGACCCCGGCGCTGTGGTTGGAGACGGTCCAGATCGCGGACGAGGCCGGGCCTGCTCGGCGCGCGCTTACCTCCACCTGTTCGCCGGAGAGGCGCGCATAACGCTCCACCTGCTCACGATACATCTGGTGGTAAAAACGTACCCCGCGCGGATCGAAACCGCCAAGGTAGAAGACTTTACGCTTGAACTTTTGCACGGCCCTGTTCCACATCGGGCCATGACGACACCCGAACGCGACTACTGCTATTTCATAGATCACCGCAAATACAACCGAAACATCGGCTGTCGTCGCCATGACAATGCCTATGGCATCAATGGCGGCGGCAGTGAGCGGGACCGATGGCGGGCGGATTTCGCCTTTTACCGGCATATGCGCGGCCATGGCGATCCGATGGCGCTGCCTGCGCTGCTTGCCTGCCTGGTGTTCGGCTGGTTCTGCTGGAACTATCATCCGGGCAAGGGGCTGTGGCGGGGACAGCTCTTGCGCCGTTTTGCGAAAGCGCCGAAGTAGAGCGGCATGAGCAATCCCAAGCATGTTTCCGTTGGGCCGGTGACGATCGGCAATGACCTGCCCTTCGTCCTGATTTCTGGTCCCTGCCAGATTGAAAGCCGCGATCATGCGATGATGATGGCTGAGAAGCTGGCCGAGGTAGCGCGCAAGGCAGGCGTGCCGTTCATCTTCAAATCATCCTTCGACAAGGCCAACCGAACTTCGGTGTCGGGTCAGCGCGGGGTGGGGATCGATGCGGGGCTGGCGATCCTGGCGGAAGTTAAGGCGCAGCTCGGCTGTCCGGTGCTGACCGATGTGCATGAGGCTGATCAGGTGGAGGCGGCGGCGCAGGCGGTGGATATATTGCAGATCCCGGCATTCCTGTGTCGCCAGACGGACTTGTTGCTGGCGGCTGGGCGGACTGGGGCTGTGGTCAATGTGAAGAAGGGGCAGTTCCTTGCTCCCTGGGACGTGGCGGCGGTGGCGCAGAAGGTCGCCTCCACCGGCAATGAGCGCATATTGCTGACGGAGCGCGGGGCGAGCTTTGGCTACAATACGCTGGTCAGCGATATGCGGTCGCTGCCGGTGATGGGGGCAACTGGTTATCCGGTGGTGTTCGACGCCACCCATTCGGTGCAGCAGCCGGGTGGACTGGGGTCAGCTTCGGGTGGTCAGCGGGAATTTGCGCCGGTGCTGGCGCGCAGTGCGGTGGCGGCGGGCGTCGCGGCGGTGTTTGCCGAGGCGCATGATGATCCGGATCGGGCGCCTTCGGATGGGCCTGTCATGCTGCCCCTGAAGTGTATGGGGCCGCTGCTGGCGAAGTTGAAGGCTATCGATGAGGCGGTGAAGGGCTAAAGAAGCCGATCCCGTACATTAAAATCTACCCCGTTCAGGCTGAGCTTGTCGAAGCCTCTTCCTTCTTAAAGAAGTAAAGCCCTTCGACAGGCTCAGGGCGAACGGGGTGGAGTAGTTGCGATAGACGCAAATTGAACTTACGGCCGCGTCTGGCCTGTTCCGCGTACCAGCCATTTGTAGGTGGTGAGGCCTTCCAGTGCCACCGGGCCGCGCGCATGCAGCCGCCCGGTTGAGATGCCGATCTCCGCGCCAAGGCCGAACTCGCCGCCGTCGGCGAACTGGGTGGACGCGTTCCACATCACGATGGCGCTGTCGACCGCGTTTAGGAAGCGCTCGGCTTTCTCCGCATCTTCGGTGATGATCGCGTCGGTGTGATGGCTGGCGTGGGCGGCGATATGAGCGAGCGCTTCGTTCAGCCCGTCGACCAGCCGCACGGAAACGATCGCGTCGAGATATTCGGTATCCCAATCCTCGTCCGATGCAGGGATCACGCGCGCGTCCATCGCCTGCACCGCTGCATCGCCGCGCACTTCGCACCTGGCATCGAGCAGCGCTTTCACGATGGCGGGCGCGGCACCGAAAGCCTTGTCGATCAGCACCGTCTCGGTCGCGCCGCAGATGCCCGTCCGGCGCATCTTGGCGTTGACGATCAACTTGGCGGCCATGTCCGGATCGGCCGCGCCATCGACATAGCTGTGGTTGATGCCGTCGAGATGCGCGAGCACGGGCACGCGCGCTTCCTCCTGCACGCGCGCGACCAGGCTCTTGCCCCCGCGCGGGACGATGAGGTCGATGAAGTCCGAAGCCTTGAGCAATGCGCCCACGACGGCGCGATCCGTCGTCGGCACCAATTGTACCGCGTCGGCGGGGAGGCCCGCAGCGGCTATGCCTTCGGCCATCGCGGCGTGGATGGCGCGATTGCTCTCCTTCGCTTCGCTGCCACCGCGCAGGATGACGGCATTACCCGCGCGCAGGCAAAGCGCAGCGGCGTCGGCGGTCACGTTGGGGCGGCTTTCATAGATGATGCCGATGACGCCCAAGGGCACGCGGACGCGGGACAGTTCCATGCCGTTGGGCCGGACCTGCTTGTCGATGACGCTGCCGAGCGGATTGTCGAGGCTCGCGACCTGATCGACGCCAGCAGCCGTTGCCGCCACACGGGCTTCGTCGAGGCGCAGACGGTCGAGCATGGCGGGCGAGAGACCATTGGCGGCAGCGTTTTCCACATCGCGCGCGTTTGCGGCAAGGATTTGCGGCGCCTGATCCCGAAGCGCCTGGGCGGCGCGGCGCAGGGCGTCGATCTTCTGCGTGTCACTTGCGCTGGCCAGCGTCGCGGCAGCAGCACGGGCGCGCGCGCCCATCGCGGCAATCAGCATTTCGGGAGTCTGGGTCAGGTCATTCATCTGGTCGAGCCTTTCGCCCGCGCCCTTAGCATGAAAGCGTCGCAGGACGAAAGGCGCTGGACGGGTTTTGGCTCCGCTATAGTATTACGGAGCGCATCTCGATCCAACCAATATGCCGGGCTGAACTTGCCGAAGCCCTCGCCTACTTGAAGAGAAGAAAGGCCCTTCGACAGGCTCAGGGCGAACGGGGATGGGATGATATTTCAGGCGGCCTGCGCCAGACTTTCCGCCTTAAGGGCGCGGAAGGTACGGCAGGGGGGGATATTTCGCCATTCGACGCGTTCGGCGATCTCGTTGAATTGCCCCGTAAGCAGCCGCCGGACATAGGCCGAATATTGATAGACAAGGAATTCACCGCCGGGCCGCAGCGCGCGCTGCGTTTCCGCGCAGATCAACTCGCCGACGCCATCCGGCAAAGTGGAGAAGGGAATGCCCGAGAGGATATAATCAGCCTGTCGATGCCCCGCTTCAACAATGAAGCGGCGCACATCCGCCGCCGACCCGTGTACGACCCGCAGGCGGGGATCGTCGATCTGCGCCTCCAGCCATGCGACAAAGTCCAGGTTAAGATCGATCGCCACCAGTTTCGCGTCCGGGTGCATGCGCTCCAGGATCGGGCGGGTGAAGGTGCCAACGCCCGGGCCATATTCCACGAACAGGCGCGTACGCTGCCAATCCACCCGGTCCAGCATGCTGTCCACGAGCGCAGCCGAAGAGGGGATCACGGAACCGATCATCCCGGGATGCTTCACGAACTGGCGGAAAAACATGCTCCACTGACCCAGGAATGACGCCGGATCTGCTTTTTTCTTCAAGGGAATGGAGGCCATCAATACTCGCCTGTTTGCCTTCACGTCTGGGCCTTGCAAATATCGGCAAGCCTGGCAAGCCGCTTTGCATGCTGGCGGGGTTAATACCCGGCCATGGGTAAGCGAACGCGCGGACTGCGGATGGGTTCAATCCGCAATCCGCTAGCCCTTGTTAAGATTGCGATTCGCGCGATCGGAGCATCCCCGGCGCCACAAAGCCGATGGGGTCGACCCGCATGGCGCTCTGCTTCAGCTGGGACTGAATCTTTTCATATTCATGCTCCATTTCCGGCGTCACCGACGCGCGGGTTTCCTCAAGCGCCTCGTTGAAATGCGCCTGCTCGACCCGCTCTACCGACAGGGATTGGCGCAGCGCGATCAGACCGGCGCGGCGGACCAGATCTTCCAGGTCCGCGCCGGTGAACCGCTCCGTCCGTTCCGCCAGATCGTCAAGGTCGACATCCTCACCCAGCGGCATGTTGCCGGTATGGATCGTCAGGATACGCCTGCGCCCCGCCTTGTCGGGCACCGGAACATAGATGAGCTCGTCGAAACGGCCCGGGCGCAGCAGCGCCGGGTCGATCAGCGTCGGCCGGTTGGTTGCGCCGATGACGACGACCGATTGCAATTCTTCCAGCCCATCCATCTCGGAGAGGATCGTGTTCACCACCCGCTCCGTCACCGCCGGTTCGCCAAGGCCGCCGCCACGCGCGGGGACAAGGCTGTCCAGCTCATCGATGAAGATGACCGTGGGCGCCACCTGCCGCGCGCGGGCGAACAGGCGTGCGATCTGCTGTTCGCTTTCGCCATACCATTTGGACAGCAGGTCACTGGACTTGGTCGCGATGAAGTTCGCCTGCGCTTCTCGTGCGACCGCCTTGGCCAGAAGCGTCTTGCCGGTGCCGGGAGGACCGTAGAGCAGGAAGCCCTTGGCGGGACGGATGCCGATGCGGCGAAAGGCGTCCGGGTCCTTCAGCGGCAGTTCGACCCCTTCCTTGAGGCGCATCTGCGCTTCATCCAGTCCGCCAATGTCTGACCAGCCGATATTGGGCGCCTGCACCATCACCTCGCGCATGGCCGATGGCTGGACGCGCTTGATCGCCGCCATGAAGTCGTCGCGCGTGACGGACAGTTCCTCCAGCACATCCTGCGGGATAGTGCCTTCCTCCAGGTTGAGGCGGGGCATGAAGCGACGTACCGCCTCGATCGCGGCCTCGCGCGTGAGGGCGGCGAGGTCAGCGCCAACGAAGCCGTAGGTCATGCGGGCGAGTTCACCGAGATCGACGCCCTCGCCCAGCGGCATGCCGCGGGTGTGGATACCCATGATCTCACGACGCCCACGCTCGTCGGGAACGCCGACGATGATCTCACGGTCGAATCGGCCGGGGCGGCGCAGTGCTTCATCAATCGCCTCGGGCCGGTTCGTAGCGGCGATGACGACCAGATTGGTGCGCGGTTCCAGCCCGTCCATCAGCGTCAGTAGCTGCGCGACAAGCCGCTTTTCCGTCTCGCCAGTGACACTGCCGCGTTTGGGCGCGATCGAATCGATCTCGTCTATGAACAGGATCGACGGCGAGGACTTGGCCGCTGCCTCGAATATCTCGCGCAGCTGCTTTTCCGACTCGCCATAGGCCGATCCCATGATCTCCGGACCGTTGATCAGAAAGAACTCGGCCTCCGATTCATTGGCGACGGCGCGAGCGAGGCGCGTCTTGCCCGTTCCCGGCGGGCCGTGGAGCAGCACGCCCTTGGGCGGGTCGACCCCCAGCCGTTCGAACAATTCGGGGTAGCGCAGCGGCAGTTCCACCATCTCACGCAGTTGGTCGATCGCTTCGGCCATGCCGCCCACATCGTCATAGGTGACATCGGCACGCCGGGATTCGCGCGGCTCCTCATATTCGGCGCGCAGTTCGATCTCTGTATCAGCGTCGATCTGCACGAAGCCCTTGGGCATGGTCGATACCACGATCAGCCGGATTTCCTGCAGCGCATAGGCGGGTGCCGCGAGCATCTGGCGCAGCTGCGGGGGCATGTCGCTTGGTGGAACCTGTTGTTGGCCTGCCGTTGCAACGACGTCGCCAGCGCCGAGCGGGCGCTGAAAGAAGACCCGTTTCAACGCGTCCGGATTGCCCTGGAGCCGCAGGTTATTTTGTGCAGGTGCGAAAACGACCCGTTGCGCCGGGCGAGGCTCGATCTTGGTTATATGCACGAAATCGCCGGACCCGACGCCGGCATTGGCGCGCTGCAACCCATCGAGCCGAAGAACGTCAAGCCCTTCATCTTCCTTATAGGGCCGGACCACGCGGGCAGGCGTCGACCGCTTCCCCGCGATCTCGATCACGTCGCCCTCGGCCAGATGAAGTTCCGCCATTACCGCCAGCGGAATGCGCGCAAGCCCGCGTCCTGCGTCTTCGGGTCGCGCATTCGCTACCTGAATTCGGCGTTCCGGGCTTTCCTGTTCGGCCATTGCCATTCCCATTCTTGTCACTGCGTAACGAGATAGGAAACGCCGGTCGCCAAGGAAAGGGGCCAGCGATCATGACGGGCCGGGACAAAAAAAGGGCCGACCCGAAGGCCAGCCCGAAAAGTTTTAGGAGAGGATGCCTGAAAGGCCTTTCCTATGTGCAGTGCAACATGATATTTTGCAATTGCGAAAAGGTCCGGGGAGTTGCAAAATTTGCATCTTACCGGTTGACGCTTTTTCATGCTGGTGAAAAGAGGATGACTTGGGTTAGGCCGATCAACCTTCGAAGCGTACCGATGACGCGTCGCAACAGAGTTATGGCTTAAGTACAGATCGATTATGCGCAGACTGCCGCCCCTTACCGCCCTAGAGGCCTTTGTTCAGGTAGCCCGTCTTGGCTCGGTCAAGGCTGCGGCTGAAGAACTGGCGCTGTCCACGCCCGCGCTGAGCCGCCGCGTTCAGGCGTTGGAACGATTCATCGGTCGCCCGCTGTTCGACCGCAAGCATCAGGCGTTGGAAATCAATGCCGATGGCCAGAAGCTGCTCGACGACATCGCGCCCGCGCTGGATTCGCTGAGCCAGGCGCTGGAGAATATTCAGAGCGGCGGCAACCAGCTTCGCCTTCGGCTGGCGGTGATGCCGCTGTTCGCGACGCAGCGGCTGTTCCCCCATCTGGGCGCGTTGCGGCAGAAGCATCCGCAATTGCACATCGACATCGAAACGACGCCGCATGCCGTGGCGCGGCTGGGCGAAGGGCTGGACGCGGCGATCGTGCTTGCGAAGGATATCGATCCGGCGCTTTATGCCCATGAGCTGGACCATGACGAAGTTTATCTGATCGGTCGCAAGGCGCTGCTCGAATCGCCGCAGAAGATCGCGTCTCCCGCGGACCTGGCGGAGCACACCATCCTGCTTCACCGCGACATGAACCTGTCCTTCGATGCGTGGAAGGAAGGAGTGGGATTGCCGGACCTGCAACCTCTGGCGATCGACAATTATGATTCGGGCCAGTTGATGCTGGAGGCGGCAGCGCAGGGCCTGGGCGTCGCGGTCATGCATGCGAGCCACTTCAAGGAAGCGGATGACGCACGCCTCGTTCGCCTATTCCCCGAAACGCGGGTGGAAAGCCCCTATCGCTATTATTTCGTCTGTCGGCCCCGCGCCTTGCAGACACGCGCGGTGCGCATTTTCCGCGACTGGCTGATCGCGGCGGACATCTGATCGACGCCAATATTGTCGGCGGATCGGGCTGGGCGTTTTTTTGACTCCCGCGCTCTTAACCTTAGTCAGTTCGATCCGTTATTACCGGCATGACTGGGGCATCATCATCCGCAAACGCGCAGCACGGCCTGGCCGATCGTCTGACTCGATGGGCTCGCGGCCTGTCGGGCAAACCGGACGCAGAGGAAGAGACGGACGAAGCTGAACCCCAGCGCGCCCGTTCTGGCAGCACCGCGCATCGCGAGATCAATCGGCGGCGCAAGCTGTATGACGAGATCGGCAATTTCCTGTTCGCGCACGACCTTGACCTGACGCCGCTGAATTTCGGCGTCGCGCATGATTATCTGACCGGGTCGCAGATCGGCGTGGAAAAGGCGATCAGGGCGGTGCTGGCGGAGCGTGGCAAGATCAGCAACAGCTGGGTCGAAGAAATCGTGGCGGAGCAGCGTGGAGATGAGGTGACGCCCGAGGCGCTGTCCATGATGCTGGCGAAAGTCGAAGAGAATCTGTCCGAATTTACCGGCTTGATGACCGAATCACGCAATTCCGCGAAGGATTATGGCGCGGCACTGCAGGAAGAGGTGAAGGGCCTTACCGCTGGCGCGAAAAATGAGCCCGTCCTTGCGCGGCTGGTGGCCCTTACGCGGTCCATGGTCGAAAAGACCCGACAGGTCGAAGGGCAGCTACGCCAGAACCAGAAGCAGAACCATGCGCTGCGCTCCAGCCTCGCCAATGCGCGGCGAGCGGCCGAGCATGACCATCTGACGGGCCTGCCCAACCGGCGCGCTTTTGAAGGCACATTGCGCGAAGAGGTGGCAATGGCCCAGAAGGAAGGCCAGCCGCTGGCCGTCGCATTCTGCGACATCGATCATTTCAAGGTGATCAACGATACGCACGGCCATGACACGGGCGACCGCGTCCTGAAATTCGTCGCGGGGCTGCTGGCCAAGGCAAGCAACGACCAGTGCCATGTCGCGCGTCACGGCGGCGAGGAATTCGTCATGTTGTTCCGCGGCAAGACGGCGGCGGAAGCGTGCGAGGCGGTGGACGATGTCCGGCGGGACCTTGCCACGCGCAGCCTGGTTAACCGCACCAATGGCGAGCGCATGGAACGGGTGAGCTTTTCGGCGGGCGTCGCCAATGTGCTGGCCCATGACGATCCGCGCGCGGCGCTGAAGGCGGCCGACCGGGCCTTATATCTGGCCAAGGAGCATGGCCGGAACCGCGTTTATCTGGCGGTCGAAGGCGAATGAACGTCCACGGCATCTCGCCTTCCTATGGCCGCCCCGGAATTTTCCTGACCTCAGCTCAAAAATCCGGCTTTTCATAATGGGGCGGGGGGGTGATGACCTCCATCCGCTCCGACAGCAAAGGCCGGAACGACGGGCGCGACTTGAAGCCTGCATACCAGCGCTTCACCGTCTCATGCCCGGCCCAGTCTATGCCGCCCAGATAATCGGCAACCGATAGATGCGCTGCCGCCGCAATGTCCGCAAGGCTCATCGTGCCGCCCGCCATCCAGCTACGGTGATCGAGCAGATAATCCATATAATCCATGTGGACATTGGCGCGCTTCATCGCCTCGCGCAGCACCCGCGCATCGGGAGGGGCGCGTTCGATCAGCCGCTTCTTCATCCGCTCATGCAGCAGTGGGCCGACGACGTCGCCATAGAAATTCTGGTCGAAGAAGGCGACGAGCCGCCGCACCTCCGCCCTGCCCGCAGCCGTGCCGGAGATTAGCGGGAATTTCTCGACCGTTTCCTCAAAATATTCGCAGATCGCCTGGCTGTCGATCAGCGTCGATCCCTTTTCCTGATCGACCATGACGGGCGTCGTTCCGGCGGGGTTGAGATCGAGAAACTCGTCGCGCGCTTCCCAGGGCGATTCGCGCACAAGGTCATAGCCTATCCCCTTTTCGCCAAGCAGCAGGCGCACCTTGCGGGAGAAGGGACAAAGCGGGAATTGGAAGAGCTGCCACATGGCTTCCTGTTAAGCGGAGGCGGCGCCTGCGAAAAGCGGCAAAATGGGTGGCTCCTGCTTTAATGTGAGGGGTAATGGTAGAACTTTGGCGGCAACGGAACGATCCGGGCTTCCGATGATCGCCTCTACCCTCTAGAGGGGCAGGCAACGCACAGGAAAGGATACTCGATGTCTGACGATTTTTTCCCGGTATCTAAGGAATGGGCCGCTTCGGCGCTGCTCGACCGGGATGGGCGTGAGGCAGATTATCAGCGGTCGATCAACGAGCCGGAATCCTACTGGCTGGAGCGCGCAAAGCGCCTGGATTGGCTGACTTTCCCCAGCAAGACGAACGAAAGCAGCTTCAACGAAGCGGATTTCGGCGTGAAATGGTTTGCCGACGGTGTGCTCAACGTCAGCGCCAACTGCATCGACCGGCATCTTGCCGAACGGGGCGACCAGACCGCGATCATCTGGGAGCCGGACTCGCCGGATGCCGAGCCGCGCCGCTACACCTATGCCCAGGTGCATGAGGAAGTCTGCCGCTTCGCCAATGTGCTGAAAGCCGCTGGCACGAGGAAGGGTGACCGCGTTACCGTCTATCTGCCGATGATCCCGGAGGCGGCGTTTGCCCTGCTCGCCTGTGCGCGGATCGGGGCGATCCATTCGGTTGTCTTTGGCGGCTTCTCGCCCGAGGCGCTGGCGGGGCGGATCATCGATTGCGATTCCAACATCGTCATCACCGCCGACGAAGGCTGCCGCGCGGGCAAAAAGGTGCCGCTCAAGGCCAATGTTGATGCCGCGCTCAAGGATTGCCCGAGCGTCAAAAAGGTCGTCGTGGTGCAAGCGACCGGCGGCGCCATCGCCATGCAGGAAGGCCGCGACCTGTGGCTGCATGAGGAAGCCGGGAAGGTGTCAGCCGAGTGCGCCCCTGAGCCGATGAACGCGGAAGACCCGCTGTTCATCCTCTATACGTCGGGTTCGACCGGCAAGCCCAAGGGCGTGCTGCACACGACGGGCGGCTATCTGCTGTGGGCGAGCCTTACCCATGAGCTGTGCTTCGATTATCGCCCCGGTGACATCTACTGGTGCGCGGCAGACATCGGCTGGGTCACGGGGCATAGCTATATCGTCTATGGCCCACTGGCGAACGGCGCGACGACGCTGATGTATGAGGGCGTGCCCAACTATCCGACCCCCAGCCGCATCTGGGAAGTGGTGGATCGGCATCAGGTGCAGACGATCTTCACCGCACCCACAGCTCTCCGCGCGCTGATGAAGGAAGGTGATGCCTTCGTCCACTCCACCAGCCGCAAGTCGCTGCGCCTGCTCGGTACCGTGGGCGAGCCGATCAATCCCGAAGCGTGGCGCTGGTATCATCATGTCGTGGGCGAGGATCGCTGCCCGATCATCGACACCTGGTGGCAGACGGAAACCGGCGCGGCGATGATCGCGCCGATGCCGGGTGCGACGGACCTGAAGCCGGGTTCGGCGACGCTGCCGATGCCGGGCGTGATCCCCCAGATCGTCGATAGCGAAGGCAAGGTTCAGGATGGCGCGGCAGAGGGCAATCTGGTCATCGCCGGAAGCTGGCCGGGACAGATGCGCACCGTTTGGGGCGATCATGAGCGCTTTTTCCAGACCTATTTCACCACCTTCCCCGGCAAATATACGACCGGCGATGGCGCCCGCCGCGATGCGGACGGCTATTATTGGATCACCGGGCGCGTCGATGATGTGATCAACGTGTCTGGCCACCGGATGGGCACCGCCGAGGTCGAGAGCGCGCTGGTCCTGCATGAAGCGGTCGCCGAAGCGGCTGTGGTTGGCATGCCTCATGACATCAAGGGGCAAGGCATCTATGCCTATGTCACGCTGAACAGCGGCGAAGAGCCGAGCGAGGAATTGCGCAAGACGCTGGTCGCCTGGGTCCGCACCGAGATCGGTCCGATCGCTACGCCCGACGTGATCCAGTTCGCCCCCGGCCTGCCCAAGACCCGGTCGGGCAAGATCATGCGCCGAATCCTCCGCAAGATCGCGGAGGGCGAAGTATCGACACAGGCTCTGGGCGACACCAGCACCCTTGCCGATCCCTCGGTGGTGGATAATCTGGTCGCCAACCGTCACGGATAAAACGCCCAAGGATCAGGAGACGCCGGTGGAACGATACAGTTTGGTTGCCCGAGCGTTGCACTGGATCATGGCGATCCTGATCCTGTTCAACCTGTGGCTGGGGCTGGCGCACGAGTCCCTGCCGCGCGATTGGCAGGTCATGCCAGTGCATAAATCGGTTGGACTGACCGTGTTGGCGCTGGCGATCCTTCGGCTGTTCTGGCGCCTGATCCACCGGCAGACACCCTTGCCCGAGGGACTGCCCGCTTGGGAAAGGCTGGCCGCGAAGGTCACACACTACATCTTCTATGCCTTCATGCTGCTGGTGCCGCTGACCGGCTGGATCATGAGTTCGGCCGGAAAATGGCCGCTCAACTGGTTCTTCCTGTTCGATGTGCCGAAATTTGCGGTGACGAAGGATGACGCGATCGTTGGCTTTTCTGCGGAGGCGCATGAGATACTCGCCTTTGCCTGGATCGCGCTCCTCGCCCTGCATGTCGCGGCGACGCTGCGCCATCACTTCATCCTGAAGGATGACGTGATGCGGCGGATGTTGGGGTAGCGGCCACCCAGGCGTGACCCCAGCCAAAGCCGGGGTCTACATGCCAGCTTTCGCTGGCATGACGGGAGAACCTAGACCAATTCCCCAATCAGCAGCTTGGGTAGCGCGCCGGATTCGCCGCGTGCCTCCGCCATGAAGCGGTTCTTGAGCATCGGCGTGCGCTGGACGGCGGCGAGCCCGAAGCGGCGGACGGCGGACGGGATGCGGCCGGGAACGTCGAACAACCGGACAAGTCCGTCCATGGCGACGCTGACGGACATCGCGTCCAGCCCGCGCCAGCGCTGGTAGCGCGCCATCAGCTGCGCGTCGCCCGGATCAAGGCCGAGGCGCATGCCATCGACCAGAACTTCCACCAGCGCAGCGACGTCGCGGAAGCCGAGGTTGAGGCCCTGCCCGGCGATCGGGTGTATCGCATGGGCACTGTCGCCGACCAGCGCCAGCCGGGTGTCGGTGATGCGCGCGGCGTGGTGGAAGCCAAGCGGATAGCTGGAACGCGGCCCGGCGAGCGATATCTCGCCCAGGAAGCCGCCCATGCGCTTCTGCGCTTCGGCGAGCCACGCCCGCTCGGATAGTTTCAGCATTACCGGCGCCTGTTCGGTCGGCACGGTCCACACGATTGCCGATCGCGTGCCCGGCAGCATCGGCAGCAGCGCGAAGGGGCCGCCGGGATAGAAAATCTCGTACGCCGTGTTGGCGTGCGGCACCTCATGATCGATCGCCGTCACCATGGCGGTATGCTTATATTGCCAGCGCGTGGTGCGAATGCCCGCTGCTTCACGCGTCGGGCTGTTCCGGCCCTCGGCGGCCACCAGAAGCGCGCCGTGCAGAACCTGCCCACTGGCGAGCGTCAGGCTGACGCCATCGGCATTGCGATCGACATGGATGGCGCGGTCTGGCTGGAAGCGGGTGAGATTCTCCGCCTTCTCCGCCGCTTGAGCGAGGGCGATGCGCAGGTCGCGATTGGGAAACATGATGCCCATGACGCCATCGTCAGCATCGGGCGCGAAGTCGAGCGCACCGGGCTCCAGCCCGTCGCTGACCCAGATGCGGTCGATGGGGCAGCCCTTCCCTTCCAGCAATGCGGCTACACCGATCGCTGACAACATGGCATGGCTGGTCGAGGAAATGGCGGACACGCGCCCGTCGAAACCGACGGCGCTGGTTTCGACCGGATCAGCAGGGTCGATGACGGCGCAGCGCACCCCATGACCGGAAAGCGCGATGCCCAAGGTCAGCCCGACAAGGCCCCCGCCCAAGATGACGACATCAAAACGTTGCATGCAAGCTATCTAGGCGCTTGGCGGGGGAATGGGAAGCGTGACGAACCGCACCAAGAGTGCCGATTATTTTGGTTCGCGCAGAGGCGCAGAGGACGCAGAAGATTTTTCTCTGCGATCTCCGCGCCTCTGCGCGAATAATCTTTCCACATCCCCGGTCGGCAGTGAGAGGTTCGCCGCCTTAGGCGCTGTCTGCATTCACAGGATTCCCATTGAGTTGAAGTTCTGATTCAAGGTTGTCGAAGGAGACGATCATTGAGCAGACGTGCACTGACGGACGACCAGTGGGAGCGGATCAAAGGGCATCTTCCCGGGCGATCTGGCATGCCGGGCCGGAGCGGAGTGGATAACCGGTTGTTTGTCGATGCGATCTTGTGGATGGCGGGCAACGCAGCGCATTGGCGGGATCTTCCTGAGGTTTTCGGGAAGTGGACGGGGGTGCATGCCCGCTTTCGCCGCTGGTCTCACAATGGCGTGTGGGAAGAGCTTTTCCATGCCATGGCCGATACGCCCGACTTTGAGTATGTCATGATCGACAGCACGATCTCAAAGGTCCACGCCGACGCGGCGGGCGCAAAAGGGGGGCTCAAAGTGCCGCCATCGGTCGTTCGCGTGGCGGGCTGACAACCAAATTGCATGCCGTGGTCGATGCGATCGGCCTGCCGCTGCGCATCCATCCAACGCCGGGGCAATATGGCGATTGCCCGCAGGCCCAGTCCCTCCTGGCCGGGCTCAAGGACGTTGATCATGTCATTGCCGATGCCGCCTATGACGCCGATCCGCTACGCGCCTTCATCGCCGGTGAACTCGGCGCAACCGCTCAAATCAAGGCCAATCCCAGCCGCGCTGTCGCGCCGCCCATTGACTGGAGGCTCTACAAGGAGCGCCATCAGGTCGAATGCTTCTTCAACAAACTCAAACGCTTCCGTAGGATCGCCTTACGATGCGAGAAAACCATCTCAGCCTTCATGGGCTTCGTCCATCTCGCATGCGCCATGATCTGGATACGGTGAATGCAGACGGCGCCTAGAGCTTGCGCACCCAACCAGCGGGGTCCGCCACCGTCCCGCGCTGAATGCCGGTCAGCTCGGCGCGCAGGGCTTCGGTCACGATGCCGCCGTCGCCATTGCCGATGGTGAAGTCGCCATCGACGCTCTTGACCGTGCCGATCGCCGTCACGACCGCAGCGGTGCCGCAGGCGAACGCCTCGCGAAGCTTGCCGCTGGCCGCATCGTCGCGCCACTGCGCAAAGCTATAGGGTTCTTCGCGCACATCATGCCCCTTGGCGCGGGCGAGGGTGATGATGCTGTTGCGGGTGATGCCGGGAAGGATCGTGCCCGACAGCGGCGGGGTCACGATCGACCCGTCGTCCATAACGAAGAAGACGTTCATGCCGCCCAGTTCCTCGACCCACTTATGCTCGGCGGCGTCAAGGAAAACGACCTGATCGCAGCCATGCCTGGTCGCCTCGGACTGGGCGACCAGGCTCGCGGCATAATTGCCGCCGCACTTGGCCGCGCCCGTGCCGCCCTTCGCCGCGCGGGTATAATGTTCCGACACCCAAAGCGTGACGGCCTTCTTGCCACCCTTGAAATAGGCCCCTGCGGGCGAAGCAATGACGCAGAAGATATATTCCGCCGCCGGGCGGACGCCCAGAAAGCTCTCGCTCGCGAACATGAAGGGGCGCAGATACAGGCTGCCTTCGCCGCTGGGTATCCACGCGGCGTCGATCTTCACCAGTTCCTCGACCGCTTCCATGAAGATGTCTTCGGGCAAGACGGGCATCGCCATGCGTTCCGCCGATTCGGCGAAGCGGCGGGCATTTTCTTCCGGCCGGAACATGGCGATGCTGCCGTCCTCAAGCCGGTAGGCCTTCATGCCTTCGAAGATTTCCTGCGCATAATGCAGCACGGCGCAGGCAGGATCGAGCTGGAACGGCTCACGCGGGCCGACGGCATGGCTGTGCCATCCCTGCCCCTCGGTGTAGCGGATTGTCACCATATGATCGGTGAATAAGCGGCCGAAACCGGGATCCTCCAGCAATACCGCGCGCTGGTCAGCCGATACAGCCTTGCTGCTCGGGTTGACGGTAAAGCGCGACTTCTGCTGGACGTCCATGATCAATGCTCCTCTAGTAGGACCGGCCGCCTATGTCACAAACGGCTGGCCGAAACAATGGGTCATGATTACTGACCAATTTGTTGCGGTTTCGAAAGGGCCGCTCGCCACCTGCTGGCATCTTGGCGCAAGGCAGCGGTGCGCTTATGCCGCAGCCATGCACTTCTTCTCGGACAATGCGACACCGGTTAACCCACAGGTCATGGCGGCGATGGCAACGGCTGATGTCGCCGATCATGGCTACGATTGCGACGCGTGGACCGCGCGGATGGATGGCGCCTTCTCGGGCCTGTTCGGCACCCCGGTTCGCGCACTGTGGGTGACGACCGGCACGGCGGCGAACAGCATCGCGCTAGCCGGCCTCTGCCCACCCTATGGCGGCATCTTGGCCCATGAAGAATCGCATATCGTGGTGGACGAATGCGGAGCGCCCGGCTTCTACACCCATGGCGCGAGCCTGATGAGTTTGTCGGGAGATGGCGCGAAGCTCTCCCCCGAACTGCTGATCGAGCGGTTGAAAGCGATCCGGCCAGACGTGCACCAGATCCCCGCTCGCGCGATCAGCATCACTCAGGCGAGCGAATATGGCCGGGTCTATACGCCAGCAGAGGTCGCCGCGATCGGGGATGTGGCGCGGGGCCATGATCTTGGCCTGCACATGGACGGCGCCCGCTTTGCCAATGCCGTGGCGCATCTGGGATGCCATCCGGGTGATGTGTCTTGGCGGGCTGGCGTCGATGTCCTGACGTTCGGCTGCGTCAAGAATGGCGGTATGGTGGGTGAAGCGCTGCTCTTCTTTGGTCCGCGGGCGGATGCGCGGGCGACCGAAGCGGCACGATGGCGCAAGCGCGGCGGTCATCTGCTGTCCAAGGGTCGCTACCTTGCCGCGCAGATATTGGCGATGCTGGAGGATGATCTGTGGCTTACCAACGCCCGTGCCGCCAATGCCGCCGCTGCCGCTCTGGCGCAGGCTGCGCCCGACCGACTGCTCCATCCCGTGGAGGCCAACGAGCTGTTCATCCGCCTCTCCCCTGCCGAGGCCACAGGTTTGCGCGCGCAGGGCTTCGACTTTTACGACTGGGGTGAAGGCGCCGCGCGCCTTGTCACCAATTGGGCGCAGGATCCTGCGTCGGTCCAGCCATTCGCAGACGCCCTTAAGGCTCTGGCATGAGCGGATCGTCGGACGCGCGGGGCGGCGTCATCCTGCCATTCCTACTGGTCACGCTGATCTGGAGTTCGACCTGGATCGTCATCCGCGATCAGTTGGGCGCGGTGCCGCCGAGTTGGTCGGTCTGCTACCGATTTCTGCTGGGCGCGGCGGGCATGGCGCTGTTCGCGATGATCCGCCGAGTGCCATTGCGTCTGCCACCGGCCGGGATCGCCTTTGCGGGCGCATTGGGCGTCGCGCAGTTCGTGCTCAATTTCAACTTCGTCTATCGGGCAGAACATTATCTGACCTCCGGCGTCGTCGCGACGGTCTATGCGCTGCTGCTGATCCCCAACAGCATCCTCGCGTGGTTCGCCTTTCGCCAGCCTGTCAGCCGCGCCTTCGCCCTGGGCTCGCTGGTCGCGATCGCTGGCATCATGCTTTTGCTGCTGCGCGAATATCGGGCTGCACCGGTGTCGGCCGAAGCCGTACTAGTCGGCATCGCGCTCAGCATCGCGGGGCTGCTCAGCGCATCCACGGCGAACGTCATGCAGGGTATGCAGATCGCCCGACGCTTGCCCATGGCGGCGGTACTCAGTTGGGGGATGTTGATCGGCAGCGCAGTTGACGCAACTTATGCTTGGGCGACCGTGGGACCGCCGGTGATCGAATGGCGCGCGGGTTATCTGTTTGGCATAGCCTGGCTAGGCATTGCGGGGTCGGTGGTGACCTTCCCGCTCTATTTCCAGCTTATCCAGCGGGTGGGGCCGGGGCGAGCCGCTTATAGCAGCGTGCTTATTCCCGTTATCGCCATGCTGATTTCCACGCTGTTCGAGGATTACCGCTGGTCTACGCTGAGTGTCGCAGGCGCAGTGCTGGCGGTGGCTGGCATGGTGATCGCGTTGCGGGCGAAGGTGACTTAACGGCGAAGGCCAGGCTCGTAACCGCGCTTCGCCGCATTCACCCGGTCGATCAGGCTGGCAAGCGATTGGGGCGCGGGCGCTGCGGCTTCGGGCATCGCCAGGCGGCTCATGCGCTGGCTGAGTGCGGCGAAGTTGCGGTCGATCCGTTCCATGGCGAGAAGTCCTTGGCGTAAGCTGTGGGACCATCCATGGGGCTCTTTGGTTAACGCCGCGTAAGCGATGCGGCGACCCGAGTCATTCCGCCCCGGCAAGGCAGGCGGCAAGGCCTTCGCGATAGGTGGGGTAGCGCGGCGCCCAGCTCAGCAGCCGCTTGGCCCGACCGTTCGCCACCCGCCGATTTTCCGCATAGAAGGATAGTGCCATGGGGGACAGCCGCGCTTCCTCCAGCGTCAGCAGCGGCGGCAGCGGTGCGTCCAGCATGGCGCAGGCCGCTTCGATCAGCCGATTCTGCGCGCACGGCAGGTCGTCGGCCAGATTATAGGTGCCCGGCGGTCCGTCGAACGAAGCGATGATGCCGCTCACAATGTCATCGACATGGGCGCGGCTGAAAATCTGATCGGGCAGGTCTATGCGGTGCGCCTTGCCTTCGCGCACGCGCTCGATCGCGGAACGGCCGGGACCATAGATGCCGGGCAGGCGGAAACAGCGCATGTCCTCGCGAAGGGCGCGCCAGTCGCTGTCCGCTTGCACTCGCGCCGCGCGGCGGCCCGAGCCGATGGGGCTCGCTTCGTCCACCCAAGCGCCCGCAGCGTCGCCATAGACACCGGTCGAGGATAAATAACCGCTCCAGAGGGCCGGGGCGCCGACGATGGCCGTGCCGTAGCGGGTGAGGACCGGGTCGGCCTCCCCTTCCGGCGGGACAGAGGAGAGAATGTGGGTCGCGTTGCCGATGCTGGCGCGCACGGCATCGTCGTCATCGAAGGCGAGTGAATCGGCATCGGCGGCCCGGCGGACGCCTGTCACCTCCCAGCCCTCGTGGCGCAGGCGAGCGGCGAGGCGGGAGGCGGTGTAGCCCATGCCAAGGATCAGCATGTGGGGGATGGCGGGGACCCTCCGGAACTAGACCGTGAAGCTTTCGCCGCAGCCGCAGCTACCCTTGGCGTTAGGATTGTTGAAGACGAACCCGGCGGTGAAGTCGTCCTCCACCCAATCCATCGTCGATCCGACGAGATACAGAACCGACGCGCCATCGATGTAGAAGGTGCCGCCCGGCGTCTCGATCTTTTCGTCGAACTTGGCTTCCTCGGTCACATAATCGACCGAATAGGCGAGGCCCGAGCAGCCCCGGCGCGGGGTCGAAAGCTTGACGCCGATCGCTCCCTCGGGCGCCTGATGCATCAAATCGGCGATGCGCGCTTCCGCGTTCGGCGTCAGGATGACGGCGACGGGACGAGCGCGGGTCTTGGTGGTCGTCTCGGTCATGTTGTTCCTCTTCTCTCCTCCCGCCTGCGGGAGGGGAGATGGTTAGAGCATCCCTAGTTCGAGCTTGGCCTCGTCGCTCATCTTCTGCGGGTCCCATGGCGGGTCCCAGACCAGATTGACCTGCGCATCACCCACGCCCGGCACCGCGCCGACGCGCAGTTCGACTTCACCCGGCATGGATTCGGCCACCGGACAATGCGGCGTGGTGAGCGTCATCGTGACGACGACATGGCCGTCCTCGGTGACATCGACGCCGTAGATCAGGCCGAGGTCATAGATGTTCACCGGAATTTCCGGGTCGTAAATTTCCTTCAGCGCATCGATGACGCCGTCATAGAGGCTGCCGCCCGGCTCACCGACAGGCGTTTGGGCGGGCTTCTGTGCGAGGAAGCCGTCGAGATAGTCGCGCTGGCGAGGCTCATCATCCACGCGCGCCTTGGGCGGCGTATCCACCGCTTCGACTTCTTCCACCAATATCTTCCGCTCTTCGCTCATCCGAAGATCTTCCTCACTCGCTCAATGCCTTTGACCAGCGCGTCCACGTCGCCTTCGTCGCTATAGATGCCGAAGCTGGCCCGCGCCGTCGCTTCGACGCCCAAATGGCGCATCAGCGGCTGAGCACAATGATGCCCGGCGCGGATCGCAACACCCGTTTCGTCCAATATGGTGCCGACATCATGCGGATGCACCCCCTCGACTTCGAAGGAGAGGATGCCCGCGCTGTCCTCCGGGCCAAAAACGCGCACGCTGTTCAGGCTCTCCAGCGCCGCCCGCGCCTTGGCCACCAGCATGCATTCATGGGCGTGGATCGCGTCGAGCCCGATCGCCTGCACATAGTCGATTGCGGCGGACAGTCCGACCACGCCGGTGATATGCGGCGTCCCCGCTTCGAACCGGGTTGGCGCAGGGGCGTAGGTGGTCTTCTCGAACGTCACCTTGTCGATCATCGACCCGCCACCCTGATAGGGCGGCATGGCGTCGAGCAATTCCTTGCGGCCCCACAGCACGCCGATGCCGGTCGGGCCGTAGAGCTTGTGCGCGGAAAAGACGTAGAAATCACAACCGAGCGCCTGCACATCCACGGCAAGGCGCGGCACGGCCTGGCAGCCGTCGATCAGGATTTTGGCGCCAACGCTGTGCGCGATGTCAACCGCACGGCGGACGTCGAGGACGCTGCCCAGGACGTTCGACACATGGGCGAGCGCGACCATCTTGTGCGCGGGCGTGATCATCGCCTGCATGGCGTCGAGGTCGATCTGGCCGTCGGCGGTGAGCGGCACGACGTCGATCTGCGCACCGACGCGTTCGGCGACGATCTGCCAAGGCACGATGTTGCTGTGATGCTCCAGCATGGAGAGCAGGATGCGGTCGCCCGCCTTCAGCTGCGTGCCTGCCCAGCTATGCGCGACAAGATTGATGCCCTCGGTCGCGCCACGAACGTAGATGATCTCGCTGTCGGACGCGGCGCCGATGAACTGAGCGACCTTGCGGCGGGCGGCTTCATAGGCGAGCGTCATGTTGGCGGAGCGCTCATAGACGCCGCGATGGACAGTCGCATAGTCGGGGCCATAGGCACGCGCGATGGCGTCGATTACGGCGTTGGGCTTCTGCGCGGTGGCGGCGCTGTCCAGATAGTGCCAGTTGCCGACACCGGGGAAGTCATCCCGCAACCGCAAAACGCCGTTCGGCTGTTGGGTCTGGTCGGTCATACCAGCGTCTCCAGCTTGGCGAGCGCAGCGGCTTCGAGGCTGTCCTTGACCGCCTCATCAGCCACGTCGTCGAACACGCCAGCGACGAACGCCTTCAACAGCAGCGTTTTGGCCGTTGCCGGGTCCATGCCGCGACTCGCCATATAGAACAGCGCCTGGCGATCCAACTCGCCCACGGTCGCGCCATGGGCGCATTTCACGTCGTCGGCGTAGATTTCGAGTTCCGGCTTGGCATTGGCCGTGGCGGTGCGGTCGAGCAACATGGCCTTTACCGACTGGAAAGCGTCCGTCCGCTGCGCATCACGCGCGACGTTGATGGAGCCGAGATAGCTGCCCGTTGCGCGTTGGCCGAGGATCGAGCGGATCGTCTGCCCGCTGGTCGCGTCCGGCTCGGCATGGGTGACTTTGGTGATGATCTCCAGCACCTGATCCCCGCCGCCGATGATCGCGCCGTTCAGTTCGAAATGGCTCCCCTTGCCCAGCGTCACCGCGAAGGTCACGCGACCCAGCTTCCCGCCGATGTTGAGCACATGAAAATCGCAGCGCGCGCCGTCCGCGATGGTGATGACATAATCATGCACGGCCGCCGCGCCTTCGGTCGCATCCTGCAACAGATGGTGGCGGGAGGTTTGTCCGGTCGCAACATCGATCCGCGTCGGCGCGGGCGTCGGCCAGATGGTGGCCACAGCTTCCAGATCGCTGTAGCGCCATTCTTCCGCCTTGCGCGTGGGAAGGGTGAGCGTCGTCACGCCGCAACCACCTCCGCATAGCCTTCGCGCTCCAGTTCCAGCGCGAGTTCGGGGCCGCCCGACTTTACGATCCGGCCGCCAGCCAACACATGGACATAGTCCGGCTTCACATAATCGAGCAGGCGCTGATAGTGGGTGATCAGCAGCACCGCCTTGTCAGGCTTGCGCATGATGGCGTTGATGCCCGCGCCCACGATCTTGAGTGCGTCGATGTCGAGGCCGGAGTCCGTTTCGTCGAGGATCGCCAGCTTGGGATCGAGGATACCCATCTGCACCATTTCCGCGCGCTTCTTCTCGCCGCCCGAAAAGCCGACATTCACCGGACGCTTCAGCATCTCCATATCAAGGCCGAGCAGCGCCGCCTTTTCCTTGGCGAGCTTGATGAACTCGCCGCCGTTCAATTCCTTCTCCCCGCGCGCGCGGCGCTGCGAATTGAGGCTTTCGCGCAGGAACTGGAGGTTGGACACGCCGGGAATTTCGACGGGGTACTGGAAGCCCAGGAACAGGCCAGCAGCGGCGCGCTCATGCGGGTCCATGCTGAACAAGTTCACACCGTCCAGAGAGGCCGTGCCGCCGGTCACTTCATAGTTCGGACGGCCGCCGAGCGTATAGGCCAGCGTGGATTTGCCCGCGCCGTTCGGCCCCATGATCGCATGGATTTCGCCCGCCTTGATGGAAAGCGAGAGGCCCTTCAAGATCGCTTTGCCGTCGATTTCGTTGGTCAGATTCTCAATCGTCAGCATTGGTTATCCCTTGTGCGTGCGCTGAAGCGTCCGCGCGGTCCAGAAGGCCATGTCGCGCACATCGCCCGGCGCGGGAAACAGCGTGTCGATATGGCGCTTGATCGGCATATAGGGCCACCAGTCGGCGCCCGGCTCGGGCGAACCCTTTTCCAACAGTCCGGTCACGAACTCTGTCACCGGACCCATGCGGGCGAGGTTGGGGGCCTTCGCTTTGTGAAATGCCTTGTCGGTCCTCAGCTTCTCGGTGAAGGCGACGTCGCCCTTCTCCAGCGCGGCGCGGCATTCGGCCTGATAGGCGTCAAGGTCGCCGAAATCCTTGGCGGCGCGGGTCTGAAGCTCGCCCTCTTCCAGCTCATAATCTTCAGTCAGGATCCGGATCGCTGCGGTCCATGCCTGACCATTGCCGACATCCTCCGCGAAATCGGCGAGGGCATCCTGAATATCGTCTTCGTCGCTCAAGTTTCAGTCCTCTAATAAGTAGCGTGGCAGGGCAGCTGTATCAGCGCGCCCGACTTTCCGCCGTTAGACGGCTGCCCAGATATTGCTCCGTGTCCTCATTTAATTTCTTGCGATCGGCAGCGGAAAGTGCCGCCAGCGCAGTCCCGCCATGCGGCTCGCATGTCGCCATGGCCATGTTCAGGAGCGTGCCGTCGCTGTACGGGGTAGCGCCCTCCTGACGAGCAACAGCAGCTTCCATGCCAGCATGCGACCAAGCGTCATATCCCGGACCTGCCATACAGGCGGCCCAATCTGTGAGCAGCCCCTTCGTCGATAAAGCTCGCCAACGGTCAGCACCGGAGGCACAGCCGGTAACCAACCCCAACGAAGCGAGGGAGAGCGCCACGCGATCAATCACCCCACGCTGCCTTCCAGGCTGATCCCCAGCAACTTCTGCGCCTCAACCGCAAACTCCATCGGCAGCTGTTGCAGCACCTCTTTAGCGAAGCCGTTCACGATCAACGACACGGCGCTTTCCTGATCCAGTCCGCGCTGCATTGCGTAGAATAGCTGGTCGTCGCTGATCTTGCTGGTCGTAGCCTCATGCTCGATCTGTGCCGAGGGATTGCGCACCTCGATATAGGGCACGGTATGCGCGCCGCACTGGTCGCCGAGCAGCAGGCTGTCGCACTGGGTGAAGTTGCGCACGCCCTCCGCGCCCGGCGCGACGCGCACCAGTCCACGATAGGTATTGTTCGAGCGACCCGCCGAAATCCCCTTCGACACGATGGTCGAGCGCGACCCCTTGCCATTATGGATCATCTTGGTGCCGGTATCGGCCTGCTGCATGTTGTTGGTCAGCGCCACCGAGTAGAACTCACCGACGCTATTCTCACCATTCAGCACGCAGCTGGGATATTTCCAGGTGATGGCGGAGCCGGTTTCCACCTGCGTCCAGCTGACTTTCGAATTCCGCCCCTGACAGAGCGCCCGCTTGGTCACGAAATTATAGATGCCGCCCTTGCCATTCTCGTCACCGGGATACCAGTTCTGGACGGTGCTGTACTTGATCTCCGCATCGTCCAACGCGACCAACTCGACCACAGCGGCGTGAAGCTGATTCTCGTCCCGCATCGGCGCGGTGCAGCCTTCGAGATAGCTCACATAACTGCCCTCGTCCGCGACGATCAGCGTGCGTTCGAACTGCCCTGTATTCTCCGCGTTGATGCGGAAATAGGTGGAAAGCTCCATCGGGCAGCGCACCCCCTTGGGGATGTAGACGAAGGTGCCGTCGGAGAAGACCGCACAGTTGAGCGTCGAGAAATAATTATCGTGCATCGGCACGACCTTGCCGAGCCACTTCTTCACGAGGTCGGGATATTCGCGCACCGCTTCGCTGATCGAGCGGAAGATGACGCCCGCTTCCTCCAGTTCCTTGCGGAAGGTGGTGGCGACGGACACGGAGTCGAACACGGCGTCGACCGCGACCTTGCGGCTACCCTTTACTCCAGCCAGCATCTCCTGCTCGGCGATGGGGATGCCCAGCTTTTCATAAGTGGCGAGGATCTCCGGATCGACCTGGTCCAGCGAGTCCAGCTCCGCCTTCTTTTTCGGCTCGGCGTAATAATAGGCGTCCTGATAGTCGATCGGCGGGATATTGAGCTTGGCCCAATCCGGGGATTCCATCTTCTGCCACATGGCAAAGGCCTTCAGCCGCCATTCCAGCAGCCATTCCGGCTCCTGCTTCTTGGCGGAAATGAAGCGGACGGTATCTTCGTTAAGCCCCTTGGGCGCGAAGTCCTGCTCGATGGCGGATGACCAGCCATGCTCGTAGGCAGAGGCGCGCTCGGCGGCCTCATGTGCTTCAAGGTTGCGGATGGTCGTAGCTTCTTCAGTCATGCCATTTCTCGGGTCAAACTGGCGATCGTCACCCCGGCCAAGGCCGATCGTATCGCATTGTTCGCGACATTCATGTGCGGTCGCACGCGGCAGCCATGTTCCAGCGTGCAATCATGGGCGCCCTGTTCGGCGCAGGCGGTCATGGCGATCGGACCTTCCACCGCTTCCACGACATCCACCAGGGTGATTGCCGCCGCAGGGCGCGCAAGCCGCACGCCGCCGCCCGTTCCGCGACTCGATTCCAGCAGCCCCGCAGCCGAGAGACGGCTCACCAGCTTTTGCGCGGTGGGCAGTGGGATGCCGGTTTCGCTGGCAAGCGTCGTGGCATTCATCTTCACATGTTTGTTGGTCGCAGGGTCAAGCCCAGCTCCCGCTCCGCAATGACGCGCAGCGGCCGACATCAGCACCACGGCATAATCTGCGAAACTAGAAAGCCTCATTCTGGCCAAGCGTCCCGGTTGCGAACCATTCTCAAATCGGATCGAATCAATCCGATTGCGCATGTGGTCGCGCGGGCGCGTGGAATCAAGCCATTTCTATGAGTCTGCTCGTCTCAGCTGAAACGGTTTAGCACCGCCACGTCCCCACCCAGCGAGCGCCGCAGCAGGGTAAGCTGTGCCACTGCCGTCGGTTCGGTCTGCAACTGGTGCGGGGTCAAGCCGATGAAATGCTTGATCTCGCGGATGAAGTGCGACTGATCGTAGAAGCGGCCATCCTCGCACAATTCCTGCCAGCTATGCTGGTCCAGCGCGATGCGCGCACTGCATCGCAGCGCCCGATATTTTCGTGCCAGCAGCTTGGGCGGGCAGCCATAATAACGATTGGTCAACCGTGCGAGCTGGCGCGGCGACAATCCCGTTGCCTCCACCAGCGCTTCGATCCGGGGCGATCCTTCCCCCATCAGCCACGTGTCCACTGCCTCCAGCAATTGCCAGGTCGTAACCGGCAGGGGTTTTACCCATTGTTCCAGAACCGACCAGCAATGGGCAGCTATGGTTTCCGGGTCGTGCATGTCGGCCAGGCTGGCATGAAGCGCGGCCATTGCTCCCTTTTTCTCAGGGGTCATGTCCCGCACGCCGTCGGCAAGCGCACTGGCATCGCCGCCATCCAGGCTGACCCAACCGGCCGGGAGCAGCGACACGCCCACGACGCAAGACGGTCCATCCAGTTCGAACCGTGTCGCGCCCAGCGTCGGGCCTAACAGACATATCTCCGGCGTGGGGGCCACTGTTCCGTCATGGAAATGATAGCTGCCCGACCCCTGCAACATGAACCGTAACTGGGGAACATCGGCACGCGTCACGTCCAGATAGCGCTCCGCGCTTTCGGTGAAGAGGTAAACCGACCCGAAATAGGCCCGCAGATGTTCGGGCGGCGCGAAATAGCTTAGCCGAACCGGGCCTTGAGCCGCTTCCACCATATAGGAAAGCGGTAGGTCTCCGACCTTTTCCCTTCCATCCGGCATCCCCCCGGACGCACTGTCGCGATGCGGCCCCATAATCACCCCGTAGGTGTACTATGAAGCTTCTTTGTTCCCGCGCAAGAGAGATACTGAGGCCCGGGTCATTTTTTTCGAACCGCTTCGAAAAAAATGACCCGGCGGTTTTACCCGCCGGGTCAGTAAAAGGTCTCGTCAGCCAATAATGGCCAAGAGCCTTCGGGTCGCAGCACTTTCATAAGTCCGAATCGGACTCGGTTGATTGGATGGATCGGACATCTCGCGACTTGAATCGGGACTAATATGAATGATTTTGCAGCAGAAATTATCGTTATCGATCAACTGTTGCGCTATTGTCACAGCGACTCGACGGCGGCCTGCGGCAATGGCATAGGCGCCCCATGTCTTACCGCCTCGTCCGCCCGCTTTTCTTCGCGCTCGATGCAGAACGCGCGCATCATCTTTCGGTCATGCTGCTCCGCTTGATGCCCGCTTCCCCTCCACCCGCACCGGACGCCGCGCTGGCCCAAACGGTGGCGGGCATCCGCTTTCCCAATCCGGTCGGACTGGCTGCCGGCTATGACAAGGAAGGGCTGGTGGCGCACAAGATGCATGGATTGGGCTTTGGGTTTACCGAACTCGGAACGCTCACCCCGATGCCGCAGGCGGGTAATCCCAAGCCTCGACTGTTCCGTCTTGTCGAGGATCGCGCGGTTATCAACCGCATGGGTTTCAACAATGGCGGGCTAGCGGCGGCGGCAGAGCGCGTTGCCAAGCGCCGCCGTCCTGTAAGCGAGGGGTCTGCACCGATCGTCGGCATCAATATCGGCGCGAACAAGGACGCGACCGACCGCATCGCCGATTATGTCACCGGCATCACCTGCATGGCGCCGCTCGCCGATTATCTGACGGTCAACATCTCATCCCCCAACACGCCGGGATTGCGCGCCTTGCAGGACAGGGCAGCGCTGGACCAGTTGCTGGGCGCCGTCATGGCCGCGCGCCGCGTAAATGGGGGCCGGGACGGGAGTCACCTGCCGCCCGTCTTCCTGAAGGTCGCACCCGATCTGGAGCCCGAGGATGTCGAGGACATCGCCGCCGCTTGCCTCGATCACGGGGTGGACGCGTTGATCGTGTCCAACACCACCATTTCGCGGCCCCCGCTCCGATCGGTCCATGCCAATGAAAGCGGGGGATTGTCAGGCGCGCCGCTCACCGATCTGTCGCTTCAGCGGCTGTGCGATTTCCGCCGGGTATTGGGTGCGCGCCTGCCCTTGATCGGCGTTGGCGGCATCGGCAATGCGGAACAGGCCTATGCCCGGCTCCGCGCGGGGGCGAGCCTGATCCAGCTATACAGCGCGCTTGTCTATGAAGGGCCGTATCTCGCCTGGCGCATCAATGCGGGGCTGAAAAAGCTGATGGCGCGGGATGGCTTCACGCATATCAGCCAGGTCATCGGCATCGATAGCTGATCTCGACGGGTGATCTCAGGGGCTTGCGGCGGCCTGGCCGAACGATAGGGTGCGGGGCATGACGCCTCGCCTCACTGGCCTGCTGGCCCCCATAGCGTTCGCCTTCCTATATGCCGCCCCCGTCGCGGCGCGCGAGCCTGTCTCACTCAATGCCACGGTTTCCGCCGCCGATCCGCGCGCGGCGGCGGCGGGGCAGGAGATGCTTCGCCAGGGCGGCAGCGCGACCGACGCCGCCATCGCCATGATGCTCGCCCTCAATGTGGTCGAACCGCATAATAGCGGCATCGGCGGCGGCGGCTTCCTGATGCATCATGATGGCGAGACGGGGGTGCTAGAGTCGATCGACGGGCGCGAAACCGCCCCGGCGGCGGCCCAGCCCGACCGATTCATCGGTGCGGACGGTCAGCCCCTTCCCTTCCGATCGGCCTGGCCTGGCGGCTATTCAGTTGGCGTGCCCGGTAACCTCCGGCTCGCCTGGGAAGCCCATCGCAAATGGGGGAAGCTTCCATGGGCGGCATTGTTCGCGCCCGCGATCCGCTTGGCCGAGGATGGCTTTGAGGTCCGTCAGCGGCTTGACACCGCGATGAAGGCGGTCGCCCCCATATGGGCCGACTTTCCCGAGATACGAAAGTTCTTCTGGATAGATGGCGCCCCCGCACCCATCGGCACGACCCTTAAAAACCCTCCGCTCGCTGCCCTGTTTCGGCGGATTGTGGCGGAAGGGCCAGACGCCTTTTACAAGGGCGAGACCGCACGAGCGATCGCCAGCACCGTCACCAACGCACCCAAAAATCCCGTGCCGATGACAGAGGCCGACATCGCCGCCTATCAGGTGAAGGCGCGCAAGCCGGTCTGCGGCCCGTATCGCGGCTACAGCATCTGCGGCATGGGTCCGGCTTCGTCAGGCGGCATCACCGTCCTGCAAATCCTGGGCATGGTCGAACGTTTCCCGCTAGCCCAATGGGGGAAGGATGATCCCCGTTCCTGGCATGTCATCGGCGAAGCCATGCGTCTTGCCTATGCTGATCGCGACACATGGCTGGGTGATCCCGAATTCGTGTCCGTGCCGATCGCGGGACTGATCGACCCGGCCTATCTTAAGAAGCGATCGGCGCTCATCGCGCTTGGCCGCACCCTCAACGACTATCGTCCGGGCAGCCCTCCAGGCGCGGAGTCACGCACCGCGGCGTTGCCCCAGCCGGAAAGCGGCACCAGCCATTTCGTGGCGATCGACCGGGATGGCGACATCGCCGCCTGGACATCGACCGTCGAAAGCTTCTTCGGTAGCCAGTTGATCGCCAATGGCGTCATCCTCAACAATGAACTGACCGATTTCAGCTTCACGCCCGAAAAGAACGGCGCGCCTGTGGCCAACCAGGTGGAACCGGGCAAGCGGCCCCTGTCGTCCATGTCCCCGACCATCGTCTATGACATGAAGGGAACGCCGATATTCACCGTCGGCGCGGCGGGTGGGCGGACGATTATCATGCAGGTAGCCAAGGCGTTGATCGCCCATTTCGACTGGGGCCTTTCGGCGCAGGAGTCGATCGCGCTGGGCCTTGAATTCTTCAATGCGGAAGGGCTGGTGCTGGAACGGGGCACGTCGCTGGAAGCGATGAAGGCGCCGCTCGAAGCATGGGGCCACAAGGTCACGATCGCTCCGATGGGGTTGAAAGCGAATGCGGCAGAGCGCGCGCCCGATGGGCATTGGCGGGGCGCAGCTGATCCCAGAAGCCCCGGCGTTTCGCTTCAGGAATAACCATCCACCTACCTCCCGTCATCCCAGCGGAATCTGGGATCTCAGGCGAGAGGGCGCAAGCTAGCCTCACGAGATCCCCTGAGTTCACGGAACAAGTGCAACACCTGCTAGGGTGTTGTTGCGATGGGACAGAGATATGGCCAGCTCAGCCTTGAGGAGCGGATCGAGATTTACCGCCTGCATGCAGGCGGTAAATCGCAAAGAGCCATAGCGGCGCATCTCGGGCGGGCGCCAGCTACGATCAGCCGCGAACTGCGGCGCAACAGCGTGCGAACCAAGGTCTGGCCCGGTGGCTATGAGCCTGTCCGCGCCCAGCAGCTTGCCGAACGCAGGCGCCGATGGGATTGCCGCTTCAAGCTGGAACGCCAACCGGACCTGCGCGGCCTTGTGAGGGACGGCCTTGCGATGGGATGGTCCCCCGAGCAGATCGCAGGCCGATTGACGCGCGAGCACGGTCGCACCCTCATCAGCCCTGAGTCAATCTACCGCTTCATCTACCACCGTTCGGCGCAGAAGGATTATTGGCACCGCCTGCTGCCGCGCGCCCGGCACAGGCGCGGCCACCCTGTCCCTACCGGCGGGAGCATGCTCGACATCATCAAGCATCGCCGCTCCTTGAGCGAGCGCCCTCCTGACGCCGATGATCGGCAAAGCCCAGGCCATTGGGAAGCCGATTTCATGCTCTTTGCCCGCTATGGCCAGGCCATCCTCGTCGCCCATGAACGCGCCTCCCGGTTCACGATCATCCACCGGCCACAGGATCGAAAGGCCCCAAGAACCGCAGGCCATCTGGCGGACATGCTGGCCGACCTGCCCCAAACCCTCCGACGCTCCATCGCCTTTGACAATGGACCCGAATTTGCCCGGCATCACCAGCTCGCAAGCCAGATCGGCATCCAGACCTTCTTTTGCGATGTTCGATCACCCTGGCAGAAAGGCGGCGTCGAAAATGCCATCGGACGCCTCCGCCGCAGCCTGCCGCGCAAAACCAACCTCGATGCCATCACCACCGATGACATCCTCGCTGCCGTACAGCGCTATAATCATACGCCAAGAAAATGCCTCGACTTCCTTACTCCCGCAGAGGCATTCTCACGCTTCAATCCAAATGTTGCACTTCAAACGTGAATCTACATCCCAGCTTCCGCTGGGATGACGAGAACGTTTAACCGAACATCACTTCTGCAAATCCAATCCCGCGACATTGAACGCGAACGGGAAGGTCTTGTCCTTCGGGCCAACCACCAGATTGACTTTCAGCACCTTCGTCCCCTTGATCGCCTGATCAGCCTTGGCGGCGGGCAGCACCTCTATCCCGTCCTTATTTTCCGTCATCCGCCCGCGCCAGTCGTGGCTCTTACCATCGTCGGTCACGGCCGTGACGCGGCAGTCGGACAGGTCGCAGCTGAAGGGCGCGCCCACCAGCTTCACCGTCACGTCCGCGCCGCCTTCCGGCATCGGTTGCATCAGCAGCACCGAAAATGTGTCTTCGGCCGTCATGGTCTGCACGCTGTTCGCGCTGCCGATATAAGCGACCTTGGGTTTACCCGCCTCGCCGCCTTCATATTTCCACGTCTGGCCGATCTGCTCGCGCTGCGTCGGGCCTTCTTTTTCGCCGCCAGAGCAGCCCGCCAGCAAGCCGATTGCCGCCAATGCCCACAGGCTTCGCATCGCGCATCTCCTCAACTTCCGTTTCGATCACGCAAGGAGAACGCCCGGACGTCGGCAGGTTTCCGCTTAGCTGTAACGCTCCGCAGTCTGCCGGATCAGTGCGATCATGTTGGGGATGCCCTGTGTCCGATTGGAGCTGAGTTGATTTTTAAGATCGAACGGCGCCAGTGCGCCTTCGATGTCGGCCGCCCCGATCTGCGCGGGCATCTGGTCCTGCACCGTCAGCAAGACCAGCGCGATTATCCCCTTGGTGATCGCCGCATTGCTGTCCGCCAGGAAATGCAGCCGCCCATCGTCGCGCACCGTCGGGTAGACCCAGACCGCCGCTGAACAGCCGCGCACCAGCGTCGCGTCGGTCTTGAGCGCGTCGGGCATCGCCTCCAGCGCGCGGCCGAGGTCGATCAGCAACCGATAACGGTCATCGGCGTCGAGAAATTCATATTCTTCCTGAAGATCGGCAAGGGCAGGCACATCGGTCATGCCCTGCATATAGGCAGAAAAGCGGCCCGCGAAAGCCGCTTTTCCTTACAGATCGACCCCGGCCGCGATCGCCTCCAGCTTGCGGATGCGTTCCTTGAGGTCGGCGAGTTCGATTCGCGCGCTCGCGAAGGGAGAAGCATCCGAAACGGGCCGCGCCAGTTCCGCGCGCTTCAGTGCCAGCCAGCCGTTCCAGCCGCGCAAAGTAGCCGTCGCGACGATCAACAATGCGATAATGCAGCTCGCCGTGACGGTCAGGGTAATAGCCATGTCCTGCATGCCGTCCTCTGAACGCCTTGATCAACGCAGGCTGTCGATCTCGTCCGCCAGCCTCGTGTTGCGGCTGGTGTAGAATGTCTCGATGTCCGCCAGCCGCCGGTCGATGTCCCGGAATTTGGACCGTACATCCCGCGCCGACCGCGCCGGATTGGTCCGCACGCCCTGCCAGAATTTCTGGTCATCCTGATCGGCATAGAGGTCCAGCGGCTTGGTTTCCGCGAAATAGGCCACAGCGAAATAGGCGATCAGCGACCAGGGAAAGGCACCCATCAGCGTCACCAGCACGGCGCCCACGCGGACCCATATCACGTCGATCCCGGTATAGTCGGCGATGCCTGCGCATACGCCCATCCATTTGCCATTCTGCTTGTCGAGATAGAATTTCGTACGGCGCGCAGCCATGTCAGTTCCTCCTGCCGAAATCTTGGCGGTCGAGATCATAAGCGTCGTCAGGCGTCGGGCGAGACGGACGGAAATCGGGATTATCAGCCGCGACGATCCGCTCGACCGTTTGCAGCCGGTCTTCCAACCGCCGCGCGAGCAAATGCAGCTCATCCAGCAACCGCTCATCCTCATCGGTGATCTTGGGCGCCTGCTTCCACTTTGTCGTATAGTGCAGGATCAGCCAGGGCATGCCGATGAACAGCATGCCGCAGATCATGATCGGCAAAAACACATCCCCCATGCGTCAAAACTCCCCTGTTCAGGCCGGTCGGTTCATGCTGGCTTTCATCGCGGCGAGTTCGGCATCGACCTTCTCGGTCGACTGCAACTCGGCAATTTCCTCCTCCAGAGTCTTCTGACCCTGACCGAGATTCAGCGCATCCGCACGCCCCTCGGCCATGTCGACCCGGCGCTCCAATATGTCGAAGCGGGCGAAGGCCTCATTCACCTTTTCCCCGGCATAGGCTTCGCGCATGCGCATACGATTTTGCGCGCTTTCCATCCGCGTGACCAGACTGTTCTGCCGGGTCCGCGCCTCGCGTAGCTTCCCTTGCAGCTTGGCGATGTCTTCTTCCGAAGCCTTCAGCGCTTCGTCCAGCACCTCGATCTCATGGGAGAGCTTCTCCGCCATGTCGGCCGCCTTCTGCTTTTCCACCAGTGCCGCCTTGGCCAAGTCCTCGCGATCCTTGCTCAGCGCCAGCTGCGCCTTCTCGGTCCAGCTGTCCTTCAAGCCCTGCAGCTTGCCGATATGGCGGCGCATCTCCTTTTGATCAGCGATGGTCCGCGCGGCGGACGCACGCACCTCGACCAGCGTTTCCTCCATTTCCAGGATGATCATGCGGATCATCTTCGCGGGGTCTTCGGCCCGGTCGAGCAGGTCGGTGACATTGGCGGCGATGATGTCACGTGTGCGAGAAAATATACCCATCGGAACTGCAATCCTTCCGTCTGACGGTTTGACCGCTTGCTTTGCAGGAGCCGTGCCAATTCGTGAAAAGACGGATTTTCTGGGTTTATCCCCGCTGGTTCCAATATATCTTGCCAATAAGTGGTAATTTTCACCATAATCTGGCAATGGAACGAAACAGCCAGTTCATCGGCCAGTCGCTGCCCTTCCTTGACGCCGTCGAGCAGGCAGGACGCGCCGCCGACCTCGATCGCCCGATCCTGGTTGTAGGTGAGCGTGGCACGGGCAAGGAATTGATCGCCGAACGCCTCCATCGCCTCTCCCCGCGCTGGGGCGAGCCACTCATCGTCATGAACTGCGCCGCGCTTCCCGAAACGCTGATCGAAGCGGAACTGTTCGGCCATGAACAGGGCGCCTTCACCGGCGCCACCCGCGCCCGCGCGGGCCGGTTCGAGGAAGCCGATGGCGGCACGCTCTTTCTCGACGAGCTGGCGACCCTCTCGATGGCGGCGCAGGAAAGGCTGCTGCGGGTCATCGAATATGGTGAAGTGACCCGGATCGGCGCCTCGCGCCCGATGACCGTGGACGTCCGCATCATCGCGGCGACCAACGAGGACCTGCCGCTGCTGGCCGAGACAGGCCGTTTTCGCGCGGACCTGCTCGACCGGCTCAGTTTCGAGGTCATCACCCTGCCACCACTTCGGGCTCGCGAGGGAGACGTGGCCGTGCTCGCCGATCATTTCGGACGCCGCATGGCCGCCGAACTGGGACAGTCCGAATGGCGTGGCTTTACGCCCGACTGCCTCGCCGCGCTAGAAGCGCATGGCTGGCCCGGCAATGTCCGCGAGCTGCGCAATGTCGTGGAGCGGGCCGTCTATCGCTGGGAAGATCCCTCGGCACCCGTTGGCCGGATCATCTTCGACCCATTTGCTTCGCCCTGGAAACCGCAGGCACCCCCGCTCAGCACCGTAGCCGAGGAACCCAAGCTCGCCCCCACAACCGGCTTCACCGACGTCAGCGACCTGCGCGCAGCCGTGGACGCGCATGAAGCCGCAATTGTGCAGAGAGTGCTGGAGCGCCACCGCTACAACCAGCGCGCGACCGCCAAGGCCCTTGGCCTAAGCTATGATCAGCTGCGCCATTGCTTGAGAAAACATGGATTGGGCGCTGATCGCTCTGTCTGATTACCACCGTCCGGGCTGAGGCCGACAGCCCGAACGGAGTGGTATATTATCGGGTTGGCACGGGTTCCGGCCCGGAATAGTCGTAAAAGCCCTTGCCGGTCTTGCGCCCCAGCCAGCCCGCCTCGACATATTTCACCAGCAGCGGCGCCGGGCGATATTTGGAATCCCCGGTCGTCGACCGCAGCACGTTCAGGATTTCAAGGCAGGTGTCGAGCCCAACGAAATCGGCCAGCGTCAGCGGACCCATGGGATGGTTCAGCCCCAGCCGCACGCCCGTGTCGATGTCGCGGATGTTGGACACTCCTTCGCCCAGCGCGAAAATGGATTCGTTGATCATGGGCAGCAGGATGCGGTTGACGACGAAACCGGGGGAATCGAACGCCTGCACGACGTGCTTGCCCAGCCGCTTGGTATAGGCTTCGATCGTCGCGACCGTCTCATCCGACGTCGCCAGCCCGCGGATCAGCTCGATCAACGCCATGACCTGCACCGGGTTGAAGAAATGGATACCCACGAACAGCGCCGGATCGGGCACCACCTGCGCCAGCCGGGTGATAGGGATGGACGACGTATTGGTCGCCAGGATCGTGCCGGGCGTGATCACCGCGCTCACATTGGCGAAGATGCTGCGCTTGATCTCCTCCCGCTCGGTCGCGGCCTCAATCACCAGCTGCGCCTCAGCCAGCGGAGCCAGATCGCCGCTCGGGCGGATGCGCGCAAACGCAGCCTCGGAGTCCTCCGCGCTCAGCTTGCCCTTTTCCACCGCACGGGCAAGCTGCTTGGAAATGCCCTGAAGCCCCTTTTGCGCGCGCGCCAGATCGACGTCGCACAGGATCACATCATAGCCAGCCTGCGCGCTGACCTGCGCAATCCCCGCGCCCATCTGACCAGCGCCGATGACGCCCACGGTCTGAATGTCGGTCATGCTAATGTCCTCGCAAAATCAATTTGCCGCCCACTAGCGCTATGGCAAGCGGGGGGCCAGCGCTTTCGAACATCAATCACAACGAACGCTGTGTTAATCGGGGCTGAGCGCGCCTTGTTTATGGGACGGATAGCCCCTGCTGCCCGGCAGGCCGCTCCGATCCTGTTCATTTACGCCTTTGCCTGCCGCGTGCATGATGGTTAAAAGGCCGCGCATGTCCGTTTCAGCGTCCATGCCCGAGCCGGCGACCGGAAGGTTCATTGCCGCCGTGCATCACTTTCCCCTGCGCGTCTATTTTGAGGATACGGACCTGTCCGGGCTCGTCTACCACGCCAATTATCTGCGCTATATGGAGCGCGCGCGATCCGACATGCTGCGCGTCGCCGGGATCGATCAGCGGGCGGCGCAGGAAGGTGGCACCGGCGTCTATGCCGTGACGAATCTCCAGATCGCCTATAAGCGCCCCGCGCGGCTCGACGATGACCTGCTCGTCGAAAGCCGCGTGACCGCCATTCGCCCCGTCGCCTGCACCATTCATCAAAGAGTCAGGTGCGGCGATGAAATACTGACGGACGGCGAGGTCTCTGTCGCCTTCCTGACCAGCCAGGGCCGTCCTACGCGGCAACCCAAGCCCTGGATCGACATTTTCAGCCGTTTGATGAGAGGGGAAGACATCAACCCATGAGCCTTTCGATGCCCGACGTTGGCGCCGCTGTCGGCGCCGCCACCCAAGCTGCGACCATTTCGCCGCTCGCCCTGTTTTTGCAGGCCGACATCGTCGTGAAGGTGGTGATGCTGGGCCTCGTGCTCGCCAGCATCTGGACCTGGGCGATGATCATCGGCTTCAGCTTCACCCTGCGCAAGGCCAGCCGCCAGAGCAGCGCGTTCGAGGATGATTTCTGGAAAGCGGAGGACATCGACCGCTTCTATGAGGCACGCGGCAAGTCGTCCGACTTCCCCGCTGCCAAGGTCATGGCCGCAGGCGTCACCGAATGGCGCCGCTCCACCGCGCAGAAGGTGATCGACCGCGACGGCACGCGCGACCGGCTGTCCACCGCCATGTCCAGCATGATCGCGGCGGAGGTTGATCGCCTGTCCGATCGCCTGAACATCCTTGCCACCATCGGCTCGGTCGCGCCCTTTGTCGGCCTGTTCGGCACCGTCTGGGGCATCATGCGCGCCTTCACCGCGATCGCGAAGGAGCAGAACAGCTCGCTCGCCGTCGTTGCGCCGGGTATCGCAGAGGCGCTCTTCGCCACCGCCATCGGCCTGTTCGCGGCGATCCCCGCCGTCATCGCCTACAACCGTTTCAGCCATGGCATCAACCGCATGGAATCCAAGCTAACCCGCTTCGCCGACGGCTTCTATTCGACACTGAGCCGGGAGCTGGAGGCGCAGCGGTGAGCGTGTGCCCGCTCCTCCTCCACCCCGTCATCCCAGCGAACGCTGGGATCTCGTGCCTTATTCACAGCCTCCTCCCCCCGTTCGGGCTGAGCCTGTCGAAGCCCTTCACTTCACTTGAAGAGAAGAAAAGCCCTTCGACAAGCTCAGGGCGAACGGAGGATAGAGCAACCCACTTGGCCGGAGGTCGCCGCTAATGGCCATGTCCGGCCCACCCTCCCACCGCCGTGGCCGGGGTCGCGCGCCGATGGCGGACATCAACGTCACGCCGCTGGTCGATGTCATGCTGGTGCTGCTCATCATCTTCATGGTGACCGCCCCGCTGCTCGTCACCGGCGTGCCTGTTAACCTGCCCGAAACGCGCGCCAAGGGTCTTGATCAGGACGACAAGCCGACCGTGGTCTCGATCGATCGCGACGGGGGCCTCTACATCGACGAGACGCAGATCAGCGACGCCGATTTGGCCGATCGCCTGGCCGAGATCGTCTCGGCCAACGCAGGCAAAGCCGAGCCGCCGCAAATCTTCCTGCGCGCAGATACAGGACTCGACTATGGCCGGGTCATGCGTGTCATGGGCGAACTCAATCGGGCGGGCCTCAACAAGGTGGCGCTGGTCAGCACCGGCGGTGAAGACGGCGCCGTCACCGGCAGTTCAGAATAGGGGCCATAGGACTCGGGCATGGAACGCGCGGAGAAGATCGGCCTTGGCGTGGCGACGGCGGGACATGTCCTGCTGTTCGGCTTGCTGTCGGTCGGATTCCTGGCAACGCCCAATCCGCTCAAGCTGAACTCGCCGCCGATGGACGTCAGCCTGGTGGACGAAGCGGCGCTGCAATCCGCCGCGCCACAAATCTCGACCCAGCCCCCCCCGCCCAGCGTCGCGCCGGAAGCAGGCCCGACCGAGGATGCGGCACCGGCTCCTGTACCGGAAACGGCGCCCATTCCTGAACCCCAACCAACACCCGCGCCGCCGCCGCCAAAGCCTGCTCCGGCCAAAAGGGACGTGGCGAAGGTTCAGTCAAAACCCAAGCCCGCACCTGAAAAGCCCGCAGCGAAGCAGACGCCCTCAAAGGCGAAACCTGCCCCTGCGGCGACCAAGGCTACCCAAAAGCCTGCCGCAAAGCCCAAGCCAAACGCTCCTGCCCGGGCGTCCGGCCAGGGCAAGGCCGAAAAGCCGCGCGGCTCGCTGCTCGGCAAGGATTTCCTGAAGGGCATCAACACCGAAGCCGACGCCCCGCGCAAGGCCGCACCGCCACCCGCTGCGACCATGGGTCCCGCGCAAAAGGCTGCGCTTGATCGCCTGATCGGCGATCAAATCTATCGGCATTTGAAGCTTCCCTCCGGCGCGGACGTCGAGCAGTTGGTGGCCTTTCTGGAGGTGAAGATCGACCGCAGCGGCCGCGTGATCGGCCGGCCCGAGGTGATCGATGTGCAGGGTCAGACCGCCAGCAACAAGCCGCAAGTCTCGATCTACAAGGAACGCGCCGTGCAGGCGGTCATGCAGGCTTCCCCTTTTCAAGGGCTGCCCGACGAATATTATGAACAGTGGAAATGGCTCAAACCCTTGAGAGTCTACGCAAGGAAAGCGCGATGAGAAGCTTTGGAATAACCGCACTGCTCGCCCTTTGCGCAGCCTTTACCAGCCCTGCGATGGCCCAGTTGTCGGTCGATGTGACCGGCGACATCGACAGCAACCTCAAGATCGTCGTGCCCGCCCTGCCCCCGCAGGCCGAAGTTTCCACGCCTGCCGGTTCGTCCAGCGAACTTGGCCGCAAGATCGCCGAGGTAATCGCCTCCGACCTCAAGGGCTCGGGCTTGTTTGATCCGTCCGGTCCGGGCGGCATCCCTGCCATCGGTTTCCCCGAAGTCACCAACCCCGCCTACGACAAGTGGGGCGCCTATCAGGCGCTGGTGCAAGGCTTCGTCCGCACCACAGGTGGAGAGGCGGACATCACGGTTGGCTGCTATCTCTATGACGTGGCGCTCAAGCAGGAACTGACGCGCCAGGGCTATGTCGTCGCCCCGCGCGATTGGCGCCGCGCCGCGCATAAATGCGCCGACGCCATCTATGCGCGCCTTTCCGGCGAGAGCCCCTTCTTCGACAGCCGCATTGCCTATATCGCGGAAAGCGGGCCGAAGGGGAACCGCACCAAGCGCCTCGCCATCATGGATAGCGATGGCGCGAACCACCGCTTCATCACCAATGGCCAGTCGATCGCCCTCACCCCGCGCTTTTCGCCTGACTACAAGTCGATCGTCTATGTGAGCTATCTGGGCAGCCGGGTACGCATCTATGTCTATGACATCGGCACCGGCCGCCAGCGCCTGGTCACCGAAAGCAACAATGCGACCTTCGCGCCGCGCTGGTCGCCCGATGGCCGCAACATCCTCTTTTCAATGGCGGTAGCAGGCAACACCGACATCTACCGCGTGTCGGCCCAAGGCGGCCAGCCCGTCCGCCTCACCACGGCGCCCGGCATCGATGTCGGCGGAAGCTATTCGCCCGACGGCACCCGGATCGTCTTTGAAAGCGATCGTTCGGGCAGCCAGCAGGTCTATGTCATGAACGCGGATGGTTCGGGCCAGCGCCGCATCAGCCATGGCGGGGGTCGCTACGCCACGCCCGAATGGAGCCCGCGCGGCGACCTGATCGCCTTCACCAAGATCAGCGGCGACATCAAGATCGCCGTCATGACGCCGGAGGGTGGCAATGAACGCATCCTCACCAATGGCTGGCAGGATGAGCAGCCGACCTGGTCGCCCAACGGCCGCGTGCTGCAATATTTCCGCACGAGCCCCGGTCGCGACGGTGCCAGCCAAGTCTGGCAGGTCGACCTGACCGGCGTCAACGAACGCCGCATTCCCACGCCGCTCAGCGGCTCCGACCCTGCATGGGGTCCGCTGCTGCCCTGACAGGGAACCACTTCATCGCGCAAGCGTAACGACCGCATAGACTTTTTTGAGGAGCCTCCCATGAAACTCAACCGCCCCCTTCTGATCGCCGTGTCCGTGCTGGCGCTCGCTGCTTGCGGCAAGAAAGCACCCAAGGACCTGCCGCCCCCGCCCGCGACCGACAACAGCGCCCAGACTGGCACCGGGACCGGCACGACCACTGGCTCGGTCAAGGGCAGCCAGGAAGATTTCGTCGCCTCGGTTTCGTCCGACCGCATCTTCTTCGACACCGATCAATATGATGTCGATGTGCAGGACCAGCAGACTTTGCAGAGTCAGGCGGCATGGTTGCAGCAGAATCCCAATGTTCGCGTCACGATCGAAGGCCATGCGGACGAGCGCGGCACCCGCGACTACAATATCGCGCTGGGTGAACGCCGCGCCAACGCCGCGAAAAACTATCTCGCGTCGCTGGGCATCGACCCCAGCCACATCAACACGGTCAGCTATGGCAAGGAACGCCCGGCGGCGCTGGGTTCGGATGAATCCGCCTGGGCACAGAACCGCCGCGCGGTGACGGTGACTGTTCAATATTAAAAGCCTTCGGGTCGCACCAGGCTTTCAGGAAGTCCGCCGGTCCCGACCGGCGGACTTTTCTATATGAGAATGTTGGCAGCAAGCGCTGAGGGTGAGCGGCTCCGCTTGGGGAGCGCTCACGAATGGCGGCGCGTCCTAAGCCTGCTTGCGCCGTTCAGCGATGCGACGAGTGAGGAGTTGCATCATGTTGACGGTGATCTCGACCGCGGCTTCGGGGACGCCTTCGAACAGCTGCTGCGACAGATAATCCAGCCGTGCTTCGATCCGTGCGGCGAGGTCGCGGCCCGCATCGGTGAACTCCACCCGGTTCGATCGCTTGTCTTCCGGATGCGGCAGGCGCTCGATCAATCCCATCGCCGCCAGCCCATCCAGCGTCCGCACCAGTGACGGCTGGGTAATGCTCAGCTGATCGGCAAGGTCAGCCTGTCGTACGTCGGGTCCCAGCCGGGCGAGATGCACCAGGCACCAGCCCGCGCTGGAGGACACGCGCAATTCCGCCAGAGCTTCGTCGGCCAGATGCCGCCAGCCGCGCGCGACCAGCGGGAACTGTTGCACCAACCCCTGCGTCAGACCGGAACTAGACATCAGGATAATCCCACGGTGGCGCGGCCGGTCATTGGTGGAAACGTCGGCTTAAACGCGCCGCGTGCCGGAAAAGCCCGCCACCCCGAACGCGCCCAGTTGCATGGTGCCGTTGATCGCGTCGCCTTCCACGACCGCTTCGCATTCCATCGTGATGGGCATGGGCATCGTCATATTCATCTTCCAGTTGAGCTTGTCGCCATCGACCTTGCCCTCGGCGACGTCCAGCGACCCCATCATGCCCGCGAAGGTGCCGTGGAAGCTGTTACCATTGCTGATGACGGTGAATACGCCCTTTTGATCGCCCAGAGGGGTCTTTGCCACGCAGTCATAAGCGCCATCGACATTCGCCATCACTTCATCTCCTCAAAGCAGCCTCAATCGGCAAGGGTTCCCATTTCGACGGGCAGGCCCAGCGCGTCAAGCTGCGGCCGGACGAGTTTTGCATCGCCCACGACGACCCAGATCAGCCGGGCGGGATCGATCGCCTCGCGCGCGGCCTTGTCAAGGTCGGCGGCGGTCATGGCGCGGTAGAGTCCCGGCAGCGTTTCATAAAAATCGTCCGGGCGGCCCAGCAGACGGTTGCGCATCATCGCCCCCATCAGGTCTGACGATGTTTCGAAACTGCCCGGCAGCGACAGGATCTGGCTGTTGATGGTCTGGTTACGTTCAGCCTCCGTCGTGCCCTTGGCAGTCAGAAAGTCGGCTATGTCTTGGCGCGCGGCCGCGATGGACGCGCCGGTCTTGTCGGTCTGGACAGGGGCGTAGACCAGCAGGGGGATGGTTTCCTTGACGCCGGGCAGGCTCGTGCCAGCGGAATAGGCCCAACCCTTCGTTTCGCGCAGGTCCATGATCAGCCGCGAGGTTGAGCTGCCACCCAGAACTTCGTTGGCGGTCTGCAGCGTCAGCGGATTGTCGGTGCCCTGCTTGCCCGTCAGCAGGCCCGCCAGGATCATCGATTGGGGGCTTTGCGGCTTGTCGACCAGGATGATCCGCGCCGGGCGCGCCATCCGGTCCATGCGGAAGAGCTTCGTGCCTTTGGCCACCGCAGGCGCTTTCCAGTCGCCGAAGCGTCTTTCGAGCAGCGCCATGATTTCGGCCAGACTGGTGTCGCCGGTGACGAAGATGGTGGCATTGTCAGGCCGCATCCACTTGTCGTGGAAGGCAACAAGATCGGCGCGGGTGGTCGCCTTGACGCCGCTTTCCGTGCCCGACCCGGTAAAGGGGATGCCGTAGGGATGCGCGGCGCCATAGAGCAAGGGCGGCAAAAGGCGCTGGGCGATCGGCATCGGCGCGGTTTTCTCGGCAGCGATGCGGGTCAGTAATTGGCCCCGGATGCGTTCGACCTCGGTCAGAGCGAAAGCCGGATTGCGGATCACGTCGGCGAGCAGTCCGAGCGACGCGTCGAGATTGGGCTTGAGCGCATAGAGGCCGACATTGGTGCTATCCATGCCATTGCTCGCGCCGATCGACGCCCCCAGCCGTTCCTGTTCTTCCGCGATCTGCACCGAACTGCGCGTCTTCGTGCCCTCATCCAGCAGGGCCGTGGTCAGCGCGGCCGTGCCCAGTTTTGCCTTGTCATCGGCAGCATTGCCCGCGTCGAAGGATACCGACACCCGCACGACGGGAACGGTTGCGCGCCGGGCGAAGACGACGGGAATCCCGTTCTTGAGCTTCCCCTCTTCGACAGCGGGGAAATCCAGATCCTTTACCGGCTCGATCGACGGTTCGGCGATGCGGGTGGGCGGCGGCGGCGTGGCAGCAACCGGCGCGAGCTTTTTGGGATCGCGGAAATAGGCGGGGTGGTGCGTGGCGTTGCCCGCGAGCGCATTATCCTCTGCCGTCCGTTCACCGGGCGCCACGGTCAGCCGGAATACGGGACGACCAAGCCATTTGCGGGCGGTGTCGCCCACCGACTGCGGCGTGGCGGCGGCGTAGAGGGCGAGGTCCTTCTTATATTTCCCCGGATCGTCGGAATAGACCGCACCTTCCGCCAGGGTCACCGCCTTGCCACTGAAGCCGCCAACCTTTTCCAGACCGCCGATCGTACCCGACAGCTGCTGGGTCGCGGCGCGTTGAACCTCGTCGGCGGTGGGACCCTTGGCGAGATAGTCGGCCAGCAATTGGTCGAGCCGCCTGCCAACGGCGGCGGCATCCTGCCCCGGCTTCACGTCAACGGTGATTTCCGCGATCGACAGCTTTTCGAACGGTTGGATGCTGGCCTTGACGCCGACGGCCACTTTCTCGTCGCGCACCAATATATTGTCGAGGCGGGATGATTTGAGGCCACCGAACACCGACATCGCCAGGTCGAGTTGGGGCAGGTCGGCCGAGTTGACGCCCGGCACGATCCAGTTGCGGTAGAGCCGGGTCGCCGCGACATTGTCGTGCATCAGCTTGTCGACTTGCCTGTCGAGCGTTGGCACGGTCGCGTCCACATCCTTGGGCGCGGGACCGGCCGGGATGTTGCTGAACCATTTTTCGACCTTCGCCCTGGCGGTCGGCACGTCGATATCGCCCGCCAGCACCAGCACGGCGTTGTTGGGGCCATAATGGGTCTTGAACCAGTTTTGCACGTCGGCAAGGCTGGCTGCATTCAGGTCCGCCATCGATCCGATGGTCGAATGGCGATAGGGATGGCCTTCGGGCAGCATGGCGGCGAGCTGGGCATATTCGACCAGACCATAGGGCTCATTCTCGCCCATCCGCTTTTCATTCTGCACGACGCTGCGCTGCGCATCGAGCTTGGTTTGCGTCACCGCGCCGAGCAGGTGACCCATGCGGTCGGATTCGAGGAACAATGCCCGGTCGAGCGCGCCGGTCGGCACCGTTTCGAAATAATTGGTGCGATCGAACCAGGTCGTACCGTTCCAGTCGGTCGCACCTATATCCTCCAGCCGTCCAAAGAAAGGCCCGTCGGCATTTTCGGAACCATAGAACATCAGATGTTCGAACAGATGAGCAAAGCCGGTCTTGCCCGCAGGCTCGAAGCGCGAGCCGACATGATACCAGACCGACACCGCCACCACGGGAGCCTTGCGATCGGTATGCACGATGACGCGCAGGCCGTTTTTCAGCGTGAACTGCTCATAGGGAATATCGACGGCGGAAACGAGGCTGGCGAGCGGGGCTGGAGCCGTCTGAGCCGCTGGTGCAGCGAGGGCGACGGGGACTGGAAAGGCGATGATCGACAGGCTCAAGGAAGAAAGGCCAAGCGACAGAGCCAGGCGACGCGAGGTGGAGGAAAAAGTCATGGGCGCCCTCATCGAAGCTGGAGATAATAGCCGGGGAGGCGGCAATGGACGCCCGCAGCATAGCGGCGCATGGGGACGGCGCAATATGCATTGGAGGGACGGCGCGTCGGGATCGGACGCTTATCTCCCTCTAATATGGGCAGGTTTGCGCCGGGAAGGCGAGCGATGCTAAGGATAATTGCGTAGCGCCTCTTGTGTGTCATTTATGCAACATTACATCGTGGCTAGTTTCACGAAGGGCTTCCTATGAACCTCGAAAAATTCACTGACCGCGCCAAGGGCTTCCTGCAATCGGCGCAGACTGTCGCGATCCGCATGAGCCATCAGCGGATCAGTCCTGAGCATCTGCTGAAGGCACTCCTGGAAGACAATCAGGGCATGGCGTCCGGCCTGATCAAGGCGGCGGGCGGCGATCCCGCTGTCGCACTGCGGGAAACCGATGCGGCACTGGCCAAGGTGCCTGCGGTATCGGGCAGCGGGGCGCAGCAGACGCCGGGGCTGGACAATGACGCGGTGCGGGTGCTGGACAGCGCCGAGCAGGTCGCGGGCAAGGCTGGGGACAGCTTTGTCACGGTCGAGCGGCTGCTCCTTGCGCTTACCCTCGCGACCACCTCGGCGGCGGGCAAGGCGCTGGCGGCAGCGGGTGTGAAGGCGGAAGGATTGAACGCCGCGATCAACAATCTGCGTGGCGGGCGCACGGCTGACACAGCGGGCGCGGAAGATCGCTATGATGCGCTGAAGAAGTTCGCGCGCGACCTCACCGAAGCGGCGCGCGAGGGCAAGCTGGACCCGGTGATCGGGCGCGACGAGGAAATCCGGCGGACGATCCAGATTCTGGCGCGGCGGACCAAGAATAATCCCGTGCTGATTGGCGATCCGGGCGTGGGCAAGACCGCGATTGCGGAGGGCCTCGCGCTGCGCATCGCCAATGGCGACGTGCCCGATACGCTGAAGGACCGCACATTGATGGCGCTCGACATGGGCAGCCTGATCGCGGGGGCGAAATATCGCGGCGAGTTCGAGGAGCGGCTGAAGGGCGTGCTGGACGAAGTGAAGGGCGCGGAAGGGCAGGTCGTGCTGTTCATTGACGAGATGCACACGCTCATTGGTGCGGGCAAATCCGAAGGCGCGATGGACGCGGGCAATCTGCTGAAACCTGCCTTGGCGCGCGGGGAGCTGCACTGCATCGGCGCGACGACGCTCGATGAATATCGCAAATATGTTGAAAAGGACCCCGCGCTCCAGCGGCGGTTCCAGCCGGTGTTCGTGGGCGAGCCGACGGTGGAGGACACCATCTCCATCCTGCGTGGGCTCAAGGAGAAGTACGAACTCCACCATGGCGTGCGCATCACCGACGGGGCGATCGTGTCAGCGGCAACGCTCTCCAACCGCTACATCACCGACCGTTTCCTGCCGGACAAGGCCATCGACCTGATGGACGAGGCAGCTTCTCGCCTGCGCATGGAGGTGGAGAGCAAGCCGGAGGAGATCGAAAATCTCGATCGGCGGATCATCCAGCTTAAGATCGAGCGCGAGGCGCTGAAGAAGGAGACGGACAAGGCATCCAAGGATCGGCTCGACGCGCTGGAAGAGGACCTCGCGAATCTTGAGGAACAGTCGGCGGCGCTGACGCAGCGCTGGCAGGCCGAGAAGGACAAGATTGCGGGCGAGAGCAAGCTCAAGGAACAGCTGGAGGCCGCGCGCGTCGAGCTGGAACAGGCGCAGCGGGCGGGCGACCTCGCCAAGGCGGGCGAGCTGGCTTATGGCCGCATCCCCGATCTGGAGCGCAAGATCGCCGAGGCGGAGGGCGCGACCGAAGGCGCGATGCTGCGCGAGGAAGTGACTCCGGAGGATATCGCCTCGGTCGTGTCGCGCTGGACGGGCATTCCTGTCGATAAGATGATGGAGGGCGAGCGCGAGAAACTGCTCGCCATGGAGGAAGAGCTTGGCAAGCGGGTGATCGGGCAGGCCGATGCGGTGAAGGCCGTATCGACCGCCGTACGCCGGTCGCGCGCGGGCTTGCAGGACCCGAACAGGCCGCTTGGCTCGTTCCTGTTCCTCGGCCCCACGGGCGTCGGCAAGACCGAGCTGACCAAGGCGCTCGCCGGATTCCTGTTCGACGACGACAGCGCGATGGTGCGCATCGACATGAGCGAGTTCATGGAGAAGCATTCTGTCGCCCGGCTGATCGGCGCGCCTCCGGGCTATGTCGGCTATGAGGAAGGCGGCGTGCTGACCGAGACTGTGCGGCGGCGGCCCTATCAGGTCGTGCTGTTCGACGAGGTGGAGAAGGCGCACAGCGACGTGTTCAATGTGCTGTTGCAGGTGCTGGACGATGGCCGCCTGACCGATGGGCAGGGCCGCACGGTCGATTTTACCAACACGATTATCGTGCTGACGTCGAACTTGGGCAGCCAATTCATCGCTTCGCTGGCCGACGACGAGCCTGTCGAAAAGGTCGAGGATCAGGTGATGGACATCGTCCGGGCGCATTTCCGGCCGGAGTTCCTCAATCGTCTGGATGAGGTCATCCTGTTCCACCGGCTGGGTGCGAGCCATATGGCGCCGATCGTCGATATTCAGGTCGCGCGGATCGGCAAGCTGCTGAAGGATCGCAAGGTGGTGCTGGACCTGACGGACGGCGCGCGGGCGTGGCTGGGGCGGGTCGGTTATGATCCGGTCTATGGCGCGCGGCCGTTGAAGCGGGCGGTGCAGCGTTATTTGCAGGACCCGCTCGCCGACCTGATCCTGCGCGGCGAGGTGCCGGATGGATCGACGGTTCGGGTTGATGAGGGTGACGGCGCGTTGAAGCTGGGCATCGCATGAAAAAGGGGCGGCAGTTGCGACTGCCGCCCCTCTTTTTGTTCGATCCGTAGACGGTCAGAATGTCACTGATGCGCCTATGAAGAAGGATCGACCAAGCGGGTCATAGGTGGCTGGGAAGGTGTTGCCGCTGTTTTCCGCCGTGCCACCATAATCATTGCCGACGACCGGCGGCTTCTTGTCGAACAGGTTGTTAATGCCGCCGCGCAACTGGAAGCGTTCAGCGACGCGAACGGTGCCGCTGAGATCGAAATAGCTGCGGGCACCGATCACCGGAACGACGAAGTCCGCCGGATCGGCTCCGTTCAGGACAATGTCATCCTTGGTGAGCTTGCCGATATAGCGCCAGCGAAGCAGCAGGCTGACCGGACCATAATCCAGCTGCGTGTTCTGAACGAACTGCCACTTGGGCTGCGGACGGAGGCAGGTCTTCCCTACCAGACCGACGCAATCATAGGATGGGAAAATGGCGGCCGGTTGGTCCACTGACTTGATCGCGCGGGTGGCGTTGATACCGAATTGCAGACGGGCATCCTCGCCAATCCTGAACTGATAGGCGGCGGCGATGTCGATGCCGGTACGCTTCAGCGATGCTGCGTTAAGCGTGCTTGCGTCCACCCCGGTTTCGGTTCCCCCGCTGAGCGACCCGTTGATCGGGTTGCGGCTGATCAACTGACAGAAGAAACCATTGGGATCCTGTTCCTGTTCGTAGCAGGCATCGACAATGACCTGTTCCGAAAACTGGGTGATGGCATTTTTCACCTTGATGTCGAAATAGTCGATCGACGCAGTGAAGCCGGGCAGCTGACGCGGGGCCAGAACGAGGCCAACGCTGAAAGTATCGGATTTTTCGGGCGTCAGAGTAGGATTGCCGCCGACATAATTGTTGATCTGTCCGGCGATCGGACCGTTGACGGTGCCGATGCGTCCCGCGGGAACCCCCGTATCAAGGCACAACTGCGTGAGGGCCGCATTACCCACTGGATTGGCACCTGCGCAGGGATCATTTTCCAGATCGCCCGTGCTGGATGTGCGCGGTTCGCCCAGTTCCTGGAGGTTGGGCGCCCTTACGGCCCGCTGGTACAAGCCGCGAACGCGCACGCCCTCGGTCGGCTCCCACTCGCCGCCAGCCTTGAACGTCCAGTTGGTAAAGCTGTTTCCAAATGTGCCGCCCGTAACGAGGTTGGTGACACTGCTGTTATATTTGGAATAACGCAGGCCGCCCTCGAATGTCAGGGCTTGCGCGAAGGGCATGTCCTCCAGCAAGGGCACGCGGATTTCAGCGAACAGCTCCTTCACCGTATATTTGGCGTCGATGGGCGATTGCGCCCCGAAGCCCGGCGAATTGCCCGCGATCAGGTTTGCATCTGGGCGGGACACCGTCTTTTCCCGGCGATATTCCGCGCCGACCGCGAAACCAGCGGCAGACGTCGCGGTGGGGAGCGTGAACAGATCGCCCGCGAGCGAGCCGCCAGCCACGAACTGCGTCGTCTTGTCATTCGCTTCCAGGTCGAGGCGGATGAACTGCCCCGCTTCTGGTGTCAAATTGCCCGCGCCGAAGAGGTTGACGGGCACACAGCCATTGCTGGGGTCGATGCAGGTGGGCACGCCGTTCACATTGCGGACCAGCAGCCCCTGCTGCGTCTTGGCGAAATCAATATCGTTCAGATACTGCTGGCTGCGCTTCACCTGACCATATTGAGCGAAGACTTCGTAATTGAGGGAGTCGGTGATGTCTCCGCGAAGGCCGCCGACAAATTGCAGCGCCTTGTTGCGATAGATGGAATCGCGCGTGCCCAGTTCGGTGGTGCGGCGCCCGAAGGCAATGTCCACGTCGCCGTCACTATCGGCATCCAGCGGCGCTAATACGCTGCGGGCCTGATCGGACAGGAAGGGGTTGTCGAGGTTCACGGTGAAGGGAAAGAAGAAGGTGCCCGACGGCGCGAGGATCGTCGTGACCTTCGTATCGATATAGGACACGCGGCCAAAGAAGCGGGCGGCATCGGAGAATTCATATTTGAGCAGGGCATGCGCCTGGTATCGTTCCTGCGGCACCTGGAAGAGATTGTAGGGATTGAAATTGAACGATCCGATCACCGGCCCCAGATCGCCATTCGGCCTGAATTGGGCAAAGCAGTTGCCGTCATCGATATCGGCCTGCGAACAGATGGTCGGGAAGCTGTCGGAAATATTGCCCGGCGTGTCGGTCAGGCTGCCTGAAGGCTGAAGATCCGCCTGTCCCAGCGCAAATTCGGAAAAGCTGCGCCGACCCTGGCTAAGGGCGGCCTGCTTGGTATAGCCGCCGTTCACGACGATATGCCCGCGCCCTTCATTGAAGCTGGTGCCGTAGGTCAGGCTGGCGTCGAATGTCCGCGCGTCGCCACGGCTCGTGATGCCATATTGCGCGTCTGCCTTGAAACCCTTGAACTCGTCATCGAGGATGAAGTTGACGACACCCGCCACCGCGTCGGACCCATAAACAGCCGAAGCGCCGCCGGTCACGACGTCCACGCGCTTAATCAAAGCCGCGGGAATCATGTTCACGTCGACGATGCCGTCCTTATTAAAGGGGACGAAGCGCTTGCCATCCACCAGAACCAGCGTCCGCTGCTCGGTCAGATTGCGCAGGTCGATCGTCGCCGCGCCTTCGTTGCCATTGTTCGTCTGACCGCCAATGCCCGGAACGGCCTGGGGAATGTCGCGCAGCACGTCCTCTACGGAAGTGGCCCCGGACAGCTTGATCGTATCGGCCGAAATGACCGAAATGGGCGAATTGGACGTCAGGTCCGGCCGGGAAATACGGGACCCGGTCACAATGATTGTCGCCTCTGGTTCTTCGGCCACGGTGCCAGCCGGAGTATCCTGCGCAAAGGCAGGAGCGGCGAGCGCCGCAAAACCGGCGCCCGCGCATGCGAGCGCTTGCAGCGCTGCGCTATTGCGCAGCCACGCATTATTCGAAATTTTCTTCACGATCCAGTCCCTTGCTCTGGAGCGACGCAAGCAAACCTGCGCCCTTGATTTTGACGCATGAAGGGGGACCTTGGAGCCCGACAGCAAACCCCTCTTCATCCGTGCTCGGGATAGTCTGCGCAGTCGTTTTATGCGTGTAAAGCAATGCTGCTGGCATTAGCGCACTTTGCTGTTTCACTGTCGTAAATTTACCACATAGGCGACAAGCGCGGTTTTACGTTCGTTTAACAACTTTATTTGGCGTCATTCATGGCCGACGGAACTTTGATGCTCTGCCATTGCCACAGGTTACACTAAGTTGCGCGAATGCATCTCAGATCAGTTGGCTGGCATTGGTCCGGTGAGCAGAAGCGGGTCGATCCGCGCCTCGTTCCAGCGCAAACCCCAGTGAAGATGCGGACCTGTCGCGCGGCCAGTCGCACCAACCGCGCCGATGCGCTGACCTTGGCGGACGGCTTGGCCAAGCTGCACGTCGATGCGCGACAGATGGAGGAAAGCGCTGCTGAGGCCTTGGCCGTGGTCGATGATCAGCAGATTGCCCTCCAGCGAGAAGAGGTGATCGGCCGCCAGCGTCACCACGCCGTCAGCAGGCGCCAGAACGGGATCGCCGGTCGTCCCGGCAATATCGATCCCGCCATGATAGGCGCCGGGGATGCCCTGATAGACGCGCTGCGATCCGAACAGGCCGGAGATACGGCCGACGCGCGGCCAGAGGAAGCGCTGGCGCCAGCCTTGAGCCCCGGTTTCCTGCGTGCGGGCCGCAGCGATTTGCGCCAGTTCCGGGCGGCGCAGCGCGAGGAAGGCTTCATTGTCGCGCACCGGGCGGAGCGGTGTATTGACGCGCTCTATCCGCCAGGCGCGTGGGGCGATGCTGATGGGCTGGTTGATGATGCGACCGTCGGAGAGGCGGGCGGTGAGCTGTGCCTGCGGCCCGGCGTCACGGTCGAAGGCGATGAGGAAGCGGCCATCGGGATCGACGCGGACGAGTTGATTGTCGAGGCGCAATTCCGCCGTCGCGGGTGGCGCTGTGCCGGTGAGCGTACCGCCCTGTTGCGGAGTGCCTTGAAGGGTGATGCTGGCGGCGGGGACGGGAGCCGGATCGCTCGCCGCGCCCACACTGCCGGTTATCAGCAGCAGCGCGGCTACCAAGCGCTTCATCGCAGGCCGCGCGCCTTCAGCTCCGCTTGGGCCGAGGCTTCGGCGCTGGCATAGGGTTCCTGCCGGGCGATGCTCCAATAGCGCAGGTCGTCGAGCGCAATTTTCTGGCCAGTGACGGCGCAGACGACATGGTCGCCCGCCTGAAGCACTCGGAAGCTGTAGGCCATATAATGGAGGCGGGCCGGACGATCGCGGTTGGACATCAGCATGGGATCAGGCGGCCTTTTTCACATTCATGCACATCAGGAGAACAGGTCCTGCTGGCGGGTTTCGCCGCCTTCCTGCGATTTGCGGGAAGGGCGGGATGAAGGGGATATAGCTTGCGGCGGCGCCTTCTCAAGGGCTGGCGATGACGGGCCGCCGTCCACTGTCGCCGCGACCGCGCCATCGTCGAAATGGAGCGACACCGTACCTGCCGCACGGGCTTCATCGACTGTCTTGACGAGGCGGTCCCCCGCCATGACGCGGGCGAAGCCGCGCTTGAGCGGCAGGTCGGGATTGACCGAGACTAACAGGCGCGACAGGCGGTCGAAGGCGGTGGCGCGGTCGTGAAAAACGCGGGTCAGATAGTCGGGGCGCAGGCGCTGGCGGTCGAGACGCTCCTTCGCGCGGTTCAGATGCTGGTGCAGGAGCGCGGGACGGAGCGCACCGCCAGCTTGCCCCAGATGCGCGCGCGCGTCCGCGACCCGGTGGCGCAGGCCATTGCCAAGATCACCCGACAGCTGGTCGAGCCGCTGACGCTGAGGCGCAAGCAGCATGTCGGGCGTGGGCATGAGCCGGGCCTGCACCTCCAGCCGCTCGCGCGCCTGCGCAGCACCGCGACGCACCGCACGGTTCATGCGCAGGCCCTGTTCGGTCAGCATCGCCATGAGGTCGGCGCGTACCGGCACCGCCATTTCGGCAGCGGCGGTCGGCGTGGGCGCGCGCATGTCGGCGGCATAGTCGCAAAGCGTCGTGTCGGTTTCATGTCCGACGGCGGAGATGATCGGGATCGAACATTCGGCCACGGCACGGACGACGATTTCCTCGTTGAAGCTCCATAGATCCTCAACCGATCCACCGCCGCGCGCGACGATGACGAGGTCGGGACGGGGAACCGACCCGCCGGGCTGCATGGCCGAAAAGCCGCGTACGGCGCGGGCCACCTGCTCGGCCGCGCCCTGTCCCTGCACCAGCACCGGCCAGAGCAGGACGTTGGTCGGGCAGCGATCTTCGAGGCGGTGGAGAATGTCGCGGATCACGGCGCCGGTGGGCGAGGTGACGACGCCGATGGTGCGCGGCATGAAGGGGAGCGGGCGTTTGGCGGAGCGGTCGAACAATCCTTCGGCAGCAAGCTTTGCTTTAAGCTTTTCGAGCAACGCCATCAGCGCGCCCTCGCCCGCCAGTTCCATCCGCTCGATCACGATCTGATATTTGGAGCGGCCGGGATAGGTGGTGAGCTTGCCGGTGGCGATCACCTCCACGCCGTCCTGCGGCGCGAAGGGCAGACGCTGCGCCCCGCCCTTCCACATCACCCCGTCAATGACAGCATTATCATCCTTCAGGCAAAGATAGAGATGGCCTGACGCCGCCCGCTTGAAGCCGGAAATCTCGCCGCGCAGCCGGACATGGCCGAAGCGATCCTCGACCGTGCGCTTCAATATGGCCGACAATTCGCTCACCGAAAGCGGCGGCGCGTTGTCCCCCGCCCGTTCCTCGGCTAACAGGCGGCCCGATGCATCCAAACCAGCTTCATATTCCGGGGACATGGGCGAAATGAACATCCTTTTGTTGGGCAGCGGCGGCCGCGAACATGCTTTGGCCTGGAAGCTGGCGCAATCACCCAGCCTCACGACCCTTTATGCAGCGCCCGGTAATCCCGGCATAGCCCAGCATGCGACATTGGTCGACCTGGATGCCACGGATCATCGTGCGGTGGTCGATTTCTGCCTGCGCCATTCGATCGGGCTGGTGGTGATCGGGCCGGAAGCGCCGCTGGTCGATGGGCTGGCCGACAATTTGCGGGTCAAGGGCTATCCAGTATTCGGGCCGGGCAAGAAGGCGGCGCAGCTGGAAGGGTCGAAGGGCTTCACCAAGGATTTGTGCAAGCGCGCACACATTCCAACCGCCGCCTATGAGCGCACCCACAGCAAGGACGGCGCGATCGCGGCGCTTGGCGACTTCGGCCTGCCGGTGGTGATCAAGGCCGATGGCCTGGCGGCGGGCAAGGGCGTGATTATTGCGGAGACGCGCGATCAGGCTGTCGAAGCGATCGAGGACATGTTCTCCGGCGCGTTCGGCGCGGCAGGCGCGGAAGTAGTCTTGGAAGAATTTATGACGGGCGAGGAGGCGAGCTTCTTCGCACTCACCGACGGCAGCGCCATCCTGCCCTTCGGCTCCGCGCAGGACCATAAGCGGGTGGGCGACGGCGATACCGGACCCAATACCGGCGGCATGGGGGCTTATAGCCCGGCACGGGTGCTGACGTCCGAGCTGGAAGCCGAAGTGATCGAGAAGATCATCCGGCCCACCGTTGAAACGTTGGCCGCAGAGGGGACGCCTTATTCGGGCGTGCTTTATGCCGGGCTGATGCTGACCGACGAAGGGCCGAAGCTGATCGAATATAATGCGCGTTTCGGCGACCCGGAATGCCAGGTTCTGATGATGCGCTTCGACGGCGATCTGGTCGAGCTGCTGCTGGCGGTGGCGCAGGAACGGCTGGCGGAGCAGGGGCCTGTGAAGCTGGCTGACCGGACTGCGTTGACGGTGGTGATGGCGGCGAATGGCTATCCGGGCACGCCGGAAAAGGGCGGCGCGATCGGCGGCATAGACGCGGCCGAAGCGGGCGGCGCGCGGGTGTTCCATGCAGGAACGGCGGACAAGGATGGCGTGCTGGTCGCCAATGGCGGGCGTGTGCTGAACGTTACGGCGAGCGGCGGCAGCGTGGGCGAGGCGCAGGCAGCAGCCTATCGGGCCGTGGATGCCATCGACTTCCCGACCGGATTTTGCCGTCGCGACATTGGCTGGCGCGAAGTGGAGCGCGAGGGGCGCTGAGACCGTCCAATACGGGCTCTTGCCGATTGCGCGCCAGCGCCCTTAGATAAGGGTCTGAAAACAGGAGGGAGCGTGATGCAGGAATTTTTCATGGACTTTGGCCTGTGGCTGCTGATCGGCTTGCTGGTCCTGATCGGCGTCGTGTTCCTGCTGTCGGGGCGCAAGACGCCCATCGACAATGCCCCGCCCGAGCGTGCCCCCATTGTGGAACGGCAAGAACCGTCGGCCGCGCCCGCCCCCGCAGAGCCGGTGACCGTTGCACCCACGACAATCGCGGCTGAACCTCAGCCTGTAGTCGCGCCGGTATCACCACCGATTTCCGCTGCCCCGGCAGCAGCGCCCACATCGGATGCGCATGACAATCTGCTGAGGTTGAAGGGGGTCGGCCCCAAGCTCAACCAGTTGCTGATCGAGCTGGGCGTGACCCGCTATGCGCAAATCGCCAATTGGAGCGAAGCCGACATCGCGGCGATCGATACGAAGCTTGGCAATTTCAAGGGTCGGCCGGTGCGCGACCAATGGGTTGATCAGGCGAAATATCTGGCGGCTGGCGATACTGCCGGGTTCGAGGCAAAATACGGCAAGCTTTAGGCGCCGTCTGCATTCACCGTATCCAGATCATGGCGCATGCGAGATGGACGAAGCCCATGAAGGCTGAGATGGTTTTCTCGCATCGTAAGGCGATCCTACGGAAGCGTTTGAGTTTGTTGAAGAAGCATTCGACCTGATGGCGCTCCTTGTAGAGCCTCCAGTCAATGGGCGGCGCGACAGCGCGGCTGGGATTGGCCTTGATTTGAGCGGTTGCGCCGAGTTCACCGGCGATGAAGGCGCGTAGCGGATCGGCGTCATAGGCGGCATCGGCAATGACATGATCAACGTCCTTGAGCCCGGCCAGGAGGGACTGGGCCTGCGGGCAATCGCCATATTGCCCCGGCGTTGGATGGATGCGCAGCGGCAGGCCGATCGCATCGACCACGGCATGCAATTTGGTTGTCAGCCCGCCACGCGAACGACCGATGGCGGCACTTTGAGCCCCCCTTTTGCGCCCGCCGCGTCGGCGTGGACCTTTGAGATCGTGCTGTCGATCATGACATACTCAAAGTCGGGCGTATCGGCCATGGCATGGAAAAGCTCTTCCCACACGCCATTGTGAGACCAGCGGCGAAAGCGGGCATGCACCCCCGTCCACTTCCCGAAAACCTCAGGAAGATCCCGCCAATGCGCTGCGTTGCCCGCCATCCACAAGATCGCATCGACAAACAACCGGTTATCCACTCCGCTCCGGCCCGGCATGCCAGATCGCCCGGGAAGATGCCCTTTGATCCGCTCCCACTGGTCGTCCGTCAGTGCACGTCTGCTCAATGATCGTCTCCTTCGACAACCTTGAATCAGAACTTCAACTCAATGGGAATCCTGTGAATGCAGACAGCGCCTAGGGCGTAGCGAGCGCCGGTGTTAGCTTCGGCTCAGGAAAAAACGATAGGCGATCGGACCACGTAACGCGCTCTTTCAGCCTTGCCCTAGCAGTTCGCGGGCGCGGGGGGCGAGGCGCTGCGTCGCTGCTTCATGGATGCCGGGGGCTGTGCAGAGGAGGCCGAAGGCGGTGGGATCTGGGCGGTTAAAGGACAGAGGGACGCCGAGCGCGTCGGTGACGGTTGCTCCTGCTTCCTGCGCGATGAGGGCGGCGGCGGCGACGTCCCATTCATTGCCCCAACGGACGGTGGCAACAAGGTCGGCCTCATCGGCGGCGACCATCGCCATGCGCAGGGCTATGCTGTTGGGCTTGTGGACAGTGACGAGGTCGCGGTCGTAGCGGGGGAGCTGGTCGGCGGGGACGCGGGCGCCGGGCAGGATCATGCGGGACCCTGCGGAAAGCGTGCGGCCGTTGCGGGTGGCGCCCTCCCCCGCCCGCGCGATCCACAATTCGTTGCGGGCAGGCGCGGCGAGGATGCCGATGCGCACCGCGCCATGTTCGACCAGTGCGACCGACACAGACCAGCCCGGACGACCGCGCAGATAGTCACGGGTGCCGTCGATGGGATCGACCACCCAGACGCGGGCAAGGTCGAGGCGATGGACGGTGTCGGCGGTTTCTTCGGACAGCCATCCAGCGGTGGGGTCGATGATGCTGAGGCTCTGGCGGAGCATCTCGTCAATTTCGAGGTCCGCCTCGCACACAGGATGGCCGGGGACCTTTTCCCACTGGCGCACCTGTGTCTGGCCGCCCGCCCAGAGGGTGAGCGCCCGGTCGGCCGCGTCCGATACCGCGCCGACGAGCGCGCGCAGGTCGATCTCAGCCCCCGGCAACGGTCATCCCGTCGATGCGGATAGTGGGCACGTTCATGCCGTAGCGGAATACAAGGTCATTCGCCGGGACCAGGGCGCGGAACATGTCCTTCAGATGGCTGGCGATCGTGATTTCCGAGACTGGGCGGGTGATCACGCCATCCTCGATCAGGAAGCCCGCAGCGCCACGGCTATAATCGCCAGTGACCCCGTTCACGCCCATGCCGATCAGTTCGGTGACATAGAGGCCACGCTTGATGTCGGCCATCAAGGCAGTGGGAGAGATGTTGCCCGGTTCCATATGCACATTTGTGACGCCCGCGCCGGGCGCGCCGCTGCCGCCCCGGCTGGCATGGCCGGTGGGCTGGAGGCCAAGCTGGCGGGCGGAAGCGCTTTCCATCAGCCAGCCAGTCAGCACGCCCGCATCGATCAGGGCGCGGCGGGCGACCGGCAGCCCCTCACCGTCGAAGGGGCGCGAGCGCATCCCGCGTGGGCGGAGCGGATCATCGATGATGGTGATGGCGCTGTCGAACAGCTTCTCCCCGAGGGAATCGAGCAGGAAGCTAGAGCGGCGGGCGATGGCGGGGCCGACGATACCGCCGATCAGATGGCCGAGCAGGCTGGAACCAATGCGCGGGTCGAAGATGATGGGCAGCACGCCGCTTTCGAGCTTGGCGGGGTTGAGACGGGCGACGGCGCGCTCCCCCGCGCGAGCGCCGATTGTCGCGGCATCATCCAGATCAACCAGATGGCGGACGCTGTGGCTGGCATGGTCCCGCTGCATGTCCGCGCCGGTGCCCGCAAGGACGCTGGCCCAGGTCGAATGGCTGGTGCCCGCATAGGCACCGGCAAAGCCGTGGCTGGTGGCGAGCGCAACCTGGCTGCGACCGTTGGATGCACCGCCGCCTTCGCTGTTGGTAACGCCAGCGACGGCGCGGGCGGCTTCCTCGACAGCGAGGGCACGCTCACGCAGTTTTGCGGGTTCGGGCTCGCTCGGATCGGCAAGGTCTAGTGCGGGCAAGGCGCCGCGCAGCAGCCGGTCTTCGGGCGCGAGGCCGGCATAGGGATCTTCCGGCGCCTCCCGCGCCATGGCGATGGAGCGGTCGACCAGCGTGCTCAAGGTCGCGGGATTCATGTCCGACGCGGCGATGCTGGCGGAGCGCTGGCCGACGAAGACACGCAGGCCGATTTCTTCGCCCTCCGATCGCTCCACATCCTCCAGCGCGCCAAGGCGCACCGCGACCGTGGTCGAGGCATTGCAGGCGTAGATGGCGTCGGCCGCGTCAGCCCCGGCCCTGCGTGCCGCCGTCACCAGATCCTGCGCGCGGGACTGGGCTTCTTCGAGGCTGAGCATGGGTGCGGGGCATTCCTGCTGAAGGGTGAGGCGTCAGGTCATGGGCCTTACGCGCTTGGACCCGGCTGAGCAACCTGCGCATCGGCCCAATATTTGAGGAGATGGTAAGCGACAGCCATTGGCGGAGGCGAGGTGAAAGGCGCGTCTGAATCCCCTGCCAATGCGGCGCGGACCCCGGTTGCGTCGCACCAGAATGCATGCTGAATCTCGGTCTCGTCCAGCGTCAGCGCATCGTCGTCGGCTTGGGCGACACAGGCGATCATGAGCGATGATGGGAAGGGCCAGGGCTGGCTCATCACATAGCGGACGGAGTGGACGGTGACGCCTGCCTCCTCCTTGATTTCCCGCATGACAGCTTCCTCGATGGTTTCCCCCGGTTCCACGAAACCGGCAAGCGCGGAATAGAAGCCCTGCGGCCAGCTATGCTGCCGCCCAACCAGTACGCGGCCGTCATGTTCGGCCAGCATGATGACGACGGGATCGACGCGAGGGAAATGTTCCGCATCGCAGGCGCCGCAGCGACGCGCCCAGCCCGCCTTTTCCGGACGGGTACGCGATCCGCAGACAGAGCAGAAGGGATGGCGGCCGTGCCAGTGGACGAGGCTGCGTGCTGCGCCGTAGAGCGCGACTTCGTCGGCGGGTACTTCGGTGACGATGGAGCGGCTGCGGGCGCTGGGGATGAAATTGCTGCCATTTTCCTCGGCGAGGTGGACGAACACCGGGCGTTGCGCTTCGTCGAGGCCAAGGAGGAGGTAATCTTCGGCTCGAGCGTCGGGAGCCAATGGCTCCATCCGCAGATGACCGTCCTGCGTGACCGGATCGAGCCCGTCGAGGACGAGGCAGCGGGCATTGGGATTGGCGAACGCCTGCGCCGCAAGGTCCGGGTTGACGCGGATTTGATCGGCACGGTCCAGACGGCCGCCTGCATAACCAAGCTGGTCAGGGGACATGGGCTTCATTCTCCTTTCATCGCCGCTTGCGCCGCGCGGCGGAACAGGGTGGGCAGACCCGCCTCGTCTATTCGAGAGAGCGGCCACCATTCGCCGTCTTCGACAGGCAGGCTTTCCTTTGCCACTTGAGTGACATGAACGGTCAGGGCCAGTGAGAAATGCGTGAACACATGGGCGACGGGTTCGGGCAGCGTTTTCCACGATGCCGCAAAGGGCGGCGTCGCGCCGGGCGTGGCGCTCCAGTCCGAAGAGGGAAGCGCGCGCATGCCGCCCAGAAGGCCCTTAGCCGGGCGGCGGATCAACCAGACATGGCCGTCCGCCCGCTCGATCCACCAGCTATGGCCGATGCGGTGCGGTTTCGCCTTCTTCGCGGCCTTGACTGGGAAGGCGGCGGGATCGGCGGTGCGAAAGGCGGCGCAATCCTGCCGCAACGGGCAAATGCCGCAGGCAGGGTTGCGAGATGTGCAGATGGTCGCGCCAAGGTCCATCATCGCCTGTGCGAAGTCACCGGCGCGGGCATCGGGCGTGATGCCGTCCGCAGCGGCGCGGATGGCGGGGCGGGCAGCGGGCAGCGGCGTGTGGATGGCGAACAGGCGGGCGACGACGCGCTCTACATTGGCGTCCACCACTACGGCGCGGCGGCCAAAGGCGATGGCGGCGACGGCGGCAGCGGTATAGGCGCCGACGCCAGGGAGGGTCCGCAGTCCTTCTTCATTGTCCGGGAAGATGCCACCATGCTGATCCGTCACCGCGCGGGCGCAGGCGAGCAGGTTGCGGGCGCGGGCATAATAGCCAAGGCCCGCCCATGCCGCCATGACGTCGGCATCCTCCGTCCCAGCGAGCGCCGCCACGGTAGGCCAGCGATCCGTGAATTTCGCAAAATAGGGGCCGACGGCGGCGACCGTCGTCTGCTGGAGCATGACTTCGGACAGCCAGACGCGATAGGGGTCCGCCGCATTCGCCCCCGGCGGGGCACGCCAGGGCAGGCGGCGGGCGTGGACGTCATAATGCGCCAGCAGATCTGTGGCGATTTTCATGAGGTTCCGCTCGACGTCCATGGCCGCCCTATGCCATTAAGCAGAGCATGACGGAACGGCCCGCGACACCCAAATTGAAAAGCCGCATGCAAGCAGCGGCGGAACGGCCCCGCATCGGCGGCCCGCGCCAGATTGCCGACCTGATGCCGCAGATCGGCGCTGCCGCTTTCCGCAAGTTTGGCTTTGTCCAGTCGAGCATCGTGACGCGCTGGGCCGAGATTGTGGGGCAGCATTATGCGGAGATTTCCGCCCCCGAATCGATCCGCTTTCCGGTGGGCAAGAAGGCAGGCGGGACGTTGCAACTGACGGTGATGAGCGGCCATGCGCCAATGATCCAGCATGTCCTGCCGGACATCATCGATCGGGTGAACCGCTTCTTTGGCTATGCCGCCGTGGCGAAGGTCGCGATGAAGCAGGGCGAGGTGCGCGGTTCCACGCCCGAACGCCGCCCGCCGCCGCGCAATTTAAGGCCGGTGCCGGTAGAACTTGGCGATTCGCTGCGAGACATTGGCGACCCCGAATTGCGCGCCGTTCTGGAATCGCTGGCCCAAGGGCTTGTCAATTCCAATGGTTTGCCGAAAATCAGCTGAATTATTCAATTGCCGTACAGGGGCGGCGCTTCATTGGAAGAACGCATGACGAAATCGCGCTTGCTAGTCCTTGGCCTCTTCGCATTAATCGCCCTCCCCGGCACGCTGATCGCCGCGCCCGCCGTCAACTGGACGACACGGGTCGCGCTGTCGCCCATTGGGGGACATGTTATGGGCAACCCGGCCGCTCCGACGAAGCTGGTCGAATATGTGAGCTATACCTGCTCGCACTGCGCCCATTTCGTGGGTGAGGCGAGTGCGCCGCTGAAAGCCAACTATGTGAAGAGCGGCAAGGTGAGCGTGGAAGCGCGCAATGCGGTGCGCGACAAATATGACCTGACGGCGGCGCTGCTGGCGCGATGCGGCGGGCCTAAACGCTTTTTTGGCAATCATGAGGCGCTGTTCGCCAATCAGGACGCCTGGATGGAGCAGTTGCAGGCTTATGACCGTGGCGCGGCCAAGCCATCCGAGCAGATCGCCTTGTTGCGCGACATTGGCCGCAACACGGGCCTTTATGCCTTGATGGGCAAGCGCGGCTTCACGCCTGCGCAGCTTGACGCCTGCATCGCCAGTCAATCGGCGATGAAGCAGATATTGGCGATGACCGACGAAGCGTGGAACAAGGTGAAGATTGGCGGCACGCCTGCCTTCACCATCAACGGCAGGCTGGCTGGCGGGTCAAGCTGGACCAGCTTGCGCGATGCATTGCCCGCCGCCGCACAGTAAACTAAACCCTTGATCCTGACGCCCGAGCAACGGAGCCTGCACGCAGTGAAAGCCATTACCGGACTTGCCCTTATCGCCCTGTCGATGACCGTTTCCGCCTGCGGAGACAAGGGCGCCACCAGCACGACGTCCGCCGAACCAATCGCCCCCGTCGCCGCGCCCGCAGGCACGAGCTGGTCAAACACGGTCACCCAGACCGCCGATGGCAACTTCGTCATGGGCAATCCCCAGGCGAAGGTGAAGCTGATCGAATATGCGAGCTACACCTGCAGCCATTGCCGCGATTTCGCGGCTGAGGCTTCCGAGGAGATCCGCAAGATCGTCGATACCGGCAAGATGAGCTATGAACTGCGCAACTTCGTGCGCGACCCGATCGATATCTCGACATCCCTGCTGGCCCGCTGCGGCGGCAAGGATGTTTTCTATCCGCTGAGCGATCAGTTCTTCGCCAATCAGAATGCGATGTTCGAAAAGGCGCAGGCCTTGGGCGATGCCAAATATCAGCAACTGATGAGCGCGCCGCCTGCGCAGCGTTTCGGTAATTTGGCCGAGGCTGTCGGACTGGTCGATTTCGCCAAGCAGCGCGGAATATCGGAAGATCAGGCCAAGCAGTGCCTGGCTGACACCGCCGTCGCCGAGAAGTTGGCCGAGGGTGTCCAGGCGGCAAACAGTCAATATAAGATCGAGGGCACGCCGACGTTCATCCTGAACGGCGTAAAGATCGACAATGTCGCGACTTGGGCGACTTTGCAGCCCAAGCTCAAGGAAGCGGGTATCTGATTGGCTCAAGGGGGGCAGACATTTGCGATGAGTTTGCCTGCTGAAGGCGGGGCGGCGTTACGCTGTCCCGGCAATTGGCCCGGCGGCTGGCCATGCAGATAAAGCGCCTCAAGCTTTCCGGTTTCAAAAGCTTCGTCGATCCAACGGAGCTGCGCATCGAGCCCGGCCTGACCGGGATTGTCGGGCCAAATGGCTGCGGCAAGTCCAATCTGCTGGAAGCAATCCGCTGGGTGATGGGCGAATCCAGCGCCAAGTCGATGCGCGGCGGCGGCATGGAAGATGTGATCTTCGCTGGCACATCCACCCGGCCGCAACGCGACTTTGCCGAAGTGTCGCTGCAAACGGTGCAGGAACAGGGCGAGCTGTTCAACGCGGTCGAGGTGGGCGCGGACGGCGAACTGGAAGTGACCCGCCGGATCGAGCGCGGGGCGGGCAGCGCCTACAGAGCCAATGGCCGCGACGTGCGCGCGAAGGACGTCGCGCTGGTCTTCGCCGACGCCGCGACGGGGCCGCACAGCCCGGCGCTGGTGAGCCAGGGGCGGATCGCCGCCGTCATCGCCGCGCGGCCGCAGGAACGGCGCGCGATGCTGGAGGAAGCGGCGGGAATTTCCGGGCTGCACGTCCGGCGTAAGGATGCCGAGCAGAAGCTGCGCGCGGCCGAGGCCAATCTGGTGCGGCTGGACGAAATCCTGACCGACATGGAGGCGCGGGCCAGCAGCTTGCGGCGGCAGGCCAAGGCGGCCGAACGCTATATCAAGCTGTCCGAGCAGATCAGGGTAGCCGAGGGGCGCGTGATCTTCGCCCGCTGGCGCGAGGCAGCGGCGAGCGCCGATGCCGCGCGTAAGGAAGCGGTGGAGGCGGAGGGCGCCGTCAGCGCCGCGCAGGAGGCTCAGGCGGCGGCGGCGGTTCATGCCAATGCGGCAGTAGATGCGCTCGCCCGGCGGCGGGTGGCGTCACAGGCCGCGCGAGACGAGGCCAATGAGGCGGGGCATCGGCTCGCAGCGCTTAGGACTGAGCGCGATGGGGTGGTGCGGCGGCTGCATGATCTGGCGCAGCAGGCCGAACGGCTGGAAGAGGACCGGGCGCGTGAGGGCACGCTCGCCAACGATGCGGCAGAAGCGATCGCCCGGCTGACGGCCGAGATTGCCGCGCTGAAGACACGGATTACCGAGACCGAGGCCATGCGGCCCGATTTCGCCGGGCGGATCGCGCGGGCGGAGGATGCGGCGCGGGATGCCGAGCTGGACCTGGCAAAGGCTATGGCGCAGCAGGCGGGCGAGCAGGCCGAGCTGCGCGTGGCCGAAGCGGCTTTGGCGGCGGCACAGAGCCGTCTGGAACGAGCGCAGCGGGAAGCCACGCGGCTGGAGGCGGAAGCGGGCGCCCTACCCGATGCGGCGCCGCTGGAGGCGAAGCGAAGCGAGGCGCTGGCTGCACAGGCGACGGCTGGATCGGAGCGCGATGCGGCCGAGGCGGCGATCGGGCAGGCTGAAACGGCGCGGCAGGCGGCTGCCGAGGCGCGCGCGGCGGCCGAAGCGGCGGTATCATCCGCACGGGCGGGACTGGCGGCGCTGGATAGCGAGGCGGCGGCGCTCAAACGAGCGGTCGAAAGCGGAAGCGGGCGCGAACGGGCACTGGACCAGTTGAAGGCCGCGCCGGGCTTCGAGCGGGCGCTGGCCGCCGCTCTGGGCGATGATCTCGAGGCGCCAGTGGGCGCGCAAGGCACGCGGCGTTGGACTGGGGCGGCGACGCTGGAGAGCGATCCGGCCCTGCCCGCTGGATGCGCTTCGTTGGCAGATCATGTGCGCGCGCCTGCGGAACTGGCGCGGCGGTTGACGCAGATCGCGGTCGCCGAGACGGATGATGGACAGGCGCTGGCGGTGGGACAGCGGCTGGTGACCAAGGATGGTCAGCTGCGGCGCTGGGACGGCTATGTCGCGGCCGAGGGCGGCGCGGCGGCGGCCGAGCGGCTGATCCGGCTCAATCGGCTGGAGGCAATTGCTGCGGCGCGACCGGCGGCGGATGCTGAGGTCGAGGCGGCACGCGCGGCGCAGGATAGCGCTGCTGGTGAAGAACGGGCGGCGGCCGAGGCACTGGGGACTGCGAGGACGCAGCTTGGCGCGGCCGACCAGCGGTTGCGCGCGGCGCTTCGTGCTGCCGACGAAGCGGCTACGGCGCTAGAGCGGCTTTCCGGGCGGCGGGAGGCCGTCGAGGAGCGACTGGCCGAAGCGCGCGCTGATCTGGGCGCAGCCCGGGCCGAACATGACAAGATGGACGCTGCGCGCGCGGCGGTGCCGGACGGGGACGGGACGCGGACGCTGGTGGCATCGCTTTCGCAAGCGAGCGAGAAGGCGCGCATAACTGTCAGCCAGTTGCAGGCGGATCAGGCCCTGGCCGACCGGGCTTTGGCGAGCGATCGTGAACGCATGGCTGCGGCTGACGCGGAAGCCAAGGGCTGGCGCGCGCGGGCGGGCGAGGCGGCGAAGCGGATCGCCGCCATGGTAGAGCGCGGCGAGGCGATTGCGTCCGAGCGCGATGGGCTGGCACAGCAGCCCGACAGGCTGGCGACGGCGATCGCCGCCTTGTCTGAGCAGGGCGCGGGGCTGGCGGACGCGGCGGAAGCGGCGCGGCGGGCGGAGAGCGAGGCCGAAGCGGCGCTGCGGGTTGCCGAGGAACGGGCAGCGCAGACGGGTGAAGCGCTGGCTCAAGCGCGCGAACGGCGGGCGACTGCCGCCGCGCGAGCGGAGGCAGCGGAAGAGAAGCGGGTGGAAACCAACCGTCTTTCGGGCGAACGCTTTGAATGTCTGCCGCCGGTGCTGCCCGAGAAGCTGGGCTTTGCCAGTGCCGACATCCGGATCGCGCAGAGCGAGCAGGGTGACCATGACCGTCTTTCCGCCGAGCGCGAGCGGATCGGGCCGGTCAATCTGGTGGCCGCGCAAGAATTGGAGGAGCTGGAGGCAACGCAGGCGGCGAGCCGGGCCGAGAGCGAGGAACTTGCCCAGGCGATCAACCGGCTGCGCGGGTCAATCGGCAGTCTCAATCGCGAAGGTCGGCAGCGGCTGCTGGCGGCGTTCGAGGCGGTGGACGGGCATTTCCGGCGGCTGTTCACGACATTGTTCAACGGCGGACAGGCGCATCTGGAACTGATCGACAGCGACGATCCGCTGGAGGCAGGGCTGGAGATCATGGCGCAGCCGCCTGGCAAGAAGCTCGCTGCGCTGACGCTGTTATCTGGCGGAGAGCAGGCGCTGACGGCCGTCGCGCTGATCTTTGGCCTGTTCCTGACCAATCCGGCGCCGATCTGCGTATTGGATGAGGTCGATGCACCATTGGACGATGCCAATGTCGAGCGTTTCTGCGACCTGCTCGATGTCATGGTCGGGCAGACCGACACGCGCTACCTGATCGTCAGCCATAACGCGGTGACCATGGCGCGGATGCACCGGCTGTTCGGTGTGACGATGGTGGAGCGGGGGGTAAGCCGCCTCGTTTCCGTCAATCTGGGCGGCGCGGAAGCGCTGCTGGCGGCGGAATAGGAAAGCGGCGAGGCTTCAGCGCGGCTTGCGCATGCGACGGAACAGGCTGCGGTCGGTGACCGGTTCGAACATCTCTTCAGGCCCTTCCGGATCGAGTAATTCATTTTCGGCCAGCCAGGCCTGCACATCGTTGAGGTCGGGCGTCACATAAGGGCGCAGGGTTCGGCCAGGCTTGTCACGCAGTTCCTCGATCCCGGCAATCAGCCCGCGCTCTGCAATGACGGCGGATACCCGTTCGACGGGCAGATCCAGATGTTCGGCGATCAGGTCATCACGAATGCCGAGCACGGTCGCTTCATGCCCGGCATTGGCGGGAAGGGTCCCGTCGATCGTGACATCACATTCGGTATCGAGCCGCATCGAACGGTTGTTCATGTTGGACGAGCCCACGCGCAAGGTCCGGTCATCGACGATCAAGATCTTGGCATGGACGTAGATCGGCTCACCACGCACCGTGAAAGGATGGTAGATGCGCAGCTTGCCATAGGCGTCACGGGCGCGCAGGGCTTCGACCAAGCGAGCGCGGGCAGTGTCCATGGCCTGCTGTTCCAACCAGCCATCGGCTTGTTCCGGATTGATGATGACGATTTCCGGCCCATCGGGATCACCCAGCCGCGCGGCGATCGCCTCGGCGATGCGGCGGGATGCGAAGTACTGGCTTTCGGCGTAGATGGATCGCTTCGCAGACGCGATCTGGTTCAGATAGAGCCGCTCAATCTCTTGCAACGGCTGCTGATCTTCCATTTCCGGCGCGGAACGGGAAATGGCGATATCGACATTTTCAAATTGCACCGGCAGCGCGTCGGGCCAGCAATCATGTTCGCCGAAGATCGGTTCCAGATCGCCGCCGCCGGCCCCATTCCAACGGGCGCGGGCATGATCCCCCAACACCATCGCGACATCGCCTTGCAAGGCGGTCGTCGCGTCATGCCAAGGCCCATAGGCGGAACCGTCCGGGTGGTGACGGCCCGGGTCCTCGTCGCGATGATGGCGTGTGTCCCACCGGTCGCTGGTCATGTCGATGCCGCCGCAAAAGGCAAAACAATCATCGATCACGACGATCTTCTGATGGTGGGAAGCCCCAGGGGGATGATGGCTGTCCAGCTTCACCTGTATGCGCTTGTGCGCCATCCATTTGACGGTGGTAAAGAGGTTGGCGGGCTGCACCATCGACTTCATCGCGCCAACGTCCCAGCGCAACAGGAAGATTTCCAGCTCCGGCTTCTCCGCGACGAGCCAGCTAATGAACTCGCCGATGATGACGGGCGCTTCATCCTTGGCTTCGTCCTCGCGGATCAGGCTGATCGCGGCGTCAAAATCCCAACCGATGAGCATGATCCGGCGTTTTGCCTTGAGCATGGCTGCGCGGGCGTGGCGGAAATAGGCTTCCGCATCAATGATGACGCTGGCCTTGGCGGCGCGGGCGATGCGCCAGCAATCCTCACCCTCTTGCGGCATGCTCATGCACTCCCCACGACGAGGCAGCCAAGGAACATCAAGAACCCCGCGAAACGGTTGGAGCGGAACTTGGTGAGGGGATCGGCTCCATCCTCCTTGAGCGTTCCTACCTGCCAGAAAAGATGAACCGCCATCGGCAGCGAGGCAGCTAGAACAAGCCATTGCGGCCGCACCTGCCAAAGGGCCGCCGCCCAAAGGGAAAGCGCGAGCAGGTAGCAGAGCATTACGCCGCCGCGCACATGGCGGCCCATCGACAAGGCGCTCGACCCGATACCGATCAACGCATCATCCTCCCGGTCCTGCAACGCATAGATGGTGTCATAACCCACGACCCAGAAGATGGTGCCTGCGTAAAGCAACAGCCCGGGCGAGGTAAGCGCCCCTGCGACCTCGCTCCAGCCGACCAGCGCTGCCCAGGAAAAAACAAGGCCAAGCCAAAGCTGCGGCCAGCCAGTGATCCGCTTCATGAAGGGATAGGCAGCGACCAACGCGAGACTGCCGAGCGACACGATCTGCGCATAAGGGCGCAGTTGCAGGAGGACCGCGAGGCCGACGAGGCAAAGCAGGATGAGCCACGCCCATGCAGTACGCAGGGAAAGGGCACCGCTCGCGAGCGGCCGGGCGGCGGTGCGGGCGACTTTCCGGTCGAGGTCGCGATCGACGATGTCGTTGAACACGCAGCCCGCGCCGCGCATGGCGATGCTGCCGAGCAACAGCCAGAGGATCAGCGGCCAGCGCTCCCCTGCCCCGCCCGCCAAAACCACCGCCCAGGCCCCCGGCCAGAAGAGCAGCCACCAGCCGATCGGACGATCGAGCCGAGCCAGTAGCGCGAGCGCGCGGGGCGTCGCGGGCAGGCGGGCGAGCAGGCCGCGGGCCTCGCTGTCTGGGACTATGGTGTCACTCAACGTCACGCTCGCTTGTCGAAGGGCCGTTCTTCCTCTTTAGAGAAGTAAAGGGCTTCGACAAGCTCAGCCCGAACGGAGCATTGGAATATGACCGCAACCCCTGCATGGCCGCCGCAGAGCGCGCCGCGCCTGCATGTCGAGACGCAGTTAGGCGACGGCGTGGCCGTGCCGGTCGATGGCAACCCGGCCCATTATCTGATCAGCGTCATGCGGGTGAAGCCGGACGACATCGTCCTGCTGTTCGACGGCAGGTCCGGCGAATGGGCCGCGCGGGTGCGGGACATACGCAAGCGCGATCTGGTGCTGGAATGCGTCAGCCAAACCAAGGCACCGGAGGAGGTGCCCGATTTCTGGCTATGCTGCGCGCCGATCAAGAAAGGCCGCATCGACCTGATCGCGGAAAAAGCATGCGAACTGGGTGTCGCGAAGCTGCAACCGGTACTGACGCGCCGAGCTGTGGTGGACAAGCTCAACCTCGACCGGCTTCATGCGCATCTGGTCGAGGCGGCCGAACAATGCGGCCGCACCGCGCTGCCTGACCTCAGCGGCATGGTGAAGCTGGACGCGTTGCTGCGCGACTGGCCGGAGGATCGCTGGCTGTTTTTTGCCGATGAAAGCGGCGGCGAACCGCTGCACGATACGCTGCGCGCGCATCAAGGCCCTGCGGCGTTCCTGATCGGGCCGGAGGGCGGCTTCGACCCGGCAGAGCGGGAGGCGATCCGCGCTGTGGCAAAGGCCGTGCCCGTGTCCCTTGGCCCTCGCATCCTGCGCGCGGAGACAGCGGCGATCGCCGCGACGTCGGCGTGGATGACGCTGAACGGCGACTGGCGATAGGATAGCTGTTCCAGTTGCAATCCGAAATGGGATTGCAGCCCCGGTGGACGCAACCTATTTGTCCCCCGGGCGCTGTCGATTGACGCGCAAGGGGGACAGGCTAAGGCGGGGCATGAGCACGAGAACCGACTCAGGGGGAATCGATCCCGTCATCGAAAGCCGCGACCAGCTGATCGTGGCCTTTTCCAAGGGCGCCAAGCCCAAGGACCGCTGGCGCATCGGCACCGAGCATGAGAAGTTCGTCTATTCAAAGGCCGATCATCATGCGCCGTCCTACAGCGAGCAGGGCGGCATCCACACGCTGCTGATCGGCCTGACGCGCTATGGCTGGAGCCCGGTGTTCGAGGGTGACAACATCATCGCCCTGTCCGGCGCCGATGGAACGGTGAGCCTGGAACCGGCGGGTCAGTTGGAACTGTCCGGTGCGCCGCTGGAAAATCTGCACCAGACCTGCACGGAAACGCAGCGGCATCTGGAACAAGTCAAATATGTCGGCGACATGCTCGGCCTCGGCTTCCTGAGCTTGGGCATGTGGCCGGACAAGACACGCGACGAACTGCCCGTGATGCCCAAGGGGCGTTATGACATCATGCTGCGGCATATGCCGCGCGTGGGGTCGATGGGCCTCGACATGATGCTGCGGACCTGCACCATTCAGACAAACCTCGACTATGGCAGCGAGGCGGACATGGTGCAGAAGTTCCGCGTTGGCCTCGCCCTGCAACCTCTCGCAACCGCGCTGTTCGCCAATTCACCCTTCACCGAAGGCAAGCCCAACGGCTTCCTGTCCTATCGCAGCCATATCTGGTCGGACACCGATCCACATCGCACGGGCATGCTGCCCTTCGTGTTCGAGGACGGCTTTGGCTATGAGCGGTACGCCGACTATGCGCTCGATGTGCCGATGTATTTCGTCTATCGCGACGGCCGCTATATCGATGCGGCGGGCCTGAGCTTCCGCGACTTTCTAGACGGCAAGCTATCGGTGCTGCCGGGTGAAAAGCCGACCGAGAAGGATTGGGAAGATCATCTGTCCACCGCCTTCCCGGAAGTGCGATTGAAGAGCTTCCTTGAAATGCGCGGGGCCGATGGCGGACGAGCCGATCGCATCACCGCCCTGCCCGCTTTCTGGGTTGGCCTGCTCTATGATCAGGGCGCGCTCGATGCGGCCTGGGATCTGGTGAAGGGCTGGACCATGGAGGACCGGCAGACGCTGCGCGACGCGGCGCCGAAGCTGGCGCTGGATGCACCGTTACCGGGCGGGCGCAAGTTGCGCGATATCGCAGCGCAGGTGCTGGATATCAGCCGCAGCGGACTGAGGGCGCGGGCACGGCTGAACGATATCGGCGACAATGAAACCGCCTATCTGGCACCGCTGGACGAGATCGTGGCGGCGGGGCGTACCCATGCCGAAGAACTGCTCGACCGTTATCATGGCGAATGGGCGGGCGACCTTTCCCGCGTCTATGATGAGGAAAGCTTCTAACCTATTCCGCTGGCGTCAGGCTCGGCTGAACCTTGCGCCTGCGGCCCGTTGCCCAGGCGAACAGACGGGGGACGGGCGCGTTGCGCTCCATCCATTGGCTGTAGTCGCGATAGGCGGGATCAGTAGAAAGGTGCGCCTCTTCGGTCCGGGCGCGCCAATAATAGACGGCGTTGGTCGCCGCCAGCATCGCGCAGTTGCGCACCATGTCAGTGAGGCTTCCCGAGACCGTGAGGAAGGGCAGCGCTGAAAACCACCAGAACAGGTTCTTCGACAGGTAAGCGGGGTGCCGCGTCCAGCGATACGGCCCGTGCGTCAGGATGCCGCGATGGGTGAGGTTGGAAAAGCGGATGCCGAACACCACCGTCGCCCAGGCATAGATGGCGGTTAGCAGGACAAGCCAGCTGCCCAATATCCATTGCAAGGTCGTGTGCCCCTGCGTCCAAACGTCCCATTCAGCCCCGCCTGCATGATAGTCCAGCGGTCCCCCTGACCCCATCAGCACGAAGGGCGGGTAGCAGATCAGCGCCGCCACCCACCCGGTCAGCAATGGATTGGCGGAACGAATATGGGAATCGAGCGGCTTGCATGTCAGCAGGTAGCCGACCGTCGCCATGCAGACATCGATCATGAACATAACCGCGATCAGGAAGGCGGCAAGGTTCACCGGATTGGCGAAGGCATGATCCAACCGCCAGTCCACCACGCTGGCAAAATTGCCCGGCACGATGGAGAGCATGAAGGCTAGGAAAAAGCCTTTGACCGCCCATGCGCGGGCATGATTGGCGACCTGCGCCATGTCCGGCGCGCCCGCTGCTCCGCCGATGACCCATTGCCCGAAGGCATGGGTGGCGTCGCAGGGTTCGACCAATCGCCGGTCCAGCCAGACGACATAGGGAACGGAGAACAGCACAAGCCAAGGGGCCGCGTCCATGAACAGGTTCATGGAATAATGATAATTCCCGCTCCAGTACCAGCGGGCGAGGCAGTAGAAGATCGCGAGCGCCAGCCATGTTGCCCAAAGGCCAGCAATCTTGACGAGGCTGATGTCGAGGATAGCGCGCCATGGCCGGGGAGGCGCCTGCCAATCGATACCAGTCGATGGATTGCGATGAACCCTGTCCACCAGCAGCGACCACAAGATCATCGGCAGCCCGCAGGCGATCACCGCCGCGAAGCCCGCATTGGGGCCGTTCATCCCATAATGCCGCGCCACCACCGCCCAAAGGGCAAGACCGGCCAGCCCGGCGAAGCCTACGCCATGGCTGACGGCAGAGGGCGGACAAGGATCGGTAGCGGAAGACATGCCCGGCTTATGCCGGGAAATGGTAAGCAAGCCGTGAAGCTACCTCAGACGCCGCCCAGCACATTGATGGTAAAGGCCAGGATGCCAAGGTTGAACAGGAATGCCGCGAGGCAATGCGCGGTCACCACCTGACGCATGGATGTGCCGGTCACCCTGACATCGGACGTCTGGAAGGTCATGCCGAGGGTAAAGGCAAAATAGAGAAAATCGCTGTAACCGGGCTCCTTCGTACCGGGGAAGTCGAGGCCCTGCTGATCCTTCCCATGCCGATCGGCCAGATAGAAGAGATGCGCATAATGCATCGCATAGACGAGGTTGGAAAAGAGCCAGGCAAGCGCCAGCGTCACAAGCAACAGCGCGATGGCGGCTGCATTGGGGCCGCCATGCTGGCTGACGGCTGCACCCACCGCGACCAGCACCACCAGCGACACGATGCCGGTCAGGAGCAGCATCAGGCGGCGATTGGCATCATTTTCCTGGGCGGTGCGACGCATGCGGTCGGGGTCGGCTCGCAGAAGCGGCGCGGCCACAGCGATGAAGGCAAGAGAGGCACAATCGAACCCGGCCATCACCGCCTGATGCCAGGGCATCAACCAGCCGAATGGCAAGGCGGTCGCCAGCAACGCCAGGAACATGCCGTAGCGCCAGGGAAAAACCAGGGAGCGGGCGGAAGAAGGCTTCATCCGCCCAGAAAGCCGCAAAAGGACGATGCTGGCAAGCGGCCGTCAGAGCACCGCTTCCACCAGACCAAGCGTCGCGGCGTCATTCGCTTCGAGATACCAGTTTTCCGGTGCCCGCTTCAGCACTTCGTCGAGCGAGATGCTGGAGCCCAGGATCAGGTTGGAAAAGCCTTCATTCTGGATGGCGATCGATGCCTCGATCTCGTTCAGGGCGGCCCTTAGCGGTGCGATGCAGGTGGACAGCGGGCCTTGAAGGTGGATGTCCTTGGTGATCAGCCGTTCATGGATCATCACCCGCGTGCCACGCGTGAGGTAGCGGTTTTCCTTGGCGAAAAAGCCCATGAAGGTCGCGCCTGCCGAATAGACGGCGGTCTTTCCCAGGAACACCAGTCGCCGCGCGGCGCTGAGTTCCGAATGAAAGCGGATATCCTCCCCCATCATCCGCGCGATTTCCGGGTCGCCGCCAAGCGTAGAAATTTCTGTCACCACCAGCCCGTCGGAGGGCGCCGCCGCCAGCGCCTCCTTGAAGTACAGATACATGGACTGGTCGACGGGACCGGAGAGGCGGATGGCGGGACAGGCGAAGTCCTGGGGTGAGAGCAAGGGCGCTTGCATCGACATCAATGGGTTCCTGATAGACTAGGGATGGGCTGCACTACGTCCGGCGCGGGAATTGGTGCCAAGGCAGGCGCGCTTTTGACTGGCGCTATCCTTGGGAGCCTGTAAAGAACAGATCATGACCAAAGGGTGCGGGGCATGATCGCGAAACTCAAAGGGCGGCTGGACAGCACGGGCACTGACCATGCGATCATCGACGTGGGGGGCGTGGGCTATCTCGTTGGCGCATCGTCGCGCACCTTGTCGGCGCTGGGTCCGGTAGGCGAAGCGGTGACGGTGCATACCGAAATGCTGGTGTCGGAGGATTCGATCCGGCTGGTCGGCTTTGCGCGGGGGGAAGAGCGCGACTGGTTCCGCCTGCTGATCGGCGTGCAGGGCGTGGGATCGCGCGTGGCGCTGGCGATCTTGTCGGCGCTCGAACCGGCCGAACTGCATCGCGCGGTGGCGACCGGGGACAAGGCGATGGTGGCGCGCGCCAATGGCGTCGGGCCGAAGCTGGCGCTGCGAATCGTCAACGAATTGAAGGACAAGATCGGCGCGGCGCCGGGCGCTGGCGGCGTGCTGGGCGCGGGCATCGCGCCCGTCATGGCCGGAGGATTGGGAGCGGACGCGATTTCCGCCCTGCAGAATCTCGGCTTCAAGCCTGCCGAGGCGAGCAGCGCGGTTGCTGCTGCGGAAGAAGAACTGGGCGATAGCGCGACCCTGGATGCGCTCGTGCGGCTGGCGCTGCGGAAGGCGGCCAAGTGAGCGAGGAACGGTTGATCGCCTCCACGCGCCGGGCGGAGGATGTGGACGCCGCCCTGCGGCCCAAATCCCTGACCGAGTTTATCGGGCAAGAGGCTGCGCGCGGCAATTTGCGGGTCTTTATCGAGGCGGCGAAGCAGCGTGGCGACGCGTTGGACCATGTGCTGTTCTTTGGCCCGCCGGGGCTTGGCAAGACGACGCTGGCGCAGATCGTGGCGAAGGAAATGGGCGTCGGTTTTCGCGCGACGTCGGGACCGGTCATCGCCAAATCGGGCGATCTGGCGGCACTGCTCACCAATCTGGATGAGGGCGACGTGCTGTTCGTGGACGAGATCCACCGGCTCAATCCTGCGGTCGAAGAGGTGCTCTATCCCGCGATGGAAGACCGCGCGCTCGACCTGATGATCGGCGAGGGTCCTTCGGCCCGGTCGGTGCGGATTGATCTGCCGCGCTTTACGCTGGTGGGCGCGACGACACGGCAGGGGTTGCTGACGACGCCGCTGCGGGATCGCTTCGGCATTCCGGTGCGGCTGCAATTCTACACCGTGGAGGAACTGGAACTGGTGGTGCGGCGCGCGGCGCGGCTGCTGGACCTAGGCATCACGTCCGACGGGGCGATCGAGATTGCCCGCCGGTCGCGCGGAACGCCCCGCATCGCCGGACGGCTGCTGCGGCGGGTGCGCGACTTCGCCAATGTCGCGGGGGTAGAGGCAGTGGACGCCAAGGCGGCGGACGCGGCGCTGAGCCGGTTGGAGGTCGATCAACTAGGCCTCGACCTGATGGACCGCCGTTACCTGATGATGATCGCCGACATTTATCGCGGGGGGCCGGTGGGCGTGGAGACGCTGGCGGCAGGCTTGTCGGAGCCGCGCGACACGATCGAGGAGGTGATCGAACCCTATCTGATCCAGCTTGGCCTGATCGCTCGCACCGCGCGGGGCCGCTGCCTGAACGGGCCGGGATGGAAGCATCTGGGGCTCAATCCGCCCGCCGGATTGCAGGACGGGCTGTTCGACTGAAAAATGCGTGACCGCTACGGCAAGGCGCGGCTATAGCGTGGGCAAGGAGCGGATGCGCGCATCGGACGCGCTCTAGAATCAAGGAGTTGCGCTGCTTTGCGGGCGATCGAACAGTATCCCAATCTGGTGACCATGTTCTTCGCCCGGGCGAAGGAAATGGGCGACCTCCCCTTCCTGTGGCGCAAGACGGTCGGCGGCTGGCAATCGCTCAGCTGGACCGAGGTGGCGTTGCAGGTGGCGGGACTTGCCGCCGCGCTCAAGGCGCAGGGACTGAAGCCCGGCGACCCGGTCATGCTGGTGAGTGAGAACCGTCCCGAATTCTGCATCGCCGATCTTGCCATCATGGCAGCGGGATGCGTGACGGTCCCGACCTACACCACCAATACCACCCGCGATCATCAGCATATCCTGACCGATAGCGGCGCCCGCGCGGTGATCGTATCGACGGCCAAGCTGGCCCAGACGCTGATGCCCGCCGTGTTGCGATCGCAGGCGAGCTTCATCATCGGCATGGAACCGCTCCGGGGCGCGCAGGGGGATCTGTCCTGCCATCTCTGGGCCGACATGGTCGCGTCCCGCATCGCCGATCCCGACGCCTGCGACGCTGAACAGACCGCCAGGCGGAATGACCTGGCCTGCATCATCTACACCAGCGGCACGGGTGGTGCGCCACGCGGCGTCATGCAGCATCACGGCGCGATCCTCTGCAATATCGAGGGCGCGGGCAGGCTGGTGGCGGAGGATTTCGGCTGGGGGGATGAGGTGTTCCTGTCCTTCCTGCCGCTCAGCCACGCTTATGAGCATAGCGGCGGGCAATTCCTGCCGATCATGCTGGGTGGGCAGATATATTATGCGGAGGGGCTGGAAAAGCTCGCCAGCAACATAGAGGAAGCGCGCCCGACGATCATGGTCGTCGTGCCCCGCCTTTTCGAAGTGCTGCGCGCCCGGATCATCAAGTCGATCGAGAAGCAGGGCAAGTTCCCCACCTGGCTGCTGACGCAAGCTTTGCGGATCGCCGCGAAGGAGCAGAGCGGTAACATATCGATCGCCGACCTGCCGATGAAGCTGCTGCTCAACCGCACGCTGAAGCCCAAGATCGCCAAGCGCTTTGGCGGGCGGATGAAGGCGCTGGTGTCAGGCGGCGCGCCGCTCAATCCGGATGTCGGCCTGTTCTTCGACGCCATGGGGCTGACGCTGCTGCAGGGCTATGGCCAGACGGAGGCGGGGCCGGTGGTCAGCTGCAACCGACCGAGCGCGGGCATCGCCATGGACACGGTGGGGCCGCCACTTGATGGGGTCGAGGTCAGGATCGCCGAGGATGGCGAGATATTGGTACGCGGCGAACTGGTGATGCAGGGCTATTGGCGCAATGCCGCCGAAACCGAAAAGGCGCTGAAGGATGGGTGGCTGCACACCGGGGACATTGGCGAGATCGACGCCAAGGGCCGCATCCGCATCACCGATCGCAAGAAGGACCTGATCGTCAATGACAAGGGCGACAATGTGTCGCCGCAGAAGGTCGAGGGCATGTTGACGCTACAGCCTGAGATCGGTCAGGCCATGGTCTATGGCGACCGGCGTCCGCATCTGGTCGGGCTGTTGGTGCCCGATGCCGAGTGGACGCGCGAATGGGCGGCGGCGCACGGCCTTGATGCGGGCGCGGTCTCATCCGACGCCACCTATCAGGCAGCATTAAGGGCGGCGGTCGATCGGGTGAACGAGGAATTGTCCGTCACCGAACGGGTCCGGCGCATCATCCTGGCGGACGAACCCTTCACCATCGAAAATGGCGAGATGACGCCATCGATGAAAATCCGCCGCCACGTCATCAAGGCGCGCTATCAGGAGCGGCTGGACGCACTCTACAAGGGCTGACGGTTAACGGCCGGGGGTGCGATAGGGCGTGAACGACCCAAGCGCGCAACCGCCGGTGATCGACCCGATGGCGAGATCAGCGCTCCGCGCGATGTCGCCCCGGCAATATTGCGAACCCGTCGGCTTGATGATGAGTGTGTCGCCCCTGCCCAGCCCGGTGCAACCGCCGATCAGGTCGTTGCGATAGATCAGCCGACCGCTCACCCGGTACAATAACACGCTTTCGCTGATAGCGGTCAGGCTGGCGCCGGGATAGCGGGTCACGCAGTTGACTGGCTCGCCCGCGACTTTGCCCTCCAGCGCCGCTTCCAGCCGGTCAGCCTGCTTTTCCGTAAGGCGCGGGGGCTCGCTACCGCCCGCGCACCCTGCCAGCATCAGTGGCGCCAGACACATCCATGCACGCATGGCTTTTCTCCTGCACATCTTCCCGTGAAAGGGAGACGGCGGCGCAACGCCCGAACCGTCAGGCGGTATCCTTGGCCTTGCGGCGGCGAGCCAGCTCGGCGGCATCGCTCGCGCGCATGAAGATATTGGTCGCGCGCTCCAGCCCTATGGTCGTGGGCACGGTAGCCTCGCCGCGTGCACGCGCAGCATCGACCTGCACCATTCGGTCGGCGAGCTCTTCATTGTCCGGCTCGATCGTCAGGCCAAAACGGCCATTGCCCTGCGTATATTCATGGGCGCAATAGACCATCGTGTCGTCCGGCAGCGCCGCGAGGCGGGCCATGTTGGCGAACATCTGATCCGCCGTCCCTTCAAACAACCGCCCGCAGCCCATGGCGAACAGCGTATCGCCGACGAAGATGATGTGATCGTCAGCCAGATGATAGGCGATATGACCCGCCGTATGGGCGGGCACCTCCATCACGGTGGCGACATGATCGCCGATGCGCACCTTGTCCCCTTCCCCCACCTGCCGGTCGAGCGTGCCGATCTTGGTGGCCTCTGCGGCGGGACCGGTGATCAGGCAGCCGGTCGCCGCCTTGATCGCCGCATTGCCGCCCACATGATCGCCATGCCAATGCGTGTTCCAGATCTGGGTGATGGTCCAGCTCCGCTCGGCCGCCGCCGTCAGCACGGGGTCCGCCACCGCCGGATCGACCACCACGGTCTCGCCACTGGCATCGTCATGCAACAGCCAGACATAATTATCGGACAGGACCGGTATTCGGACGACGCTCAGCATGACCTTACCAGACGCCCGTGTTGGGCATGGACGCCCAGGGTTCGGCAGGATCAAGATAGCCGTCCTGCAGCAACTCTATCGAGATATTGTCAGGCGTGCGGACAAAGGCCATGTGGCCGTCGCGCGGGGGGCGGTTGATGGTGATGCCCGCATCCATCAGTCGCTGGCACACCTCGTAGATATTATCGACGCGATAGGCGAGATGGCCAAAATTCCGGCCTTCGCCATAATTTTCCGCTGGCCTGCCATCTTCCGGTGGCCAATTGTAGGTCAACTCAACCTGAGCATCCTCATCCCCCGGCGCGGCGAGAAAAACGAGCGTGTAGCGCCCATTTTCATTGTCGAAGCGTTTCTGCTCCTCCAGCCCCAACAGCTTGAAGAAGGCGACCGTGCGGTCAATGTCAGTCACGCGGATCATGGTATGAAGATATTTGGTCAAGCGGTCGCTCCGTTCGTCGCCAGTAAGCAACGGTTCATCTCGGCAATGGCAGGAATGATCCCAAGATAGGGCGGCGCAGGCATGGATGGAAGAGGAGACGCGAATGGCAATCGAGTATCGCGACAAGGTGCTGCTGGGCTGTGCCGGGCTGCTGGCTCTAGGCTTGGTCAGTGGCGGCTATCTGCTGGGCGACGGGCTGAAGCGCGCGAAAGCTGCGGATCGGTCGGTCACAGTGAGGGGCCTGGCGGAACGCAATGTCACGGCTGACCTTGCGACCTGGTCGATCAGCTATGCCGCAACCGGTTTCGACCTGCCCGCCGTGCGCGCCGAGATCGACAATAATACGCGAGAGCTGAAAGCCTATTTCGCAAGCCTCGGCTTCAAGCCGGAAGCGCTGACGCCCACGGGTGCGGGCGTCAATCAATATATCAACAATGGCGTCAACACGATCACCATCACTCAACGCATGTTGTTGCGCACGACCGACATCGCCCGTGCTCAGCGCGCGGTCGCGCAGCAGTTCGATCTGGTCCGCCGGGGCGTCACGTTGCAGGAAGGTTCCGGCATGCGCTACAGCTTCACGAAGCTCAACGACGTCAAGCCGCCGATGGTGGCTGCCGCGACCCGCGATGCCCGCGCCGCAGCCGAGCAATTCGCGCGCGACAGCGGCGCGAGCGTCGGCGGGATCAAGAGCGCCACCCAAGGCTATTTTTCCATCGATCCACGCGATGGAGAGGCGTACGGGTCGAGCGACACGCCCTATAAGAAGGTCCGCGTGGTCACGACCGTCGACTTCTACCTTAAATAGGCGGGTTCAGGCGGGCGGCAGCCGGGTAAGATTATCGGCAGCCGCCTTGCCTGCGGGCGATTGCGGCGCGAGCTTGACTGCTCTTTGCCAGGCCGATCGGGCGATGTCGGCATGATCGGTCAGGACAGCGATATTGCCCTCCTCCAAAGCCACGGACGCGTCATCGGGAGAAAGCTGCACCGCCCGCGCGATATGCGCCTGCGCCAGCTTCAACTCCCCCGCGCGGCGGGCGAGCGTGGCCGAGAGCAGCCACGCCAGCGGGTCCTGCGGCACCTGCGCCAGCGCCACATCGAGCGAATCGCGCGCTTCCTTGACCTCACCCAGCGCGACGAGGGCGCGGGCGCGATCCAGATGCGTTTCGCCTTTTTCCACGCCGTCGGGTAGCCCGCGCGCCAGTGCCGCGTCGAAACTGGTGCGCGCCTTGGCGGGATCGCCCGCCGCCAGCGCGGCATTGCCAGCCTGCGCCCATAAGCGCGCGCTCTGCGCCATTTCGCCGCTGCGCTCGGCCTCATCAGCAGCTTGTTCAAAAGACACGATCGCGGGCGCCCACCGCTCCGCGCGGGCATAGGCGAAACCCATGCAATGGCGGGCGTAGAAGCTACCCCCCTCCAACCGCCATTTCTGCGCGAACGCGACGCCTTGCTCGGGCGACTGAATCGCCTCGTCGAGACAGGCCTGGAAGGGCTTGGCATATTTTTCCGGAACGGGAATGCGACCGTCAGCAGCGAGGCTTGGTACGGGCGTCTGCGCCTCCTTCTTGGGCCGGTTCATCACGGCCTCTGTTTCCGGATCATAGGCTTGCGGCGTCAAAAGCAGCAGCGGGAGAAATAAGCTCATCAAAGATTGTCCAAAAGACTGCCGAGAGTGCGGATCAGCAATGCAATGTCGCCATCGCGCGACAGACGGTGGTCGCCATCCTTAATCAGCAGCGTCTGCACGTCATATGAATGCAGGCGCTGAGCGAGACGCACGGCGGTCTGCCAGGGTACGTCGCGGTCCTCCTGCCCCTGAAGAAGCCGCACGGGGCAATCAATCGCGATGGGACCGTTCAACAGGCGAAGCGCCTGTCCCGACTGCCAGAAGGCAAGCGTCGTCACCAGCGGTTGATCGCCATAGGGCGTGGGTTCGGTCAGCCGCCCCTGGGTGGCGAGCAAAGCCTTGTCCGCATCGCTAAAGCCCCATTCGGTGAAATCCGGCGCGGCCGCGATGCCGACCAGACCGACAACGCGATTAGGGCGAGCCAGCGCGATCAGCAGGGCAATCCAGCCGCCCATGGACGACCCCACCAGCAGCAACGGCCCTTCCGTCAGGGCATCGATCAACAGCAGCGCATCGTCGCGCCAACTGGCGAGCGTGCCATCCTCAAAACGGCCTTCGCTGGCGCCGTTGCCGCCATAGTCGAGCCGCAGCATCGTCCTTCCGGTCTCCGCCGCCCAGGCGTCAATAGCCACCGCCTTGCCACCTTCCATGTCGGACATGTAGCCGGGCAGAAAGACGATGGTTGGCCCCGTACCCGCACGATGGCGGTAGGCGAGCCGGACCCCATCGGGACGGGCGAACAGCGCCAGCGGCGCGGCTTGAAAGGGGGTTATCGGCTGTCTCCACTGACGATCAAGGCGTCCTGCCTGATGCAATAGACGCTGACGCGCAGAAAACCAGAAAGGAAGAAAAATAATGCCCGCCACGGAATTGACAGTGTGAGGACCAACGGCTAATCGCGCCGTCCTACCCCGTGCCCAGATGGCGGAATTGGTAGACGCACCAGCTTCAGGTGCTGGCGATCGCAAGGTCGTGGAGGTTCGAGTCCTCTTCTGGGCACCATATCCCCTTGAAAAACAAGGATTTTTCCGGGGGTTTGGCACAAATTGGCACACTAGCCCCCTCGGGGGACGCCATGGGCCGTTTCAAAATTGCGATGAACAGTTTCGCCGCGCCGCTGCTTGCCAAATCTCTTGTGCCCCTTCGATGTAGCAGGTCTGGGCAATGCCTTCGCTGCGGCACATTGCGGCGATGCCGTCCTCGCTATGCAATCCATCCAGCATAAGGCGAATCTCTGTCGCGGCCGAGAAATGTCGCCGCGCTGTCAGCGATGCGTCACGACGCCCCGCGCGCAGCAATGGGCACGGCGCGCGGGTGAGAACCTTGAGGAGGGTATCAGGCGCTGGGACGAGCTCGACCAGAAAGCCGACAGTCGCTTCGAATAGATACTGTGGAGCCGATGTGCAGGCTATCCGTCCTTGATTCTGGTAGTCGGTTGAACAGCCGGCAGCTGGTTGTTCTGCAACACGAGCTTGAAGACCGCGATCGCTAGGGTGATCATGTCGCCGAGCAGCGTCGCGGCCACGATCGTAACGACATGCGCCGGATAATCGTCATGGCGCAGCAGGATGTAGGTGCAGGCAGCCGCGACGCCGAGCAGCAGCAGGTTGATGCCATAGCCAATCCTCAGCTTGTAGCTGAACCACTGGGCACCTTGGCTTTTGGCCTGATCGAAGGATTCGCGCTCCTGGCGCAGTTGCTCCAAGGCGCGGGCATCCTTCACTGCTCGGCGTCCAACGCTTCGCCCTCTTGAATCGAGCGTTGGATATTGCGCTCGGCATGCGCGAGAATCTCTTTGTACAGCGGAAACGCAGGCGACAGTCGCGACATCTTTGCCAGAATGGTGTTCGCATTGTCCCGCGCGGACAGATCGCGCGGCATGGGCTCGCCAACCGATCCCGACCAGCCGCCGCTGAGCGCACCGGCAGAAAATTGATCGAGCCCGAACGCGACCGCTTCCTGATCGATCTGTTTGCAGCGGTCGAAATATCGCAGCACGAAAGCTTGGTGCTTGAACGGGAAACGGTGATGGCCGTGACGCACAATCCTGGCGATCCAGCGGAGATCGACAGCATCGGCTCTCGCAAGCACGGCGCCGAAGAACGCGACAATGCGATCGTCATCTGGCCGAAACATCTTTGCGATGAGGCTGGCCCGGCGGTAGTGCGCCCAGCCGCTGTCATCATCATGAGCGCGCAGCCATGACCAGGCTGCTGCCAGGATCGTCGCTAGCGCCGGTGACTTCTCGAAGCCGAGGTGATCCCGGCGCGCGGCAAAGCCGAGTACGGAAAAATCATCATCGCGCTCGTCGCGGGTCAGCGACCAGTCGGCGCGCGCGAAGAGGAATTCGGCGAGTGCGGCCGCGTGATGCTCGGCAAGGTGCTGCAGAATCTCCTCGACATAATGTCCGTCGATCCGCGGCAAGCGCTGCATGCCCGAAAGCAGGAGCGTCACATCGTTATCTTGCAGGCGCATCAGCAACGTCTTCCGTTGGCTGCAGAGCAGGCCGGCGACATGGTCGAGCAGAAGCGGCTCTTGATCGAATCGCACCATCAACGCGAAGTCGATTATCGCGCGAGGCAGCAGATTGCGCCATGTCCGTACTGCCGTGATTGCTATGGACGCGACGTTTGCATCTTCCGATCGCAAGGCGCGTTCGAGCAGGGCGTGATCGGCGTCGCTATAGGGACGCTTCAGCCCGATCAGCGCGCGCGCAGCTCCCTGCCGCAGATTATTGTCCGGATCGTCGAGCAGCAAAGCGACAAGACGACGGCCTTCCTCCGGCTCGTTCTCGAACTTGGCGCCGACTGCGATGCCGATGAAGTAGCGCAGGCGGTGCGATGGGTTGGATCGGACAATGGCGATCAGTGCATCGCCGACCCGCAGATCGGCGGTGATCAACTTATCGATGAGCTGACCAGACTGGCCGGTTGCCTCTCCCGCCTCGTCGAGCTTTTGCAGCCGATCCGAAATCGCTTCAAGCAGCGAGGCCGGCTCGAATTGACGGATCAGCTCTTCGGAAAAGGCCTCCTGCCAGTTCTTGTCTTCTTCCCAGTCCTCATAGGCGATCTGACCAGCGAAGTTCCATTCGGCACCGTCAGACAGCGCACCGTAGAGCCGGAAATCGATGCTGTCAGGCATAGCGGCAAATATGTCCCGTACAGCATCGCCGAGCGCACCTTCATCAAACTGCGCGTGCCAGGAAAGGGAGCGGATCAGACCGATAAGGGTCCAGGGCTCGAGGTCACCCTTATCGACCAATTGGCCGATCTTGGCGATAGTACCGGAGAATTCACGCTGATAGGCTTGATCAAGCTCGTCCGGCGCGACGGTGTTCAACATGCCATAGGGTGCACGCACCGCGCTGTTAAGGAAAAGGGCTGCCCTGCGAGCCGTGCGCGGATGGTCGCTATTCAAGAGAGCAATCGCGTTGTCGATCACACGCTCGCGCAGTGACGCGACGACGGCATGATCGACGAAGAAAGGGTTGAGCGAGAAGCCGCGGCCGGTCGAATGGGTGGTCATTCCCTGTCCGCTCAGGAGCGGTTCGAGGAGGTCGAGCGGCGAATAGATGCTGTTCCAGGCATCCGGTTCCTCAAGCAAACCAAACGCAAAGCGCGAGAGATCCTCGTTGAACGCGAAGGATTTATGCTCCTCATAGCCAATTAGATCGGCGAGAATGCGGATGGGATGATCCGGATTGGGGCCAAGGTCGCGTGCGTTATCGCGGCCCAGATCCCACAGCAGGCGCAGCGCGGTCATGCGATGTTCGGCGCTGAGTGCGATGCGCCGCAAGATCGGGCCAAATTGCAAGTAGATTTGGTTCTTCGCGATCATGGCCTCGACAAAATCGAGCGCTTGGCCAGGCTGATAATAGGCCACCGCTTCAATGGCCTGGAGGCGCCCATCATATTCGCTGTCTATGCCGCGCAACGCCGCCCAAATCGGATCGAGGAGCTTGCTCGCCGACGGGTCGCCTTCGGACAGGCGCCAGTCCATACGGCCGAGATTGACGAGAACCTGTTCAAGCTTCTGGTGGCCGACCGCCTCCGCAATCTGAAGTGCGAAGGGTGTGAGCGCGCCATCGGCGCCGACGCAGCTCTCCTCGATCAGAAAGTCGCCGAGCAGGTCGGGCATCAGCCGATAGAGTTGGCTGCGCTTGAAGATGACGCCGCCGTCGATCAGGATTTTAAGCGCGCGGGTCACCTCAGTGACGGTGACGGCCGGCCGGACCTTCGCAATGAGGTCGGCGACGCTGCGATCGTCGACATGGAAGGGCTGAACGACGGCCAGGACTTCCATCACCGCATGCAGCACCGGTGCGTCGTTTGCTGCACCCAGGTTGCCGGTGATCACCTTGGTGAAGCGCGACAACATGATCTGCCGCAGGTTCTTCTCCCGCCGCGCCAGTTCTGGCGGAATGCCATCGCGAGCAACAACCCGGGCGGCCATGGCTGCGATCAGCGGGCTGTCCTGCGCAATCTCGGATATGGCGTTGGCAAGGTGATCGTCGCCGCCGAAGGTGTCGAGCACCTGCGCGATCAGCTGCTTGAGTTCGGCCTTGCTCTGGCGCCGGAGCGAGATCGTCATGGGATCGACGATGTTGAAAATGGCGAGTTCGTTGCGAATGCGCTGCTCGGCATAGGGTCGTGTCGCGATCAGCAGCCGAGTCTTGTTGGCGGGGTCCGCGGCGTATTCAATGAGGACGCCCAATCCCTCACGGTCATGCGCGTCATCGATGACAAGCACTTTGCGGCCGTGACCCAGGGTTTCGAGGCTGGCCCTGCTGACGTCGCGGGCTGCGGACAGGAAGCGAACCAGCGTGGTTTTCTTCTTAGCCTGGAAGGCGGCGACACCTTCCTTGATGATGCGCGTCTTGCCCATGCCGCCAGGGCCGGTCAGCAGAACGACCGGAGTCTCTTCCTTGTCGGCAAGGCCTTCGGCAAGCCTGGCAATCTCCGCTTCGCGCCCGACCATTGCCCAATCGTGGCTGAACACCGCGTCTCGTCCGCGGAAGGGAGCAAAATATTGATCGGCCGTAATCCACGGCCCCGGCTCGCTGCGGCCGAGGAGAGCAAGGCGCTGACCGCTGAAATATATGTCGACCAGGCGGTCCTGCGTTTCCGCAGGGAGAGTTCGGACGAGACGGTTGATGTCGTGCTTGTCCCAAAGGGTCCAGCCGTCGTGGGCGGCTACTGCCTGTGCAGCTTGCGGGCTCGCGACCCGGCTAAGGACAAGGAACCGTCGATCGGCCTTGAAGCTGTGATGCCGGACGACCTTGTCGACGTCGGCCGGTCCGAACCGTTCGACACGTTTGCACTGGAGACTCCATATCATGCCATCAGGGAAGGTGGCAACGACGTCGGTTCCGTCTTGGGTGTGTCCGCTTCCCCCCTGGACGGACACTCTTGCTTCGGGGTGCTTTGCCTCTAGAAGATCGGCGACGAACTGCTCAAGGGCTGCCGGCGATAATGCTTCGAGCGGAAATGGCGGCGGCGCCGTGACAATCGTCGGTTGGCCGTATCCGGCAAGGAGCATCAATTCGGTCGGATTGGCGTCGATCGCTCGGGCCAATGCGGGTATCTGCTCGACGGATGGTCGATGCGTGCCAGCTTCCCAACGACTGACGCTCTGCTGCTTAACACCCAGCTGATCGGCGAGATCGGCCTGTTTGAGATTTGCGTCATTTCTCCCCGCGACGATGCGAAGAGCGAGATCAGCATAAGGCTTGGGGCGAGTCATTCGCACACAGTAGAGGAGTGCGGTCAATTTCGCAAACATTTGATGTGTGTGAAGCGGCGCATTGCTCCCGGCTCCGAATAGTTATAAAACCTCGGATATGAGCGAGCAAATTACAAGGAAACATAACAAGGTCGGCGACGGGCAGAGGGCGCATGCCCTACGCCTGCTTGGCCGGAAGGGCATGATGCGCACGCGGGAATTTGTAACCGAGGGCGTCGCCGCTACTACGCTCGTGAGAATGGAGCGAAACGGAGACATTCTTCGCCTCTCTCGCGGCCTCTACCAACTGGCCGACGCCGGGTTCGACACACATCATGATCTTGCCGAGGCAGCCAAGCGCGTACCCAAGGGCGTCATCTGCTTGGTGTCCGCCCTCGCATTTCACGGGCTCACCGATCAGATACCGCGCCGCGTTTGGATGGCCATCGGAGCACGCGACTGGGCGCCAGGAGATCACGGCCCGAAACTGCAGCTAGTCCGGATCGGCTCGGCGCAACGCGACGTCGATATCGAACTGCACACCATCGAAAATGTCGAGGTGCGCATCTTCAATGTGCCACGAACCCTCATCGACTGTTTCCGCTTCCAGAAGCGAGTCGGTCTCTCGGTCGCGATCGAGGCTCTTCGCGAAGCGCTGCGACTGCGGCGCGTGACACCTTCAGACATTGCAGCGCGCGCGCAGAAGAGCGGCACCTGGTCGGCGATACGGCCCTATCTCGAAGCGCTGACGATCGATGGCTAAACCGGTCCAGAATCTGGGTGCATCGGTTCGGACACGCCTCCTCAATCATTCGCGCGCGCACGACCAGAGCTTCGAACTCATTCTCATTCGGTTTGCGCTGGAGCGGCTGCTGTATCGTTTGAGCCAATCGGCGCATGCTGACCGCTTCATCCTCAAGGGCGCAATGTTGCTCTCGATCTGGTTCGATGATCCGACCCGTCCGACACGCGATCTCGATCTCCTCGGTTGCGGCGAGGCCGATAGCGAGGCGATGCTCGCGACCTTCCGAGATATTCTGTCGGTCGAGGTCGAGGATGGCATCACATTCGACATCGACTCGCTCAGGATCGATCGCATCAGAGAACAGCTTGAATATGGCGGCGTTCGTCTCCAGGCCGATGCTGATGTCGGCGGCGCGCGCGTCCGCGCGTCGGTCGATATCGGTTTTGGTGATGCGCTTGAACCTGGCGTCGAGGAGCTGGATTACCCGGTTCTGCTCGATTTCCCTGTCCCGAAATTGCGGGCCTATGCTCAGGAGACGGTTATCGCAGAGAAGTTTCAGGCTATGGTGCTGCTTGGCCGTGCAAATTCGCGAATGAAAGATTTCTATGACATCTGGCTCTTGAGTCGATCGTTCACCTTCGATCCCGACCGGGTCGCACGGGCGATCGCCGCCACATTCGCCCGTCGCAAGAGCCCAATCCCGTTCGAACTGCCCGATGCCCTGACTGACGGCTTTGCCGGCGATCCTGCCAAGCTTACGCAGTGGACTGCTTTTGCCCGCGGACTGGACGCAGCGCCTGCGGATCTCGGACAAGTCATCGCAGATATCCGAGATTTCCTGATGGAAAATGCGCGGCGCGCGGCGGCGATAGGCTAGGCAAATGTCCAAGCTCACGGCCAACCAGCACTATGTCTGGCAATATCATCTACGTGCCTGGGCGACCCCGAAAAAGTTGTGGTGCAAGCGAAGCGATCAGGCCGAGCCGTTTTCGACCACGCCGCGTAACGTCGCCAGCGAACGCTATTTCTATGAGTTCCAGGAGCTGCGGCCTGTCGATCTGGCCTATATCGAGCAGTTGATTGATCGAAGCGGTGACACTGGCTTGCGTGAAGCAAACCGAGGCTGGGTCACATTCTTCCAGAGGACTTTTGTCATCAGGCGCGCGCTTGCCGATCGCACGATCGCTGCGCCGCTCAAGGCGCAACTGGAGACCGAGCTGCGCAATATCGAGCGCATGCTAGGCGAGACGTATCATCAGGGCATTGAAGGCCGGACGGTGCCGTTCCTGGATGCCTCGAGGCGCCAGGATGCATCTTTCCATGACGACGCAGGACAATGCGCCACGTTCATACAATTTCTGACCCTGCAATATTTCAGAACCGCCAAGCTCAGGAACGACATGCTGGCCATTGCGAACCCGCTGCCCCACGACATGGCTCGGACCTGGCCGATCGAGGCGTTCATCTACGCGACCAACGTGGGCGCGAGCTTGTATCGGCAGCGCCGATCCTATCGACCGCTGTTCCTCCCAAACGACACCGACATTCCGTTCATCACGGGCGATCAGCCGATCATCAATCTCATCGGGACCGAGACCGAAGAGCTGGACTTCTACTATCCGCTCTCGCCTAAGCTGGCCATGATCTACACCGCGACACCCGAGCGCTACCCCTGCGCTGGACGCCCGACGTCGCGCTTCCAGGTCGAACACTACAATTTCCGGATGTTTGCGCGCTCCGACGCGCAGATTTACGGCAACGATCCGGCCTATCTCAAGGCCGTGGCCGCCCTCCCCAAGAGCCCGGACTGGCGAAATATAGGCGTGATGCGGTAGCTTCGCGAACCAACTACCGAATTTGCCGAGGACGACCGCCTCGCCGATTGGGAAGATCGCTGCTGACGCGTGCCCACTCGCGAGCAACTTCCGGGAGCCATCTAGGACGGGCCAACGCAGCGACGCGCGGCGGCAGCTTTTCGGGACACTGTGATACCATCCGGCAGATGGTGCTTTCCGAATAGCCCAGGAACTTCGATAGCTCTCGGGGCGTCCAGAGCCTATCATCCTCCATCGCCGGACTTTCTCGAATGGTGATCCCGCCGCCTTCCAGTGGGCTGACTCTCCGCCCCGAAAGTCATAACCATCTGCGCTGACAGCCCTTCCGCGTCGGTAAAAAGCGTAGCATTGATCGGGCAAAGCGGATCATCGATCCGCACTCCCAGATAGTCACGGGGCGGATCGGCACGCGATTGCCGTTCCCAGGCGTCACCTATGGCTTGCCAGCCCAGCATGACCCGGAACGCCGGATCACTGTCGACAACTCGATTGTCATTGGGCACTAGGCGGATTTTGCGATGGATGGTGAGGGTCTGGATTTCACCCTCCCAGCCGCCCTGCTTCGATCGTGTAAACCGTCCGATGATCCTCCCGCGCGTCATGTCCCGGCCTCGGCTTGCTTGCGCGCCTTTACAAAGGCCCGGTCGCTGACGAGAAAGGATTCAAGCATCGCGGGGATCAAGTCCGCGACAGTCGCCGACTTGTCGTCATAAGTCGCGCGGTAGAGGTCCCGATAGGCGTGCAGGTCCGCATCCAGGTCAGGCGTCACGGTGATGCCGATCTTGACCGGGGTGCGGTCTGGAAGTCTGGCGAGTTTTAGCATGGGGCTTCTCCGGTCAGCGCCCGCGCCACTCCCGAAGGACCAAATCGCGGTGAACGATCACGCGGAGCGGCCATCCGGGACGGACGGTGATGGTGGGCTGGATGTTGAGGTTCTTGGACACGATTTGCTGACCCGCTTGGTTGGCGGATTGCTGGGTGGACTGGCGGAGCGCCCGGACAAGATCGCTCTCGTCGCCACCGATCGAAACTTCTGTGCCGACGCCGAGCAGGGTCGATAGCGCGACGCCCTTGAGCAGCCGCCAGGTGTGGTAATCCACCTTGTCGGTCAGGCCGGCATAGCCTGCCGCGTCGGTGGCAGGCAGATTGTCGATCTGGATGGAACTGCCATCGGGCAGGATGATCCGCTGCCAGACCAGTAGCGCGCGGCTCTGCCCGAACGCCACGACGCTATCGTAGCTGCCGATCAGGCGCGCGCCCTGCGGGATCAGCAGCGTCCGGCCCGTCACTGTGTCGAACACATTCTCCGTCACCTGCGCCACAACCATGCCGGGAAGATCGGAGTTGAGGCCAGTGAGCAGGCTCGCCGCGATGACGCTGCCGGCCATCACCTGATAGGGCGAAGCCGGGGTCTGAAGCGCATGGGCATTATAGATGCCGCCCGATGCCGATTGCCCGACAAAATCCAGCTTGCGTTGCTGGTTGTTCTGGTCGCGCTCCGGGTCCAGCGCGAGCCGGCCTGTCGGTGCAGCTTCGCCTGCTGCCGGCACCGCGCCCGCCGCTTCAGATCCCGCTGGAGCGGAGACCGCTGCCGCCGCGCGGCCCGACGACTGCACCATCACGCCGGCCTCGCGTGCCTGTGCCGCCTGCGCCGCGATACGCTGGCGTTCGGCTTCGGCCGCCTGCTTCTGCGGCGTCATCGCTGGCGGCATAGCGACATCGCCGGTCACTCCGCCTCCGGCCTCAAGCTGGCGCTGGCGGTCGAGGATGGGTCGCCCGAGATCGCCGGGAAGCGGAGCGCCCAGGATCGGGGTGCCAGGCGACACCTCACCATAAGTGCCGGGAAGGTTCGCCACGGCATCGGCGGGCGTCTTGCGATCACTGACCGCGCGCTCGTCGGCGGCGCTGACGATGTGGAGCGTCTTCGGCCCCAACGCCATCCAGGCGATGCCGGCGATGGCGAGCGAGCTGGCGGCCGCGCCGCCGATGATGACGCCGCGCCGGAAGCGGACGACGCGGCGCGGGGCCGCGCGCAGCACGAGGGTTTCTGGCGGGGCTTTGGACGGGGGCGCAGATTCCGGTGTGCACGCTGTGGGTGCCGTGGGTTCGGGCGCGTCCGGATCGACGGGCGGGATTGGGGCGGCCCTCATTTGCGCGCCCTCCCGTCCGTGCGGGCAATCCGCACGATCTGCTGCGGTTTCTCGCCAAGGCGAAGCTCGGCCGCCGCGAACAGACGGTCGACGATATAGTGATTGCCGCTGACACGGTAGTTCACCAATTGCGTGTCGCCCAGCGGGCCGACGACGAACAGCGGCGGCGCCTCGCCCTGATCGAGCCGTCCGGGAAACTCGATATAGACCTTCGTGCCGTCGTCCCAGGCACGGACCGGCCGCCAAGGCGGGCTGTCGCCGCTGATCTCATAGCGGAACCTCAGATTGGTGAGCGCGACATTTTCCGCGACCGGCTGTGCCCGCTCGGCGCGGGCATTCTGGCCCCGCAAGGCCACCAGCCGGTCCTGCGGATAGGTCCAGCTTATCGCCGCCATCGCGGTCGCGTCGGTGCTTTCGAGCGCCAAGTGATAGGCGCGACGGTCGGTCGTGATGACCATGTTCGTGACAAGGCCGGGCGCGAAGGGCTTCACCAGGACATGCACGCGCGCCGCATCGCCCGCGCCGCTCACGGTATCGCCGATGATCCAGCGGACGGTATCGCCAGCCGAGACCGCCACCAGCTTCTCGCCAGCCTGCAAGGCGATATCGCTGACCCGCTCGGGTGCGGTGTAAAGCCGATAAAGCGCCCCTTCGGTCCAGGGATAGACCTGTACGGCGTTGATATAGCCCGCGCTCGACGGTTCGCGCGTTGCGGCCCGGTTCGCCGCCTCGATCCGCGCGGTGGGTGCACGCGTCTCGCCCTTCACCGATGGCGGGGGTTGAAGCTGGCCGGGAAGCGGCAGCGGCACCGGCTGTTCGACGATCTCGACCGGCCGGGGCGGCTCGGTCTCGATTGCGGCGGGCCGGAACTCCGCTGCATCGTAGCTGATCGCGGGCGGCGGCGTCTTGCCCGCGCAGGCGGCAAGCGCCAGCGTGGAGGCGCACAGGATGGCGATCTCGGTTTTTGGCCGGGTCATTGTCCGGTTACTCCTTCATTGGTGGAACTGGCGGGCGCGGCCGGGAGCGGCGCAGCGTCCGGGATGACGGGCGCGGCAGGTGCGGGCTGCGAGGGCGCTGCGGGCGGAATCTCCGCCTTTGGCCGCTGCCCTTGCTGACCGGACGATGCGGGCTGGCCCTCCAGTTCGCGCGCCCAGTCGATCGCGTTGACGAACAGGCCCAGCGGGTTCTTGCGCAGCGCATCAGCAGTCTTGGGCGGCCGGAGCATCACGGTCAGCATGGCGGTCCAGCGCTCGGTCTTGGCCAGGCTCCCGCGTTCGTAGATGCTCTCGGTCCATTTGACCTGGAAGCTGGTGTCGGATGCGCGGACCACGCTCGTCACCTGCGCCGAGACGCTGCGCTGGCCGATCCCGGCGAACGGGTCGTTGCTGCGCGCATATTCGTTGAGGAAGAGCGCGGCGCGATCACTTGCGAAGTCATAAGCATCCAGCCAGTTGCGCTTGACCAGCACCGGGTCGGTGGAGACCGATCGCACATTCGATATGAACCGGCCGAGATGCCATGCGATCTGTCCGTCGGTGGGCTGATAATTCTGGATCGCGGGTGCGACCGAACGGGCCTCGCCGAGCCGATCGACCTCGACCACATAGGGCGCGACGCGGCTCTGCATCGACTGCCAAACGTTGGAGCCGATCAACACGCCGGTCAGGCCCAGGCATCCGAACGCGACCAGCCGCCAGTTCTTCGCTTGCACGCGGGCGGAGCCGATGCGCTCGTCCCAGAGCTGGCCCGCGCGCTGGTAGGGTGTTTCTGGCTGCGGGCTGTGCCCGTAGCGCTGGATGGATCGTTTGAAGAACATCGATAATCACTCCTTGTCGCTGAGGTTGGGATTGGCGGCGGAGCCGGGACGATCGCCGTCCTTGATGGTCTGCATCGCCATGTGGCGGTGATGACGGGCCGTCTGCTGCGCGCGCAGGCTGCGCGCCCATGCGGGGGCACTGTCGGGCGCGCCCGCGCCTGAAGCGTTTGATGTCGCGGGAGCCGGTGTCGTGCGGCCCGCGTTCCACGCCGCTTGGCTCCCGCGCGCAGCGCTTTCGCGAAGTGGACTGGCGATGCGCGCGGCTGCGGCTTTCATTCCCTGCGATGCAGCGCCGCCAGCGGCCGTCGACATGCCGCCGAGACCAGCACCGATGCTCGCGCTGCCGGATGTTTCCTGCCCGAGCCGATACGCTGTCGAGGCAGCCGATCCCATCGCGGTTCCGGCCTTGATCGCCCCCATACCGCCGCGACCGGCTGCCATTGCGCCACGCGCGCCGAGCATGGCCGCTCCGCCCGTGGCAAGGGCCGCGCCTGCGACCGTGCCCACGGCAGCGCCCGCGCCAAGCTGGGGTGCGCCCGAGACAAGGCCGGACGCAATACCGGGACCGAAGATGCCAAGCCCGAACAGCGTGAGCGCGCCCATCAGCAGGCTCAGCGCCTCGGCGATCTCCGGCTCGCTGCCGACAAGGGCGGTCAGTTCGCCGAAGAGATTGGTGCCGATGCCGATGATGACGGCGAGCACCATGACTTTGATGCCGGAGGACACGACATTGCCCAGCACCCGTTCGGCGAGAAAGCTGGTCTTGTTCCACAGCGCGAACGGCACCAGCACGAACCCCGCGAGCGCGGTCAGCTTGAACTCCAGGATGGTGATGAAAAGCTGGATGGCGAGGATGAAGAAGGCCAGGACTACCAGCAGCCAGCAAATGAGCAGCACTGCGATCGACAGGAAGTTACCGAAAAACTCCGGGAACCCCGACATCTCCGTCACCTGATCGAGCAGCGGATGCGCGGCGGTGAAGCCGGTCCCGGCGATCGCGCCGGGATGCATCAGGTCGTCGGCCGATACGCCCCCGCCGCCCGCCGTGATGCCGAGGCCGGAAAAGCTCTTGAAAATGATATCGGCCAGCGTGCTGAAATTGCCGATGATGAAGGCGAAGGCCCCGACATAGAGCACTTTCTTGACGAGCTTGCCGAGCACGTCCTGATCGTTGTCCATCGCCCACCACAAAGCGGCAAGCGTCACGTCGATGCCGATCAGGACGGTGGTAAGAAACGCGACATCGCCGGACAGCAGCCCGAAGCCGCTGTCGATGTAGCTGATGAAGGCTTCGAGGAAGCTGTCGATGATGTTGAGGTCGGGATTCATGGTCAGCCGCCTTGCCGTGCGCCGTCAGTTGCGCGTGTAGATGTCGGCCGTGCCGATGAAGCGCTTCGTCCGCTCGCGCGCGGCCTCCATTGCCTGCTGCTGGCGCGCGCGCTCCAGCGCATCGGCGCGATATTGCGCCGCCATCATCTGCTGGATCTGAAGCTGCTGGCGGGTCGAGAGCGCGATAAGCTGGTTGGTGGCCTGTTGCGCCTGCAAGCTGCCCGTGGCCGACTGGCTCTGGCTGACCAACTCCGTGAGCAGGTCGGCATCGGCCTCGATATTCTCTACCACCTGCGCCTGCACGCGCATGCTCTGGCGATAGCCCTGCATCGACGCCTGCAAACGGGCGCGCGCTTGCGCGATGATCTGGCTGGTGGACAGCGTCCGGTCGAACTCGGTGGGAAACTGCTGGCGCAATGCGTCATCGGTGGATGCGAGATCGAAGGCGATGCCCTCGGCCTTATTCATCAGCGTGCCGATGCGCTGCATCGAGCGGGTGATCTGATTGAGTGAAGAGAAGTCGAGGCGCTGGAGATGCTTGGCCATGTTGGTCAGCATCGACGCCTGATTCTGGAGCGCCTGTATCTGATTGTTGATCTGGGTCAGCGTGCGCGCCGCCGTCAGCACATTCTGCGCATAGTTGCTGGCGTCGAACACCGGGATGGCGTGCGCCGGTGTCGCCTGCAGGATCGCGGCGGCGGTCATGCTGGTGGCCGCGAGACAGGCGGCGAGGATACGGGTTTTCATGAGAACAGCTCCTGTTGGTGGGGGTTGAGAGGATCAGCCGCTGCCGGTTCGACAGCGGGGAAATCGGCGAGCAGATCGGCGGCCCATTCGATGCCGCGCGCACGCAGCATCGCGGCGGCGAACCCCTCCGGACCGTGCCGTTCGAGAAGGTTGTCGATCAGGCTTTGGCTGGCGGCGTCGGAAGAACCGCAAAAGGCGAGCGCGACAGGCCCCAGCGCCAGTTCGAACAGCCGGTTGCCGCGCCGCGATTGCAGATAATAATGCCGCTTGGGCGTGGCGCGGGCGATCAACTCGATCTGGCGCTCATTGAGGCCGAAGCGTTCATAGGTGGCGCGGCCCTGCGGCTCGATCGCGCGGTCATTGGCGAGGAAGATGCGCTGCGGGCAGCTTTCGATGATCGCGGGCGCGATCGAACTGTCGGCGATATCGGCAAGGCTCTGCGTGGCGAACACCACGCTGACATTCCTGCGGCGCAGAACCTTGAGCCATTCGCGGATGCGGGCGGCGAACACAGGATTGTCGAGAAACACCCACGCCTCGTCGAGGATCAGCAGCGTCGGTCGCCCGTCGAACCGCTCTTCGAGCCGATGGAACAGATAGGTCAGCACCGGCAGCACGACGCCAGCCGTGTTCATCAGCGCCTCGGTCTCGAAGCATTGCACGTCCGACAGCGCGAGGCGGTTTTCTGCCGCGTCGAGCAGGCGGCCGAACGGACCTTCCAGCGTGTAGGGCATGAGCGCAGCTTTCAGTGCGTTGGACTGCAGGAGAACCGCAAGGCCGGTCAGCGTGCGTTCTTCGGGCGGCGCGCTGGCGAGGCTGGTGAGCGCGGACCACAGCGCTTCCTTGACCTCCGGCGTGACATCCACCCGCTCGTGGGCGAGCAGCGAAGCCGTCCAGTCAGCGGCCCAGGCACGCTCGCTCTCATCATCGATGTGGCGCAAGGGCTGGAACGCCAGGGCGTCGCTCTCGCCCAGCCCATGATGCTCGCCGCCCATCGCCAGCACGGCGGCGCGCGCCGAACGGCCCTTGTCGAAGATATAGACCTGGGAGCCAGGATAGCGGCGGAACTGCAAGGCGAGCAGTGCCAGCAGCACGGATTTGCCCGCGCCGGTCGGGCCGACGATGATCTCATGCCCGACGTCGCTGACGTGGGTGGACAGCCGGAACGGCGTCGATCCGCTCGTCTCGGCATAGAGCAGCGGCGGACCGGAAAGATGGTCGTTGCGCGCCGGTCCCGCCCACACCGACGACAGCGGCATCAGGTGCGCGAGGTTCAGCGTGTGGACCAGAGGTTGCCGGACATTGGCATAGACATGGCCGGGCAACGAACCGAGCCACGCCTCCACCGCGTTGACGCTCTCGCGGATGCAAGTGAAGCCGAGACCGTTGACGATACGCTCGACGATGCGGACCTTCTCATCGGCCGCCGCGCGATCCTCGTCGCTGACGGTGATGGTCGCGGTGTAGTAGCCGAAGGCGACATGATCGCCGCCGAGCGCCTGTAGAGCGAGGTCGCTATCGGCCACCTTGTTGTCGGCGTCGCTGTCCGTCAGTGGGACCGGCTCGTTCATCATCACTTCGCGCATGAGCTGCGCGATCGACTTGCGCTTGTTGAACCATTGCCGCCTGATCTTCGTCAGCGTCTTGTTGGCGGCGGTCTTGTCGAGCGCGATGAACCGGGTCGCCCAGCGATAGGCGAAGTCCTGGTGATTGAGCGCGTCGAGAATGCCGGGGCGCGTGGCATTGGGAAATCCCAGCACCGTGACCGTGCGCAGATGCCGATCGCCCAGCATTGGTTCGATCCCGCCCGACAGCGGCGTATCGACCAGAAGCCCGTCGAGATACATCCGCGTGGCTGGCGCGGCGACCGGATGGCGCTTCGTGGAAATGCATCCGTGCAGGAAGGTCAGCGTCTCGCTGTCATCGAGCGGCCGCACCTCCGGCATGAGGCCGGAGAGAAGATCCAGCACGCGATCGGTCTCGGCGATGAAGGCACGTAGTTCCTGCCGCCAGTCGCGGCCCTCCTGCGGCACCTCGCGTTCGAGCAGCGCGCGCTCCGCGCGAGATACCTGATCGGCGGGCGGCAAATAGCAGAGGGTCAGATGATAGGCGCTCTCGAAATGCTGGCCCTTGCGCCCGTCGAAATGGGCGCGGCGTTCCTCGTCCACCAGCCATGAGGCAGGATCGGGAAAGGCGCTGTCGGGATAGCCCAGCGCGTGCGAACGCTCGGCGTCGAAGAACAGCGCCCATCCGCTCCCAAGCCGGCGCAGCGCATTGTTCGCCCGCGCGCAGACCGAGACCAGTTCGGCTTCGGTGGCGGATTCGAGATCGGGACCGCGAAAACGCAGCGTCCGCTGGAAGCTGCCGTCCTTGTTGAGCACGACGCCGGGTGCGACCAGCGCGGCCCAGGGCAGATGATCGGCCAGCCTATCAGCCGCGCCGCGATATTCCTTGAGGTTCAGCATGTGAGATATCCCCGTTGGCGAAGGTGCCGCGCGAGCACGGCGGCGAAGTCGGGATCGCGCTTGGCCGCGAATACGGCGAGGCTGTGCCCTGCGAGCCAGAGCAGCAGGCCCGCGATCCATTGCTGGAGACCCAGCCCCATCGCGGCGGCGAGCGTGCCGTTGAGGATCGCGATGCCGCGCGGCGCGCCGCCGAGCAGAATCGGCTCGGTCAGCGCCCGGTGCAGCGGCACCTCGAAGCCGTCGATATGGCCTCCCGCCGCGATGGAGCTGGCCCCCGCCATCAGACCAGCGCCCCGCCGCCGAAGCTGAAGAAGCTGAGGAAGAAGGAACTGGCGGCGAACGCGATCGACAGCCCGAACACGATTTGGATCAGCTTGCGGAAGCCGCCGCTCGTCTCGCCAAAAGCCAGCGCCAGGCCGGTCGTGATAATGATGATGACGGCGACGATCTTGGCGACCGGACCCTGAACGGATTCGAGCACCTGTTGCAGCGGTTCTTCCCAGGGCATGCCCGAGCCCGACGCCATCGCCGTGACGGGAAAGATCAGCGTGGCGGCCGCGATGGCGGCCAGTTTGAGCGGTAGGCGCGTGTGCCTGGGCGCAGTAGTAGCGTGCATTTTCAGTCTCCTGTGTGGGTGGGGATGGCGAGGTCGGTGACGGCGTAATCGCCGTCGCTATCGAGACCGCGGACCTCAGCCACGCTCTCGACCCTGCGGCCGGTTCCCCGGCCGGAGATGAACACCACCATGTCGATCGCGTCCGCGATCAGGCGGCGAGGCACGGTGACGACGCCTTCCGAAACAAGCTGCTCGATCCGGTAGAGCGCGGAGCGCGCGCTATTCGCGTGGACCGTGGCGATGCCGCCCGGATGGCCGGTGTTCCAGGCCTTAAGCATGTCGAGCGCCTCGCCGCCCCGGACCTCGCCGACGATGATGCGGTCGGGGCGCAGGCGCAGCGTGGAGCGGACAAGATCGGCCATGCTGACCGCGCCCGGTTTGGTGCGCAGCGCGACCGTATCTGGCGCGGCGCATTGCAGCTCGCGCGTGTCCTCAATGATGATGACGCGCTCGTCGAGCGTTGCCATTTCATTGAGGAGCGCATTGGCGAGCGTGGTCTTGCCGGACGACGTGCCGCCCGCGACAAGGATGTTGCGGCGCTCGACAACTGCCATCGACAGCGCCAGCGCGACTTCGGCGCGCATGATGCCGTCCGCCACATAGTCGATCAGGCGATGGATGCGGGCGGCGGGCTTGCGGATGGAAAAGCACGGCGCGGCCGATACTGGAGGCAACAGCCCCTCGAACCGTTCGCCGCCTTCCGGTAATTCCGCGCTGACGATCGGGGCGCCGGCATGGACCTCGGCGCGGAGATGGCTCGCGACCAGGCGGATGATCCGTTCGGCCTCGGCGGCCTCCAGCCGTGCGCCGGTATCGACGCGGCCTTCTCCCAGCCGGTCCAGCCGGAGCGCGCCGTCGGGATTGACCATGATCTCGATCACCAGCGGATCGGACAGGGCTTCCGCAATCTGCGGCCCCATCGCCGTGCGCAGCATCGCGCGGCGGCGGCCCTGCGCGGTAGCGTTGACAAAACCGCTCATCGCGCCACCTCGCTGGGCTGTGCGAGCGGTTTAGGGCCGGCGGCCATCTGGCGGCCGATCTGCTCGATGAACCTGTCGAAGCGGTCACGGCCGATCGCGCGGGCGGCAGCATCAGGTTCGGGCAGTTGGGCGGTGAGGCAATAATGCTGGTGGACGAACAGCGAGAGGCTTTCCAGCAGCACCTGCACGTCGCGGCCTAAGCGCCCAAGCTGGAGGCTCATCCGGTCCAATCGTCCGCCGAAGCGGTCGTCCAGTTCGTGGCTACCCTGCCGGGTCAGCCAGGCGTCGAGCGCGGCTACCAATATATCGGAGCGTGCGACGCCGGGCTTGGCGGCCATTTCTTCCAGCCGCTCGGCCAGCTTCGGCTCAAGGAAAAGCTGGTAGCGTATCTTGTCGCGGTTCCGCATCACATGTCCCCACCGAAGCTGGGGAGGATGTCGCTGCCGCGCTGCTTGCCCTCGTTCATCGCGACGGCGCGGGCGACATTGCTCAGGCTGGTCATCGCGCGCCGGTCGGCGGCGGGATCGGCATCGTCATCGTCGCCGGGCGTGGTATCCTGCTCGCGCTCGGTTGGCTTTTGGGCCTGTTCTTCGGGCAGGCCGGGATGGCGCTGCTGCTGCAAACCACCTTCGGCTTCCTCGTCGAATGCCGCGCCTTCCGCTTCGGCGGCAGCGGTCAGCCCTTCATGCAGGCCGCGAACTTCGCTGCCCCAGTCGTCCGGGCGCGGGCTGGGACGATCGACATAGACGCCATCGCCATTGTCGAGACTGGGTGGTGGCAGGACGCGTGACGTGAAGTTGCGATCCTCGTAATAGCGCAGCTTCTTCGCCCGGATCGGGGCGAGGCCGGACACCATCACCAATTCATCGGCGGGCGGAAGCTGCATCACCTCGCCGGGGGTTAGCAGCGGCCGCGCCGTCTCCTGACGCGATACCATGACGTGCGACAGCCAGGGCGCGAGGCGGTGGCCGGCATAGTTGCGCTGGGCGCGCAGTTCGGTGGCGGTGCCAAGGGCATCGCTGATCCGCTTGGCCGTCCGCTCATCATTGGACGAAAAGGCTATGCGGACATGGCAATTGTCGAGAATGGCATTGTTCTCGCCATAAGCCTTGCTGATCTGGTTGAGGCTCTGCGCAATGAGGTAGGCGCGGATGCCGTAACCGGCCATGAAGGCGAGCGCGGTCTCGAAGAAGTCGAGACGGCCGAGCGCCGGAAACTCGTCCAGCATCATCAGGAGCTGATGCTTGCGGCTTTTCTTGGGATCACCTTCCAGACGTTCGGTTAGACGCCGGCCGATCTGGTTGAGGACCAGACGGACAAGCGGCTTGGTGCGCGAGATGTCGGACGGTGGAATAACTAAGTAGAGGGAGACCGGAACCGACCCATCGACAAGATCACTGATCCGCCAGTCGCAAGCCGCCGTGGTCATCGCCACCGTCGGGTCGCGGTAGAGACCGAGAAACGACATGGCGGTGGAGAGGACGCCGCTGCGCTCGTTCTCCGACTTGTTCAAAACCTCGCGCGCCGCGCTGGCGACGACGGGATGGACCTGCGGACGCTCCTTGGTTCCGAGATGGTTGGTCGCCATCATCCGGCGCAGCGTGTGGGCGAACGACCGCTGGGGATCGGACAGGAAGGTGGCGACGCGCGCGAGGGTCTTTTCTTCCTCCGCGTAGAGAACGTGGAGGATCGCGCCGACCAGCAGGCTGTGGCTTGTCTTCTCCCAATGCGACCGACGCTCCAGCGCGCCTTCCGGGTCGACCAATATGTCGGCGATGTTCTGCACATCGCGAACCTCGTCCGACCCTTTGCGGACTTCGAGCAGCGGATTGTAGCGCGCCGAGCGCGGATCGGTCGGATTGAACAGCAGGCAGTGCGAGAAGCGCGACCGCCAGCCTGCGGTCAGCGTCCAGTTCTCGCCCTTGATGTCGTGAACGACGGCGCTGCCGGTCCAGGATAGCAGCGTGGGCACGACCAGTCCGACGCCCTTGCCCGAGCGGGTCGGCGCGAAGGCCATGACATGCTCCGGGCCGTCATGGCGTAAGTAATCGGCGCGATAGCGGCCGAGAAAGACGCCCGCGTCATCGAACAAACCTGATTTCGCGATCTCGCCGCGCGATGCCCACCGCGAGGAACCGTAGGTGGTGACATTGCGGTTCTGGCGTGCCCGCCAAAGCGAACCGCCAATGGCCGACGCGCAGCCGAGAAAGCCGCTCGCTCCGGCCAGCGCCCCGGCCTTGTCGAACACTTCGGGTGCATAGGCCTCGAAATGATACCACCAGCGAAACAGGTCCCAAGGCCGGTAGACTGGAATGTCGAGAATGAAGATCCACGGCAAGCCAAGCTGTGCCTGATAGCCGAGCATCGCGGCGGCCCATTGGGTCGCCGCCCATACGCCCAGAATGACGATGGCGAAAACGATGAAAATCTGCCCGACGAGCAGCTTGGTGGGTGTCATGATGCTGGCTCCGACTCGCGGGCCGCGACAGGCGGCGCGAACGAAGCGAAAGCTGCATCAGGTCATGAAATGGGCGTGATACCCCTGATGGTCCCCGAGCATCCTCAAATGCCCCTGTCGGTCAACGCAGGAGGGAACAGGTTCATGGGCGGAGAGACAATTCGCGCGCGTTGAGCGGGAAATCGGTCTCCGCATCATAAAGAATAATCCCGGCCGATACGCCGGTTGCGCTCACTGTCAGTGTTACGGGACGTGGGCCGATCTCGGAAGCGATCAGTCGGCGGGCGAAGCGCCAATGTCCATCATCCGCGCATTCGGGCAGATTGACCATGATGTGAAAATCATAGCCGGTCGGTTCGTGAGTGCGAGATTGGCGGTCGGCGGATGGGCCGGTCAGCGCGATGCTGACGATCCGGCCATCAGCAGGCACTTGCGTCGGCGAATTCTCGACGAGGTCGTATACCCCTATCTTGCCTGGCTCGAACAGGAGGGCATAGCTGACTGGAACACTATTGCGGTTCGAATGGCGCGAGACGTAGAGCCGATCGGTTATGACGTTGTCATTGTTGATGAAAGCCAGGACTTTTCAGCCAACCAGCTCCGGGCTGTCCGGCAGCATCTCGCGCCGGATCACGCAGTAACCTTCGTCATTGATACAGTGCAGCGGATTTATGCGCGCGGATTCACTTGGACTGAGGCAGGCTTTGATGTCCGGCCTGAACGCGTTCACACTCTTCGTGCCAACCATCGAAACACCGTGGAGATTGCGGCGTTTGCTGCTTCGATCTTAAACGGCCTCGCGGCGGAAGCTGACGGGGTCCTGCCCAATCTTGCGGCTGCGTCGACACATGGTCCGCGACCAAAGGTGTTGCGCGGCCTATATAACCGTCAGGTGCGATGGGCGGTCAACCACATCGCGAACACGATCGACCTTAGAACGGATTCGGTCGCGTTCCTCAAACCTCAGGCGGGTGCTTGGTTCGCAACTTTGCGTAACGAGCTTCGCGCAAACGATATCCCATTCGTAGATATCACCAGGGAGCAAGATTGGCCTGACGGCGACGAAAACGTCGCGTTGTCGACCTTCCATTCGGCGAAGGGATTAGAGTTCGATTACGTTTTCATCCTCGGTTTTAATGATGAGAATACCCCTTTTCCAGATGAGCAGCTCGACGATGAGGTTTTCGTTCTCCGACGCCTTTTAGCGGTCGCGGTCGCGCGGGCGCGCAAAGAAGTGATCGTCGGTTATAAGCCCGGCATGCAATCCAGACTCATTCAATATTTCGGTGCAGGTACGTTCGATCAGGTGGACGTGTGACGATCGAAGCAATCATTGGCGAACGCGAGATTGAGGAAGTCTTGCATTTCACGACGCATCGGGGGCTCGTCGGTACATTGGCCAGCGGCGCGCTGAAGTCGCGCTATCGGCTACCTGAGGATCAATATCTTCAGCACATTCTTCATGTGAATGCAGCGGTCCGGCCAGAGGCAAGCGCCTTTTTTGATAAGGGTGACAATTGGCTGGATTATGTGAATCTTTCTATTTCGGAGATCAACCGGCGGTATTTTGAAGTCTCCGAACGCTGGCATGCGACAGGCGACGTGTGGTGGTCGATCCTTGCCTTCGACCCGTCGATCATGACGCACGACAATGTCGTGTTCGCGACGACGAACAACTCGTATGATCGCTGCGCCCGTGCGAGAGGGCTGCAAGGCCTTAATGGACTTTTTGCGCCGGTCATTCGTCGCAAGAGCCCGAGTTGGTCGGTGTCTCGGCTAAACCGCGCCCCGAAATTGCCGACGTGTGAGCAGGCCGAGGTGCTCTATCCCGCAGCGGTTTCCACGGATCACCTAATTCGAATCTACGTCCGTGAGGAGGAGTATCAGGATCAGGTGGCCGGCTGGCTAGAAGAGTTTGGCTTACCGGACGTCGAGGTTGTATGGTCGCCGTCAAAGTTCGCTGGGAAAAAGAATTGAACGCTGAAAGCTCCTCCGTTGCCACCTCTCGCGAGCAGCCGTCTTATGAACGGGCTGTTGTCAATTCTGCTCTTTGGGCAGCGGCCGGGGACGCGCTCGGCTGGATGACCGAGCTTTCGCGAGGTGCTTCGGGCGTCGCTCATCGAACGGGATCGAAGACCGTTTCGCATCCCGTCCGGTGGCAGCGAATCATTGGAGGGAGAGGCGGTCCGCGGGTGGACCTTCCGGCAGGCACCTACTCTGATGATACTCAGCTCAGATTGGCCGTATCCCGTGCTATTCGCGGGAACGGCGAATTTGATGCGGAGGCTTTTGCAAAGGTCGAGGTTACGGTTTGGACGAGCTACGCCTTGGGCGCTGGCTTAGGGACCAAGGCGGCCGCAGCCAATCTCGCGCGTCGGAGCGTCAATTGGTTCTCTAACTTCTTCGACAGTAGCGGTTCTCAGTATATATCAGGCGGTGGAAATGGGGCGGCCATGCGCATCCAGCCGCATGTATGGGCTGCTTCCACCATATCCGATATTATGCTCGCCAATGTGCTTAAGGACGCGCTGGTCACGCATGGACACCCTCACGGGTTTTGTGGTGCGGTTTTCCATGCGATGTGCGTCGCGCATTCTCTGAAGTGCGGTGCCGTGCCCGAGCCATCCGACTGGATTGGCTTCATTGAACACCTCCACGTCGTTCCGGAACTGATCGACATGGATCCACAGTTGGCGGCATTTTGGCAGTCGGCGTGGGAGAATAGCGCTGATCAAACGCTGATTTCGGCGGTCCAAGGTATGCAGCAGGAGGCACAAGCCGACATTGAGGCTATCCTCCCTATTCTGAAGGATAGCCCTGCCGATGCCTATCGAAATGTCCTTGAAAAGATTGGTTGCCTGACGTCCAAGTTTCGAGGGTCCGGATTTAAGACTGCTCTTGCCGCGAGTGCGCTGTCATGGTTGTTTCGGGAACGACCGATTGAGGACGCGCTGATACTGGCTGCCAATGAGCTGGATAGCGACACGGATACGATCGCAACGATGGCTGGCGCTATCCTAGGGTGCATCCAAGTCGATGAGCCAGTTTGGGAAATTCAGGACCGCCCATACATCGTCAGGGAGGCCAAGCGCTTGGCAACGATAGCCGGAGGCAAGTTTCAGGACAGCTTCACTTATCCCGACCTCGGGCATTGGTCACCGCCAACAAGACAAACGGACGCTGTAGGCATGAACGGCGCAGGGTTGGCATTAGCTGGTCTTGGACCGCTCAAAGCGATTGGTCCGATCTGTTCGCGACGTTCGACGCCGATTTCATGGAATGGAACCCGGAAAACGACGCTCGCGATCTCGCCGTCCATTTGCTCAATCTGGACAGCGATCAGGCAGATAGCAGTGAAGTTGGTGGCGCACTCGGTTGGGAGCCGCGCCGGTTCAACGCTGCCGCTGCCTATCTCGTTGCGGCGCGCGTCGTCGAGCCGATCGAGCATATGGGCGGTGACGCCTACTGGCCTTGCGGCTTCCTGATGGGCGATGAATTACTGCGGTTCGTGCGCAGCCTGTGACCAGTATGATGTCGAACAGCGGCAGGTCATCGCAGCAGATGGCGCCAACCGCCGCCGATCAATGTGTTGGCGGTTCGTAGCAGGCGCTTGATATTCGTCCGCATATGATCGGATTTGCCATACCAGTGATTGCGCACGGTTGCTTCACCATGGATGACGCAGGCTATGTCCCGATGGCTTGCCCCGCTCCGCCGCCCGTCCCATGCCTGGAGCGCCAGCGCCCATCGTCTGGCCCGGCGCTCGGGCGGGAACAGGGTCGTGGGAAAGCGCCCCAGCCGGCAAAGCGCGGTCAGGCGGCGCAGCGTCAATATCTTCGCTCTCACATCGCCGTCGCCGGGAAGATGATAGTCGAGCCGGACGGGGCCACCCAGCAATGTGCCGGAACGCACCTCGATGCGGATGCAGCGTGGCCCATCGGCGATCAGCACATGTTCGCCTGCGTCGCGCGAGCGCAGGACAACGATCGGCTGGCGGAGCGTGTGAAGGTGGAACGCTTCGGCGGCATCGGTCGAGACGGAGCGTGCATCGACGGCGAGCACCGGCGCATGAAGCTCTGCGCACCAGAAGACATGCCCGGCAAAGTCGGCAAGACCAGCGAATGCCGAGAGCGGCAGTGCGCCGTCGTGGCGCTTGCAGCTTTGCATTAATGTGAGAAGGCACAAGGGCGGCTCGGCGCGCAGCATCGTCCATGATACGCCAGGGGGCACGGCGGGCTCATGCCCAAGCGAGCGGCGTAGGCATTCCCACGCCCATGTTGCCCTGTCGAACCCCAGCAAGCGATCGTAGCGCGCACGCTCGCGCCATGCGGATGCGGCATCCGCCCGGATGATCTCCACCATGATCGTCTCCAAGTGGTCCGCGCCGCGCAATGCGCAAGGGGCGGACTTTAAGGTGCCCGCGCGGCACCGCTAGCCGGTGGTCGCGACGCCCGATCCGGCAGCGGAGAGATATGGCACAAGAAAGCCGGGTCTGTATCACGGTAAACACCGGCAATTGCTGGAAATCAGGGATTGAATGCGGTGAAGGCGGTCTTGCCGAGTGCGCGCCAAACACAGTAGCGGAGCGTCTACGGCGTTCGGCAACACAGGTCTCTCACAGCTTATGCCGTTTGAAGCCAGCGCGTGTGGAATTGCATCCCCGAAATATCGGCTCATTTAGACTATCTATGGATACGCGCATTCCCACGCGTTTTGCGTCATCTCGGCGATCGAACTGTGGGACAGACCAAAACCACGGCGATGTCGTTCGCTGGCATCTCATCCATTGTTGCGCATCTGAGTCGAGGTGCCGGTCATTGCCTTGCCGCCGCTTCCGCCTGAATCCTGTGCAACAGCGATTGAGCGCGCTGAACATTGCCGCCGTGAGGATCGGTGGCGATCGGCAATATCGCGGCTGCCGCCTCCGCATAACGATGGTGATCCGCTAAAGCCGTTGCTGCGTCGATCGCTATATCGCCCACCAACGGCGCAAGCTTGTGAGCCGTCTGAAGTTCGCCAAGGACCTCTTCCGATTGCGCTGCCCCAGCGTTCGGCGTTGTGAGCGCGTGCCGGTAGAGGGCTGTATAGTATGAAGGATCAACCGCGATGGCCTTTGCGAACCAGCCATGAGCCGCCGCATAAAGTTCGGCACGCCTGGCTTCGTCTTGGCGACCCGCGAAAAAGTCCGCAATTCCGCGATAGTAGAATAATTCAGCATCGGGCGGCGTCTTTGCGATCAAATTGTCGATGATCGCGATACCTGCGGCGCGGTCGCCAGAGCCTATCTCTGCGCGCGCCAATACACGCTGGGCATAAGCGTCGCCGGGATAGCGTGCGGCAACCGCCCGTATCGCTTTCAGCGTCTCCGCCTCGACAGCAGGGTCGGGAATGCCGAGGTTGAGCGCCACCTGACGTAACAGCAGATCATCGGCGGAGTCCGGCAGGGCGCTGATCGCAATCGCGGGAAGCGCCCCCTGATCGCGCCCCATCGCACCGAACCCGATGCCGCCATCCCTGTAGCGTTTGAGATCGGCGTCGAATGCGGCATGATCCTTACCGAAGGCGCTCTGGAATGCCGTTGGTTCGGCGACGCCGCGGTGCAGGTCGGCAAGATAGCGGGTCAGTGCTTCGCGGCGCTCGGGCGCCGCGAAGAGATAATGAACGATCAGCCAACTTTGCGCGTAGAATTGCGGAAGCTGCGCGGCGGACAGGCCGCTACGCCCCGAAGCGAAGATACGCTTTACCGGCAACCACGTGCCTCGCAGCAGGTTGGCCGCTCGCCCCGGGTTGGGGCGGCCAATCTCGATCCGATCGTTAAGAAAGCGTGCGGTCATCACATATTCGGCGAAGCCCTCACTGTACCAAGCCGGGTATGCGGCCGGATAATAGCGATTCATGAAATGATGGGCATATTCGTGCAGCAGCACCTCTTCACCGCCAAGGCCGGGACGATCGCCTCGAGCTGACAGCGCTGCCGTGCCGCCGACCCGTGCCATATAAACGCCCAAGGCATTCTCAGGAAGGCGAACGACCTGGCGGAGCTTACCGGCCGATCCGACCAGATAGACCTTGAGCGGCGCTGGCGACGGCGGCGCGGCGGTCTCTGTCAGCGTCCGGAGCAAACGATCGTAGTTTTCGAGCAACGCCGTGGATTCGCGCAGGCCGGCCTCGCTGCCGTCGCTGGTAACGATGAAATTGTCGGAACGGGCTTCCAGCCAGCGGGCATGGGCAACGGAAGGGAGCACCGCGCCAAGTGCCAGCCATAGCAGCCTGGATCGCCATATAAGAGTCATCATCGCTTTGCTCATGCGGAGAGTGCTTTCGTTGTCCAGCCGTTCGCAATAAGAGTAGTAGGAGGCGCACTTGGGGCTTACATGTCGCTCAGGAACGAAAGGGCGGTCCTCCTTGGCGTTCCCGCCATCGAAATCCCCTGACGAGATCAATCTCTATCCGATTCTCTTGACAGCTTGCGCGTACGATGCCTTCTGACGAGGTTGTTGACGATCTTATACGCACCGACAGCAGCTAATACCGTCAGGAATAGGATGAACGACAACATCGCCCACATATGCTTGAAGTCAGGATGGCAAGGAGACGGTCGTCCTTCGCAACCGCCTCCTCCCATCACTGACCCTACAAACATTACAAAAGCCGCAAATAGCCCGGTCAATAGAACGGGAATTATAGCGACCATGCCCCAGTTTATCTGTTTCATGGCGATATCACCTTACCCTCCGCAAGACATGTTGCTGCCCTGCATTTGGTTTGCGAAGGCCTTGGCATTTATCTCAAATTGGTTTCCGTCATACATTCCGGCTCCAAAAAATCCTCCATACACTGACGATATTCCATACAGAGAATAGAAATCGCTACCGTATTGATTAAACTGAGCCGCATGAAATACTTCTTCGTATGCAGCTTTGTTCTGGAACGTAATAAAACTATTGAAAAATTCAGGTTTCACGTAAATCGTGTTGCCCTGAGTAACCGCAGCAGTTCCAGACTGTGCCCACGCAATTGAAGTATAGATATTCTCTGCGCCATCGAGTCCAGATTTAAAGGTAACTTGTCCCAAGAAATCGTTAGGCATGCCCTTGGCTTGAAGCTGGTTCCTTAGAAAATTAATCTGGCATGGGTCGAGAGCATCCGTCTGAACGTCATCGGTGTCCTCGCCTTCGCCTCCCGCTATCAAATCCAACTCGTCCGCCATCAGGAGACGGATTCCTTCAAATTCACCGCTGAAATGTCGCATTGATTGGTCCTCCTATCTCTTTGCTATTTCACTTTTGATGTTCAACGAGCCTGATCAGCTTAACTTTTCATCTTCGATGTATACCGAAACCCTATTTTGGTCGGTTATGGTTGTCGATCCAGTAAACGTGATAGATCTGACTTATTTACCGCAAATAAACTGAGAGCTATCTATCGCTTTGAATGGACGAGAATATATATTCTACTTTTGTAGCTCGCCTTTCCTAGCTTTTTGGTCCAGCGGAGCATTTCTCTACGTTCACCACGTCGCCGCGTGCGCTGAATTGCAGTGCGACCCGTGTGCCTTCACAGTCATAAGTCGATGAGGTGGATACGCCTGCGGGAGTATATGCTTCGACCAACGGCGGAGCCCCCCCCCCTTGGGCAAAAGCTTCACCGCCGATTCCGAGGCCTCTCAGGGTGAAAACGGATTTCGCAGCACAATCCATTTTAGCAACCTTCCTTTGAATGTTTGCCACCTCCGCCACCGTTATCAATTAAACAATTTTATACCGGATTCACTAGACCACATTATAACTCTACCGAACGAATCCGCTTTTGACTTAAGCGTCCCAGTAATCATAACCTTATCATATTTTTCGCTGCAATTTATATCTATAAGATATATACTTTTCAACTTTGATAATCTGTCATTCCAAATTTTTATATCTGATGCTGATAGTTCAAACTTTCCATGGTACTCTGACAACGTGACAGATTTAGATGCGACCAATGTGCGAAGGAAGATTTTCTTTCCCAAGCAAACTGCGGAAGTAGATGTGACTATCTTTTCTGCCTGTCTCGTTTCCGCCATAGGAGGAAGATCAACGGCATGAGCAGGAAATGACATTAATAATGAATAAGCTATTCCAGCCCACTTCATCATATCACGGACAATTTGTGTTTGGTCGATAGTGCCCCGCCTCTTGCGACGCCATCCATCTATCATGATCATTAAGAGATGTGTTGCTATTTTGTGTGTACATGAATTCCTTAACAGATCCATCATGAAGAATGTATTGCCTCAGATTATTTATTCTTTGATCTAGCTGCATGGCTATGGCGTCCATGTGCTGATGGTCATCGCCCGATGGCTTATCCCAATTCCAATCTGGAGTGACATCTCTCCATGTATTTGTGGCAGTGTCGAAAGCTTTAGTTGGGTGGCTATGAATCATGCCAACTACATCATTAGGATCCCATCCTGCGTCCAATCCATTGGGAACCGTGTTACCGGACCCTCCCCTTATTTGACCGGCAACAATGTTGCCAACGGCATCACGATACAGATACGCCTTATACTCTACGGTAGCGTAGTCAGGCTTTGCCATCATCTGCTGGCGCAACTGATCTACCTTAGTATCGGTCTGTCTATCTTTGCAGTCATCGAAACTATCAGGAATATCATCACCATCATTGCCGTGCCCCCCGGAGATGACATCTAATTCATCTGCCATGAGAGGCCTTATTCCTTCAAATTCGCCGCTAAAATGCCGCATAGCCTGAATCCTCTCTTTAATCTTGGTCGACCAATATCATGGGCCTGACAACACCATCCAAAATGTAAACCTGAACAGTATCTTTGTGTATATTTTTTGTCTCGCCGATGAATGCGACCGTGGAAACGGTTTTGCTACAAAGAAATTGGACGGAATCTACTTTAATAATTGGCTTAATCCAATGATTCCAGTTATTTAATGCTACATTGGACAAGATATTTTTGCCGCTACTATATCTTAGTACACGAAGACCATCATCTCCAAGGCTATACTCAAATATTATCTCTGTTCCTCCACAGTCGTATTCTGTCTTAGATAGAATTCTATTTGGCGAATAGGCGTCGACGATCGGTGGTGGATTTTGAGCGAAGGCCGCTGGAGCCGCTAGAAATAAAATGGCAGTGGGTACTTTTTTCATGGCACACTAACATCCTTTCTCGGGATGGTAGTTTCCAGATTGTTGAGCACGTCTTGCGGCGTTTTGCGCTTCCTGTAAGGTGTTATTGGCTAGCACGTTGGCGCCCAGGTAGTTGTATTCCTGAAGCCCGCCAGATGTCGAAATGTAAGTTCTGACTTGGGTTGAATCAGGCCCGCCCACGAGGTCAGCAAAATATTTTAGTTGGGTCATGTCTTGCGCAGATGGCCCGAAGGAATGAGGATGGTTATGAACTATCCCTACGACTTGGTTCCAGTTACTGAACCCTAACTGCTGCGGAGTATATCTGCTAAGGTCAACGGTGCCGCCTTCTCCTATTGCTAGGTTAGATGTATGTAAGCCGCCGTTACCATCGGACCAAATAAAGCCAGCATATTCTCGGCTTGCATAATCTGGTTGTTGTTTGATTTGCCACTCTAAGGAAGCTGCAAGCTTATCCGCTGTCCAATCTAGATGATAGTTCCAATTGGCCGGAACCGCTGGGGCGTTCCCTAAGCTGGGATCCCATTGCCCATTGCCAGGGCAGAGGTCCCGGTCCGTGGGAGGGCCGTCAGAACCCGATCCACCGCCGGAATAGCCCCCACTGGAAGTTGGCGTCCAGCTGGAGTGATATCGCCTAGCTGTTACAACGATGTCATCCGCATCTGCTGGGGGTGGCGGTTGCGGCACGTCGTCCGTGTCTTCCCCATCTCCGCCCGAGATCATATCGAGTTCGTCCAGCATGAGGAGGCGAACGCCTTCGAATTCGCCACTAAAATGCCGCATAGTCTATCTCCTTTGTTGGATGATGAGCTCTCGCTCGCCGCTTGCGAGTATTTCCGTGTCATTGGCTTCGTGATCTGATGAAACTGCCGCGTTGGAATTTCTCTCAGCCGGTGGCTGAACGGCCATTCGGATCGCCTGACCATCGATAATCTGGTAAATGATGTCAGCCATCCTGATTGTTTCGGGACGGTGCGCTACGAGAATACGCGTGCCGCCAAGCTGTTTGATGGCTTCGACCACGCGGCTCTCTGTGGTTACGTCGAGATGAGCCGTGCCTTCATCAAGCATCAGCACGCCGGGATTGCGATAAAGGGCGCGCGCCAGCAGTACGCGCTGTTTCTGGCCACCGGACAGGTTCGATCCCATATCGCCCACAGAGGTCTCGTACTTCATCGACATTCGCATGATGTCGTCGTGGATGGCCGCACGGCGACAGCAGTCGATGATGCGGTCCATGTCATAGTCCGGGTCGAAGAAGGCGATATTCTCTGCCAGCGATCCGGCAAACAGCGTGTCCTCCTGGCTTACCGCGCCCAGATGCATGCGATAATTGCGGGCACCGAACTCCTGAACCGGAATGCCATCGATCAGCATCCTCCCCGATGTCGGTTGCAGTAGGCCGCACAATATCTTGAACAACGTCGTCTTGCCCGCGCCGGATGGGCCTACGAGCACCGTTGTCCTGCCCGGCTCAATGCAAAGCGACACCCCCTTGAGAACAGGCGGTTGTCCAAAACCGTAGGAAAATGTCACATTTTGCAGCTCGATGATACCGATCTGGGGTAGCGGTGCGCTTCCCTCCTCCGGCTCGCGCTGCTCCAGCGCGATATCGGAGATCCGGTCAAGATGGACATCCAACAAGCGGTAGTTCAGCAGCTGGTCGATCAGCCGCGTCATCGCGCCTATGAAGCTTTGTTTATAGGCCTGGAAGGCGAAGACCATGCCAAGCGTGATCGACCCGCCCAGCACCATCCGGATCGCCACATAGATGAACAGCAGGTTCTCGATCGCGATGATGAAGCTGTTTGCCGTGTCGAAGCTGCCCGTCAGGCGACCCAGCCTGATCGTGCCGTTGACGACGTCAGCCTTCCTGTTTTGCCATTGGCGCTGGCGATTGCCTTCCTGGCAGAACATCTTGATCGCAGAAATGCCGCGAATATTCTCGATGAAGGCGGATGTCTTTAATGCCTGTGCGGTCAGCACATTGGCGTTGGCGAACTTCATCGACTTGAAGGATGCGAGCTTCAGAAGCGCGTACAGGCACACTACCCCGCCGGTGAGGCTCGCTAGAACCGGCGAAAAGACGATCATCAGGCAAATCGTGGCCATAGCCAACGCGCCATCGACAATCGAGCTGACCAGCCCTCGGGTCAGCAAATCCGTGATCGGCTGAAGCGAGGAAAAGCGGGACGTCACATCACCCAGGTGCCGCTTTTCATACCATGCGGTCGGTAGGTGGACGGCGTGGCGGAAAAGGTTCACCGCTGTCTGGATACTCAGACTGTTACTGAGACTGAGGACGAGGCGGCTTCGCACCCACATCGCGGTCGCGTTCAGGAGGAGAATGCCCGCAAAGCCAATAGCGATGATATTGAGGAGATCAAAATCGGAACCGGGCAGCGCGGTGTCGATCGCCAGTTGCGTGTAGAAAGGCACGACGAGCGTCACGATCTGCATGATGATCGACAGGGCCAGTATTCGCGTCAGCGCTGGTCCCAGTCCCCTGATACGCGACCATAGTTGACTGAGGTGCAGGCGCGTGCGCTTGACCACCGGTGTGAAGGCCGCGCCCGGTGTCAATTCCAGAACGATGCCGGTGAAGTGGCCCGAAAGTGCCACTTCGTCCAGGAGCAGCATTCCCTTTGCAGGGTCGAGAACCGAGTATCGGGTGCCGCGCAAGCCTGGCCGCACCTGATCGAGCACCACGTAATGGTTGAGGTCCCAATGCAGGATCGCAGGCAGCGTGAGTTGCTGGAGCGAAGCCATATCGCTTTTCAGCGCGCGACTATGAAATCCCATCTGATCAGCGATCGCAATCAGATCCTTGAGCGAACTACCGCGGGTCGACAGTGGGAAACGGCGACGCCAGGCAGACAGATCGCGCTTGTCGCCATAATGGCGGGCGACCATCGTCAGACAGGCGAGACCACATTCGCCGCCCTCCGCCTGACGGACATATTTATCCGGTCCGAAGAGAAAGCCGCTGCCGCTCATGTCCGCTTTCTCACCGAATTGAGCGGCTGCAGCAGCCAGTCAACGAAGGACCGTCGCTCCAGGATCACTGTACCCTGCAAAGTCATGCCGGACTGGAGCGGCAAGGGCTTGCCAAAGGCAGGCACCGTCTCATTGGCGAGGCGGACGCGAATGAGATACACCGGCTCCTCAATCTTCACCGGCACGTCGATTTCACCGGGCGCATAGGCGGTTCGAGAGATTGAGGCGATGGTCCCGGCGAACGTGCCGAACTGCTTGTAGGGGAAGGCATCGTAGGAGATGCGCACGTGCTGCCCCACGCGTATGAACCCCACGGCTTTGGAAGGCGCATAGAGCTGCACCTGGAAAACCGAGCGCTGCGGCACGACGCTTAGCAGGGGTACACGAGGATCCACGCTGCGCCCTGGTGAGGCCTGCAGGGCTGTGACCCGGCCGTCAACGGGCGACAGGATCGTGTAACCGACATCAACCCTGGCGCGCGAACGCTGTTGGAAAAGGGAGCCGAGTTCGCCTTGCAATGCGGCTTTCTCGCGCAGCTCATCCATCGGCAGCCGACGCAACTGCGCGACCGTCTCGTTACGCCGTGTAGCGAGTTGCACGAGCTGCTGCTTGATCTGTTCGGCGCGCTGCCGCTCGGCAAGCAGGGATTGCCGCCGACGGTCCATTTCCATCTGACTGATGAAGCCTTTCTCGGCGACGGGCGTGATCCGCCGGATTTCCTCTTCCTTCGATCGGATTATGGCTGCCTGAATCACCGACTGCTCGCGCAGCGTGACCTGTTCTCCCGCGTTGGTCTCAAGCGAGGCGGACAATTTCTCTCGCTCAGAGGAGAGCGCGTCGTGCGCTGCCTGCATTTGCGCCTTGACGCTATCCGTCTGGCCAGTGAGCGCCGTAAGGCTATCCCTGGCCGCGCTGCGTGTGTCCTCATCACGCATGTCGACGCCGATGAAGGCGAGGGGCTGGTCACGGCGCACCGCCGAGCCGTCACGCACGAAGACCCGCTCCGCCACGCCGTTACGGATTGCAAAAACCTTGGCGGAGGGCTGGGAGGTCATGACCACGCCGGGCACGGCTTCCGTGCGAGGATAAGTCGCGGTCGTGGCCCAGACAATCAACGAAAGGCTGATCGCAGCAATTGCTACGACAAGGCGGGAGCTAATGCGGCTGTCGGAAAGAACGACATCGCCGTAGAGACGCTGGCGGCGCCGCTCGGTCACTTGCTCCCGGAAAAGATTGTTCGCAGTTTCGGCCGTCATGGCGACGCCTCCGTTATGCGAAGGCAGGCATCGGGGTTGTCTGCGGCACGGCAATCTGGATGATGTCAGCCTTCGCCAGATCGCGGATTATGGCTTCCAAGGTGCCGGGTTCAACGTCCGACATCTCCTTCTGAAGACCCTCCAGATCGAGTGCGGTGTGGCGAGCGAGCGCCAGCGCGACACGGTGATGATCGCCCACGAGCTGTAACGGTGATCCATTCACGTCGAACTGCTCCGCATTACCGTCGGCATGGCGCGTGTTCAGCATCAGCCGGGTGGCTGCGGGAAGCGGCGTTTCGGCCTGCTTGAGGAGATGGCCGATATTGAACGGGGAAACCACGCGCTCACGTTGGCGCGAACGAGCGTAGAAGGCCTCTAGGGTGGCGGGGTGCATTAGCGCCTCGCTTACCGCCGACACGGCTTCGGCCACATGGCGGGGGTCTTGCGCGTCACCCATCACCGCATGGCGAACCTCGAGAAGGCCGGGCAGGACCGAGCCGCAGGCCCAAACGAAATAATCGAGAACCAACGGCGTGTGGATCGCCACCGTCAGGTGGAGAGTATCGCTGCCTGCCACCGGCTCTACCTTGTGCCACCAACCGCGGGGCACATATAGTGCGTCGCCTGCCTGCAATATCTCGTCAATCACCGGCGCGCTGGGAAGCTCGTCCTTGCGATCATTGCTGACCTGGCTGCTGATGGGAAGGGGGTGGGTGGGCTCGTATATCCGCCAATGTTTGCTACCGCCGATTTGCAGGACGAAGACGTCATGCGTATCCCAATGGACGTTGGTCGCCGGCTCGCCGCCCAGGCATGCATAAGCGTTGGAGGTCGTCTGAGCACCTACAAATCGGCCGATCTCGGTGCAAACGTCCCTAACAATGGGTGAAACGAGTTCGATGCGGTTCAGCACGACGGTCGCGCCCTTGGACATCATCTCATAGAGTCGGTCCTTGCGAATCCGGCGCGTTCTGATGCCGATGTCGACATAATCTTCGACATAGTGGGACGGGTCGACCCTGCCATTATGGAGCACCTTCAATAGCTCTCGGGTGGGATCCTGGAGATCCAGCGCCGCATCGATTGTCGACCAACTGAAGGGTGACGGATCAAAGCACCGCCGTACAAGCCAAGGCCTTTGTTCAAATAATTCCTTACGGAAATTGTTCCGACTTAATGGAAAATCGAACATAATACCCCCAATAACTCTATTATAGTAATAGTCTTATATTATTTATTATTCTCACAACTAATTACGAGATGACTAATTATTATTGATTTCGAAGTGCACCCCTGTTGGATAAATGCTATATCAATTCTTGCCTTCGTCAAATCTATTTAATTTCGTTTCCGATCAAAAAAGTTCCGGAATCTCAGGCCGGTTGTTCGTTGTTTATATCTCATTCAATGACCCTCATATTCGCCGCTCCCGCGGCCGGTCCGAGAGGATGTGCCAAGCGCGTTTCTCACCGAGATTTCTGGCCTGCGAGATAGGGAAGGGCCTGAAGGTATTTGCGATTGGTTCGCAACAAAGAAAATGCTACGCGCCTTGGTGGGTATCGTCGCTAGGTAGGGGCGTCGGGTTGAGTGTCTAAAATCGATAGCCTTCAGCTATTTCTTGCATCTCAGGCGGATCTCCTCCGTTACGCGACGAGGATCACTGGTGATTCTGCAAAAGCGCAAGATGTAGTGCAGGATGCTTGGTTGCGCTTTCGCGCGACCGCCAACTTGCGCACCCTTGAGGAGCCGGCCGGCTATCTCTTCCGGATAGTTCATAACCTCGCACTGGACAGCCAGCGGCGGGATGGCCGCGAGGGTCGCATCTTCACAACCGAAGCAACCGTTGCGACCGAGCTTGTCGCAAGCGACCAACCTTCCCAGCAAGTGAGCGTGGAGGCCAAGAACGAACTCGCCCTGCTTCACAAAGCCTTGGGACAATTACCCGCCCGGACTCGCCGGGCATTCGAAATGCACCGCTTCGAGGACATGAAGTTGATTGAGATCGCGAAAGAGCTTGGCATATCGAAGAGCCTCGCCTCGGAGCTGGTGATTGAGGCCGTCGAGTTCTGCAAGAAGGCCCTGCGGAGGCGCGATTGAACCATTTTTCGAGATATTTTCCGGAACCGTGGGAGTTCCGTTCGTTAAATGCATAAAACGATAGCATACGCGCGCTGCGCGCTCAGATGGAAGATGCTGGAAACGGTATGACCGGGGAAAAGGAGGTGGACTCAATGCGGAGCGCGCTCAGCCGAGAGGCCACCGCCTGGTTGATTCAGCTCGAGGATGAGCCGGACAATGAGGCGCTGCATGTCCAATTCATAGATTGGCTCGCCACCAGCTCCGCGCACCTCGCCGCGTGGGAGGAAACCGCGCATGTATCGGGATTGATGTCGGCAGCTGGTCCGTTGCGCGCCGACACACCGCCGTCGCTGTCGGGGCATCAAGCTTGGTTTCCAAAGGTCGGGCGCGCCAGGACGTTCGCAGTGCTGGCGCTGGCGGCATGCTTCGCGTTGTTCGCCGCACCCGACCTCTCGCTTTGGATGCACTCGGATGAGATCACGCGGACGGCGGAGCTGCGTGTGGTTCGACTCAAGGATGGCAGCATTGTCCATCTCGCTCCGGGGACAGCTATCGCCTTTAGCGACGACACGAAGGGGAGAAGGCTGGATCTGCTGCAAGGCGAAGCCTGGTTCGATGTCGCACATGATGAAGCACGACCGTTCCGCGTAGTCGCTGGGGATAGTCGGGTGACTGTCCTCGGTACGGCCTTTTCTGTAGAGAAGATGGGCGGTGGCACCGCCGTCGCCGTTCAGCGCGGCCGTGTCTCAGTGGAAATGCTTGATGCGGCGTCTCCACCACGTGTCGTGCTGGTCGCGGGTCAATCGGTATTGATGAGTGCAGGCAGCGCGATCCGCGGCGCGATCAGGCCGGACCGGGTCGCGACTTGGCGTGAGGGAATCGCAATCGTCAACGATCAGCCGATCGGCGACGTCATCGATCAACTTCGCCCTTGGTATAAGGGCTACATCGTTGCCAGAGGGTCTGGGTTAAAGGACCGACGGGTCAGCGGCGTCTATGATCTTCGCGATCCCGATCTCGCTCTCGAGGCGTTGACGCGAGCGCATAATGTGACGATTTCCCAACTATCTCCGTGGCTCCGGATCGTCACCGTCGGCTAAGCCGGTCAAGAAAACTTCCTCTCATTTCATTTTTTTCTGGAATCGGCCGACGCCCACGCGTTTAGTTTATGCAACTGCATCGCAATAGCGTTGTGGTTGATAGTCTATTTCGACGCGGGGGATCGGTTAGGTGAGTTCGGGGAGTAGCTACAGCAATTTCGGAAGCCGCCAGCGTTGGGTCGGGGCACTCCTCGCCTCTGTGATGCTCGTTGGAGTGGGGGCGCCACCCTTGGCGCAGGCGCAGTCGGCCCCGCAGGAGCGCGCGCGATCGTTCGATATAGCACCGCAGCCTGTTGTCGATGCTTTGACAGATTTTGGGCGGCAGTCGGAGTTGCAGGTCAGTATGAATGCCGATCAGGTCCGGGGCCTTTCGTCCCCAGGCGTACAAGGCACGATGACGGCTTCGCAAGCACTGGGGCGTCTGCTTGCCTCGACAGGGTTGGTGGCCCGCATCGAAGGCAGGATCGTTTCGTTGCGCAAGGTCCCAGTCGCCGAAGTCGATCCTCCTCAATCCGATACTGTCCTCTTGGGTTCTCTTCGAGTCGAGGGTACGCCCATCGTGGCCGCCTCTTCGGAGACTGGTGCGGAGCGTGATGCCCGGCAGAAGGATGCCATATACGATCAGGATATCTCATCGACTTTCGCAAGCCGCGAGGAGGTGGAGCGCTACAAGGGCGTCAACACCGCCGACGTCCTTAAGGGCATGGTCAACGTGTTCAGCGGCGATGCACGCAACGGCGGCGCGCTCGATCCCAGCATTCGCGGGATCCAGGGGCCGGGCCGCGTACCCGTCATCATCGACGGCACCGAGCAGGCGCTGACCGTCTGGCGCGGCTATAATGGCGCGAGCAATCGCAGCTATGTCGATCCGAGCCTGATTTCTGGGCTTCAGGTGCTCAAAGGACCGGTTTCGACGCGGGGCGTTAACGGCTCGACCGGCGGCGCTGTAGTCATCAACACGCTTGATGCGGCAGATATCCTTAAACCCGGCAAAAATTTTGGTATCGAACTGAAGCTCGAGGGCGGCAACAACTCGACCAATCCGCGCCTGCCGACGCTTCTCACAGGCCAGGATTATCGAACAATCCCTGGCTTCGTCTGCCTAGGCGTAGGTGCATCTCCGACCTATGCCTATTGTGATCCCTCGCTCCGCGTGAACCTACGCACGCCCGACGACAATGAGTCTTTCTCCGCCGGGGATCGCGCGATCCGCTTGGCCGTCGCAGGCCGGATAGGCGATTTCGATCTCTTTGGTGCCTATGCGTTCCGCGAGCGCGGTAACTATTTTTCGGGTGAGACTGCGCCGGACTATTACAGCCAAGAAGATCTGCCTCTCAATTCGCACACCTTCGTCCGCAAGCTCGGTCTCAACTATGAACCCGGCAATGAAGTCCCCAACACGTCGAGCGAACTGGAATCCTTCCTGTTCAAGGCGACGTGGCGGATTGCGGACGATCAGGCGCTGCAGATCGGGTTCCGCGACAGCAAGTCGACCTTCGGCGACATCCTGCCGTCGCGCATCTTCACGGTGGGCGGCCCTACGTTCGGGAATGTCCAGTGGCCGCTCAGCAAGGTGCATGCGCAGGCCTATAACGCCGAATATAAATGGCAGCCGGACAGCCACTGGATCGATTTCCGCGCCACGGCCTGGGCCACCGATACGGTCAGCGACACCTATAGCTCGGGCGGTTTCCCCAATGCGGCAGCCGACCCGCTCTTCGGCGGCGATCCGACCATCGTCAACACCGCCATCTCCAATTCCGACAATGACCGGTACGGCTTTACTGCCAGCAACCAGTTCAATTTGTCATCAAAGCTGAGCTTCCTTTTGGAAGGAAACTGGCAGCATGAGCGCCTGCGCTCGGGCGACGAATATTCGACCGCTGCCGCCAATGGCTGGCGGCAATTGCCGCGCGCCGGGCGGCGCGAAGAGTATCGCATCAACTTCAGCGGCGAATGGCGACCGGCGAGTTTCCTCAAGCTCAATGCTGGCCTGTCTTATTCCGGATATTGGGCTCAAGACGACTTCTTGCCGGAATACCTGAGACGCCAAGGTGGATCGGTCAGCCGACCGGTTACGACGAGCTGGAGCACCTCCTACCAGACAGCCGGCTCGGGCTTGGCCGATTATGAAATTTACACACGTAACATGCTCGCTGGTAACGGCTTTACGCCTGAAGATATTGAAGCATTTCTGCCAATTTTCCTTTCCAGCTACGATCCCAACGTCCCTTTCAATATAACTTACAACGGCCCTGACTGGGCTCCTGACGCTGATGGCCGCTTCAAGCGGGCGGACAATATCTGTCTGAATGGCTCGCTCGATAACGTCGCAAACTATACAGGGACGTGCGTCGTCACCGCCAATAATACCTTCGTTCCCATTACAGAGGCCAAACGTAAATCCGGCCGTGGCTGGGCGCCGACGATTTCGGCCACAGCATATATCAGCAGCGCGAGCCGGGCCTATGTCCGCTACGCTGAGGCCTATCGCTTCCCCAGCATGTTCGAGAGCACGATCGGCTTCTCGGCGTCGATCAACCCGCTGCGCGATCTGAAGCCCGAGCGTATCCGGTCCTGGGAAGCTGCCTGGGTTCAGGATCTTCGGCCGCTGTTTCGCCTCGGTGAAGGGCAGCATGCTGATCTCAAGCTGACCTGGTTCCACAACACCACGCGCGACGTGATCGAGCGAAGCACCAACCTGATGTTCAGCAACGTCGACAAGCAGGTGGTCGCCGGCTTCGAGCTGCAGGCGCGCTTCGACAACGGCACCTTCTTCACCGACCTTAGCGCCAGCCACATGACCACCAACAAGGTCTGCGATGAGAGCGTCGCCACCCAGTTGGACCCGTCGCGCGGTCGCGTTCCGGATTGCGTCAAATATGGCTTCCTGTCGGGCTTCCTACTCACGCAAGCAACACCCGAGGATACGGTCAATTGGACCGTGGGCGGACGATTCTTCGGTCGCCGGCTTGAGGTCGGCGGGCGCTTCACCTGGTATGCTAGCTACGACAATCCACAGCTCGCGGAATTCACCAATGCCGACGACTGCATCGGCGGATGCTTCCTCAACATCCCCTATACCTGGGGCGAGATCATCACGCTGGATGCCTACGCCAAGTTCAGGATCAACGACAGCTTCAGCGCCGAGTTGTCGGGCCTAAATCTCAACAACCGTTATTATCTCGACCCTCTGTCACGCTCCATGCTGCCCGCGCCGGGCCGAACGGTGCGCCTCAGCCTGACCGGGAGGTTCTGACCGAGATTCAGGGCCGTCGCCCACATCCAACAATCTTGGCTGACCGGGATGATGGGTGACGACCCTGGATGACGCGCTCGAACGGTCGGGCGCTCCAACAAGCAGGAGACGTAATATGAAGCTCGCACATCTCAAAGCCCTTGGTCTGGTACTCGCCCTTTCGAGTACGATGGCCGGCGCCGCCCAGGCTCAGGTCGTCGGCGGAACCAGCGATTCCTCCAAGGTGACGATCGCCGCCAGCACCGTCGTCGGCGGCCCACACAGCGCTGGCAAGGTTGGCATCCATGTGCCCAATCTCGCCGCAGGCCAGTATATCGATTTCCAGGGCCTGAAGACTGTCCTCGGTGCTGATGCCAACGGCGTGACCACCTTTACCGCCGTCACCGGCACTGTCACCGATCACAGCCAATATGGCCGTTTCGACTTCGCCAAAGTCGGCAGTCACGACATCTATTTCGGTGAGTGGAAGCAGACCGCGAGCGTTACCGCCGGTGACCACACCGTCTATTATGGCGGCACCGGCGCCTCGACCTCTGTCCCGTCCAGCGGCTCGGCCAGCTACTCGGTCAAGGGCATCAGCGACTATCAAGGCAAGGGCATTCTGAACGGCACGTTCAATGCCGCCTTTACCGGCAGCGGCGGCACGCTCACGGGCAGTCTGGCTAATGCTGGCGGAACCTATGGCGTGAACATCGGCACCGCGACCATCACGTCCGGCGGCGCCTTCGCGGGCGCCGGCGCAAGCGCGACTGGCGCGGGCGGTACGCCGCTGGCCTCCAGCGGTGTGGTGAGCGGCCGCTTCTTCGGCTCTAATGTCAATGCGTTGGCAGGCACCGTCGCGTTCAGCGGCACGAACCGTCAGTACAGCACCGCATTTGGCGGCTCCAAGAACTGATTGCTTATGTTGAGATCGGGGCCTCCGATGGAGGCCCCGGTTTTGCCACCCGAATTATCCGGCCAAGCGTCTTCATGGACAGATCAGCTTTTCCTATTTCAATCCCGGCCGAACCGCTGGTGCTTGCTCTGGCGACCTGCTTGTGCGCGCCCTTGGCGAACGCGCAGACGACTAGCGGGCAGGACACGCGCCTGCGGCTTGACCAGCAGCTTGATCGCCAACGCACGGATCGGGAAGCACGTGCGATCGACGAGGCTCAAGCGCTCGACGGCGACGCCTCTTCACTGACTATCGACGGCCAGACCTATGCGGTTGGCAACACTGTCGATGAAATCGGGCGAGCGCTCTACGTCTCGGTAACGCGCAAGCTGTGGCGGGATGTTCGCCGCTTCCTCGCCGCCTATCAAAAGACGGATGGGCATGATCCCATGCTCGTAGAATATGCACTTGGCGCGCTGGCTCGCGAGAAAGGCGATCTGGCTGCCGCAGAACGGCACTATCGGGCGCTATTGGCGATTAAGGCGGACTTTATCCCGGGCACGCTCGAACTCTCTCGCGTCCTTTTCGACAACCACAAGGATCGTGAAGCCGATAGCGCATTCCGGGCAGCGCGCGAACTGCTGGCGCATGATGGGCCAGAGGCGCAGGGCGTGATCGGCACGGTCGATGCCTACCTAGGCGCACTCAAGCGCCGCCAGAGTTGGCAGGGCAGCCTTGCCATCGGCTCGGGGTACAGCAGCAATCTCAATCAGTCGTCGGCAAGCTATACCTGCCTGCTGGCAACCGACGACGGCACCTGTCTCGTCGACCGCCAGGTTCCGCCAGCTATCGCAGCCGCAGGCGTTAACTTCGAGGCGACGCTGGCGAGGGACGTCCCTCTGGGCGGACATAGTGGACTCAGGGCGCGGGCGATCCTGTTCGGAGACATCTATCCAGAACGTCATGACTATTCTCAGGGAACAGCGATCGTGCGCTTGGGCTATCAATATCAGAGCGCCCTGAACGCCATTTCCCTATCGCCCTCATTCGAGATGGGCTCGCTCGGATCATCGGAGCTTTACAGGGCGCCAGGTTTCAATGCGGAATGGACGCACACTCTATCACCGCGCACGCTCTTCCGGCTCGAAGGCAATTATCGCGATTTCCGTTATCGTGATGCGGCTTTCGCTCCGCAAAATGGGCCGCTTACGGATATTGCGGTCACGGGATGGTATTCCCTGACGCCGACCTTGACCGCGTTCGGCGGACCGGATGTCGTCGTCAAGGACACGTCGAGCCTTGTCGAAGCCTATCACCAATGGGGTGCCCGGCTCGGGATCAACAAGGCTTTCGGCAATGTCGCGAGCCTCTTCCTCATGGGATCATATCGCTACCGCCGGCATCGTGCTTACAGCGAATTATTCGAGGCGCAGCGCAAGGACCGGCAATTCAATATTACTGGAATCGCCCGTCTGCCAGTCCTGAAATTTGGACCTCTAATTCCCGAGTTAGTTGTCCAGCACACCCGCGTCGAGAGCAACATCGACTGGCTCTATTCCTACAAGCGCACCACTGCCAGCGCGAGGCTTAGCTATGCCTTCTGATCGCGACGGCAACCTTTCACAGTGCAGAGGAGCATACTCATGATCGTGACTACAACCGAACGTCCCATCAAAGAGGAAAGCCGCGCGAAGCGTTTGAAGGCGCTGACCAGCACGGTCCATGAAGGCGTCGATCGCTCGATCATGTCGGCTTCGTCCTTCGCCAGCGTCGAGCACTACAAGCACTTTCTGGCAATCCAGTATCTGTTCCATCGCGACGTCGAAGCCCTCTACGCAGATAGACGCCTTCAGGCCGCTTTCCCGGATCTCGTCCAGCGCTGCCGGTTACCGCTCGTATTGGCCGACATGCAGGATCTGGGCGTCGCGGCGCCGGAAGCCGGAGCGCCTGCGTTCGCTGCCGGTGAGCCGCTGGACCTTGGATGCGCGCTGGGCTGGCTCTATGTCGCCGAAGGGTCCAACATGGGCGCGGCGGTGCTGCGCAAGGAAGCGCAGAAACTTGGTCTGAGCGATAGTCTGGGTGCGCGCCATCTCGCGCCCGCGCCTGAAGGACCGGCTCCGCATTGGCGGGCGTTTGTCGCCGCGCTCGATGCGGTCGAACTGAGCAACGATGAGGAAAAGCGCGCAAAGGAAGGCGCGCTGGAAGCCTTCGCGCGGGTTCAGGCCCATGTCGATGCACGTCTTGACTGAAGGGGCTACCGCCGATCTCCTCCGGCGCGGGCGAGCGGCCCGCGCCGGATGGCTCATGCTCGGCCTGATACTGGTGGCGCTCGGCTTCATCGGCATTTTCGTGCCGCTGCTTCCGACGACCTCCTTCATGATATTAGCACTGCCCTGCTTTGCGCGTTCCTCTCCAAAGCTGGAAGCTTGGCTGCTTAATCATCCCCGCTTCGGTCCCGGCGTGCGCGCATGGCGCGCGGAGGGAGTGGTGCCGCGCCACGCCAAGATCGCCGCATGCATCGGCATGGCTTTGGGGTTCGGGCTGTTCTGGCTGCACGTCAGACCCGGCCCGCTGTTTTCCGGCGCAATAGGAGCCTTCATGCTGTTTTGGGCGATCTGGATCGTTCGGCGTCCCGAGCCGGGAGCCTCGGCATGAAGCTAGGAGGCTATAGCGCAGCGCGGCTTGCCGCAGCGAATGATGAAACGGTCCTCTTTGAAGGCCATGTCGTCTTTCGGACCTATTATCCTGACAATCCGCGGGAGCGAGAAAGCCCGCCGCTGCCGCCGGCGGTGAGTGATGGGGAAGTCTCGCCCAACTATAGCCGCTATTGCGATCAGCCAATGGACTGGCGCACACGCCTGTTCGGGTTTGGTGGAACAGCTTCAATTATCGGGCTGGTGCTGGCTGCCGTCCTGTTCACTTGGAAGGTAGTTCACCCGCCGGTTATAACCACTTCGCAGTCGCTGACGGTGGTGGAGTTGCAACCCCTCGCGGCCCCATCAGAGCCGGTCCGCAATCTAGCTCCTGGGCCGGAACAGGTGGAGAAGCAGGAGGCGGAACTAGAAGCCGTTCCAGAGCCAATGCCGGTGCCAATAGTACAGCTTGCGTCACCAAGCATGTCAGCACGTGAGGTGCGGGAGCCGGCTAATATTACCGATCCTAGCCCCGCCGTACCGGAAACGACTGCGCCAAAAAGCCTCGCCGCGCCGACCGTCAACCGATTATCCAACGATGCCCGTCCGGACTGGAAAGGCACGATCCTCGCGCATCTGGAGCGCTTCCGCCGCTATCCTGCGCGAGCGCGTGCCGCTCGCCAGCAAGGCACCATCACCATTCGCTTCAGAATGAATAAGGCCGGCATGGTGCTGTCGTCCGCCATCGTGAAAAAGTCAGGCTACTATGACCTTGACCAGGCCGCGCTCGATACACTCAAGCGCGCGCAACCGCTGCCGGCGATCCCCGCAGGCATGGGCGATGAAGTGGAACTGACCATTCCGGTCGAATTTCAACTGAGGCGGTAGATCGCTTTGGAACGCAGGTGCCGCAAATGTCAGCGGCTGCATTCGTCACTATTCGAGGAAGGCGTTAGCCAGAAATGTGACTGACAAAGACGACGCAATGGAATTGGTGGATTTCTCGCACCCTGTCAGCACAGACCGCCTCTCGGTCGATGCCCGGTTGAGCCATAGCGGAGTTCATGTCGTGCGGGGTGTGCTCGAACCGAATGAAGGTGGGGAGATTGGCGCCGCTCAGCTTTCCGCCGTGGTCCACCTGGGCGAGCCATTCAATATGGAATGGCGCTTACCGGGAAGCGACCGGTTGCAAGTCCGGAGGATCGAGTTCGGGGATATCCATATAAATCCGGGCGACACTCCCTTTTTCCAGCGATGGAATATGCGACCGAACATCCTTGGCATGGCCCTTGATCACACCTTGATCAACCGCGTGGGCCAGGAGACATTCGGCCGCGATAGCAGCAACCTGCAAACACTGGTCGGAATCCGTGATGAACGGCTCATGGCGGCAGCCCGCGCATGGCGGGAGGAACTGGCCGCCGAAGGCGCTGGCGGCAGGCTGGTGGCGGAGCATATGGGGGTGCTTCTCGCCGTGCATCTCTTGCGCCGCTACAGCGATACCGTATTTAATCCGAAACCGGCGCGTGGCGGCCTTGGTGTGCGGCGGCTCCAGCGCGTAATCGACTATATCGAAGCACATTTGGGAGACGATCTGACCATTTCCGCCCTCGCGGGCGTAGCCAACCGGAGCCTTCATCATTTCGGTGAGGCGTTTCGCCAGTCCACCGGCACACCACCGCACCGTTTCGTCCTCATGCGGAGGATGGAACGTGCCAAGATTCTCCTGCTGACGACCAAGCTGCCCATAGCTCAGATTGCGCTCGAAGTTGGCTTCGCGAGCCAAAGCCATTTCGGCCATATGTTCCGCGTAACGACGGGCGTGACGCCACTGCGTTTTTTCCGGCTCGACCGGATGCGATGACGGGCCGTGCGGTCCACTCACTACCGGCCCGTTCGCCTGTCGTCACCTATGCGTCCAAGCGGGCGGCTAGATCAGCCGCCTTCGGCTTGTAGTAGATTTGCAGCATGGAGAGGGACCGATGCCCAGTGATCGCGGCCAATTCCAACACGTTCGAGAGCTTCGGTGCCATCGTCGTTGCGGCCTCCCTTCGGCTGTCGTGAAAGTGTATATGTGACAGGCCTGCGTTGGTCTTTGCGTCGCGGAATAGCTTGTCCAGATTGCCCGATTGAATAGGCACGACGGGGGAGGAGCGCGCAGGCTCCTTCACGATCTGTAAGAGCGTCATTGCCGCCTTCGACAGCGGCACGTCGCGCTCATTTCCGTTCTTGGTCTTGCTCAAATGCGCCTGACGCTCATCAAAGTTGACGTCACTCCAGCGGAGCGAAAGAATCTCGCCCTTTCGCATGGCAGTCTCCAAAGCGAGGTAGAAAGCGAATCCCGCCCATTGGGCTGCGGTTTCCGGCTCGCTCACCCCATCCCATCCGAGTTGTTCGATAATCCGCTTACGCTCACTGATGGAAATGCGCTGCGTCCGGGGGCGTGGATTGCGGGGCCGCGTAACCAGCGTGCATGGATTGACGGTCAAGCCCAGCCGCCATTCGCGCATGGCTTGCGTGAATACGGCCGAAACCAGCCCCAGTTCCCGATTAACCGTCGACGCGGATACCTGCGTCAGCCTCTTGTCTCGCCAATCCGCAATGTCGGGGCCGGTAATCGACCGGATCGGCCGCTTGAAGACAGGATAGCGCCGCTTCAACATCTTTAGCCGGATCTGCTCCCATCGGGCACCGCCTTTGCCCGGCGAGATTTCGTCGGCGTAGCGATCGAAGGCCTCGGCCACCGTCGCGCCTTCGGAAAGGCTCGGATCATTGATGATCGCTTCTGGTTCGACCCCGTCGATGATTTTGCTTTCGGTGGTGATGGCCCACGCTTGGGCTTCCGCCTTCGTGTCGAAGCTCGCAGAGACGGTCTTACCCTTGCGACGGACTTGGACGCGCCAAGTCTTTTTGCGCTTCTGGATGGTCGCCATGTCTTATATCCTCCTTCTGACAATCACTAATGCGACCATCCTAAGTATCGTGGCACACTTGGCACAATAGGGGGTCAAAACAAGTAAGTTTGCATCAACGATTGTAAAAGAAAATATATTGATTTCAATGCCTTCGTTGTAAGGATTTACTCAAGAAAGACTTCTTCTGGGCACCATTTTTGGACGCTAAAGGCGCCAAGCGAGCGACTGATTTTACAGCGCTTTCGACAGAAAATTGCCGGGCGCTGTCCCGCGAAATCCAATTGCAGTCTCGAGCAATATATCGCTCTGGATGATCCTTCCGGCGGTGCGGGCGGTACAGGACTTTTCGCGACCATGCTGTTAATCGTCGAACCAGCGTGTCGACACTAGAGAGCAGCATGGATCAAAGGACCGGACGTCGGACATTCATCGCCGCGGCGACCACATTGACGCTGTTCCCTCGCTGGGCCGTGGCGGCGCAACGGTCAGAGGCACTTGCGCCAAAAGCCATGCCCCTGATGCCCCGGCCGGTTGACGGCGACGGGCCAGGGTTCAAATCCTTGTTTGACGGCCACACCTTGGCGGGCTGGCGCGGTGATCCGCGATACTGGCGCGTGGAAGATAACTGCATAGTTGGCGAAGTGACGCCGGACACCCTGCTTCGGAGCAACACTTTCCTGATCTGGGAAGGCGGAAAGCCTGAGGATTTCGAATTGAAGGCGGAATATCGGATCAACCCTGAAGGCAATAGCGGGGTCAACTACCGCAGCACCGTTGTCAAAGACGAGATCACGCCCACCAACCGTTTCGCCATGTCAGGATTACAGTTTGATATAGATGGCCGGAATCTCTTCACGGCCATGGTCTACGAGGAGCGGGGGCGCGGCTTTATCGCCCGCCGTGGCCAGTTTGCGCGAACAACGTCACCGCCGTCGCAAATAATCGGTGCCATTGGTGAGCCCGGTCCTCTGAAAGCAGCGATCAAAGCTGAATGGAACGAAGCCCATATCATCGCCAAGGGTCCGGCCATCTATCATCTGTTGAACGGCCAATTGATGGCGGCGGCGATCGATGAGTCGGCGGATCGTCGGCGCAAGGGCGAGATCGGGATGCAGGCGCACGTAGGTCCGCCGATGAAGGTGGAATTCCGCAACATCCGGTTGAAGCTGCTGTAGCGCAATCCGTGAAGGGATCGGCTATGGAAGCGTCGGCGTAAGCGCTTATCCGATCATCATCAGGCTGGCATTACCTCCAGCAGCGGTCGTGTTGATGGAGATCGACACTTCTTCAAGCAACCAGTCGCAATGATAGGCAAGGGGCTGGTCCTGCTCGGCTGCGTGAACGGATATGATCGGCCCCGGCATAGCCGCGACTTCCGCCACGGCTCGGGCAACGGCTGCCTCGTCTCCTTCCACCAGCGCAACTGCATAAGGCCCGTCAGGCAGGCCAGCGAATGCAGCAGCGACATTGGAGGGCAGATCGTCGGGAAGCGCCTCCGCAACCACGCCCCGGTTCCCGGTCGCAAGGATGACGGCCATCTGATCGAACAAGCCATCCCGGCTCTGCGGCTTCATCAGCACCTGACCACGGGGATGCAGGCTGTAAAGGTTGCGTTCCCCTACTGGTCCGCCGAGCGCGCGTTCCACTCCCAAGGCAGAGGCGGCGGCATAGTCGTGGGCTTTCGCCGCGCTACCCATTTCTCCCTTTGCTTCCAGCCAGTTCGCGAAATCATGGATGGGTGAAGCCGGATGCCGCGACTTCCATCCGAAAGCGGATGGGCGCGTCACCAGCCGATTAAGATAAAGCGGCCCACCAGCCTTGGGTCCCGTTCCAGAGAGCCCACAGCCCCCGAACGGTTGGACGCCGACAACCGCGCCGATCATGTTGCGGTTCACGTAAAGGTTACCCGCCCTCACCCGCGATGTGACATAGGAGATGGTTTCATCGAGCCGGGTGTGAAGGCCGAAGGTCAACCCATAGCCAGTGGTGTTGATCGAATCGATCAGCGCGCCCAACCGCTCCCGCCGGAAACGCACGACATGCAGGACCGGGCCGAAAACCTCCCGCTCCAGTTCGGCTATATCGTCGATCTCGATAATCGTCGGCTCAACGAAGGTGCCGTGTGCCGCCTCGGCAGGCAGGGTGAGTTGATCAACCCGTTTTCCGCGCTCGCGCATTCTGGCGATGTGCTGATCGATCGCCATCTTTGCTGCCTGCGTGATCACCGGGCCGATGTCCGTCCTCAGCGCATCGGTGCTGCCAACGCGCATTTCCCGTAACGCGCCCTTGAGCATCAGGAGAATGCGATCCGCCACCTCTTCCTGTAGGCAGAGTATGCGCAGCGCGGAGCAGCGCTGGCCAGCACTGTCGAATGCGGAGACCAGCACGTCCGCCACCACCTGTTCGGCGAGAGCAGACGAGTCCACGATCATCGCGTTCTGTCCGCCCGTTTCGGCGATAAACGGAATAGGGTGGCCTGCGGGTGAAAGCCTCTTGGCAAGCTGGCCCTGGATCAGTCGCGCAACGGCGGTCGATCCTGTGAACATGACGCCTGCGGTTTCCGGCGCCGCTACCAGAGCGCTGCCCAAGGCGCCATCGCCCGGCGCCAGCTGAAGAGCATGCGGGGGAACGCCCGCCTCGTGCAGCAAGCGCACGGCCTCTGCCGCGATCAGTGGCGTCTGGACCGCAGGTTTTGCCAGCACCGGATTACCTGCAACCAAAGCGGCAGCGACCTGACCAGTGAAGATTGCGAGGGGAAAATTCCACGGACTGATGCACAGGATCGGCCCCAGAGGCTCCTGCCCGGCGCCGAGATTGGCCCGTGCCTGCGCCGCATAATAGCGGAGGAAATCGACCGCCTCGCGAACCTCCCCGATCGCGTTGGGAAGAGATTTTCCGGCTTCGCGGATCAATAGGCCAAGCAGGATCGGCATACGCGCCTGCATCGCGTCGGCAGCGCGTTCCAGAATAGCTGCGCGCTCCTCCACGGACCTGCCGCCCCAATCGGATGTCGCGGCACGAGACACGAGGGCAGAGGCGTCCCCGGCCGCCAGTTCCACCACCGTGCCAACCATGTCCCGATGATCGGCCGGATTGAGTATAGCGCGCTTTTCGCCCGAACCGAAGGTCGGGGCCGCTCTCCATTCGATCGCGGCGCTATCGCGAAGGGCCTGCGACAGGGCGTCGAGTGTGGCTTCATCGCTAAGGTCGAAGCCGGTTGAATTGCGGCGATCGGGATACAGATCGGCAGGCAGGGCAATCTGGTCATGCTTCGCGCCGGAATTGGGCATGGCACGGACCACCTCGGCCGGGTCAGCGATCAGATTCTCGACCGAAACCGCCGGGTCCGCGATACGATGGACGAAGGAAGAGTTGGCGCCATTCTCAAGCAAGCGGCGGACCAGATAGGCGAGCAGCGTCTCATGCGTGCCAACCGGCGCATATATGCGGCACGGGCGATCGAGATTTTCCTTCCCCACGACCTGTTCGTAAAGCGGCTCTCCCATGCCATGCAGGCACTGAAACTCATATTGGCCGACGCTGAAATCAGGCCCGGCAATGTGGTAGATGGTCGCGAGGGTCTGCGCATTATGGGTCGCAAATTGCGGAAAGATCGCATCGGGCGCCGCAAGCAGCTTTTTTGCGCAGGCGATATAGGCGACATCGGTGTGCACCTTGCGCGTGTAGACCGGGAAGTCGGCAAGGCCGTCCACCTGAGCGCGCTTGATCTCCGCGTCCCAATAGGCGCCCTTCACCAGACGGACCATCATGCGGCGTCCTGAACGCCGGGCAAGATCGATGATCCAGTCGATGACGAAGGGGCAGCGCTTGCCATAGGCTTGAATGACGAACCCCAGGCCATCCCATCCTGCCAATTCGGCGTCTGTCGCCAGACTTTCGAGAAGGTCGAGAGAGAGTTCGAGCCGGTCCATCTCCTCGGCATCTATGTTGAGGCCGATATCATAGCTTTTGGCGAGCAGGGCCAATTGCCGCACGCGGGGCAGCAATTCCCCCATCACCCGACCCGCCTGAGAGCGGGCATAGCGGGGATGTAGCGCCGAAAGCTTGATCGAGATGCTGGGGCCTTCATACACGCCACGTCCGCGCGCCGCCTTTCCGATCGCGTGAATGGCACGCTCATAATCGGCATGATAACGGTCGGCATCGGCCCCGGTCGTCGCCGCCTCACCCAGCATGTCGTAGCTGTAGCGGAAGCCCTTCGCTTCCATACTCCGGGCGCGCTTCAATGCCTGCTCGATCGTCTCGCCCGTGACGAACTGTTCGCCCATCATCCGCATGGCGAGATCGACGCCGCGACGGATCACCGGCTCCCCCGCGCGCGCCACCAGCCGGGTCAGCGCGGCGCCCAGCCCATCATCATCGACGCTGCCGACCAGCTTGCCGGTCACGATCAGGCCCCATGTCGCGGCGTTGACGAACAGTGATTTGCCACCGCCCAGATGCGATCCCCAATCGCCATTAGAAAGCTTGTCGCGGATCAATGCGTCGCGTGTCGTCTGATCGGGGATACGCAGTAATGCTTCGGCGAGGCACATCAGCGCCACGCCCTCTTCACTGGAAAGCGAATATTCCTGGATCAGCCCTTCCACGCCGTTACCCCTGTGGTTGGCGCGGAGCGTGGTCACGAGCAGGCGGGCGACTTTTCTGATCGCTTCGCGATCCGATGACTCAAGAGTCGCGGCTTCCAGCAGCGGCGCGATGCACGCGGGTTCTTCCCGCCGGTAGGCGGCGGTGATCGCTCGCCGAAGCGGTGTCTGAGGGCGTATGGGCGGCGCAAAGTCTTGGAAGGGCACGCGTCGGGTCATGGCAGCTCCAACCACCCTCCATCATTGGGCCTGAGAATCGCATATATGGATGGATTGATCCAATTCAGCATCCCGGTCGGGGAAAAGCTGGAAAATCGCTCTATCTGGACTTGTTCGCTGCCTTCAATCGACGGAAATCGCAGACAAACCGCCCCGTCCCATGATCATGTGTTGATAAGTGTCCACAAAATTCTTATGCATCCGGCGGGCACGCTACTTCCCTGCATGGATGAGGGTAAGTCGATCCCCACATTCTGCGCGTAATGGTCGTCGGGCGCATATCCATCTCGGGGACGGCCGAAATGTCAGTTTCTAAAAGATCGGAAGCACGAAGATAATGTACGATCCCAGAGAAAATGCTGCAGCTGATATTGCTGCTCACCTCCACTCCTTCACGAATTTGGCGACCCATCCTGAGGTCGGTCCCCTCGTTATAACCAAGGGCGATGGCGTCTTCGTGGAAGACGATCGGGGGAACCGCTATCTTGAAGCTGTATCAGCGCTATGGTGCGCCTCTCTGGGCTTCAGCAACGAGCGTCTGGCCAAGGCGGGCAGCGAAGCCCTGCGTGGATTACCCTATTATCACACCTTCACCGGCCGTTCCAATCCAGCCGTGATCGCGCTGGCCAACAAGCTGCTGTCGATCGCGCCCGTGCCGATGTCGAAGGTGTTCTTTGCCAACAGCGGATCTGAAGCAAACGACTCTGCTGTGAAACTGATCTGGTATTATCATAACGCCATCGGCAAGCCGGAGAAGAAGAAGATCATCGCCCGACGCAACGCCTATCACGGCGTTACCGTGGCGTCGGCCAGCCTGAGCGGCCTTGTCACCAATCATCGCGATTTCGACCTGCCCATCCATAATATTCTGCATACCGATTGCCCGCATTACTTCCGCTACGCCGAACCTGGCGAAAGCGAAGAGGATTTCGCGACCCGCCTCGCCGACAATCTTGAAAAGCTTATCCTGGAAGAAGGGCCGGAAACGGTCGCCGCCTTCTTCGCCGAACCGGTCATGGGTGCGGGCGGGGTGCTTACGCCACCGGCTACCTATTTCGAAAAGGTCCAGAAGGTACTGGCGAAATATGACGTGCTGCTCGTCGCGGACGAAGTAGTGTGCGGCTATGGCCGGACGGGTGAGATGTTCGGTTCGACCACTTTCGGCATGAAGCCCGATATCCTCACCACGGCGAAGGGGCTGTCATCCGGCTATGCACCGATTTCGGCGGTGATGGTGAATGAGAAGGTCTATGCGCCGATCGCCCGGAACAGCGGCACCATCGGCACCTTCGGCCACGGCTTCACCTATTCGGGCCATCCGGTGAGCTGCGCCATCGCGCTGGAAACGCTCAAAATCTACGAAGAAGATAATGTCGTCGGCCATGTGCAGTCGTTGATGCCGCAATTCTGGAAGGCGCTGCGCAGCTATGAAGGCCGCAAATATGTCGGCGAAGTGCGTGGAGTCGGCCTGGTCGCCGCGATCGAGCTTTATGCCGATCCTGAAAACCGGACCAGCTTCGACCCCGCAGTAAAGGCCGGGGCGCGCTTGGTCGAAATCGGGCTGACGCAGGGCCTGATCGTGCGGGCGCTCGGCGATACGATCGTCTTCTGCCCGCCGCTTATCATCACCGCCGAAGAGCTTGATGATCTGTTCGCCCGTTTCGAACGCACGATGGCTATTTTCGAAGAAACCATCGGCTGACAGTCCCGCATCGGAGCAACTGCTGCGCGACGCAGCGGTTGCTCCGGTCCGGCCCCGTTGCCGCGCGGCTCACCCGTCGTCAGCGAAGCGCGACAAACAGTGCCGCGAAAAACAGGAATGCAGCGGTCCACCGATCCAACTGCCAGCGTGGCGGCGCCATCTTCTGGGCTGCGACCAAGCATGTGAAAAATGCTATCCAGGCGAGATTCATGACGCCGCCCACAAACAGCAGCAGCATCAGCGCCCAGCAGCAGCCCAGACAATAAAGTCCATGCCGCACGCCGATCCGGAACGCGCCGCTTACACCCGGACGCCAGTAGCGATGAATGAAGATGAGCGGCGACTGGCAGTTTTCCAGACAACGATGCTTGGCGGGCGTCAATTCATAGAGAGCCGCCACCAACAGCAGGCCAGCAGCACCCATGCGGCCACCCAGAGACAAGGTCGCGGCTGACAAATAGCCACCGTGCAGCAGCAGGGCCTGTGCGCCAGCCGCGATCGCTGAAAAACTTATCCAAATGAGCAGATAAGAGCCCATGACCATAAGGCTGTGCAGCAAACGCGCATGGTGACTGGTCGCTCGATCGATCCGCGCATGCAGCAATATCATGGGCGCGGCGGAAGGAAGCATCATGGCGACCATCATGATCGACCACATGGCGAAGGCGGCGAGAAAATAGCTGGGCGACAAGGGCTGGATGGCCATGGGCATTCCGCCCATCGGCATGTCCGCCATCCCTGCCCCCGCCATGTCCGCCATCGTGGCGTCCGGCGTGGAGAGCAGCCACATCCAGGCCATCATCGCCAGCAGCAGCAGCGCCGCTCCGACGATCAGGCTGTTTCGCGACAATAGTTGATGGACAACGGAAGGGCCGCCGTCTGATGGAGGCACCGGCCTAATGGACAACGCCACTCTCGGTCAGGTGAAGCTCGGCGAACTGCGTATGGGAATCGCTGAGCTGCACATCGACCGGCCCCTGGGTTTGCGCCCAACCGCGACCGACCTCGCACATATCATATTCAAAGCCCTGGGGCAGGTTGATGCGCGCCCGATGGGCTTCTCCCGTCACCGGGTTGACGATCGGCTCGCCGCGCGCGTCGATCCAGCCTGGAACATTCAGCCGGGCGGATCGGCCGTCAATGTCCACCCGCAGGTCGATGGGCGCGAATACGGGATCGTGCACCTTGGTGTAGGTCGTGGCAAAAACCTGGAAGAAGGTGGCGCCGGGCACCGTGTCCAGCCCGCTCATGATGCGCAGCAACGCTTCCCTCTGGGCGGCGTCCGCCCGTTCATCGACGATCGGAACGGCTTCGCCCCGGCCTTCATGGATCGGTCCCGGCCAGGCGACGATCAAGCCGATGCGTAAGCCCGACAGGTCGGTGTCGTCATGATGACCCTGTTCGATGTCGATCGCGGCAACGGCCTGACAATGTCCATGCGTCGGCAGCGCATTGAACTGGCAGGGACAACCATAGGCGCAATTGCAGTGGACAAATTCCTTGCCCTTGATGGTCCAGCGCGTGGCCATGGGACCTCTCCCGCCTTGAGTCTTGGACGGGGTCAGCATAGCAGCTTTTGCTATTGTTCAACAGGCCGAAGCCCCGCCCTGCCTCGGGCTTCTGAAGGCTCCTGCGTTTGCGCGCAGGAGCTTCAGTCAGAATTTATGAGGGGGTTGACCGCAGCCCTTTTGGGGCCACGGTCCAGTTCAGGCACGGCTGAGCGGCATGGCAGCCAATTCAAGCGGCGGCAACTGTGCGGGATGGGGGATCGTCACCTCCACTGGCACTACCGGCTCTACCTCCGGCACCCGTCCACGCATTCCATGATTGGCTGCCCAGATCGCAGCCTGCGTGCGATTCTTCACGCGCAGCTTGCGCAGCACCGCCTTCACATGGACCTTCACCGTCGCCTCGCTGATATCCATTCTCTTGGAGATCACCTTGTTGGGGCATCCCATGATCAGCCAGCGCAGGATTTCCAGTTCGCGATCCGACAGGCTGGCGGCATCGACAGGCCGTTCAACCTCCAGCGCGTCCGTGAGTGTCGGCCGCGACTGCAATTCATCGGCGAGTTGCGGTGGGAGCACCCGTTCGCCCATTGCCACAAGGTGCAGCGTCGCCACCAGGCGGTCGCAGCTGATTTCCTTGATGATATAGCCCATCGCACCAAGCCGGAAGGCCTTCAGCATCGTCTGGAAATCGAACCGGTCGGATAGAACCACCAGATAAGAACAGGGGAATCGCCGTTGAAGGACGGCAACGCTGTCCGCATCAAGTTCTTCGGTTCCATTATCAACCAGAAGCAGCGACGGCCCGGTATCTTCTTCCGGCACCTCTGCCTTCTGGAGCGCTGCGGCAATATTGGGATATTGGTTAACCCGGAAATCTCGTTCAGTGAGAATCCGGCTCAGCCCTTCTCTAACAATTGCATTACCGCACAACAGACGCACATTGACTGGGTAAGCCATTGGGTATTCCCCTCATGATCCCTTCCACCTTCGTTAGCAGGCCCCAAACGAAGCGTGAAAGACCAGTTTCCAAATGCCTGCAGTGCGACCCTTTCTTTTCGTTTCAACGAGTTATGACTAGCATATTTGCGCGGCCAGAGTCCTGAACTGCTCGCGGAAATTTGGGGTTAGTGCCAGAATTCGCTAACGAACTGTTAATGCGTTATATTCTGACTTTAACCTTATGTAGTATGCCGTACGTGCAGCGCGAGATATACTACTTTAGTCTTACGGCCGACGACACTGATCAAGCATATGCCTGAGCCGTCGCCGTTGCGAGTCTCTATTTGTTAACGCGAAAAATTAATCATGTTTTCAAACGAGTCCAATGACTTGGATCGCCGGAATTTTCCGATGTCACCGATACTGGCACGCAAGCCTGCTCGAGACTCGCGGAGGCGGGGCTTTCTTGCCCCAGCCGTCAGGTAAGGCTTCGCTAAAAGGGGGCGTTAACCCCGAACAGCCTTGCTAGCCTGTCCTTAGGAACCGTTAGGACCGCCGCCGGTATTGCTGCCGCCACCGCCGCCGCCCATGCCACCGGCACCCACTGCGCCGATATTTCCGAAAATCTCATCGAACAGGCTGCGATGGCGGCCAAGGGTCGGCGTCTTGTCGCCCGCAGGCGATATCTTGGCGACCTGCTCAAGCCCCATGCGATCCACGGCAGTCACATTGCCCGCCGGGTCGAAACGGACATGCAACACGGTCTGAGCCACGGGCTTGGGATTGGAGAAGGCAAGTGCCCGCATGTCGCGCGACACATAATACCAATCCTGATCACCGAATTGCGCGGTGAAGCTGGGTCGGCCCAGCGTTCCTTCCACGGAGGCGCGGTTGTCGATGCCCGGCTGGATCGAATCGACCAGCAGCTTGTCCACCTGATAACCCTGGTGCGTCCGGATGCGGGTGCAGGCGGACGTACCGAGGACAAGCGCGCCAAGGCCGACGGCGAGCAACAGATGTCGGCTGAACTGACGCATGAACTTCTCCTGCCGGGACAGGCCCCGGGAAAACGCGAAAACCAAAGCCGCCATTGCATCGCGCGGCCCGCCGATCAATATGGAAATGCGCGACCCCCGGCAAGGGGGCCTCCGCTCAGCTCAGCCAGGAAACTGCTTCGACATGCCAAACCTCTTTCAGCGCCTGTTCGCGCGAACCGATCCCAAGGACGCGATGCAGCCGCTCTATCAAGCCATCGTCCATGAAGGGCGTCAGCCGCATTGGTATATGGAAGGCCAGGTCCCAGACACGATGGACGGCCGGTTCGACATGATCGTCGCCATCCTCGCCGAGGTGCTGATGCGGATGGAAGCACTCGGCGCGGCGCAGGAAAGCGTCTGGCTGACGGAATTGTTCGTCGATGACATGGATGGCCAGCTGCGTCAGGAAGGCGTGGGCGACGTCGTGGTGGGCAAGCATATCGGCCGGATGGTAAGCGCGCTGGGTGGCAGGCTGTCCGCCTATAAGGCGGCATTGCTGGGCGAGGCGGAACTGCGGGAAGCGCTGGAGCGCAACCTGTATCGTGGCGCGACGCCGAGCGATGATGCGATCACCCATGTGGAGGCTGGCTTGCGATCGCGCTGGGTTCGGCTTTCCGCGTTGCCGCTGGACGCTTTGCTGACCGGAGATCTTGGATGAACACCCCGGCACCCGAATTCTCTCGCCCAGTGCGCGCCGATCAGATCGCGCGACATGCGCAAGGGGTTACCATCACCGCCGACGCCCACGAGCGAGAGGCACTGGCGAAGCGATTCAATCTGCTTTCGCTCAGCCACCTTGAAGCCGATTATGCGCTGAGCGAAAAGGATAGCGGCATCGAGGCACGCGGGCGCGTCCGGGCGGAACTGGCCCAGCCCTGCGTCGCTACCGGCGTCGCCGTGCCCGAGACGATCGACACCGAATTCCTGCTGCGCTTCGTCGCGGAGCGCGGCGATGAAGGCGATGACGAAGAGCTGGAGATCGATTCGGAGGATTGCGACGTCATCGGCTTTGATGGGCAGACGATCGACATGGGGGAAGCGGTCGCCGAAACCATGGCCTTGGCCATGACGCCCTATCCCCGTTCTGCCGACGCGGACTCCTATCTGCGGGAAGCGGGCGTCCTGTCGGAAGAACAGGCCAGTCCTTTCGCTGTCCTCCAGTCCCTGAAGGACAAGAAGTCCTGACCTGACGACGCCTTCCGCGTTTCGCTTTCGTTCCTGCTGTGGCATAAACCCCTGCCATGGATTCCGGGCCGCGCAAGATCATCCATATCGACATGGATGCCTTCTATGCGTCGGTTGAACAGCGGGATGACCCGGCGTTGCGGGGCAAGCCGATCGCCGTGGGCGGCGGCGGGCCGCGAGGGGTCGTTGCCACCGCCAGCTATGAGGCTCGCACATTTGGCGTGAAATCGGCCATGCCCGGCGCGCGGGCGCGGCGGCTCTGTCCGGACCTTCTGTTCGTGAAGCCCCGTTTCGAAGTATATCGCGCCGTTTCGGCTCATGTGCGGGAGATTTTCGCCCGCTTCACCGACATCATTCAGCCGCTGTCGCTTGATGAGGCTTATCTCGATGTCACGGTGAACAAGCCGGACTTGGCCTCCGCAACGGTCATCGCCCAAGAAATCCGGCGCATGATCCACGAAGAAACGGGCCTCACCGCTTCGGCGGGCGTATCCTACAACAAGCTGATAGCCAAACTCGCTTCAGATCAGAACAAGCCGGACGGCATTTGCGTCGTGCGCCCCGGCGAAGGAGCAGGCTTCATGGCGGAGATGCCTGTTCGGCGCATCCATGGCGTGGGGCCGGTGACGGCACGCCGAATGCATGCGTTGGGGATTGAGACCGGCGCCGACCTTCGCGCGCGGGACCTGCCTTTCCTGCAGCAGCATTTCGGCAGCGCTGCGTCCTTCTATTATCGTGCCGCGCGGGGAGAGGACGACCGGCCGGTCCATGAACGGCAGGAAAGAAAATCCGTCAGTGTCGAGGATACATTTTTCGACGACCTGATAACGCAAGACGCGCTGGTCGTCGAAATAGACCGAATCTCGCAAAGCCTATGGGGCAGGATCGAGAAGAGCGGGGCCTATGGCCGCACCATCGTCCTGAAGATCAAATTCGCCGATTTCCGGATCATCACACGGTCGAAAAGCATGAGCGCCCCAGTTCGGTCGCCTGACCTCCTTGCGGAAACAGCGCGTGCCCTGCTGCTTGCCCAGCTGCCGCTACCCATGGGGGCTCGGCTGCTGGGTCTTGGCGTGCATAATCTCGACGCCGAAGAGCCGGTCGAGGGAGGCCAGCAGCTCAGCTTTGTCCTTTGAACCGGATCAGAAGGGCAGCCAGTTCCGCTTTTCCGTGAACTTCATGTAGCCAGCGTTGACGCCCAGCCGATAACCGACGCCCAAGCGGATGGGGATCAACACAACGCTGCCCCAACGCAGATAGCTGGCCGTGAAACCACCAACGAGATAGGCCGTGCCTTCGGCAGCGGGGAAGCGGTGGTAAAGGTCCTGCGTGTCGTAAAGATTATAGACCAGGACGAAGGTGTTGGCCGCATTGCCGCCCACGTCGAAGCCGATCGACGGCCCGGTCCAATAGACCTCCCGCTTGCCTTCCACCTTGTGGTTGAGCGTGCCGGACCCATAGCGCAGGCCAACGACAAATGCGCCAGATGCTTCGCGGCCGGCAATATAGGCGTTGGGACGGCCCTGATCCTTCAGAATCTTCTCGATCATGCCGGCAAGCCCCTCGGCCCCCTTGCCAAAGACGCCCTCGGCCGCCCCGATCAGGTCATCTTCCTGATAGGATTCGCTCGGGCTCAAGGCGGCAGGGGGCGAGTTGGACGTCACCGGCGCGCCCGTGGCTGTGCTGTTCGCCGCAGGAGGGGCATAATCCGGCGCCGTATTGCTGGGGGGCGGAACGCTGTGGTCGATGCCGGGGTCAGTCGGGGAGCTGTTCGCGGGCGGAACGGGCGCGAGGTCCGCGTCGATCGCGGTGTTGGGATCGACCGTGCGCACCTGCGCCGACGCAACAATTGGACTGAACGCCATACCCGCGACCGCGAACGCCATCGCACCCCGCCGCACATTGCGAGCCGCCGCACGCCTTAAAATCCCGATCATGCCTGCTACTCCCCGAATTTTCCGCTCTTCGACCAACTATCAGATTATCGGAAAGCAAGCTGAAACGACAATGAACGAACGGCAACCCGAGTCGATTCCGGGCTGGAACGAATCCTGCGGGCAAGTTTGTAAGAATTTCATGGCATACACCCGTTGCCTTGCGTGAAAGCCGCCGTTATAGCGCTTCTCGCCTAGCCGCTGTCCCGCCCCAAGCGGGTGTTCAGGCCATGTTTGGAGACGTGGGTGAGTGGCTGAAACCAACGGTTTGCTAAACCGTCGTGCTGAGAATTCGGCACCGAGGGTTCGAATCCCTCCGTCTCCGCCATAACTGTCGGCCATATAATCCATTAATCCGAGCAGGATTCAGGCCGGTATAAAGCGGCGTTCGTAGCGCCAGCTGGCCCACAACTGCTGCACCATCCGGCTCGTGGTACGAAGACGATCGGACGGAGCAAGATTGTGCGAAGAGTTCGTTTCTGTTGCCAGGCTGAGCGACAGACCACGGAAACCGGAAACGTGTAGGCCGGTCAGTTTGGCGGCCTCGGCGCAGAGAGCGGTGAAACGGCGCATCACCGCGTGATTGGGACGTTGGCGGTCGCGGGTCAGCATTTCGAAGCTGTGGGTGACGACGACGAAAGCCGCATGTTGCTCGCGCAATGCGTGACGCATCCCTGTACGCATCTCTGTCGCCGACATCGCGCAGATTTGCGCGGGGCGAAAGCCGCCGGGCCGGTCGGTGATGCCCGAAACGGGAAGTTCATTGACGCCGAAGCTGCGCGTGGGAGCGATCTGGTCGCGAGCGCCACTGATGCGGCAGCCATAGCGATGATAGGCGGGATTCACGCTGCTGTCCCATAGCATGCCAGCCTGAGCGAGGGCGCGCAGCGTATCGTCATTGGCCCCGAAATTGCCCGCCCGAAAGGCGGTGACGCAAGGCGCTCCGGCTTGCTCCAGCCATTGCCTGCCCAAGCATAGCAACGTGACCTGATCTGCCATCGAAAAGTCACCGATATTGCGACCTACCCTCCCTTCGACAGGGGAGTGGCGCGCCCAGCGGAGCCATTCACTGTGAACGTGCAGTTGCACCTCATGCCCCCGATCCACAATCGAGTTGACGATGGGCTTCAAAAACTCGGTTCCATAAACCAGCGCGGGCATCGGATCGACGAAGAACACGCCTTTGAGGCCATGCCTTTCCAGTTCGGCCATCTGCCAGCCGATGCCATAGGCCCGCCCCTGCGACTCCGCCTTGATGGACAAGCGGATATTGTCGTTCAGGCTCATGCCCCGCTCATGGAACAGTGAGGATAATTCTGTATCGACGGTGATCAGCAGGGCAGTCATTGCCAATGCCTCTACCCCACCCATGTTAAGGAGCCGTAACGCCCCTGGCTATGGCGATAGAGCGGCTATCCACTTGGGGAGGGGCAGTCGCGCCAGCACACTAGCCTCTGCCGTCAAGGCTGAGCTCCCCTGATCCACTTTTAGAGAGCCACCCCTGCCGAAGCCAGTACCGCCAGCGTCAGCAATTCGGACGCGTTGGATGCCATGGTCGCGATCTGCACGGATTTCTCCATGCCCACGAGCATCGGGCCGATCATCGTCGTGCCGCCCAGTTCGCGCAACAGTTTCGCGGAGATGTTGGCTGACTGCAGGCCGGGCATGACAAGGATATTGGCTGGGCCAGACAAACGGCTGAAGGGATAATTTTTCATGACGGCGGGATTAAGCGCCGCATCTGCGGTCATTTCGCCTTCATATTCGAAGTCGACATTTCGGCCGTCGAGAACCGTCAGCGCATCGCGGACATTTTCCAGATGGCCGCCCGGTGGGTTGCCGAAATTGGAGTAGGAGAGGAAGGCGACGCGCGGGTCATGACCCATGCGCCGTGCGACCGCGACAGTGCCTTCCGCGATGTCGGCCAGTTCGTTGGCGGATGGCCGTTCATTGACGGTGGTGTCGGCCAGGAACACCGTCTTGTCTTTCGACACCATGATATGGATGCCGAAAGCGGTGCGCCCCACCACCGGGTCCATGACGCGCTTCACCTCGCGCAGAGTCTGGGCGAAGGGCCGAGTCACGCCCGTGATCATCGCATCGGCATGACCCATGCTGACAAGCAGGGTGCCGAAGATATTGCGATCGCGATTGACCATGCGTTCGCAGTCGCGCCGCAGATGACCGCGCCGCTGCAACCGGCTGTAGAGCGTATCCACCATCTCGGGCACCAGAGGCGAATTGACGCTGTTATGCAGTTCGAAACTTTCAGGATCGCGGACGCCGAGCGCCTTCAGCTTGTCATAGACCTCGTTCCGGCCGACCAGAACGGGGATGCCATAGCCAAGGTCACGGAACTGGATGGCGGCACGCAGCACCACTTCTTCCTCCGCTTCGGCAAACACGACGCGCTTGGGATTGGCCTTGGCCACCTCATAGGCTGTGGTGAGGACCGAAGTGGTCGGATTCAATCGGCCTTTGAGCGACTGGCGATAGGCGGCCATGTCGGCGATCGGCTTTTGCGCGACGCCGCTTTCCATCGCCGCCTGCGCGACCGCTACCGGAACAACCTCCATCAGACGCGGGTCGAAGGGCGCCGGGATGATATAATCGGGACCGAAGCTGTGCGAACGCCCGTAAGCCTTGGCGACTTCCTCCGGCACCTGTTCGCGAGCCAGCTCGGCGATGGCATGCGCCGCCGCCACTTTCATCGGTTCGTTGATGCCCGTTGCGCGCACGTCCAGAGCGCCCCGGAAAATGAAAGGGAAGCCCAGCACATTGTTGACCTGGTTCGGATAATCCGACCGGCCGGTAGCGACGATCGCGTCCGGGCGAACTTCCAGAACCTCGGGAGGCGCGATTTCCGGATCGGGATTGGCCATGGCGAAGATGATCGGCTTTTCCGCCATTGTCTTTACCATGTTCTGCGATACCGCGCCCGCGACAGACAAGCCGAGGAACACGTCAGCACCCTTGATCGCTTCCCCCAGCGTGCGAGCGTCGGTCTTCACCGCATGCGCCGATTTCCACTGGTTCATACCCTCGGTACGACCCTGATAGATGACGCCCTTGCTGTCGCACATGATGACATTGTCGTGCGAGACGCCGATCGCCTTGATCAGTTCGGTGCAGGAAATGGAGGCCGCGCCCGCGCCATTCACCACGACCTTCATGTCCTTAAGGTCGCGCCCGGTCAGCATCGCGGCATTGATGACGCCAGCGGCGGCGATGATGGCGGTGCCATGCTGGTCGTCGTGGAAGACCGGGATGTTCATCCGCTCTTTCAGCGTCTGTTCGATGATGAAGCATTCCGGCGCCTTGATATCTTCAAGATTGATGCCGCCGAAGCTCGGCTCCATCAGTTCCACCGCATCGATGAACTTGTCGACGTCCTCAGTCTTGAGCTCGATATCGATCGAGTCCACGTCGGCGAAGCGCTTGAACAGGACCGCCTTGCCTTCCATCACCGGCTTTGATGCCAGCGCGCCCAGATTGCCAAGGCCAAGGATCGCCGTGCCGTTGGAAATGACCGCGACCAGATTGCCCTTGGCCGTATAGTCATAGGCGGTCTGCGGATCGGCAGCGATGGCGCGTACCGGCACGGCGACCCCCGGCGAATAGGCAAGGCTGAGGTCACGCTGTGTCGCCATCGGCTTGGACGCGATGATTTCGATCTTGCCCGGCCTGCCAGTCGAATGGAAGAACAGCGCCTCGCGCTCGGAAAATTCCACACTCGACTTATCAGCCATGACGCATCCGCCCCTCTATACCTAGTAAACAGGCCCTAGCGGCAAGCCCGACCTGTCGGCAAGCACGAGCGGCACGTTTTTTCACGCCCTTTCCTGAACTGCCGCTTGCGGCTATCGCCTGACGGTCATGCACAGCCCCAAGGAAAACGCCACGACCCAGCCGACGCCGATGATGGCGCAATATCTGGCGTTGAAGGCTGAGGCGCAGGATTGCCTGCTCTTCTACCGCATGGGCGACTTTTTCGAACTGTTCTTCGACGATGCAAAGGCCGCCGCAGCGACGCTGGACATCGCGCTCACCAGCCGGGGCGAACATGGTGGCGCGCCGATCCCCATGTGTGGCGTGCCCGTACATAGCGCGGAAAATTATCTGGCCCGGCTGATCAAGGCCGGACACCGGGTCGCCATCGCCGAACAGACCGAAACGCCCGCAGAGGCCAAAGCGCGGGGCAGCAAGGCGCTCGTGGCCCGTGCCATCGTACGCTATGTCACAGCGGGCACGCTGACCGAGGAAACGCTGCTCGATTCCAGGCGCGACAACATGCTGGTGGCGCTGGCCCAGACGGGCGGCGATGGCGCAGGCGAGATCGGGATAGCCGCAGCCGACATTTCCACCGGGCGTTTCGAAACGCTGACGCTGCGGACCAGCGACCTGCCCGCCGAACTGGCGCGGCTCCGACCCAGCGAGATCGTCGTGCCCGACGGCCTCGCCCTCGATCTGCCCAACGCTCACCCGTTCGATCGTGCGGCATTTTCCAGCAATCGGGCGGAGTCAGCGCTCAAGCGGTTATTTGGCGTGGCTACCCTCGACGGGTTCGGCCAGTTCAGCCGGGCGGAGCTGGCCGCAATGGGCGGGCTGGTCTCCTATCTCGATCATGCCGGTAAGGGCACCCTGCCCTTTCTGGCGCCCCCCGTGCGCAAGGCGAGCGGCGCCCATGTGGCGATCGACGCGGCCACCCGGGAAAGTTTGGAGATCAGCGCGACGATGAGCGGTGCGCGCGCGGGCAGCCTGTTGGGCGCGGTGGATCGAACGGTCACGGGCGCAGGCGCCCGGCTGCTGGCGCAGGACCTGTCGGCGCCGTTGATGGACCAGGGCCTGATCGAAGCGCGGCTGGGTCTGGTACAGCTCCTCCATGACGACCCGCTGCTGCGCGATCAGTTGCGTTCCGCGCTGAGGGCATTGCCCGACGTCGGGCGAGCACTTGGACGCATCGCCGTGGGCCGGGGCAGTCCACGCGATCTGGGACAGCTGCGCGACGGGCTCAATGAAGCGCGCATGCTGCGCGAAAGACTTGGGCGATTGCCGGATCAACCGCCGCTGCTCCAGCAACTGTTGCCAGCCCTCGATGGCCACGGAGCACTGGTGGACAGCCTCTCGCGGGCACTGGTCCCCAGCCCGCCGACCGAGACGGCCAACGGCGGATATATTGCTGACGGCTACGATCCGGCTCTGGACGAACTGCGGCGGATGGCAGGCGACGGACGGCGGGCGATCGCTGCTCTGGAGGCAAGCTATCGCGAGCGCACCGGCATCGCATCGCTGAAAATTCGGCACAATGGCGTGCTTGGCTATCATGTCGAAGTGCCCGCACGCGCCGCCGATCCACTGATGCAGCCGGACAGCGGCTTCACGCATCGCCAGACGCTGGCGGGCGTGGTGCGTTTCAATTCGGTCGACCTGCATGAACAGGCCGGGCGGGTCGCGCAGGCGGGTGCCCATGCGCTGGTGGCCGAGGCCGCGCATCTGGAGGATCTTGTCGAGACCGCCCTGGCTCGCAAGGCGGAGATCGCGCTGGCCGCTGATGCGCTTGCCCGGCTCGACGTTGCCGCAGCGCTGGCGGAGCGCGCCGCCGAAGGGGGCTGGCAGCGGCCGCATTTTCTACCCCAGGAGGGCGGCGAACCGTGCCTTGAGATCATTGGCGGCCGACATCCGGTGGTCGAGGACGCGCTGCGGAAGGAAGGGCAGCCCTTCGTCGCCAACGATTGCTGTCTAGGGGCCGAAGACCGGCTCTGGCTGGTGACTGGCCCCAATATGGGCGGCAAATCCACCTTCCTGCGGCAGAATGCGCTGATTGTTATTCTGGCGCAGGCTGGCAGCTATGTGCCTGCTCAGTCGGCGACGCTGACATTGGTCGATCGGTTGTTCAGTCGCGTAGGGGCATCGGACAACCTTGCACGCGGGCGATCGACCTTCATGGTCGAGATGGTGGAAACCGCCGCTATCCTTTCGCAGGCGACCGAACGCAGCTTCGTCATTCTGGATGAAGTTGGGCGCGGCACATCCACCTATGATGGGCTGGCCCTCGCCTGGGCGGTCGTCGAGGCGGTGCATGAGGTCAACCGCTGCCGGTGCCTGTTCGCGACGCACTATCATGAACTGACACGGCTGGCCGAAACTCTCTCGTCGCTATCGCTGCATCATGTGCGCGCCCGCGAATGGAAAGGCGATCTCATCCTGCTTCATGAGGTCGCGGAGGGACCAGCTGACCGCAGCTATGGCCTCGCCGTCGCGCGGCTTGCGGGACTTCCGCCCGCTGTTCTCAAGCGGGCCAAGGATGTGCTGACCCGGCTGGAAGCGGGCCGGGCGAAGACCGGCGGCATCGCGGCGGGCCTAGACGACCTTCCCCTCTTCGCCGCCGCCGCAGCGCAGGAAGAGGAAGCGGTCGATGCCCTGCGCGCCGCGCTCGACCTGATCGATGCCGATGCTCTTTCTCCCCGTGAGGCGCTGGAGCAGCTTTATCGACTGAAACAACTGGCCGCCGCCAGCAGCGGGCACTAGATTGAGCCCATGGTCATGCAGTTCCCCTCCCTTGGCTCTCGCCGTTCCATCATCGACCGGCGCGCGATTTCCGACAGCATTAACACGCTGGCGCAGGAGCATCGGGGCGATCCCGCGAAACTGCGGGGGTTGGTGGTCCGCGAACTGAAGACCGCGCTGGATGCCGGACGCGTCGATGTCGCAAAGCGGTTGGAGGCCAAGCCCACGCGCGGACGCGAGGCCGTGACCGCATTTGCGTTCCTGATCGACCAGATCCTGCGCCTGCTCTACGATGCAACGACGCATCATCTTTATCCTGCCAGCAATCGCAGCACGGGCGAGCGCATCACCCTGATGGCCGTCGGCGGCTATGGCCGTGGCGAGATGGCGCCGCATAGCGACGTCGATATCGCCTTCATCACGCCCTGGAAGCCCACCGGGTGGACCGAGCAGGTCATCGAATCCATGCTCTATTCGCTATGGGACTTGGGCCTAAAGGTCGGGCATTCGAGCCGGTCGATCGATGAGACGATGCGCATGGCCAAGGCGGATCTGACCGTGCGCACGGCACTGCTCGAAGCGCGTTATGTCTGGGGCGACCGGGCGCTGTACGAGGACACCGCCAAGCGGTTCGACGCTGAGGTGATGCAGGGGACAGCCCGCGCCTTCGTCACCGAGAAGCTGGAGGAGCGGGACGAGCGGCACAAACGCATGGGCGATAGCCGTTATGTCGTTGAACCCAATGTCAAGGAAGGCAAGGGAGGGCTGCGCGACCTCCATACCCTGTTCTGGATCGGCAAATATGTGAATCGGGTCAAATCCGTCGCCGAACTGGTGGACGTGGGCCTGCTGACCGATCTGGAATTGCGGCAGTTCCAGAAGGCTGAGGACTTTCTCTGGGCTGTCCGATGCCATCTGCACATGATCACGGGGCGGGCGGAAGATCGCCTGACGTTCGATCTGCAGCTGGAAACCGCGACGCGGATGCACTTCACGGGGCGGCAGGGCCGCTCCGGCGTGGAGCGCTTCATGCGCTATTATTTCCTGAATGCGAAAATCGTGGGCGACCTGACCGCCGTGTTCCTTGCGCATCTGGACGACCAGATGGCGGCGAAGGGGCGGCGTTATATTCCGTCCATATTCCGGCGCCCGAAGAAGCTGGACGGGTTCGTGCTGGACCGTGGTCGGCTCGCGCTGCCAAGCGACGACTTTTTCCAGCAGGACCCGGTGCGATTGCTTGAAATCTTCGCGGTGGCTGATCGCCATGAGCTGGGCATCCACCCAAGCGCGATGCGCACGGCCAGCCGGGACGCAGGTCTGATCACGGCAAAAATCCGCCGCGATGCTCGCGCCAACGCCGCTTTCATGGACGTGCTGACATCGACCCGCGATCCGGAAACGGTGCTGCGCTGGATGAATGAATCGACGGTGTTTGGCCGGTTCATTCCCGATTTCCGCCGCGTCGTGGCGCAGATGCAGTTCGATATGTATCACCATTACACGGTGGACGAGCATACCATCCGCGCAGTCGGGCTTCTGGCCCGCGTGGAGAAGGGCGATCTGGTGGAAGACCACCCGTTGTCCACCGAGATCATGGGCAAGCTGGTGTCTCGCCGGGTGCTCTATGTCGCGGTTCTGCTGCACGACATCGCGAAGGGCCGCGGGGGCGACCATAGCGTACTTGGCGCCGAGGTGGCCGATCATCTTTGCCCACGCCTCGGCCTGACGGCGGCCGAAACGGAAACCGTCGCCTGGCTGGTGCGCCATCATCTGCTGATGTCGGCCACGGCGTTCAAGCGTGATCTGGCCGATTACAAGACGATCCTGGATTTCGTCGAGGTGGTGCAAAGCCCCGAGCGCCTTCGCCTGCTGCTCTGCCTCACCGTCGTGGACATCCGCGCCGTGGGTCCCGGCGTGTGGAACAGCTGGAAACGACAGCTGCTGGGCGACCTTTATGAAGCCGCCGAGGAAGTGCTGCGGCTTGGCCACAAGCAAAAGGGTCGCGGCGAACGCGTCACCGCCAAGCAGGAATCGCTGCGCCAAGCGCTCGGCATGTCGAAGGCCGACTTCCAGAAGCTGAGCAAGCGCCTGCCCGAATCCTATTGGATTGCCGAGCCTGACGACATACTGATCCACAATGCGCAGCATATCCTGGCGTCCGGGGATTCGCCCTTGTCGATTGCCGCGCAATATTATCCGCAGCGCGGCGCCACGCTGGTCACCGTATATGCCGCTGACCATCCGGGCCTATTCTACCGGGTCGCCGGCGCGATCCATTTGGCGGGCGGCAATATCATCGACGCGCGCATCCATACCACGCGTGACGGCGTCGCCATCGACAACTTCCTTGTGCAAGACCCGTTGGGCGGCGCTTTCCATAGCCCGGAACAGCTGACCCGCATCCGCAATGCGATCGAGGATTCGCTGGCGAACCGCCACCGCATGATCACGAAGCTGGAAGCGCGCCCCCTGCCCCGCACCCGCGCCGAAGCATTCCGGATCGAACCCAATGTGCTGATCGACAACAAGGCGTCCAACCGCTTTACGGTGATCGAGGTCAATGCCCGCGATCGCCCGGCCCTGCTGTTCAGCCTTGCCAACGCATTGTTCCAGTCGAAGGTCACTGTGCATAGCGCCCATGTCGCCACCTATGGCGAACGCGCGGTCGATACATTTTATGTGACCGACCTTCTGGGTGGCAAGATCGAGAGCAAGGCACGTATCCAGACCCTGGAGCGGCGGTTGCTCGAATCGGCTGGCGGTGAGATTGGCGAGGCTCTGGAGCAGGCCTGACCTGCCTTAGATGATCTCCATAACGTCGCCCGGAGCCAGCAACGGCAGCAGTTTCAGCATATCGTCGCGATCAATGGCGATGCAGCCCGCCGTAGGACGCCCTTCGGACAGGTGAAGAAAGATCGCACTGCCCTGCCCCGGCACCGGCGGCGCGTCATTATGCCCCAGCACCACGATCACATCATAGGCATCATCGCCGCGGAGGAGCGATTCCGCCGAAAATGCTCGTGGCAGATGCACTGGCCGATTGTAGGCGGGATCAGCAGGATCGTCAGACCAGCCATCACCTTCCCTCACCCAGCGCCAGGGAAGCCGGATTGCGGCAGGCTCCGCCTTTCCCGGCCGCAGCAGAACGCCTCGCAGCGGCCAGACACCCAGCGGCGTGTAGCCGTCCCCCTCCCGCTTAGTGGTCGCCGGGCACACGCCGCTCCGGCCCAGCGTGCATGGGATGTCCAGCGTGCCGAACCGAAACCGCCCGGCGGTGCTGTCCACATGGATCGTGGTCACAGTTGATGCCCGGTACGATCGCGTTTGGTCGCCAGATATTGTTCATTGTGCGGGTTGGCGGGCAAGATGATGGGCAGGCGTTCTGCTACCTTGATGCCCGCGCCTTCCAGCCCCTCGACCTTCTTGGGATTGTTGGTGAGCAGCCGCACCTCTTCGATGCCCAGCAGCTTGAGCATGCGCGCCGCGACCGAGAAATCACGCGCGTCGATGGCAAAGCCAAGGCGGACATTGGCATCGACGGTATCGAACCCCTGATCCTGCAAGGCATAAGCGCGCAACTTGTTGATGAGGCCGATCCCGCGCCCTTCCTGCCGCAGATAAAGCAACACGCCCCAGCGGGAATCGGCAATCCGGTGCAGCGCCTCATGCAATTGAGGCCCGCAGTCGCATTTGAGGCTGCCCAGCACGTCCCCCGTGAGGCATTCGCTGTGCAACCTGATGACCGGCAGTGAGGAGTCGCGCTTCCCAACGATCAGGGCGACATGCTCTCGTGGCTCGTCCGGGCTGCGAAAGGCAATGATCTCGGCGGTCTCACAGGCTGACACCGGCAGCCTTGCGCGCGTCGCTATGGCGAGATGAGCGGCGTCATCATAAGCGTCGATGTCATCGGCACTGACCTCGGCCTCGCTATCGCCCTCCGATCCCAAAAAGAAAGCAGGTAGGATACCCGCCAGCCGGGCGAGCTTAAGCGTCGCCTTAGCCGCCAGCGGCGCGGTAAGGGGCTTGGCTGCAAACGGCCCCTTCAAGGGCGATGAAAGGTCGAGTACCGGGTCAGCGATCGCGGCAGCAACATCACCGTCGATCCACGGCGCGCGGGCAATCAGCACGGGCATGTCGGGATCAGCCGCTGCCAGCTGGTTTGCGAGCTTCAATGTCTCGCCCCGGGCAGCTGCTATCAATATGTCCGCTTTGCCCGCAGGGTCGAAAGTCTTCAGCGTCACCGCATCGGCGCCCTCGACCGCCATGACACGTATAGCGCCGTCAGTCGCATGAACGGTGACTGCCCAACCACGGCGCAGAGCGTCAATCGCGCGGGCGGCGGCGCGCCCGTTCATGGCAGACGGTCCATCAGAAGGCGAACTCCGTGATGATCGGGACATGATCCGATGGCTTGGTCCAACTGCGCGCCGGTTCGACAACACGGTGCCCGATCGCCTTTGCCGCAACATCCTGCGTCATCCACATATGATCCAGCCGCCGCCCACGATCCGATTCCGCCCAATCCCGCGCGCGATAGCTCCACCAGGTATAAAGCCGCTCGGGAGCCGGAAAGAATTGGCGGCCGATATCGATCCAATTGTTCGATTCCTGCAACCGGCCCAGCAGTTCGCATTCGATCGTCGTATGGCTGACGACGTTGAGCAGCTGCTTGTGGCTCCACACATCGCATTCCATGGGCGCGATGTTGAAGTCACCGGTGAGGATCGTCGGCTTGTCTTCAAGCTGGGAGGACCATTCGATCATGCGCTCAATGAAATCGAGCTTCTGACCGAACTTCGGATTGACTGTCCGGTCGGGAATATCGCCTCCGGCAGGGACATAGACATTTTCGATGCGAACGCCGTTGTCCAGGCGGACGCCGACATGACGCGCTTCGCCATTGGCCTGCCAATCGAGCCGGTCATCCTCATGAATGGGCACTTTACTCATGATCGCCACGCCATGATGCATGCGCTGGCCATTCAGCACCTGATGAACATAGCCCAGACGCCGGAACATGTCGGTGGGGAATATGTCATTCACCACCTTCGTTTCCTGAAGGCAAAGAAGGTCAGGTGCCTCTTCGGTCAGGAAACGTTCGACGATGTCGATCCGGGCGCGGACGCTGTTGATGTTCCAGGATGCGATGCTCAGTGTTTTCGGCATGCTGATCCCCTAAGGGCCTGCGAACGGCTTCGCAAGCTTGGCTCTGCGCCGACCTGCCGCTGGCAAAGTAAGACCCCCGCTCCGGGGGCATGGAACGGGGGTCTCGATCGCGCCCTTGAAGCGCTTTGCGGCGGGAGCTGCGTTCCGAGTAACAGGGGGGAAATCCCGGACTTCGTCTCGCGCCGTGGAGTTCTTATTAGGGTTCCGGATATGAGCCCAAGATGAACGGGAATCAGCTAAGCACCACCCATCTCATGCCAGGCCCGCTTCATCCCCCGGCTACGCGACCCTTCGGGCGCGGGTCTGTCCAACGAAAGGCAGAATTCGCAACCGGGACGCCGTAACGCTGGTTCGACAAGCGCACGCTAGTGCGGTTATTCTGGGAATCGAGCGCTACCCATCCGTAAAGCTGAAGACCCGCCGGTCCGGCTGGATCGCGTTCAAAGATCATCGTGATGGTGCCGAATTCCGGCCGCTTGGGATCGCGTGCCTGAACGCTGATCACCTTTGGATCCCCGGTCTGGATCAGCTTGCCAAAGCGGGACAGATCCTTTTTCGGATCGAGCAAGGCGCCCAAAGGCGAGCTGCCAATCGGCCAGCGCTGCACCTGACGGACTTCATAGTCGATCATCGTCAATGCCTTGCCGTCGCCGACGATCAGCAGCGGCACACCTTTTTGATACTGGAACCGCACCTTGCCGGGCTGCTTGATCGTAAGCTTACCCGTCAGGGTTTGGCCGGCGCGGTCGGTCTGCACGAAATCGGCGGTCATCGTGGTGACGCTGCGAATATAGGCATTTACCCGATCCATGCCACCCGGCGACTGCTGCGCGGCAACGGGGGCGGCTGGAACGAAAAATGGCGCGGCTACCAAGGCCAGGGCGAGTGGCGCAAACAAGCGCTTCATGCATTCTTCTCCGCTTTGTTGAGAGGTCAAGGAGTAGCGATCAGGCGTTGAACCCATTGTGAACTGATGCGTTCCTGATCTCCGAACCCTGCACGGGCCGCTTTGCAGCCGTGGGTAACTCGCCGAGCGGACAAAAAAAAGGCTGGTCCGAAGACCAGCCGGAAAGTTTTAGGAGAGGATGCCTGAAAGGCACGCCCTTACTGAACGGCGCTGGTCCTTTTCGCAAATGCATAGCGGTCGGGATCAATTGCGTTTGACGCAATCGTCATAGCGGGTTGCCATTTTCATCGCGCAGCACCTCACGTCGGCCGACATGGTTCGGAGGGCCGACCAGCCCTTCTTCTTCCATCCGCTCAATGAGGCGTGCGGCCGAATTATAGCCCACGCGGAGCTGACGCTGCAGCCAACTCGTCGAAGCCTTCTGATTTTCAAACACCAGCTGGCATGCCTTGCGGAACAGCTGCGCGTCGGGGCTGTCATCGCCCAGATCCACACCGTCGAGCGCGAAGCTGCCTTCTTCCGGTTCTTCGGTTACGGCCGAGATATAGTCCGGCTGTCCTTGCGCGCGCCAATGGTCAGCCACCACGCGCACCTCATCATCGGAAACGAAGGGGCCATGGACGCGCATCAGACCCTTGCCGCCATGCATGTAGAGCATGTCGCCCTTGCCCAGCAGCTGCTCGGCACCCTGCTCGCCCAGGATCGTGCGGCTGTCGATTTTTGACGTGACGAAGAAGCTGATCCGGGTTGGCAGGTTCGCCTTGATTACGCCGGTGATGACGTCGACCGACGGGCGCTGCGTCGCGAGGATCAGGTGGATGCCCGCCGCACGCGCCTTTTGCGCCAGGCGTTGGATCAGGAATTCGACTTCCTTGCCCGCCGTCATCATCAGGTCGGCGAGTTCGTCCACCACCACCACGATCTGCGGCAGCGGCTGGAAATCGAGCTGTTCTTCCTCGTAGATCGGCTTGCCGGTTTCGGGATCATAGCCCGTCTGAACGCGGCGGCCGAGTGGCTTGCCCTTGGCCTTCGCTGCCCGCACCTTTTCATTATAATTGGCGAGGTTGCGGACGGAGATGGAGGCCATCATGCGATAGCGGTCCTCCATCTGCTCCACCGCCCATTTGAGGGCGCGGATCGCCTTGGCGGGCTCGGTCACGACAGGCGACAGCAGATGCGGGATGTCGTCATAGGTCGACAGTTCCAGCATCTTGGGATCAATCATGATCAGGCGCAGCTGGTCGGGCGTCATGCGGTAGAGCAGCGACAGGATCATGGCATTCAAGCCCACCGACTTGCCCGAGCCGGTGGTGCCCGCGATCAGCAGGTGGGGCATGGGGGCCAAATCGGCGATGATGGGTTCGCCGGAGATATTCTTGCCGAGAATGATCGGCAGAGTGGCGTCCTGCACGAACTGTTCGGAGGTGATAAGCTCGCGGAACGACACGCCCTCGCGATTGGCGTTGGGGAGTTCGATGCCGATGACGGTGCGGCCGGGGATCGTCGCTACTCGGGCCGAGAGCGCGGACATGTTGCGGGCGATGTCATCGGCCAGAGCAATGACGCGGCTTGCCTTGATTCCGGGCGCGGGCTCCAATTCGTACATGGTGACGACCGGGCCGGGGCGCACTTCGACGATGTTGCCCTTCACGTGGAAGTCGTCGAGCACGGATTCGAGCAGGCGGGCATTGCGTTCCAGCGCGGCCTTGTCGATCTTCTGCGACTGGCTTGCGGGAATCGGATTAAGCAGGTCGGGCGAGGGCAGTGAGCTATTGCCGAACAGGTCATCTTGGGAAACGGGCGCCATTTGCCTTTGGGCGGGCGCGGGTTTGGGAGTCTGGATGGTGATGGGCGGCTTGGGTTCGTTTGACACCGCGCGGCGGGGAGCGATGACGCGTTCTCCCGTTTCGTCATCGTCATCCTCCGCTTCGCCCGTGACATTCCCGGCACCTGCGAAAGCGAGCGCCGGTTTGGGAAGGCTGAGACGCGGCAGGGTTGGACGGCGCAAGGCGAGGATCGGTTTTTCCAGCGCGAGGCTGCGATACCAGGTGAAGAAGCCCGCAAGCAGCATCAGGACGACGAGGATGCCGGTGACCCAACCTTGTGCCGCTGGCGCGGCGGAGGTCAGGCTGCGTACGCCGTTGGCGGTCGCAAGGCCGATGAGCCCGCCCCAGCCCGACGGGAGATCGATGAGCGAGTCAGGTTGGAACATCGCGAGCGCGATGCCGATGAGGATGATCCCGAGGAAGCATTTACCGAACTGGCCTTTCCAGCCGGTCATGTCCTGATCACCCCAGAGGCGGCGAGCGGTGATCGCCAGCAGCGGCAGGACGAGCGCAACGGGTACGCCGAGCAGGGTGAAGAGGAAGGCGGAGACCCAGGCGCCGGGCCAGCCCATGATATTCTGCACCTGATTGTCGGCGACGGTCATCATCGACGGGTCGCTCAGGCGGAAGCTGAGCAGCGCGAGCGCCAGGAACAGGGTCGCCAGCATCAGCGCGATCGCGCTGATCAGCGCACCGCTGCGGATGAGGCTGCGTTTCAGCATTTCGCGCCATTCCGGCGTGCGCTTGGCTCCGCGGCTGACAGCCATGGCTTTCAAATGTCCCCCAAATGTTCCGTTCCGGCACAATGCGCCGAGCGGGGAGTCCGCGTCAAGAGTCCGGCGTTTCGGCTGGTCGTGGGAAAGTCATGAATGAAGTGGCGACAAAAACGCGATTCCCGCCGAAACACGAATCATGTGATTCCTTCATGCATTTGCGCTGGCGGAGATGCGCGCAGGGCGAGGAGGCAGCCTGCGACGATCAGCGCCGCGCCCGCGAGGGTGGTGAGGGTCAGCCGTTCGCCGAAGGCGAGCCAGCCGATGATCGCTGCCCAGATGAAGGCGGTATATTCGACCGGGATGAGGTGCTGCGCCTCTGCCCGCGCATAGGCCCAGGCGAAGGCGGCGAGCGAGGTGAAGGCGAAACCCGCGCAGGCGACGATCAGCAAAGAGGAACCCGGCCGGGGCAGGTCAAGTTGCAGCGGCACGAGAGTCGGCGCGGCCCATGCGGCTGCCGCGCACAGGCCAAAGAGGATGAGCATGACGCAATGCTGGAAGAAGGCGACTTCGACGGGGGAGGAAAGCTGCGCCTGCTGCCGCTGGATGATGAGGTTCCAGGCGAAGAGGACCGCCGAAATCAGCACGGCGGCGGCGCCGAGCAGGGCGTCCCAATTATAGCTGTCCTGCATTCGGCCCGACAGGATCACCGCGACGCCGACGAGTCCGAGGAGAGAGGCGCTGATGGCCCGCTTACCGATCCGTTCGCCCAGCAGCAGCGCGGCAAGATAAAGGGCGATGAGCGGCGCGATGAAGGACAGCGCTATGGCTTCGGCGAGCGGCATGCGCATCAGCGCGAAGAAAAAGAGGCTGGCCATCAGCGTCACGACACAGCCGCGCAGGACATGCAGGCGCAAGACCGGCTTGGTCGGCCAGCGATGGCGGCCCGGCAGCATGATCGCAAGGCCGAGCAACGTTCCCGCCAGCGCGCGCCAGAACAGGGCGTTGAACAGGCCGATGGAGAGGCTCAATCCCTTCATCGCTGCGTCCATGATGGCAAAGAGCAGCACGGCGGCGCAGCAGACCGCAAAGGGGATGGCGAGGGAGCGGGGTTGGGTCATGGTCATGGCATGGGGGTGACGGTCATGGCGCTCGGCACTTTCGAGCGGGGGAAAGAGAAGAAGGAAAGGGCTTCGACAGGCTCAGCCCGAACGGGAGGGTGGGGTGGCTTGAAGGACCGTGCCTTACCCATAAAGGTGACGGCGGCGAGTGGGCTAGGTGCGGCGGGATGCCCCCTGCCCTATTCCGCCGCTTCTGCCCGGCCTGCGTCGGTCGCTTCCGCCTCGAGCTTGGCCGCTTCGATCTCCGCCGCCTTGGCTTCGACCAGCCCAACGATATGGTCGATCATGCCTTCGTCCTGAATGGTGTGGTCGGTGAGGCCAGAGAGATAGACCATATGCTTGCCAGCGCCGCCGCCGGTGAGGCCGATGTCGGTTTCGCGCGCTTCGCCCGGGCCATTGACGACACAGCCCAGCACCGAGAGCGATAGTGGCGTGTGGATATGCTGGAGCCGTTCCTCCAGCGCCTGCACGGTACGGATGACGTTGAAACCCTGACGTGCGCAGCTGGGGCAGGAGATGACCTTTACCCCACGGGTGCGGATGCCGAGGGATTTGAGGATTTCATAGCCGACGCGCACTTCCTCTTCCGGTTCGGCGGAGAGGGAGACGCGGATCGTGTCGCCGACCCCGGCCCAGAGCAGGTTGCCGATCCCGATGGCGCTTTTGACCGTGCCGCCGATCAGGCCACCTGCTTCGGTGATGCCAAGGTGGAGCGGGCAATCGACGGCTTCGGCCAGCTGCATATAGGCGGCGACGGCGAGGAAGACGTCGCTGGCCTTCACCGCGACCTTATATTCGTGGAAGTCCTGGTCCTGCAGCAGCTTGATATGGTCGAGTGCGCTTTCGACCAGCGCTTCGGGGCAGGGTTCGCCATATTTTTCGAGCAGGTCCTTTTCGAGACTGCCTGCATTGACGCCGATGCGAATCGCGCAGCCATTGGCCTTGGCCGCGTCCACCACTTCCTTGACGCGCGCTTCCGACCCGATGTTGCCGGGATTGATGCGGAGGCAAGCGGCACCCGCGTCGGCGGCTTCGAGCGCGCGCTTATAGTGGAAATGGATGTCGGCGACGATTGGCACGCGGGCGGCGCGCACGATCTGCTTGAGCGCTGCGGTGGATTCCTCGTCCGGGCAGGACACGCGGATGATGTCCACGCCTGCATCCTCGCAGCGGCGGATCTGGTCGATCGTCGCCTTGACGTCATGCGTCAGCGTGTTGGTCATCGTCTGCACGCTGACGGGCGCGCCACCGCCGACGGGCACATTGCCCACCATGATCTGGCGGCATGGGCGACGGGCGATGTCGCGCCAGGGACGCAGGCCGGGATTATGGTCGGACATGAATTGAGGGCTCCGTGCTGATGGAGCCCCTATAGTGATTCACGAGCCAAGTTAGAAGCGCGCCGTCACCGATGCGGCGATCTGGTCGGCATTGCCGCTGGTCCGAGACCGGGTGGTGACGGTGGTCGCCGCCGCAGTCCCGGCATAATAGACGTCGGGACGACTGACAGTCGCCTCTTCCACGAAATTATGCGCATAGCTGAGGTTCAGCGAAAGTGCGGGCGAGATATTATAGGTCGCACCAGCCGACAACCAGGTCCGATCGCCATCGGGGACCCGCGTCGTCAAATGCTGAGGATTGGTGGGCGAGCGATCGAACATCGTGCCCGCGCGCAGGGTAAGGGCCGGGCTGATGTCATATTCGCCGCCCAGGCTGACGCTATAGCTGTCCTTGTAATCCAGTTCCTTGACGGAGGTGCGGCCAGCCGCCGTGATCGCGATCGATTTGAAGACCGACCAATTATACCAGCGCGCGCTGATCATGGCGCGAAGGCTGGGCGTCAGCCGATGCATGAAGCCGACCGTCACGATGTCGGGCAGTTCAAGCGGCGCGGTGAGGTCGCTGCTGCCGTTTTGGGATGCCAACAGGCTCTGAAGGCCTGAAAGGGTCTGCGTGCCGGTGATATCGTGGCCGATACCCGAATGATAGGAGAGCCCTAAATTGGTCCTGCCATCGGTGTAGAAAAGCCCCGCATTCCAACCAATGCTCCAGTCATTGCCCTTGGCGGTGGCCAAGCCGTCCGTGGTGATCAACGGGGAAAGCTGCGGCAGGGCGTTAGTCAGTGTGACCTTCACATATTGGACGTCCACCCCGCCGCCGATCGAGAAGTGATCATCAAGCTTGTAGGCGGCAGACGTTTGAAGATTGTAAGTCTTAAGGTCGGTGTGCAGCGAGTCATAGCGGCCGAAAAAGCCGTCATCATAATCAAGCTTCAGCCCGAACGGGGCGTTGACGCCGACACCGAGCCACAGCCGGTCCGTTACCTGACCCGTGACATAGAAGCTGGGCACCGGAATCACCTTATGAAACGGATTGCCGCCCGAATTGCCCGTTACCGGCACCGTTACGCCGGACTGGCCCGGCACGGTGCGGTCGCTGCCCTGGTCTGATTGCTGTGCGGTAGGGAATAGCGCGATCACACCTGTCGATAATTGCACGCCCGGAAGTTCGGTGATCGCGGCGGGATTGAAATAGAGTGCGGACGGATCGTCCGCCGCCGCGCCAGCCCCGGACAAGGCCCGGCCCGTTTCCTTGGGCGATTGTTCCTGAAGGTAGAAGCCGCCGGCGAGTGCGGGCATGGGAAGAGCCAGAAACCCCGCAAACAATAAAGTGGTGGCAGCAGTGCGGCGGCCTGAAAACATGCAATTCCCCCTTTTTTTAACCCCGTTGCGGCGCCGGGCACGCAATATCATCGCGCTCTATGGCAGCAATATGGTTAATTTCCCGTTCGCCAAGCACTCTGGCATGTCCGACGAAAAAAAAAGCCGCCCCGAAGGACGGCTTGGAAAGTTTTAGGAGAGGATGCCTGAAAGGCCCGTTCCTTTTGCGGTGCGACGATTTCTTTCGCAACTGCGAAAAACAAGTATACGGTTGCGTTTATTGCAACTGTTAAAATTTGGGTAGAATCCGTAGCGGAAAGCTGAAAGCCGATTGGGCGGATATTCGGGAATGGTCGCATTTGGCGCCGCAGTTCAACCCGGAAAATCTGGCACTGATTTGGACAAATGGCTGAAAAGATCGGCTCGCAGACGATCGAGCCCCTGCTGATTCGTCGATTCGATTCTCGCCACCAGTTCCGACTGCGTGTTGGATGCGCGCAGCAGCCACCAGCCATCTTCGGTCGTGACCCGGGCACCATCAATGGCGTTGACGCTCGCACCTTCCGCCCGCAAGTGCGAGACGATCTCTGCGACTATCGCGAATTTTTGGTCTTCATCCACCGGGAATCGTAATTCGGGTGTGTTTACCAGCGGCGGCAGCGCGTCATGAAGAGCGGTCACGCTCTGGCCGAGGCGGCTGACCAGCCGGATCAGACGCACGGCCGCGTAAAGGCCATCGTCGAAGCCATAATAATCGTCGGCGAAGAAGATATGGCCGGTCATCTCACCGCCGAGGGGGCTGCCGATCTCCTTCATCTTCGATTTGATGAGGCTGTGGCCGGTCTTCCACATCAGCGGCGTGCCGCCCAGCGCCGCCACGCGATCGAACAGAGCCTGGCTTGATTTCACATCGGCGACGATGGTGGCGCCGGGCCGGTCCAGCAGCACGGGTTCGGCGAACAAGGAGAGCAGCTGGTCGCCCCAGATTGTGCGCCCCTGCCCATCGACCACGCCGATCCGGTCGCCGTCCCCGTCGAAAGCCACTCCGAAATGGAGGTTGTTGGCAAGGACAAGGGCGCGCAGATCTTCCAGATTCGCCTCGATTGTCGGGTCGGGGTGATGATGGGGAAAATTGCCGTCTATTTCGGTGAAAAGCACATGATGCTCACCCGGGAGCAGTTGGACGAGCTTGTCCACGACGGGGCCTGCGGCGCCATTGCCTGCGTCCCAGCCGATGCGGAGCGCGCCGCCGTCGAACCCTTCCATCAGGCGGGCGACATAGTGGTCCATGACGTCGATGGTGGAGCGGCTGCCCCTGCCCTGTTCCCAATCGCCGCAGCCGCGATGGCGCCAACTTTGGTGATGTCCGCACCAAAAAAGGCTTCATGCGCAAGTACCAGCTTGAAGCCATTGTGATCGGCGGGATTATGGCTGCCGGTTATCTGGATGCCGCCATCAACATCGAGCGTCGCTTCGGCATAATAGAGCATTGGCGTGGGGCCGAGGCCGATACGCAGCGCGTCGATCCCGCTGTCGGCAAGGCCATCGACCACGGCCGATTCCAGCATCGGTGAGCTGAGGCGGCCGTCATAGCCGACCGCGACCGATGATCCCCCTTTGCGCCTGACGATCGTGCCGAAGCTGCGGCCCAGCGCGTAGGCGTCTTCCACTCCCATGGTTTTGCCGACGATGCCGCGCATGTCATATTCGCGCAGCAGCGAGGGATGGAAGCGGTGGGCCATGGGTTCTGTTCTACAGCCTTAGCGGCGGCGGGCGGCTTCTTTTTTCTCGGGCTCGGCGAGTAGCAGGTCGCGGGCTGCGTTGATTTCCGCCGCAAGGGCTTCGGTGCCGCCGCGATCGGGATGGACCGAGGCGATCAGACGCCGGTGGGCTGTACGGATCATGGTCTCATCGGCATCTTCGGGCACGCCGAGCAGGGCGCGCGCTCTTGCTATGCTGGGGGCGTCGGGGGCTGTTTTGGGAGCGGCGGATCGCTTTTTCTTCTGCTGCGACTGGTTCAGGAAGAAAAGCGCCGCGCCGAGGAGCAGGGGCGCTCCGGCGAGCGGCTTGCCTTTGGCCGCCATGACCGCGCCGACGAGCGCGCCGCCCAAAACCATGCCATCCTTCACACTCATGCGCTGCAAACGTCCCGTCCAGATGAGCCAGGCGGCCAGCCCGAGAAGAAGAAAGGCGAAAAGGCCCATCAGGCCGCGCCGAGAAGATCGACCGGCGAATTTTCCTCACGGGCGGGGAGGGCGAGGCCGGACACCATCTCGCGCAATTCCTGGCGGGCGGCGATGTGGCTGACGCCGAGGTCGCCGAGATGGCCCTTGTCGAGCAGGGTAAGGCCGGAGGGGAAGAGTTCGCGGAAGATGACGCGTTCCGACAGGCCGGGGATCACGCGGAATCCGACGCGGCGGGACAGTTCCATGAGGGCGTCGCCCACGCGCTTCTTGTTGCGGGCGTCATGATGCTGGACACGATTGCGCAGCACGACCCAGTCGATCGATACGCCATCCGCCTTCGCGCGGGTCTTGCGCGCTTCGAAGATGAGTTCGGAATAGAAGGACAGGCGGCGGACCTTGAAGGTTTCCGCGTCAACCTGGCCGATCAGGTCGAAATCGACGAAGCTGTCGTTCATCGGCGTCACCAGCGTATTCGCGCGGGCGGCCATGTGGCGGGCGAAGACATCGTCGCGGCCGGGGGTATCGACGACAAGGAAATCCTTGCCCTCTGCAACGGCGGCGGATTCTTCCTCCAGCGCCTCGATGCTATCGCCCTTCAGCACGGCAAAGTCGGGCACGGGCAAGTCAATGCCGCGACGGCGCGCGGTTTCGGCGCGGTTTTCCATATAGCGGGTGACGGTGCGCTGGCGCGGATCAAGATCGATCATGCCGACCTTGTGTCCCAGGGCGGTCAGCGCGATGGCCGTGTGGACGGCGGTGGTCGATTTGCCGGTCCCGCCCTTTTCATTGGCGAAGACGATATGATGCGCTTGGGTGTTCGTACCCATTGATAACCCCGTTTATTGCCGCAACGATTCTTGACCCACTTGCCGGGCCGTGCCTTTAGCAGGATAGTCCCCGTACCCCTGCCATATCGGAGCCCCTCGTCCCGTGCAAACCCTGCGTGACCTTCCTTCCCTGCGATCCGCGATCGATGCGATGAAAAGCGATGGGCGGCCTGTTGCTCTGGTGCCGACGATGGGGGCGCTGCATGAGGGGCATATGGCGCTGGTCGAGGAAGCGCGGCGGCATGCCGGGCATGTCGTGGTATCGATCTTCGTCAATCCGCGGCAGTTCGGGATCAATGAGGATCTGGACGCCTATCCGCGCCGGGAAGCCAAGGATGCGCAGATGTGCCAAGCGGCGGGAGTCGATGCGTTGTGGGCGCCGACGGCCGAGGTCATGTATCCGGCGGGCTATGCGACCAATATTTCTGTCTCGGGTGTCACCGAGGGACTCGATGGCGCGGCTCGGCCGGGGCATTTTGACGGGGTGGCGACGGTGGTCACCAAGCTGTTCAATCAGGTGCAGCCCGATGTCGCGCTGTTCGGCGAGAAGGATTATCAGCAGCTCGCGACGATCCGGCAGATGGTGCGCGACCTTGATATGCGGATCGAGATCATCGGCGTGCCGACGCAGCGGGCCGAGGATGGCCTCGCTTTGTCATCGCGCAACGCCTATCTGACCGAGGATGAACGCAAGGATGCGCTCGCCCTGCCCCGCGCGCTGGGTGAAGCGGCGCGGCAGATGGAGAAGGGCGCGAGCGTCGAGGCGGCGATTGCCAAGGCGATCACGATACTGGCCGCGCATGGCTTTGATCCCATTGATTATGTGACGCTGTGCGATGCGGTGACGCTGGAGCCGATGAACGTGCTGGATCGCCCGGCCCGGCTGTTGGGCGCGGCGAAATTGGGGCGGACGCGGCTGATCGACAATATCGCGGTCGATCCGGCTTGAACGGTGGGGGCGTCCGTCCCCTTCCCTACATGGTCACCGTGAAACTGCTGGCCCCCGAGGCCGCATTTTCCCGTCTGATCTCTTCAAGGCGCTGGCGAATATGGCGGCGGCGGCTGAACACGCCAAAAGCCCGCAAAACGAAGCTGGTCACGACCCTCTCTCCTTATTCTTTGGCGAGGGAAATTAGCGTCGGCTTTCGTCAGGGCAATATGTCGGTAGACATGCGAAATTAGGGTCAGGACTCATTGATTGAGCCAGAAGATGACGGTTGCAGCGATGCAGATGGCTGACATGAATGTGTGCGCACAGCGGTCGTAACGGGTGTGGATGCGACGCCAGTCCTTGAGCCTGCCGAACATGTTCTCGATCTTGTGACGCTGGCGATAGAGCACGGCATCGTGCGGGATCGGGACCTTTCGGTTCTTCTTTGACGGGATGCAGGCGGTGATGCTGCGTTCCGCGAGCGCGTTGCGGAACCAGTCGGCGTCGTAGCCTCGATCGCCGAGCAGGGCTTTGGCGCGGGGCAAGGCGTCGAGCATCAGGGCAGCGCCTTTGTAGTCGCTCATCTGCCCCTCGCTGAGCAGCATGACCAGCGGTCTGCCCTTTCCGTCGCAGACGGCGTGGAGCTTGGAATTCAGGCCGCCTTTGGTGCGTCCGATACGTCGGGGAACAGCCCCTTTTTGAGCAGACTGGCTGCGGTCCGGTGCGCCTTCAGATGCGTCGCATCGATCATCAGTTGGTCAGGCTGCCCGGCCTTCGCCGAGAGCGCTGCGAAAATCTTGTTGAACACGCCAAGTCGGCTCCACCGGATGAAGCGGTTGTAGATCGTCTTGGGAGGGCCATAGTCGGCAGGTGCATCGCGCCACCGCAGGCCGTTCCTGATAATGAAGATGATGCCGCTGATGATCCGACGGTCATCCACCCGGGGCACGCCGTGCGACAGCGGGAAATACGGCTCGATCCGGCGCATCTGCGCCTTCGAAAGCCAAATCAGATCACTCACGGCGACGCCTCCTCACGCCGCCATTGAATCAACCAATCCTCAGCACCGCAAGTAATTTAATAGGTCCTGACCCTAGTTAGATGCGGTGCGCGTTGGGCCTGCTTTCAAGAGAAGAGAAGGGCTTCGACAAGCTCAGCCCGAACGGGCGGGGTGATTGCCCGTGATCAGGGCTGCGCTGGCATGACGGCGTTGGAGTTTGTGTCAGAAGGGTTTGACGATCACTGCGACGACGATCACCGCAGCGGCGATGCCCGGGACTTCGTTGATGAGGCGAAGCTTCCCCTCCGGCAAGGGGCGCTCACCCCTGGCGAGCTTCTTTGCATAGCCTGCGATCCAGCCATGATAGGCGGAAAGGCCAAGGACGAAGAGCAGTTTCAGGTGGAACCAGCCGAAATGCCAGGCACCGATTTCGACCATCAGCATGAGGCCGAAGACCCAGACGAGGATCAGCGAGGGGTTGAGGATGATCTTGAGCAGGCGCCGTTCGCGGTCGATCCATTTACGATCCTCATCTGATCCCACGGCACATTGGTGGTGATAGACGAAGAAGCGCGGCATCATGAACAATCCGGCCATCAGGAAGATGACGAAGATTAGATGGGCGGCCTTCACCCACAGATAGGCGGCTCCGAGATAAGGCATCAGCTCTGCTTTCCTTGTCGGACATAGGCGATCAACGCCTCGACATGGGCGATGGGCGTGTCGGGAAGAATGCCATGGCCCAGGTTCAGGATATGAGGCCGGCCCGCAAAGGCAGCGCGGATATTGTCGATCGATTGTTCGACCGCCCTGCCCCCGGCGATCAGCGCCAGCGGATCGAGATTGCCCTGTACCGGCAAGCCCTGCGGCAGGACGCGGTTGGCCCAGTGCGGATCGATGGTTTCATCCATGCCGATCGCATCGACGCCCGTGCCCGCCGCATAATCGGCGAGTTTGGCGCCCGCGCCCTTGGGAAAACCGATGACGGGGATATTGGGATGAAGGCTTTTGAGCTTTTCCACGATGCGCCGGTTGGGTTCGATCACCCAGCGTTCGAACTGGAGCGGCGCGAGGCTGCCCGCCCAGCTGTCGAACAGTTGCACAGCCTCTACCCCTGCCTCGATCTGGCCGGAGAGATAGGTGACGGTAGATTCAATGATCGCGTCGATGATCGCGCCGAAGCGTTCAGGGTCCTGATAGGCGAGGCGTCGAGCCGCGCCCTGATCCTTGCTGCCCTGCCCGGCGACCATATAGGTCGATATGGTCCAGGGGCTGCCCGCAAAGCCGAGGAAAGTGACAGACGGGTCCAGCGCCGCCTTTACCTGCCGGACGGTCTCATAGATGGCCTCGTAGCGGTTCGGAGCAGGTTTGAGTGATGCGAGATCGGTTTCGCTGAGGATCGGGGCGAGGCGTGGTCCCTCCCCCGTCTCGAACCAGAGATCCTGGCCCATGGCATAGGGTACGATCAGAATGTCGGAAAAGAGGATCGCGCCGTCGAAACCGAAACGGTGCAGCGGCTGAAGCGTGACTTCGGCGGCGGTGGGGCTGTCATAGACCAGTTCGAGGAATCCGCCCTTTTCAGCCCGCAAGGCGCGATATTCGGGCAGGTAGCGGCCCGCCTGACGCATCAGCCACATGGGTGGCGGGCTAAGGCATTCCCTCTTTAGGACCGAAAGCAGTGGCTTGGATGGCCCGGCGGAAAGGCCGATATCTGGTCCCGTCATAAACTCTCTTATTTAGATTCTTAAAAGGATGATGGAGATAGTTGGGCAGTTGGTAGCGGGGTTTATGCGCAGCGCCCGGATTTGCCAACAGCTTGACTCTCCAGGCCTACGGATTCGGGACCGAGTCAGTGTGGGCCATCCACGCTATCCACAGGCTGTGGATGAAAATGAGGGCCTGTTGGGGGCATGTGGATAAGATTCCGGCCAATGGGTACTATCCAAAAGGGGTAGTTTTGCCCGCAACCTATCCCTTGCTTTATCCACAGGCTCCCCACAGAGATATGCGTCATGTCGCGTATCCATCTGCATTTGCTGTCTGACTCCACCGGCGAGACGCTGGAAAATATCGCCAAGGCGGCGATCGGCGCATTTGAGAATGTGGAAGCGGTGCGCCATTTCTGGCCGATGGTGCGGTCGGATGTCCATCTCGACCGGATCATGGAGGAGATTTCGGCCAATCCGGGGCTGGTGCTGTTCACATTGTCCAATCATCAGTTGCGGCGGCGGCTGGAGACGCGCTGCCGGGCGCTGGGCCTGCCGCATGTTGCGGCGCTGGACAGCGTGACGGACGCACTGTCCAACATATTGGGGCAAGAGACGCGCAATCGTCCGGGGCGTAAGCATATCCTAGACGAAGCCTATTTCGCGCGGATCGAGGCGATTCAGTTCACCATCGCCCATGATGATGGCGTGGGGCATGAAAATTGGGAGGAGGCTGACATCGTGCTGGCGGGCGTGTCGCGCGCGTCCAAGACGCCGACCTCCATCTATCTGGCCAATCGCGGGTACAAAACGGCCAACATTCCGCTGGTGGTGCAGTCGCCGCCACCGCGTAGCCTTTATGGGTTGAAGCATCCGATGGTTGTGGGGCTGACGGTCAGTCCCGAGCGGTTGGTGCAGATACGCCGTAATCGGCTGCTGTCGCTGAATCAGGCGCCGGAAACCAGCTATGTCGATCTGGATAAGGTGCAGGAGGAATTGGCTTTTGCCCGGCGGATGTTCGCGGACAATGGCTGGCCGGTCATCGACATGACGCGGCGATCGATCGAGGAAGCGGCGGCGGCGATCATCAACCTGTTCAACGACCGCGTATTGGCGGAGGGGAGTGACCTATGATCGTGCTGGCGTCGCAAAGCGCGAGCCGTCGGGCGTTGTTGCAGGCGGCGGGTGTGCCGTTCGAGGCCATGTCGCCCGGTGTCGATGAAGAGGCGGCGAAGGAAGCGCTGCGCGGTGATGGACTGGATGCGCGCGCTCTGGCTGATGCGTTGGCGGAATTGAAGGCGTTGCGGGTGTCGCGCCGGGTGCCGGGCGGGTTGATATTAGGCTGCGACCAGACGTTGAGCCTGGATGATGGCAGCATGATCGACAAGGCGGTGGATCGCGCTGATGCGGAGCAAATCTTGCGGTCCTTGTCGGGGCGGGTGCATCATTTGCATAGCGCGGCGGTGATCGCATTGAATGGCGAACCGATCTGGCGGCACGTCGAGCGGGTGCGGATGACGGTAAGGACGTTGTCAGATAGTTTCATAGCTAAGTATTTAGACGAGGAATGGGAGCATTGCCGCTGGTGTGTCGGCAATTACCGGATCGAAGGGCCTGGCGTCCAACTGTTCAGCAAGGTTGAGGGTAGCCAGTTTGCGATTCAGGGGCTTCCCTTGCTGCCGCTGCTTGACTTTCTGCGTGTGCGGGGCGTTCTGCCAGCATGACCGACAATCTCCCCTATGCAGAAGTGATCGGCGATCCGATCGCGCACAGCAAATCGCCGCTCATCCATAATTTCTGGCTCGATTGCCTGGGGATTGAGGCGGAATATCGCAAGACCCATGTGACGGCGGAGGGGCTGTCCGCTTATTTCCTGGAGCGGCGGGCTGATCCGGACTGGCTGGGGTGCAATGTCACCATCCCGCACAAGATCGCGGTGATGGATTATACCGACGATCCGGGCGGCGTTCGGGAGCGGATCGGGGCGATGAACACGATCGCCAGCGAGACCGGCGGGCCGTTGATCGGCACCAATACTGATGCGGGCGGATTCCTTCAGCCGCTGCTGCGCGACAAGTGGACGGGGACAAGCGCCGTGCTGGTCGGCGCGGGCGGTGCGGCGCGGGCGATCCTGTTTGCGCTGACGAGTCTGGGGGTGGAGGACATCAGCGTCATGGTGCGTGATGCGGCCAAGGGGCAGGCGTTGCTGGACCGGGCGAAGGTCAAGGGACGGGTGATCGGCATGGGCGATCCGCTTCCGGCGGCCGATCTGCTGGTCAACACCAGTTCGCTCGGCATGGTGGGGCAACCGGTGCTTGATCTTGATCTGTCGCCGCTGGCCCGCGATGCGACGGTTTATGACATCGTCTATGCGCCACTGGAGACCGAGCTGCTCAAGGCGGCGCGGGCGCAAGGTTTGAAAGCGTTGGATGGGCTGGAGATGCTGATCGGGCAGGCCGCGCTGGCGTTCGATATTTTCTTCGATGCGCAGGCGCCACGCGACCGGGACGATGAATTGCGCGCGCTGCTGCTGGCAGCCTGAAGGCCATGAAGATCTATGGGCTGACCGGATCGATCGGCATGGGGAAGTCGACCGTCGCCGCCATGCTGCGGCGGGAAGGGGTGCCACTGTTCGATGCGGACGCCGAGGTGCATCGTTTGCAGGGACCTGGCGGAAGGCTGTTGCCCGCCATCGAGGCGCGTTTTCCCGGAACGACGGGGCCGGAGGGTGTGGATCGCGGGAAGCTGGGCGCGGCGGTGTTCGGACATCCGCAAGAATTGAAGGCGTTGGAAGCGATCGTCCATCCGGCGGTCAAGGAAGAGCGGATGGCTTTCCTGCGCCGCCACCGCTCGCGCGCCTTTGTCGTGCTGGATATTCCGCTGCTGTTCGAAAGCCATATGGAGCGGACTTTGGCAGGAGTCATCGTCGTGACGGCGCCTGCCTGGAAGCAGCGCAAGCGTGTGTTGGCGCGCAAGGGCATGACGGTGGCGAAATTTCGCAGAATCCTGCACTTGCAGACTCCCGATGCTGAAAAACGGCGGCGGGCTGACTATATCGTCCATACAGGCACCACATTTGCCGCCACACGGGCACAGGTGAGGCGCTTGGCGGCTTGCCTTGGATCAAAGACAGGCCGATAAGGAAAAACCCGGCAGAGTCGGTGTGAAGAGGTCCATGCGCGAGATTATTTTCGACACCGAAACGACCGGATTTGACCCTGTATCGGGCGACCGGCTCGTGGAAATCGGTTGCATCGAACTCGTGAACCGGGTGCCTTCCGGCCGCACCTTCCATGCTTATTATAATCCCCAGCGGGCGATGCCCGCCGCCGCCGAGGCGATTCATGGGCTGTCGGACATATTCCTGAAGGACAAGCCGCTTTTCGCCCATGGGGTGGAGGAGCTGCTGGATTTTCTGGAGGACAGCCATCTGGTCGCGCACAATGCGCGGTTCGACTTCGGCTTCCTCAACCATGAGCTGAAGCTGTGCGGCCTGCCCGAAGTCGGCATGCACCGGATGATCGATACGGTCGCGATCGCGCGGCAGATGCATCCGGGCGCCAAGCATAGCCTGGACGCGCTGTGCACCCGGTACGGCATCGATCGCAGTCATCGCATAAAGCATGGCGCTTTGCTGGACGCCGAATTGCTGGCGCAGCTGTATATCGAACTGACCGGCGGCCGTCAGATCGGCCTCGGTCTTGCACAAGAGGAGGGTAAAGACGCCATTCGGGTGGAACTTGCGAGCGGTATCGCGGTTCGCCCTGTTCGTCCCGCGCGGGTCTTTGCGGCCAGCGCGATGGAGCTGGAGAGGCATGCAGCGTTTGTCGCGACGCTGGAAAAGCCGCTCTGGCTGGAGGAGGCTTGAAGGCTGGCTGACATACTGCCCTTCACGCTTCGCCCACCCGGACTGCCTCCTGCAGCCCGGCAAGAACAAGGAGAAGGCATATGGATATTCGTGTTTCCGGGCATCAGGTCGATACGGGCGACGCTCTTAAGGAGCATGTTGCGACCCGGCTGGAGGCCATGGCCGAGAAATATTTTTCGCGCACGATTTCCGCTCATGTCACGTTCCGGCCCGCGCCGCACGGCGCCTTCCATTGCGATATCGTCTGCCATGTGATGACCGGCCTGATCCTGAAAGGGTCCGGTGAAGCGCAGGAAGCGCATCCGGCGTTCGACCAGGCTGCGGAAAAGATCGAACGGCAGCTGCGGCGGTATATGCGCCGTCTGAAGGACCGTCACCCCCAAGCCGCGGCGGCAGAGGCTCAGCGGGCCAATGGATATGAGCTGAATGGGCTGGACGGCGCGGGCTATACCATCTTTGCTTCGTCGCCGGAGGAGGAGGAACCGGCCGACGCGCCGCTGATCGTGGCGGAAACGCGGGTCGATATTCCTGAAGCCAGCGTATCTGACGCGGTGATGATGCTGGATCTGCGCAATACCAACGCGCTGCTGTTCCTGAATGCCGGAACATCCGCCTATAACATGGTCTATCGCCGTCATGATGGAACGATCGGATGGGTGGAACCGCGGTTGGAAGCGCGCGCCTGACAGGTGCCTGACACAGGGGTCCGGCCCCGGGCTGCCATTGACCCAGAGCGGCAGGCAGCCTATGGGGCCGGGCTTTATATCCCCGGACAAGCGCGGTTTTTAAGGGGCAGCGCGCTTCCGGCTGTTCCAGGTTGGTCATGGTTCATTTCAACGACATCGTCGCGCCGCATGCACTTGCAACGGACGTCTCGACAAACGGCAAGAAGCCGCTGTTCCAGAAAATCGCACAACTGGCGGCGTCCGCCTATGGTCTAGACGCGAACGCCGTATCGGAAGCGCTGTTCGAGCGCGAACGACTGGGATCGACCGGCTTTGGCGGCGGAGTCGCCATCCCGCATGCCAAGATTCCTGGCCTGGACCGGATGAGAGGCGTCGTCGTGCTGCTCGATCCGCCAATTGGCTTTGACGCGGTCGATGAGGCGCCGGTCGACGTCGTTTTCGCCCTGCTTTCACCGGTCGACAGCGGCGCGGAACATCTGAAGACGCTGGCCCGCGTGTCGCGCTACCTGCGCGATGAGGGGCATGTTGCGCGGCTGCGCGGGGCGAAGTCGGCCGAGGCGTTGCACGCGCTGCTAGCCGGTGGCGAAGCGCGTGACGCCGCCTGAGGTGGACGGCGCGCCGAGCGGCGAGGCGGCGCATTTCCGTGCGCTGGAAAATCTCTACCGTTCCGCGCCGATCAACCGGATGTTCCGGTCGGAGCTGACGATTCCCGAGGCGGGCCGGTCGATCATCGAGTTCGATGTCGATGAAGAACAGTTTCACGCGGCGGGCGCGGTTCATGGCACCGTCTATTTCAAGATGATGGACGATGCCGCCTTTTATGCGGCGAACAGCCTGGTCAGCGACCGATTCCTGCTGACGACCGCATTCAACCTGCTGTTCACCCGCCCGATCGGGCCGGGCCGCATCCGGGCCGAAGGGCGGTGGATCAGCGGCAAGCGGCGGGTGTTCGTTGCCGAAGCGAGCCTGATCGATATGGACGGCGAAGAGGTGGGCCGGGGAACGGGCACCTTCATGCGGTCGCAATTTCCGCTGTCTTCGCTGCCGGGCTATGCAGGCTGACCGGCTGACCAGCGCGATGCTGGTCGGCGTGCTGGTAAGGCGCGCGGCCGGGGCGGGAGGCTTTGCCACGGTGCTGGTCAAGGGCGATGAGATTAGCGGCGCGATCCTGATCGAAACCGCCGAAAAGGGGCAGGGAATGGGCCTGTTCGAACGGGTTTCCGACTTTGCCGGTGGATACAGGTTGGAGCGTTGCGGACCCACGCCGGATGAGGGAAGTGATTCCCTCAATCAATATATTGCGAGGCGTCGGAGATCGGACCCCGATCTATGGGTCGTGGAACTCGATATCGTGGATGCGGAACGGTTCGCCGCTGAAACGATCTGTTAATCATTGACTCTGAACGGGTGCAAAGGCACTGGCCCCACCCAACGCTTAACGCGCAGGTTGCCAAATTCGCCCGTGGGGGGCGGGGGAGGTAAACACGCAGACGGGGGGCGGCCTGACGTCGATTATGTGATGGGGTTTTTCCCGACGTCCCTGGCCAAGAACCGCATGTTTCTGAGTTGTAATGAGTTTTCGTTTGAAGGCCGCGACTGCCGCGGCATTTGCCCTGACCGCCACCGTTGCGGTTACAGCGGCCGATATGTCGAGCGCTAGCGAAGTCGCTCCGTCGGTCGTATCCCTTCCGGGGAATGAAGAGCTGAATACAGCTCCGGCGGCTTCCAAGCCCGCTGTTATTTTCGCCGCGCCGCGCGAAGTCGCCCAGCCGCTGGCCAATCTTTCCGATAGCGCCGATGTGCGCGCCGACAATTTGGCCGCACTGGTCGATGCGCATGGCGAAGCCGAGGAGCTGGATAGCGACATGAAGTGCCTCGCCGGCGCTGTCTATTTCGAATCGAAGGGCGAGAGCCTGGAAGGCCAGTTGGCCGTTGCCCGTGTCATCATCAACCGCGTGAAGTCGGGCCGTTTCGCCAACAGCATGTGTGGCGTCGTCTATCAGCCGGGCCAGTTCAGCTTCGTCCGTGGCCGTGGCATGCCGACCATCCCGATGGCCAGCGAAAGCTGGCGTGATGCTGTCGCAATCGCGCAGATCGCGATGCAGGACAGCTGGAACAGCAAGGCCGAAGGCGCCCTGTTTTTCCATGCCCGCCGTGTTTCCCCAGGCTGGGGCAAGCGCCAGCTGGCCTCGATCGACAATCATATTTTCTATCGCTGATCCTCGGGTCGCACATCACAAGGACAGCGGGCCGGTTCAGGAAACTGAATCGGCCTTTTCTTTTGTTCCCTTCTTGTTCTAAGATATGGGCATGAGTCCGGTTTCTTCCATGCCCGCTCCTGATCGGGATTGCTCTCCCCTGACCGATGGCACGGCGCTGGCCGTGGCGCGTGGCACGCTGCGGCTGTTCTTCCGCCACGACATGAGCGGGATATTGGAAGTGCCGCTGCCCAATGGGCGCCGCGCGGACATCATGGCGCTGGACAGCGCGGGGCGGATCAGCATCGTCGAGATCAAGTGCAGCCGTGCCGACCTGCTGGGCGACATGAAATGGCCGGATTATCTCGACTATTGCGATCGCTTTTTCTGGGCGGTGCCTTCCGGTTTTGACCTGTCGCTGTTTGATAGCGAGGCTTTATGGCCAGCGCGCACCGGCCTGATCGTTGCGGATCAATATGATGCTGAATTGCTGCGGCCTGCGCCGGTGGAACCGCTGGCGGCGGCGCGGCGGAAAGCGGAGACTCTGCGCTTTGCAAGGAGGGCGGCGCGGCGGCTGACCGCACTGGCCGATCCCGATCATGCCGCCGAACTGGGATGGTGACGCAGGGTCGTCCATCATAGGCGTCAGCGTGGGTGCGTGCCCCAATATTCATCGGCCAGGAAGCGGTGGAGCGCCGTCGATCCCTGCCGCGCTGCTGTCCGCGCCATGTGGCGGCGTATGTCATAGCTGCTGTTGGTGAGGCCGCTATGGAATGACTCCAGCGCCTTCTTCGTTTCATGCGGCGCATGCGTATAGGGCTGGAAGATATTGCCGAGGGCCTGTTCCCAGGCTTTCTCGATGTCGTTCTTGCGCTCCATGGTCGCCTCTCCGGGCTCAGGATGATGGAGAGGAGATGGGAAGGTGGAGGGCGTGAGACAAGGTGTGTTGGGCGAGGGGGCTTGGAGCATCGTGCCTTTATCTGAAGCACCCCACCCCGTTCGGGCTGTCCGAACGAGTCACTTGCCTCGTTCAGATGTCGAAGCCCTCCTCTGCCTAAAAAGAAGTAGAGCCGTTGGCTTCGTCGGCCTTCGGCTCGACAGGCTCAGGGCGAACGGGGTTAGGTAAGCCTGTTACAGGGCACGATTCTCTAAAACCGGCTCAATTGAATGGGGCTGGGAGAGATATGCTCTTAAAAAGTCGGACCCTGCACCGGCCCCGAAGGCGCGGCTTTTGGCTTTGATGCCGCCAACACTTCGACAATTCCGGAGGTGCGCGCGTCCCGTTCCGCATAGTCGCGCGCGGACATGCCTGCGATCGTGTCACGCTTGTCCGCATTCGCGCCCTGCGCGACGAGCAGGCGGACGAGTCCTATATCGCGCAGCTGGACGGCGCGGATCAGCGGGGTTTCGCCGCTGCCATTCGTCTTGTCGATTTGCGCACCGCCCGCGAGCAGGGTGCGGACTCCGTCCTCGAACCGGGCCTGCACCGCGTTCATGAGCGGGGTATTGCCACGATTGTCGGCAAGGTTGGGATTGGCACCCTTGGCGAGCAGGAAGGACAGCCAGGTGTTGTCACGACGGGCGATGACGAGGTGCAGCGCGGTTTCGCCGCTGGTGACATCGCGGCTGTTGATGACGGTCGATCCCGGCTTCTGGATGAGGTCGGTGACCTTTTGCCCGTCGGCGTCCTTGACTGCCTTCAGGAAATTATAGCTGTCCGAAAATTGCGCCTGGGCCGCGACTGGCGAGAGCAATGTCAGCGCCAGAGCTGCTGCGCGCGCCGCGCCGATCCAAGCCGGAAAAGCCTTCATCATCGTCATTAAGCCCCGTTGGCATTTGCAATAGCGCCCATAGCAGGGCATGGCTGGCGGCGCCATGAACAAAGCGATCCGATCCCTCATCCTGCCGCTCACCGCCCTGCTGGCCGCCTGTAATATGGGTGCGGGCGGCAATGCATCAAGCGAGGCGGAGAGCACGCGAGGCGATCTGGCCGGGGCACGCATCGGCGCGCCTTTTACCCTGACCGACCAGGATGGGAAGAAGGTGCGGTGGGACGATTTCAAGGGCAAGTACCGGCTGGTCTATTTCGGCTACAGCTATTGCCCCGACGTCTGCCCGCTGGACCTGCAGCATATCACGCAGGGCTTTTCGCAGTTCGAGAAGGCGGATGCAGAGCGGGCGGCGAAAGTGCAGCCGATCTTCATCAGCGTCGATCCGGAGCGTGACACGCCTGCCGTTCTGAAGACCTATGTCGCGGCCTTTCACCCCAAGCTGATCGGCCTCACCGGCACGCCGGAGGAGATCGCGAAGGTGACGAAGGATTTCGTCGTTATCGCCAACAAGGAAAAGGCGGAAGGCGCCGGCGACTATCTGGTAAGCCATAGCCGCACGCCCTATCTTTTCGGTCCCGATGGTCAGCCCGTGGCGCTGGTGCCGGTGGATGATCCGGGGACGGCGGACAAGCAGGAAGGGACGGCGGACGATGTGCGCGCCTTCCTGGAAAAATGGGTCAAGTGACGGTTTGAACTTCTGGGAAAAGCCCCTCGACAAGCTGGACCGCGCGGAGTGGGAAGCCCTGTGCGATGGCTGCGGCAAATGCTGCCTGCACAAGGCGGAGGATGAGGATACGGGCCGCGTCTATCCGACCAACGTCGCGTGCCGTTTGCTCGACCGGCATAGCGGGCAGTGCAGCAATTATAGAGAACGGCGGCGGTTCGTGCCTGATTGCGTTCGGCTGACCCCGCAAAAGGTGAAGACGATCAGCTGGCTTCCGCGCACTTGTGCCTATCGGCTGCGGGGTGAGGGCAAGCCGTTGCCGTCCTGGCACTATCTGATCAGCGGCGACCGGGAGGCGGTGCACCGCGCCAAGGAGTCCGTGCGCGGCTGGACGATCGCTGAGGCGGATGCGGGCGACTGGGAAAATCATCTTGTCGACCGGGAACTCTGACAGCAGCATCACTGTCGATGGCATTGCCGTTCCGGTTAGAATCCGCCGTTCAGCGCGGGCGAAGGCCTACCGCCTGTCGCTGGATCATGCGCGCGGGGAATTGCGGCTGTCACTGCCGATGCGGGCCAATCTCAACCGGGCGCTGGGATGGGCGCAGGGGCATGAGGGCTGGGTCCGGTCGCAGATGGCGGCGCTGCCTGCAACGGTGCGGTTGGAGGATGGGACATGCTTTCCGCTGGAAGGGCGGGAGGTGCGGATCTGCTGGATGGCGGAGGCTTCGCGTACCGTGCGGATCGAGGGTGATCGGCTGATGCTGGGGGGCGTGCGCGAGTCGGTCGGGCCGCGTGTGCTCCGCTGGCTGAAGGCGCGGGCGAAGGCGGTGCTGGAAGAGGAGAGCCATGCGATGGCGGGCGATCATGACTTGATCGTGGCGTCGGTTGGCATTGGCGATCCGCGCAGTCGCTGGGCGAGTTGTGCGTCGAGCGGGGCGATCCGTTACAGCTGGCGCCTCATCCTGTGTCCTCCGCATGTGCGGCGGGCGACGGTGGCGCATGAGCTCGCTCATTTGCTGCACATGGATCACAGTCCGGCATTCCACGCGGCCCATGCCCGGATATTGGGGGAGGACCCCAAGCCTGCCCGCGCCTGGTTAAGGGAGCATGGAGCGGGGCTGCATCGCTATGTTGTTTAGGGCGCCGGGTCACCCGTCGGGCATATATGCGCGGCATCAGGTTGGTGAGCGAGGCCACAGTCGCGGCAGATGACATGATTGCCGGGGGTGAGGCCGTGGCCGACCGATACCCGCTCGTCAAAGACGTAGCAGTCGCCCTGCCAGCGGCTTTGTTCTTCCGGCATTTCTTCCAGATAACGCAGGATGCCGCCGCGCAGGTGATAGACATCGTCAAAGCCCCGCGAGCGGACCAGTGCGGTCGATTTTTCGCAGCGGATGCCGCCGGTGCAGAACATGGCGATGCGGGGTTCGCGGCCTTCTTCGCGCAGCTGCTCAGCGAAGCGGTCGAACCAGGCGGGGAATTCGCGGAAGGATCGGGTGCCGGGATCAATCGCGCGGTCGAAGCTGCCGACGGCGACCTCATAGGCGTTGCGGGTGTCGATGACGATCGTGTCGGGGTCAGCGATCAAAGCGTTCCATTCGGCGGGGTCAAGATAGCGCCCGGCTTGCGAGGCGGGGTCGAGATCGCCTGCGCCCAAGGTCACGATCTCCGCCTTCACCTTCACCTTCATGCGGGCGAAGGGCGGTTCGTCCGCCGTCGCGAATTTGACGTCCAGATCGGCGCAGCCCGGGAGGGTGCGGAGATGGGAGAGGAGGGCGTCGATCGCGTGCTCGCTGCCCGCGACCGTGCCGTTGATACCTTCACGTGCGAGGATCAGCGTGCCGCATGTGCCAAGCCCCGCGCAGAGGTCGCGCAGCTGTGCCGCCAGTGCTTGCGGATCGGCGAAGCTGGCGAAGCGGTAGAGCGCGGCGATGGTGAAGGGCGGAGCCATGGCGGGCGCCATAGCGACTTCGCAGTCCTCTTGAAAGGGCAGGCGCGAGCGCGCATAGGCGGGCCATGGTTCCCTTTTCGTTCGCGGGTCACGAGTTTCTGGCTTTGCCTGAAGCGGCGCTGTTCTGGCCCGCGCGATCGGCGTTGCTGGTCGCGGACCTGCATTTCGAGAAAGCGAGCTGGTTCAGCCGGTTCGGCCAGTTCCTGCCGCCGCATGACAGCCAGGCAACGCTGGACGTGATCGAGGCGCTGGTGGCGCGGACGGGGGCACGAGCCGTCTGGTCGTTAGGGGACAGCTTTCACGATGCCGATGGCGCGGCGCGGTTGCCGTCCAGGGTGCGCGAGAGGCTGGAGGCGCTGACGGCCCGGCTCGATTGGTTGTGGATCACCGGGAATCATGATGCGGGCATGGATGGGACACCGGGCGGGCGGCGCCTGGTGGAGGCCGAGGTCGATGGCGTCTGGCTTCGGCATGAAGCTGATCCGGTCGATCCGCGACCTGAGATTTCAGGGCATTTCCACCCCAAATTGCGGCTGTCGGTGCGCGGCCGGAGGGTATCGCGGCGCTGCTTCGTGGGATCATCGTCCAAGTTGATCCTGCCAGCGCTGGGCGCGCTGACCGGGGGACTGGATGCGAGCCATGGTGAAATCCGCCGCGCGGTGGGTCCGGGCGCCATGGCGATGGTGCCGGTCGCGGACAAAATGCTGCGCTTTCCGCTTGGCTAGTCACGCTACGGAAACGCGGTGTTAAGCTGTTGCTGCTAAACCACAGTGGCCTGTAATAAGGTCAAACGCCGGGCGCAAAAGGTTGGAAAGGCTGGCTTGCCTTGCCTTCGGCTTGCTGTGTCCGCATAATCGCACTCCTGAAGTCGACATGGGAAAATCATGCGCCGCAGGAGAGGAAAGGGTCTCATGAACAAGAAGAATCTCTGGCTGTTGTCCGCTGGCATGATCGCGCTGGCCGGATCGATGTCTCATGCGCAGGCGCAGGATGTTCCTCCACAGGGCACTGCGGTAGAGGATGAAGGCATCATCATCGTCACCGCGACGCGCCGCCCCAGCCCCTTGTCCGACGTGCCCATCGCGGTATCGGCCGTTTCCGCACAGGCGATGCAGAATAGCGGCGCGAGCGACATCCGCGCGCTCAACCAGCTGGCGCCATCGCTGCTGGTGTCATCGACCGGGTCGGAAGCCAATGCGTCCGCCCGTGTTCGCGGCATCGGCACGGTGGGCGACAATCCGGGCCTTGAAAGCTCGGTCGCGCTGTTCATCGACGGTGTCTATCGCTCCCGCACCGGCGCGGGGCTTAACGAGCTTGGCGAGATCGAGCGGGTCGAAGTGCTGCGCGGGCCGCAGGGTACGCTGTTCGGGCGCAACGCTTCGGCGGGTATGATCAATGTCATCAGCAAGTCGCCCGAATTCAAACTGGGTGGCAAGGCCGAGGTCACATACGGCAATTATGATTATTGGCGGCTTGCCGGGCGCATCACCGGGCCGGTCAGCGACAAGCTGGCGCTAAGCCTGGATGGCGTGTGGTCGAAGCGGGACGGCTTTTACGACCTGGTGGATGCAAGCGGCGACAAGGTGGGCGAAACCAACGATCGCGATCGCTATTTCGTGCGCGGACAGGCGCTGTTCGAGCCCAATGATGCGCTGTCGATCCGCTTGATCGGCGACTATACCAATCGTGACGAGAGCTGCTGCGGCGCGGCCTATATCGAGACGCGAGAGCGGCAGCCGGTAGCGGGTGGTGGATACAGCACCGCGCCGTTCAACCGCATCGCGGCGATCCTGGCGGGGCAGGGCAGCGTGTTCGCGGCCGATCCCTACGACCGCGAACTGACGATCACGCCCGGGCGCGACTATGTCAGCAAGGTCAAGGATTGGGGGCTGTCGGGTGAGGTCAATTATGATCTGGGCGGCACGAAGCTGACCAGCATCACCGCCTATCGAAATTATAAGAGCCAGGATTATGGCGATTATGATTATAGCGGGGCGGACCTGCTGTACCGCGATCCCAACACCTACCGGCAGTTCCGCACCTTCACGCAGGAGTTGCGCGCGCAGGGTTCGGCCTTTGGCGAGGTGCTCGACTGGCTGGTCGGCGGCTATTATGCGCATGAAAAGCTGACGTTAGAGGACAATATCGTCTTCGGCGAAGATTACGGGGCATTCGCTACATGCCGGTTGCTTCTCGGAGCTGGCGCGACCCCGAGCGCGCTTGCTCCGTTCATTGACCCAGCCCAACAACGTTGTCTGACGCCGACCGGCCGCGCTGCCGCGACCGGTTCGTTCGGGGCGCTTGCTCCACTTCTCAATCCAGCGCTGGATGCGTTGTACAATATCGGCGAGGTCGGTGACGTCAGCTCACGTTATCATCAGAAAAGCGAGAATTGGGCTCTTTTCACTCACAACATTTTTCACCTCGCCAAGCAACTCGATCTGACTCTGGGCCTGCGCTACACGCATGAGAGCAAGCGATTCTCTGCGGATTTCGAGAACAATAATGCTGTTTGTTCAGCATTGCAGGCGCGCTCGGCCGGTCCCGATCTCTATGAGGTGGCGACGGGGCAGATACCGGGCGTTCCCCTCGGATCGAACGGCGCAAATCTAGCGGGCGGCATTCTGACGCTGGGTTGTCTTGGCAACAGTTCGACCGGGCTCAACGCGCTGAACCTGAATGATCGGATCAGCGATGGTGAGTTTTCCGGGACGGCGGTGCTGTCGTGGAAGCCTTTGGACGAGATGCTGATCTATGGCAGCTATTCGAAGGGTTATAAGGCGGGCGGTTACAATCTTGACCGCTTCCAGCTGGGATCGACCGGACTCAACCCGGTGCCTGCTGTCTTTTCGCCACGTAGCAATGCGGATGTGACCAGCCTTCGCTTCGCTGCGGAGAAGGTCGATGCGTTCGAAGTCGGCCTGAAATATACGCAGCCCAAGTGGAGCGTGAACATCGCGGCGTTCCGGCAGGAGTTCAAGAATTTCCAGCTGAACACCTTCAACGGCACCAGCTTTGTGGTCCAGACTATCAATGGCTGCGACGGATCGCTGTCAGCGGGCGCCTGCGACAGCGGCGATGTGGGGCCGGGGTTGATCAGCCAGGGCGTCGAACTGGAACTGGCGGCATCGCCGGTGCGCAATGTGCGTCTGGCGGGTGGGTTGACCTATGCGCGGGCGAAGTTTGCGAACCGGCTGGTCGGCAGCGGCGATGGATCAGTGCCGCTTGATCCGGCGCTGTTCCTGTTGCCCGGATCGATCAACAGCCAGGCGCCCGAAATAGTGACGACCGTCAGCGCGTCCTGGACGCCGGAGATCGGCTCTACGGGTCTGTCGGCGCTATTCTACGTCGATGGGCGCATGACCAGCGACTTCAACACAGGGTCGGACCTGTTTCCGGAAAAGCGGCAGGACGGTTATGCGGTGTTCAACGCGCGTGTTGGTATCCGTGGGCCGCAGCAGCGCTGGGCGGTGGAATTCTGGGGCCAGAATATCTTCAACCAGGACTATACCCAAGTGGCGTTCAGCAGCCCGCTGCAATCGAGCAGCCCGGCGACTTCAACGACTGGGCAGTTCGCCCTTGGCGCGCCGATGGCGAACCAGCTGATCTCGGCCTATCTGGCTGAACCCCGCACCTACGGCATCACGCTTCGCGGGAGTTTCTGATCATGCCTCTCCCGCTCGCCGGAACAGGGCGGGCGGGGGAGGGCCTTTCCCCGAACAAGGCGGTGCCCACGCGAATGTGGGTCGCGCCCAGCATGATGGCGGTTTCGAAATCGCCTGACATGCCCATGGAAAGCTGATCGATACCTTCATCGCGGGCGATCTTTGCCAGCAGCGCGAAATATGGCGCGGGTTCTACGTCTGCGGGCGGGACACACATCAGGCCTGCGACCGGGACATCGGCGTCGCGTGCGGCGCGGATCAGGGACGGGGTTTCCGCGATCGGGCAGCCGCCTTTCTGCTCTTCCGCGCCGATATTGACCTGAATGAAACAGGGGACGCGCTTGCCCGCTGCGTCCATGGCCTTGGCGAGAGCGGTGAGCAAGGATGGGCGATCAAGCGAATGGATGGCGTCAAACAGGGCGACGGCGTCGGCGGCCTTGTTGGATTGTAGCTGGCCGACGAGATGCAGGGCGATGTCCGGCGTTTGTTCGCGGAGGGTTGGCCATTTTGCCTGCGCTTCCTGAACCCGGTTCTCGCCAAAGACGCGTTGCCCGGCGGTGATCAGCGGCTGGATGGCGGCGGCGTCCTGCGTCTTGGAAACAGCGATGAGGGTGATGTCATCGGCGGTGCGGCCAGTGAGGCGAGCGGCGCGGCCCATGGTTTCACGCACGGCGTTCAGGCGGTTCGCGGCTTCGATGCTGTCGGTCGTCATGGGCGCTGCTATAGGCGAGGGCGATGAGAGCCCGCTACGCTAAAAATATGCCCTCTGTCTGGCTGGTGACGGACGAGCGCGTTTCGTCCGAGGTGCTGCTGGCAAGTGCCGCCCGGTTGCCGAAGGGGCGGGGGGGAATCCTGTTCCGGCACTATCGCACGGGGCCGCGTGAACGGCGGGCGCTGTTTGATCGGGTGGCGGAGATCGCACGGCGGCGGCGCTTGAAGCTGCTGTTGGCGGGACCGGCGCGGGAGGCGGCGGCCTGGGGTGCTGATGGCTGGCATGGGCGAGGCGCCGGGTGGGCTGCACGGCCTTTGTTGCGCAGCTTGGCCGTTCACAATGCGCGGGAGTTGCGGGTAGCCGAGCGGGCGGGGGCGGATCTTATCTTCCTGTCGCCGCTCTTTGCCACGCGGTCGCATCCGGGGGGAAGGGTGCTGGGACGGGTGGGATTCGCGGCGTTGGCGCATAGGGCGGGGATGCCGGTCGTTGCCTTGGGAGGCGTTTGCGCGGGGCATCGGCGGATATTGAAAGGACTGGGTGCTTCGGGGTGGGCGGCGATTGATGGTCTGACGGGGGGATCGGTGGTGGGGTAGTGGCTTCCTCGGGGGGAAGCGGTCATGGCTTGTCCTCCTCATCGCTAGATGGGGAGGGAGAGCAGCCGCAGGCTGGGAGGGGAAAATGCGCAGTTCGCGCCATTCCCCTCCACCACCGCTGCGCGGCGGTCCCCCTCCCCACGCTTCGCGCAGGGAGGATTTTAAGGTCAGATTTGGTCGATCGCCGACTACAAGCCCCATTTCGGCCCGTTGCTCGATAGGTGAATTGAAATTGGCTCTCCGGACACTGACACCGATGGGCCGCCAAGCTCATTCCACCGAAATAGGTTCACATGCCATCCGTCCGGGATCATGCGCGAACGATCAATTATGCCATCTGCGCCCGCCGCACGCGCTTTATCCGCGTTACGCCACGATGGAGGCTCCTGTCCCGCCTCCAAGGCCTGTCGCCACTGCGCATTCGATAAATCGCGATCAATGCCGAGGAGGCGACAGGCATGTTCATCGTGCTGATCGAGCACATGGGCCTCGCCTACGATCAATGGAACTACGACACGGGGCCGACCATCTTCTCGGATGTAGCCCGAAACCGCGATCATTGCCCATTCCAGTTGCGGACTCATGTAGAGTACCGCTTGGCCCGGACGATGGTAGCGTCCTGCGCTCTCGGGCCTGGGGGGCGTAAGAACGTCATCTACCCGATTTGCGAGAATAGACCGGAAAAATTTGCCGCTGACCGTTCGCAACCTTGGGCTCAGATCGTACGTCATTGAGCCAGCCTACTTGTCAGCCGACGGCGAGACAACGACTGCTTTGGGTGAACGATTGGCTAAGTTTCATGGCAACATATCGTCGTTAGCCGACAATTATCGCGTCATGCCAGCGCAAGCTGGCATCTTGACCGATGGCGCTCGGCCTAGCCTCACGAGATCCCAGCATTCGCTGGGACGACGAAGGAGCAGCGTTTAACAGCGGTGGGAAACCGAGTGTCTCAGCTCACCAAGATCAGAACTTGAAGACGGTGCCCAGATAGACGGCCTGGTTATCCTGACGGTCATCGGTCATCGGCGTCAGGCGGCCGATCACGCTGTTGTTGTAGCGGAGGCCAGCGGTGACGTTCAGGTTGCGCGTCAGCGAGTAGGAGCTGGCGAGATCCAGCGAATAATCCTTGTCCGCATTGGGGCGCACGGCCGTGCCCGGATCGCGGCGGCTTTCGATCATCACCTTGGTGCTGAAGCGGTTCTTGGTTCCCTGATCCAGCGAGAAATTCTTTGCGCCAGCGATCTGCTCGATCGAAACCGGGTCCAGTTCCTTGCGGCCGACAGCTTCGGGCAGGGCGAATTTGCGCCAGTTATGCGCACTGTTCAGGCTGAAGGCGACCGGGGCGATGCCGACCGGGTCGATCGTGCGGCTGACCGTAACGCGATCGTTAAGATCGGCGGCGCGGACCATCACCGTCACCGAGCGCTGCCCGCTGAGCGAGCCGCTGGTGGGTGTGAAGCGGAAATTCTGACGGCCCGCTGATGCTGCGATCCGCGCATAGGCGGCAGCCAGGCGCGGGTCCTTGGTCGTCGGCGTGAAGGAGGAAATGCTGCCCAGAGCGCCAAGCGACACGGGCACGTTGGCGCGTAGTCGGGCAAGATCGGTCGCGGCGCCAATAGCGGGAGACAGCATAAAGCCAGCGACGGCAACTGCCGCGCTTGCCAATGCCAAATATCCCCTATTCATGCGCATGACGCGAATCTCTTCCCCACCGACTTATTTTCAAAACTTGTACACCCGTCGGGCCGCGATGGGTAGTACGTCATGACCTTTTTGTCCGGGCTGTTGCACGGAACACACAGAGTCCAAAACGCGGCTGGCGGCCAAGCGTTGCAACTGCTGCCACGGCCCCCTTGCCCATTGCCACGGCTTCTCTATAGAAGCGGGGCGTTTTTCTTCAATATGGGACATGCCCTGATGGTCCGCCGCCTACCCGCTTCTATTTCCGCCGGTCTGCTGCTGGCCGCGCTTTTGCCGCTCGCTGCATGCGGCGGCGGGGCCAAGGAACGTCCCAAGGCCGATCTGGCTGCGTCCAAGGTGACGACGATCGGCGTCAACAGCTATCTGTGGCGCGCGACGCTGGACACGCTGTCCTTCATGCCGATGGTGCAGACCGATTCCAACGGTGGCGTGATCGTGACGGACTGGTACGCCAATCCGAATTCGCCCAATGAACGGATGAAGCTGACCGTGTCGATCCTGGATCAGGACCTGCGGGCCGATGCGCTGCGCGTCGCGGCCAGCCGTCAGGTCAATCAGGGCGGCCAGTGGGTCGATGCGCCGGTGCAGGCTGCCACGGTCCAGAAGCTGGAAGAGATCATCCTGACCAAGGCGCGTGACCTGCGCCGCATGGCGATCGCAGGCTAAGCCCTTCCTTTCATCCAATTTCTTAAGCAACCGGGGGCTGGGCTTGGAAGAGCTCAGCCCGCATGCATTTTGGGGACGTGAGTAAATGCAAAGGCGCTTCAACCCGCTTGAGGCCGATGCCCGCTGGCAGGCCGTTTGGGACGAGAAGCAGACGTTCAAGGCGTCGGATACCAGCGACAAGCCGCGTAGCTACGTGCTGGAGATGTTCCCCTATCCGTCCGGGCGCATTCATATCGGCCATGTGCGCAACTATTCGATGGGCGATGTGCTGGCGCGGTTCCGTCGGATGACGGGGCATGAAGTGCTGCATCCGATGGGCTGGGATGCCTTCGGCATGCCTGCGGAAAATGCCGCGATGGAAAAGAAGGTGCATCCGGGCGACTGGACCCGTTCCAATATCGCGACGATGCGTGCGCAGCTCAAGAAGCTGGGCTTTGCGCTCGACTGGAGTCGGGAATTGGCGACCTGCGAGCCGGATTATTATGGGCAGGAGCAGGCGCTGTTCCTCGACATGCTGGAAGCCGGGCTGGTTTACCGGAAGGAAAGCGCGGTCAATTGGGACCCGGTCGATATGACCGTGCTGGCCAATGAGCAGGTGATCGATGGCAAGGGCTGGCGCTCTGGCGCGCCGGTCGAGAAGCGCAAATTGAGCCAGTGGTTCCTTAAGATCACGCAGTTTGCCGATGATTTGTTAAACGGTCTGAAGACTCTGGATCAGTGGCCCGAGAAGGTGCGGCTGATGCAGGAGAACTGGATCGGCAAGTCGGTCGGTCTGCAGTTCCGTTTCAAGCTGGACGAGACGGTGGACGGGATCGAGGAGTTGGAGGTCTTTTCGACCCGGCCCGACACGATCTTCGGCGCGAGCTTTGCGGCGGTTGCGGCGGATCATCCGATCGCATTGGCGCTGGAGGCGAAGGATGCGGGGCTCGCCGCCTTTGCCGAGGAATGCTGTCATAGCGGCACTGCTGCGGCGGAGATCGAGACGCAGGAGAAGAAGGGCTATGACACCGGCCTGTCGGTGATCCATCCCTTTACCGGCCGGAAACTGCCGCTGTTCGTCGCGAACTTCGTGCTAATGGAATATGGCACGGGCGCCGTCATGGCGGTGCCGGGGCATGACCAGCGCGACCTCGACTTCGCGCGCAAATATATGCTGCCCGTGGAGCGTGTGGTTGCCGCCGAGGGCGACGAGGAGAAGGGGATCGGTGACGAGGCCTATACCGGGCTGGGCCGCCTCGTAAACTCCGATTTCCTGAACGGCATGAGCGTTGAAGACGCGAAGGCGGAAGTGATCCGCCGCGCCGAGGCGGGTGGCTGGGGCAATGGCACCACCGTGTTCCGCCTGCGCGACTGGGGCGTGTCGCGCCAGCGTTATTGGGGGACGCCGATCCCGGTCATCCATTGCGAGGATTGTGGGGTCGTGGGCGTGCCCAAGGACCAACTGCCGGTGGTGCTGCCGGAGGATGTCAGCTTCGACATTCCGGGCAATCCGCTCGACCGTCATCCGACCTGGAAGCATGTCGATTGCCCCAAATGCGGCAAGGCGGCGCGGCGGGAGACCGATACGCTGGACACGTTCGCCGATTCCAGCTGGTATTTCATCCGCTTCGCCAGCCAGCCCAAGGACAAGCCCTTCGATCGGGAAACGGTCGAGAAATGGCTGCCGGTGGGGCAATATATTGGCGGCGTGGAACATGCGATCCTGCACCTGCTCTATGCGCGTTTCTGGACGCGGGCGCTCCAGCATATGGGGCAGTTGGGCTTTGCCGAGCCGTTCACGGGCCTGTTCACGCAGGGGATGGTGACGCACGAGACTTACCGACGCGTGGTTCCCCTTCCTGCTGAAACGAATACTGATGGCATCCCGGCAGAAATGCATGCCGTTCTGGGTGAATGGTTAGCGCCTAGCGACGTTGAGCAGCGAGATGGTGGCTGGTTCACCGTGGACAAAGGCGATCGGGTCGAACGTGGTCGCGTCGAGAAGATGTCCAAGTCCAAGAAGAATGTCGTCGATCCCGATGACATCATCGCCCAATATGGCGCGGACGCGGTGCGCTGGTTCATGCTGTCCGACAGCCCGCCGGAGCGCGACCTGCCCTGGACGGAGAGCGGTATTGAAGGGTCGTGGCGCTTCATCAACCGGCTGTGGAGGCTGTTTGGTGAGGCCGACAAGAGTGCCGAGGGTGAAGACAAGGCGCTGGACCGCAAGCTGCACCAGACGATTGACGGCATCGCCAAGGATATCGAGGCGCTGTCCTTCAACAAGGCGGTGGCGAAGATATACGAACTGACCAACGCGGTGGAGAAGGCCAAGCCCTCGGCGAGCCGCAGCGCGGCGATCCGGGCGCTCGCTCTGCTGGTCGCGCCGATGACGCCGCATCTGGCGGAGGAAGCCTGGGCGGATATGGGTGAGCAGGGCCTGATCGCGGATGCAGCCTGGCCCGCTGTTGATCCGGCGCTATTGGTCGAGGATGAGGTGACGATTGCCTGCCAGGTTATGGGCAAGCTGCGCGACACCATCACCGTGCCCAAGGGGACGAGCAAGGATGAGCTGGAACGGCTCGCCCTTGCGGCGCCCAATGTGGCGCGGACGCTGGATGGCGCGACCCCGAAGAAGGTGATCGTGGTGCCTGACAGGCTGGTCAACCTGGTCATTTAACAACGAACCGTTCGCCCTGAGCTTGTCGAAGGGCTCTCTTTTCTTCAAAAGAAGAACAGGGCTTCGACAGGCTCAGCCCGAACGGGTAGAGAGTGTCCCATGAAGCGCATTTTGCCCCTGCTCGCTGCCACCGTCATCCTCTCCGCTTGTGGTCTGCGTCCCGTCTATAGTGGCGGCAGTCATGGCGCGGTCGCGCAGAAGCTGGGCAATGTCGAGATTGCGCCGATTGAGGGCAAGGGCGGCTGGCTGGTGCGCAATGCGCTCAACGACCGCTTGTCCGCAATGAGCGGCGCGGGGCCAAGCTATAGGCTGGTGGTGAAGCTGGATGACCAGATCAGCGGCTTTGGCTTGCGCGCTGACCAAGCGATCACGCGCGAACGGCGGACGTTGCGGGCGCGCTATCAGTTGATCGATGCGGCCACCGGCGCGCAGGTGATCGACGATACGGCGGGGTCGGACGCGGGCATCGACGTGACCTCCAGCGAATATGCGACCATCGCGGCGGAAGATACCGCGCTGGAACGGCTGTCGCAGACGATTGCGGACCAGATCGTCTCCCGGCTGGCGCTGTTTGCGACGAGGGACCAGCAGCGTTGAAGGCCAATCGCGGCCAGATTGAAAAGGCGCTGGACGCACCCCCGGCCGATATCCGTTTCTTCCTGCTCTACGGACCCGATGAGGCGGGCAGCGCGGCGCTGGGCAAGCGGCTTGAACGGGCGATGGGGCCGGAGGCGGAGCGCGTCGATCTGGATGGGCCGACGTTACGGGACGATCCCGCCCGGCTGGCGGACGAGGCGGCGTCCTTTTCCATGTTCGGTGACCGGCGCTGGATACGCGTCAACGGCATGGGTGAGGAGTCGCTGCCCGCGGTGGCGGCATTGTTCGAAGCGCTGGCGGCAGGCAACCCGGTGATCGCGACCGCAGGGGCGCTGAAGGGTACGTCCAAGCTGTTGAAGCTGGTGCTCGACAGTCCGCTGGCCATGGCGTTCGCCTCCTATCAGCCGGATGCGCGGGAGGCAGAGCAGATTGCCGTCGCGATCGCGCGGGACGGGGGACTGCGCCTGCCCGCCGAGCTGGCGAAGCGGATCGTGGACCTGACCAATGGTGACCGCGCGTTGATGGGCGGTGAGATCGAGAAGCTGATCCTCTATCTCGACGCCGCGCCGGATCGGCCAGCCGAGGCGACGGCAGAAGCATTGGATGCGCTGTCGGCCGATAATCCCGATTCGGACGCGGCGCCGCTGGTCAACGCGGTGTTGGGGGGCGACCTGCGCGCCATGCATCGGGAACTGGGGCGTCTGGCCGAGGCGGGGACAGCGATGGCGGCGGTGCTGCGTCCGCTTCTGACCCGTGCGATGCTGCTCGCCAATATCCGTTCGTCCTTCGATGACAGCGGACGGCTGGAGGGAGCGGTCGAAGCTGCGGGCAAGCAGGTATTCTGGAAGGAAAAGGGCGTCGTCACCCGGCAGGTGCGGCTCTGGGATGCGCATGGCATCGCCCGCGTGATCCAGCGGCTGGCGCAGGCGGAACGGGCAAGCCGGTCGGGCAGGGGTCTTGGCGACCTGATGGTACGGCACGAATTGCTCGCCATCGCGCGACAGGCGGCACGGGAGCGGTAGGGCGGACAGCTTGCAAAGCCTGCATCTGCCGTCAAAAATGGCCGCTATGGATCAGATCGCTGTTTTCAAGACAGTTTTGAATAGCGATAGGCTGAGGCGGCAAGCATTGAAGGCGGTTGCTGCCTTGAGGCTTCCTGACTGTTGGATCGGGGCAGGCTTTGTCCGTGATGCCATATGGGATTATCTTCACGGTTATGGGATACGTCCGCCCTGTGGAGACGTCGATGTTGTGTGGTTTGCCTCCGACCCGTCCGATGAGGAAACCGACCATTGCATCGAGCATGCGCTTCGCTCTCATATGCCTTGCTTGACGTGGTCAGTGAAAAATCAGGCGCGAATGCATCTTCGCAACGGAGATGGTCCTTACCGATCGGTAGCTGATGCCATGCGGCATTGGCCCGAAACCGCCACCGCCGTCGCGGCTCGCTTCGGCGCAGATGACGGGATTGAAGTAAACTCGCCATTCGGACTGCGCGACCTATTCGAATTGAAATTAAGACCGACACCTGCTTTCGCCACTCAGAAATTGTCAGTCTATCAAGAGCGAATTTCCTCCAAGCGTTGGGTTGAACGATACCCGTTGCTCACTGTCGCGGATGCGAGCGTGAATTGAGAAGGGCGCGGATGATCGTAGAAAAAACTATAAGATGTACGAACGCCAATAACGTGGCTCTCTAGTAGCGCGTCCTAAGCGCTTGATCGTAGGAAGTGCCGTCGCCATATTGCGGCCATGGACAAGCTCAACCTGACCGACGCCGAATGGCGCGAGCGCCTTTCTTCCGAGCAATTTCATGTGTTGCGAGAGGCGGGGACGGAGCGGGCCTTTACCGGCAAATATAACAGCAACAAGGCCGACGGCGTCTATTTTTGCGCCGGTTGTGGGGCCGAACTGTTCGATGCCGAGGAAAAATATGACAGCGGCTCTGGCTGGCCGAGCTTTACCGCGCCGGTCGACATCGACGCGGTGGAGGAGATTCGCGACAGCAGCCACGGCATGATCCGCACCGAAGTGCGTTGCGCCAAGTGCGAAGGGCATCTGGGCCATGTCTTTCCCGATGGTCCGGGCGTCAACGGCCTGCGCTATTGCATGAACAGTGCGTCGCTGGACTTCAAGCCGCGCGACGAGGTTGAATAATCATTCATCGCCGGTAAAGCGTCGCTTCTCTTGAGAACCAAGATCACAAGGTTGTCAGCGCCCCTTTTGCGCTGGTGGCTTGATCCCTTAGCGCGTATCCGGGCGATGTAGATGGCACGAGCAGGCAAGAGCAAGGACACGCCCGGAGGCGCGAAGCGGTGGCTGATCCGGGGCATCAAGTTCGGGCTGGTCGCGACGGTGGGCGCTTTGTTCGCGATCGTCGTGGCGGTGGTGATCGCCTACCAGTCGCTGCCCGATTATGAATCGCTCAAATCATCGCCCAACGGGCAGATGATCCGCGTCCATGCCGCTGACGGCAGCGTGATCGTGTCGTTGGGGCCGAGTTTTGGCCGGTGGCTGTCCTATGACCAGATCCCGGCGGTGATGGTCGATGCGATGATTTCGACCGAGGACAAGCGCTATTATCTGCATCCCGGCGTCGATCCGATAGGCATGGCGCGCGCGACCTGGGTCGCGCTGGAGAACCGTGGCAAGGGCCGCCGCTGGCAGGGCGCGTCGACCATCACCCAGCAGGTGACGCGCAACATCTTCCTCAACAACAGCTATAGCTGGGGCCGCAAGGTTCGGGAAATGATCCTGGCGCTGGCGCTGGAGCGGAAATTTTCCAAGCGGCAGATTTTGGAGCTGTACCTCAACAAGGTGTATTTCGGCGGCGGAGCCTATGGCATCGACGCTGCCAGCCGCAAATTCTTCGGTCATCCCGCCGCTGCGCTCAGCCTGCCGGAAGCGGCGATCATCGCGGGGCTGGTGAAGGCGCCGTCGAGCTATTCGCCCACCGCTGATGCCGAAGCGGCGATCGGCCGTGCGGGCGTTGTGCTGGAACTGATGCAGGAAAATGGCGCGATCAGCGCGGCGCAGCGGGCGAGCATCGACTTGAACGACGTCAAGATGGCGCCGGAGCCGCCGCAAAACAGCGTGCGCTACTTCACCGACTGGGCACTGCCGCAACTTGATGTGCTGGTGGACGAGCCCAATGAGCCGCTGGAAGTCTATACCACCATCGATCTGGGCATGCAGAAGGCGGCGACGGCGGCGATCCAGGCCAATGTGCCGGGGGGCGCGCAGGGCGCGCTGGTCTCGCTCGATCGCGATGGCGCGGTGCGGGCGATGGTCGGCGGGCTCGACTATGTGACGTCCAACTATAACCGGGCGACGACCGCCACGCGACAGCCGGGCTCGGCCTGGAAGATTTTCGTCTATATGGCGGCGCTGGAGGCGGGCTATACGCCTGATACCGGCGTTACGGACAAACCGGTGACGATCAACGGTTGGAGCCCGCGCAACAGTTCCGGGCGGTTTTCCGGCGACATCGATGTGCGCACGGCCTTTGCTTACTCCATCAACACGGTCGCCGCGCAGTTGGGCGTCGAGGTGGGCTTTCCGACTGTGGCGGACATGGCGCGGCGCTTTGGCGTGACGACGCCGATCAACACGCATCCCTCGATGGTCCTGGGCACGTCAGACGTGCGCCTGATCGACATGACGCGCGCCTTCGCCTCCATCGCGCGCAAGGGGGTGGCGGTGACGCCCTATGGCATCACGAAGGTGACGACGGCGGACGGGCGGCTGCTCTACCAGCATCAGGACGATACCAGCCGCGTGCTGGTGGCGCCCTGGGTGGCGGCCGGGATGACCGACCTGATGCAGACTGCGGTCAGCACCGGTACTGGCAAGGCCGCGCAGATCGGCCGACCGGTTGCGGGCAAGACCGGCACCACAAGCAGCAACAAGGATGGCTGGTTCCTGGGCTTTTCCAGCGGCATCACTACGGGCGTCTGGATGGGCAGGGACGATGCGCGGCCGGTGAGTGTTTTGCAGGGCGGCCGCGCGCCCGCGCACGCCTTTGCCGACTATATGAAGGTCGCCGTATCGCGCCGCCCGGTCGAGCAGTTCGAGACGCAGGTGACGCTGCCCGAATGGCAGTTGGAGCCTGATGAAGAGGCCTATTATGGCGCGCCCGATAATGGAACGAGCGGCGGCATGATGGTCGATGAAAATGGATTGCCGATCGGCCAGGACCCGCAGCAGCGAGAGGATGAAGGCGAACAGGACGATCAGTCCGTTGATCAGGCGCCTCCTGCCCGCACGACGCCACCCCGGCTGGATCAGCAGTGGATCGATCAGGTGCTGGGCCGTGAACGGCAGCGGCCCCCGCCGCGTTAACCGGCCTGGCGAAGTGCGGCGGCCAGGCGCCGTGGATCAGACGCGCCGACATCCGGCATCATGAAATCGACCTTGCCCCGGCCAAAGTCGATGGCGACACGATCGAACATCCTGAGAGCCTGGATGCCGAGCAGCAAAGTGGGCTTGTCCTGCAGGCCAAGTTCGCTGAATGGCTGAGCATCGGCGAACATGACGGGCAGATTGGTAAGAACGATGGGTCCCATGCGAATCCTGCCGATCTGCCCAAGCTGACCGGTCAAAGTCTCGCCCGTCACACTTATCAGGCTGATCTCGCTCATCGCCGGGGCGCGCTTCTTGCGGATCAGCTTGTCGCGCAGGGCAAGATTGCCGACGCTCAGATGGGTGCCGGTGTCGAGGATGATGTTGACCTTCAATCCATTGGCGTCGGAATGCAGCAGGATCAGTTGCCCCTTGCGGCGCCGTGCCTCGACGATGATGGCATTGGGGTCACGCCATGACGGACGGCTGGCGCCGATTTCCATTCGGCCGGTGCGGAAATTGAGCAGGAGGCGCTTGGCATGCAGGCTGTCGAGCCCGAGCAGCCCCGCCGCGCCGAGATGGTCACCCTCCAGCACGGGCGCTTCGATGCCATCGACCGTTTCCGCGCCATAGCCGAGTCGCGGAACGGCGACGGTGCGCGTTTCCTGGCGACCCGCCATGCTGACGATAGTAACGTGGCGGCGGGCGGGCAGGGCGAGGCGATCGGCCAGATCACGGGAGATGACCGTGCGCTGCGATCCGGTATCGACGATGAAGTTCCAGGGGCCGCGTCCATCGATGTGGATGGGGATGGATACGCGGTCGTCACTGGTGGAGAGGGTGCGGACCACGGTGGGCGGATCGGCCGCAGGGACCGCCTGACCCGCAGCGGGCGGGCAGATCATCAGGATGGCCATTGCAGGGACGAGATAAGGCTTTCTCACGCCCTTCGCCTCTTCAGCTAGAGCAACAAGTCATAGCATGGATCGCCACGACCGGTCCATTGCCGCAACTCCTGCACCATTTGCCGATGAAGGCGGCGGGAGCGAGCATTTCCAGCAAGGCAGAGCCAAGCGACACCTTGACTTTGGGGGGCGCTGATCGCTAAACGCGGAGGGTCTATCCCGGCCGTCCAGCGCCGGAGTCCCGTGTTTTCCATACCGGGCGACTCTCCTTTTTCGTATTTCCAATCTTCATCTCTCGTCATCGGACTCAAGTCGAATGCACCTTAAAGACCTCAAGAAGAAATCACCCGCCGATCTGGTCACCACGGCGGAAGAACTGGGCGTCGAAGGCGCATCGACCCTGCGCAAACAGGACCTGATGTTCGCGATCCTCAAGGCTGAGGCGGAAAATGGCGAGCAGATCATGGGTGAGGGCACGATCGAAGTGCTGCCCGACGGCTTTGGCTTCCTGCGCTCGCCTGAAGCGAACTTCCTTGCCGGTCCCGACGATATCTATGTGTCGCCCAACCAGGTCCGCAAATTCGGCTTGCGCACCGGCGATACGGTGGAAGGCGAAATCCGCGCGCCCAAGGATGGCGAGCGCTATTTCGCGCTGACGAAGCTTATCTCCGTCAACTTCGATGACCCGGATGTCGTCCGGCATCGCGTCAACTTCGACAACCTGACGCCGCTCTATCCGACCCAGAAGCTGGTGCTCGACACGCTCGACCCCACGGTCAAGGACAAGTCGGCCCGCGTCATCGACATCGTCTCGCCCCAGGGCAAGGGCCAGCGCGCGCTGATCGTCGCGCCGCCGCGCACGGGTAAGACGGTTCTGCTCCAGAACATCGCCAAGGCGATCACCGACAATCATCCCGAAGTCTTCCTGATCGTCCTGCTGATCGACGAGCGTCCGGAAGAAGTCACCGACATGCAGCGCAGCGTGAAGGGCGAGGTTGTGTCCTCGACCTTCGACGAACCCGCGCAGCGCCACGTGCAGGTCGCCGAAATGGTGATCGAAAAGGCCAAGCGCCTCGTGGAACATAAGAAGGATGTGGTGATCCTGCTCGATTCGATCACCCGCCTCGGTCGTGCCTACAACACCGTCGTGCCTTCGTCGGGCAAGGTGCTGACGGGCGGCGTTGACGCCAATGCGCTCCAGCGTCCCAAGCGTTTCTTCGGCGCCGCGCGTAACATCGAGGAAGGTGGTTCGCTCTCGATCATTGCCACCGCGCTGATCGATACCGGCAGCCGCATGGACGAAGTCATTTTCGAAGAGTTCAAAGGCACCGGCAACTCGGAAATCGTCCTCGATCGCAAGGTCGCGGACAAGCGCATCTTCCCGGCGCTGGACGTTGGCAAATCGGGCACCCGCAAGGAAGAATTGCTGGTCGACAAGGCCAAGCTGTCCAAAATGTGGGTGCTGCGCCGTATCCTGATGCAGATGGGCACGGTCGATGCGATGGAATTCCTGCTCGACAAGATGAAGGATTCCAAGACCAACGAAGATTTCTTCGATTCGATGAACCAATAAGCGGAGTTATATCAGGCCGTTATGATCGACCTTCTTACAACTGCCGCCGCCGCCGCGCAGGGACTGGGTTCGCCCGCCGATATTTGGGGGCACATCGTCAACGATTTCAGCAATATTGGTTCTCCGGCTGCCTTGGCAGCCTTTGGCCAGGTGTTGATGATCGACATCCTGCTGGCAGGCGACAATGCGATCGTCGTGGGCGCGCTTGCGGCAGGCTTGCCGCCGCAGCAGCGCCAGCGCGTCATCATGATCGGCATCATCGCCGCACTGGTGCTGCGTATTGGTTTTGCTCTGGTCGTGACGCAGTTGATGCAGATCGTTGGCCTGATCCTGGCAGGTGGTTTGCTGTTGCTTTGGGTCAGCTGGAAGATGTGGCGCGAACTGCACCCGAAGCGGGGCGCGGACACGCCCGATGATCCCAGCGACGATGACATATCCGGGTTGCGCCCGGCGAAGAGCTTCGCAGCCGCCGCTTGGGCCGTCGCGGTAGCCGACGTATCGATGAGCCTGGACAATGTGCTGGCCGTCGCGGGTGCGGCGCGTGATCACCCTGGCATCCTGATCATCGGCCTTGTACTGTCGGTCGCCTTGATGGGTATCGCGGCGAATATCATCGCCAAATATATCGAGCGTTTCCGGTGGATCGCTTATCTGGGTCTGGCGGTCATCATCTATGTCGCCGTCAAGATGATCTATGAGGGCGTTATCGATCATCAGGTCGGCATCCTGACCCTCTTTGTCTGATTGAGGCGAGCAGGTGGCGGGCTTGGATGCCCGCCACTTACTCGACCCGTTTTCAGACTTCTTCAGCCCGCCTATGGCACCAGGATGGTGCTACCGACGGTCTGCCGCCCTTCCAGCGACTGATGTGCGTCCGCAGCCTGCGAAAGCGCGAAACGTTGGCCGATATGGGCGCGAACGACGCCGCTTAGCATGCGATCGAACAGGCGGTCACTGACATGCTTCAGCTCCTCCTGCGTCACGATATAGTCGAACAGGGTGGGACGGGTCACATAGAGGGACCCAGCGCGACTGAGTTCCAGCAGGCTGACCGGCGGTACGGGGCCAGACGCATTGCCATAGCTCACCATCATGCCACGGCGCCTGAGCGAGCCAAGCGAGGCGCTCCAGCTATCCTTCCCCACGCCATCATAGACGATGTCTACACCCTGTCCGTCCGTCAGGGCGCGCACTTGATCGGAAAGGTCGGCTAACGGGCAGTGCAGGCTGTGATCCGCTTGCACGGTAGCGGCCTTTTCCGCCGACCCGCTATGGGCGATGACCACGACGCCCTTGTCCCGAAGCCAGGGCACGAGCACGGAGCCTACGCCACCGGCGGCGGCATGGACCAGAGCTACCTGACCCGGACGCAGTGGCAATATATCCTCCGCAAGGAAACAGGCGGTCATGCCCTTCAACATCATCGCGGCTGCTTCATCCGTGCCGATCTTGTCTGGAATCCTGATGACGCGGTCGGCGGCGACCGTGCGATGGGTGGCATAGGCGCCCATCCCGCCCGCCGAGCCTACCTTGTCACCGATCGCCAGCCCGCTGACACCCGCTCCCACGGCCGCGACATAGCCCGCTCCTTCCACGCCGAGGGTGAGGGGGAGCGGGGCTTCGTAGAGGCCCGACCGATGATAGGTGTCGATGAAGTTCAGGCCGATTGCATCCTGAGCGATCAGCACCTCACCCTCGGCCGGAGGAGCGGGATCGAAATACTTCCGCTCGATCACCTCGGGACCACCGGTCGCGCGGACGATCATGCGCCAGGCTTGTGTCATGGGCGGCGCATCGATCAGAGATGCGTGGCGAAGAAGTCGGCTGTGCGCTGATCGGCCAGTTGCGCGGCATCCTCGACCCGGCGCGCGCCCATTTCAGCGGCAAAGCCATGGTCCAGCCCCTCATAATCATGAAGGGTCACGTGGCGATTGTCCTTCAGGCCGTCATGCATGGTCTTCTGCACTTCCGGCGGCACGAAGCCGTCAGCGGTGGGAATGTGCAGCAGGACCGGCTTTCCGATAGCATGCTGCTCGCCCAGAAGATTGTCGATGCCCACGCCATAAAAGCCGACAAAGGCGTCGCCATCCGTCCGGCAGGCGGCCATGAAGGTCAGCCGCCCGCCAAGGCAGTAGCCGACCACGCCGACCTTGCCTGTGCCGCCCAGTTCCGCTCGAGCGAATTTGATCGCCGATTCAATGTCATAGATGGCGAGGTCCTGATCCAGCTTCTGCATGTGGCCGATTGCCGTCTGAAATTGCTCTGGAACGTCCGCATCCAGTTCGACATGCGCGGTGTCGCGCCAGAACAGGTCGGGAGAAACCGCCAGATATCCTTGGCTGGCCCAATTGTCGCATTTGCGGCGAATGCCTTCATTTACGCCGAAGATTTCCTGAATGACGATAATCGCGGCGCGTGGCGTCCCGTCGGGGCGAGCGACATAGGTGTCGAATTGCGCATCGCCCTCAAGGGTCGAAATTGGCGTAAATGATCCCATGGCTGATGTCCTCTCGTTCGCTGCACTATGTTTGAAGGATAAGCGGGTTTTGAAGAACCGCCAACGCTACTATGACCAAATTATTTGCGTTTGAGGGCCATGTTGCGGCATGACGACGATGGCTCGCAACTGAAGGTGCGTAGGATGAAAGTAACGGTCGACGTAGATTGCACCCCAACCGAGGCGCGGGCCTTTCTGGGCCTGCCCGATGTCACGCCCATTCACGACAAATATGTGAAAACGATGCTGGACAGCTTTGACGGCATCGCCAGCGCCGAACAGATGGAAACGATGTTCAAAAGCTTCTCTCCTCTGGGGGATGCGGGGATGCGCCTGTTCCGGCAGATGATGGACATCGGCCTTTCTGGCGTTGCCGGGAAGAATGGCGACAAGTCCTGAGCCGTTAATGGCGGACACGATTTTCGCCCTGTCGAGTGGTGCGCCACCGGCAGGGATTGGGGTCATTCGGATAAGTGGCCCCGCCGCCGCCGCTGCCCTGCAGGGTCTTGCGGGGCATCTTCCCGAACCTCGGCGCGCGCAGCTGGCTTTGTTGAAAGACCCGCGCAACGGGGCTCCTCTCGATCGCGCGCTTGTCCTCTGGTTTCCTGGCCCCGGCACTGCGACCGGCGAAGACTTGGCGGAGTTGCATTGCCATGGCGGGCGGGCCGTGGTTGCGGGGCTGGAGGATGCGCTCAGGTCCTTTGAAGGCGTGCGGCAGGCCCAGCCGGGTGAGTTTACCCGCCGGGCCTTTATGAATGGGCGCATGGATCTCAATGAGGTCGAGGGGCTGGCCGATCTTCTCGCCGCCGAAACCCAGCAGCAACGGCGCGCGGCTTTGCTCATGTCCGAGGGGCATTTTTCCCGTCGGCTTGAGCAGTGGCAAAGGAGCTTGCTTGATCTTTCCGCCATGGCGGAGGCAGCGCTCGATTTTTCCGATGAGGATGACGTGCCTGAACATGGGGCCGAGGAACGCATCGGCTCCGGCATCGCTACGCTCATCGAGGAGGTGCGGTCTGTGCTAAGTGCGCCGTCGGCCGAGCGTTTGCGGGATGGCATCCGGGTGGTGCTGGCCGGGCCACCCAATGCGGGGAAGTCCACTTTGTTGAATGCGCTGGTGGGGCGGGAGGCGGCGATCGTGTCCGATGTCGCGGGTACGACGCGCGACCGCATAGAAGTGCCCGCAGCGCTTGGCGGCACGGCTTTTCTTTTCACCGATACCGCCGGTCTGAGAGAGGCGACGTCCGACGTTATCGAAGCGATCGGCATGGACCGAGCTCGTGCGGCGCTGGACAGTGCCGACATCGTCCTGTGGCTGGGCGATGTGGACGAAGCGCCGCGCGCCGACGCAATAATTATCGGTGCCCAATGTGATCGGCACGCGGTGACCAGTGGGTTGCCCATATCGGCGGTCACGGGTGAGGGGATGGAGACCCTCATCGCATTGCTTTTGGAGCGAGCGGCTGCGTTGCTGCCGGGGGTGAGCGAATATGCTCTGCATGAAAGGCAGCGGGAGGGTGTTGCGTTGCTGCTCAGCCATTTGGAAAATGCGTTGCCGCAAGCAGACCTTCTCATTGTCGCGGAAGAACTTCGTCATGCACGTGCGGCGATCGATGCGCTGACGGGGCGGGCAAGTACTGAGCATATGCTCGACCGGCTCTTTGCAGGATTTTGCATCGGAAAATGAGCACTGTTCCACGTGGAACAGTTTTGACCGCAAGCCCACAACTCTGATATGGGCGCGGGCATGCAGACATTTAACGTGATAGTGGTTGGCGGTGGCCATGCCGGGTGCGAGGCTGCGGCTGCGGCTGCTCGGAAAGGCGCGCGGGTCGCACTCCTCACCTTCGAAAAGGCCACGGTGGGAGCAATGTCATGCAACCCGGCGATTGGGGGCTTAGGCAAAGGTCATTTGGTGCGGGAGGTTGATGCGCTGGATGGCTTGATAGCGCGTGCCGCCGATGCCGCTGCCATACATTATCGGATGTTGAACAGCAGCAAAGGCGCCGCCGTTCAGGGGCCGCGCGTGCAGGCCGATCGATCCCATTACCGGGCCGCCATTCACCGCATGATTGACGCGCAGCGCGGGATCGAAATCATCGAGGGTGAGGCTGCGGCGCTGCTGCTGAAGAATGGCGAGGTCGAAGGGCTGGAGCTGGCAGACGGACGCCGCTTGTCCGCGCCCGCCATTGTGTTGGCAACGGGCACGTTTCTGGGCGGCAAATTGTTCCGGGGCGAGGAGACGCTGACGGGCGGTCGAACCGGGGAGCGGGCGGCAACGGTATTGGGTGTTCAGCTTCGCGGGCTGGGTCTGCCAATCGCGCGGCTGAAGACCGGGACGCCGCCAAGGCTGGATGGGCGCTCTATCAATTGGGGAGTTCTGGAGGAGCAGCCATCTGATGCGGGGGATTGGACGATGTCTGCTCTCTCCGCTGCACGGCAGCTTCCGCAGTTGAGCTGCGCGATCACGCGTACCAATGAGGCGACCCACGGGATCATCCGTGGGGGGCTGGGGCGCTCGCCATTGTTCAGCGGGGCGATCGAGGGGCGCGGTCCTCGATACTGCCCTTCGATCGAGGACAAGGTGATCCGCTTCGGCGATCGTGACGGGCATCAGATCTTTCTGGAACCGGAAGGGCTGGGAAGCCATCTGGTTTATCCCAATGGGATCAGCACCTCACTGCCTGCCGATGTCCAGGAGCAGATGGTGAGGTCGATGGCGGGGCTGGAGCGCGCCGAGATTGTGGTGCCCGGTTATGCGGTGGAGTATGACCATATCGATCCGCGCGCGTTGCAGCACAGCCTGGAAATGCGAGACGTGCCCGGCCTGTTCTGTGCGGGGCAGATAAATGGCACGACGGGATATGAGGAAGCGGCGGCGCAAGGGCTGGTTGCCGGTGTGAATGCGGCTGCGCGTGCCAAGGGCGATGCGCCGATGATCCTCGATCGGGCGAGCAGCTATATTGGTGTCATGGTCGATGACCTGGTGTTGCAAGGCGTGACTGAGCCTTACCGCATGCTCACCGCGCGGGCGGAATATCGGTTGCGGCTTCGCGCGGACAATGCCGGAAGCAGGCTGGAAGAGGTTGGCCGGGTGCAGGGTATATTGGGCGAGGAGCGGCTTGCGCATTATGACCGGCGGGCTTTGCAGCGCGCCAGCGTGGATGAGGAGTTGGGGCAGCAGCTGAGCGCTACTCAGCTTGCACGCGCGGGTGCGAATGTCCGGCAGGATGGCTCGCGAAGAACCTTGTTTGAATGGGCGCGGTTTCCGGAGGTCCAGCGGGAATTGCTGTTCGCCTTGGCGCCGTCGCTTACATCAGTAGACGAGAGCCTCCGGGAGGAAATTCTGGAGGACGCCCATTACGCTCCCTATCTCGAACGCCAGGCGGCAGAGATTGCAGCCTTGCGGCGCGACGAGCGGGTGTCGATCCCGGCCGACTTTGATTTCCGGGCAATCGGCGGACTGTCGAGCGAGATGATCGAGAGGCTTGATAAGGCTCGTCCCGATACGCTGGCGGCGGCGGGACGCATTCGCGGGATCACTCCAGCAGCCTTGGCCGCGTTGCTGGTGCATGTTCGGCGTCAAGCCGCATGACGGAGGATGAAGCGAAGGCATGGCTGGAGCAGCATTTCCCCGTTTCACGTGAAACATGGGAGAAGCTGGACGGCTATGTGGAAATGTTGCTGTCCGAGATGGATCAGCAGAATTTGATTGCCGAGTCCACACGTGATCATGTCTGGGCGAGGCATATCGCGGATTCGGCTCAGCTTCTCACATTGGCCGATGGTGCGGGTGAGGGTCTTTGGATCGACCTCGGATCGGGAGCGGGTTTGCCCGCAATCGTGATCGCCATCCTGAGCAACCGGCCCGTGGTGATGATAGAATCGCGGCGTAAGAGAATAGATTTCTTGAATGAGGTGATCGGCAGGATCGGCATCAAGAATGCCCAAGTTCACGGCGGGCGGGTGGAAAGTGCTTCCTCAAGGGCGGCGGCAGTAATCAGTGCTCGCGCTTATGCGCCGTTGGAGCGCCTCTTCCCCTCGGCGCTCCATTTGTCCGATAATCGAACCCTTTGGGTGTTGCCAAAGGGGCGTAATGCGCAGAATGAACTGGAGGCGGCGCGATCCTCGTGGCAAGGTGTGTTTCACGTGGAACGCAGCATCACCGACCCGGAAAGCGCAATCATCATAGCGCAGTCGGTCGCGCCAAGGGGCAAGAAAGGTCGCAAATGATCCGTATCGCCATTGCGAATCAAAAGGGTGGGGTGGGGAAGACCACGACTGCGATCAACTTGGCAACCGGGCTTGCTGCTACTGGCCTGAGAGTGTTGTTGATCGACCTTGATCCCCAAGGGAATGCTTCCACAGGATTGGGGGTCCATCAAGCAGATCGTACATGGTCAAGCTACGACCTGCTCGTCGGGAATTGCGGGATCGAAGATGCGATCCTGCCTACCCGGGTGCCTAAACTCGACATCATCGCGGCGACGCAGGATTTGTCGGGGGCCGAGATCGAGCTGATTGAATATGAGGAACGGACCCACCGACTGGAGCGTGTGCTTAGCGAAGCGCAGGCGGGCAGGTGGGATATCTGCCTCATCGATTGTCCGCCTTCGCTCGGCCTTCTGACCATCAATGCGATGGTGGCTGCCCAATCGCTGCTCGTTCCGCTTCAGTGTGAATTTTTCGCGCTGGAAGGCCTGTCTCAGCTGTTGCAGACGGTGGAGCGCATTCGGGGCCGTTTCAACCCGGGTCTTTCGATCATGGGTGTGGCGCTCACCATGTATGATCGGCGTAATCGCCTTACCGATCAGGTCGCGGATGATGTGCGGGCCTGTCTGGGCGACTTGGTGTTCTCAACGGTTATTCCGCGCAATGTCCGGCTATCGGAAGCGCCAAGCCATGGGGTGCCGGCTCTTATCTACGACTTCCGCTGTTCTGGTTCGGAGGCATATATGCGCCTCGCCCGTGAACTGATTTCGCGTCTGCCCCCACAGGAGGTTGCGGCTTGAGCAACGAGAATGATGAAAAGCTGAAGGTCATTAAGCGTCCTCATGGACTGGGACGGGGCCTTTCAGCGCTGCTGGGCGACGTAACGAGAGAAGAGCCTGTCGCACCACAGGCTGTTTCCGCTTCGACCAAGGCTATCCAGAGCATCGAAGTAGCGCTGATCCAGCCGCATCCGGAGCAGCCGCGCCGTCATTTCGACGAAGGTGCTTTGGCGGAGCTGGCGGACAGCATCGGCAAGCGCGGCGTTATCCAGCCGATCATCGTGCGCCCCCATGGTGGCGGCTTTCAGATCGTCGCTGGGGAGCGGCGTTGGCGGGCGGCGCAGCGCGCGCAATTGCACCGCATTCCGGCGATTGTCCGCGATTTTGATGAGGCCGAAACGCTGGAAATCGCGCTGGTAGAGAATATCCAGCGCGAAGACCTGAACCCGATCGAAGAAGCGGAAGCCTATCGCAAGCTGATCGCGGACTTCAATCACAGCCAGGAAGCGCTGGGGCGTATCGTTGGCAAGTCGCGCAGCCACATCGCCAATCTTATCCGGCTGCTCGATCTTCCGGCCTCTGTGCAGCAACAGGTCGTTGAGCAGAAGCTGTCCATGGGTCATGCCCGGGCCCTGATCGGCGCGCCCGACTGTGAGACGCTGGCGAAGACCGTTGAGGCCAAGGGCCTGTCGGTGCGCGATACCGAGGACTTGGTGCGCCGCTCGAAAAAGGGGGAAGGGGCGGCACCCCGAGGCCGGGCCTCGTCGGTAACGGTCAGCAAGGACCCCGATATCGCGGCGCTCGAACAGCACCTTGCGGACATTTTGGGTGTTAAAGTCGACATTGGACATGGAGAGGGCGCGGGCGGCACGCTGTCATTGCGCTATTCGACCCTCGACCAGCTTGACATGCTGTGTCAGCGCCTGTCCGGCGAGCGCATCTGAAAAATCAGATGCGGCATGATCAGCCGCAGACCGCTGGCATTTGTCGGAGCCTTGCCCGGATATGATCCGATAAAGGCTGCCTTGGATCGTGCGTCATTTCATTAGCGCGCTGTCTAAGTCAGCAGGCGACGCCGCTCTGCCTGGAAAAGCTCGGTTTAACTCTTGTTTTCCGCATTTTCCGGGCGAGCGGGTGATACCACCTGCCTGGAAAATGCTCTAGATTGCAGTGATGGCTGACATACAATCTGCAAATGCTCCCGCGCCCCTTGTTGTTCGACGTCAGGACTATAGGCCGCCCGACTGGCTCGTCCCCGAGATCGAACTGGACTTCCTTCTGGACCCTGCGCGCACGACGGTGAGAGCGAGGCTGAGCGTCAGCCGCAATGGTGAGCATGATCGTGCGCTGAGGTTGGACGGAGATGAACTGACGCCCATCGAGGTGAAGGTGGATGGCCGTACCCTTGGTTCGGGCGGCTGGAAGATGGATGGCGGCGCCTTGGTCATCCCGCTTTCCGGCGGCGTTCATCAGGTGGAAACGCTGGTGGAGCTTGCTCCTCAGCATAACAGCAAGCTGATGGGCCTTTATGCCAGCGGCGGCCTGCTTTGCACCCAGTGTGAGGCGGAGGGATTTCGCCGGATCACCTTCTTCCCGGATCGGCCGGACATCCTCTCCCGCTATTCCGTTCGAATGGAGGCGGACAAGGCGCGCTACCCGATCCTGCTTTCCAATGGTGATCCAGTCGCGCAAGGCGAACTTTCCGGTGGGCGGCATTGGGCCCGATGGACCGATCCGTACCCCAAGCCCTGCTATCTCTTCGCGCTCGTGGCGGGCGACCTTGCCTGCAACAGCGACAGCTTTGTGACGATGAGTGGGCGCGAGGTGAAGCTGGGCATCTGGGTGAAGGAAGCCGACTTGCCGCGCACGGGCCACGCCATGCAGGCGTTGAAGAACAGCATGGCTTGGGACGAGCGCGTCTATGGCCGTGAATATGATCTGGACGTCTTCAACATCGTCGCCGTAGCGGACTTCAACTTCGGTGCGATGGAGAATAAGGGGCTTAACATATTCAATTCGCGTTATATTCTTGCCGATCCCGAGACTGCTACGGATGCCGATTATGACGGGGTGGAAGGTGTGGTGGCGCATGAATATTTCCACAACTGGTCGGGAAATCGCGTCACTTGCCGGGACTGGTTCCAGCTTTCGCTGAAGGAAGGGTTCACCGTCTTTCGCGATCAGAACTTCTCGGCCGATATGGGCAGCGAAGCGGTCAAGCGCATCGAGGATGTGCGGGTGCTGCGTGCGGCGCAGTTTCAGGAAGATGCAGGCCCGCTAGCCCATCCGGTCAGGCCGGAATCCTATATGGAAATCAGTAACTTCTATACGGCGACCATCTACAATAAGGGCGCCGAACTGATCAGGATGATCGCGCTGATGCTGGGGCCGGACCGCTTCCGCGCCGCGACCGACCTTTATTTCGAGCGGCATGATGGCGAGGCGGCGACTTGCGAGGATTTCGTCCGGGCGATGGAAGAGGGGGGCGGGGTGGACCTTACCCAGTTCCGCCGCTGGTATGAGCAGGCCGGAACACCCCATGTCCGGGCCAGCCTGACGCATGATCCCGTCACCCAGACCGCCGAGCTGCTGTTGGAACAGAACACGCCGCCCACGCCGGGCCAGCCGGAAAAGCTTCCGTTCGCCCTGCCGCTTCGTACAGCCTTGTTCGATCGCGGTAATGGTGAAAGTACGAGCGAGACGCTGTTGATGCTGACGGAGAAGCAGCAGCGCTTCACCTTCAAGGGCTTTGCTGCTGCGCCGATTCTGTCCATCAATCGTGGTTTCTCAGCGCCGGTGATCGTCGAAACAGACAGGAGCCAGGCCGACCTCGCATTCCTGTCCGCCCATGATGACGACCCATTCGCCCGCTATGAAGCTATGCAGCAGTTGATGGTCAATGCCTTGATCGGCCATGTGGCGGGGCAGGCGTTGGACGCGGCGGCAATCGTCACGGCGATCCGGGATACCGTCACCGACCCGAATCTTGATGGGGCGTTCATCGCGGAAGCCATTCGCTTGCCGAGCGAAGCCTATCTGGGCGATCAGATGGCGCAGGTCGATCCGGATGCCATCCATGAGGCTCGCGATGCGTTGCAGCGCCGGATCGGCCGCGAGTTGGAACCCCTTTGGCGCGACGTGCATGCGCGAAACAGGGCGAACGGCTTTTCACTTTCCTCGGCGGCGAAGGGCGCGCGCAAGCTGCGCAACGGCGCCTTGGCCTATCTGGTCACTTCAGGCGCGGCGGACGCTGCGGCGCTGGCCTTCTCCCAATTTGACGAAGCCGATAACATGACGGAGCGGCAATCGGCTCTTGCGACCCTTGCCAACGGCCGCAGTGACGAGCGGGAGGCGGCGCTTGACATCTTCTATAACCGCTACCGGGATGATCCGCTGACGCTGGACAAATGGTTCCAGACGCAGGCTTTTGCTTCCCACCCGGATACCGTCGATCTGGTGGAGGAGCTGGGGCGGCACCCGGACTTCACTCTGGCCAATCCCAACCGGGTCCGTTCGCTTTTTGGTGCCTTCGCTGGCAACCAATGGGCGTTCCATCATAGGTCGGGCAAGGGCTATCGGCTTGTTGCCGACTGCATCATCGTGCTCGACAAGCTCAATCCGCAGACCGCCGCGCGGCTGGTGCCGCCGCTGGGGCGGTGGCGGCGCTTCGATGAGGGAAGGGCCGCCCTGATGCGCGGCGAATTGCAGCGAATCTTGGGTCAGCCGGGCCTGTCAAAGGATGTCACCGAGCAGGTGAGCAAGAGCCTCAATTGAGGCGGAATACGCCATGCTGATGCAGGCTCAGCATGGCGGATCGTCCCTTAGCGCCCGCTGGCCGCCAGCCATGTCGCGACGTCGGCCGCCACCTTGTTCGCGGCGCTGTTAAGCGGAGCGCCGATGGTGGTCGCATCGATCTTGCCGCCTATGGGGGTGCTGGCGGTGAACCGCTGCCGCGCGATCGCGGTGCCGCCGGGTCCCGCAAGGATAGCATCATAAGTGACCACGGCGCTGTTGCTTGCTTCATCTACGCCGAAATCGACCAGCTCACCCATCAGGCGCTGGCCCGCATCGGCCGAATATTGACCGGGATCGAGCACGATGCGGTTGCTGCTGGCGGCGATCGTTTCGGACAGCAGCTTCTGGAACAGATGACGCGGCGTATCGGCCCACTGCACCTTCGTGACATAGGCGAGCGATGTGGGCGATGTGCGCACCGGAACGCGTACGGTGTCGAGGAGCTTGGGCGCCTCCGGATCGGCGACCGTGATGGTTGTCCCTGCGGTGGCGCTGCGGAGCGTACCGGGAGCGACCTTTTGCGCCGCGTCGAGTGACAGCAGCCGTTCGGGCGGCTTCCCGCCGAAGGAAACGCAACCTGACAGCGCTGCGGCGAGCGCGAGCATGATGGGAAGGGCGGCAGGTTTCTTGTGGAACGTCATCGCGGTCCCTCTCATCGCTTGTAATCGGGCAGTTTGGGCGATCCAACGATCGACCCCGCGCCCTGTTGATCGAGTTTTTCGGCAACGCCGCGGAAGGCGCGCGACATTTCGCGCAGATCACGCACCAGCTGATTGACTTCAGGCATCGTCTGGTTGCTGAACGCGCGCACGCCTGGCTGTGCTTCGGCGATCGTCTTGTCGAGCGTTTCGATGCTGCGGGTGGCGGACTGCACGCTCTTGCGCAAGTCGGCCATCAGCGGCTTGCCTTCTTCGGTCAGCATCGAGTCCGTGGTCGCGGCGAGCTTGCCGATCTGTTCGGCCGCTATGCCCGTGCGCTGGACCGCGATGCGTGCTTCCGCAAGGGTGGCTGCAATTTCGGGGCTGCGATCGGCGAGGGCGCCCGATACGCGCTCGACATTGGCGAGGATGCCCGCGATCGATTGCTGGTTCTTGTCGTTCAGCAGTTCAGTCAGACGCTCTGTCAGGGTGGAGAGTCGCTCCAGCAGTTGCGGCGCGTTGTTCAACAGTTCGCCAAGCGCCCCCGGCTTGGTCGGGATGACCGGCACGCCGTCGGGGCAAGCGGACAAAGGATTTTCTTGGGGGCAGGCGATGACGGGTGCGCCTTTTACGGCGCCATCCAGCACGATCTCGCTGACGCCGGTGAAGCCGACTCCTGCGATGGTGGCGGTGGTACCCTGAAGAACCGGCGTGCCTTCCTTCACGGAGATGCGCACCTTTACAAAGCTGGGGTCGCGTTTCCACAGCTCGATCTTCTCAACCTGGCCTGATGGGACGCCGGAGTAATTGACGCTCGACCCTTTGGCGAGGCCGTTCACCGACTGTTTGAAGAAGATGTCATATTCCATGTTGTCGCCTTCGGAGAGGCGCGAGAACCAGAAGGCGGCGACCATGATCGCCGCCAGCAGCAGCAATGTGACCGTGCCCACCAGCACATGGTTGGAGCGGGTTTCCATTATACTATCGCCTTCCGTCCGATGGCTGGGCCGCCGTCTTTTCCCGTTCGCGGGTCACGGCCGCCGTTGCGGCGCGGCCGCGAGGACCGTTGAAATATTCCTGAATCCAGGGGTGGTCGGTCGCCAACAGCTCATCAATGGTGCCGACCGCGATGACCTTTCTGTCCGCCAGCACAGCCACGCGGTCGCAGATGGAATAGAGCGTGTCGAGGTCATGGGTAATGAGGAAGACGGTGAGGCCAAGCGTGCGTTGAAGCTTGCGCGTTTGATCGTCGAAAGCTGCTGCGCCGATCGGATCGAGCCCGGCAGTGGGTTCGTCAAGAAACAGCAGATCGGGGTCGAGCGCCAAGGCGCGCGCAAGGCCCGCCCGCTTCTTCATGCCGCCTGAAAGCTCGGCGGGATATTTGGGACCAGCTTCGGCGGGGAGCCCCGTCAGCCGGATCTTGTAGGCGGCAATCTCGTCGCGCAGTTGCGGCCCGATATTGGGGTAATATTCGCGGATCGGCACCTCGACATTTTCGGCCACCGTAAGGGTGGAGAAGAGGGCGCCGCCCTGGAACAGCACGCCCCAGCGCTTGCGGATGGCCAGCGCCTCGTCATCCAGACGCCCGATCATCGATTCGCCGAATAAGTGGATTTCGCCTTCATCGGGCGTTTGAAGACCGATGATCGAGCGCATCAATACCGATTTACCGGTGCCCGAGCCGCCGACGACGCCCAATATCTCGCCCTTGCGCACGTCGAGGTCGAGATTTTCATGCACGACCTGATCGCCGAAGCTGTTCTTCAGGTTGCGCACTGAGATGGCGATGTCGCTCTTCTCGACAGCCTTGTTGACGCGCGCCTCTTCGGCAGCGGCTTCTTCTTCCTCGGCCATTAGTTCCACCCCAGCCAGGTGAAAAAGACCGCGAAAAAGGCGTCGATCACTATTACCAGGAAGATCGCCTGGACCACGGCAGCGGTGGTCCGCAGCCCGACTTCCTCGGCGTTGCCCTTTACCTGCATGCCCTGGAAGCAGCCGGAAAGCGCGATGATGATGCCGAATACGGGGGCTTTGAGCAAGCCAACCCAAAGGTCTGTGATCGGCACCACCTCTCGCAGTCGTTGGATGAAGGTGATCGGCGGGATGTCTAGTGAGACGGCGCAGAGGAACCCTCCGCCGATCACCGCGACGATGGAGGAATAGAAGCCAAGCAGCGGCATCATGATGACAACCGCCAGCGTCCGGGGCAGCACCAGTGCCTCCATGGGCGACACGCCGATGGTGCGCATCGCGTCCACTTCTTCCGTCAGCTTCATGGTGCCGAGCTGTGCGGCGAAGGCTGAGCCGGATCGGCCCGCGACCATGATCGCCGTCATCAGCACACCGAGTTCGCGGAAAGTCAGGCGGCCGACGAGGTTGATCGTCAGCATTTCCATGCCGAACTGGCGCAACTGCACCGATCCCTGCTGGGCTATGACGATCCCGATCAGGAAGCTCATGAGGCCGATGATGCCGAGCGCGGACACGCCGACAACCTCGAACCGCTGCACGACGGCGTTGACGCGGAACTTGCTGGGATGCCGGATGACGTTCCAGCTCGCTACCAGGGTCGCGCCGAAAAAGCCGAGGAGACCGAGAAGCGTGGTGAAGGCGTTGACCACCGCTTCGCCGATCTGGCCGATTACGCGCTGCAACGGGGGAACATAATCGGGCCTGATGCTGACCGGTTCGTCCAGCTTGCCCACAGCCTCGATCAGGCGCCGGGTGTCTTCGTTGCCGCCGCTAACGTCGCAGCCCAGCCTTTTGACAGTGCGGTACACGGTCCAGGCGCCGATCGTGTCCATATGGTCAACGCCGGACAGGTCTATGGCAGTGATCGGCCCTGTCACCGCATCAAGGCGGGCGGGCAAATCATGCAGGCATGCAATGGAAAGATGCCCCAGAAGCCGAATGACAGCACCGCCATCGCGCGTTTCTTCGACAAGATCGGCGGCTTTATTCATCAAGGCGGTTTAGTGGTCCATTATCGGTTGCACGGCAAGCCGAAACGGCCCATCCGCACGGTAGAACGATAGCAAGGCGCAAAAGTTTCGGAAACGGCATGACGCACCGTCTGGCAATATACGATATGGACCGCACGGTGACCTTTTCGGGCACCTATACTGGCTTTCTGATACATGTTTCCAAAGGCCTGGCGCCATGGCGGTTGGTGCTGCTGCCCTGCGTCATCCTGTTGATGCTCGCCTATGTGATGAGGCTCATCAGTCGGCAGCGGCTTAAGGAGCTGAATCAGGCGCTGATGATCGGCTATAATGTCGAGCGCGCCAGGCTGATGCCGCACGTCGAAAGCTATGCGGCCAAGGTTGTTGCGACCAATGTTCGCGCCGGGGCGCTTGAGCAGATCGCACGGGACAGGGCCGATGGATACCGGCTGGTGCTCGCCACCGCATCCTACCGCCTGTATGTGGAGCCGATCGCCCGCAGGCTGGGGTTCGACGCGGTGATCGCGACCGACCATCTGAGCCAGGACCTGCGTTATGTGCGCGCGAAGATCGCGGGCGAGAATTGCTACGATACCGGCAAGCTGCGGATGATCAAGGCGTGGATGGCGGCGGAAGCGATTGACCGTGACCATGCGCAGATCCGCGCCTATTCGGACCATGTGTCCGATGCGCCGATGCTGGAATTCGCCGACATGCCTTTCGCTTCCAATCCGCATAAGCCGCTCGCCAAGCTGGCTGCGAAACGCGGGTGGACGCGGGTGGACTGGGCGTAGGCCGCGTTCAGCGAGAAGTGACCCGGTTCGGCAGAGCTTTTCCGCCGAAGAAAGCCTCCAAGTTTGCCAGTACCATCGCCGCCATGCGCGCGACTGCTTCCTGCGTGGCGCCGCCGATATGTGGCGTCAGGACGCAGTTGGGCACGTCCTTCCAGAGATCGGCGGGGGTAGGTTCCTGCTGGAACACATCTAGCGCCGCTCCGCCCAGTCTTCCCTGACGCAAAGCCTGCCTCAGAGTCTCTTCGTCTACCAGTTGCCCGCGCGCGACGTTGACGAACAGCCCATCCGGGCCGAGTGCATCCATGACGTCGGCACTAATGATCCCGCGATTACTGCTGTCGGCGCGGACGGCGACCAGCAATATGTCGCTGTCCTGTGCCAGAGCCTTCAAGCTTTCGGATCGCGGCCAGGGCAAGCCGGGCTTGTCGCGCGGACCCCACCAGCCGATCTGCATCCGCATCGCTTCCGCTCGGCGGGCGACCGCTTGCCCGATATGCCCCAGGCCGACGATGCCAAGCCGGGCCTGATTCAAGGAACGGGTAAGCCGGTCTGATTCTGCTGTCCAAAGGCCCGCGCGCAGTTGCCGGTCGCCTTCGACGATCGCGCGGCGATGCGCGAGCATCAGGCCGATGGCGTGATCCGCAACGTCCTCCGCATTGGCGTCCGCGCCGTGCGTGACGGCTATGCCGCGCCTCTCCGTTTCCTCCAGATCGATGCCGTCATAGCCGACGGTGAAGCAGGCGATGAGGCCGAGCTGTAGCATGGCGTCCAGCAGAGCAACGGACAGCGGGAATTCGCCAGCCCAGACTATGGCCTTGGCATCGGCCCGCCGTTGGGCACCTTGATCCTCCCATAACGGCCGGGCATCGTAGAAGGGTGAAAGGATTTTCAGCAACGGGGCCAGCAGTGGCTGTCCAACCAGGACGATAGGGCGACCGTCGCTCATCCCACGGCCTGCAGCGCCTGTGCGAAGTCAGCGATCAGGTCATCGGCATCCTCGCAGCCGATCGAGATGCGCACCATATTGTCGGTGATCGCCAGAGCCTTCTTGCGCTCGGCGGGCACGGACAGGTGCGTCATCGCCGCCGGGTGGCTGGCGAGCGTTTCCGTGCCGCCAAGGCTGACGGCCAGCTTGGCGATCTTCAACGCATCGAGGAAGGCGAAAGCCTCAGCCTCGCCGCCCTTAAGATAAAGCGAGAAGGTCGATCCCGCGCCTGTGCAGTGGCGGTGGTAGATATCGGCCTGGCGTTCCGTTTCGGGGAAGCCGAGATAGACGACCTTTTCCACCTGCGGCTGGTCTTTCAGCCAGGTGCAGACCTTTGCCGCATTTTCGCCAGCCCGGCTCATCCGCAACTCCAGCGTTTCGAGGCTGCGCAGGAGCATCCAGGCGCTGTGCGGGTCTAGGATCGTGCCGATCGTATTGCGCATCAGCCGGGTCGTGTTGATGAGGTCCTTTGGCCCCAGAACCCCGCCCGCGACAAGGTCGCTATGGCCGCCCGCATATTTGGTGAGGCTGTAGATGACCAGGTCCGCGCCATGGGCAAGCGGATGATGCCAGAGCGGGCCGAGGAAGGTGTTGTCGATCGCGACCGGGGGCAAATGCGCCTCTCCGGCGAAGAGATGGTCGCGGCGGGCCACGACCGCCTCCACATCCACGAGCACATTGGTGGGGTTGGCCGGGCTTTCCAGATAGATAAGGGCGACGCGGCCGAGCGACTTTGCCCGTTCGATAACCGCGCTGATCTCCTCCTCCGTCGAACCGGCGGGGAAATCGAGCCATTGCACGCCGAACTTGCCGAGGATGCGGCCGATCAGCGATTCTGTCGCGGCATAAAGCGGCGCGGAATGGACGATGACATCGCCGGGCTGGACGAGGGCGAGCAGCGTGGTCGCGATCGCCGACATGCCGCTGGAAAAAAGCAGTGCGTCTTCCGCTTCCTCCCACACGGCCAGCCGGTCTTCGGCGATTTCCTGATTGGGGCCGTTGAAGCGGGAATAGACCAACCCCTCCGCGCCGCCGGGCCTGATGCCGGTGACGCCTTCAAAATGCCGTTTGCCTGCGGCGGCGCTTTCAAAGGCGAAGGTGGAGGTGAGGAAGATGGGCGGCTTGAGCGATCCTTCCGACAGCATCGGGTCGTAGCCATGGCCCATCATCAGCGTCGCGGGCTTCAGCTTGCGTCCGCCGATCTCCATGATGGCTGGCTTGGCGCGTCGGCGCTTGCGCGGGGGCTCGGCCCCGGAAAGGTCGGCCTCTGTCTCGCCGGTCATCGCTGTTTCTCCTGCGTTTGCGGCCTTTGCCGCCTTTTTATGATGCCTGGAGTGTAACGCCTTTCGAAGGGAAAGAGACCAGCCATTCCGGCAATTATGTTATCGCCATGACTAGCGTCGGGATCGTGACAGGGGCTGCGCGCGTTCCTACATTCATCGATATGAACCAACGCCTTCCCGAACCGCTGGAGCAATGGTTCACCACGCGCGGATGGTCGCCGCGCAGCCATCAGATCGATATGTTGGCAGCCGCAAGGGCAGGGGATCATGCCCTGCTCGTTGCACCCACGGGGGCGGGGAAGACATTGGCGGGGTTCCTGCCGACGCTTGCCGACCTGATCGAAGAACCAGCCGAGGGGCTGCATACCCTCTATGTATCGCCGCTCAAGGCGCTGGCGGTCGATGTGCGGCGCAATCTCCTCACCCCGATCGAGGAGATGAACCTGCCGATCCGGGTGGAGACGCGCACCGGCGACACGCCGTCGGATCGCAAGGCGCGGCAGCGGGCACGGCCGCCGCAGATACTGCTGACCACGCCTGAGTCTCTTTCGCTGCTGCTCAGCTATCCCGACAGTTTCCTGATGTTCGCGCAGTTGAAGACGGTGATCATCGATGAGGTCCACGCCTTTGCCACCCAGAAACGCGGCGATCTGCTCAGCCTGTCGCTTGCGCGGTTGCAGAGGATCAATCCCGAGCTGCGCCGTGTCGCGCTGTCCGCGACGGTGGCGGATGTCGATGCGTATCGCGCATGGCTCGCGCCCGATGGCGACATCAACAGCGTGACGCCAGTCATGGGGGAGCAGGGTGCTGATCCCGATGTCGCGATTCTGATTCCGGAAGGGCGCATCCCTTGGTCGGGCCATTCCGGCAAATATGCCGCAAAGCAGGTCATGGCCGAAATCGAGCGGCGGCAGACGACTTTGGTCTTCTGCAACACGCGTGGACTTGCGGAACTCATCTTCCAGGAGCTTTGGACCGCGAACGAAGCGAACCTGCCGATCGGCATCCATCATGGCAGCCTGTCGGTGGAGGCCCGGCGCAAGGTGGAAAATGCGATGGCCGATGGCAGGCTGCGCGCGCTCGTCGCGACCGCGAGCCTCGACCTGGGCGTCGATTGGGGCAATGTCGATTGCGTGATCCAGATGGGCGCGCCCAAGGGATCATCCCGCCTGCTCCAGCGCATCGGGCGCGCCAATCACCGGCTGGACCAGCCAAGCGAAGCCATCATCATCCCCGGCAATCGCTTTGAATATCTTGAGGCGCGCGCGGCGCTCGATGCGGTGGAGGCGGGGGAGCGGGACGCCGATGACTTCCGCACCGGCAGCCTCGACGTTCTGGCGCAGCATGTGATGGCGCTCGCCTGCGCCGCGCCGTTCGCGGAACAAGAGTTGCTGGAGGAAATCCGATCAGCCACTCCCTATAGCGCGCTCACCGATGAGGGCTTTGCCAACGTCCTGCATTTTATCGAAGGGGGCGGCTATGCGCTGCGGGCGTATGACCGGTTCAAGCGACTGACCCATGATGCGGACGGGATATGGCGCGTGTCTCACCCGCGCTTCATTCAGCAGCACCGCATGAATGCCGGGATCATCGTCGACCAGCCGGTGCTGGATGTCCGGTTTGCCAATGGCCGCAAGCTCGGCACGGTGGAGGAGGGTTTCGCCGCGACGCTGCGGCCCGGCGACAGCTTCTTCTTTTCCGGTCTGGCGCTGGAGGTGGTGCGGATGGACGTCACCGACCTGGTCGTGCGCGCGACGTCGAAGCAGGCGCGGGTGCCCGCTTGGGGCGGCACGCGCATGGCAATGTCCACGCGGCTAGCCGACCGGGTGCGGCATTTTCTGGCCGAGCCGGAAGAATGGCACCGCTTCCCCGATGATGTGCGGGAGTGGCTGGAGGTGCAGAAATATCGGTCGGCTCTGCCTGAGCCGGGCCAACTGCTGATCGAAACCTTTCCGCATGAGGGGCGGCATTATCTGATCTGCTACAGTTTCGAAGGATGGAATGCGCATCAGTCGCTTGGCATGCTGCTCACTCGCCGCATGGATGCGCAAGGTTTGATGCCGCTGGGTTTCGTATCCAATGATTACGCGCTCGCCGTCTACGGGCTGAAACCCGTGACGGACCCGCAGAGCCTGTTTTCCGCCGACATATTGGATCATGAATTTGTCGAATGGGTCGAACAATCGAGCCTGTTGAAACGCGCCTTCCGGGACGTCGCCGTCATCGCGGGCCTGATTGAACGCCAGCATCCCGGCAAGCGAAAGACCGGGCGACAGGTCACTTTCTCAACCGACCTCATCTATGACGTGCTGCGCAAATATCAGCCGGATCATTTGCTGTTGAAGGCGGCCTGGGCCGACGCCCGCGCGCGCATGACCGATGTCGGGCGGCTGGGCGACCTGATCGATCGGGCATCGGCGACGATGCTGCATATTGATCTGGATAGGGTGAGCCCGCTGGCGGTGCCGGTGCTGATCCTGATCGGCCGTGAACAGGTTGCGCAGGCGGCGGCAGAAGATGCCCTGCTGATGGAGGCGGAGGCGCTGGTGGCAGAGGCGATGCGGACGGACTAAAGCATTTTCGAAGCAGATGGCATCATCTGCTGGCTCGGAAAATGCGGAAAACAAAAGACAAATAGAGCATGATCCGATTCAGCCTGATCGGATCATGCTCTAGAAGTCCTCGCGCACTCCGCCGCAGCCCTTCAACGTTCCTTCACCAAAAGACAGTGCGACGCGGTCGGCCCAATGTGCGTCGCTCATGCCGTCGTTGCATGGGCCGTCCGTCACGGTCATCGAAAATCCGTCCGCCAGATACCGCACAGCGCGGCCGTCATCCGTCCGGTTGACAGGGACATGAACGGGCGCCTTGTCCGGGCGCTCCAGCGTGGCAACCGATCCTTTGACCGTTACCGCCCAAAAAGGTTCGGTCCCCAGAGCGCGATAGCGTGTTTGGTCGCTGAGAGGTTCGGTACTCACCCTTTCTGCGGGCACTGGCGGGGTTGGCGTGTCAGATAAAGTTACCGGTTCGTCACGATCTGCCTGCTGATTTAGAATGGGCGCTTCTGCGACTGGTGTATCTTTCGCAGGACGATCACCCATGTCTTCCTTCCGGCCGCAACCCGCGAGCAGAAAGGCGCCTGCGACGAACAGCCATGCTTTCATATTCGCCTCGCCTCTTTACCGTTAATTAATATACCGTCGGATATATACCGAAGCATAAACAGCATCTTAGCAGATGATTAACCATGTTGTTTAGGCAAATGAACAGCATGTGTTGAGTACAAAATCCCCGAGCGAAGGGGATTTTCGATGCGTCCTTCTATGTTTGGCCGATTGTTGCGCAGCGAGGCGAGGGCTGATTCGCCGCGTTGTCCCATATCTGCAGCCGATCGGGCATCTGTCCGGGCGTTGTTGACCGGACTCGGGGCCGAGACATCAGGCATCGCCCTTGTTGAAACGGCGCTGGTTGCGCCGTTCCTCGCCATCATCCTCATGGGCACGGTCGATGCGGCCCGTTACGGCGCGGCCAAGATGAAAATCCAACAAGCCGTCAATCGCGGTCTGGAGATGTCTTGGATGGGCGGCACGGACGTTGTCGCGACCGACATTCAGGCGCAGGCGGCAGCGCAGGCGAATGTGCCGACCAGTACCGTTACAGTCACCCAGACACTTGAGTGCGGGGGCACGGCAACAACCTGGACCACCAATGCCAATCCCTGCGCCTCCGGCGAAACAGCGCGCTACACGCAGATTCAGATTTCAACGACCTTCACGCCATCCTTTGCGCTGGGGTCGCTGGCGAAGATGCTGGCTAACTCGAATGGCGTTGTGCCGATATCCGCGACGGGGGTTCTGAGAATCCAATGACACGGTTTTTTCGCCTTCTTCATCAGCTTGCGTGCGATTGCCGTGGCGCCGGTGTGCTGGAATTCGCGCTGGTAGCGCCAGTCCTGCTGGGCATGCTGATCGGGATCCCGATGCTGGGGATACTCTTCTATGCGCAGGCGGGGCTCAGGAGCACCGTCGAGGATGCCGCGCGTTATGCAACGACGTGGCCAAAGCCGAGTGAGGCCGACATACAGGCAAGAATAGCGTCAAAGCAGTTCGGGATGAACTCGGCCAACATCGTTGCGCCGACCGTCACGTTCACGACCAGTTCGAAGCCCAACTATGTGACCATAACGATGGGCTACAATCTCACCGTGAACTTCCTGCTCGGCAGCAAGACGATCGCGCTGTCTGAAACGCGTAGAGCCTATGTCACGAGCTAGAGCATGATCCGATCAGACTGAATCGGATCATGCTCTATTTGTCTTTTGTTTCCCGCATTTTCCGAGCCAGCAGATGATGCCATCTGCTTCGAAAATGCTCTAGAGCCGAGGAGCTGACGATGCCATTGCTCAATTGCTTGTCCCGTCTTCGCATGCTGTGGTCCGACGCTCGGGGCAATGCGCTCATGCTGACGGCGCTGGCGCTTCCCGTCATGATCGGAGCGGCCGGGCTTGGCGTCCACACCATGCAGCTTTCGCATGTGAAGCGGGAATTGCAGCGGGAGGCCGACTCCGCGGCGATGGCAGGCGCCTATTCGCTTTACCAGAGTCAGGGGAATAGCACCGCCACCGCGCAGGCGAACAAGGCGTTGACGCAGAATGCTCTCGTCCCTGGCGCGACCGCTACGATCACGCCGGGATCCTATACGACCAGCAGTGGCACTACCTATACCTCCGCAATGTATGTGCGCTTGGTCAGTACCCAGCCCACCGCCTTGATGGCATTGTTTGGAAAGTCCACGTCCACCGTGGCCGCTGAGGCTCGGGCGGCAGTCGTATCCGATGGCAAGGTATGTTTCCTTGCCAAGGAGAGTGGCAACAACACCGGGATCACCTTTGCAGGCAACTCGACACTCGATCTGGGATGCGGCGCGGGCACCAACTCGATCAGCAGCAACGCGATCAACGTCAATGGCCAGCCGACGGTGAAGGTTTCGCCGCTCGTCGCGATGGGCGGCATTCCCTCGTCCACCGCCTACGCCCCCGGCACCTTGCTGATGCCCAACCATGCCGCGCTGACCGATCCGTTTGCAGGTATGAGCCTCGACCCCAGCAACAGCGATGTGTCTACCGGTAAGTGCAAACCTGGCAACAACTGGAACGTGATCAGCGTTTCGTCCGGGACGACGGTCGATAGCCGCAGCGGGAGCCCCTACGCCCCCGGTTGCTATGGAACGATCAATGTCCAGGGCACGCTTAAATTGAGGGACGGCACCTATTATCTTGCCGACGGTGCAAATAATGCGGGGCTTCAAGTCGGTGCCCAAGGCGTCTTGCAATGCGACAACTGCACTTTCGTGCTGACCAGCCTTACGCCGAACAACGCGAACAGTTTCGCAACAATGGACATAAATGGCGGTGCGCAGATTAATCTCGGCCCGACTAACGACGACAGCAGCGTTTATGATGGTATCACCATCTATCGCGACAGTAGGGCTGCGGCGAGCAACCAGTGCTGCCAAATTAACGGCAACTCCAGTTCGACTCTCGAGGGAGCCTTCTATTTCCCGAACGACACGCTGACCTTCAATGGCACATCGGGCATGTCGCTCGAATGCTTCCAAATGGTCGCTATGCGCCTTTCCTTCAGTGGAAACGCTACCATCAACAACACTTGCACCGATTTACCCAACGATGAGTCCGCGTGGTCGTTGACCGCCGTCCGACTGATAGGTTGAAGCGGCTGTAAAAGCCGCTTAACTCTACCAAGATCAAACGTCCAAATTGGCGACGTTCAGCGCATTGTCCTGAATGAACTCGCGCCGGGGTTCGACGACATCGCCCATCAGCCGGGTGAAGATCTCGTCGGCGACATCCGCCTGCTCAACCTCGACGCGCAGCATTGATCGGTTGTCGGGGTCCAGCGTGGTTTCCCATAGCTGCTCGGCATTCATCTCGCCCAGACCCTTGTAACGCTGAATGGCGAGACCCTTGCGACCTGCCGTCAGCACTGCTTCCAGCAATTCGCTGGGCCGGGTGACGACGACCGCGCCCTTGGATACCACCGGCAGATCGTCTTCCCCCGCCTCTTCGGCAGCGGCCGCAGCCTTTGCGGTGACAAGGCGGCTGGTGGTGCGATAGCTGTCGGCTTCCTCGGCAGCGATGGAGTGCAGCTTGCGCGCTTCGGCGGAACCGATGAAGCCATGTTCGATCATGTGGTGATCGGTCACGCCGCGCCAGAGCCGCTCGAAATGGAAGCCGCCCTCTTCGGCGATGCGGCCGCTCCAGCGGCCCTCATCATCCTGCGCGTCCATCCACTTAACGGTCGCCGTCAGCCGTTCCGCTTGGCGCTCATGGCCGAGTTCAGGATCGAGCGCGCCGTTGATGGCCAGCGCCTCGATAATGGCAGGATTGTAGCGACGCGGCACATAACGCATCACTGCGCGCATCCGGCGGCCATGCTCGATCAGCGAGCGCAGGTCTTCGCCCGAACGCATGCCGCCGGTCGTTTCCAGCGCCATGGAATCGACGCCATTGTCGACCAGATATTGCTCCAGCGCGGCTTCGTTCTTGAGATAGACCTCCGACCGGCCCCGCGTCGCCTTGTAGAGCGGCGGTTGGGCGATATAGAGGTGCCCGGCCTCGATGATCTGCGGCATCTGACGGTAGAAGAAGGTCAGCAGCAGCGTGCGGATATGCGCGCCATCGACGTCGGCGTCGGTCATGATGACGATCTTGTGGTAGCGCAGCTTTTCCAGGTTGAAATCGTCGCGGATGCCGGTGCCCATGGCCTGGATGAGCGTGCCGACTTCCTTGGATGAGAGCATCCGGTCAAAGCGCGCGCGCTCGACGTTCAGGATCTTGCCCTTCAAAGGCAAGATCGCCTGATTGTGCCGATTGCGCCCTTGCTTGGCTGAACCGCCTGCCGAATCACCCTCGACCAGGAAAAGTTCGGACTTGGCGGGGTCGCGCTCCTGACAGTCGGCCAGCTTGCCGGGCAGGGAGGCGATGTCCATCACACCCTTGCGCCGGGTCAGTTCGCGCGCCTTCTTCGCGGCTTCACGGGCGGCGGCGGCGTCGATCACCTTCTGGATGATCATCTTGCCATGGCCCGGATTCTCTTCCAGCCATTCCGCCATCTTGTCCGCCATCAGGCTTTCCAGCGGCTGACGCACTTCGGAAGAGACCAGCTTGTCCTTGGTCTGCGATGAGAATTTGGGATCGGGCAGCTTGACCGAGACGATAGCCGTCAGGCCTTCGCGCATGTCCTCGCCGGTCAGCGACACCTTCTCCTTCTTCAACATGCCTGACTTGTCGGCATAATTGTTGAGGGTTCGTGTCAGCGCCGCGCGGAAGGCAGCAAGATGCGTGCCACCATCCCGCTGCGGGATGTTGTTCGTGAAGCAGAGGACGTTCTCGTAATAAGAGTCGTTCCACTCCAGCGCGACGTCAATGGTCACGTCGTCGCGGCTTCCCGAAATCGCGATCGGATCGGGCATCAGCGGCGTCTTGTTGCGATCAAGATATTTCACGAAGGCCGCGATCCCGCCCTCATAAAATAGTTCGACTTCCTTCTTCTCCTCATGCCGGGCATCGACCAGGAACAGCCGCACGCCGGAGTTGAGGAAGGCCAGTTCGCGGTAGCGATGTTCCAGCTTCTCGAAATCGAACTCGGTATGGTTCTTGAAGGTGCCACCGTCGCCGGGCACCTTCTCGGTCGAGGGGAGGAAAGTGACCCGCGTGCCCTTCTTGCCTTCAGGCGCGTCGCCGATGACCTTGAGCGGCGCGACGGCATCGCCATAGGCAAAGCGCATATAATGCTCCTTGCCGTCCCGCCAGATGTTGAGGTCCAGAAATTCGCTGAGCGCGTTCACAACCGACACGCCCACGCCGTGCAGACCGCCCGATACCTTGTAGGCATTGTCGTCCGAGGTATTTTCGAACTTACCGCCCGCGTGCAGCTGGGTCATGATGACCTCGGCCGCCGACACGCCCTCTTCCTTGTGGATGCCGGTTGGTATGCCCCGGCCATTATCCTCGACGCTCACAGAGCCATCGGGATTGAGCGTGATCAGGATGCGGTCGCAATGTCCGGCCAGCGCCTCGTCGATCGCATTGTCGCTGACCTCGAATACCATATGGTGCAGGCCCGAGCCATCATCGGTGTCGCCGATATACATGCCGGGCCGTTTGCGTACGGCGTCCAGGCCTTTCAGGACCTTGATGCTGTCGGCGCCATAGGCGTTGCTGTTGGGGCTGTTTTGACTTTCCTCGCTCATGCCCGAGCATATAGGGAAAGCCCCAAAGAAACTAAAGCGAAACATGCCTGCTTCCGCTTGAGGATGGGCCGGTCTATCAGGGACGCATGCGCGCTATCATCCCCCTGTTTCTGATGCTTGGCGCCTGTTCCGACAGCAGCGACGTGCTGGAGCAGTTGCCCAACAGTTCCATCGCCGGAGCGCCGCGCGACGATATGCCTGAAACCCGGCTGGAAGCGAAGATTACACGCCCTGTCATCATTGGCGAGGACGGCCCGCGACTGGACGCCTGTGGCGCGATGGGGCAGGCGGTTCGCGTCGGCGCCCAAGGGCTGGCTATCCGTGCGGCGCCTTTTGCCGAGGCGCAGGAAATCGGACGTCTGGCGGAAGGAGCGAGAGCCTTCGTGTGCACCCGCAGTCTGGACCAAAAGTGGCTTGGGGTGGTCGTCGTGCCGCAGCCGTCGGTCGACTGCGGTCTGTCCGAGCCGGTCGATCGGAAGCAAGCCTATGCCGGGCCGTGCCTTAGCGGCTGGGTGTCGAGCGCGTCGATCCGGTTGGTGGCCGGTTGACGCACTGAAGCTGCATTGGCCTTTTACAAAGTGGCCTGTAGTTTTTAAGTGGACCTCTGTTTCTCATGGGAAAGAGTCGCGTCCATGTCCAATTCTGCTCTTCGTCCGCCCTCGCTGCTTCGACTGCTGGGCGCTTGGCGGGTCGCGGAGAGTGCCGAACCTGCCTATCGCCAACTGGCCGACGCGCTCCGGATGCTGGTGCTGGATGGACGGGTAGGGCTGAACGTGCGCTTGCCGGGCGAACGGGAACTGGCCGCCGCGCTGAGTCTCAGCCGGACAACGATCGCGGCTGCGTTCGACCGGTTGCGCGATGAGGGCTATCTGGAAAGCCGTCAGGGTTCCGGCAGCGTCACGCGCCTGCCGCCCGGCCGGATACATCCCGAACCGCCTGAATTGGAGCTGCCCACTGGCGGGAACATCCTCAACTGGACTCATGCCGCACTGCCCGCCGCGCCCGGGGTAGGGCGCGCCTGCCAGGCGGCGGTCGAAGCCCTGCCGGCCTTTCTGGGCGAACTTGGCTATGATCCGCTCGGCCTGCCGCCGCTGCGCCGCGCGATCGCCGCGCAGTTCGAACGGCGCGGCTGCCCCACCAGCCCTGACCAGATCATCGTCACCAACGGCGCACAGCAGGGCTTTGCTTTGTTGCTGCAATGGCTGACGGGGCCGGGCGACCGGGCCGTGATCGATCATCCGACCTATCATAATGTCATTCAGGCGTTGCAGCGCGCGCATGTCGTGCCCGTGCCCGTTGGCCTTCCCGCGCAAGGGTGGGACATTGACGCCATGGAGGCAGCATTCCGCCAGACAAGCCCGCGCTTTGCCTATGTCATCGCGGATTTTCACAACCCGACTGGGCGCAGCATGGACCCGGCGACCCGGCGCGCCTTGGTCGCAGCGGCCACGCGTACGCACACGCCATTGATTATCGATGAAACCATGGTGGCGATGGGGCTCGACTTTCCCGCCCCGCCACCGGTGGCGATTCATGATCCGTCGGGGCGTCAGGTCATCACCATGGGATCGGCGAGCAAGATCTTCTGGGGCGGACTGCGCGTCGGCTGGATTCGCGCCGATTCGCAGACGATCGCGGCGCTCGGCCGCCTGCGCACGACAATGGATATGGCCAGTCCGGTGGTGGAGCAGCTTGCCGTCGCACAGTTGATCGACAGGGATGAGGGGTTGGGACTGCGGGCAGACTTGCTGCGCGCCCGCCGGGACCATCTGATCAGCGAGATCGACAGGCATCTGCCACACTGGCGTGTCGAATCGCCTGCGGGAGGTCTGTCGCTCTGGGCCGAGCTACCGCGCGCCGAAGCGACTGCCCTGGCCGCGATTGCCGAAAGCCATGGCGTGCGGGTTGCGCCGGGTCCGCGTTTTGGCGTGAGCGGCGCGTTCGAGCGCTTCTTGCGCCTGCCCTTCACATTGCCTGAGGAACAGCTGACCCTGGGGGTAGAGCGGCTGGCCGAAGCGGATGCGCGGCTCCACGCCCGTCTGCCACGCGGGCGTGACTCGCTGGCGGCGGCGCTGGAGGCGGATCGGCTGATTTAAGGGGGGGGGGGGGGGGGCAGACTCCCTCTGCTCGAAACGTCATCCCAGCGGAAGCTGGGATGTAGATTCACGTTTGAAGTGCAACATTTGGATTGAAGCGTGAGAATGCCTCTGCGGGAGTAAGGAAGTCGAGGCATTTTCTTGGCGTATGATTGTATCGCTGTATGGCAGCGAGGATGTCATCGGGGGTGATGGCATCGAGGTTGGTTTTGCGCGGCAGGCTGCGACGCAGGCGTCCGATGGCATTTTCGACGCCGCCTTTCTGCCAGGGTGATCGAACATCGCAGAAGAAGGTCTGGATGCCGATCTGGCTTGCGAGCTGGTGATGCCGGGCGAACTCGGGTCCATTGTCAAAGGCGATGGAGCGTCGGAGGGCTTGGGGCAGGTCGGCCAGCATGTCCGCCAGATGGTCTGCGGTTCTGCGGGCCTTTCGATCCTGTGGCCGGTGGATGATCGTGAACCGGGAGGCGCGTTCATGGGCGACGAGGATGGCCTGGCCATAGCGGGCAAAGAGCATGAAATCGGCTTCCCAATGGCCTGGGCTTTGCCGATCATCGGCGTCAGGAGGGCGCTCGGTCAACGGGCGGCGATGCTTGATGATGTCGAGCATGCTCCCGCCGGTAGGGACAGGGTGGCCGCGCCTGTGCCGGGCGCGCGGCAGCAGGCGGTGCCAATAATCCTTCTGTGCCGAACGGTGGTAGATGAAGCGGTAGATTGACTCAGGGCTGATGAGGGTGCGACCATGTTCGCGCGTCAATCGGCCTGCGATCTGCTCGGGGGACCATCCCATCGCAAGGCCGTCCCTCACAAGGCCGCGCAGGTCCGGTTGGCGTTCCAGCTTGAAGCGGCAATCCCATCGGCGCCTGCGTTCGGCAAGCTGCTGGGCGCGGACAGGCTCATAGCCACCGGGCCAGACCTTGGTTCGCACGCTGTTGCGCCGCAGTTCGCGGCTGATCGTAGCCGGTGCCCGCCCGAGATGCGCCGCTATGGCTCTTTGCGATTTACCGCCTGCATGCAGGCGGTAAATCTCGATCCGCTCCTCAAGGCTGAGCTGGCCATATCTCTGTCCCATCGCAACAACACCCCTAGCAGGTGTTGCACTTGTTCCGTGAACTCAGCGGATCTCGGGCCTGCTCGCGCGCGCGCTCCTGAGATGCCAGCGTTCGCTGGCATGACGGCTTTGCTGTTGAGGGATGAGCAAAAAAAGGCCGCGCAGGACATCTCCCGCGCGGCCCTTTTCTTGATCAGTTCGCTTACGCGGCCTTCTTGTCAGCCTGATAGCGCTCGATCGCTTCCAGCGTGATGCGGCGGGCGTCTTCCGCGCCACCCCAGGTGCCGATGCGCACCCACTTCTGTTTTTCCAGATCCTTATAGTGGGTGAAGAAATGTTCGATCTGCTCCATCACGATGCCGGGCAGATCGTCCTTTTCATCGACGTCGCTATAATAGGGGAAGGTCTTGTTGTCGGGAACGCAGACCAGCTTTTCGTCGCCACCCGCTTCATCTTCCAGGTTGAGTACGGCGATCGGACGAGCGCGCACGACCGATCCCGGCACGAAGGGCGAGCGGGCGATGACCAGCGCGTCGAGCGGATCGCCGTCGGGCGACAGGGTGTGCGGCACGAAGCCGTAATTGGCCGGATAGCGCATCGGCGTGTGCAGGATGCGATCGACGAACAGCGCGCCCGATGCCTTGTCGAATTCATATTTCACAGGCTCGCCGCCAATCGGCACTTCGATGATGACGTTCAGGCTGTTGGGCGGATCGTCGCCGACCGGGATCAGTTCGATATTCATGGGACTAAGCCTTTTGATGCAAATTGGCGTTGCGGGTGATTATGTCTTTGGTTTGAGCAGCCGATCGAGGCTGCCTTCACCCTCTCCTGATTTTTCGAGGCGCGGATAGCGCAGGCCGCCGGAATAAGCGAGCGTCAAAGTGCGGTAATATCTGTCCTGCTTGACGATGATCTGCATCGGCTTGGCGGCCTTCAAAGCAGCTTTGAACACCTCGCCTGAATATTCGTCTCCGTTTATCGCGACGATCTTCGTGCCGACCGCCAGCCCCGCCTTGAACCCGGCGCTGTCCCAGACGACGTTGGAGATTTCCCCGTCGCCCTTCACGATCAGGCCAACGCCGAAGCTCTGGTCGATATTCTTGCCCTCGGCCGCCTTGGTGAAGGCGTTGGGCGTGTCGCCATAGACCAGCCTGTAGCCACCCATGGCAAAGCCACCCTTGGGCGTCTCGCGCGTCGTGCTATCGACATATCGCGCGAAGAATCCCGCCCAGTCATAGGACGCTACGCCGTTCAACGTCTTGATGACATCGTCGCGATTATAGATGACCTGGCCCCAATCACCGGGATTGATGCCAAAGAATGCCTTGGCGAAATCGTCGAGGCCCTTCGCCCCGCGCGTCTGCCTGCGGATGATCGCATCTGCTTCCAGCCAGATCATCAGCCCTTCATTATAATAGTCCTCCGACCGCTGCCAGCTCGTCCACCCCTTGGGACGGCGGGCGGAAATGATCGGGTCGTGGGTGGTATCCTCCATCGGCCGCCACTCGCGGCCGCGCGTCGTGTCCAGCTTGGCGGCGATGTGGGCGTAGGCGTCCAGCGTCTCCTGTTTGGAAAACAGGCCCGACCGCGCGCCCAGCACATAGCCCCAAAATTGCGTCTGCCCTTCATAGACCCACAGCAGATTGTCTTGCATCGGCACGTTGAAGTCGGGCGTCCAGAGCAGGTCCGGGCGGCGGAACTTGCCGTCCCAGCTATGGGTGAACTCATGCGGCAGCAGGTTGCGGTCCAACAGCGCCTCGCCATCGCCCCACTTCTTGAAATAGCCCGGCTCGACCTGATTCTCGGACGAGCGATGATGTTCGAGGCCGATGCCACCCATCTCGTCGGTGATGGCGAACAGGAAGTCATAATGATCGAAATGATAAGTGCCGAAGAGCGCGCCAGCTTCATCCACCAGCTTCTTGTGCTTGGCGATCTGGTCGGGCTTGGCCTCCAACTCGTCGGCATCGTCGGCGATGATATTCAGCGTGACATTATGGCCCAGGTCCACCGGCCTGAAATAGCGTCCGGCGAATACCGGCGAATCCTGCAAAGCTTCATAGTCGATCGTCTCATAAGCGACGGTCGATCCGGTCTTCTGCCCACGCAGCGCGGTGGCCGCCTGCCAGCCATCGGGATAGGTCACCGTGGCCTGAACCGGAATCTGCCGAGTATAATAGCCTGCGGGATAGAGCGAGACCGACTCCCACTGGATGTTCAGCATCTTGGGCGTGACGACGACGCGCCCCTGACTGGACTGCGTTGCCGACAGGAACTGGAAGGAAGCGGTGATTTCCCGCGTGCCCTGCGGAACGTCGACGACGAATCCGTAGACGTTGAGCGGATCGCGCTTCCAGCCGATCGGCTTGCCATCGGCGGTGAAGGTGAGGCCGCTGATCTTCTCGATCTGGCCACGCGGCGCATGGTTGCCCGGCAGCCATTCGGGCACCAGCAGCGTCATTGGCCCGCTCGACGCGACGGGGATATGCTCCTTCACCCGGAGGATTCGCTGAGTCGTGTCGGTCGCGTCCACCTCCAGCCGGATTGTCCCGCCGGGGTAGGGGATGTCGCGCGGCGCGGGGCTGGCGTCATTCACCCGCAGGGCGGTCGGCCTTGACCTTACGGCATCCTGAGCGGCGAGCGGGCTGATGATGGCTGTGGAAAGCAGGAAGGCGGCAGCAAGGCTGCGGATCATGGCTGTCTCCGTGAAAGACGTGGCAGGAATTGCCTCATGAACTCAGCATGACGAACCAAAATCTATGCGTCCACCGCGAAGAACAGCGACGAAATTATCTGACAAAAAAAGCGCGTTTCCTTGAGCCTTCTTTGCCGTTAAAGGCGCATCCCCATGGCGAAAATTGAAACCCCGCGCCCGGTGCGCGGCACGCAAGACATGCTGGGGGGTACGGCGGAGGCGTTCCAGGAACGTTTCGCGCATGTGGTCGCGACCTTTGACCGGGTCCGCAGGCTCTATGGCTTTCATCGCGTTGAAGTGCCGGTCTTCGAAGCAACGGCGGTGTTCGCCCGGTCGCTTGGCGAAAGCACCGACGTCGTTTCCAAGGAAATGTACACGTTCGATGATCGTGGCGGCGACAGTATAACCCTGCGTCCCGAGTTCACCGCTGGGATCGCGCGCGCCTATATCACTGAAGGCTGGCAACAATATTCGCCGCTGAAGGTCGCGACCCACGGTCCGCTTTTCCGCTATGAGCGCCCCCAGAAGGGCCGTTTCCGCCAGTTCCACCAGCTGGACGCCGAGATCATCGGCGCGGGCGAGCCGGGGGCGGATATTGAACTGCTGGTCTTTGCCGACCAGTTGCTGCGCGAGCTTGGCGTATCTGAAGGCGTCACGCTGAACCTCAATACGCTGGGGGACGCGGCCAGCCGTGACGCGTGGCGCGCCGCACTGGTCGCCCATTTCGAAGCGCATCGCGATCAGCTGTCGGAGGACAGTCTCGACCGTCTGCATCGCAATCCGCTGCGTATCCTCGACAGCAAGGACCCGCGCGACCGCCCGGTGGCGGACAGCGCGCCGGATATCGACGCCTATCTGACCGATGAAGCGCGCGACTTCTTCGGCAAGGTGACGGCGGGCCTTGATGCGGCAGGTGTGGCGTGGGAACGCGATGCGCGTCTGGTGCGCGGCCTTGATTATTACCGTCACACCGCTTTCGAATTCATCACCGATCGGCTGGGTGCGCAGGGCACAGTGTTGGGCGGTGGGCGCTATGATGGGCTGATCGAAAATCTCGGTGGTCCCTCGACCCCGGCCGTCGGCTGGGCCGCGGGGATAGAGCGGCTGGCGATGCTGGTGGATGCGCCGGAGCAGGCCAAGATCAACGTAGCAGTTATCGTGGAATCAGACGATTTGATCTCATGTAGCTTTGACGTGGCTAGCAAGATTTGGCGATCAGGATTGTCCTGCGAGATAACTTCGACCGGTTCGCCAAAGAAGCGTTGGGAAAAGGCAACCAAGTTCAAAAATCCCGATCTTGCGCTTTCCTTGTCTCCGGGAATGGAAGGTCGGCCTAGTCTCCGAGTACGCTATTATGCGAAGTATCCTCAAATAGAGATGCCATCGGACGAAGCGCTTAGATCTCTCTTTGGAGCATGCTACGATTTGCAGATAGAGCGCAAACCAGTGACTCTTTGGGCTGATCGTCCTCTCTAATGCAAATCTCCGCCGAACGCATCGCGCAGATCGAGGCGCGCCGGGACGAGGTGCAGGCGTCGATGACGCGCGCGGACCTCGCGCCCGAGGAGTTCGTGCGGCTGTCGAAGGAATATGCCGAGATTGAGCCGGTGGCCCGCGCCGCGCATGAGGTGCGGCGTCTTCGGCAGGAGCTTCAGGCACTCGAATATATGGCGGGCGGCGACAATGCCGATGCTGACGCCGGGATGCGCGAGATGGCGCAGGAGGAAATGCAGCTGATCAAGAGCCAGCTGCCGGGCGCCGAACGGGCGCTCGCCCTGCAATTGCTGCCGCGCGATGCGGCCGATGCGCGTCCGGCCATGCTGGAAATCCGTGCCGGGACAGGTGGGGATGAAGCCGCGCTCTTCGCCGGTGACCTTTTCCGCATGTATCAGCGCTATGCCGACGCACAGGGTTGGAAGATGGAGATGATCTCCGCCAATGCTGCCGAAGTTGGCGGCTTCAAGGAAGTCGTCGCCAGCATCACCGGCATCGGCGTCTTTGCCAAGCTCAAGTTCGAAAGCGGCGTCCATCGTGTGCAGCGCGTGCCTGTCACCGAAAGCGGTGGGCGTATCCATACCTCTGCCGCGACCGTGGCGGTGTTGCCCGAGCCCGAGGAGGTCGATGTGCAGATCGCCGACGGCGACCTCAAGATCGACATCTACCGGGCATCGGGCGCAGGCGGACAGCATGTGAACACGACCGACAGCGCCGTGCGCATCACGCACTTGCCGAGCGGCATCGTGGTGACGCAGCAGGACGAACGATCGCAGCACAAGAACAAGGCCAAGGCCATGCAGGTGCTGCGCGCCCGGCTTTACGAAGCGGAGCGGGAACGCACGCAAAGCGAGCAGGCGGGCGCGCGCAAGGCGATGGTCGGGTCGGGCGACAGGTCCGAACGCATTCGCACCTATAATTTCCCGCAGGGCCGCGTGACGGATCACCGCATCAACCTGACCTTGCACCGGCTGCCTGAAATATTGGAAGGGCCGGGGCTCGCTGAAATCATCGACGCGTTGATCGCCGAGGATGAGGCCGCGCGCCTCGCTCAACTGGACGGCATCGGGTGAGCATCGCCCAGGCGCTTCGCGATGCGGCTGCCTTGCTTCAAAATGTCAGTGATACAGCGCGTCTCGACGCGGAACTGTTGCTCGCCCACGCGCTGGGCATCAGTCGCAATGAGTTGCTGCTTCGCCAGCAAGACCTCACGGTGCCTTCCGGCTTTAGCGCGCTGGTTGACCGACGGGTCGAAGGCGAACCCATCGCCTACATCACCGGCGTGCGCGATTTCTGGACGATCAGCCTGCGGGTGACGCCCGATGTCCTGATCCCGCGTCCGGACACCGAAACGCTGATCGAGGCCGCGATTGACCATCTCCAGGGGCGCGCACCGGCACGAATTCTGGACCTAGGCACCGGATCGGGCGCGCTGCTGCTCGCGGCCTTGGATCATTGGCCGCAGGCGACCGGCATCGGTGTGGACAGCTCCGCCGCTGCGCTCGCCGTTGCCCGGGCCAATGCCGAACATCTTGGGCTTGCCGGGCGCGCAACCTTTCAACTGGGCGACTGGGCTGAGGGGATAGCTGAACGGTTCGATCTCATCCTGGCTAACCCGCCTTATATTGAAAGCGATGCCGACCTTGCGGGCGACGTGTTGCATGAACCGGCAAGCGCCCTCTTCGCCGGTGCCGACGGCCTGGACGACTATCGGCGTATCGCGCCCATGATCGCGCGGCTGTTGGCCGAGTGCGGCATGGCGGCGATCGAGATTGGTTATGACCAGAGAGAAAGCGTCTCCGCCCTGCTTCAGGAACAGGGACTTGGCGTGGCCGTGCGCAAGGACATGGCGGGGCATGATCGTTGCCTTGTCGCTACTCCTCCTTCGCAGCTTTGAGCGCCGCCGATCCCCGTGCTGATCAGCCTACGAACCGAACGCGCCGGAATTGCTCGGGCGCAAGTGAAATTCGCTTGGTTTATCCCGCCAAAGACACTACATGAGGTGCAGGGACGGCATTATCCTGAGGATCTGCCCTGTGGGGCTTAGCTGAGAAAAGGCCGTTTTCCCGCTCCTTCAAAGTCACGATGGCGCTGCTGCGCAGGCGCCTCTGGCAGCGTAAGGGCAAGGGCTGTCGCGCAGTCCCTGTCCGGCGGAGCCCTACCCGGCCTGATAAGCAGGCCGTGCTTTAGGATAGCGACTGACCGATGATTTCAGTGAATGATGGCAAAGTGAACGCAAGGACCAGGTCTTGATCAACAACAGGCAGGCCGGTCGCCGGAATCGCGGCCGGAACAACAATAACGGACGTCCCAGCGGCGGTAACCGGGGCGGTGGCGATAGCGGCAACCGGATTGATAGCCGCGCACGCGGCAACGCGGTCCAGCTTCTGGAAAAATACAAGAATATGGCTCGTGACGCCCAGATGGCGGGCGACCGGGTGAATGCGGAATATTATCTGCAGTTCGCGGATCATTATTTCCGCGTGCTGGCCGACAATCGCGCCCGGCAGGAGGAGCAGCAGCAGCGCTACCGCCGTCCGGAAGATAATGGCGATTATGAAGGCGATGATTTCGACGCTCCGGAATATGCGGGCGATGATAATCGTGGCGAGCCGCAGCAGCAGCATTTCGAACGTGGCTATGAAGGCGATCGTCGCCGGGATCAGCCGCGCGACCAGCAGGATAATCGCGACCGGAATCGTCGGGATCGGCCTCGCCGGGACCGCCCTGCCTATGAAGCCGCCGAGCGACAGGAAATGGAAGCGCCGGAAGCTCCCGCGCCTGTGGCGGAACGCTCGCCCGAGCCTCAGCCCGAAGCGGAAGTTGCGGCAGCGCCCGAAGCGCCCCGCGCCCGCCGGGGCCGTCCCCGCAAGGCCGATACGGCGAAGTCGGAGGGCAGCGAAGGACTGGATCTCTCCGTCCTGCCGCCATCGATTGCTCGTGCCGACAATGACAGCGAGCCAGCCGCAGAGGAAGCGCCGCGCAAGCGCACTCGTCGCGCGCGCCCGGCTGCCGAAGCGGCGGAATGATCTAGCGTTCTGCCTCGGACAAGCGGCGGGATAGAATTAAAGGGAGTGGCGTTAGCGCCGCTCCCTTTTTCATATTCGACCAGCGGCAATTCAGCGCGTGGGCAAAACGCGGGGCCGATGCTGGTCGTCCAGCGCGACGAAGGTGAAGAGGCCGCTGGTAAGGTCGATCTGCTGCTGATCCGCGCCGCGCGTCGCCACCACATCGACACGAATGCCCATCGAGGTCCGCCCGCGGCGTTCCTCATGCGCATAGACCGTCACGATATCGCCCAGCAGCATCGGCGATATGAATTTCATTCCATCGATCGCGACCGTCGCCACCGCTCCTTCGGCCAGTCGGCCCGCCACGATGCCGCCCGCGATATCCATCTGGCTTAATATCCATCCACCAAAGATATGGCCGTTGGTATTGATCTGGGTGATGCCGGGAACCACCCGCAGAACCAGTTCGCCCCTTTTTTCAGTCATCGATCGATACCTCGTCCATCAGCGGGTCCATGACCTGATCGTCGTGTCCTGTCCCGCTCGACAGGAACACGAGCGCCATCAATCCGGTCCCCAGCATGAAGGTCAACCAAACCCCGATGATGGTGGCAAGGATCATGTGGAAGGGCATAGGTCCAGCCCATATCCGCAAGCAGACAAGTGCAACGCCGACGCACAGCGCGCCACCAACCGCCATCCATAACATGATGCGGCGGAACCGTCCCCATGCGGTCGCGGCAATCAGAGGATCATCGAGGCCCTGTTTGTTTCTCATCTCTTTTCTTTGGGGAGCGAAAGTGGGATCATCAAGGGACTGAGGCATAATGTCTGAACGGCAAGGAGACGGGGCATGACGATCACCGCGATTCTGCAGGGAAAGGGACGCGAAGTCACTCAGGTCCGGCCCGACGACAGCGTTCTTTCCGTGGTTCAATTATTGTCCGAACGGCGGATCGGCTGCGTCCCTGTTGTTGGTGACGGGGAAGTGCTGGGCATATTTTCGGAACGCGACCTCGTCCATCAAATCGCGCGGGACGGGGCGGCCGTGCTGCAACGCAAAGTGAGTGAGGTGATGACGGCGCCTGCCATCACCACGGACGACAAGACGCCGGTGATTCACTGTCTGTCGCTGATGACGAAGAAGCGGGTGCGACACCTGCCTGTCGTCGTTGATGGAGCCCTTATCGGACTCGTTTCCATAGGCGACCTGGTCAAGTTCCGGATCGACAGCATCGAATCGGAAGCGGCGGCTTTGCGCGACTATATCCAGTCGGCCTGATTCATTCGGCAGCGGGCAGGGGTGGCGCTCGCCGAATCACCAGGCTGACCAGCTCCATCAGCGTCCCGCGTGCACACAGCATCAGCGCGGCCAGAAAGGCGAGGCCACCCGCAGGGACCAGCAGGCTGAGCCGCGCGATCGCCGTCATTGGAGGGAGCTGCGAATCGACGGCCATGACCGCGCCTGCCATCAGGATAGAACAGCCAAGCCCCGGAGCCGCCGCCCGAATCAGATCGGTCAGCCTCAGCCCCATTGCTCCTCCAGCCAGGCGCGCCGTCACGACCGTCAGGACGGGGAAGGCGCCCAGCCATGCCCAGGCCAGGCCAATTGCTCCGAACTGAATACCGATCAGGAACGCCGCAGGCATCAGCACCGCGCCCACCGCAGCGATTCGCGCGGTTGTGCCGGGCCGCCCCAACGCATTGCTGACCGGCGCGAACATGACTTGCAACGTCATGAACGGCATGGCGAGCGCCAAGACCGAAACGAAGGGCGCCATCTCCAGCCACTTCGTTCCGAAAAGCGTTTCCACCAGGGGCTCGGCAGTGACCGCCATCCCCAGATAAACCGGGCAGGAAATGAGCAGCAGCAGCCGTACCGCCTTGCAAAAGGACCAGGCGATTCGCCCCGGATCTTTCTGCATGCGCGCATAGGCAGGAAAGGCGACGTCATTGAGGGGCGGAATGAATTTCGACACGAAAATCTGCGTCAGGAACAGGGCTTCGGCATAGAGGCCAAGCTGGTGCGCGTTGAGCACGCGGCCTCCGATGAAAATGTCCGCCTGGCTCTGCACGATCCAGAAGAGCTGGCCGCCCAGTAGCGATGCGCCATAAGCCACCATCGCACCCGTACCTCGAAAATCGAAGCTCGGAATCGGCCGGAAGCCGGTGGCAAATATGTAGCCCACCGCCTTCACCCAGAATCCCGCCATCGGTGCAAATACCAACGTCCACACGCCCCATCCCGACAGCGCGCCTGCCAGCGCCACGGCGGCGGACGCTATTGCCGCCACCAGATTGACCAGAGCCGGCCGCCTGAAATCGAGTGCTCGTCCCATCAGCGCTTCGGGAATCGATATGAACGGCGTCGATAGATAGAGCAGCGCCTGTACCCGCAGCAGATCGCCAACCATGGGTTGGTCATAATAGTCCGCCGCCCAGGGCGCGATCAGCAACTGCGCCAGCGCCAGTCCGCCGTTCAGCAGCAGCATGATGCCAAAAGCCTGACGCAGCTTGTGCGAAT